>JAENZN010000003.1 GCA_016841245.1 Syntrophomonas sp.
ACTATTTTCTCATCATTTTGATGATGATTGGTATACTTTTATTCTAGCGTTTATAGCCATGAAGAATGAGACAATAAGAAAGCTAAAAAACATGCGTCTTCCTGCATTTGCAGAAACTTACCAAAAGCAAATTGAGAACGAGACAGAGTATCAATCATTGTCTTTCCATGAAAGGTTGGCGCTTTTGGCAGATGCTGAATATGATTCCAGACATAATAACAACATCCAGCGTCTGATTAAGAATGCCAAATTTGGTAACTCATCTGCTTTTCTTGGAAATATTGAATATCTTCCAGACCGGCATCTAAACCGTGATCTGTTGGCAAGCTTAGCCGATAATGAATTTATCCGTCAGAGTCTCAATGTTATCCTCATAGGGGCTACTGGATCTGGCAAAACCTTTATTTCCAATGCCCTTGGGGTCAATGCCTGTCAGTCGGGTTATAAAACCATATACATCCGCCTCCCTGAACTGTTCAGCGAATTTGAAGCAGCAAGGGTACAGGGGAAGTATCAACAGCTCATGAAGCAGTATCAAAAATACTCCCTGATGATTCTGGACGAGTTCCTGCTGATTCCCACCTCTGATTCTGAACAGAGGGATTTGCTCGAAATGATGGAATCCCGTTGCGGTCAATCATCTACTATCATCTGTTCTCAGTTTGTCCCTGAAGGTTGGCATAAAAGACTTGGAGGAGGTGCCTTGGCAGATTCCATACTGGATAGAATCATCCCATCAGCATATACCATGATAATTGATGGAGATGTTTCCATGCGTCAGAGAAAACGACGAATACCAGAATAATAATGAACATACTTCTGGAGCCATCCAAAGGGTGGCTCCCACCATCAACACAGTGGCTCTATATAAAAGATTGAGTGGCTCTTTTTCAGGAGATTAGGTGGCTCTGGAAACTCGTAATATTCATCATTTTGCTTTTTGCTTTTATAGCCCTTGATCTGCTTATGTTACAAAGCTTACATGCTTTATTTATAGAACGCCCAAAGTTCTTATTCATATCTTTAACCATTGCTCTTTTAACTTCAGGCTGCAGATTGTTTGACAACTATATCTTACCAAGCAGCTGCGTCCATGTCCTTTATTTTTCTGGACGCTATATTAATTTGCGAAATTTATTTTACCTTATCCTTACAGAGTATACGAATTCAGAAATCATTATTTCCTTTATTAAACTCAAAGGACTGTGCAAAAAAACAAGTTTCAACACAGCCCCTTCTACTCGGTTAAGGACTTTTCCCAATTATAATGGGTGTTCCACTACGTATTCTCGGTGTTATTAATGAATAATTAGGGCTTTATTTCTCTGAGCCCAATCAGTCAAATTTCAAGTTTGATTGCTTAATTCTATCCTGTAGAACGGCTAATTTCTGCTTGCTTTCTTCCCGGTTTTGTTTGTTCTCCATTTCAATTTGCCGCGTTTCATCTATACCTTTCATGATAGTATCAAAGGTTTTCTCCAGAGTTTCGATTTTTATACTGGAACCAGACATCAACTTGGCTATTTCAGCTGATTGGCCTGCGATATTTTGGGCATTTTTCAAAAGCATTTCATTGGTAGTATCATCCAATGCTTTCATAGCATCCGATTGTATCTTTTGCCTTTTAATAGTTATTGCTTGTATCAATCCGGACTTGAATACAGGTATGGTAACAACAAATGCACTGCCTATTTTGCGCAGCAGGTTGTTATTACCATTTTGGATAAGCTTGATCTGGGGTATGGTTTGTAATGAAACCATTTTAGCCAATTCCAGATCATGGATTCTGTTTTCAAGTAACTCCAGGGATTGAAGGGTATTTTGCAGGTTAAGTGCATCTATTTGTTCATTTGATGCAGCTTTTTTCTCCAGTTCAGGTATAACATTTTGTTTAACATTTTCAACTGCTAAATTGCCTGCATGTATGTAGGTTTCCAGGTTACCGTAATATCCTAAATTCTGATCGAATAATTGATCAAGCATCGTATTGGTTTTTTCTATTTCACTTTCATATTGTTTTATTTGTATATATACCTTGGATATTTCATCATCTATGGTTTGATATTTATGAAGCAATTTTTCAATACCTTCACTTGCTTTGCTGAATAATTTGCCTAAAAACCCTTTTTTACTATCTTCTTCCACGAAATCTTTAGCATCAAATTTTTTCATTATGTAGTTGAGCTGGGTAAGCATTTTCCCGCTGTCTTCTACTGAAGAATTGCTGATAGATGATAATATACGATCACTGAACTTAGAAATTTCCTGAGCCGTTTCCTGACCGAAAGACATAATTGACTGAGGGTTTTGAATATCCACTTTCTGAGATAATTTGATTAATTCCGGCGAAGCTTTCGCTGTTTGGACTACAGCATTGACCTTATTATTTACATTTTCATCCAGATTCAGTTCATTAAAAGCTATATCAGAACTCATTAAATAACCACCTTTCTATTTTACATCAGGAGAATAATTTATTAAAAAACCCTTTTCTACTATTGCTGTTACAAGCATTTATAGGGTTTAATCCAGATTTAAAATTGCTTAACTTATGTATATCATAGTACTTTTCATTAACATCATTTTCTATATTATTGTAGCCGGTTGGAGTAAGAATAACTATATCAAATCCCAGCAAATAGAGAAAAGATATAATGATTATATCTTCTGGGCTGAATAGCTGTTCATTACCATCAAATATTACTAATTTAGGTATGGACAAAGGAAAGTCAAAATTTTGAATTAAATCCAGGTATTCTCGATCAAGATTTAAAATCGTATAAAGTATTTTAAATTTAAAGTTTTGCTGAATTTCATATTTGAAGATATCAGTTGACAGAACCAGCTGATTGATTTTGTCCAGAATAAGATGCTGAACCGCTGTTCGCAAATATGCCAGTTTATATAATTTTGAACTGCGGACTTTATCTGGATTGAAACTGCCATCTTTATTCAATAAACTGAGATCTACCGGATAATTGCTTTCTATAGTGAAAGGAATAGCAGCCTTAAATATAGTTAACTTTTTATTCTGCCTCAACAGGTCTAGATTATTCCAAAATGTGGATAAATCTGGGTTAGTGCCGCTGATTTTAGCAAAAATATTGGGAATGAGAATAAGTCCATTTTTTACTTCAAAGCCTGTCCTGAAACGGGCCTCTTCATTCCATACTATAAAAAGTTCATCATACGTAGTCTTCAGAGTACAGGGTACAGGGTTGTAATCTTCAAACTGCCAGGGGGCATAGGAACCCATATCTTCGTTATGAAGGATCTTGTGTATTTCTGTAGATGCTTTATATGCTATGGTCTCCTGCCGTTGTACATTTAGAGAAACCGGAAATGGCTTGATTGATTGCTTATTGGGATAATCCAGGAATGTGGAATACTTATTAATATCTGTTATAAGATCGAATTTATCATCTCCGGAAGAATTGTAATATAATATATCAGTTCCTAGAAGAGATAATAATATCATAAAATATGCTTCATCCCGTGAAGCTGCTCCATAGAATAATAGCTTGGGATTTATCGCAGTGATATTCCAGGATGAATAGATATCCAGAAAGTATTTATCCAGCCAGGATAGAATCTTAATGCAAAAGTTTTTACTTATACTCAGGTTTTTTTCTTTACTCCAGAACATGTTTAATAAAATAATTAGTTTATCATGTAGCATGCTATCCTTTTTTTCATCGATGGGCTTCAAAACCTGGTTGCGAAAAAAAATATCGATAATATTCCTGGCGGTTGGAGAAATCATTCTTTCCACTATATCCCACAGCGGGTTAACTTTTTCTGCAATTTCATTTGATATATATTGCTTGATCCCATGATCTATTTTTGTATATAGACCATTAAGTTTAAGCAATTCATAATCCAGATTGAATATGTAATTATAATACTCATTAATATTCTCAAAACCTGATATGCGATAAAAATATACCGGTATAGTCAAGGTATCGCCTAAAGAATATCCAGTTCGATCTTTGGGGGCTAGAAAGACGTCTGCGGCTAAATTTGAAGATTCTATATTTACAGTTGTAAATTGATTATTTCTTGATTTTTCCATAATTAACTGCTATACCCTCGTTTGTGCCTTTATCTTATTAAAACAATCTTTAAAAATTGTCCCGAAAACACTTCACATTTAATTCATCATTATAAAAGATATGATGAAAATGATATTATAAGAATTTTGTCATATTTTCTAATAAAAGAAAAGATTTGCAATTCATTATTTAACTTTATTATAATTGATTTGAGTACATTTTTAAAAACAAAAACATTGATAATGCAAAAAAGTTTGCCAAAAAACAGCATGAATATTGCAATATTGATATAAATCAACAGAGAGGAGAACTGAATTTGCTACATCCGGGGACAAACCGTGCCTGTGTAGAAAGCAATAAGGATGGATTTGTTGTAGTGAGAAGGAAAAATAACCCTTTGCGAGACTTTGCTGTGGTTCACAAACTTATGGGCAAAATAGGTGGTGTTCACCCCTTAGAAATAGTCAATCTGGTAAAAGAAATGAGCAAACTGGTTACTCCTGTCAAGGGCTCCCCCATAATAGGTTTAAGTGAGTCCTCCATATTGCTTGGTCGCGTTTTAAGTGAAATATTAGCTGAACCATTTGTTTTTTCGACCAGATATCCTGTTCCTGGAATGATGAACTTCTCTGAACTGCATTCCCATGCTCCAGCTCAATATTTGATTCCATTTCTCTTAAGGCAATCGAATGCTTTATGCATTGTTGAAGACGAAGTAACTACCGGTAACACAGCCATGAATCTGGTAAGAGCTCTTTCGGGAGAAATGCCCGGTTTATGTGATGTGGAAATGATAGCTTTGAAGGGATTTATATCTCCGGAGAGATTTACTGAAATGCAGAAATGTGCTGAATCAATGGGTATAAAGTTTTCGTTACATTTTCTTTACCAGGAAGCCTGTAATAATAATGAACCGCTGAATATATGTGAGTCGAGTGAGCCGACAGATAATTCTGCGTTTGATTTCTTAATATCTGAGATTGAAAAAGGCAGAGGAAGAATTGACGTTTTTTCCCCTCAGCAAGCCTTTTTACGCTATGAGATGTGGGAAAGAGTTTTGGCTGGACTTGACCTTTCTCAATTCATCACAGTAATCGGGGCTTCAGAAGCAATTGATCTGGCTTTTGACATAAGCTATATACTCTACCTTAAAGGATATGATACCTGCTTTAGACACCTGACTATAAGTCCCTGGGAATTACCTTGCTGGTCCTTTCATACCCCGCAGTCAAGATCTATGTATCTGTATATGCCGCCCAGCAAGGCCGACAAGGGTGATACTTACATATTAGTATATGATCAGCCTTTTCAGGAGAGCCAGGTAAGAGAACTTGCGGTCAAGCTCCGGAAAATGGGAGCAAGAGTTTATATATTAAACAATATTGAAGGAGATATTCACTTTATAAATGTTGAAGCATAATACTCATAATAAATATATAAGATCTGTTTTACCCGGTGTACAGGTATATCTTAAGAATGAGGGGTTATGTAACCCTTTTGAAAAATCAGTTTTATTTCGCGGAGAAGAAGCTTTTAACGGAAGCTTTAAAGGCTGGCAAAGATGGCAAAAGCCCAGTCCCGAACCGCATACTGATCAAGAACTGAATCGTTTAATCATAGAATCGATGCAAAAGAATGCTGCTGATATATGTGGTTTGCATGATAAGCTTGTTAATAAATTGCTGGTTAAGGTTAATATTCTCGGGAAGTCAAAAATAGTACTGGTAGGTATTCTAAGAGCCGGTTTATTTGCTTCTCTTGGTCTTGCCAGGAGAATTGCTTATTTAAGGGGAGAAGATGTACCCGTAGCAGCTATAGGCCTTTTCCATGAAGCCGGTATTGATAGACAGGCTTTTGCGCAGATCTGTATGGATTATTCTGACTATTATCCTGTTTTTATAGATGGATGGACAGGAAGAGGGGTGGTCGCTGCAGAACTCAGGAAAGCATGTTCCGAGCTGAATGAAGGATCTGATTGGCCCGGATTCCCTTTGTTAGCCACTCTGGTAGATCCCGGGCATTATGGTGATCTTTGGGGAACGGATAAAGATATGCTGCTTGAATGTGCGCATTTTTCTGCACCTGAGGTACTGGGGTTTTCAAGAGCCTTTATTAAAGATCCGGAAAAAATGTGGAATGCCTATACTTATCCGAATGAATATTGTAATTATGATTTGATTAATGCATGGCTGAATATTTTCAACAGTGAAATATCAACACCGCCCGAGGACAAAAAAAATAAAGTCCAGGATTTATCGGAAGTACTGAAAGAAATCTCTGAAATTACAGGAACGCAAACGGGGCAGTGGAAAGTCAACATCAATGAAGTAGCCCGTACATTCGTTAATAGAGAACCAAAACAGCTTATTTTAGGTATAACCAGACCTGAAACAGAATGTTTGCTGCCAAGTATCTTGTACCTGGCAGATAAGAGCAAGGTTCCTGTAAAATTCCTTCCACAACTGGGCAAAAAGCACAATTTTCTGGCTGCAGTAAGGGTGAAATAGGAGATGAAAGAACATTTAATACTGGATATTGATGGTACTCTGTTATTTGCCGATGAGAAGCCTGCTTCTATAGTGATTAAGGGCAGAAGGCGAAACAGCTATATGGCAAGAGAGACTATTCAACTCTTAAGGGAAATACAAGAATCATATAATATTGTTTTAGCTACCGGGAGAAGTTTGTTATCTGTTCAGTCAATATGTAAGCTCTTGGCAAAAGAAGGCGTATATTTTAAAGGGGCTGTGGCAGAAAATGGTGGTTTATATCAGAAAGATAATGAAGTCGAATACCTGGTAAGCCAGCAATGGATGCATCAGATCAAAGAGATAGCCCTGCATTTTGATAGTATGGTGCAGTTGGAGTTTACTACTTGCCTGGCGCTTTTGCGGCCAACAAATTCCGATATTAATAAAGCGCTGGATTTATTTCAGGCGGCAAATTGCAGAGCGAATTTATTGAGAGATGGTAACAAGATATTTTTTCTATCTGGAAAAGTTAATAAGCGCAATGGCTTGACGTATTTATTGGGTGAAAAACAGCTTTCATTGGCTGCTGGTGTAGGGAATGATATCAATGATCTTGAATGGCTAAAAACGGTAAGGAAACCGGCAGCTCCAGCCTGTGCAGGAGAGAAGGTCTTGGAAACTGTGACTGCTGCAAATGGGATAATTTCTAAGAGTACTGGACATAAAGGAATAGCAGAATTACTTGCTGCTTTTATTTGTAAGTAATTTTGAGAAAGGAGAGTTAATAATGGCTATTAGTTTACAAAAAGGGCAAAAAGTGGATTTAACCAAAGGACAGGCAGGATTAACCAAAGTTATGGTTGGATTGGGATGGGATACAAACAAGTATAGTGGTAGTCATGATTTCGATCTGGATGCTGCAGCTTTTGTACTGGGAGCATCCGGTAAGGTATCCAAAGATGAGGATTTTGTTTTTTATAATAATCTAAGGCATAGCTCGGAAGCGGTTATACATATGGGAGACAATTTAACCGGAGAAGGTGAAGGTGATGATGAGCAGATTCTGGTTGATTTGAGCAAGCTGCCTGTAAGTATTGATAAAATTGCGTTTACGGTTACTATCCACGAGGCTGATGTGCGTGGGCAAAATTTTGGCCAGGTTTCCAATGCCTTTATACGTATTGTTAACGATAGTAATGGAGAAGAAATTATACGTTATGATCTGGGAGAAGACTTTTCCATCGAAACTGCGCTGGTGGTAGGTGAACTTTATCGGCACAGTGGAGAGTGGAAATTTAATGCTATCGGAAGCGGATTCCAGGGAGGATTAAGATCGTTGTGCCTAAACTTTGGGGTTAATGTTTCTTAGAACAAAATTTGATGCTCAAAGCAAATCACAAGATAAAAAAAGTCGTACTTTTCCAAATAATCTAAAGCTGGAATAATGCGGGAGAGGAAAAAATTATAATGCTCAAACTAAACCAGATAACCGATATGGTAGGAGATAAAGGCCTTGAATCTTCGCAGGTTAAAGAATTAAGACAAAAATATGGCATTAACCGAATGACTCCTCCTATTAGAGAGTCGATATTGAAACAATACTTAAAGAACTTTGATGATCCGATCATAAAGATACTTATGGTTGCTGTAGTTGTCTCTGCAATAATAGCAGCAATGCAGGGAACGGGCTTGTTGGATACAATTGCGATTATTTTAGCAGTTATGCTTGCTACCGGTATTTCATTTGTAAATGAATATCGTAGCAGCAAAGAATTTGATGTTCTTAATGCGCAACGTGATGAAATGGCCGTGAAACTCATACGCAATGGTCATCCCTGTACTGTGCCTTCCAGGGAGGTTGTGGTAGGAGACCTGGTAATACTTGAAGCAGGAGATGCCATACCGGCAGATGGATGGCTGCTCTCCTCAGATGATATGCATGTAGATGAATCGGCCTTTACAGGTGAAAGTGAACCGATGCTGAAAAAAGTGGCTGACCAGGTTTGCAAGGGGTCTTTTCTTACCGCTGGTAAAGGAAGAGTACTGGTTGGAGGTGTGGGAGATCATACCAAGATGGGAGCTATTGCGGCATCCCTGGGGATGGACCACAGTATTCCAACTCCGTTGGAGCAGAAACTTGAAGCTTTAGCCCAATTAATAAGCAAGTTCGGTTATGTTATGGCTATTGGTATTTCTGTTGCACTTTTTATCAAAGGTATGTTTACCGGTGAAGTGACTGGATTTAATATGGATACATTTAGTAATGTACTTAATTATTTTATGCTATCTGTAGTAATTATTGTAGTGGCAGTACCCGAAGGCTTACCTATGAGTGTTGCCTTATCACTTTCATTGGCAATGCGGAAGATGACCAAGGCCAATAGTCTGGTCAGAAAAATGATTGCCTGTGAAACCATAGGTTCTGCAACTACCATATGCACAGATAAAACAGGTACATTGACCAAAAACCAGATGGAAGTAGTGGAAAGTTCTATTGATAAACTGAAACTACCGGAAAGGATTCCGGAAAGCAGTTCCGAGTGGCTAACCTTAATTGCAGCCATAAACAGTACGGCATATCTGGAAGAACGTGATGGTAAAACGCTGGTTATTGGTAATTCCACCGAAGGTGCTCTTTTGCACTGGTTGAAAAATTGCGAAATTGATTATAACACGATAAGACAGGATAGCTCTATTGTCAAACAATTTCTTTTTGACGGCACCAGAAAAAGAATGTCTACTATTGTGGAAATTGATGAGCGAAGGTGGATGCTGGTAAAAGGTGCTCCTGAAATCGTTGCGTCCCTTTGCGATAGTCGAGTAGATCTTTCCGGCACCTATAAACTGGCTGTACGTGCTATGCGTACTTTGGGGTTTGCTCATCGGGAAATCATCGATGATGATGAGAGTGAATCCAAGCTGACATGGGATGGTTATGTAGGCATAAGAGATCATCTGCGCGAAGATGTTCCTAATTCGATTCATTACTGCCAGAACGCCGGGATATCTGTGAGAATGGTTACCGGTGATAATCTGGAAACTGCCAAGGCTATTGCTAAAGAATCCGGCATTTTGAATGGTGGAATAAGTATGAGCGGGCAGGAGTTTAGAGCATTGTCCGATGAGAAGCTGGAAAAGATTGCGTTTGACATAGAAGTTCTTGCTCGGGCTGAACCTATGGACAAATTGAGGCTGGTTCAAGCTTTACAGAAAGATGGACAAGTTGTTGCGGTAACAGGAGATGGAACCAATGATGCACCTGCACTTAAACATGCAGATGTTGGCTTGTCTATGGGAAAATCCGGTACCGAGGTGGCTAGAGAAGCCAGCTCCATTATTCTCTTGGATGATTCCTTTCCAACAATAACAAATGCTGTGTGGTGGGGGAGGGCTTTATATGAAAATATCCAGAGATTTTTGCAATTTCAGCTCACTATAAACTTTGGAGCATGTTTTATTGCCTTTTTAGCCCCGTTGTTTGGATATCCGTCACCCTTTAACATTATCCAATTACTATGGATAAACTTAATAATGGATACACTGGCTGCTATAGCTCTCTGTTCAGAAGCTCCTCATAAGGGGTTGCTTAATAGACCACCGATACCGCGTGGTGAAAATATAATTACCCCATATATGTGGCGTTGCATAATAGTAACCGGATTATTTTATATCGCCGTTGCTCTTATTAATATGAAAACTGCTTTTCTGGGAGGTTCAACTCCGTCTGAACAAAGTACGGTATTTTTCGCCTGGTTTGTTATAGCTCAGATATGGAATGGGATAAACTGTCGGGCAGTTAATGGGCAAATGCCTTCTTTTTTCAGCGGAAACCCAACCTTTTTTGGCATAATGGGTATAATTGCCGTAATTCAGATACTGATGGTGCAGTTCGGTGGAGATGTGTTTGGAACTGTTCCCCTTTCCCTGGAATTGTGGGGCAGGGTGTTTCTCTATTCGGCTTCAATTTTAGTGATTGGCTTTTTACTGCGGATTACTGCTCGAAGCCGGGAGATTAATGAACAAGTAAACGAAGCGACAAATGCAGAAAGCAGAAAGCTTAGCGCGTGAGTTCATACCCTCAAATATCTATTGTGAAAGGATAGTTATGGATGCATAGTAAAAGCCATTCGGGCAGGATTTTTTTAGGCGGAAGCCTTGTCCTTCTAGGGTTAATAATGTACATAGCGGCCAAGTTGGGGTCATAAATGCTTTAAGCAGTTTATACCCAAAATACAGTTTGAATGCGGATTATAAGTGTATTGTAGAGGAAGTAGAAGAATTAATTAAGTTTAAAGCTTTTTCTTGAACAGGTATCAATAAGGAGGGATTTTTTAATGTCAGTTACATTACAAAAAGGACAAAAGGTAGATTTGACTAAAGGCAATAAAGGGCTTAGCACTATAATGGTAGGTCTGGGATGGGATGAAGTCGATAAAGGCAGAAAAAAGGGGTTTGGCCTTTTAGGCGGTTTAGGTGGTGGCAAGGCAGCCGATATAGATTGTGATGCTTCTGTGCTAATGCTGGATGCAAATTCTAAGTTGAAGGGCAAAAAGAATGTCATATACTTTGGCAATTTAAAGAGTAGTAATGGTAGTATAAAACATATGGGCGATAATCTTACGGGTGCCGGTGAGGGAGATGATGAACAAATATGGGTTGACGTTAATAAGATACCCGAAGATGTACATCGTTTAGTGTTTGTGGTTAACATCTATAATTGTAAGAACCGCCGACAGGATTTTGGAATGATTGAGAATGCATTTATCAGGATAGTAAACAGTACTTCTAACCAGGAACTGCTTAAATTTAATCTTAGCGATAATTATTCGGGGAAAACAGCCCTTATTGCAGGAGAGGTTTACCGTTATAATGGCGAATGGAAATTTGCAGCTATTGGTGAAGGAACGACTGATATATCATTGGATGAAATTGCAAAAAGATATGTTTAGCTTGTATTTTGAAATTAGTGGTACATAAAGGAGGTTTTAAAATGGCAGTAAGTTTACAGAAAGGTCAAAAAGTTGATTTGACCAAAACAAATCCCGGTTTAACTACTGTTATGGTTGGACTTGGCTGGGATACCAATAAATATGACGGGGGTCAAGACTTTGACTTGGATGCATCTGTTTTTTTGTTGGGTGAAAATAGTAAAGTAACCAGTGATGCAGATTTTATTTTCTATAATAACCTTCAGGGAGGTAACGGTTCGGTAGTTCACATGGGTGATAACCTTACCGGTGAAGGCGAAGGCGACGACGAACAGGTTAAGGTGAATCTGGTAAATATACCCGCTTCTATCCATAAAGTAAGTTTTACCGTAACTATTCATGATGCTGAATCCAGGGGCCAAAATTTTGGACAAGTATCCAATGCTTTCATTAGGATTTTTAATGAAAGTAATAATGAAGAATTAATAAGGTATGATTTAGGGGAAGATTTTAGTATCGAAACTGCGGTAGTAGTTGGGGAACTTTATCGCCATAATAACGAGTGGAAATTCAACGCTATTGGCAGCGGGTTCCAGGGAGGATTGGCTGCTCTGGGTACAAATTTTGGGGTAAATTTGGGATAAAATTTTCAATAGGGTTTGCCCATGGAAAAAAGGGAGATATAAGTGCTCCCTTTTTTAGTGTACCTCACATGGACGCAATCTAACGGGTGAGTGAGTACATGGCTTAAGGCAGGGGTATCGGTCATAAGACCGAATCACCCTTGCGGATACAGGCTGAGGAAAGCCGGCGGCAAACCTTTGGTCTAGCGAACAGAAACCATATCAAGCATATACCTGTGGGTGAGATTGCTAGACAAATCCAAGCCCAATAGCTATATGGAACAGGTACGATATAGGTGGAGGGAAATATTGCATTCTTACACCTAGGAAGGTCTTATATACGTTCTTGTGAAAGAAAGTTAAAAATGGAAAACTTAAGGTCTTTAGTATACTTAACTTCATTTCTGCATACAAATGGGTACTTCCCGCCTCCACCAAATGAAACAAGGTCTATGTAGAGATGGAAGACTACTTGGACATAGTCTCCATAAACTAGGACTTTTTCAACATATTGATCGATGAAGGGCTTGCATTCGGAGATATTTCTGTTAATAACAGCGTCCCAATGATTTGCCAGAACATTCTTACGAGTTTGTTCATCGACGTGTACAGTACTTTGAGAATTTAGAATCTGCTTGAGTTGGACTTCCAGTCCAGCTTTTTCTTTTTCCGCCTTTTCCAACTCACTCACCAGGGATGGCGAAGAGCAGCCTTGTCGTATTATACGGATTATATCAGCTATTTCTTGGCTGATCTGGCCGTTCAAAGCACTGGGTTTAACGGTAATATCACTGTTCTGTTGCTGCAAAAATTTATCTCTTCGATTTTTTATAAACCTAAAAAAATATTGACAAACATATACAGGTAATGCATTACCTGTATAGCAAGGCACTATCTACAATAATTAAGGTGGTGTTATTTTGAACCCAAAGAAGACAAACTCAATTCCTGATGAGCCGATGATTTTTGCTTTGCTGCTGATAATTTCAAATAAGATGAACACACTTCTTGATAGGGAATTTAAGGAATTTGATGTGACAACAAAGCAATGGTTTTTATCCGAAACTATAAAAAGTCTATTTGATACCTCTCCGACTATGAAAGAGTTAGCTAGCGAAATGGGGAGCTCCCATCAGAATATTAAACAAGTAGCTTTGAAGCTTCAGCAGAAAGGTTTATTGCCGAGAAAACCTAGATTAATAAAATGAGGTATTGTTTGAAAAGCTTGAGTACAGCAGGATTCCATGGGGCATTATTGTATATGTATTATTACTCGTTGTGCAGATTTTCTTTGGAAAAGCAGGTCACTTTGCTTCAGTGCAATAAGTTGAGGTGTTTCTTCGTAATAATCCCAGTTGGAGTATCTAAGAAACTCCTCTTGTGGTGGCGCATATATAGATTTTCCATTTCTCGCTGCTAACTGGGAACATCATATTATTAATAAAGAAATTGTATCAAAAATTATGTATTTAGCCTAATCTCCTCAGCTAGATAGTTAGGAGTTACTCCATAAATGATAGGGAGCAATAGTACCCTTTTTGGAAGACTTTTGCTTAGAGCTAACTTTGCCCTGCTGTTGAATATTACGAACAATAATGCCACTATAACAACAGCAAAATAGAAGGGAGATATGCTATGCCTAGTATTACGCCAATTTCTGATTTGAGGAATTACAACGAAGTTTTACGTAACATAGATGTGGGTTGACACCCGGAAGTCCAGAAGTTTGTTTTATGATCGGCAGCAGATATTGAAGAATAGTAGAAAACAAGACCAAACCTATAGCGCGGTTTATAAAATGTTGCTATTGGTTTTCTCTATTTAGAGTAATAATTGTGGCTTCGAATGATTGTAGCTTCAGAAATAAGGGCTGGTCTCTTCCGATCTTAGCAGAACTAAAATACCTTGAAAAATATGTTATGTTATGCTATGTTATGTCATGAAATGCTATGTTATGTAATTTTAAACCATTATAGTATTGGTTTAGCTTCCTTTTAATTAGTTGCGTTATGTTAATAGGATTGGGGTTGAATAAGCCCTTTCCAGCTTTCAAACGGGGTGTTACATCTTGTTTAGTCTACATGATATCGGACTTGACTATGGCCTGCTCAACGTCCTGGACCGTTTTAATCTGAGCTGCGAAAAACAGCAGTTCGTCTGCCTCTTCGGCCCTTCAGGAGTCGGCAAAACAAGCATTCTAAATATCCTGGCCCGCCTTGTCAAACCACAATCAGGCCAGGTTGTCTGTAATAGCAAAAGATTGGCCTATGTCTTTCAGGACCCCAGGTTGGTTCCCTGGCTCAACGTTGAACAAAACCTGCAGCTTGGGCTGTATGCCTCTGGCCAAAGCGCTAAACAAAGGAGTTCAGCAGCAAACAGACTCCTGCCGGTACTGGGCCTGGATGGTTTTGCCAAATACTATCCCGGACAATTAAGCGGCGGCATGAAACAAAGGGTTTCGCTCGGCCGTGCTTTTGCTATAAAGCCAGATTTACTCTTGTTGGATGAACCGTTTTCCAGCCTGGATGCAGGTATCAAGAATGAAATGCAAGATCTGCTGGCTTCACTGCGACAATTGCATGCGTGTACAACAGTAATGGTTACCCACGACGAAAAGGAGGCGATAAAGCTAAGCGACCGCGTAGTGGTTCTCAATGGCCGACCGTGTCGAATGGTTATAGACATCTTTCCCGGCCCGCAAAAGGTTACGGACAACCTCTATGCGCAGGATCTTGCAACGTCATTGCTGACCGCGCTAAATAACAACGATTCCCTGGTAAGTTGCTAATACTCTAGGAAGCAACCAGGATTTATTCAGGAAACGGAGGCACATATAATATGAAAACAAAGGTATTGGCCTTTTTGATCTGTCTGGCCATGCTGCTATGTATGGCAGGATGTTCAAAAACTGACACAACAATAAAAGACTCCTCTGAAGAACCGGTAAAACTTTCAGACCTAAAACTTGCGTTAGGAACCGCACCCGGCCCACCTACCTACCCACTGGCATATATGGCTGAGCAGAACAGCAACTTAACCCTTAAACCCTGGCAAAGTGGAGATCAGCTTCTAGCCATGCTGAGCTCCAAAGAAGTGCAGATCAGCAGTTGTCCTGTTACCACCGCCCTGATTGCTTACAATAAGGGTTTAGGCGTGCAGGTTCTGGATGTCGCGGTATGGGGGATGCTCTATGTTATGACCACGGAATCGGATGTGAAGTCCCTGCAGGATCTTAAAGGAAAAGAAGTCGTGGTATCCGGGCAAGGCGGCCTTCACGACCTGATATTCCTGCATCTTTTGAAAATGAACAATATTGATCCCCAGAAAGACCTTACCCTTACATACCTTGATATGTCCCAGGCGTCTGCCATGCTGGCCAGCGGACGGATCAAATATGCCGTACTTAATGAGCCCAATTCCAGTGTCGCGGCTCTAAATGCCAAGAAGAACGGGCTCAATCTAAACCGGGTGCTGGATCTGACCGATGAATGGCATAAACTGCCCGGACAAGAGAATGTCCGCCTGCCCATGGGTACTATCGTAATTGTTAACGGTACAAATGTGACAGATGAACAAATCGACGTCTTCGAAAAAGGCTTTGTTGAAGCAGCGGAATGGGTAAATTCGCATCCTGACGAAATCGGTCCTATGGTTGAAAAATATGTTCCCTGGATGAAGGCACAAGCGGTTACCGAATCTATAAAATATGCTCGTTTGCAGCCCAATCATGCCGCTGACTGCCAGGCTGAAGTTGAGGCATTCTTCCAAGAATTGAGCAAAGACACCGATCCTAAAGCTTTTGGAGGCAAAATGCCTGATGACGGATTCTATTACCAGGCTCAATAAGCATTATTACTATGGGTTCGGCATCCTGCTGCTGTTGATGCTCTGGCAGTTGCTGTCGGAGCAGTACCCTCAGGTGCTGGTCCCGTCTCCATATGAAACCTGGCAAGGCCTGGTTAATATATGGACAAGTGGCGTGCTGACCGACAATCTCGGAATCAGTTTCAAACGACAGTTATTAGGCATGAGCCTGGGCCTGATGATGGGCCTAACCACTGGTATGCTGTCGGGTTGGTTTACCAGGCTGGAACTGCTAATGCAGCCTCTGGTCAGTCTCTTGCTGGCCATGCCGCCGATAATTTTGGCTGTTATGGCAATGATCTGGTTTGGTATGGGTACGCAGATGACGATATTCCTGGTGGCACTGCTGGTTTTCCCGGTTATGCACACCAATACCGTTGAGGGCTTCAAATCTATCGATCCTTCATTAATCCAAATGAGCAAGGTTTATCGTTTGCCTCTACCTCTGGCTATAAGCAAAATATACATCCCGGGCATGCTCCATAGCCTGATAGCAGGGTTCTCAATGGGTGTGGCATCCTCCATTCGCCTTACCGTAATGGCAGAATTGTTGGGAGCCCGGGAAGGCATGGGACAGCAGATAGCGATTTCCCGATCCTACATGGAGACCGAGCAACTGTTTGCCTGGGTACTCGTACTGCTTGTTATTCTGGCCAGCCTGGAATTCGTGTTGATCCGGCCTCTGCACCGCTGGTCCACCCGCGGGATGACCGATACCGGGTCTTGATGGCTCCACGTTTAAATCAAGTCCATTTTCAAGACGGAGGGTAAAAGCTATGTCAAGTAAAGCAGAAGAATTTGATCTCCTGGTCAGGGAAGTCTTTGCGCCCTGTTATCCAGTTGTCGCTAATCAAATTTTTGAAAAAACCGGCGTTTGCGAGGGTTTATGCCTCGATCTGGGTTGTGGAAATGGCTACCTCGGCCTGGCTATTGCTGAGGCCACTAAGATGGAGGTTTGTCTGTTAGATAATGACCCGGAAATGCTGTCAATTTGTGAACGTAACATAATTGCCCGCCAGTTAGGCGAGCGAGTTCGAACACAGCCGGGGGATGTCCATCGAATACCCTTGCCCGGCCAATCGATTCAACTGGTGGTAAGCCGGGGTTCGGTATTTTTCTGGGAAGATCCGGTCCAGGCTTTTCACCAGATATACCAGGTTCTGGCCCCCCAAGGAATGGCCTGCATCGGTGGTGGATTCGGCACAGTAGAAATAAAGCAGCAGATTGACCGCGAAATGGAGAAACGCAATCCCGGCTGGCACGAGCATCTACGCGACAGGATAGGCCCGGGTTGTACTGATAAATATCCCCCATTGCTGGCTGCTGCCGGTATCGACCATTTTGAAATCGACCATGGCCCGACCGGGCTGTGGATATTGTTCGGGAGGGCATAATTATGCAATGCGATATATGCGCTATCGGCTGCGAGGTATTTGAAGGAGGCCAGGGCATTTGCGGCAAATACACCCTGCAAGCCGGCCATATGGTAGAAATTTACCCGGACCGCTACTTGATGATCTGCCCGATCTCGATTGAAACCATGCCCATGCTGCATTTCTATCCTGGAGGCAGGTTTTTGCAGATCAGCACCACGGGCTGCAACCTGGATTGTCCGGGCTGCGTTTCCACCGTGCTGGTGAAAGAAATGAGCCACAACAGCGCTGCCATGCAGCACATGAGCCCTGAACAGATTGTGGCCGAAGCAGTCGCAAATAACTGTCTGGGAATAGCCTTCCTTATGAATGACCCGTTGGCTTCATTCCACACCTTTTTACGGGTGGCTAAATGCGCCCGGGAACATCATCTGCTGGTGGGCTGCTCCAGCAATGGCTATTTCAGCGAGGCTTCGCTGGAACAAATAGTCCCCTATCTTGACTTTATCAATATAGGCTTGAAAGGTTTTGATGATGCTTCGTATCGCCGCTGCGGTGCTCCTTTAATTCAACCCGTTTTGGAAAATCTGAGGAAGCTGCATGAGCGTGGGGTGCATATAGAAGTATCATGCATGTCTGACAAGAATAACAAGCAGGCACTTCTGAACCTGGCCCACTATCTAGCTGATATTTCGGGTGACCTGCCACTTTTGATCATGCGTTACATACCATTAGAACAGGCTTCCCCCGATTTAGAAATATCAATCCGCGAATCCGAGGAAGTGCAAAAAGAAATTCAGGGCATATTGAAGTATGTTTACCTTTTTAATTCTCCGGGCTGCGATGGACTCAATAGCTTATGTCCCTCCTGCAAAACTATGCTATATCAACGGGATTTCTATGGTCCGATGGGAGCTAAGCTGCGAACCAGGCCGGACGAGCTGCTGGAAAGCAATGTCTGCCCTGTTTGCAGCTGCAGCATTAACTTCCGGGGAACGTCCCGAAGAGAAGCCTACCAGGAAAAAGCCTTCCAGGGTGGCTATCCCTTCACCCGGGCCCTGGAAATGCTGGAAGCCATGCTGCTGGCTATGGGAATGCATGATCGACGCCAGGTAAGTGTAGTATGGGAAGACATCTTGGTCAATCAACGCCTGGAAGAACTGCATCACGACATCCAACGGCTGCCGTCTTATCTGGATACATTGTTGCATTGCGGCGAAATAGCCGGCTGTCAGGAACAGGCCAGGGAACTGGCCAACTATATCCGCAGCAGAATGGAGATTGTAAAGGAAGTCAAAAACGAATCCGGATTCGGATCCAGGCCCCGGGTTTATTATGCTATGGGCAAGCCCCTGTTTTGCATTAAGGGCGAACGGATGGAAAATCAACTGGTGGAAGCAGCGGGAGGACACAGTGTAAACCGAGAACTTGAGATTGACGGACGACCTGGCGCACGAATCAGTGCCGAACAGTTGATGGCCCTGAATCCGGAAGTCATATTTATTTCCGCCTTCATATCATCCAGTGTCGATAACTTTATAACAGCCTGCAGGGAGGATGACATAGATGTTGAAGCTCTGAGAACCGGACGCATATACTGCCATCCGGCTGCGGGTTGGGATTTCGGCAGCCCCCGATGGATCTTGGGATTGATGCATATTAGCAACATGCTTTTCCCCAATTCAAATCGTTTCGATATAATGGCTGAAGCAAAAGAATTCTATCACCGTTTCTACGATCTGGAATTCGATCCTGTTTCCATCAACCGTTCGTTTGGCAAACCTCATATTCAATGGCAGTGGCAGCAATCCGCCGATCTTATCACAGGAAACAAATAGCAAGCTGGCGTCTTTTGCAGGGTTGATGCAGCAGCCAGAGAATACGGTCTGCTTGCAATTGTAGGTGTGGAAAACGCTGCCAGGATGATTGAAGACAGAAACTGGAAACGAATAAACGGAACAGAATGGCAATCTTTTTTGCAGCGGCCTCATCTAAGGTTAAACATATTATTTATATACTTTTACCGCCATAGTTTTGAACACAGTATATAGTTCGGTTCCTTTTTCAAGCCCCATTTCAGCTGAAGACTTTTTAGTTATTAGGGCAACAATGGGAATACCGATATCAATGACCACTTTTGCATGATTTCCATCTTTGATAATGTTGGCCACTAAACCTTTATGGACATTTCTTGCACTGCTCGAAAATGTCCCTTTGCTTAAGATGATATCTTCTGGACGGATAGAAACTTTTACATATCCTTCTAGTTCAGTATTAACAATTATATTTACTGGCCCAATTTCGGCTATAGTTTCGTCGTCGCCCTGAGCTATTATCGCCTCATAAATATTTTCAGTACCTTTGGATTTTTGCAGATAGATTTCAAACTGGTTGTCAGATATCCGAAGATGCTTTCCTATATGATGAGCATCGAGATCTCCGCGTTTAATCATTTCATATACAGTACCTTTAGCTATCCTGAGCTTTTCTGCAATTTCAGCCGGCGTATATAACTTATCTTTATTCATTTACTTCACCTCGTTCGATTTAGATAGTTACTATTTTATTTTAACATTAATAGATTCAACAAAAGAATTAGAAATATGTGTTTGATTGCTAGTATTCTACACTAATTGTTTAGATTCGAATAGTATTACAAATGATTTTTTCTCAAGCCAGTGAATTAGTACTATGTAAAAAATCATTGCTAAAGGGGTTTGTGTTAGAATTTCGGATAGTCTGATAAGATAAAGAAACCAAGTCCATCAAGCGCTTGAATATGCCTTTATAGGTCTAAGGCCAAGAGTATAAAAAAACCGCTAGTTATCGAATCGATTCGATTATCAAAATGTAATTGTTCTGGTAAAATACCCCCCCCCTTTCGTTCTTTTGTCTTTGACTGATCAAGATGGTATAATCAACTTTGGGTGATAGAAAATGGCAAGACATAAGAGAATGAAAAAAAACCAACCTGTCACTACGCCAAATTGCGATCATTACTGGGATAAATAAGGATAGGGTTAATAAATTCTTCAGGGACGGTTAGACAGAAGAACCGTCCCCTTGTCTTGGAGGGAGAATTGAAATGGGCCATATGAAAGCACGTGTTGAGTTAAATGGATTTGAGGGAACAGTTACAATTAATGAACCGGTTTTACGCTACCCCGGCAACCCCATATTAACATGCCATGATGTCAATAAAGTCTGGGGTACTGACAGCCTTTTATATACATATACAGTTCATAATGCAGGAATGGCAGAAGTGACAGGTGCGAATGGCAAGAATCAAACCATAATGCTTTTTCGTTCTCACATTGCCGATGGTCGCAGTGTAATAGGAAAAGCTGTAAGCGACAATGGCCTGAACAGTTGGATGGTAGACCCCAGACCATTTTTATTACCTGCCACAGAGAATGATGTATATGCTGAAGGCGTCAATATTAACTCTATTATTGAAACTGAGGCTGGCGGAGTGGAAGATATTCGGGTTAATCCCGTTGGGAGCGGCTTATATGTATTGACTTACAGTGCCTACCATGAACAGGTTCCTGATCGAGTCAAGGTTATGATGGCCTTAACCAGGGACTTGAAAACTGTTGTTCGCTATGGTCCAATTTCCGAGCAGGATATGCGTAATGTTGTTATATTTCCTGAACCGGATAGAAATAAAAAATGGAGAGCCTTGCTGCGTCCAAACGACAAAGAAATGGAAGTTCCCGGCTCCGGTCATATCGGTGGCTCATTTGGAGAAATATGCTCAGGTTTTGCACCAAGTCCTACCGGACCATGGGAAATCGGTAATGTAATCATGAGAAGCGGTCACGGGCCAAGTGCGTTCCAGGCTAAGATCGGGCCAGGTGCTCCGCCTATCAGGACTCGATATGGGTGGCTGAATATCTTTCATGGTGTGCGTTCAACTATGGCTGGCAATTCTTATACCCTGGGTGTGGCCTTCCATGACCTTGAAGACCCAAGCAATCCAAGTAAAATTCGTGTTAGTGCCAAACCCATATTAATGCCCAGTGCAAGTGATTGTTTAGTAAGAGAGACCGATTATGTCCACGTTCCTAATGTAGTATTCAGTTGCGGTGCATTAACCGGCCAGGACGATACGGTAGCTATATATTATGGCGGCAATGATACAGTTATGAATGTTGGCCTGGCAAATATACAAATTTTAAATGATATGTGTAATGTTTTCCGCCTGAACCCATTAACAGGGAAATATCTATATTCTCTATAAAAGGCTGATCCATCGATGAATGTCCTGCTCCGTTTCCTCGTACTTTGCCAGTCGGTCAGCCAGCTCACCGGCTCAGCCGTTTTTTTCAATAATCCTGACCTATTCTCAATTTTTGATATATTCTTGAATCTATTGCATCTTTTATCTCATTCCAGGGCACCAATTTAACATTGGTACGGTCAGTACAATCGTTAATGTGATCATGAGCTATAAACACGCCTTCGGAAAAAGGACCACCAAAATTTACATTACTGACATCGCAGCCGTCTGTTTCCGTTGTTTCATCAATTTGCTCCGTGGCACCAACGGTAAAGGCATGAAGGTGCTGGTTGCTTTTTCTATCATAAACCTGAAACGTACTATTTCCTTGACTGGAAACGATAAGGTACCCCTCATTCTCATCTTTCCCATAATATATAGTCATTCCTTCCACATCTGCGGTCAGATGCCCTCCAGCTTTCTTGTCGACTGAATCAACCATTGTACGGGTGCTGCCGTCACCAGGTTCTGCACCATATTTCCAAACCCCAATGTCTTCTTCGCCGATGTAAAAATACCCCATCTGATCATCTGCAACACACCCCTCAACTTGACTCCCGACATTAAAAGTTCGAGCCAGACTTCCTGTGATCTCACCACTTGCTCCATCAAGTTGCCATTGTTGAACGGTACCATCTTTCCAATTGACAAAGAAATAAAACTGCTTCGTCACATCACTCAAGTACATACATCCGCCATAAGGATTTTCCTTATTTAATGGTATGCTGCCTATATTTCTAACGAGTCTTGTGTCAGAATCTACCGTATAAAAACTCAGACACATTCCATTTTCATTGACAACACCAATAAGCGGAATTTTCTGGTTGCCTAAATTAAAATCATATCGAATATCCAAATTATTCATATCACTTTCGGGATCTAAATACTGGTTTTCTGTTCCATCCAAATTCCATACGCAAAGTCCACCTTCTTTATCATCACCTATAACCAGACTGAGCCATTTATCATCAGGGTTTATCCAGATGCACATGTCATCGGCTGTATCACCAATGTGGTGTGCAGGATTAGTTTCAACTGATGGTTTAACGGTGCTTAATGTATCATTTCTTTGATGAGATAAAATGTAGACAATGAATATAAGCGCTAATATAAAAAGTATACTAAAGAAATAAAATAGTATATGACGCAATCTTAATATATACATAAGAAGCCTCCTATCTGCTTAATAAATTGTAATGTAATCGAGTAAGCCTATCATTTCATGTATATGCAAGGTTGACAAAAATAATTATTAACGCCATTATCGAAATGCTTCAGTATACCAGCGTAAGGAAAAAGAACTGAACGGTGCAAGAAGCGGATTGGGTAATCCTCACAAACGGAAATGAAAGTATCCAAGCAAAAGCCTAAGGAATGCCAAGAACAAAGTAAGTGGTGCAATCCTGCAGTATCGGATTTTCAAAAAAATCGGCGGCGCTTTTATGGCTAAACAGGGTGGCTGCACACGCCCCGCGCTCCTGCATATAGTACAGAACGGCGCACAGCGTCTCGGGTGAATCCAGGTTTTCATTGGGCATCCTTTTTATTCTTTCCAGGTCGTTATCAAGAATTGCTTTTTGGGTATCTTCATCCCTTATCTTTGCTTCTTCGACAGGCAGGCCATGCGAGAAATCTACGGAACCAACGACCAGACATTTTTTATTTTTAGCTATGCTGTTGAGCAGCAGGGCGATATTCTTTGACTGTTCCAGGGTTACCTGCCGGGTCAAAAGCATCGCAGCCACCTTTACATCAGGCAGGTAATACTTAATATATGGAACCAGGCTTGATACTGCATGGTCGTTTTGCAGAATGTCATCATTGATTCTGGCCTCCAGCGTTTTGCAGGCTATAATTTCAGAGACTGCATCCTCATCACAGTCAAGTGTCCCAAATTCAGTCTTCCAACTGCAGGCAGTGGTGCTGATATTGGCCCCCTCACCCTGGTGATTAGGGCCTAATAGTATGACTGTATCGTATTTTTCCCCGGTTTGAGCTGCTGTTTTAAAGAATGATGCGATCAACTCCCCGGCCAGCAGATGGTGGGGGACCACCCCGGCGGAAAGCGTCTTGGCTCCATAGGTCTCTGCCCTTGCGGTATGGGCTGAAAAATCACCGGTCTCAAAATAAACGCAATCAAGCTGCTTTATATATCCTGTGCCGGTGGCAGTTGGAACTGTATCAGCCGGTAATTTACCGATCGGGGGTGAGCAGCCGGATACTGTGAGAAGGATCAGTACTGCCAATACAGCGGTTGTTTTTTTACTCACCGATCGTGACATCCTTCCTCACACTCATTCCCCACGCCGCGGTTTCGGTATGCTTGATATATGCATTGTCCGCAATGAAGGTTCCGGTAAGAACTGCTCTGGCGTAGTAGACAATAGGCGCCTGCTTTTTGGAATTGTAATACCTGCTGTCTTTATCTATATTGATAAGTGAAAAACTGATTTTTTGTCCCTCTATCTCTTCCGTCCACCAGTTATAATCCCAACTGCCCTTACTGGAAACATAGCGCATGCCCGATGGAATGTATTCCGACAGCTCATACCATCCTTTGGGGGCGTCCTCGCTAAAAGTAGGTATTAAGGTGATCTTTACCAGGGAAGACTGGGTGATAGATGTTCCATCTACAGGCTCAATGATCTTCTGGAGCGAAACAAAGTTGGAATTTACGTCGACCACATCTGCGGCACTGCCGGTGAATGCAGCCGTGACTCCGACATCTCCGCTGACTGGTTTGAAATTGGCTGCTTTCAATTCCTCAGCAGTCATGTCCAGTATGCAGGCCTGGTTTTTATCAATGTTTACGTTTTTAAGCGATCCGTTTTCCATATAGCTGAAGGCGGCTTCGGCCCCGTCAGTCTTAGGTTTCTCACGTATATAGGCCAGTCGCTCCAGACAGGTGGTCACCTCATTGGATGAGTTGGCAATGATATATCGCAGCATGCCATCCAAGTCGTCCCGGCCGGTTTTCATGGCTGTAAGCGCGGCGAGAGCTGTACACTCGATATCGGTGTCCCTGCTTTCTCCGCTGTTTAAATAGACCCATGGATCGTTTTTGGTGATAAGCGGGGCAGCTATCTGGTCATAGTATTTTTCGGCGTTATCCAGGTCTCCTATAAACGCCAGCGCTGCGGTCAGGTAAAGCTTTTCCTGCAAGCTAAACGATTTCTCATTTTCCAGCAGATAGCGAACATCAATCAGAACCGGTTCCCGCAGGGCCGCCAGTCCCATATATGCAGCTGCGATATCGGTTGGCTGTGAATTTTTATTGCTGATAACCTGGTTCAAATAAGCAGCGGCAGCAGTGGTATTCAGGTATTCGGGCGCTGCTGCGCACAGCCTGGCGGTAAGTTCGGTCTGAGGTTCACCATAGTCAAGCAGTTTAACGCCTCCGGTATAATCCTGAAGAGACCCCGGTTCCAGTTCCTCGGTCTGGGTACCATAAAAATAATAGGGCAGATCTTTTCCGTAAAGTTCCTTTAACAGCTTCTGGGCTGCAGCCCGGCTGGCACGGATGTCGGCCCGTACGCCGTAGCCAGAGGCCAGGCTCTGCAGGCACTCGTTATACAACGAGCGGGATTGGTCAAAGAAGACCAGTGTAACCGGTGATCGCAGGGCATTGATATCAATCCCCTCTGTCAGGGAAAAGGTCTTTATGACCGGTATTTCCAGCGCACTGCCCACAACCCGGAAGCTCTTTTCGATGCTGTCAGTGCCTGCGGCGGATTTTGCCGTAACTGTAAGTGTGTAGTCTCCCGCCGGTCCCGTTCCAAAATTAAGGTTTACATATTCCTGTGCTTTTCCGCTTCCGGCAAAGTCTTTTTTGGTACCGTCCGGATAGCGGAGCACCGCATTGAACTCAACACCGTCGCTGCTTTTGAGGGCTGTACCAAACCCGCGAACGGCAGCCGCCAGGTTGTCTCCCTGGATAAACACCTTATTTATCAGCAGGTCGGCAAAAAACGGCTGAGTGGTTTTGATATCCATACGGCTGTTTCCGGCATAAACACCATTGGACACAGCCAGGGCAGTCACACGCCATGCAGTCAGGTTGTCGGGAAGACTGAAGGTCAGAGAAGCATGACCCTGTTTATCTGTAGTTGTGGTCAGAAATGCAGCGGTATCGAGAAAATTCTTGCGGATATAATCCGAACCGCCCTCTCCTCCTCCTTCTGCTATAGACGACCCGCTGAAATCATGCTGGACATAAGAAGAATAAGTGGTGACCCGCGGATAAAAATAGCGGGAATAAATTTCTCCCAGCGGGTCTGCATTCTGATCGGCTACCGCAAAAGCGGCTTCATCAACAACACTTACGCATACTGCAGCTCCGTTTACCGGTTTTTGATTTTTATCAGTGACATAGATGTCCAAATGGACTTCACTGCCTGGGGCAAAGCTGTCCCCGTCCGGGACCGTAGTAACAGTGAGCTGCATTTCATCGGGATCATAAGCAAGAAAGTCTTTTGCAACCGGGAAGATATTTTTTCCGTCAAAGTAAGCTCCACAAATAGCGATATTGGGAATATCAGATTGGTTGAATGTGTAATCAAAACTTGTTCCCTCGGTTGTTTTATAGTCTCCCAGGCTGTTTTGGACGACTGCATAAAGCAGCCTGCCTTGATTGAGTGAGGGATGGCTGTTTTCAAGCAGTTTGATGTTAACCGTATCGCCGACCGAGAAACCCTCGGAGTCCTGGTGGGAAAAGGTGTAATACTTGATATCGGACTGGCTGGGATACATATTGCCGTAAAAGTAGACCTGCTCACTGATAGCGCTGCCGCGTGTATCGGCACACTCGATCAGGGCATAGTAATAGTGCTCGCTGGTGTTGCTGTAGCCGAGCTTATCAAAAAGCAGGCTGCCGTTTTGTGTGATTCCGGTCCGCGTTTCTACCTGCTTTTCAGATTTTTCATATCGATATTTAGGTATAGTGACCTTGTTGATATAGTCGTAGTAGGTGCCTTCCTGAATCCTGTTCCAGGTTACTTCGAAAATCTTGATTGTGACAGGTATATCGATACTCGCCCCTTTGATATGCTCATAATTGTCCGTGTAAATGTCATTCCCGTTTTTAAGTGAACTAATGTCGATGCGGTTGGTATCCACGTTTATGGAAAAGCCATCGGGATTCTCTTTCAAAGTGCTTTGTATCATGGTATCCCTGGGGAACACTATGATAGTACCAGTAGTGCTAGATTGGGCATCCTCTGCGCCCGCGGTATTGATTGAGTAGTAAAGGGACTCCGGATGCCATGAGCTTTTGGTATATTTGAACTCCAGGCCGGTCTGAAACATCCCGTTTTCATTGCTGTTTACTCTCAGGTTTTCGTCTATTCCACCGTTGTACACGTCAAACGGCATATTTCCTGCAGGAGTTCCATCGAAAAATGACGCCCTGCCGGTCAGGTTTATCGGCTCCCAGGCAGAATAGGCCGGTTTATCGGTAGTGGCCTCAATTACATAGGAAGGTTTAACATATTCTCCCACAACAACATTGGTGTTACAATAGACTGTATTGTCGGAAATCAATTTCAGGCTGTAATAACCGGAAGCCAGACCTGAAATTGCTATTTCCCCTGAAAAAGCACCCGCATCATCCAGACTTACCTTGGTTTTTAGGGGGGTTTCGTCATATGCCCCTATATCCAGCTGCAGTTCAGCCTCCCTGGGCGGATTTGATTTCCCGTCCTTGGGAAGAACAATTCCCCATATGGATACGGTATCGGTCGGCTGGTATTTCTCCCGGTCGGTGTAAATATAGGTGTAATACTGCTCATCGACCTTTCTCGAATCATCGGGCCTGGTTAGACTGAGCTCGGCTGCGAAGGGCAGTCCTTCACCTTTAAGCATTAGCGAATTAAAGCCGTCCGCATCAAGTTCCGGCGTGTTGATACGTGCGGTACCGTCAGCGGCAGTCTTTGAACTTATTCCGTTAATATCTGCCTGCACCCCCTCAACCGGAGAAGAACTGCCCGTGTCATTTACCCAGACCAGTTCAGCACCGTTGACAGACATGACATACACGGCATAAGGGTGAATCTGAAGAAATTTCTGTATGTGTCCCGTGTTGTCACCGGCAGTATTGTCTTCTGCGGCATCTATTAGATAGTGACCTTCGGGAAGCTTTTCCGGCAAAACAATATATGCAGGCGACCAGGTTTGCTGAGGATTTTCTCTTCTGATTTCAGTTGTAAAATCCCATATCTGCTCTAAACTTTCCGATGGAGCAAAATAATTGTTTTCATAACCCAGCTGGTCGTTTAAATAATCATGCCTTGCCTTAAGGGCCTTTAAATACGAGCCGGAATCGGAAAACTTAAACACCCGTACTCTGAGATCGGTTCCATTGTAGTGCTCGCTGGCCCTGACCTCAATGACCGGAGTTACATTGGGGGCGAAGGTCTCCGCTGCTTCTCCGTTTATGTATAGATAGTTGCTGTTGGTGGCGGTTTCATTGGTTCGAAAGGAAAAAGTATAATCCTCGCCTAAAAGCTCACCGCCCGATGACTTCAGACCCTTATCGATGGTAACCTTATAAAGGGTGTTGGGTTGAAGACCATTCGGGACAAAAACCCAGGTCTTTCCGTGTTTTTCGTATTTTCCGGCAGCAGAGGGTTCGATCCTAAAGCTATTCTGGAAATCTGCCACATCCAGGTAAGACAGGCTGATTTCTATTCCAGTATTGACAGGAACTCTTTTGCTTTTATCAGCGGGAAGGGTCTGAGTTATCCGAAAGATATTCTCAGTCTGGAAAGCCCATGAATAAGGTTTGAGCGTATCAGCTTGGGTAAAACTTATAATGGAATCGGGTTCAAGCTCTTCATCAAAATTCAAAATATATTGATTTCCGGACTGGTGTTTAAGTGCATATTTGGTTAACGGTGTTACCGCAATGCTATTTCTGACCGCTTGCTCGTTCATATGTTCCGAGCAGGTAAGCAGAAACCCCGTATTGGTTTTCACTCCATGCCCGGTAGTATCCAAAGCACTTATTTCTACAACCGTTCCGGAACTCAAACTTGACCTTGAAGCTGTAAAGTAATAGACTGCTAGCCCTGCTGCTGCCACTGCTATTAAGGCAAGGGCAATACATAGCTTTTTGTTCAGTATAAGTTTATTAAGCATGGGTTGATTTCTCCTCTCCGATTTGCTTGCTGACTAACCCTGCATAAACGGTGGTTTCTATATTTACATCCGTCTACCAACGTATACGCAAGCTGGTTAATATTTCTTCCATCCAATAGATAAACGGTAAATTTTACTAATTATATTATAGTATTAATTATAACGTTTAGCTGGTGGAAGACAAGGTTGACAGGGGGGGGGGTAAGATGGCCGAGGATGGGGCGGAGCTGTAGCAGGTTGCACTACGCAAAGCATTCGTGTCAAGACAATCTTCGGTTGAGATAATCTGGACAGTTAAACTATTTATCGTCTGCCAGACTATTTGTACCATTCATTACATCATTTATCATAATCGATACCACTTTGTCCGGTTCTTCGAATATCGGACTATGTGCTGAGTTTTTAAAG
The DNA here is from genome assembly GCA_016841245.1 of Syntrophomonas sp. Taxonomy (GTDB): domain Bacteria; phylum Bacillota; class Syntrophomonadia; order Syntrophomonadales; family Syntrophomonadaceae; genus JAAYJK01. The sequence goes on from JAENZN010000003.1 coordinate 29,136, forward strand.
AGATAAAATCCTTTAACCGGAACCTTTAGATGGACAAGATAATCCCCCGACAGCTGATAATTTACTGTATAGTCATAAATTCCTGAAAAAAAATATACTGGAATATCAAGTTTTTGAATCATCTTTCGTAAATCTGTTTCATCCATTTCCTGGAACAGAGAAGTATTACGCGAAAAGATCTTACCTTTCCATATATTGATTTTTTCGCTTAAAGTATATTCCTTGTTTTTAAGCGAAGCCAAAAACAGGCCGCTGACTACGGACTTCATATCATGGGTTGTTCCAATACCCGCCTTATGCATTATAGCGTCCCTCATCCCGGCATATTCATCTGACTCATAATCAACTTTTTTAATCTTTGCTGCTGTTCTGTTATTCCCCACGTTTTCGTAATACTGAAGCATATATTCATAGGCCAGTTTCTCTGATTCATTTTGATATGTTACCTGTTCTACTCCTATGTATGCGTTATATAATTCCGGAGCTTGGTCAACGGCTTGAATAGCAATAAAAGTTCCCCATGAATGGGCCATAAGATAGATTTTATCCTGACCAAATCGTTCACGCAGATAATTTGTCACAGCAATTGTATCATCAATAAACTGCTCTGTAGTCATGGTGTTTTCATCAGTATCACCATGGTACGATAAGCCGGCTCCTCTTTGGTCCCACCAAACCACTGTAAAATAATCTTCAAGTCCGGTTGGATAATTCTCCTGGAGAAAATACTCCGTCATTCCGGGTCCGCCATGTACAAACAAAAGTAATGGATTCGAAACATCTTTACCCTTAATGATCATTCCCATCTCAATATTATTAACTTCCACGAATACTTTTTCGTAAATGCTGTTTTCTAACCTATTACCGTTCTCATCTGTAAATTGCGTTAATTCGCCCGGGCTTAAGGTCAGAAGAACTGCCAGGCAGGCTATAATACATAGGAATATTATACTAAGTAACATAAACATTGTGTATCTTACCTTTCTTTTCCTTGTGGCAGCTATCTTCTTCATTATAATTTGACCTTTCAATCATTTATGCACGATAATATCCTCTATTTTTTGTTCCCAATCATAATCGTAAGAGATCCCTTTCATAGTTAATATTGCCGCCAGCCCATGAACGGTTGCCCATTCTGAAATAACGATATCTTTAATTTCATTTTTGGGCATTCCCATTTTCCTGAAGACTCTGAATGTTAATTTTCTCAGCAATTCAAATGGCGGATAATTATTCGCACCATCATCATTCATGTTGAGATCTACTCTTACTAAAGACTGTGAAAATAGAAATTCAAAATACTGTGGGTTCCTTATAAAAAACATAACATAGCATTTTCCCAATTTTATTATTGCAGTCGGACTGTCCAAGTCTTCGTCCTTGATGGATTTTTTCAGCTCAGCGGTAAATTGATCTGTAACATGATTTTGCATGGCCTTAAGTAATTCTTCTTTACTTTTAAAATGACTATAGGGGGCTGCATTGCTTACGCCGCATAAAGCCGCAACTCTGCGCAAAGAGAAATGCTTTTCGCCCTCTTCATTAATCAGATTGATTCCTGCTTCAATCAGGCCCTCTTTTAAATTGCCGTGATGATAACTTTTTTCCGCCATAAATATTGCTCCTAATCTTAACGTTGTATACATTATATTCTTAAATCTTTACAGCGTAAAGATTGAGTTTGATTTTTAGGATATCAAATCAAACGTAATAAACCGTGAAGACAGCGGAAATTAATAAAATGGATGAGATCGCCGGAATATGCGAAGAGTAAGGGCTATTTACCGCACAATCTGCGGATGCAAAATGGGAGGACGCTTGGTGCTAACGACATCCTTGCCTTTTTTTCCCTATGCTATAGAAACAATTATGATGTATCTGACGCAATGGTGCAGTAATGCTTATCTATTGCTTTTGCGCCAGATGTTCATTTTTTGAGCATCTTCAATTAATTCATCCCTTAGATCAGGATGGGCTACATTAATCAACGCCTCAGCCCGCTGCCATGAAGAACGGCCGGCCAAGTCGGCTATGCCATATTCAGTTACTATACAATGGGCCTGGGAACGGGGAACCGTCACTATAGACCCTGGAGGCAGTGTGGGAACGATTCGAGACTTGAGATTTCCATTCTTGTCCTTATAAGAAGCGTTGCAACAGATAAAAGAAATCCCACCCTCGGACATATAAGCTCCCGTGGCAAAGTCAAGTTGGCCGCCGGTTCCGCTGATATGACGAGTTCCAGATGACTCTGAGGAAATCTGTCCATACAGGTCCACTTCCAAGCACGCATTTATGGATATGGTATTAGAATTTTGAGCGATTAGCCATGGGTTGTTGGTATATGTTGCCGGGTAGGTAGCTAATAAAGGATTAAAATCAAGCCAATCATAAAGAAACTGACTGCCCAAGGCGAAGGCATAGGTAGATTTACCCTTGTCCACGCCCTTCTTGCGGTTGGTGAGTTTCCCTGCTTCATTGAGATGATAAAAGGCGTCCACCAGCATCTCCGAATTGCATCCCAAATCTTTAATGTCGGATTCAGCGAGCATAGTACCTACAAAGTTGGGGAGACCGCCAATACCCAGCTGAATACAGGCGCCATTCGGTATAAGGGGAACGATGTGTTCGGCGATTTTTATGTCCGTTGCGCTGGGCGAAGCGGCAGACATGACCTCGACCTCGGATTCAGCTTCTATGATATAATCAACCTCGGAAATATGAATAAGTTCGTCAGCTCCACCCAAAGCCCAGGGAAGATTTTCGTTCACTTCAAGTACAACCTTTTTAGCTGCTTCGATAGTTGCACGCCCAGAAGCACAAGCACAGTGGAGATTAAAAAAGCCGTCTTTGTTCATCTTGGTGACCCGAAACATAGCCACATCGACCTGGTCGTTAATACTTTTTTGGTAGTATAGAGACTGGTTTCTAAACATCAAAGGACTGTAAAAAGCCCGTCTTTTATCATGCAGCTTGCGATCATAAGCGGAAAAATGCCATGCATTCAGGGTGAACACTTCACCGTCTGGATCAGCCTCGATACAGGCCTGTGGACTTATACTTAGAACGTGGCGAATATTAATATCTTTTAACTCATCTTTCCGGGTCGCCAGTGCGTTATCAAGAGCTATTGGTTTGGAATGGCCGAAGCCATAGTCAATCCAGTCTCCACTCTGGACTATTTTAACTGCTTCTTTTGCGCTAAGCAGTTTTGATCTATATTCTTCGGTATAATTCATTTAATATAATGCTCCTTATTATTTATATTCAGGGATAGCTAACCATATTAAAATTTCAATGTTTACCAAAAAAATGATAAAGATTGTAGTGGGGCCGATGGAATCTATATTCTGAGCCGGTGCTGTATATTTTGGAAAATTGTTTTTCCCCTACACATATATTCGGCAATAAAGGATCATTTCCTTGTTCATTATTGGTTTTTTGCTCCGTTATTAGCTAAAACTAATCACCTTCATGATGTTTGTTTTAACAATCGGAAAAGCCGGCGTCTCCTGATAAGCGGATTTGGCAGCCATGCCCCCCACCATGTAAATCCACGACCAATCTGAGGATTAAGGTTGGTTATAGAATAGAATAAAACGAACGTTTGTCCCTAAATCCTCGCTATGAAAATTTTGGTAGAGAAATAAAATAATTTACTATTGACTGACGGTCGGTCATGTGCTAAATTAGCATTATAGACCACTGGTCAGTCATTGAAGTATATAGGAGGTAATAATGAAAAAGAGAATTGTTAAAGATCCGGAGGTGCGGCAGGCGGAAATATTGAAGACTGCTGGAGAACTATTCAAAACCCAAGGATATGGCAACACAACTGTGGAGACAATTATTCAGAAAGTGGGGATAGCCAAAGGGACATTTTATTACTACTTTAAATCGAAGGAAGATATTCTGGATGCACTTGTTCACGAGATGGTCAATAAACTCTGTGAAGATTACCAAAAAATAGCAGCTGACCCTGAAAGGAGCGCTATGGATAAGATGCGCGAAATGCTAAGGGGTGAAAACAAACTTTCCGAACAAGAAAATGAGTTGACAGAAAATCTGCATCGACCTGAGAATAGAGAACTCCATGAGCGGATCAACATTGAAATTATCTTAAGAATTTCACCTATAATTGCTCAAGTTATCGAACAAGGCAAAAAAGAATCGGTGTTCAATGTTGAAAATTCCCTGCAAACCCTTCAATTCCTTTTGGCGGGATCTCAATTCTTACTGGAATCAGGCCTCTTCAAGTGGAATGAGGAAGAGCAGGTGAAACACGTACTGTCTATGCAGGCCATTATTGAGCGGTCTTTAGGTGCTGCTCCGGGCTCCTTTTCTTTTATTTAAACACTTGATTGATGACATGTAATCAAATTTGAGGGCGGTAATTTACTGGAATCATTATAGTTATGAAGCATAACGGTGTATTCTCTGATTACATCGGTGCCGTGTATTTCTATAACCATTTGGTAATAACTGCCGACTACATCTGTGCGAGGAGAATGATATGAAAAAGAGGAGTAAGAAAAGAATGTTAATCATTCTTCAATGTTAAGGGCCTGCTACTTAATTCCTAAATGATGATATTTTTTGGCTAAGGGAAATATTTAATTACTACAGACCGACGGTCAGTTTAGGGGGCGATCAAAAAGCAGATTTTAAAGACCTGGAGACAGCACAGACATGTAATCGAATTTGAGCGGAGCTATTGAACAGGTCATTATAAGTGGTTGAAATGTCTTATATGGCTGAAATGATTACTCTGTTATGTTAAGGGGCCAGTCCTTAATTCCTCACTATGATAGTTCAGGTGGGGATATTAATTTAATTAATAATGACTGACGGTCGGTCATAGAAAGTGCCGATGAAAAGGAGAGTTGTTAAGGTCCAGAGATATGACAGACATGTAATCGAACTTGAGGGGGGTGATAGGTCATTATATCTGATTGAGGACTGGCTGTACACGGGCTTTATTTACTAAATAACAGGAAAAAAAGGAGTTGGAAAAATGATTTCAAACTACAAGTATAATCCCAAAGCCTATTTTGCTATGACTTTTATTGTAAGCTATATTTTTTACTTTGCCGGAGCCTGGATGAGTTTCCAGGAAGGAAACAACGGATTGTATATGTTGTTAATGCTTCCTGGAATGATGGCGCCCTTTATTATCTCGGCTGTGATGACTGCCACATCAAAGAATGACGATTTAAAAAAGGATTATATAAACCGGCTTGTGAATCCCAGGTTAATACAGTTGAAGATGCTGCCGGCGTTTTTCCTGATAATGCCCTTGTCTGTGCTGGCATCCATGGCCCTTTCGTTACCTTTTGGAGAATCGGTTTACCAGTTCCAATTCGCCAAAGGTTTTTCTTTTTCAGCGGGTTTTGTCCCGGTATTGCTCCTGCTGATACTTGCCGCTACTTTTGAAGAGCTGGGCTGGAGACAATATGGATTCGACAGTCTGCAGAGCCGGTATAATTTATTTACAGCATCAATTATATTCGGCATACTCTGGTCGCTGTGGCACTTCCCCCTCATTTTTGTCAATAACACCTATCAGTATGAGATTATTCACAAGAGTATCTGGTTGGGGATGAACTTTTTTGTAAGCATCATTCCTATGGGAGTGATCGTCAGCTGGATATGTATAAAAAACAGAAAAAGCGTTATGGCAGCGATTCTCTTTCACTTTATGATCAATATGTCCCAGGAGATGTGGGCCATTTCTCAAACGACAAAATGTATTGAAACTGTGGTTCTAACTATCGTTGCCGCTGTAATTGTGATATTGGACAAAGAGATGTTTTTTCAAAGACAGGGGGACTCGACTTCTTCTGTCTTGCGAATTTAACTATGCATGCTTTTAATCAAGCAGGAGAGACGGAAGAACCGTCCCCCTGTCTTATTTTTAAGAGAGAAGGTAAGAGAGATGGATGCTCAGGATAAAAATTTCAAGAGATTTCTTATTATCTGGTTGGGGCAGTTGATGTCGGCTGTCGGAAGTGGACTTACAGCTTTCGCATTGGGTGTCTTTGTATTTCAGAAGACCCAATCTGCCACGAGTTTTTCCTTAATCATTCTTTTTTCCTTAATCATTCTTTTTTCCTTTCTGCCGTCATTCTTTTTGCTTCCCTTTGGGGGAGTGCTGGCAGACAGATTTGATCGCAAGAAGATGATGATAATTGGGGATCTGGGTGCTATAACAGGTTTAGTATTCATTCTGCTGGTCATGTTATCGGGAAGTATAAAATTATGGCACATTTATATTGGAGTAGCACTGAGTTCGATCTTTGCAGCCATTCAAATCCCTGCCTATAAGGCGGCCGTCACCGACCTGGTTTCAGAAGAATTGTATTCCCGGGCCAGCGGTCTTATTCAATTGGCGGGTTCGGCGCAATATCTTATATCTCCAATTGTGGCAGGATTCCTGATAAGTTTTTTTGACATCAAACTAGTCTTAATAATTGATATCATAACCTTCCTGATTGCTGTTACGGCAGTATTAATAATTAAGAAGCAGGATGTCGTTCGCCAAAAGCATGAAAAGCAGGAATTTTTCCATGATATGGCCGATTCCTTTCGATACCTGCTCTCCCAGAAAGGGGTTTTATGGTTGGTTTTGTTAACATCCATGGTTTGCTTCTATATAGGGCTGCTGCAATCGTTATTTAGTCCGATGATGTTGACCCTGACCAATTCCAAGACCCTTGGTATAGCCCTTTCTATATCGGCAACAGGAATGCTGGTAAGCAGTATGTTTATCGGCATATTAGGAATAAAAAAAAGCAAGGTATTCATACTTTCATGGTCTCTGGCACTCGCCGGGCTGTTTTATGCCCTCATGGGCCTTTTCACTGCAGTGGCCTTGATCATCGTTTTTTGTTTCCTCTTTTTCAGTACCCTCCCATTTGTGAATACCAGTCTGGAGGTCCTCATTCGCAGTAATGTAGACAATGCAAAGCAGGGCAGGATATGGTCCATGGTTTACGCTATTTCACAAGCAGGTTACATTTTAGCATTTGGGTCAGCTGGTTTTTTAGCAGATCACCTGTTTAACCCGTTATTCTATTCCGGCGGGGCTTTGAACCAAACTGTCGGGCAAATCATCGGCACAGGGCAGGGAAGGGGCATTGGTTTTCTGTTTGTGATTTCCGGATTACTGGTTTCAATCCTGGCCCTCATTATAGGACGGGTTAAGAAAATAGGAGCATTGGAATTAAAAACACTTGGATAATAAAAAGTTATAGGTAAAAATTTAAAAGTGAAATTAGCCATTTCTGACGGTGTGCGGATTTTGGACCAGGTGAGCCAGGCCAATGAGTAGGTTGACAGCAGCATAGCTGACAAAAAGTATCGCAATGATTCTGTTTAGTCAAGTTGCGTACCAATCCATTTTTGAAATATAACAGACTGGCAGTCATCAACTCCGCTCCTAAAGAATCCGATAAAACATATGAAGCTAAATATCAACCTCAAAAATAAATTCTAATATTATCTGGGTCGGAAACTTCTAGCGCCGGTTTATTTTCCACCACTTTTTTTAAAACTGTTTTCTAAAAGTAATTTTCGTTTTTAAAATCCTCAGCAAATTTACGACATCGTGTGCCCGGGAACCCATATGGGGGATATTAGTCCCCCGGGCACACCAAAACAAAATTTGACATTAAAATAAAGCAGAGCATTTTTCCCCTACACGTAAGAATAGTTGTCGTGCAGATGATATAATATTTTGACAAGAAAGGTTGGTATCTGCATGACAGTTAATAAGACTTATTCTGAAGAGTTTATAGAAAGGATATTAAAGAAATTACAGCCGCCCGAGAATAAGAAAGTTGCTCAAGTGGTTAGAGAGGAGAACATTTACGGATGGATGGGTTCGCCATGAATGTTGAACCGGTAAGCTCTTCGCAAATACTCCAGAGCTTCTCTTCAGCTTCTACATCTCTGAACTCGCATACAATTTCTTTCCGCTTCTCAAAAAATTTACCGCTTATACCGTCTGCTTCGGAACTGCTTGCAAGCCATACCGCTGTATCTGCTCCATCTTCAATACTGCATCCTTTCCTCTTACTCAACTCCAAACGGCTTTCTACAGGCATACTGCGAAAAAGGCCTGTATCCGGTGTCAGCCCAGGTGCCATAGCATTAGAAGTGACGCCACTGTTTTCAAGGCGTCGGGCAAATGCCCATGTAAGCATTCGGTCGTAGGCTTTCGACTGTGCATATGCTTTCATAGCATCATAGGGCCGATGCTCAAACTGGACATCATGAAGATTGACATCACTAGCTAAGGTTGATGCTACATTTACAATACGTGCCGACGCTTTTGACTTTAGAAGTTCGAGCAGCTCACACGTTAGTAAGTAATACCCCAGTACATTCGTGGCAAAAGTAAGCTCAATTCCTTGCGTACTATGCTGCCGCTCCTTTCCAGTCAGGTTGACTCCAGCATTGTTGACAAGTACATCAAGCCGGGAATACTTTTCACGAAATTGGCAAGCAAATTCTTTAATAGATTGAATGTCGGACATATCGATGTGCATCACATCAATAATTGCACTATTATTTCTCCGAATAATCTCTTCCGCTACCTGCCTTCCTTTATTTATGTCACGGCAGGCAAGCACCAAATTCGCGTCCATACTGCCTATGTCTGAAGCGATTTTTTTCCCTATTCCGGATGTTGGGCCAGTAACGACAACTAGTTTACCTTTCATAAAATCCAACCTAATACCTCCTCGTCTACTATGAGATTATTATAAATTTGGAAAACGATACAATTTTGCATTTATGAATATTTTGAGACAATATGCTTTCTGTTTTTTTGACTATGTTTCTCAAATTATTAATATTGCTATATATGCCTTAGTATCACTTTCGCAAAATTTACACCTTTAGTTAATGTTACTTTTACGTAAACGTAATGTAAATTCAAAAAAATTTATTACACCTCTATTTAGCTTTCTTTTTGTTTGCTTTCATCCTTTTTAATAATCAATTCCAATTTAGCAATATTTGCTTCACTTTCCGCTTTAAATGTGTTTAGTTCTCTAATTTTTTCTTCAGCAACTGCGATATGACCTTTCAGCAATTCAATGACTCTGCGTTTTCCTTCCATAACTTGACCATCGGTAAAGTATAAATCAATAACCTGACTAATTTCCTCTAAACTAAGTCCTAAATCTTTCAGCATATGAATCTTCTTTAAACGCTGAATATCTTCGTTGTCAAAAAAACGAAGTTGGCCTTGAGACCTTTTCTCTCTAGTGCCCAATAATCTCAGTTCTTCATAATATCGAATTGTTCGAGGCGTTAAATTTGTAAGCTCAGCAATTTCACCAATCTTATACTTCATCTATATCATTCCTTTTATTACGTTAACGTTAACTGTATAATAACACCTATTTTGATAGTTGTCTAATCTTATCATTTCTATATTTTCCTCGATAATTTACTTATTGAATATAGCCCGGCCAAGGGTTCAGATTTATTATTTAACTGGAAGATCTGACCGGTGAATAAGTCACAGTCATTAACACCTTCCTTAAAATCACGCTTGCTAATTTCCTTCATATAATAACTTAGGATGCAAAGTAGTTACTTTTCTAAAAGGATTGGAGAGGGGAAGTGAGTTTGTTGAAAAGGTCAGTAATAGTACTGTTGCTAATGCTGCTGATCGGCGGCACTATAATCGGGGGGTGCAGCAATAAGGAAACGAAAACCGCAGAGCTTATTCCGGTAAATCTAGTTGAAGTGGTACACTCCATATTCTACGCTCCACAGTATGTAGCCATCAGCCAGGGCTACTTCATGGACGAGGGGTTGGATATTACGCTCACCACTGCGCAGGGTTCAGATAAGGTAATGACTGCTCTGCTTTCTGGTACGGGTGATATTGGCCTGGGCGGTTCAGAAGCACCAATCTATGTATATAATCAGGGACAGGAAGATTATGTCATTAATTTCGCCCAGTTAACCCGGTGTGATGGTTCTTTCCTGGTTGGACGCCAAGCTGAACCTAATTTTAAATGGGAGGACCTGAAAGGTAAAACTATTATTGGCGGCAGACCTGGCGGGATGCCCGAAATGGTACTTGAGTACATTTTGAAAGATCACGGTTTAACACCAGGAAAAGACGTGCAGATCATAACTAATCTCCAATTTACCGCAACTGCAGGTGCTTTCAAGGGAGGAACAGGCGACTATGTAGCCCTGTTTGAGCCAACCGCAACTCTGCTGGAACAAGAAGGAGCCGGTCATGTGGTTGCTTCTATCGGCAAGAGCAGCGGTGAAATTCCCTATACGGTGTTCATGGCCAGAAAGAGTCGAATCGAGAGAGATCCCGAGATGCTGCAGAAGTTTACCAATGCCATTTATCAAGGACAGATCTGGGTAGACCAGCATAGTTCACAGGAAATTGCCAGTGCTATTGCTTCTTTTTTCCCAGACACAGATATTGATGGATTAACCAGAGTGGTCGAGCGCTATAAATCCCAGAATACCTGGAGTACTTCTCCGGTAATGAATGAAGAATCGTACCTGTTGGCACAGGAAATCATGCAAATTGCCGGAGAGCTTAGCAATCCCGTAGAGCCCGCTGTTTTAATCAACCATCAATTTGCCGAACAGGCTATTTTAAAATCACCTTAGCATATCAGAAGTTTAGAGTAATTTATTAGCGGATGAGTCTGTCTAAACCAATTTTAATTTGAGGTGAGATATGCTGTGCTCCCCTCAAGACTCTTAGTGTGGGGGTGATTCAATGACTGCGTTTCAGGTCGAGCTCGACCATATTTCCATGACCTACCAGTCTCCTTCCGAAGAAACGGAAGCGATCTCAGATGTCAGCCTGGGTTTAACGCAGGGTGAGTTTGTCTCCATCGTTGGTCCAAGTGGCTGTGGCAAATCGACCCTGCTGGATATCATCTGTGGTCTGGTAAAACCGACCCGGGGAAGCGTCCGGTTACAACGCCCAGCCGGTTACATGCTGCAGCGGGACTATTTGCTGGAATGGCGAACAATTCGGCAAAACTGCCTGCTGGGTCCGGAACTGCAGAAGCATAATATGAAGGAAGCCCGGACTTATGTGGACCACCTCCTGGAGACTTATGGCCTGGCGGAATTTGCAGACCATTATCCCCGGCAATTGTCCGGTGGGATGCGTCAGCGTGCCGCGCTCATTCGAACCCTGGCTTTAAAACCCGATGTACTGCTGTTGGATGAACCATTCTCCGCCTTGGACTATCAGACCCGTCTGGCAGTAGTGGATGAAGTCTGGACCATTCTTCGCAAGGAAAATAAAACAGTTATTTTGGTTACTCATGATATTGCGGAGGCAATTTCAATGTCCGATCGGGTGGTCGTATTAAGCGCTCGACCGGCTCGGGTCAAAGTTATTTATCAGGTTAGGTTGTCCACAGCAGGTCTGCCCCTGCAGCGGCGTCAAGATGAAAACTTCCGCAAATATTTCGATGCTATCTGGAAGGAGTTGGACATTTATGTCAGCCTCGGCTAAACCATCGCTGGAGAGGAAGACCTACCTGCAAAAAATGCGCATCCACAGGGTTGTGGTTTTATTGACTCAGCTCATGATTTTAATAGCCTTTCTTTTAATCTGGGAATTAGCTGCCAATGCCAGGTTTATCGATCCTTTCATCACGTCCCAACCTTCTCGTGTGCTGGCTGCGATAATAAGGCTTCACCAAGATGGCTCTCTCTATTTGCATGTATGGGTGACCATTGTTGAAACCTTCTGGGGATTCATCCTGGGGACAGGCGGAGGCTTTCTTTGCGCTGTTTTGCTCTGGTGGTCCCGTTTCTTGCATGAGATCAGCGAACCTTACCTGGTGGTCCTCAATGCCCTGCCCAAAGTTGCCCTGGGACCCTTATTGATTGTCTGGCTGGGAAATGGGTCAGCACCTATCATCGGCATGGCGCTCCTCATCTCTATTATCGTTACGATCATAAGTTTGGTCAGCGGCTTTCAAGATGTGGATCCGGATAAGATCAAACTGTTATTATCATTCGGGGCTACGCGCCTGCAAATCTTCACCAAGGTCGTTCTTCCTTCGAGTCTGCCGACCTTAATTTCAACCCTTAAGGTAAGTGTAGGGCTCAGCCTGGTAGGGGTAATCATGGGAGAATTTCTGGTATCAAAAGCGGGGCTGGGATATTTGATCGTTTACGGCAGTCAGGTTTTTAAACTGGATCTAGTGATGCTCAGTATTATCATTCTGGCAGCAATGGCAGCAATTATCTACTTCGGCGTCTCCTTTGTAGAAAAAAAGCTGCTTCGCTGGCAGAAATAAATAAGGCAACTTGTTAATCAGTTTAGAAATACTTTGCCTTCATCACCATCTACTACGATGTTCTGCCCGTCTTTAATAATTTGCATAATGCCCGGTATATTCATGACCGTGGGTATTCCGTATTCTCTGGCTACTATGGCACCGTGTGATCCTGCCCCGCCTGTTTCTACAATTATAGCTGCTGCTCGCAAAAATAAGGGCGTCCAACCGGGGTCGGCGGAACGGGCGACTAAGACATCGCCCCGGTGCAGTTTAGCCTCCTGACTGGGATGATCCATTAATTTTGCCGGACCAGAAGCTCTTCCCGCTGAGACTCCCAGACCTTTTAGTACTTCGCCTGAAGCATTCGGGCTGGATTCTTCAAAATGCGGGGTCTCATCTACAAAATAATCAGGCGGAGCCAGCTCCTCCATTTTTTGTTGCCATGCTTTCCGCTCCATTACCAAAACTTTCAACCCTTTGCCGTTCCAATCTCCCTTTAAAACGGAAAATAATTCGGTCCAGCTGCAGTGAAATACATCGGTTTCCGCTGCCAGAATCCCTCTATCTTGCAAAGAGCGTCCTATCTGCAGGGATATTATGCGGAGGGCCCCATAGAGCTTTACCAGATCATACTTGGCCATTTTCCTTAATTCCATACCTTTTACAGCCTGTTTTACCAGGCGCTTAATCTTCCTATACCGGGAAGGAGGAGTACCTGGTTTTATTTCCTGCCAAATCTGGTCCGCTTTTACTTTCTGCCGCGTCTTGAATTCCTTAAGATTAGCGGTTGCCATGGTGTTTTTAACTATATGCAATAGATAGGAAGGGTCCTCTCGCCAGCGGGGATTGCAGATATCCATTTCATAGACGCCACGGTCCCCGTAGTCGGCCAGAAAGGCTTGAAATAGCTGTTTGAAACGTGATTCATCAGGCAGTTCCATCTCCCAGGCTAAAGGGTCAAACCCTTCCCTGGAAAAATAATTTCGGGCCGCCGCATCTTGCCCGGCTATTTCCGCCAGTTCCACCAATCGGTAACCGTGTTGGGCGCTGGTTATGTCTCCCTGTCCTATCATAAGGGCATTGGCCAGAGCTTTTCCGCGACCGGGGAAATTCTTTTCCAGGGTTTTTATCAACGGCATCATATTGGCCGCCATATTACACGCGAAGAAAATGGGACTGAATTCATCCAACATATCTGTTATCGCTGTCATACTGGCGATTAAATCGTTGTCTGAAAGATTAACTAGATCTTTATGAACACAAGCATCAACAAACTCATCTACTTTTTTAAAAGCCGCTTCGCTGCTCCCGCTGATTCTGCGGATAAACTGAATTAATTTTACCACCCACCATATTCGTTTAAATCTTTTTATTATACGATGAGCTTGGTCAGGGGCGATTTCAATCTCCGGCTGGTGCCCTCCCTGAGCTTCGTTTATTTGCCCGGGCATCATGCCAAAAGCATCGTACAAAATCCATTGCTGCAGAGATAGATTAGAGTAGGCCCGCCCCCAGAAACGTTTCATTTGCTGTAATCCCGGTGGAGTTGGAAAACCTACTAACTTACCCAGGTCAACTCCCTGACTTTGTTTGACCCGGCTCCAATTAAGGGTGGATTGAACCATAGGCAGAGCGTCCCTGAGATTGGCATTGGACCAGATATCAGGCTGATTTTTTATTCTCGCAAAGGTATAACGCGGCAGGGTTGTAACCGGACGAGCCTGGACCAGAATGAAATCTGTGCCGTTAAACACCCATTCAACATCCTGGTGCTGTTCGCCGTTTCCCAGAGCATCATATACCCGTTGGATTATCAAACTTAAGCGTTTAATATGCTCCTGGCTTAAAACCTGTTTCTTTGAGGATTCAGGGGAATCAATCCAACTTGTTCCCCCATTGGCACAGGCAATTGTTTTATATTCTTTGCGGCCGATTTTTAACTGAATGATCTCATTCTCAGCATCCAGTCGGTATTCATCAGGCTGGACGCAGCCGCTTACCACACTTTCGCCCAGACCAAAATTGGCGTTAATAAGCACTACGTCTTCCCGCCCGGTTTGGGGGTCGCAGGTAAAACCCACTCCGGCAGCCAGGGGTTCAACCATTTCCATGACAACTGCTGCCGGGTTTACCTGGTTATCATCAAACCCCATTTTTCTCCGGTAAGCAAGCGCCCGGGGAGTCCATAGAGATGCATAGCATTCCTTGACAGCCAGTATGATATTGTCGGTCCCGCGGATATTCAAGAATGAATCGTGCATCCCGGCAAAAGAGGCCCGGGCCGAGTCCTCGCAGGTGGCGGAAGAACGGACAGCGACCGGTTTATCAAAAATGTTGATTTTGGTAAGACTTGAGATCAATTCATCCTGCATATAGGCCGGGAATAATCCCGCTTTGATCTTTTCCCTCAAGAGAAATAATTCTTTCTCAGACTCTTCCTCTCCGATATTTTCGATGTTAACTGATTGTGAAATTTTCTCTATGGCAGCCAGCAGATTGTTTTCATCAATGAAAACCTGGTATGCTTTAGCAATCAGAACGCCACCGGACGGGATCATAAAGCCATAGCGCTCCAGCCTGGCCAGGTTCCAACCCTTTCCCCCTACGACTTCCGCCCCGGCAGAGAAGGCCTCCGGCCAATTTATAAAAAATCCTTTTTCCCCCTGTTTCACATCTAATCCCCCTCCAGGAAATGTTATTATTCACTTACCCTGTTTTTGGCCCCATTGAGAAAAAGATCGACATTCTTCTCGATGCTCTCATGTATCGATGACATTTGCGGATATGTTACCCAGCAGATGGCAAAAACATAATGATTCATTTCCAGCTGGGCAGCCAGAAATGCACTGTCCAGGTCCGGCCTGAGCTCTCCGGTTTTCTTGCCCAATTCTAAAATATCTTCCAAAACAGTCCGAAAACCGCTGCTTACATGGGGACCTACTCCTTTCAAAGCCTGGGCTACTTTTGACATTTTGTAGGTGAAGTATCTTTCATATAGATCATTGTTTAAATCGATATGCATCCACTCCAGCGACTTGTGCAGAGCCGCAGCCAGCCGTGCACGTGTATCGTTCACCTTCATGCACTGGAGGATTTGTGATGGATGATGATGAAACACTTGAGTAGGATTCAAGTTACCGCTCAATCAAAACCAGTCCGAGTGTTATTGTATATAAACCTTGCCTTCATCCCCGTCGACCACCACGTTCTGTCCATCTTTAATAAGGCGCATGGCTCCGGGTATATTTAAGACAGCAGGTATTCCATACTCCCGGGCGACAATAGCGCCGTGGGATGCGATTCCGCCCCTTTCTAAAACTATGGCCGCAGCTCTTAAAAACAAAGGTGTCCAACCCGGATCGGTGGAAGGGGCAACGAGCACATCTCCTGAGTCCAACTTCTTCTCCTGATTGGGATGCTGCATAAGTTTTGCCGGGCCGCAAGCTCTTCCGGCCGAAACTCCCAGTCCTTCCAGAACCGAGCCTGAACCGGTGGCAACGGCTTCAACAAAATGCGAGGTTTCGTCTATATAGTAGTCGGGAGGTGATAACTTCTCCATTTCTTCTTTCCAATTCTTTCTTTCCGCTGCCAGCGTTTTAAGTCCCCGGCCGCTCCAATCCCCTTTTAAAATGGAGAATAATTCTATCCCGCTGCAATGGAATACATCGGCCTTTTCTGTCAGGATACCCCTATCCTCCAGTCGGCTTCCCATTTCCAGGAATACCTTTCGGATTACTTCATAAAACTTGAGTAATTCGAATTTGGCCATTTCACGCAAATTAGAACCTTTTATGACCTTTTCCACCTGTTTTCTAATCATGTTATGACGAGACTTGGGTATGCCTTGTTCAACTTTTCGCCAGGCCTCTTTGACCTTAGCCTGTTGTTGCTTTTTAAGATCTGCGACATTAGCGGTTGCCATGGCGTTTTTGATGACATTCAAAGGATAGGAGGGATCTTCTCTCCAACGGGGATTACTTATATCCATTTCATATACGCTCCGATGCCCGTATTGGTCCAGGAAATTTCGGAATAATCGTTTGAACGATGAACCTTCAGAAAGTTCCTTTTCCCATGCGTAAGGATTGAAATCGCTCCTGCCCAAATAGGTTCGGACGTCATTATCGTCCCTGGCTACTTCAGCCAGTTCCATTAGACGGTAACCCTGCTCGGCGCTGGTTACTTCCCCCTGGCCGATCATTAAGGCGTTGGCTATAGCATTTCCTCTGCCGCTAAAATACTTCTCCAGGGTTTTCACCAAGGACGTTATAGGGGCAATTGACAGGTTGCACGCGCCGAAAGTAGGTAAATATTCATGCCATGCAGCTTTGATTAAAGCTATGGTATTGATTAAATCGTTATCGGAAAGACCTTGTAAATCTTGCCTATTTAAATTATCTGTAAACTTATCTACCTGCTCGAAAGCCGCCTGAGGGTTTCTGCTGTTTTTAATGATAAGAAGGACAACCTTAATAATCCGCCCTATTCTTTTTAATCCTTTAATGCCATGGTAAGGTTTATCAGCATTAATCTTGATTTGCGGCTCGTGTCCCCCCAATGCATTTGCCCCGGGTTTTCCCCCAAAGGCATCAAAACCAGTCCATTGGTGCATCGAAGAGTTCCAATAAAACCGTCCTCTGAGCCGTTTAGTATCCTGCAAACCCGGGAGCATTCGATAACCCGTTAAATTTGCTGACCTCAAAGGGCCGATGTCCATAAATGTTTGTTGGATCAGATTCCAACTGAGGATGGGCAGAACCATAGGAACAGCCTCTTTTAAGTTGGTATTGGACCAGATATCAGGCTGGTCTTTAAGCTCTGGAAAGGTATAGCGCGGTTTGACGGTTACCGGGCGCGCCTGGACCAGAACAAAATCCTGACCGTCATACACCCATTCTATATCCTGGTGCTGTTCACTACCTCCTAAAGCATCGTAGACCCTCCGGATAACCAATCCCAGCCGTTTTATATTTTCATCGCTTAATACTTGCTGCCCAGAGGAGCCCGGGGAAGCGATTAATTCTGTTCCGCCATCGGGGCGGGTTGCGGTTTGGTTTTCTTTTAGGCCCATTTTCCGCTCCATTATTTTCAGAGCGGCATCCAGGCAGTATTCGTCCGGCTCTACGGCACCGCTGACTACGCTTTCTCCCAGACCGAAATTGGCGTTGATAAGCACTACATCTTCCCGGCCGGTACGGGGATCGCAGGTAAAACCTACCCCCGCAGCCATGGCTTGAACCAATTCCAGGATTACGACCGCCTGAAATACCTCATCATCCCCAACCTGCATTTTACGCCGGTAGGCAACCGCCCGGGGAGTCCAAAGGGAAGCATAGCAATCCTTGACAGCCATTATGATATTGTCGGTCCCCCGGACATTTAGAAATGAATCGTGCATCCCGGCAAAGGAGGCCCGGGCCGAGTCCTCGCAGGTGGCGGAAGAACGGACCGCCAGCGGCTTGGATAGGATGCCTATGCTTTTAAGTTGGGCGATCAATTCTTCCTGGATATACCCAGGGAATAATCCCGTTTTGATTCTCTCTCTTAGCTTAAGAAATTCTTCTTCAATTTCTTTCTCTGTAATATTGTCGACGGTAACCCTTGTAGAAAACTTAGCTATTTCCCTGGATAGGTTATTTTCTTTAATAAAGGCCTTATAGGCATCAGCACACAAAACACCACCAGCCGGAATAGTAAAACCATAGCGCTCCAGCCGGGCCAGATTCCAGCCCTTTTCCCCAACTACCTCCGCTCCGGCGGCAAAAGCTTCAAGCCAATTTAAAAAAATTCCTTTCTCAAGCATACCTCTTCCCCCTTTGCTAACGGTTTGATCCTTTATTATCAGGAATCGCGAGATTTGTTTTCTACCCCCTTGAGAAAACAGTCTACATTATTCTCTATACTTTCATTTATTGATACTAATTCCGGGTGGTTCACCCCCCAAAGGGCGGAAAAAAAGTGGTTGTATTCCAGTCCACCCATAACCAAAACATTTACATCCGGTCTGATTTCCCCAGATTCAATACCCAGTTTAAATACATGTACCAAAATGGTTGAGAAACCGGTGCCTACGTTCCCATCCAAATGTTTTATAGCCTTAACGGCTTGGGACATTTTGTAGGTAAAGTGCCGCTCAAACAAGTCATTGCTCACATCTATATGCATCCATTCCAGTGATTTTTGCAGGGCAGCGATCAGACGTGTCCGGGTATCGGGTAATTTGTTTAAATACTCCAACATCGCTGGGGTTTGCTCCCGTATAACACTCTGAATATGTTCATAGATAATGGCTTCCTTTTCAGGGAAATGGTTAAAAACGGTACCTTTGGCGACATCCGCCACCATGGCGATTTGGTCTACGGTAGTCTTATCAAAACCCTGCCGTTTGAATAAATCCATGGCCACCGCCAAGATTTTATTTCTTGTCTCTTCCTTTTTCCTTTCCGTCCTGCTCTTTTTGTTCGCGTCCATGCCTTTACCTCTATTCCAAGTTTATTATTGTACCGAGTACATTATTAATCTTGGTTCATTTTACATTAAAAAACATGATTGTACAAGAAAAATGTTTTTGTGAATATTGGGGAAAGAAGAATATAAAAGCGGAAGATCAAGAAGCGGCTTTCAATGAATGGGCGCCGCTTTAGAAATCTTGAAAGCAAATCAAGCCAGCATTCAAAGTACTGGCTTGTAATAAGTCTTTTGAAATCAACAGATGGATTGTGCCTGCGCTTCAGGCAGCCGATCTGAGCCTCTTCGCCGGCTCTCTAGATTTCTGCAGGTACTTGAACCAGGACTCGGCTTAGTACGTTCGGCGCTCGTAATCGAGCCAGCCCTTGCGGTGAGGGAAGCTCTTTTCAGGATTTCAGTCTTTTTTAAGAGATTTTTTAGCGCGAACTAAATAGTTTAACTGTATATGGTATCGGAATGAGCTACTGCGCCTGCTGGAAGACACTACAGTATTTCCACGTACCCACGGGTGCCGTTCACCCGGATTCTTTGCCCGTCTTCAATCAACCTGGTGGCGTTTTCCACGCCGGCAACCGCCGGCAGTCCGTACTCACGGGCAATGGTGGACCCATGGCTCATCAACCCGCCCACCTCCGTCACCAGACCCCTGACGGATAAAAACAGCGGTGTCCAACTGGGATCGGTGAATGTGGTTACCAGGATATCGCCGTCTTCCAGGCTGGCATCCTCCATCCTTAAAACAATACGGGCAGGCCCCTCGATGACGCCTGAGGATACGGGCGCGCCCACCAGGGCCTGCGGAGGAATATCGTCGGCCTCATACTCGCCGGAGATGACCTCGCCCTCGGATGTCAGCACCCGCGGCGGCGACATCTTCTCGAAGGCCGCGTACTCCTCTCTTCTAGCGGCGATAATGCTATGATCAAGGTGACCGGAGTGGACGGCATCCCGGAACTCCTCGAACGATAAGTAGTAGACATCCTCCCGGTCCTGAATAACGCCCCTTTGCACCAGGACGGCAGCCTCTCTCATCAAAGCCTCTTTATAAATCTGCCAGCGTCTGATTATAAAATACTTGGGGTATTCCCGGTAGCCGATAAAATTGCGCAAAATGCTAATCTTCCTCCTGGTTTTCCTGGCTTTCCGTTTGCCTCCGGGCAATCGTTCCAGGCGGGCCAGGAGATCCCGCTCCTTCTGCTCCGCTTCCAGCCATCCCTCTTCGACCTTTGTCTCATGCGCACCAGGCTGGGAATTTCTGACGTTGCTAAGTATTGCAGGTACCAGGGCGGTCGGCTGCTCGCTCCAGCGCGGCGTGGTAATGTCGATCTCGCCGGGGCAGCGCATGCCGTATTGCTCCAGGAACGCCTGAATGGAGTCGCGGACCGCACCGCCACCGGGCAGCCCATCAAAACCCTCAAAAAAGGTGTTATCGTCAGCCTGTTCCAGATAAGCGATCACCGCCGGATATGGGCGGACGACATCCGCCACATCCAGGAGCGCCAGGCCCATTTCGGAAGTGATGTTGTGGGGCGCGAATCGGGAAAGCGTACCGCACACCTTCATATCGCCTAACCACTTGGCCATGTTCTTGTCGAGCCATTTCAACGCTTGCTGGCCGGTCATGAACACTGCGAAGTTTTCCGGATCGGAACTGAGCGCCTGAAATTCTTTTTGCTCCTGCAAGATCAGGTCAAACAGTTCGTCGCCGGATACACCGGCGATCTTTTCTTGCAGGCTACGGATTAGGGCATCGCTGCGCTCGATCTCTTTGGGAACGCGCGCTGCATCATTGGCCCGGGAAATCTTGACGATATGAAACAATAGGCGCAGAACCCCGCTCATGGTGATGAACCTTCTGCCCGGCAGTTTGCGCGGCAGAGTTTTCAGGAAATCCTTCCTCTCAATCACTTTGAACATGGCGTTCTCCATCAGGATATCCCCATCGCCTCTCATAGAGAACAGAGTCTTTCGTCCGATAGCCGAGGACAACGTGGCGGACATATCCATAAATAGCCTCCCACCGGCCTGGGGCATCGGATAGTCACTCAGAAACTGGAAAAAAGAGATGCCCAATGGTTTGATGGCATCCGTCATCATCTGCTGGTGGCCCATCGACCCGAACACATGGTTCTTCCCGTCGCTTACCTCTGGAACTGGGTACAGGGTGGTGATCGGGCGGCTCTGAACAATAAATAAGGTCAGGGGACACACCTCCCCTGGAGGAATGTCCCCGTTTGATAGGCCATTAAGGAAAGGGGACACACCGCCTTCGGAGGAATGTCCCCGATTAAGGTTAGGGGACACACCTTCTCCGCAGGAAAGTCCCCTTTCTATGCACCATTCAATATCCTGGGGGCAGGCAAAATAGGCCTCGATCTTTCTGCCGATCTGCTCCAGCCGCAAAACCTGTTCGTCGGTCAGCGTCTGGATATGCTGCTGTTCAGGTTCGATGCCTCGTTCTTCTGTGCCGCCTTCCTTCGTAGCATAAACACCCAATTTCTTGTGGGCTACCACTTTATCGATTATCCGGCCGTCGCGCACCGTAAAGAGATCGGCGTTGACCAGGCCGGAGACCAGGGCCTCGCCGAGCCCGAAGCAGGAGTTGATGGACAGCACTTTCCGGTTGGACGTTGCCGGATCAGCCGTGAACATGACACCCGAGGCCTCGGGAAAAACCATCCGCTGAATGATCACGGACAGGTAGACCTGACGATGGTCGAACCCGTTTCGCAGGCGGTAGATCACCGCCCGGTCGGTAAACAGTGAAGCCCAGCACTTTTTGACGCTCTCCAGGATCGCCTCCCGGCCTTTGACGTTTAAATACGTATCCTGCTGGCCGGCAAAAGAGGCGTAGGGCAGGTCTTCAGCCGTGGCGCTGGAACGCACGGCATAGGCGTTCTCCCCCCCCAGGGCGTCGAGATGCCGAACGATCTCCGACTCAATCTCTGCGGCGATCTCACTCCCTTCGATGACGCCGCGGACACGAGCGCTGATTTCTGAAATTTGTGTCCGGTCTTCCGCCTTGAACATGGCCAGTTGAGAGACTAATGCCGTGAATTCCTCATTATGCTTGATCGCTGTTCGATAGGCCTCGGTGGTGATACAGAAACCATCCGGGACATTTATTCCCTCGATCCTGAACAGCTGTCCCAGGTTCCAGCCTTTTCCGCCGACGAGACCCGGCTTAGACTCATTGATTTCCTGAAAACTAAACAGATACCGATTCATCCATACATTCCTCCCTAACGTTTGAATTTTGCTGAGCAACCACACCTCTTCCCCCCAATAAAATGCTCGCTGTTTTATGTTAATGAAGCTAAACTAACTACCGTTTGTTAGTTTAATGTGCAAAATTAGAGATCAATAATAATTATTACTGTAGAATCTGCCATTTATTTTAAATGGCAGTAGGAGTCATGCAGCTCGTTTTTACCCCGTTGAGAAAACAGTCTACATTATTCTCTATACTCTCATTTATTGATATTAATTCCGGGTGGTTCACCCATAAAATTGCCATGAGAAAGTGGCTGCATTCCAGTCCACCTACAACAAAAGGATGCATATCCGGCCTGATTTCACCGGATTCTACACCCAGCTTTAATATATGTTCCATAACGGTTGAAAAACCGGTGCTTACGTTCCGATCTAAATGCTTTATGGCGTGCACCCATTGGGACATTTTGTAGGTAAAGTGCCGCTCAAACAAGTCATTGCTCAAATCTATATGCATCCATTCCAATGTTTTTTGCAGGGCGGCAATGAGCCGGGTCCGGGTATCGGGTAATTTATCTAAATACTCCAACATTGCCGGCGTTTGTTCCCATATAATACTCTGAATATGTTCGTAGATAATTGCTTCCTTTTCAGGGAAATGGCTATAGATAGTGCATTTAGCCACATCAGCTTCATTGGCAATTTGATCTACGGTAGTCTCATCAAAACCCTGCTGTTTGAATAGATCAATAGCCACCCTCATGATTCTTTTCCTGTTTTCTTCTTTTCGTCTCTCAGTTCTGCTTACTTTTTTGGCTTCCATGTCCTCGCCTCCATACTAAGTCTTTTTACATAATTAGTATTGTATCATACTAAGTTTATTTTATATGAATTGACCGATTGATGCAAGAAAAGTGCAGCGAAACTTTTATAAGGAGTTGTGAGAAGTAAAATATGGAGAGATAGATGAAAAGTATAACAGAAATCGCTGGAGGAAAATGTACCATTTTATAAGAATGTCTAATTTATCCCCGTACTGCACTTGTACTGCATTTTAAAATACTGCAATTGAAAAGGATTGAAACAAATTGCATCAGGGTATCAATAACCTGCAATATATAAAAGACAGGGGTACGGTTCAACCGTCCCCTGATATGGAAGGGTCTTGTCTTACGGGCAGGCAGAGTACAATTTTGCAGCCGTCTCCGGGCAGATTATGAAAATCTGTGGTTCCCCCGTGAGCCTTGATGATCTGTCGGACGATGGTCAGACCTAAGCCATGGTTTTGCAGCCCGACAGAACATCGGGGATGGTTCAGGTTTTCGAGAATTTCCTGAGTGAAGCCTGCTCCGTTGTCGGAAATGATACAAGAGCAATTGTCCAGTCCTTTTTCCAGAGTTATTTTTATGGCGCAGCCGTTTGAGTTATGGCGAATGCTGTTTGCAATCAAATTGGTAACCGCACGGCGCAGAAGCTCATCGTCGCCGGTGACTACGGCATTTTGTGCTTCTTTAGCGATCATTACGTCTATCGAATAGCGATTATCTAGCCCGCCGTTTATAAAATCAGCAGCAACGCTGCGCAAGAGCGCAGCCAGCCCCACGGAGCTTAGCCGCAGCGGCTGCATGTCGTATTCCAGCTTGGAGGCAAGATTTAAGTCGCTGACCAGCGTCTTGATCCGTTCGCTCTGCCTGCGAATAATACCCGCCTGTTCCCGCTTAGCCGGCAGCAGTTCGGGGTCATCTTCGAGCTGGCTGGCATAACCCATAACCAGAGAAAGCGGTGTGCGGATATCGTGGGACACACCGGCAATCCAGGTTGTACGGGCATTGTCCCGCTGATTGAGAGCGTCCTCCTGCTTTATTAACCGCCTGGAAGTTTTATTGATCCCGAGGGCCAGGTCTCCGAGCAGACCGCGGGTTGAAAGCTCCACCGGCTGCTTTTCGGCCATGTCTTCAATGCCTTTGGCCAGCGGCTTCAAAGCGCGGAACAAACGCATACCGAAAAGCAACGCCAGCAGTATTGCCGCAAGAGCGTTTAATATTAGAACGGCAGGAACCCACACGAGTATATTTTCCATTTCCTCATGATACATTTCAATACTATGCTTCCACCGGCTGCCCTTTTCGCTGCCCAACACCAACAGACCGTCCGGATGCCGCCAGACGTAGACCGGATAGTCGTTTAAATACCAGCGGGTAAAGCTTGCTATATCGGGAGCCGTGTACTTAAGCGGTACGTCGCCGGGCAGGTTTTTGCTCCAGATAACCTTACCGGTATCGTCCAGCAGCATGGCCCATTGATATTGTTTTTCGATCTCCCTTGCGGCGGATTCGGCAAGCGTGTAAACACCATGAGATTCAGTCAGGCTCATCGCTAATTGTGCGGTACTGTAATCCCGCTGCTCGTATTTGCCCGCTTGAATAATCCACGCGGCCAATACCGAAAAATTTATGATGAGTAGAATAAGGGCTATCCCGGCAGCCGACAGCACATAGCGGGACAGGATTTTCATCATGCTTTTCATATCACGTCCGCTCCCGTCAGTTTGTAACCAAGCCCCCGCACGGTAAGAAGATAGCGCGGGGCGGAGGGCTCCGGTTCGATCTTCTCACGCAACCGCCGGATGTGCACCATCAGGGTATTTTCATAGCCGTACAGATCGTCGCCCCAAGCGGCCTGACATAGCCTATCGCCAGTTACAATGTTTCCCCGGTTTTCATACAGCTTTTCCAGCAGTGCAAATTCTTTCGCGGTCAGAGTTAGCTGACCTTTATGGCTTGTAACCGAGCCGCTGTTTAAGTCGATCTCAATTTCGCCCAAACGGAAGACCGGCTTTTCCGTTTGCTTGAGTATGACCGGAAAATAGGTGCGGCTTAATACCGCCCGCAATCTCAGGGTCAGTTCGCGGGGCAAAAACGGCTTGGTGATATAGTCGTCCGCGCCCAGTCCCAGCCCGAGCAAGCGATTTTCATCCTCGTCGCGCGCGGAAAGGAACAGTACGGGAACAGCCGACTCCGTGCGAAAATCACGCATTAATGCAAAGCCGTCTCCATCCGGCAGGGAAACGTCCAGAATCACCCCGTCGGGCTTCTCCGAGGCCATAAGTCTCCTGGCCTGTTTACAGTCGGCAGCGGAAAACACCTTCATAAAGCCTTCCCGCCGCAATATTTCATTAACCATCCTGCGAAGCTCCGGCTCGTCGTCCACGATCAGCAGCTTGCAGTCAAAAATGTCTTTCATAGTAATCACCATGCCCATTATATTATATAAATAATATGATTTTGGGATTTTCCCTCAAAATTAAGGTAAATGTAAGCTTAAGTACAGGCCATTGTAAGGCAGACCGGTTATGATGTTCCCAGTTTTATAAAAGGAGGGACATTGAAATGTCTGATATTATCGAAACAAATGGCCTGTGCAAACAGTATGGAAAGTTTCTTCGGGTGAAGGACCTGGATCTTAAAGTACCGGGGGGCGCGGTCTACGGTTTTCTCGGGCCTAACGGGGCAGGTAAATCCACCACCATGAAAATGTTGTTGGGGATTGCCCGGCCGACGGCTGGTACCATTAGCGTTTTCGGCAAACAGGTTAACAGCCGGAACCGGCTTTCCATCCTTAAGCATGTCGGGTCCTTGATTGAGTCGCCCAGCTATTACGGGCACCTGACCGGAGCGGAGAATCTTCGGATAATCTGTGTGCTCAAGGGTGTGCCGGACCGGGATATAAACAGGGTTCTGCAAATTGTCCGGCTGGAAAACCAAAAGGAGAAAAAGGTCGCGCAGTACTCTATGGGCATGAAGCAGCGCCTGGGGCTCGCCTGCGCGCTGTTGGGCAACCCGAAGCTCTTAATCCTCGACGAGCCGACCAACGGCCTGGACCCGGCGGGCATCCAGGAGATGCGCGAGTTGATTTGCTCTCTGCCGCAGCAGTACGGAATGACGGTGATGGTCTCCAGCCATCTGCTCAGTGAGATCGACCAGATCGCTGCCAATGTCGGAATCATCAGTCACGGCGAACTGGTTTTTCAGGACCGTTTGTCAACCCTTCATGAAAGGAGCAGAACCAGCATTGCCGTCCGCACTCAAAACAACGAAGCAGCGGTAAGAATATTTGACGAACAGGGCGTTTCCTGCCGGAGACAGGATGACTACCTTTTGCTGCCCAAGCTTTCCGATAACGAGCTGGCCGGCCATATCTCCGGGCTTTTTGAAAGCAAGATAGGTGTTGTACGCATCGAAGAACGGCGCAAGAGTCTTGAGGACATCTTCATCGAACTGACTGGAACGGCGGTGAGCTTATGATAAAGGCCCTCGCCATGGAATTCCAGAAAATCCGCCGCCGCAAGGTCTGGGCCATCGTTGCCGCCCTGATTTCCGTACAGATACTGTTGGCGCTTTGGGGAGTCGACCGAATGGACGCGCACGAGCTTTCCCAGGGTTGGATGCATTTTCTATACCAGTTCCCGATCCTAAACTCCATTATGATGCCGGTCATGGCAGCCGTAGTGGCCTCGCGGCTGTGCGATATCGAACACAAGGGACAGACGTTGAAGCTCCTGCATACCGTAATGCCCGCTGGGCGCTTGTTCGCCGCCAAATTTTTATGCGGTGCTCTGTACATGCTCGCTGCGGCTCTTTTACAGATCATGGTCATTGTTAGCGCGGGGCTCGTGATCGGATTCGAGGGAAGCCCGCCGCTTGATAAGCTGTTATATTACCTGCTCTTTACCACGGCTGTAAATCTAACCATCCTTTTGCTGCAGCAGGTTCTGTCGCTTCTGTTCAGAAACCAGATGATACCGCTTACCGTGGGCATTATCGGCAGCTTTGCCGGTCTTTTTATCATGTTTTTTCCGCAGAACCTGGGAAGATTTCTCCTTTGGGGATATTACGGCGTGCTGATGTTTGTGGGCCTGGACTGGGACCGAGCGACGCGCATTGCCGATTTTTACTATGTGCCGGTTGATTGGACCGGGTTTAGCATCCTGGCCATCATGTTCTGCATGATCTATATTATTGGCCGCGCATTGTTTATTCGAAAGGAGATGTAAAGATATGTTTCTTCGTACGCTTTGGGCCGAAAGGATGAAACTTCATCACAGCCCGGTCTGGCTTGCTTTTTTGATTCTTCCCGTCCTGCCCGCGGTCATGGGCACCTTTAATTATCTGCAAAATGTCGGCATCTTACAGGATCAATGGTACAGCCTGTGGACCCAGCACACCCTTTTCACCTGTTATTTTTTCCTGCCGGCCATCATAGGTGTTTACTGTTCGTATTTATGCCGCCTGGAACATCTCAATCATAACTGGAACGCTGTTATGACGGCACCCGTACCGGTTTCGTATGTTTATCTGGCCAAGCTCATATCCGCTTCCGTCATGGTTTTACTGACCGAAGCCTGGATCGGTATTCTATTCTTCATTTCCGGCAGGCTTTGCGGACTGAACACCCCCATTCCGCCGGAGCTTCCGGAGTGGCTTCTGTATGGCGCGGCCGGGGGGATCGTGATCTGCGCCCTCCAGCTTTGCCTATCGCTGGTGATCCGCAGTTTCGCCGTACCGGTGGGAATCGCGCTGATCGGCGGCGTATCAGGATTGGCGGCATTTGCCAAGGGTTACGGTGTATGGTTTCCCTATTCACTTTTATGTCTGGGCATGCGCGCCAACCAACCCGGCGGAGCAATGCAGTCCAGTACGGAACAGTTTGTCCTGAACGGTCTTCTCTATCTGGCGGTCTGCATTATCTTTGCCGTCATATGGCTGAAAAAACGAGATGTGGTCGCGGGTTAATTCAACAAGGGGGCACGGGGAGGGGCAAGAACCGTCCCCTTGCCCCAGTGTACATAACGACCGGGAGCTTACCTTCACATTTAAGGATGGAAAGAAACTGCAGTGGCAAGTTGGGTTTTAATCTTTTAAATTGGTCAAAGATTTATCATATTCGCCTTTATATCCCATTGTTATTTACATAATTATATCGACAATGATAGAATAATTAGAATAATTATGTAATAATGCTATTTGCATCCAAGGATTTCTTGCTTCTAAAGGATTATTAAATGAGGTTGAATAATCCCACAGGGAGGGACATCTAATTATGGATAATAATCCGGAGTTCGGAGATGATTCGCTCTGGCGTTTGGCAATACAAAACTATTATCCGAGAATTCTCAACTATGTTTATTTTTTAACCGAAGACCGATATTTGGCTGAAGATATTGCTCAGGAAACCTTTGCCAAAAAGCAGCAGATAAATAATACTGTATTATATGCTTTTCAACAGAGCAATACATATTCGTGGAAAGATGATGCCTTTGTTAAAGGTATACAATACTTCACACCGCAACTGCAAAATCGGTATTACTTAAATGAATATGATAACAATAAAGAATATGTCAAGGAGCATAAAGTCATATCTACCGCGAAAATCAGAGATATTAAAGATATTAACTTAATAAATAGTAGAACTGCTAAAGTATCGTTAGAACTATCTCAGACTCTGGTTGAAAATAATAAAAAAACAAACTGGTCCAGCAAAATAAAAACTGTTTTAGTAAAAAATTCAGATGGTAATTGGATTATTTCAGAAATAAATCAATCAGATTTTCAAGGTGATAACAATCTAAAATAGATTGTTATCACTGGGATAAGGGGGATTTTAATGCGTTTTAAAGCTGCTGATAAAGAAATATCTGCTCGTATGACCGGAATTTTATTAAATGATATGAACGCTGATGAACGTCAAACGGCTTTTGAAGAATGGGTCGGCTCATATTGTGATTTTTATTCTTCTTTTGAGGAAGCCGAAAATCACTTGCCATTCAAAGTAAAAATACCTAATTCTCCTATGATCTCCACCTTAAGTGGTATATATATAATAAAAGGACAAGAAAACTTAATTGATACAGTAATTTGCCATTTTGAAAATGGTATAAACGGAATCACATTGACTATTACTTGTAATTACTCAGAAATAGATTACCATTTTAATATGATTCAAGACCGGGATGGGAATAATCCTCCAATGATTCGATGGTTAGACGGCGATTTGTTATACGTTTTATGTGGTGGATGGGAAGACTGCCATTCAAAAGAGGATTTGGAGGAAATTCGAATATCTTTTAAATAAAACCTGAATTCGTGACAGAACATTACTAAAAGCTATATAAAAAACAAGTAAAGCAGGTTAAAATAGAGTAAATAGAGGATAAACCTGTATTTAATATTTTCACCCAACGTGTTGATAACAGTCAGACCAAAAACGATAAGAAGGATGGGTTCTGAACATTCTTTAGTCTAAACGGAATAATCATCCAAAATTTTGTTAATGCTTTTATTGTCGCATAAGCAGGGCAACGCTGAGGAGCGACCCCACGCTTGCTACGGCTTATACGGTGAAACGGCGGGCTTATTGTTCGCTGTTTTTTATTTTACCGGTAAGCCCAAAGAGTAGCTGTACGCTTTCCCAGGGTTGGATGTTTTTTCTATACCAGTTTCCGATCCTAAACTCCATCATGATGCCGGTCATGGCAGCCGTAGTGGCCTCGCGGCTGTGCGATATCGAACACAAGGGACAGACGCTGAAGCTCCTGCATACCGTAATGCCTGCCGGGCGTTTGTTCGCCGCCAAATTTCTATGCGGCGCTCAGTATATGCTCACTGCGGCTCTTTTACAGATCATAGCCATTGTTATCGCGGGGCTTGTGGTCGGATTTGAGGGAAGCCCGCCGCTTGATAAGCTGTTATATTACCTGCTCTTTACCACGGCCGTAAATGTAACCATCCTTTTACTGCAGCAGGTTCTGTCGCTCCTATTCAGAAACCAGATGATACCGCTTACCGTGGGTATTATCGGGAGTTTTGCCGGACTTTTTATCATGTTTTTTCCGCAAAACCTGGGAAGATTTCTCCTTTGGGGATATTATGGGGTGCCATCATAGGTGTTTACTGTTCGTATTTATGCCGTCTGGAACATCTCAATCACAACTGGAACGCGGTTATGACGGCACCCGTACCGGTCTCGTATGTTTATCTGGCCAAGCTCATATCCGCTTCTGTTATGGTTTTGCTGACCGAAGCATGGATCGGCATTCTATTCTTCATTTCCGGCAGGCTTTGCGGATTGAACACGCCCATTCCGCCGGAACTTCCGGAATGGCTCCTGTACGGCGTTGCCGGTGGGATCGTGATCTGCGCTCTCCAGCTTTGTATATCACTGGTGATCCGCAGTTTCGCAGTACCGGTGGGAATCGCGCTGATCGGCGGCATATCCGGGTTAGCAGCATTTGCCAAGGGTTACGGTGTATGGTTTCCATATTCCCTTTTATGTCTGGGCATGCGCGCCAACCAACCCGGCGGGGCAATGGAGTGCAGTACCGAACAGTTTGTCCTGAACGGTCTTTTCTATCTGGCGGTCTGCATTATGTTTGCCGTCGTATGGCTGAAAAAACGGGATGTGGCTGCGGGTTAGTTCAACAAGTACTGATTTGCAAAGGCTCATCCTATAATTGATGCGCCTTTGTAAAATCAACCTGAAAGAAATGATGCCATTTACCTACCTTCATTTATTTTTTTCTAAACTTATTGACAATTAGTGGGAAGGAGCCTATGATGTATTTATACAATGTGTAACTTTTTACACTGTGTAATTTAAGCCATAGATTATTAAGGTGTAATTTCAGGAGGTGCAGATGGTGGAAACAGGCAGTAGTTCAGGTGAAGGGCGGATGGAGAGAAAAAAAAGAGAATTGCGGCAGAAGATAATAGACGTTGCTATGAAGCTGTTTGAGCAGCAAGGCTTTTCCAATACTACCATGGAGCAGATTGCAGAAGAAGCCGATGTAGCTCGGAAAACGCTGTACAACTATTTCCCGGTGAAAGAGGCTATCGCTGATGAATATGTTAAAGGCATTTCCAACCACCTGGCGCAGGAGGCACTGGCAAAACTTCAAAACCTGCCTGATGCCCGGTCTCGCTTACTTAGCGCACTAAACAACGCCTACGGGTGGGTGGAGATCAACCCGGAGCTTACAGGAATTGTTCTCGCCTATCGCTTTAAAACCACGTATCAAGCTTCAGAAAATTATCAGTGTTCAGGGAATGAACTTGAAGGAAGGGGTACCTATCGGATTTTAGCTGAGATAATCCGGCAGGGGCAAGAGACTGGAGAAATAAGGTCCGATGTCCAGTTGAAGCTGCTGGTTCGTTATATTGATTTGATGCGCGGTACTATAGTCTGGGAATGGCTGCAGGATACTTCCGGTTTTGAACTCCGGGAGGAGATCAGCAAAATGGTGGATATAGTTCTGGATGGCATAAGCAGTAATGAAAAGCGATCGAAATAGAATCATAAGCAGAGTCGATTGATACCTGGCATTTATAGAAAGGAGCGATGAGTTTTGAAGAAGCATTCAGGGAATTTCTTTATCATGTGGGATGAAGCCTTTGAATCAGGAGCTGTTCAAGTGGGGGGGAAAGGTTGGAACCTGGCGCGGCTGGACAGCTTTGGCTTTAAAGTACCGCCCGGTGGTGTACTGTCAAGCGATGCTTATATGGAGTTCATCAACTACAACGGTTTAAACCGTGATATTGCATATATATCAAGCAGAATAACCGCCGCCAACCTCGGCGATTATACTCACGACTTGTCTCAGCTGGAGGAAAAAATCAGATCGGGCTTGATGCCCCAGACCATTATAGATGAAATATCTGCCGCCCTGCAAAACCTGGGCCTGCTTGATAAGGCGATTGCGGTAAGATCGTCGGCTTCGGCGGAGGATTCGGCTGCTGCATCTTTTGCCGGAATTCATGAATCTTTTCTGAATGTTCGCGGCCTGGAAAACATACTTGCGGCCATCAAAGGCTGCTATGCCAGTTTGTGGTCAGCACGAGCCGCAGCCTACCGGCGCAAGATGAAACTGGATGATAATGAGGTGCTTCCAGCCGTGGTATTGTTGGAAATGGTGGCCGCCCAGGCGGCCGGGGTAGGTTTCACCTGCGATCCTCAGACCGGACGCCGGGATCTTTTGGTTGTCAATGCCAACTTCGGCCTGGGAGAATCGGTAGTAAGCGGCTCAGTGGAACCGGACAGCTATTATCTGGATGCTCAGCCCTGGAATACCGTACCTGCTCTGCTCAAGCGTAATACCGGAAGTAAAAAAGGCTTCACCCGACCTGCGGAGGACGGAGGCATTGAATTTATATATACCGATGAGCTGTCATCCCGACCAGTCTTGAGCGATGAGGAAATTCAGAAATTGGGCCTGCTGCTGCTGCGGGTTTTTGACTCCCTGGGGGAATGCGAACAACAGCAGGATGTAGAATGGGCCTATGATGGCCGGGACTTTTTCTTATTGCAGGCCAGGCCCGTAACTGCCTTGGCCGAATATACATTTACGGCACTTAAAAACCAGCCGATCATATGGTCAAACGGCAATTACCGGGATGCGGCACCTATGGTCATTTCCCCCTTGCAGCGCCGCCTGCTGAAATATTGGATTGATACTATTCAATACGCTCAGTTTCCCGCCAACGGGTACCAGATACCTGAAGGTTTTGAGTTTTCCCGTTATTTTAACGGGCGGTTATACTGCAATATGTCCGCTCTGCAGTGGGCCTACTACGATTGTCTCGGAACCTTGCCCGATTTCTTTAATGACTTCTGGGGAGGACACCAGCCCCAGCTGGCAATAGATGACCCTGATCCTTATGCAGGAGAGGTCGGACAGGAAAGACAGAAACGCGGTATGAATATGATGAATCTGATTATGGAGGCGGCTGTCGATGCGTCCTGTATTTTCGCTGAAGTTCCCCGTTGCGCCCAAGCCGTAACCGGGACAGGCTTTGCCCATCTGCCAGACTCAGAGTTTGGCGACAAATACACTGAGCTGGGAAATATTATAAGGAATTATTGTGATAAATTCACTTTCCTGGCTGCAGTCGGCACTATGCCGGTTATGACCCTGCTGCAAAAGCTGTACGAATACTTCGGTGCTCGTGCAACTGAGGTTCTGAATGGCTTAATGGTCGGCGGTCAGACTGGAATAACCAGCGCCGATCACGGTTACCGGCTCTTGGAACTGGCCGAACTGGCCAGCCGGGATGAGGTTGCAGTCCGGTATTTGACAACTGCGAATTTTAACCCGTTTTTGTGGAGAGAAGAACTGCCGGAAAGTTCTCCCTTCAAACAGGCTTTTCGGGCCTTTATAGAGGAGTATGGTCACCGGGGAGTATATGAGCTGGATATTATTAATCCCCGCTGGAAAGAAGACCCCACTTACCCGCTGGATATAATTAAGAGCACTATGGCTACCGCCAGGCTTGACAGCCTGAAGACCCAGCAGCAAGTACAGTTTGAGCGGGCCTGGCAAGAGGTGGTGGAAACTGTCCCCGCCGATACCCGGGAGGAGATTCGCCAGGGGATAAAGGAGGCACAGGAAGGTGCAGCAGTTAGAGAAATGACCAAGTCGGTTCTGGTTATGGCTCTGGAACCCTACCGCTTGATGGCCCAGGAGCTGGGTAGGCGCCTTTATCGGCGGGGCCTCATTAATGAGCCGGGCGACGTGTTTTTCTGTTCCTGGGCGGATCTGTTTTCCATATTGCGTGAGGACTGGAATGGAGACGGGCTTCCGGCCCTGGTGGAGTTTAGAAAACTGAGCCAAAAGAAAAAGGCAACCCTTCCTGCTCCTGATATCATCTGCGGGGAAAAGCCGGTCTTTTCAGAGCCGGTGGGGCAGGGTTCCGGAGACTGTCTGCAAGGAGTAGGGGCAGCGACCGGCAGAGCTTCCGGCATAGCCAGGTTGATTGCTCACCCGTCCGAAGGAAACCGCCTGCAGCCCGGAGAGATACTGGTAGCACCCTCCACCGACCCGGCATGGACCCCCTTATTTTTAAAAGCCGGTGCAATAGTTATGGAAACCGGAGGATTTCTCTCCCATGGAGCCATCGTTGCCCGCGAATATGGAATACCCGCCGTAGTAAATGTAGCCGGGGCCATGCGAATCATTCAAGATGGACAGGAGATTGTTGTCGATGGTGATGCGGGCAGAGTGCAGAGCGTCCAAAAAGCCCAGTAGCTGCGTTATTAACAAAAGTCCGTTCAATCGACGTACTTAAGTACGCCTCAATCACGGCCTTTTATTAATGCCTTGCTCTTGAACTTTTTGCCTCGCTCTGGAAGATGCGACTTTTCAGACAGCCTGAGTGGAAAACAAGGGGACTAGTTGGACTAATCCAAGTTGCGGGAGTGCAGCCGCGGATTAGGCTCATAATTACCAGCTCTTAAAGTTCTGACCTGTAGCGGAAGCAAAATTTGTTAAAAAACACTGAGGGGTATTGGATGGATCATTCTAAACAATTGGGAGAAGGCAATATCAGCACGCTTCTTATAAAATTCTCCACACCCGCTATAGTTGGAATGACAGTGAGTGCCTTATATAACATTGTGGACCGGATTTTCGTGGGCCGGGGGGTTGGGTCCCTGGCCATTGCCGGTACCACTATTGTATTCCCTGTTACGCTTATCATTATGGCCTTTTCCATGCTGGTAGGGATGGGAGCCACCTCCTTGATATCCATCAGATTGGGCGAAAAGAAAAAGGCGGAGGCCGAATTAATAGCGGGAAATGCCCTGCTTTTGCTGATTATTATTTCATTAGCCCTGACCATTCCGGGTTTGCTTTTCCTGACTCCTTTATTGCAGTTATTGGGAGCCAGTAATGATGTATTACCCTATGCCAGCGACTACTTGAGAATAATCTTGCTGGGGACAGTATTATTGGGAATAAGCCTTGGCATGAACAATTTCATACGCGCCGAAGGAAATCCCCGCACAGCTATGTATACTATGCTTGTTGCAGCAGTTGCCAACATTATTCTGGATTATTATTTTATCTTTATGCTTGGTCTGGGTGTTAAAGGAGCAGCTCTGGCTACCGTGATAGCCCAGGGAATTTCTGCTGGATGGGTTTTACATTATTTTTTAGGGGGAAGAAGTTTCTTGAAAATTCGCTGGAGAAACTTAAAACCAGGGCCTTTAGTCATACAGCAAATTCTTAAAATCGGTTTTCCTCCCTTTGCCATGCAATTAATTGATAGTGTTAAACAGTTGGTATTGCTCAAAAGCCTGGGTATTTACGGCGGAGACCTGGCTATTTCAGCCATGGGAATTATTTTTAGCATTTCGACGATCCTGGTAATGCCGGTCATCGGCATAAGCCAGGGAGCTCAGCCGATTATTGGGTATAATTACGGGGCCGGACAGTATAAACGGGTTAAAGAAGCATTGAAATCAGCAATTGCCGCCGCTACATTGATTCTCTCGCTGGGTTTCGTTTTCACCCGGCTCTTTCCCGAGGCCATAGTCGGTCTATTTGCCAAAAGTGATATGCCGTTAATTACCTTGGGTTCTCATGGTCTCTTAATGGTTTTTCTCTTCCTTCCGGTTGTAGGTTTTCAAGTTGTCGGCTCCATTTATTTTCAATCGGTAGGTAAAGCTAAACAAGCCACCATTTTAGCTTTATCAAGATATATATTGCTCTATATTCCTGCCTTACTTATTTTGCCGCAGTTCTGGGGCTTGGAAGGTGTATGGAGAGCAGCACCTTTTGCCGACCTGGGTTCTTTTATTTTAACGGGTATATTGCTTTTTTATGAACTTAAGCGTCTGGACTTAAAAGAGATCAGGCCCGGCATTTGACCTTAAATTGCTTTATAGAATCAACCCCATTCAACTTCCTCTTATCCTTCTTTAATCTTTCCATCGCCATTTGCCTTCTTTTCCTGAAGTGGTTTCCCCTAATAACTTGTGATAAAAACACAGCCCAGAAAAGTCATAAGATTAGCTGCAACAACCACCCAAACCTGTACCGTTTGGTTCTGTCCCTTAAAAAGCGGGCAGTTAGAGTGAATTTAACTCACTTGCTATATGATCCATCAAGGCATTAACATCTTCAGTCCTGGGTGATGGCTCACAATAACTGGCTGCCATAAGATATTAATGGAAGCCATAGGATCGCGTAGATTAGACATATTTGCCCGTACAGATTTAGTGACTTCTGGGAAGGACACCAACCCCGGCTAGCAATAGATGACCCTGATCCTTATGTGGGAGAGGTTGGCCGGGAAAGACAGAAATTACGGCTTGGGCAGAACGAGGGACTTCAGCGAAAACACGGAGCGGCGCATCGACAGCTGCCTAAGCAAAATACAGGGGGTAGAGAAGCTCCTGCGCAGCCTCCTTTACCCCCTTGGTTTGCTTGAAGAAAATTTCTGTCAATACTGCTATCAAATAATCACCATTAACGGCTAATTGAGGCAATGTCCTCATAAAGTTCAATTTTCGGCTGCTCGTCTATCAGCCCATCGATATTTTTAAGTAATGCTTGAAAATACGGGGTCGCATTATGGAGTTCCAACGCTTTATCATCCTGGTACATTTCATAGAAAAGAAATTGTCCTTTATCATTGGTTGAGCGATTAAGAATGTACAGCATAGTTCCTTTCTCATTCTGAACCTCCGGTATCATAGCCCTGAGTGTTTGTTCAAGTTCCCCTTCCTTCCCGGTCTTCGCCTTAAACGCGGCTGTTAATACTATCATTTTCATTCCTCCCTCAATTTTATATTGATACAAATAAGCCCCTGGAAAACAAAAAAACCAATATCCATCTGAAGAAACCATCACCTGGCCGCTTCAATAAATACTGGTTCTTCAGAGCCTCCTGTTGTTCAGGATTCTCTATAAATCCACCATATTAATTATTTTGATATATTATATTACTTTTTTATTAAAAATACTATATACCCAATATCAGGAATATACATAAACCCAAATCCAAGCATCGATTGTTACCAAACCGATGGTATTAAACGGTATGGCGTCTTTGTGCAATAATCCCGGTAGCCGGGAAGGTTCTTTAACAGCAGTTCCTCTTCGTTTTTTATCCTGATGACCGTCCATGGTATGAAAAGAAGACTGGGTATTACAGCCCAATAGGAACCCAAAGCCAGGGGAGCAAATAACACCATTAGCAGCATTCCCGTGTACATGGGATGGCGTATTACAGCGTAGGGTCCGCTTGCTATTACCGGCTGCTCTTCTGCAACCGTGATATTGCCTGAAGCATAGCTGTTTTCCCTGAAAACTATAATGATAAAAACGTAGCCCAGGAAAGCCATAAGATTTGCTGCAACTACCACCCAAACCGGCACCGTTGACCAGTGAAAACGAAAATCAAAGCCGGCTGCAAAATAAAAAAGGGTAAAAAAGTTTAAGAAACCAGGTGTTTTCCGCACCGTTTCCTGGTCTTTATACTCCCATCGCCTGGCCAGTAATTCGGGGCTTCTTTTGAAGAAATATGCGGTAATGAAAATAGTGAGGGCCGAAAAAATCGTCCAATAAATCCAGGCCTGCCAGTATCTTAAGGAGCCGGCAGTAAGAAACAAGATCAGTCCCAGCCCAATTATCATGATAATCGGCATTCGATAGGCTTTGGACTTTGAGAATGCAGTATTCTCCATGATTTCTACCTCCTAAATCAAATAACGCCAATTAAATGCCTTTGATCCTCTGGACTTATTATAACCTTTAACTAAGAACATTTGGTAAATTATCTATTATTTGGATCTATGGGTCGAAGACCGGATATGGTTCATGTACCCATATAGACAAAGCTTCAAAAGATCTCTGGGATCATAGGCA
Source organism: Syntrophomonas sp. (assembly GCA_016841245.1). Taxonomy (GTDB): domain Bacteria; phylum Bacillota; class Syntrophomonadia; order Syntrophomonadales; family Syntrophomonadaceae; genus JAAYJK01. The sequence continues at coordinate 66,813 of JAENZN010000003.1, forward strand.
GATCTACCAGTTACGTTCGGGCCTGTCCTTTAAAAGTTGAGTCCCTTCATGTTCAGAGAGTTTACAAAAACGTCGATAACACGTACCGGGTTATATATGTATTCTTTTTCATTGTAATCCTCATGACTTGGTTTTCTCTTTCACAATTTGTCATATGGAAGGCTTCTTGGGCTGTTCCAGGGCTATTACAGGATTTCCACATACCCTTCCGAACCGTTGATGCGGATTCTCTGTCCATCTCTGATCAGCCTGGTGGCACCATCCACCCCGACAACAGCGGGGAGGCCGTATTCTCTGGCAATAACGGCTCCGTGGGTCATCATACCGCCAACTTCCGTCACCAGGCCTTTAACGGATACAAAGAGCGGCGTCCAGCCAGGGTCGGTAAATTTGGTGACCAGGATGTCCCCTTCCTCTATGTTGGCTTCCTCCAGTTGTAAAATGACTCGTGCCCGGCCCTCTATGACGCCGGTTGAAACGGGAGTACCCGCCAAAGCGCCCTGGGGAATGCTGCCGATATCGTATTCGCCCATTATGACCTCTCCCTCGGACGTCATCAAGCGCGGCGGCGTCAGCTTCTCATAGCCCTCGTATTCTGCTTTTCGCCTGCTTATAATGCCGTAATCCAAGCGGCTTGTTTTAACTGCCTCCCGGAGTTCCTCCAAGGTCAGGTAAAAGATGTCCTCCTTGTCCCGGATGACTCCCTTTTGCACGAGCTTTTCACCCTCTTTAAGCAATGCCTGCTTATAAATGCAGAAACGCTGGATATTCATGTATTTGGGATATTCCCGGTAGCCGATCAGATTGCGCACAATACTGATCATCTTCCTGGTCTTTTTTGCCTTTCTTTTGCCGCCGGGTAAATGCTCCAGGCGGCTCAAGAGCTCCTGTTCCTTCTGCGTTGCTTCCTCGATCCCTTGCTCAAATTTGATCCTGTGGGCACCCGGCTCAAAGTTTCTGATGTTGCCGAGGATCATGGGGATGAGCGCGGTGGGCTGTTCGCTCCAGCGGGGCCTGGTGATATCGATCTCAGATGAACAGCGCATGCCGTATTTTTCAAGGTACGCCCGTATGGCTTGGCTGACCGGCTCGCCGCCTTCCAACCCGGCCAGGTCTTCAAAAAAAGTCTCACCACGGGGATGCGCAAAATATTCTATTACTGCCGGAAAATTCCGGACAGCATCGGCCACATCCAAAAGGTCAAGCCCCATTTTAGATGTAATGTTGTCGTCTACCGATTGCGTGAGTACATCGACGGCGCGTTTTTCGCCCAGCCATTTTTCCATTTTCTTGTTGATCCAATTTGCTGCCTGCATCCCAACCATGAATACTGCCACGCTTTGGGGATCGATCATGGTTACCATTAATCGCTTGTGGTCCTGTAAGATAAAATCAAACAGCTTGTCTCCGTATACATGGGCGATTCTTTGCTCCAGATCCCTGACCGACTCCTCGTTGCGGGAAACGATATTTTTAATAAGTGCGGGGTCGTTTTTCCGGTAAATCTTTAGGGCTTGAACGGGAAGCCGCCAGGATAGTCCCTGGTTCCACGTTTTTTTCCCCCGCGGTAAAGTCTTTAAAAATTGTTTGCGTTTGAATAAATTCAGCATGGCATTTTTTATCAAAGGATCAAATTGTTCAAACATTTTCAATGTAAATTTCCTCGCCACCGGAGAGGCCAGATCATAAGTATAATCAACAAACAACCTCCCACCGGCTTTGCTTAATATACGTGCACCGATTAGAAGCTGGCAGAAGTACATCCCCAATGGTTTGATGGGTTCGGTCATCATCTCGATATGGCCGAAGGATACATATACCCGGTTTTTCCCATCGTTTACATCCGGCAGGGGGTACAAGGTGGTGATGGGGCGGCTCTGAACGATGAATAAGGTATCATTAAGGAATGGGGACACACCTCCCTCGGAGGAATGTCCCGGTTCTATGCACCATTCAACATCCTGGGGAGAGCCAAAGCAGGCTTCGATCTTTCTGCCCAGGCCTTCCAGCTGTAAAATCTGCTCATCAGTCAGGGTTTGTATATTCTGATACTGGGGTTCGATCTCCTGTTTCCGGGTGCCTCCTTTTTCCGAAGCATAGGTGGCCAGCTTTTTGGCGGATATCTTCTTATCAACGATTTTGCCTTCCCGCACTTGGTAGATGTCAGGATTCACCAGGCCGGAGACCAGGGCTTCGCCCAGACCGAAGCTGGCGTCAATTGACAGCACCTTTCTGTTGGATGTGACGGGATCGGCGGTAAACATAATCCCCGCTGCCTGGGGAAAAACCATCTTCTGTACGACAACAGACAGATATACCTTGCGGTGGTCGAAACCGTTCTGCATGCGGTAGATCACGGCCCGGTCGGTAAACAGCGATGCCCAGCACCTGCTGATATGCTTGAGAATGGCATCTTTTCCTGTAATGTTCAAATACGTATCCTGCTGACCGGCGAATGAGGCGGTAGGCAGGTCTTCCGCGGTGGCGCTGGACCGCACCGCATAGGCATCCTTTTTGCCCAGTAAGGTGATGTATGAGGTGATTTGCTCTTCGATTTCTTTTGCGATCGCGGTCTCTTCAATGACCTTGCGGATCTTCGCGCTGATCTGGCTTATCTTTTCCGACTCGCTCGGGCGTAAAAGAGACAACTGATCCAAAAGCTGGTCAAGTTCCTGATTGTCCTTTATTATTCTTTTATAGGCTTCTGTAGATACGCAAAAGCCCTCCGGTACATTAATCCCTTTAATCCTGGACAGCTCCCCCAGGTTGGCGCCCTTGCCGCCGACTATGGACAGCTTTGTTTTATCTATCTCCGCAAAACCGAGCACATATGAAGCCATGCTTTAACCTCTCCCTTTATTATGTTTACCTATTGAGCAAATTGTCCTGCTATTGCTATTCCACCACTGCACAGGCAAAATGGGCATGTTCCTGGGCATGGTAGTTGCCCGGGTATCCCTGGAAGTAGAGTTTTTCAATCTCTGTAGGACTAAGATTCTCCTTAAGACGCAGCCCTAAGGAAGCAAGGTCGTTAGACAACGTCGCCGGGTCAAACCCACATTTTCCTTTGGCACCTACTAGAGAAAACAATAACCACTGTCCCCGTGGAGCTACTTTAACACGATCATAGACATCGTTATCCAGATAATCAAAAATAATCGTACTGCCTTTGGGGGCAATACCTGCTACGGTGCGCAGGGTATTAAATACAGTTTCACGGGGCAGGTAGTAAGTGACACCCAGCCAGCTAAAGAAGCTCATAGATTTAGGGTCATACGGAGAATTTAATAGCTCCTCATCAAGCTTCTGGGCTGTGAAATCTACCGGAACAAAATATAGCTGCCCGGGTATCTTCCAATCCAATTCAGCGAGGCGTTGACGCTTAAAAGCCTGGGTAGCCGGGCGGTCCACCTCAAAAACCCGTAGCTTCTCCATCAGTTCCGGGTGCCGGAAGGCAAAGGTGTCCAAACCAGCTCCCAATAGAACATACTGCTTTACTCCTTCCCCGACCGCCTTCACCAGGCTGTCTTCGGTATACCGGGACCTGCTGATTGTTAAGGCAAGACCTCCGGTAGCGTGCATATAGCAAGCCACGCCCGAAGTTAAATCGGAGATTTCGTTCAATTCTTCGGGTGCAACAGCCTTAGAAGCATGTTTAAAACGCCGGGGAAGGAATAATTTTATAAAGGAGGGAACCGCCTTTCCGGAGCCCAAGTATTTAAGTACCTTTACAGATCTATATAGCGAACTGTCGAAGTACGTGCGTTCCTCTTCTGTAAGCAAACGACCGGCCAGGAAATCATCAAATATCTTGGGCTCATCATGCACCGCATGATAGGCGCGGCAGTGAGCTATTATCGATGCGGAAAAAGTTTCTTTATTCACTTTCATAGGTATCCCCTCCAATTAATTCTCCCTATTGGCTTAATCTTGTAACATAAGCTTGAGCAGTTCTTTATACTCGTGAGTAACATGCTGGTAAACAGCAAAAAAGTCCTCCTTCCCTTTATGTTGGTTGTAGATTGAGACCTTGCTAATTCCTGCTATTTCGCAAGAGATTCCCCTCTTTGAGTGATGCTAACTACCGTATTTCTCAATAACATGTTATTAATCCTGATGAACGGCAATACCTTCCTTGATTATTTGAACTGCATTTTCCACGCTCTTTAAATACCGGGTTTCGTCAGACCCGCTGTATAAATACTCATTAAAAACAAATATGTAAATCATTTTAATAACCACGTCGGAGTCGATTTCCGGCTTGATAAGACCGCGCTGTTTATCACGCTCAATTATTTCGATATACTTCGCGTTGCTAGCTTTTAGGAGTTGCAGCATGAATTCGCTGTTGTCGATCACCGTCAAGGCACCGATCTTGGAATATTCTGGCCGCATTTTGCCGACTGCAACGGTGCCTTTGGCTCTATGAATAACGGTTTCAAAGAAGCTGGCATCCGGGTTTAAGGGTTCTATAATTTCATGTATGTCCTTTGCCATTTCTCCCGCTATGTAAAGATAGAGATCTTCTTTGTCGGCAAAATATTGATAGAAACTGCCCTTGGGTATACCTGCGTTCTTGACGATCTGGTTGATGGAGGCGTCACTGAAACGCCGGATGGAAAACTCCTGTACGGCCGCGTCAAATATACGCTTCTTCTTCTCTTTGCTCAAATTATGAAAAGTATCTTTGGGCATATTCTCCTCCTGTTGTTTTTTAGTAATTAATTGTGCATAAACAAATATTCTTAAACTGTATATGACCAGGTGGTCATATTATAATTAAATCATATGACCACCTGGTCATATTGTCAAGCTATTATTTCTAAGATCCAATTTTTCGCATGGATTTTGACTTAACCTCCAAGCAGAAGAGGAAGGGAGTCAAGGGGACTCAGTCTGATATCGATACAAGAAACAAGGTGTGTGGTATGGCAGACAATATCATCTGATCTTGTAATTACTTAGAAAATTGTATACAGTCATTGACAAAACACGGTCGAGAGGGTATATTTATTTGTAATTAAAAATTTTAAAGGCATTGACGGAGAGAGTACGTTTCAGCCGAACGTTTCAGCGAGCCGGGGATGGTGCAAGCCCGGTACCAGTAGTCTGAACCCGAAAATCACTCCTGAGCTGCGGACCGAACGACTAATCCAGTAGGCTCCGACGGTTTTCCCCCGTCACCGGGAACGCATATGATGGTATGTTTGTATTTATTTAATGGGTGGTATAGCGAATGTCTTTCAGGCTTTCGTCCCGTAAAGGGACGAAAGCCTTTTTATTTTGAATCATAATGACTGGAGGGAAAAGCAATGGCAAGCAATGATATGGTAGAAATTCGCTGGCACGGCCGGGGTGGACAGGGAGCTAAGACGGCCTGCCTGCTTTTGGCGGATGTTGCCGCTTTAGAAGGAAAATTCGTGCAGGGGTTCCCGGAGTATGGACCCGAACGTATGGGAGCCCCTATTACAGCTTTTAATCGCATCAGTGAAAAACGGTGTTCTATCCATTCCAACATTTACGATCCGGACTATGTAGTAGTGGTAGATGAAAGTCTGCTGGATAGCGTCGATGTTACCGGAGGACTGAAAGAGGGCGGGGCGATAATCATTAACACTCCCAGCTCTCCCCAGGAGATGCGTCCCCGGCTGCAGGGATGGGCCGGAAAAGTCTGTACCATAGATGCCCGCTGCATTTCGGAAAAGTTTCTGGGCAAAAACTTACCGAACACCCCTATGCTGGCTGCTGTGGTTAAGGTGAGCGGTGTTTTGGAAACCGGGCGTTTTCTAACGGATATAGAAGAATCCTTTAAACATAAATTTGCCGCCAAGCCCCAGGTTATTGAGGGAAACATGGCAACGCTGAAAAAATCCATGGAGGAGGTGCAGGTAGGATGATTTATGCAAAGGATATCAACGAACGTACCCCCTGGCAGGATCTGACCCCCGGCGGGGAGATCTACGAACCGGGAACCGCACGGGCCTTCGATACTGGTACCTGGCGGACCAACACGCCCGTTTTTCACGTGGAAGCATGTAAACACTGTATGCTCTGTGTTCCATTCTGCCCGGACAGTGCTATTCCAGTGAAGGATGGGAAACGTCTGGACTTCGATTATATGCACTGCAAGGGCTGCGGCATCTGTGAGAACGTATGTCCCTTTCCGGCGATCACAATGGTGACTGGAGGTGTGGCCAAATGAGCAACCGCCTTTCCGGCAACGAGGCTGTAGCTTATGCCATGAAGCAGATAAATCCTGATGTCATGGGAGCGTTCCCTATCACTCCCTCCACAGAAATTCCCGAATATTTCGCCCAATATGTGGCTGATGGCGAGGTGAATACTGAATACGTCACCGTGGAGTCTGAGCATAGTTCGATGTCGGTGTGCATTGCGGCTCAAGCTGCAGGAGCCAGAACCGTCAGTGCTACTTCATCCTGCGGGCTGGCACTGATGTACGAACTTTTATACGTGGCGGCTTCATGTCGTCTGCCTATTGTACTGGCCTGCGTCAACCGGGCCCTTTCGGGGCCAATTAACATAAACAACGATTATTCCGACTCTATGGGAGCCCGTGATTCCGGCTGGATCCAGATCTATGCCGAAAATAATCAGGAGGCCTATGATAATTTCCTCATGGCCATGCCTATCGGGGAAACCCCGGAAGTTCGCCTGCCGGTGATGAGCTGTATGGATGGTTTCATTACCAGTCATGCGGTTGAAAATATAGAGCTTTTGGACACGGATACTGTACGCAAGTTTATCGGGGAATATCACCCTGAAAACTATCTGCTAAAAAGAGAAAATCCACTGGCGGTAGGACCCTACGATGTGAGTGCTTATTACATGGAACACAAGGTCCTGGAGGCTGAGGCCATGAAGGTAGCCAAGTCCCGCATACTGGAGGTGGCCGCCGAGTTTGAAAGAATTTCCGGCCGGCACTATGGCCTGTTGGAAGAATATAGGATGGAAGATGCACGACTTGCGCTGGTTATTATTGGATCCAGTGCCGGAACTGCCAAAGCAGCTGTCGACAAGCTGCGGGAGGATGGAGTAAAGGCCGGGCTGGTTAAAATCAGAGTATTTCGTCCTTTTCCGGGCGAGGAACTGGCCCGGGCGTTGGCGGGTACCAGGGCTGTAGCCGTTATGGATAAGTCCGAGGGCTTTTCAGCCAACGGAGGTCCTTTATTTGCCGAGACCCGCAGTGCTTTGTATGATCTGCAGGAACGACCCTATCTGATTGATATCGTTTACGGTCTGGGCGGCCGTGATGTAAAGACCGAGGATATCGAAAAAGTTTTTGGCCGGCTGACGGATATTGCTGTAACTGGCGAGGTTGGACCGGTATATACCCATATGGGACAGAGGTCAAAGGAGGATAATGCATGAGCACGGTATATAACCTGAAACGGGAAGTGGAAAAGCCGGTACGTCTCACCGGAGGACATCGACTCTGCGCTGGCTGTGGCGCCGGGATCGTTGTGGCAGGGGTTCTGCGTGCCCTGGATGAAGAGGATCGGGCAGTGGTGGTTAATGCTACCAGTTGTTTGGAGGTCTCCACCTTTATCTATCCTTACACTGCCTATATGGATAGCTATATTCATTCAGCTTTTGAAAACTCCGCGGCTACCTGTTCCGGAGTGGAGGCAGCCTATAATGCTTTGAAACGGCGCGGCAAGGTGGAAGGAACCGTCAAGTTTATTACTTTTGCAGGTGACGGCGGCACCTATGATATAGGGTTCCAATCCCTGTCAGGTGCTATGGAACGCGGTCATGATATGGTTTACGTTTGCTATGATAACGAGGCTTACATGAATACCGGAATCCAGCGTTCATCTTCAACACCCAGTTTTGCCCGCACGACTACTACGCCGGTAGGTTCGGTGCAACAGGGTAAGAAACAGAATAAAAAGGATCTGACTGAGATTTTAGTTGCCCATAATATCCCTTATGTAGCTCAGGCTGCCCCTTTAGGCAATTTCAAGGATCTGCACACCAAGTCTTACAAAGCCATTTATACTGAGGGACCCTGCTTTTTGAACATATTGTCCCCCTGCCCGCGCGGATGGGACTATCCCATGGCCAGGCTGGCGGAGATCACCAAGCTGGCGGTGGATACCTGTGTCTGGCCCCTTTACGAAGTTGAGGAGGGAGTGTGGCGGTTGACCTATAAACCGAAGAAAAAGCTGCCCGTGGAAGACTTTCTCCGACCTCAGGGCAGATTTCGCCATATGTTCCAGCCAGGCAACGAGTGGATGATTGCAGAAGCGCAAGCTTATGTTGATCAAAAGTGGGAACGTTTGCTGGAACACACCGGCGCTTAAATCTCTGGGAATAAATCAAAAAAATATGGTATGATAACTGTTAACAAGGGGGTTTTGCCTGTGGAACAAACCATGTTTACTAATGAGGTCATCTTATCCTGGCTCCAGTATTTTTCGCGGAACGTTGAGATCAACCTGGCAAAACTGAAGATGCTGGACATTACCGGGAAAAATAAGAACCTGATTCCGACCGTTATGAGCAATCGGGCAGTGCTGGTCTTTACGGACGCCGGACATCCGGATATCTTCTACGACATGTGGAATGCGGAACTGGGGGACTGCGATATCTGGTATAACGAGGGCTCAGATCCATCCGGCGAGATCAAGCACGACAAGGTCTCAGACATGATCAACCGTGGAATCAATGCCTCTGCAGCTATGTTGATTCTGAACCCTAACGCTGCAACGAATTATCAGATAGGTATGGAGAACAGCCGTTTCTCCTGCGGCTCTGTTCAGTATGTGTGCCGGGAAGTTCGGGCGGTTATAATGAGTAAGCTCAATCTGGGGGACCAGGATAATATATGTATAATCTCAGGTGAGAGTATCGCGGTGGAGGCTGCTATGATTGCTGCTGAGGGCAGTGTTATTGCGGTGGAATATGACCCCAGAGATCAGAATACCATGAAATGTAATGTTGACAAATTTGGCCTGAGCAACGTAATAATCGTTGAGTCGCTGGAAAATGGTATGCTGGATAATCTGCCGGTGCCGGACAAAGCGTTTATAGTGGGGTCTCCGAGGATCGGCATTGAAATAAGGAGTCTCTTGGCCGTCAATCCCGGTATGGATTTTGTGATCTACACCTTGGACTTCGAAATTCTAACCTCTCTTCCTGCTTTGCTGCGGGAAAACGGCTTGGAGCGTAATGAAGCCATCCATATAGAGGTGTCGCGAGTCAACAGCAAAAATATGGCGGAGCCATTTCCAGCTCCCTGGGTGATCTCTGCCAGAAGCGTTAAAGGTTAATAACGCTGCAGTAATCATACACAATTTATGGAATACGCAACATAGCATACGAAATAAGTACGAAATATAAAAAAACTTCCTGGAAAATTAACACATTAGAGTAGAGGAAGTTTTTTTGTTTGGCACCATTTAAGTGAAGATTTTGTGTATTTGAAGTTTTTAGCAAATAATCAGGCAATTTTATAATCGTAATCTTGTGGTCAAGCCAAAGCTCTGTACTACCATTCAATTAAACTGCTGGCTCAGAGTAACTTTGCATAAGTATTTTGAAGAAGTTATTAAACCAAAGTATATTTTTTTACATAAAAATGTAATATTAAAGGTTTTATGATAGATGCATAGAAAATATAAAATAAAGAGTATAATTGCCGATATTTCCTCCCTAAGGATGTATATGCCAGGCATTTCTGATGAAATGAGGACTTTAATGTACTAAGCAACTATCTTTCCTGTTAAAAATAGGAATTTTGGATAATAGGCAAATTAATATAGTTTTAGCTTTGGAGGGAGGTTAGGACTTTGGGAAGAAGCGGTGGCTCCGGTGGTAGAAGCAGCGGCGGCTCCTCCGGTGGCAGCAGAAGCAGTGGTGGACGGAGTGGAGGGAGTAAGAGAAGTGGTGGCTCCGGAGGCAGAAGCAGCAGTGGACTTTTTGGCGGCAGCGGAAGCAGTAAAGGGCGCAGTGAGGGGAACAAGCGAAGCAGTGGTCCCGTAAGCCAAAATAGCGGCGGGTTATTTGGAGGCAGCAGAAGAAGTGAGCGGGATAGGAGGAGCGGTAGCTTCGGAGGCATAACTGACGGCGGATTCTTTGGGGGCAGCAATCCTCGGGGAAATATATTCGAACCAAGACCTGAAAGGCAGTTCCCTTACAATTTTGGAGAAAACCAGTTACCTCCAGATAGTGAACCAAGCAGGCGGGGATGCGGCAGTACGTTACTCTTTGGCATTATTATTCTTTCTATAATAGGGTTCATCATAGCAATTGTAAGTCCATCATTAACCGGCTCCGGGGCAGAGATTACTAAATCTACCGTGCAGCGAGAAGCGCTTTCGGCAGGTTCAGTTAATGTAACCGGCTATTATACCGATGAATTGGGATGGATCGTTAATGAAAATAAACTGCTTACAGGCTTAAAACACTTTTACCAGGAAACAGGTGTGCAGCCTTATTTATATATAACTGATACGGTCAATGGTTCGCATACCCCTTCGGATAGTGATATGGATATTTACGCTAATGATATGTATGACCAATTGTTTACCGATGAAGCCCACCTGCTGTTTATTTTCTTCGAGTATGATGAGGCCTATATGGATCGTTATGTTTGCGGTGCACAGGCAAAAACAGTAATTGATGCGGAAGCTGCCGATATTTTGCTTGATCATATCGATCGATATTACTATGATGATGATTTAACGGATGAGGAATTTTTTAGTAAGGCCTTTAGCGATGCGGCCGATAGAATAATGACGGTTACTCGTTCCCCCTGGATCAATGTACTTATTGTATTCGGGTTTGTGGTTATGCTTATTGTATTGTTTGCCTGGTGGAGATATGTGAAAAAGCAGAAGAGTTTGGAGGCCCAATATAACGAGGAAATACTCAATACACCGCTAGAAGTATTTGGCAGCCTTGAAGCTGAAGAACTTGCTAAAAAGTATGAAGAATTTGATCCCAATTTAGACCAATAAAGCAATTTCAACTGTAAATCTACCCGATAGGGAAATGTAATATTAATTTAAGGAGGAAATCAGATGTCAATTCTTGAAAGATTCAGTGACATTATTAAGGCAAACATCAACGAGCTGCTTGATAAAATGGAGGACCCTGCTAAAATGATCGACCAGTATCTGATCGATATGATGGAGGATTTGGCCGAGGTCAAGCGCAGCACTGCGGGAGTAATGGCAGAAGAAACCAGAACCAAGCGTTTGGTTGATGAAAATCTTGCCGAGGTATCTAAATATGCCGATTTGGCAAAGAAAGCTTTGACAGCCGGAAATGAGGACGATGCCCGCGTATTCGTCGCTAAAAAACAGGAATTGGAAAAAGTTGGCGCAGGTTTGATGACAGCCTATGCTGCAGCTCATGAAAACGCCGTAAAAATGCGTCAAATGCATGATAAGTTAACATCTGATATCGAGGCTTTGAAAGCGCGGCGTGAGATGATCAAAGCCAAGGTTACTGTAGCTAAAACCCAGGATATACTGAATGAATTCAGTAATTCTGCGGAGAAAACCCAAGGTACAATCAACGCTTTTAACCATATGGAAGATAAAGCCAACAGAATGCTTGACGAAGCAAACGCGATGGCTGAGCTCAATCAAAAGCCAGTTGACGAAGCAAAAGCTCTTGAAGAGAAGTATGCCGCTATGGGAACTGATTCTGTAGATGAGGAACTAAATAGGCTTAAGGGAGAATTGGGATTATAATCCTGTAATAGTATGGTGGCATCCACCGCTTTAGCTTGGGTCATTAAGTTTCTCAATTCTTTTCGTTGAAGATTTGTTTCGGGAAAACGGTTTGGAGCGCACCGAAGCAATCCATATAGCGGTATCACGAGTCAACAGCAAAAGCATGATGGAGCCATTTCCAGCTCCCTGGGTGATCTCTGCCAGAAGCGTTAAAGAATAGCTTCACGCTGCAACCGGGTACCAGAATAATTTGTTAAGGCTTCATGGAAAGTCATTTTGACTATAACATGCAGCTCATCAATATTTTATAAACCCATTTTCAGGATTAACCGTATCTGTATTAATTAACCTATCAATACTATGTATTCCTTCAGACACCATAAAGCAATAAGATTGATATTATCACTTGATATCCAGCAGGGTTATAGATATTAATTTTGTATTAGATTATCAAAGCTCGACTTAAACATAGTTATTATAGCTTTTATCCGGTGTTTGCACAAAGAGGACAAATTGAAAGGGATATGAATATACATTATAATAAAATTGGTATCATCAGTAAATGTTGGTAAAGTGGTCTAATGAATACAAATCTAACTCCGAGCCTTATTGCCTAAGGAGATTCTAGGGTGATTGGGCCTGAGCTAATGCTCTCGGGTTGCCGGAGAAATCCTGCAACCTCCCTTGTTTGGAAAGGAGTGCTGACAGAATGGACTAATACTTCTGTACTCTTTTTGGTGCAGAAGTTTTTTTTTGGTCATAAAAATGTTGAGATCGAGAGGAAGCAATGAATGCCACTATTACATATCAGACCAACTCTGTAGCAAGTAATAGAGGAACTGGCTTGTTAGATTTCAAATATTTATATATGGACAATAGACATATATTTATTTGGTTTAATTACCAGGAAAGGAGTATATATGCTGCGCTTTGTTATTGTTACAGGTACCCCCTCGTCGGGAAAAACTTCAGTAATGCTGCACACTATCAGGCAACTGTTGCGAAAAAATGTTGTGGTTGCCGCGTGTAAGATAGACTGTCTGGAAACCTCTGATGATGAACGCTATCGACGTCTTGGAATACCAGTTGCGGTGGGACTAAGTGATTACATTTGTCCGGATCATTTCTATGTGGCTAATTTGGAAGAGATCGAACACTGGGCCCGGGATGAAGAGAAGGCTGAAATAGTCGTTATTGAAACTGCGGGTTTGTGTCATCGCTGTGCTCCCGCGGTAAATGGATGTCTGTCAGTCTGTGTTGTTGATAATTTGAGTGGAATTGATACTCCCAAAAAAGTTGGGCCTATGCTTAGTACTGCAGATATTGTAGTGATTACCAAAGGTGATATTGTATCTCAGGCTGAAAGAGAGGTGTTCCGCCATAAAGTAGAAACCCTGAATCCCCGGGCTCGACTTATACCGATCAATGGATTGACTGGACAGGGTTCTTTAAGGCTGTACCAGGAAATAATTCGGTATCCTGCTATGGAGACTATCAGTGAAAAGGAATTGAGGTATCCTATGCCGGCCGCGATCTGTTCTTACTGTGCTGGAGAGACTATTATCGGCAAAAATTATCAAATGGGAAATGTTAAGAAGGTAGATTTTGGGAGGAAATATTAGTGCTTGAGAAAATAAGCATTCTGGGAGGAAATGATAAAGCTGGTGCGGCTGAACCGATTAAATGGCTGGATGTCCGAACAGGCGAAGTGCTGGCAGTAGTTGGACCTACTGGCTCAGGCAAAACCCAGCTGATTTCTGATATCGAGCAGTATGCCAGTGGCGATACTCCAACCGGCAGATCTATTCTGGTTAATGAGCAGCCGGCCGATAAATATGCTGAAAGCAGGAAAATTAAACATTTGGTGGCAGAAGTATCCCAGAACATGAACTTTGTAATAGACATGTCGATTGAAGAGTTTTTATTAATGCATGCCCGGATAAGGTCTATTGACAATCCCGGTAAATTGGTTGAAGAGGTTTTGGAGGTCAGCAACAAATTGGCCGGGGAGCCGCTCAGTAATACTGATAATCTCACTGCCTTAAGCGGAGGTCAATCCCGAGCTTTGATGGTGGCCGATGTAGCTCTTATAAGCAATGCACCGATAGTGCTTATTGATGAAATTGAAAATGCTGGTATTGATCGTCTTAAGGCTTTGGAGTTCTTAACCGGAAACGGTAAGGTAGTCCTGGTAGTAACTCATGACCCTACTCTGATGCTTTTGGCCAGCAACCGGGTAGTAATGAAAAATGGTGGTATGAATAAGTATTTGCCTACTTCAGGTTCAGAAAGGGAAATACTGGTGCAGTTAACTAATATAGAAAAAGAAGTATCCCTTTTGCGCAATCGTTTACGTGATGGCGAAACTATATAAGACAAGATTTGGGTCAGTATTTGTGCAGGATTTAAATCATTTAATGTCAGGAGGTTTGTTAATATATGGCCAGGGTTTTAATTCACAGCCCCTTGAACATCAGTCGGACTCTATCCGAGATGATGAAGGAATTTGCCAGGAGCATGCAGGAAAAACACGATATGGAGGTGATAATAGAGGCACAGCCGCACCGCCCGGAGGAAGTAAGTCTGTTTCAATCCTATATTGACCAGGGAGAACTCCCGGATTTAATCATAGGGCATGCCAATGATTTTGCTGACTTGCCTGAAGGTTATTTGGACAAGTATTTTAAGGCTTTGCCCGGCCGATATGCTTTAAGACAGGAACTGGCAAATGCCGGATTTAATGACCCGCAAGGTTTTTTTCATACCTTTGCGGTGGTGCCGTACAGCATTTTGTATAATCATAAATTGATTGGGGAGAGCGAACTGCCTGAATTATGGAAAGATTTGCTTGATGATAAGTGGAAGAATAGTGTGCTTATGCCAGATGAATTTCGTATTGTATCGGTTATAGTAAAGAATTTTATGGAGTCTGCTTATCCGGAAGAATTCCAAAATTTCAGCGAAAATGTAATAAATAAGGGTGCTCCTATGGATGTTGTAAATGCAGTAGATGAAGGACAGTATCCTTTAGGCGTAGCTAATATTGCCTTTGCTCGTTTTTCGCGTCACAAGAATACAGGATTGATATGGCCTGAGGATGGGGCTTTTTGTATTCCTCAGATTATGGTTTGGAGTAAAAGAGCCGATGAACGTATGCTGGAGGCAGGTGATTTTCTGCTTTCCCGGGCAGTACAGGAGTTCATGGGCACTCAGAGTTTTGTGCCGGCTTCTCTGGATACTCCGCTGCCGGAGCTGGTAGCTAGAAATAATTGCAGCCTGCACTGGCAAGGATGGGATCATTTTCTTAAAATCATAAAGGGGAGGGCTGAGTGATGCGCCCGGACTTAGTAGCGGCGTATTAACTAACAGCGCTATAGTAACAGGAAAATTTTCGGTGGATAGGAAAGTGCGAGGTAATCCTTCTTTGCTTTTAAGAACTGATTAGTATGTGGATAAATGCTGTATTTTGAATTCATCAAATTGGAAAAGGAATGATAAAATGGCGGATTCTTTTTTGCACCTGTTACCAATATATCCTTTGCTGGCTCAGCAAATTTTGGATGATTATCAGATGGAAAAGGGCCGATGTATTGATATAGGCACCGGCCATGGTTACCTGGGTATTGAGTTGGCTAAAATCACAGATTTGGAAATGTATTTTATCGATATAAAAAAGGAAGCACTGGAACAGGCTGAAAAAAACGCAGTTGAAGCTGGATTACAAAATATTCTTTGTTTTATACAGGCTGATGTTACCGCGCTTCCTTTTGAAAATAATTTTGCGGACCTTATTATAAGCCGGGGTTCATTATGGTTCTGGGAAGATAAAGTTCAAGGTTTGCAGGAAATCTACCGGGTTATAAAGCCGGGAGGAACTGCACTGGTAGGTGGAGGATTGGGCCGTTATACCCCTACCACAATGCGTAAACGCCTTAAAGGCAGGAGCGTTGAGAATATGCGGAAAAGTGGCGGTGAAAAGCTCAGCGGAGATGAGCTGGTTGATTTAATGCATAAAACGGGAATCGAAAACTATACCGTGGTTTCAGATGTTCCCGGGGAAGCGGGTACCTGGATAGAAATGAAAAAATAGGATTAATCTTAAGCGCCGGGTATTTCAATGAGGAGAGCTCCCAAAATACATATTTCATAACTCCGAGTCTATTTGCCTAAGGTAAGGCTGGCTATAGCTATGGCAATGTGACCTGAGCTGAAAGCTCACAGGGCTGTTAAAGAAATTCAGCAGCCTCCCGTTTAGGAAAGGAGTATAAAAGCTTAATGCTTCTGTATTTCTTTATGGAAGCATTTTCTTATTTAGTTTTTCGGAAAGGAGGAGATTATTTGGGTTTGCTGGAGGTAAAAAACATAGATTTCAGTTATGGCCGAATACCAATTCTTAAAAATATCTGTTTTGAGTTGGATAAGGCTCAAATATGGGTGCTTCTTGGCCCTAATGGATCAGGAAAATCTACTTTGCTGCGCTGTTTATCAGGTCTGAATGAGCCTCATTCAGGGCATATATGTATCGAAGGAAGAAACTTAAAAAAATTCAGCCGTAAGCAGCTGGCCAGACATATATGCTTTTTGCCGCAAAAACAAATGGAGCTGCAGTATACCAGTGTGTATGAATTGGTAGCCATGGGCAGGAGCCCCCATCAATCACTGGGATGGTGTCTTACCGGGAAGGATAAAGAAAAAATCAATTGGGCTATAGAATATATGAAACTGACCGGGCTGCAAAAAAGGTTGTTAAGTTCCCTTTCCGGCGGGGAAAGACAACGTGCCTGGATTGCTATGATTCTGGTTCAGGATACTCCGGTAATACTGCTGGATGAACCAGCTACTTTTTTGGACCTAAAATACCAATGGGATTTGATTGCCAAGATTCATGATATTCGCAGGCAGCTGCAGAAAAGTTTTGTTATTGTGCTTCATGATGTTAATCAAGCTTTTGCTCTGGCAGACCAGGTTTTGGTTCTTAAAGATGGGCAGGTATACCAGTCGGGAAATCCTGCAGAAGTAATTACTTCACAACTGCTTCAGGACGTATATAGCATTGAAGCCAATGTTTGCAGAATACCTCAGCATTCTCGGCCGGTGGTAATACCCAAGGCGATATGTTAATTAAAGAGAGGAGATTAAATATGAGAAGGAAAAGTGGAGCAAAAATATTATCCTTGCTGGTGATTATTGGAATGCTGGTCTTTGGAGGATGTACCGGCCAGGAGGCAGGTAAACAATCAGATACTGCATTAAATGCTGATACTTTAAGCTCGGAGACTAACACGATAACAGACGATCTGGGACGTGAAGTAGAAATACCGGCTAACCCACAAAAGGTTTTAGCACTTACTAAAAATATGATGGATGAATTGTATGAGATTGGAATTATTCCGGTAGGAAGGGTAGAAGAATACAAGAACCGGGAAGAGCTATGTGCCTTGCCCAGTGTTTCTACTCAGCAAAACCCTAATTTGGAAGCGATTTATGAATTGAAACCAGACTTAATTCTGGCTAATACTTTTCAACATGCTCAGATGGCAGAAGGGCTGGAGAAATCCGGCGCGGCAGTTTACTTTATCGATCCCACTAAAGTTGCAAACGATCCCTGGACAGACAGGATAACCCTAATGGGCAGTTTGCTGAACCGGGAAGCAGAAGCCAGTGCGTACTTGGAGAAACTGGACCAACTGTCGGCTGAGCTGCAGGAGAAAATTGCCCCGGCCAATTATCAAACCGGGCTTATGTTGCTGTGCGGAGGAGACACTATTAGTGCAGCGCAGCCAACCGGGGTTTGGGGGGCATTGCTGGTGAAATTGGGTATTGAAAATATTGTGCCCAGCGGGTTGCCGGGATCGGATAAATCCACCTGGGTTACCTATGATGCGGAGTCTATTATTGAAGCAGATCCGGATTTGATTATATTAAAGGCCTCCTCCAATGATAAAGAGCAGCAGAAGAAGATTAAGTCTTCTTTCATGCAGAACCCGGCCTGGAAGGAATTGAAGGCGGTAAAGAATGCTAATGTATATTTGCTGCCGGGGAAATACACTCCTGGCAATGCCAGCAATGAAGAAATCCTTGATGCAGCTGCCAGGATTATCTATCCTCAAGGTTTTGAGTAAAGTATAAGCTTGGGTATTAAAAATAGGATAGAAGCAGCAGTTGTAATTCCTGATAATAAAAAACGTATTATCTATTTAGCAGTATTTGCGATTATACTAGCCGCATCTGTTTTTTATAGCATTGCAGTAGGAACCGTAGATTTCAAGCTGGATGAATTTGCTGCTGTTTTTAAAGGTAATGCGGAGGGCCTTATTTCTTACCAAATTATTTACAATATTCGTCTGCCCCGGATATTAACCGGGACATTGGCAGGTATGAACCTGGCTGT
The DNA here is from genome assembly GCA_016841245.1 of Syntrophomonas sp. Classification (GTDB taxonomy): domain Bacteria; phylum Bacillota; class Syntrophomonadia; order Syntrophomonadales; family Syntrophomonadaceae; genus JAAYJK01. The sequence goes on from JAENZN010000003.1 coordinate 84,909, forward strand.
AGCTGGAGCATTATTACAGGGGGTTTTGCGCAACCCCCTGGCCTCTCCCCAGATTATCGGTGTGAATTCCGGGGCAGGATGTATGGCAGTTCTGATTATGGTCGTTTTTCCCGGTTTTATTGATTTGCTGCCAGTGGGAGCTTTCCTGGGAGCCCTGGGGGCCTCTATGCTGGTCTATGGTTTGGCCAGTAAAGAAGGGCCAGGTGGAACTGCTAATATAGTCCTGGCTGGAGTTGCCATTTCCGCCCTCTTACATGCCTTTACTTCGGCTTTAATGATTATTAACAGCGACGAGCTGCAGATTACTTATACCTGGCTGATTGGCGGATTGACCGGTCGGGGATGGTCTCATTTTAACATGTTATGGCCTTACTGCCTGATTGGTCTGCTGTCAGCGGTTATGCTCAGTCCGAAAATAAATCTGTTTATACTGGGAGACGATGTTGGAAGCAGTTTGGGTCTGGAGGTGAAGCTTTATCGCTTATTAATTATCATTAATGCTTCTTTGTTGGCAGGAAGTGCGGTGAGTGTAGTTGGTACGGTCGGATTTATTGGCCTTATTGCCCCCCATCTGGCTCGGCTTCTAGTGGGCAATGATTACCGTTATTTGGTGGTGTTAAGTGCTGTTTTGGGAGCTGGGCTGTTGGTAACGGCGGATACCCTGGCTCGAATATTGTTTCAGCCGGTGGAGCTGCCGGTAGGTATTCTGACTGCTGCTCTGGGTGCGCCATTTTTCTTTTACTTGATGTATAGAAAAAAGAACTCAGTTTAGTCTGGCTTGATAGAAGAACGGAGGATAATTATGAATTTCGATAAACTGCAGGAACTTGATTTGCTTGGACTAATGCCATGTCCATTAAAGGTGCCCTTTGAACAGGTATGCAATTCATATGTGAGCTTTTTGGAAGGAAAAGATGAGGATGCCCATTATAAATGTCTGATTGAATCCAACGCCAACAAAGAGGTAAATTTCTTTGCCTGGATAGCTGCTTGCTCTAATATTGATGAATTGCCCGGAATTATGATGGCGCCTGGATTTAACCATTTTTTTTCTCGGGATTTTATGGATAATTTCAAGAGGCAATTTACTGCGGTACGAGGACGTGCAAATAATACCTCTCTTCATGGAGTGGATTTGGCTGATCCGGATGGACATTATAATATTCTGAGTTTTAATCCGACCGTAATGCTGGTAGACCGGACTCTGCATCCGGATCTGCCGGTTCCCCGCTGCTGGGCAGATTTATTGAAGTCTGAATATGAAGATCTGGTGGCTCTGCGTGGTCATATGAATGAGAATTTTTGTGAAGGTATAATTATGAATATATATAAAGAGCATGGAGAAGAGGGGGTGAAAAGACTGGGCAGGGCTGTGAAAATGGGAGTTCATCCATCACAGATGGTTAAATTTGCCGGCAGCGCTAAAAAGGAAGCACCGGCTGTAAGTGCTGTTCCCTATTCTTTTGCTCGTCTGGTCAAGGCCAATGATAAGGTTAAAATAGTCTGGCCAGAAGATGGAGCTATAGTAAATCCATTTGTTATGCTGGTAAAAAGTTCAGAACTTCCTCGGCTGCAGAAGATAGCAGAATTTATTGCCGGTTCCCCAATAGGGCAGGTTTTCGCGTCAACCTTTTTCCCTTCCTATCATCCCGAGGTATTAAATGATCTTCCGCCTGAGGCTCGATTTAAATGGCTGGGCTGGGATTTCATCCAGGAAAATGATTTGGGCGAGTTGGTGCCGAAGCTGGAAAATATACTATTAAGTTCTTACCGGGAGAAAATGGCATGAAAGTAGTAACTGTATCTGGACCTCCATCTTCAGGGAAAACCGCCGTTATCCTCAAGGCTGCTCAGGCTTTGCGGGATGATGGATTAAAAATCGGGGTAGTCAAATTGGATTGTTTGGCAACCCATGATGATGTGGCTTATGAAAAGGCGGGGATGGAAGTAAAAGTAGGTCTTTCCGGTAACCTGTGCCCCGACCATTTTTTTATCAGCAATATTGAAGAATGTGTTGAATGGGGACAGCGTAAAAATCTGGACTTTTTAATAAGTGAAAGTGCCGGTCTCTGCAACCGCTGTTCACCTCATATCAAAGGGGTAAAAGCTGTATGCGTAATTGATAACCTCATGGGTATAAATACCCCGCAAAAAATTGGACCGATGCTCAAACTGGCAGATATAGTAGTTATAAGCAAAGGAGATATTGTATCTCAGGCAGAACGCGAAGTTTTTGCTTTCAAAGTTCGTCAGGTTAACCCCAAGGGCCTGATTTTTCACATCAATGGCATTACCGGGCAGGGTGCTTATGAGCTGAGCCGGCTTTTTATGGAAACCCCTGAATTAGTAAGCCTTAATGGTAAACAACTGCGTTTTTCGATGCCGGCCGCCCTTTGTTCATACTGTCTGGGTGAAAGGCGGATAGGGAAGGACTTTCAAATGGGCAATGTGAGAAAAATTCATTTTGTTTGAGGATGTAATTAATGATGAGTAAAGATAATTATCAAGAACTTAGTCTGGAAGAATTACTGCAAAATTATTCATATGCAGCTGATTTTTTTACTGCCATGCTTCTGCCTCTTCAGCCAATTAATCTCACTTTAAAAGAATACTTTAATATGCTTGAAAGTGAACTCTTAGAAGATTTGGGTATGGATCGTAATGAACTGGCCGAACGTTTTGAGCTTTTTATGGCTCATATGCAAGAAGTGCAAAAAGCGGCTCCATTTGCGGTGAATAATATTACCATTGTAGGCGGACGTGATAAAAATGGGCTAGCGGAAAATATTACCCTTAACATGAAAACCGGAGAGATAATTTGTATAGTTGGTCCAACCGGATCAGGGAAAAGCCGGCTGCTGGCAGATATTGAATGGATGGCTCAGGGAGACACTCCCACCGGACGTAAAATCTTGATTAATGGGCAGATTCCTCCCAGGGAATGGCGGTTTTCGCTGGAGCACAAACTAGTAGCGCAATTATCACAAAATATGAACTTTGTAGTAGATATGACCGCCTATGAATTTGTGAAAATGCATGCGGAAAGCAGGATGAGCAGCAGTCCTGAACTGAAAGCCCGGTTTATTGTAGAGCAGGCTAATCTTCTGGCCGGGGAAGAATTTTTCACCGATACTCCGGTAACTGCCCTGAGCGGAGGGCAATCAAGGGCTTTGATGATAGCAGATACGGCTTTTCTAAGTACCTCGCCGATCGTGCTTATTGATGAGATAGAGAATGCCGGAATTGATCGACAGCGAGCATTAAAACTGCTGATTAAAGAAGAGAAGATAGTCCTTATCGCCACCCATGACCCTATTTTGGCCCTGATGGGGCATAAACGGATAGTTATAAAAAATGGCGGAATCAATAATATTATAAATGGAAGTATCAAAGAACAGGCCAATCTATCAGATCTGGAAAGAATCGACCGAAAAATGCTGGGGCTGCGCAATATGATACGCAGAGGGGAACGGATTGATTTTAATGTACAGTCATATTTCCAGGAATAAATCTAAAAATGCTTCGTTCGCTCGCCGGATAATATTTTAAGAGAGTCCTGTTAAGTCTATTAAACTTGTCCCCCAAGCAGATACAGGTAAAACTTTATCTGGTAGGCTTTACAAAAAGTGGACGAGATAAAAAATAATACGCGGGCAAAATAGTAACAGAACTTTTTAGGAGGTGATATTCTAATGAAAAACACAAGAAAAACAGAGGACAGTTACAATATGACCAATGATAATAGCACCATTAACCCAATGGAGGACCCCAAGGAAGCGATTGACTTCTATATGCCCCTCCCGGATGACATTTATAAAAAATGGAAGAAACATTAATAGGGTTAGTGAAAAAGACGGTAAATCATCCTTGCTTCGGTCTGTCAACAAAGTCAGTCGGCAGGCCGTTTTTTCGGCAAAATATATGCAAGAGAACGCTGGGCGGAGGGTACTAGATCTTAACCGGTTGGAAGTGATTGGGTCACAAAATATTGAGCTTAACGGATTAGGATGTATGTCGCCGGAGCGTTTACAGCAACTTAATTCCTAATATCCCCTTCTGGAAAATCGATTTTAAAAAATCAACGGTATATTATGCCCTATAAGTTCTAACACAGCTAGTGTTAAAAATTAATATAATATCATATAACAATATTTTGTTTTTCGGAGGATGCGGATGTCATTTGGGAAATTTGAAGAATCAATAATCAAGGTTATAGATAAGATGGAAGAAGTTAAACAGCTCATTGCCCAAGTTGATAGCTCCCTGGAAAGAGAGCAATTGATCAAGGAATTGAACAAACTCAAAACCCTGAGAGCGTTTTATATTGAAATGCTCGAAAGATGAGGGGTTAACGGTTATTAATCTTATAAAAAAGACAGAAAGTTCAAAAAGATATTTAGAGCCAATAGCCCCTGATGTGGGGTTTTATTTTATACCATTAAACAATAAAGAAATATAAGATTTATATCATTCATAGAATATTCTTTATATTCAGAGCTTCTTTTTCTGGAATGTGTCTTAACATTAATCTTAGTTCCGAAAGTTGTCCCAGGGAGAGGACGGCATTACGGTTCCTGACGTATTCTTTGACCTTGGAAAGTGAAAATTCTATATTATCCATCTCCTGGTGATCAAGGAATACCGGCCACCAACGGGCTGTTTCTGACCAGTATTTTTCAATGTCCACAGTTTGCCTGGCAGCTGTTTCCCACTGTTCATGCTGTATTTCGATCATCACCTTATCAATCTGCTCCGTTAAGTCATCAGTAGATGATTGCAGAGAGTGATTGGTCCAAAAACCCAGAGTAACAATGGAAGTAAGTATTATTAACAATGATACCAATAGTCGCATATGTTTATTACCCCTTTAATCTAATTGAGATGACTTCATTTGATAAAAAAAGTTACCCTGGCTGTCCAGGCCGGCAAAAAAAATCTTGTTAAAGTCGGCGATACTGTCTTTTTCCAGTTCGCCTTTCAACCAATCTATACTCAGTTCTAATTTCTTAAGATTTTCATCTATTACATAACCATCAATAATCAGGGTAGTTGGTAAAAGTTCAGGAGGAGTAAAAATATTCATATCTTTGGGTTGAAGCGGCCTGTTTTGCGACTTGAGTATCACACTGAGCTGGCCGCTGGTTTCTAAAATAGCATAGGCTACATCGGCTATATTGGTTACATTTTTCAACCGTAATTGCTCCAATAGATCATTAATGTTATAGCGCAATCGCCGCAGCTCATCTTCCACTATTTCAGAGTTGTTAATCAGTATGCTGGGTTTACCGCAAATTACACCCCGGGCTGTTTCACTTTTTAATGATATATATGATAAAGTAACCTCGGAAGTAAACAAAATAAAAATAGGAATGATACCATTTATCAATGGTATGTTAGTGTTTTGCATAGGAATCGCAGCTAACTCTGCAATCATAATAATGACCACCAGTTCGTAAGGCTGCAGCTGGCCGATTTGCTTTTTCCCCATGATCCGGAGGGCAATAACAGTTGTAAGATATAAGATCAATGTTCGAATAATTACTAGAATCATCTTTAAAACCTTACTTTCGCTTGGTATTTTATCTTTTACGAAAGCTATCAAATTTATGTGCACTGACCTGACTCACCAGGTTTTATCTCTCCCGATAATTGTGGCGGCAGATGGCTTATTATTGCTCCTGCGGCTTTCTGCGTTGAGCTTCCTTAATAACCATTTTTTCAGGGCTGACTACTATTCTTATATATTGGTGGTATCTCTAGCATTCTTTAAAAGCGAAAGATAACTGTCTGACTACAAGCCAACTATAAAAAAGGATTTATTTTAAACAATAGAGGCTGCCGAGCTGGACAGCCTCCATTTTAGGGGTTTAATAAACTGGTAGACACGATGATAAGTTGTTGTTTAGTATCTAGCAGCTGTAGCTATGATCTTAAGCCTCAGATTTAATCCCAGCTGTAGGAATAATAACTGCCATTATATTTCACATAATAGCGGGAATTGTCATTATCGATCAGGTATCCGGTGATATCGGCATCTTCAAAATCCGTATCATCGATTTCATCACTGATTTCCGATTCCAAGTCATCTAAAAACTCTTCTATATCATCTTCATCAAGGTCGGCCAAATCGTCGTAATTATCAGCATCATCGAAAACAAGCTTAACTTTGTATAATAAATCATCTTCATCGCCACTTAAGGTTATAGCACACTCTATACCGTCATCATCAAAATAATCGTCTCCGGCGTCCTCAAAAGTGTCATTGATAGCATCTATGATATCATCCAGATCATCTTCATCAGTCCAGCTGTAGGAATAATAACTGCCATTATATCTCACATAATAGCGGGAATTGTCATTATCAATCAAGTATCCGGTAATATCGGCATCTTCATAATCTGTGTTATCGATTTCATCATAGAGTTCATCTTCCAGGTCATCTAAAAATGCTTCGATATCATCTTCATCCAGATCTTTCAAATCATCGTAATCATCAGCATCATCGAAATCAAGCTTAACTCTGTAAACTAAATCATCTTCATTGCCGCTTAAGGTTATAGCACACTCTATGCCGTCATCATCAAAATAATCATCTCCGGCGTCCTCAAAAGTGTTATTGATAGCAGCTACAATATCATCTAAATCATCATTCTGGTTATAGTAAATACTATTACTATAGTTATAATTACTATCGTCTTCCATATCTTCAGGTAGTTCTATATAAATTACTCCATTTTCCCAATCAACAGTGGCCCCAAATGCTTCGCAAAGGAACCTTATGGGAATATAGGTATTCCCATTTATTAGCTGGGGTGCAGCGTCTAACTGCTGCTGACCATTATTTATATAGCCCACATTGTTGCCAATTGACAGCCGAACATTAGTATTTCCCCGGTTAGCAGTTACCGTTCGGGTAGAATTTTCCCATTGAACATTGCCCCCCACAGATTCAAAAAGACTTCTCATGGGGACCAAAACAGAACCATTCATATTTACTGGATCTGAAGAGAAGTCCTGTTTTGCGCCATTAATATACACTGATATTTTTGATCCTGTAGTAGATGATGCAGCATTTCTGTTTTGTATGTTTCCAGCCTGACCTTGTCCCGGTATTCCTCCTTGCTGCCTGGTGGGCATTCTGCCTTGTTGTCCAGTGGGCGACTGGCTATAATTATTGGCAAGAGCACACGTTCCCATGGAAAACCAGGTTAATGCAAACACCATGAGCCCCGCAAAAAGTTTTTTCACACTATCAAAACTCCTTTCTAAATTTATTCTATTTATAACTGGCCAGGGTAATTTTCCTTAATACTTCCGAATAAGCCGAAACCCCTCCACCAGTATTATTTAATGATTATGTTATGTGATTTCATAATATAAGTCATCAAGATGGTCTGAAGTTTTTGTTAAGATTTCTTTACAATAACTGTCAAGAGCCATTCACAATTCAATTTAATAATAACCTATTTGAATTTAAGTAGTAAGAAGGCTTTCCTATTTTAGATTCAAATTTATATAGAAATTCCGCTGCTGTTCGGATAAGGAAACAAAAAGGAACGACCATCAGGTTCTGGCTTTCCCAGAAATCCCCTGTTGGAAATCAGGCTATTTACCGATATTTATTAAATGAATAATGCATATTGGAAGTCATTTTAAACATATGGGGGTATATGATGAAATTACGTACAAAAATATTTTTGTGGCTATCTCCGGTTTTAATACCATTGTTGATAGTGGTTTTATTAAGTTATACATCACAGAAGAATGCCTCACAGGAACAGGTGCTGAATATCACCTCTCTGGCTCTGGAAAATGGCAGCAAAGATATTAATGAGTACTTTCTGGTTAAAGATGATACTTTTAGGATGCTGGCAGGTTTTTTATCGAGACAAGTTGATGAACTATTGAATCATAAACAGGCCATAGATAATGAACTTGAACATATCATGAATACCAATCGGGGATTTTCCCTGGTGATCTTGAGCAATGCTGAGGGACAGGTTGAATACTGCCAAGCAAGCCAAGATTTGACTGATTTTCAACCTGCAGATATTTTGGGGAAGACTGTGTTAAGTGAACATCAATTAAATAAATTATTAATTAAATATAATGCCTGGAAAAGCAATATTATAATAAACAATAACTCCATGCCAGGTGAAATTGACCCTCGAGAATTCAAAGAAATGCCACCTCCAGGAGAAACATATTCACTAAAACCATCTTCCGAAATAGCCGATCCACCATATATGATATTTTATATGGATGAAAACATTGCTTCTGAGGCCGAATTAGCGGTTATGTCGGGAGCTTATGTTTTTGTCCGGCCGATTCTGAATGAGCAGAATGATTTGGATGGATATTTATTAGCCATGTTAGATTGGTCAGAGATTGAAGATCAAGTTGCTGGCATTGAAAACGACTTAACCAGCCGAGGGTTGGCAAGTGCTGATGTATTTATCATCAACAAACTATCTCAATCCATATTGGGTAGTTCAAATAAGACTTTCGGTGATTACCTGGATTTCCTGGCTAATTGCCCGGCCTCACCCGGGGATATGAGTTATTATGAGAAAATAGGTGGCTTTGCCGCTTATAGACCAGTCATTGATGCCGATGCTTTGAATATCTATGCTGATACTGATAACCCTGACATATGGGCAAATGAAAGCTTTGAAGAAATATCCGGCGAAAATTCCATCCTCTATCTGGCAGTGTATATTTCCCAACATGATGTGGATCAATATCCAAAAGACTTATTGAGTAATACTTTTATTTTATCAATACTAAGCATCCTATTATATATCATCCTGGTTGCTTTTCTCAGTTATCGAATAGTACATCCTCTCAACTCGGTTTCATTACAGATGAAAAGAATATCTGAGGGTGAGATCGCTACCCACGTAAGAGTAGAGGAAGCCGACGAGATAGGAACCCTGGTACATACATTTAATGACATGACCAAAAGGCTGGCTAATAAACAAAAGGAAATAGATGAATATACCCATTCACTTACCCAATCCAATGAAGAGCTGAAAAAAGCCCGCGAATATGCCGAAGAAGCCAGCCGAGCTAAGAGCGATTTCCTGGCTCGTATGAGCCATGAAATCAGAACCCCTATGAACGCCATAATAGGAATGACTCATCTTGTGCAAAATACCCAACTGACTCCCCGGCAGGCGGATTATATTCAAAAAATAAAGGGTTCAGCTGATGATCTGCTGGGATTAATAAATGACATTCTTGACTTCTCTAAGGCCGAGGCAGGAAAAATTACCCTGGAACAGATTGACTTTCACCTGGATGATATTCTCGATTCCCTCTCTGATCTATTTGTCATTGATGCCAGGGAAAAAGACCTGGAATTGATATATTGTATTGATCCTGAAGTTCCACTCGATCTTATCGGTGACCCACTGCGATTAAATCAGGTGCTGACTAATCTCTTGAGCAATGCAGTTAAGTTTACAGAAAGTGGAGAAATTAGTGTCCGGGTCACATTAGAAGACAGGAATGCGGAGAATGCTACACTGCGTTTTACAGTTGCTGATTCTGGTATGGGTATACCTGCTGATTTGATTGAAAGACTTTTTGAATCATTCAACCAGGCTGATGAAACAACTACCCGGAAGTATGGCGGTACTGGTCTGGGTCTGGCTATTTGCAAACATATGGTAGAAATGATGGGAGGCAGAATTTGGGTAAACAGCATCCCTAATCGAGGCAGTACCTTCTATTTTACTGGGATATTCGGTATCGGCAAAGTGCACAATGATATCGTAGCAAGGTCTTTACCGGATCTTCGAGGACTAAAGGTGCTGGTAGTGGATGATAATGATTCAGCGAGAGAAGTTATCAGCTCTATGCTGACTGCGTCTTCCTTTGAAGTAAGTACCGCCTCCTCAGGGGAAGAGGCTCTAGAAATAATAAACAGCCGGGCTGAGCAAAATTATCCTTTTGATCTGGTTCTGATAGATTGGAAGATGCCTGGAATAGACGGCATTGAAACTGCACACATAATAAAAAATAAAACGGATGCATTTCAAGTGCAGGCAGTACTCATGATTACTGGTTTTGATCTGGAGGAAGTTAAGCAAGAGGTCTGGGTTAACGATATTGATGGTTTCTTAAACAAACCAGTTAGCCAATCCTCATTGTTCCAAGCTATCATAAATATTTTTGGACAGGAGGCTAAAGATAATCGCTTTCATCCGCTCAAAGCTCCTGAGATGGAGAAAGCTGAAAATATAGCCGGAGCCAGTATACTACTGGTTGAGGATAATAAAATCAACCAGCAGGTAGGAATAGAGCTTCTGAAGCAGGCCAATGTAAAAGTTGATATAGCAGAAAATGGTTTAGAGGCTGTTGCTGCTATAGAAAATAAGCAATATGACCTGGTGTTAATGGATATTCAAATGCCGGAGATGGATGGCCTGGAAGCGGCCAGAAGAATAAGGCAACAGAAGCGTTTTGATGATATACCGATTATAGCTATGACTGCTCATGCTATGACTGGAGACCGGGAGAAAAGCTTGGCAGCAGGGATGAACGATCATATAAGCAAACCAATAGATCCGATTGAATTCATACAAACACTAGAACGGTGGCTTAGACTGCGCCCAGGACCAATATCATCTGATTCCAGTCGCAAGTCTCAACTAGATGAGGAAGCAGTAAGCAAATTGAAAACTATAAATGCAGCTGAAGGAATAAGCCGGGTAGGAGGAAATCAAAAGCTTTTCAGCCAACTGTTGGAAAAATTTTACCACGACTATAATCAAGTACTGTCTGAGCTGGAAAGCAAACTTAAGCGGGAAAACTATGCGGAGTTAAAATTTACTGTTCATACCATAAAGGGAGTCGCCGGAAATATTGGATCAGCATCTCTGCATAATGCCGCAGCAGCTTTAGAAAAAAGCCTGGCAGATAACAATCAGGCCGATATGGTAAACTCACTTTATGTCGTCTTTGTTAAGGAATTTACCTCCGTTTTGGCTGAACTGCAGGGGCTTTATGCCCATACCGCAGTTGAGGAATTTACAGAGGCCCCCGGTACTGCTGGTAAAGCTGAAATTGCAGAGCTGTATAATACATTGAAGCCATTGCTGGAGGCGGGAAACATAAAAGCCGAAGATTTTATCCCGGTGATTCAAACCACCCTGCAGCAGGCTAATGATCGTGAACTCGTTAAAATACTCATTGAATATATACAGCAGTTTGATTTTGATGAAGCCCTGGAAACTTTAGAGCAGATAATGCAGCAGATGGAGACCGAATAATATTTAAAGGAGTGCCCATATGAATATTCCCACTGAACAGCAAATCCTGATTGTGGATGATGAGCGCATCAATATCAATATCCTGGCCAGCATACTTAAAGCGGATTATACTCTATTGTATGCCAAAAACGGCACTCAGGCACTGGAACGTGCTGCCAGACAGCTGCCCGATTTAATTTTATTGGATGTAATGATGCCAGATATGAATGGCTATGAGCTGATGAGTAAATTGAAAAATGATGAACACTTAAAAGATATACCGGTAATATTTATATCGGCCCTCAGTAAATCAGAGGAAGAAGAAAAAGGGCTGCTGCTAGGGGCGGTTGATTATATAACTAAACCCTTTAATCCGGCTATCGTTAAAGCTCGGGTAAGAAATCATATGAAATTGGTTCGTCAGCGAAAACTTCTGGAAAAATATGCACTTTTAGATGGTTTAACCGAAATACCTAATCGACGCAGTTTCAGTGAACGATTTACCCTGGAATTTAAAAGGGCTATCCGTAACCAGACCCACCTATCACTGGCTATTATTGATGTGGATTGTTTTAAACAATACAATGACAATTACGGGCATGCCATGGGAGATATAGCTTTAAAGAAGCTGGCCGTAGTACTCAGCGAAAGGATGATGAGGCCGGCAGATTTTGCCGCCCGGGTTGGAGGAGAAGAGTTCGCGGTTCTTTTGCCAGAAACTCCTGCAGCAGGAGCCTATAAATTGGCGGACATGATTCGTGTTTCGGTAGAAATGCTGAAAATCGAACACCGGTATTTTCCGGTGGCCAATATTCTGACGGTAAGCATAGGTGGGGTTTCATTGATTCCTTCTACAGATGACCAGGAAGAAAACTTATATGAATATGCAGACCAAATGCTCTATCAGGCTAAGAACCAGGGCAGGAATCGAGTAGTATGGCAGAATTTGGATTTAAGCTGATAGTGCTTCCTCCAAGGTCGAACGCCCCGGGGGGGGCTTATTGTACATATATGGGTAGTATGGTAGAATGCGTAAAAAGCTTCAGTATGTGATGATGTGGCCACGAGTTCAGATAAAAGCACATGAGAACTGTCTCATGTGCTTCACTTCCATTAATTCCTTCAAAAAATGATATTAGGGGGATATTAAGAATGAAAGAAAAGCTGCGGCGAAAGCTATTAACAACCTTTGGGGTGCTTATTATTATCTTCTTATGTATTGATACTGCGTTTGCTGCGCAGGTGACGCCAATACTCACTCCAATAAAACCAATTTTAATAAATGCCCTGACAGCTCCTTCAGATCTCGAGGCGGTGTCAGAAACACCGGGTACTATTACTTTAACCTGGACAGATAATTCAAGCAGTGAAACCGGTTTTATGATAGAACGAAGGATGGAAAACACCACCTATGCAAATGTGGCCTTTCAAGCAAGAAATTCAACTACTTTTATGGATAGTGAAACTGGCATGTATCCTATCTATCCGGGAGAAAAATATTATTATCGGGTTAGAGCATACAATGACACCGGGAAATCTGCTTACTCCAATGAAGCTAGTGCTGTGGTAAAGAAATTTGGGCCTCCGTCATCGCCCACCAATTTAAAGGCTGAAGTTACTGTATCGATTTCGGGGCATCCAGTCCAGCTTACCTGGGATGATAACTCCAGTGATGAAAGCAAATTCGTAGTACAAAGACAAAAAGAAGGTTATGGATGCATTGATTAGCTTTGCTTATTGAAGATAGGATGCCCGGTATATATGCCTGGGTACCTAAATGAAATATGAGTCAGGGGTTGGATATTAATCTTACAAAGTCCGCGGCTGCATTTGCGGACCAAAATGATTTAGTAATGAGGCTCAGGTAATAAAAGGAGGCACATTATGATTGAACAAATACGGGAAAATTTATACCGCATCGAAATTCCACTGCCGCAGAATCCTCTTAAGGCTTTAAACTCCTATTTTCTTCGGGGTACGGATAGAAATTTGTTGATTGATACTGGATTTAATAGGGATGAATGTCGGGCAGCCATGGACCAGGCTATCCAGGCACTCGATTTTTCTATGGAAAATACCGATATTTTTCTAACCCATATTCATTCAGATCATTCCGGGTTAGCAGGATACTTGGCCCGGCCAAAAACACAAGTGTATACCGGGGAATACACAGAAAAGGGGTTATGCGCTTCCAGCAGCATGAATACCTATTTTGATGATTTGATCAAGCAAAGCGGCCTGATGGATATGGGACTAACGACAGATGTTTCTATGCACCCGGGTTATCGATATCGCAGTGTACCAGTTAATAATTTAACTGTTGTTCAGGATGATACTGTAATCCAGGTGGGAGATTTCTCCCTGCAGTGCATCAATACCACCGGTCATGCTCCCGACCATATCTGCCTGTATGATGAGAAACATAAACTATTGTTTAGCGGAGACCACATTCTGGGAAGAATTACCCCCAACAATACCATCTGGGGTTTACCCTGGACTATTCAAGTAGACTATTTAAACGAATATTTTAAAAGCCTGATGAAAATTAATGACCTGGATATTGAACTTACTTTGCCGGGACACAGAGGGATTTTAACCAATTGTTATAAAAGAATTGAAGAATTGAAGAGGCATCATGATAATAGATTGAAGAATATCATGAACATTTTGGGTAACGAAGCCATGACCGGGGCCGAGGTGGCCAGTAAAATGAAATGGGATATAGATATAAAATCCTGGGAGCAATTTCCATGGGCTCAGAAGCTGTTTGCAGCGGGAGAAGCCTTGTCCCACCTGACCCACTTGGTGTTCAAAGGTGTTATAACTAAACGCCTGCAAGACGGAGTTGTGTATTACCAAAAAGTATAGGACACAAGCGGACGTTTCTGGTGGGGCATTACTTCAATAATTTAAAAGTGCTACGGGGATTCATACCTCATATAGCCAGTAGAGAGGTACTGTATAGGTTACCCGGATGACCGGAGTAACCTTCTTTTCTTGTTTTTCCTTAATATTGCCACGGAGAAAATTACACAACAGAACCGTCTTCTTGCGTCATTTTTTGTGTAGCTCAGTAAATTATATGATAAACTGAACGTATATTCAGTCAGGGAGGGATGGAATTGAATCATGCGCTAAACTCAAAAATGGAGAAAAAAAGAAAGAGACTTTTGGAGTGTGCCTTGGACTTATTTAGTGAAAAGGGATATATAAATACTCCGGTAAGGGAAATTATTGACAGGTCAGGTTACGGTACCGGTACTTTTTACAAATATTTTAATAATAAAGAAGATGTCCTGAAAACATTGTTGTCTAATTTCTTTGAAGAAATTGTTTACAACGTTAATTACTATTACCTAAAGGAAAGTGATCATTACGTTCGGTTTATTGAAACCAAACGGGTCATTCTGGACGTATACGCACGGAATGAGCAGTTATCAGATATTTGCAGCAGAGCGGCAGGGATCAGCGATAGTATAGACCAGTGTTTAAAAGAATTTGATGATGATTTTTTGAAGTTTACCAGCAAAAACATTCAATATGGTATTAGAAACGGGAGCTTTAAGGATCTCCCGGTGATGCCCATAGCCCATGCTACTCTGGCTATTATCAAGTACGCAGTTTTCAGATGGGTAGTCACTAAAGAAATAAGCAAAGAAGAAATGTTTGATATGGTTATTTCTTTCCATCAATCGCTATTAATAGGTCTGGCTAAAGGAAAATGCTTGGAGAATATGCTGAATGAATAATATCCAGAGCCTATAGAGGTAGGCTAATTTCAAACGGGTTAAGTGATCATTTGATAGGTTGACTTTTTCTAAAAGATTATTTGCTTTCAGGATGTTTTTATCAATGCAGTTACAATACCTTAAGGCTGTGTTTTTATTTACAAAAGTATTTTTGGTAATGATGAGGAGGTTAGAATATTGTGGCAGAGGAGATACGCTGGGTCAAAACCCACTGTGCCAGGATGGATCATGGCGGTTGCTCGCTGTTGGTCGGTGTCAGGAATAATAAAATAGTACAGGTGAAAGGTGATCCCCAGGGATATTTGAATGCGGGATATACTTGCTACAAAGGCAGGGTTTCCCCGGAACGTCTTACTCACCCGGATCGTCTTTGTTATCCTCTAAAACGTGTTGGGAAACGTGGGGAAGGGAAATGGGAGCGTATATCCTGGGATGAAGCACTAAATATAACAGCTGAAAATTTACTCCAGATAAAGGAAAAATACGGATCTCAGGCAGTAGGTTTTGGGGTTGGGATGCCCAAGGGACTGGAGCATTTCATATTAATACGGCTGGCCAATGTTTTTGGTTCCCCTAATGTTGTTGCTTCTCAAGATATCTGTCATGCCCCCCGGGAGGTTACAGGGTTGCACACCTGTGGGTTTTATCCGGTGGCTGATCTCCATAATCCAACTGAACTTATTCTCTCCTGGGGCAGCAATGTTTTATCTACTAACGAAGAGGGCCAAATAGGAAATCTAATGCTGCAGCAGTTAAAGAAGAGAGTCAGGTTGGTTGTAGTTGACCCCCGCCGGACCGAGCTGGCCGAGCGAGCCGAGGTTTGGCTTCAGCTAAAACCAGGAACGGAGCAGGCGCTGGCCATGAGCTTTCTGCATGTCATCATCGAAGAATCACTTTATGATAAAGCCTTTGTTGAAGAATACACCTATGGATTTGAGGATCTGGCCCAGCATATCAAACAATATTCACCAGAAGTTGTGGCAGAAATCACCTGGGTTTCACCTGACTTGATACGTAAAGCTGCTCGCCTGTATGCTGCAGCTAAACCAGCTGCGCTGCAGTGGGGCAATGCTATCGAACACAGTGTTAATGTTTTCGATTCCACCCGTGCTCTGGTATGCCTTATGGCGATTACCGGAAACCTTGAAGTGTCCGGTGGGAATATCAATGCCCATGATCCAAACATTATGGGAATGGGTGAATTTGTACGAGCTGATCTTATACCGGATAAACGCAAGGAGATGATCGGTACCTATAACAGTACTATTCCCTGGCTTATGACGGTACCCCCGGCCTATTTCCGCCAAGCAGTGCTAGAAGGGTACCCTTATCCGGTTCGAGGTTACTACGGCATATGCACCAATCCTATGGTAGCTTGGGCTGATAGCCAGTATACATACGATGCTTTTATGAAACTTGATTTTATTGCTATGAACGAGATATTCATGACTCCTACCGCATCTCTGGCAGATATCGTCTTTCCGGTTGCCCACCAATATGAGATGAATGATATTGGCCATTATGGGATTGGGCATGGTATGATATTTGCTCGGCCAAAAGTTGTAGATCCCCCGGAAGAGTGCTGGCCGGATATAAAAATTATGAATGAACTGGGTAAGCGAGTCTCGCCGACTGAATACTGGCATGATGATTTTGAACAGTTTCTGGAGGATTTGCTGCGACCTGCTGGTTTAAGCTATAGTGAATTTGTTGAAAAAGGCTATTTAAAAGGCCCGGATCTGTTTGAGTCCTATAAAGAAAAGGGCTTCCGCACCCCAACAGCAAAAGTGGAGTTGAAGCTCAGCACAGCAGATAAGTATAAGTTGAAACCACTGCCGGAATTCACTGCACTGCCGGAAGATGAAGATGCTGACTATCCCTTGATTTTAATCAGTGCTAAAAGCCGCTACTATCTTCTTTCTTCTTACCGTTGGGTGGAGAAACTACGTCAGAAACGACCACATCCAACCGTTGAAATACATCCTGAAACGGCAGCCGCCTATGGTATCAGCGATGGTGATAGTGTTATTATTGAAACGAAATATGGCCAAATAGAACAGATAGCCAGAGTTACTGATATCGTTCATCCCCGCGTGATCAGTGCAGCTCTGGGTTGGTGGTTCCCGGAAGGGGAGGCAGAAGAGCAGTTCGAATGGAGAAAATCAAATTTTAACATGCTTACCTCGGTAGGAAAGCTGGGGCAGGAGTTTGGAACCCCGAATCTGAAAAATCTTCCCTGTAAAATAAGGAG
The DNA here is from genome assembly GCA_016841245.1 of Syntrophomonas sp. Classification (GTDB taxonomy): domain Bacteria; phylum Bacillota; class Syntrophomonadia; order Syntrophomonadales; family Syntrophomonadaceae; genus JAAYJK01. Next base: position 102,164 of record JAENZN010000003.1, read on the forward strand.
AAATCATAACTAATAGTGAACAGTTTATCTCCACTTTTCATAATCTATCATTAACAGCATAAATAGAAAGGATGATAGACTTTTATGGAGATATGGGATGAACTCCCTGGCAGGCGAGGGGTTTGCTATCGCCAGGGCCATACCAGACCGGGCAGTCGCCGGAGAATAAAGGGAGGAACAAGCGCAAAAAGAAACCAGAACACTACCAAACAATCACTGACCGGGTTGGTCTCCGAGGATGTGCTGAACTCCCTGAGGCTAACTGCATCAAGTTTAAGCTCATGGGGTTATGTATATCAGATCGATACTCAAACTATAGCAGTTGGGGCTAACGTAACCTTTAGTGATAATGGTCCCTTAAACGGTATAAATCATACGCCGGGTACCGCTACCATTGAGGTAACTCTTGGAGGTACTTACTATATTGTATTTTCGATATACACCACCCAAAACAACCCTCAGGGTTGGGCAGTGGTTGTCAATGGTATACCTCAATCAGAATTTAGTTCTGCCGGGCAGACTATGAATGCTGCTGCTACGTTGACGCTGGATGCTTTGGATAGAGTAACTATTCGCAACGCCAATACTATACCAGATCCCGCTACTCTCAGAACGGGGGATGTCATTACTGCTTATGTAATGATTTATAAAGTAGACAGTTAATTGGATACCACAGGGGATGTTTTTGCTGTGTCATGTTTTCACAGAGGAAAAAGACTCAACGATTTATGTCCGATTATTATACCTGTATTATGTTCCTATGGCTGGACCTAAGCATCCTATATTTCATATGACAGTAAATGATAAGAGTTTAAGTATGCTGTACAAAAACTTTAATTGCACAGCATAGCTATTTATTTTGTCCTTATGGGGTTGAGTTTTACCGCAGATGATCCTGGCTATGAATGGCAGATAAGAGAGGTATCATACTAAGGATAGGAATAAAGCTATAACTCATAAGGTGTGATGATGGGTTGGTAACATTTAACTGAATACAAAAACTGAGGCTGCCCTTTGGGGACAGCCTCACAGGTTATATACCTAGTGATAACCTCTGGATAATAATTCTTTAATTCTATTTGGTAATATCTGAATGATATTCCTGCAAAGATTTTATTCTGCTTTCACCTGAATCATTTATATAAGCTGCGATACCCCTGGTACTGGCCAGGGCTGCGGCCATAGTGGTGATATACGGGACTTTATATTTAATGGCGGTTTTACGGATATAAGAATCATCATATTGGCTGCGTTTACCGGAGGGTGTATTGATAACCAGGTTAAGTTCCTTATTGGTAATGTCATCAACTATGTTGGGACGGCCTTCATATAACTTCTTAATCTCTACTGAATTGATCCCATTTTCCTGCAGGAATTTATGGGTTCCTCCGGTTGCCTTTATTTTAAAACCAATTTTTTCAAATTCTCGGGCTGTTTCCAGGGCCGCCGGTTTATCCTGATCATTTACACTGATCAAGACTGTTCCCGATAAGGGCAGAGAAGATTGAGTGGCCTCCTGCGCTTTGTAATAAGCCAGTCCAAAGGAATCAGCAATTCCTAATACTTCTCCGGTGGAGCGCATTTCCGGTCCCAGTATGGGGTCAACTTCCTGGAACATATTAAACGGGAATACCGCTTCTTTAACTCCGAAATGGGGAATTTTTCTTGAGGTCAGACTGCTGACCGAATACTCTTTGCCAGCATAGGCTGCCATCATGATTTCTGTAGCAATCCGGGCCATGGAGATATTACAGACCTTTGATACCAGGGGAACGGTTCTGGAAGCTCTCGGATTAGCTTCTAAAACATAAACCCGGTCATCAGCAATGGCATACTGCATATTCATTAGACCAACTACGTTCAGTTCTTCAGCAATTTTCCTGGTGTATTCCTCGATGGTTGCGATATGTTTCTCGGGTATACTGATGGGTGGAATCACACAGGCAGAGTCTCCTGAATGGATGCCAGCCAATTCAATATGTTCCATCACGGTTGGCACAAAAGCATCAGTCCCATCAGCGATGGCATCTGCTTCTGCTTCAACTGCGTTGCTGAGAAATTTATCAATCAGAATTGGTCTCTCTGGGGTAACTCCCACAGCGGCCTCCAGGTACTGGCAAAGCATTTCCTCATCGTGAACAACTTCCATACCACGGCCGCCCAGAACATAGGACGGTCTAACCATCAAAGGATACCCGATTCGTTCAGCAATGGCCAGGGCTTCCTCGAGATTAACTGCCATACCCGACTCCGGCATGGGAATATTCAGTTTCTCCATGATCTGGCGGAACCGGTCGCGGTCTTCGGCCAGATCGATAGTATCTGGTGTCGTGCCTAGAATTTTTACCCCCGCTTTTTCCAATTCTCCAGCAATATTCAAGGGAGTTTGTCCGCCAAACTGAATAATTACCCCCAGCGGTTTTTCCTTTTCGTATATACTCAGAACATCTTCCACAGTCAGTGGTTCAAAGTACAGCTTATCCGAAGTGTCATAGTCCGTGGAAACCGTTTCCGGATTACAGTTAACAATAACCGTCTCATAGCCTAAATCGTGCAGGGCAAAGGCGGTATGTACGCAGCAGTAGTCAAACTCGATTCCCTGACCGATGCGGTTCGGTCCTCCACCCAGGATCATTACTTTAGGCCGGTCACTGGATGTAGTCTGATCTGGCGCATTATAGGTGGAGAAATAGTAGGATGCATTTTCAACTCCGCTTACCGGGACGGCTTCCCAGCCTTCTACTACCCCCAGAGCAATTCTGCGCTGGCGAATTTCAGTTTCCGGGACATTTAAAAGCATGGCTAAATAACGGTCCGCAAAACCATCTTTTTTGGCCTGGATCAGCAGTTCGTCCGGCAGTTGGCCCTGCTTATATTTCAACAGCTCTTCTTCGAGTTTAACAAGTTCGTTCATTTGTTCAATAAACCATGGTTTGATGTGGGTCAAACGGTAAAGGTCCTGGATATTAGCACCTTTGCGTAATGCCTCATACATAATAAACTGGCGTTCACTCGATGGTTCTATCAACAAGGAGAGCAGTTCTTCCAGAGAACGCTGGTGGAAATCTTTTGCGAACCCTAAGCCGCAGCGGTTGATTTCCAGGGAACGAATCGATTTTTGAAAGGCTTCTTTATAATTTTTACCTATACTCATAACTTCGCCAACGGCACGCATCTGGGTACCCAGCTTATCCTCGGAACCGGGAAACTTTTCAAAAGCCCAGCGGGCGAATTTAATTACCACATAATCTCCTGAAGGGGTGTATTTATCCAGGGTTCCATCCCTCCAGTAGGGGATTTCGTCCAGAGTCAACCCTGCGGCCAACATGGTAGAAACCAGTGCGATAGGAAACCCGGTGGCTTTTGAAGCTAAAGCGGAGGAACGAGAAGTGCGAGGATTAATTTCGATAATAACAACTCGGCCGGTTTTGGGATCATGGGCGAATTGAATATTAGTTCCACCAACTACTTCAATAGCTTCTACGACATCATAGGAGTATTTTTGTAATCGCTGCTGCAGCTCGGGGCTAATGGTCATCATCGGGGCTGAACAAAAGGAATCCCCGGTATGTACACCCATAGCATCAATATTTTCAATGAAACAGACGGTAATCATCTGATTTTTAGCGTCCCGGACCACTTCCAGCTCCAGTTCTTCCCAGCCCAGCACTGATTCCTCTACCAGGATCTGTCCCACCAGACTGGCTGCAATTCCTCGGTTGGCGACCGTTTTTAATTCTTCAACATTGTAAACCAGACCACCACCGGTACCTCCCATGGTATAAGCGGGGCGTATAACTACCGGATAACCAAGTTCCCCGGCTATGACTTCTGCCTCCTCAATACTATAAGCCGGTTTACTGCGGGGCATTTCAATACCCAGTCGATTCATGGTTTCTTTGAAAGCGATACGGTCTTCACCACGTTCGATAGCATCAACCTGTACACCAATCACTTTGACTCCATATTGTTCCAAAACACCGGCCGTGTAGAGTTCTGAGCTCAAATTGAGAGCGGATTGCCCGCCTAGATTGGGCAGCAGTGCGTCAGGCCGTTCTTTGGCAATTATGTCGGTTAAACTGTTTAGGTTGAGTGCTTCAATGTAGGTTACATCTGCTATTCCTGGATCTGTCATAATGGTGGCGGGATTTGAATTGACTAAGATAATCTGGTAGCCCAGATTTCGGAGGGCCTTGCAGGCCTGGGTTCCTGAATAGTCAAATTCGCAGGCTTGGCCAATTACGATTGGGCCGGATCCAATAATTAGAATTTTGTTGATATCAGTTCTTTTTGGCATATTCTACCCCCATTGGCATAATACTTGATAACTCAACTTTTGTTATATTAGCTCTACCAAAATTTAATTTTATCATAGAAAGAGGGTAAGTGGAATTAAACACATTGTATACATGATGATGGGCTTAATGACCTACGGACAGATGTCACCGGTGGTATAATAACAGCTCTTAGATTCGCAGAATCTAAGAGCTGTTATTTCGATTGTATTATATATTACTGGTTAAGACAGGAACCATCACGAAGTCCTGTTCCGTTACCGCCCTGGGCACGGCCTGCTCCAGCACCTAAGCCCTGCCCTGAGCCGCTGCCTTTAGCGGTTCCACTGCCAGCCCCTAGGCCTTGCCCTGAGCCATCGCCGTTACCCATTCCACTGCCAGCACCGAAGCATGCGCCCATGGATTGACCGAGTCGTGCTGAACCTGTGCCATCACAAGTTGCTTGATTTTCTTCCATTGCTGTGATGATTGCATCAGCCCGTTCCTGGGTCATAGTTCCGGCTTCAACTCTGGCATTCAGCCGATCCTTTTTCATTTCTAGAATCTGTGCCTTGAATTCATCTAATACGCCAGCTTCATTGGCTATAGTTCCATAGGTATTACCGGTTTCTACTCTTTCGGCAACAACACTATCAACTGTTCGGCCGGTTAGTCCTGCAGCCGCTTCAGCCGGTGTACTGTATGCTGATGCCGCAAAAGCGGATGCGGATACGGCTCCGATGGTTAGAACCATGGTTGTTATAGCGATTGCCTTTTTTAAGTTTATCATTGCTAGTACTCCTTTCGATTTTATACTCAGCAGTCGTTATCAACTGCTGTGCTTACATATTAACTTTCAATTATGTCAAAAGTGTGTTTTGGATATTCTAAATTTGTGAACTTTATTCGGCCCCATAACACAAAAATGTCACATAGATATTATATAATTTTAAAATGGAGGTAAAATTTTATGCCTACAATATTAATAGCAGATGACAATCAACAGATTACCTCGATTTTAGGGGAATATGCTAAAAAAGAAGGTTATACTATATTAATCGCCCTGGATGGCCTGGATGCTATGGAGCAGTTTGAAGAGAAAAATCCGGATATAGTTTTGCTTGATGTTATGATGCCTAAAATGGACGGCTTTGAGCTCTGCCGGGAAATACGTAAAACTTCCAATGTGCCCATTATCATGGTTACTGCTCGGGGTGAGGATTTTGAGAAAATTATGGGGCTTGATATTGGTGCTGATGATTATATCGTAAAGCCTTTTTCACCTGCTGAAGTTATGGCCCGGGTGAGGGCCATACTGCGTAGAATAGAGAGGGAAGACCGGGCGGCTCAGCTGTTCAGCTTTGATAATTTATCGATAAATCTTGAAGACTATACAGTTGTTATTGATGGGATCAATGTATCATTAACCAAAAAAGAAATTGAGTTATTGTGGACTTTGGCCAGTCATAAAAACAAGGTTTTTTCCCGGGATAATCTCTTAAACAGCTTGTGGGGGCATGACTATTTTGGGGATAGCCGCACGGTAGACTCCCATATTAAAAGACTTCGGGCTAAACTTGATGTATTTAAGCACGGTAATTGGGAGATAAAAACAATATGGGGAGTTGGCTATAAATTTGAGGTAAAGGCTGATGTTTAAAAATAGAATCGCAATAAAACTGTCCTCATATTTCGCATTAGCACTACTGGTGTTTTCTATAATAATAGGCGGCGTCTTTTTAATCCTTTTCAAAAACTATACGGTGGAATTGCATAAGGCCGATTTGGAAAAGAGAGCAGCCGGTATAGCCCAGACCCTGTCGGGATTTACGTCTGCCAATAATAATGGCAGACAGGGTGGTTACGGTGTATATCTTCGATTTATTGACGATATTGCTATGACTGATGTTTGGATTGTTGACCAAAACCGGGATCTTATCACCAGGGGATCGGGTATGGGAGGGATGGGAAAAGAATATGTATACTCGGATTTGCCCGCCGATGCCGACAGCGTAATATCAGAGGTATTCACAGGTAAAACCGCATTTAGCGAAGACTTTAGCACTTTGCTTAATGCCCCCACCCTGACCGTAGGCACACCTATAATAACCGCTAATGGGGAAATAACTGGGGTGGTACTGCTGCATTCTCCGATTGATGGTATAAATCAGGCCATATCGGATGGGTTGGCCGCTCTGGCCATAAGTATCCTGGCTGCCCTCTTGATTGCCTTTTCATTATCAATTGGATTTTCTATCAGCTTTACCAGACCCCTGAACCGGATGAAAAGCACCGCTTTGCTTCTGGCTGATGGCGATTACACCGCTCAGACCCAAATACAACAAAATGATGAAATCGGTGACCTGGCCATTACCCTTGACATACTGAGCGAACGTCTCAAACAGGCCAGCCAGGATAGTGCCAGGCTGGAACAGCTGCGGCGGGACTTTGTGGCCAATATTTCACATGAGCTTAGAACACCTATAACAGTAATCCGAGGTTCACTGGAAGCTTTGTATGATGGAGTTGTAACTGACCCGGACCAGGTAAAAAGCTACCAGCAGCAGATCATGTTTGAAGCTTTATTTCTGCAAAGGCTGGTGGGTGACCTGCTTGATTTGTCCCGACTGCAGAATACTGATTTTGAAATAGAAAAACAGGAAATAAATATGGCCGAAGTAATAGACGATGTTACCCGCAGCATGACTCCTATTGCTGATGATAAAGGGATAAGAATGGAAGTAATAAAAGATCAGAGTTTGGAACATATCTGGGGTGACTACGGCCGAATCAGGCAAATGCTGATGATATTGCTGGATAATGCGGTAAAATTTTCACCCGAAAATGGGGTTGTAAAGCTGAACCTGACCAATCGAGTATTATCCATAAGTGATAACGGAGTGGGTATAGCAGCGGAAAACTTGCCCTATATTTTCAACCGCTTTCATAAATCTCGCTCCGAGCATAATAAAAGCGGTACTGGTTTAGGATTGGCTATTGCCAAACAGATTGCCGATCGACATGATATCGATATTGAGGTAGAAAGTGAGCCGGATGTAAAAACCGAGTTCCGGCTAAAATTCTGAGGGACCTGTCTCCGTGTTTCCATAATTAAAGTAGGAGTGGATTAAGAATAAAGAAGGAGTATAATATAGCTTATATTTGTTATATGAAATTATAGACGAGGCGGGATTATAGTGAAAAATTTCAAGAAAATATTAATAGCCAATCGAGGGGAAATTGCTATTAGGATAATTCGTGCATGCCAGGAACTCGGTATCAGGACCGTTACCATATACTCTAAAGAAGACAAATTGGCCTTATTCAGAACCAAGTCTGATGAATCATATTTAATTGGTAATAATAAAGGTCCGGTAGAGGCCTATTTGAATATAGAGGAGATCATTAACCTGGCCCTTAAAAAGGGCGTAGATGCTATTCATCCTGGCTATGGATTTCTGGCTGAAAACGCCGAGTTTGCAGAAAAATGTATAGAATCCGGAATAGAATTTATTGGTCCGACTCCAGAGATGATGAATCAATTGGGTGATAAGATCCAATCAAAATTAGTAGCCCAGGGAGTTGGCGTCCCTACTATCCCAGGTATTGAGAAACCTATTACATCAGATAAAGAAGCTACTAAGTTTGCCCAGCAATGCGGTTACCCCATTATGCTCAAGGCTTCAGCCGGAGGCGGTGGGCGTGGCATGAGAATTGTAAGATGTGAAGCTGAATTGCTGCAGGAATTTCACAGCGCCAGGAATGAAGCCGGCAAAGCCTTTGGTATTGATGATATTTTTATTGAAAAATATCTGGAAAACCCCAAGCACATCGAAGTCCAAATTCTAGGGGATAGATGGGGTAATATTGTCCATTTGTATGAAAGAGATTGTTCTATTCAAAGACGCCATCAAAAAGTTATTGAATTTACCCCGGCCCTGACTCTTACAGAAGCAAAAAGACAGGCTATCTGCTCGGATGCCGTTAAAATTGCCAAAGCGGTTAACTATAGAAGTGCTGGTACAGTTGAATTCCTATTAGACCGGGAGGGAAATCATTACTTCATAGAAATGAACCCTCGGATTCAGGTAGAACATACGGTGACTGAAATGGTTACCGGTATTGATATTGTGCAAAACCAAATCCTTATTGCTCAGGGTTATAAATTAAAATCCAAGGAAATAGGTATACCCGGCCAAAGATCTATTAAAGTAAGGGGCTATGCTATACAGTGCAGAGTAACAACAGAAGACCCCACTAATAATTTTGCACCGGATACCGGAAAGATCGATGTATACAGGACCGGGTCTGGTTTCGGTATCAGACTGGACGGAGGCAACGGATATACGGGATCAATAATCAGTCCCTACTATGATAGTCTGCTGGTTAAAATAATTGCCTGGTCCAGAACTTTTGAAGATGCCATTAATAAGTGCCGGCGTTCTATCCGGGAAACCACTATCAGCGGGGTTCAGACGAATGAAGCCTTTTTGCTCAATGTACTTTCCCATCCTACGTTTATCCAGGGTGAATGTGATACGGGTTTCATTGATTCCACTCCTAAGCTTTTTGATATAACCCCACGGGAAGACCATGAAGCTGCCATACTGAAATTTATTGGGGAAAAGGTGGTAAATGAAAGTAAGGGTGTTAAGAATGATTATGATGTGCCCAGGGTTCCCGGGATTCCAGGCAATTACAAGCTGTCCGGCAGCAAACAGATTTTGGATAAGAAAGGTCCCCAGGGGGTAGTGGATTGGATAAAGGCTCAAAATCGGCTCTTACTGACGGATACCACCATGCGGGATGCTCACCAGTCATTAATGGCCACTCGAATTAGAACGGTTGATATGTTAAGGATTGCCGAGGCAACCGCATATTTAGGGAAGGACTTGTTCTCCCTGGAGATGTGGGGCGGTGCTACCTTTGATGTGGCTTACCGTTTTCTAAAAGAATGCCCCTGGCAAAGACTGGTTGAACTGCGCGAAAAAATTCCCAATGTAATGTTCCAGATGTTGATAAGGGGTGCCAATGCGGTGGGGTATACTAATTACCCTGATAATGTAGTAAGAGAATTCATCAGAGAATCAGCTCAGGCAGGCATCGATATATTCCGTATTTTTGATTCTCTGAACTGGTTAAAGGGGATGGAAACAGCTATTGATGAAACACTGAAAACCGGTAAAATAGCTGAGGCCTGTATCTGCTATACCGGCGATATTCTGGATGAGAGCAGAGACAAATATTCATTGCAATATTATGTGGAAACCGCTAAGGAAATTGAGAAAATGGGCGCCCATATCCTGGGTATCAAAGACATGTCGGGGCTGTTAAAACCCTATGCCGCAGATAAATTAGTAAGAGCCTTGAAAAACGAGGTGTCCATTCCCATTCATCTGCATACCCATGACACCAGCGGTAATGGAGTCGCTACCCTGCTTATGGCAGCAGAGGCTGGAGTAGATATAGTGGATACCGCTTTTAACAGTATGTCCGGCCTGACCAGTCAACCGGCTCTTAATTCAGTAGTCGCAGCCCTGGAAAACACCAAGCGTGATACCAAGATCAACCTGGATGATATTCAGGAAATCTCCGATTATTGGAACGACATCAGGCCTATCTACAGCCAGTTTGAATCCGGTCTTAAATCAGGAACGGCTGAAGTATATAAATATGAAATCCCCGGCGGGCAGTATTCTAATTTAAAACCCCAGGTGGAAAGCTTCGGATTGGGACACAAATTCACAGAAGTAAAGGAAATGTATAAAACCGTCAATGAGATGCTGGGAGATATCGTAAAAGTCACTCCTTCGTCAAAACTGGTGGGGGACCTGGCTATATTCATGGTCAGGAATGATTTGACTCCGGAAAACATAGTAGAGAAAGGAAAAGATTTAGCTTTTCCTGATTCTGCCGTGGCCTATTTTGAAGGTATGATGGGGCAGCCGGTGGGGGGATTCCCCCTAGAAATTCAAAATGTAGTATTGAAGGGTAAAAAGCCTATAACCAGCCGTCCCGGAGAATTACTGGAACCGGTGGACTTTGAAGTGATTCGTAAGCTCCTGGAGCAAAAATACAACCTCCAGGCATCCAGGAGGGAAATTCTCAGTTACGCCCTGTATCCGAAAGTCTTTGAAGAATATTTGAACTATAAGAAAACCTATGGTGATTTAAGCAGAATGAACAGTCCGGTATTTTTTGATGGCATCAGTGAAGGAGAAGTTTGCGAGGTTGAAGTTGAGGAAGGGAAAATATTTATAGTCAAACTCATAGAAATTGGAAAAGTAAGCAAAGAAGGGGTGCGGAAAGTAGATTTTGAGGTCAACGGCAACACCCGAGAAATAATTATAATGGACCAGCAGTATAAAACCGGGGGGATTATTGAATCCACAGTATTTGCAGATCCTGATAACAAAAATGAGATTGGTGCCAGTATTCCCGGAATGGTCAGCAAAATACTGGTTAAAAGCGGGGAACAAGTAAAAAGCGGGCAGAGTCTCATGATCATTGAAGCAATGAAAATGGAGACCCATGTCGCAGCGCAGCAAAATGGCAAAATACTTAGTATTATTGTAGAAGAAGGCCAGCAGGTGAAAAACGGTGAATTATTGATGATGCTAGAATAGCAGCTCTACTTATTAAGTCCTGTTAAATACGTTCTTTGCTTTTCATATCGAAGAGATGTATTTTATTCTGTTTAACCGATAACTTTACCATACTGGCAGTTTTAGTTTATATAATAGACTGTTTCATTATCAAATCCACCATCAGAGTGTTGGCAGATTTAAAGATTTCTTAATTTCTTTCCGATATGTATTTTAACAGAAAGACTTAAAAAGGAGGGAAACGTTATGTCAATATATGGTGTTAATGGTAGCTATAATAACTACTCAGCTTACCAGGCGAACATAAACCAGGATGTCGAGAAAAGTAAAATGGAATCTTCCAATGCTCAAACAGCAAATGAAGCTGCCACGATAAATAATGTAACAAGCGAGAGCAGCCAGTTTAAAAGTGTTTCGGACTATACATCATATTTATTTAAAACTTATAATTATTTTGGAAGAAGTGCATCGGTAGAGGGGGTGCCAACTACCGTCTCGGTATCAGGAGCTTTTTTAAGTAAATGTATAAACGATCCTGAAAAAGCAGAGTACTTGGAGAGTAATTTGAACGCTATCACTGATAGTATCTCATATGTAAAAAGTCATTCTCTTGGAACATTGGTTAATGCTAGTTATAATATTGATGCCAATGGTAATATCTCAATGATGACGACTTCGACGAATGATCCAGATGGGAAAATAGCACGAGAAAATGCGAAAAAGGCAACTGAAGAAAAAATAGAATTTGAAGCAAGAGTTGAAGAACGCAGGGAAAATCAAAGTGAGATAGCAGGACCTCTCTCAAATTGGTGGGAAGCATCTTTGGACTTTTATGCATAGTTTTGATGAATATTACCACCGCTGTTGCTGAATTTCTATCTATAAGTTGTTGAATCAGGTTTTTACATGTATGTATTGCTGCAGGGGATGAGATTAATTATATTTTCCCAAAGAGTTTTTATATACTCAGGGGAGGAGTACCTTTGTATCACCCACATAGGCCGCAGTAAAGGAGAGAATCACTTTTATCTCCGGTTCGCTATAGGCTCAGATGATTTCTTCATAGTATCTAAGGAAAACTTTGTAGTCGGATTGAAGATATCATATACTACGGAGTTACCGGTTTTTTCCTCCGCCGCATGGGTATCAATGACATAAGTTGAAAGGCACTTTTCTCTTGACTTGACGAAAGGGCTTAAGTAAAATGACGATTAGTAAGAAATCTGACCATAAGATTTCTTACTAATAATTTTTTGGGGATATATTATGGAGCATAAATTATTAGAGGTCACCCATGAACTGTTATTTCAACTGCTCCCACTTTATTTTGAAAAATTAGGTGTAATTTTTAAAAAGGCTGATAAAAACGATCTTTACTGTAATAAAAACCAGAACCGGGCAATTCTAATGATAAAACGTCAGGGAAAGATTACACCTACTCAACTGGGAAGGCAGCTTGATATGGAAAAGGGCAGTTTAACCACTCTAATAGACTCATTAGAGGGGATGAATCTGCTTGCCAGGGAACCGTATATATCTGACCGGAGGAAAGTATTATTGAGCCTGACTCAAGAAGGCCAGGAGTACTTTGAGCAGATGATCGCTGCTTACCAGAAATATCTGGCCGAGATACTGGAAGATACACCTGGGGAGGATATTGCAGAATTTGCTGCCCATCTAGAATATGTTGTTAAGTTTTTAGAGAGATTGTGAGGAGTAAAGATAAGTGAACCATTCAAAGCAATTAGGAGAAGAAAAAATTACCCGACTATTGATTAGATTTTCGGTTCCAGCAGTTGTAGGTATGCTGGTTAATGCTTTGTATAATGTTATCGACCGGATTTTTGTGGGCCGAGGAGTAGGATCTCTGGGGATTGCGGGCATAACAGTTAGTTTTCCTATTATGCTTGTTACTATGGCATTTGCCATGCTGATTGGAATTGGTGCTACCTCACTGATATCCATTCGCCTGGGAGAACAAAAAAAGCAGGAAGCCGAATTGGTAGCTGGAAATGCCGTAGTTCTGCTTATAGTCATCTCTACCTGCCTGGCTGTGCTGGGTTTAGTTTTTCTTCACCCTCTTCTGAGAGCGCTGGGCGCCAGTGCCGAAGTACTGCCTTATGCTGCCGGGTACTTGAGTATTATTTTGTTGGGTACCATAATCATGGGAATTAGTATGGGGATGAATAACTTTATCCGGGCTGAAGGAAACCCTAAAATTGCTATGTACACTATGCTTATCGGTGCAGTAATCAACACTATACTAGACCCGATATTTATTTTCAGTTTTGGCATGGGCGTCCAGGGAGCCGCTATTGCTACTGTTATCGCACAGAGTATTTCAGCTGTATGGGTTTTATACTATTTCCTGTGGGGCAATAGTGTATTGAAGATTCGTCTGCAGCATTTAAGATTAAATGGGTTAATCGTCAGAAAGATAATGGCAGTTGGATTTCCCATGTTTGCACTACAGCTTACCAACAGTGTACAGCAGACTATTATTAATAAGAGCCTGGGATTTTATGGGGGAGACATTGCCATATCGGCTATGGGGATTATATTCAGCATTACTACATTAATAGTTATGCCTGTAATAGGTGTTAACCAGGGTGCTCAACCTATCATCGGATACAACTATGGAGCCCGGCAATATTATCGGGTTAAGGAAGCAGTAAAATCAGCTCTGATTCTAGCCACAACTATTCTGCTAATAGGCTTCTTGATAAGCAGGCTGTTTCCGGAAAGCATTATTGCTTTATTTAACAATACGGATAAGGAGCTGTTTGAGGTTGGAATTCGTGCCTTATCAGTATTTCTCTTATTCCTTCCTGTAATAGGTTTTCAAATAATAAGCTCCGGCTATTTTCAAGCCGTAGGGAAGGCTAAACAGGCAACTGTGCTGAGCCTATCCAGGCAGATCTTCTTATTCATCCCAGCCCTGCTCATTTTTCCGAAATTCTGGGGACTGGATGGTATCTGGCTGGCGGCACCATTTTCAGACCTGGGCTCTGCACTAATTGCTGGTATATGGCTGTATTATGAACTGCGCCATCTGGACAAGAGACAGCTGCAGGAATATAAACATGTTTCGGAATTAATTCGTGAGAAATAATGAATACCAGTCCCGCTATGCTTATTGTTTTTACAACCGGATATATATCTGAGAAATTTTGTAAGAACTTATACCTCATGTAAAGGGACCTTGGAAAACTATTGATTTATAGAGCATGGCTGCCACCCGCTGAGCGGGTGGCATTAATTTAATATGGCAAATATAGTAAAATGATAAAAATACTTAATATAGGAATTAAGCACAATATTATGCCAAAATTTTTAGAATAGGGACTGTAAGAGGAGAACAATTTATTGTATTTTGGAAGTAGTAATATTTTTAGCTTTAGGAATAGCTCTCCTGATCAAACCGGGATTTCTGAAAGGTATAATAAAAATGAGTTTATTGTAAGAGCACTGGGAATCATTATGCTGATAAAAGCAGGGGTAATTCTAGCCAAATTAATTTAAATGATATATACTGCAATTTTTTGGCTGTATAAGAAGTAAAGGAGATATATGATGGAATACAAGGTTAAGAAAAAGCAGCAGAATAGCAAAACATGCCTGGTTTGCGGATTGAAAAATGAATATGGACTCAAAGCTTCTTTTTATGAATTGGAGAACGATGAACTTGTGGCTGTGTTTAGACCGCTGCAAGAACATCAGAGTTATCCGGGAAGGCTACATGGAGGAATAGGAGCAGCAATATTAGACGAGACTATAGGCCGAGCCATCATGATAAAACATGAAAATCTTTTTGGAGTTACCGTAGATTTGAATTTGAAATATAGAAAAGCTGTGCCACTGGATGAGGAATTGAGAGTCGTTGCCCGGATAACCAGGGATACCAGCAGATTGTTTGAAGGTTCAGGAGAAATATTACTAAAAAATGGCCAGGTGGCCGTATCTGGACAAGGAAAATACATGAAAATACCAATGGATAAAATGAGTGAATTGGATGCAGAAGAACAGGAATGGAAGGTATCATCAGCAGATAATGACCCAATTACCATCGATATATAATTTTGTTGATAATCGAAGGCAGTAGTTAAGAAGTTACATTGGAAGGAATTTATATGGAAAATGTGAAAAAAATGATAGACGACAGAGTACATAAGTATTACTGGAATAATGATTATAATTGTGCAACAACAATGCTCAAGATATTAGGGGAGATACATGACGTGGAATTACACCAACAAGCATTAGATGCAGCACTCGGTATGCATGGTGCAGGTCAGTATGGTGCACAATGTGGGCTGGTTGAAGGAGTACTTATGTTTTTGGGGATATATGGGAGAAAAAATAACATTAAGGATCCGGAAACGATAAAAAGATGTTATCTTTTTGCAGATGAATTTAATAGAGAATTTAAGAGTTTATACTGCAGCAAGTTAAGGCCACAGGGATTCGAACCTGAGAATCCGCCTCATCTCTGTGAAGATTTAACCAGGAGAGCAGTGAAATTTGCAGCTCAATTTATAGATAAAATTAATTAAAATAATTCTTACTATTGTCTATATATAAATCTCAACCGATGATTTTCCCCCAGATATTCATATCTTCAATATTACCCATAATGCTGCAGTTATTCACCATGCGGCCTCCGTAGCGATATCCTTTTTTGCTTAATACTCGATTAATACCGGGGGATATGGCTCTGGCCAGGCTGAAAAGAGTTATATAACCTGAACCCCGCAGATCTTCTTCCAGTAGATCAATAAGATGACCGTTCAGACCCTGTCCCCTGAAGTCGGGATGGGTAAGGCAGTCGGTAATCTCAGCATTTAGCAGGGTTTGATTGCAGTCGGCTGATGCGGTACACACGATTTCACCATCGAACAGCGCTATTTTAAACAGGTATTGGCCGGTTATGGCCTTTTTGATATATCGGGGATCGTGCACGGGAGTTGGGTAAGTATCAAAGTGCTTATCCATAAAAGCAGCCAGAGCGGGGGTGTCAGCTTCAGAGACATTGCGTATGGTATATTTATTGAATTCACCAGGTGATGTTTTTTTATTTGTATCCTGCAGTGCTTGATGTAAAATATGATCTTCTTCAGCTGTGTGCTTGCTATTTCTGCGCTCTGAATCACAAAAATAGGAGAAGCAGCAGGCCTTTTTGCCTCGAAAGTATCCTTCGATAACTCCCTCCTGGATAAACGCATGCTGCTCTAAATATATTTTCTCCTGTTCCTGCACATAGGCAATGATTTTACCGGCCTGGGTTTGATGGCTGACCCTTTTAAGCTGCTCGATGACTTTATCCATATTACCGGCATAATTTAAAAGTATTAATCTTTGATTGTAATGGTCAGAAAGATATTTTAGATAATGATCGTCTGCCCTTATTTCGCTGTCATGGGTGCGGGTACACATCAAGTAACCTCCATTGAGTAACGTTTCTGCATCCTTATGTTGCTGCGCGGGATGAGATTGATTCTATCTTCAGCAAATAGTTTTTCAATGCCCCGGGGGGGTTTATCTCGGTATTCTTCACACAGGCCGCAGTTCTGGCAGGAATCACTTTTATCCTTAGGTTCAGTATAGGCACATATGATTCCCTCATAGTTTCTAAGAATAACTTTATCGTTGGATTGAGAAATCATATATTGAGGGGCTACCGGAATTTTTCCTCCACCACCCGGAGCATCAATAACATAAGTAGGAACTGCAAATCCTGAGGTGTGCCCTCTTAACAACTCCATAATCTCCAAACCTTTGCTCACTGGAGTTCTAAAATGCTCGATTCCGGTGGATAGGTCACACTGGTACAGGTAATACGGTCTGACCCTGATTTTAACCAGGTCATGCACCAGCTTTCTGATAATATATGGACAGTCATTAACCCCTCTCAATAGAACGGTTTGGTTTCCCAAGGGGATTCCGGCGTCTGCCAGTTTTTGGCAGGCTTCCCGGGATTCCCGGGTAATTTCATTGGGATGGTTAAAATGAGTATTAAACCAAATGGGGTGATGTTTTTTCAGAATACTGCACAGATCATCGGTAATTCTCTGGGGAAGAACTACTGGAGTCCTGGAACCGAAGCGGATCACTTCAACATGTTTGATAGCCCGCAGTTTTTCCAGGATGTCTTCAATAATTTCATCTTTAACCAATAGGCTGTCGCCGCCGGAAATAAGCACATCTCTAATCTGGGGAGTCTTATCAATATAATCGATAGCTTGATCTAGATCTGCCTGGGGCATAGTTTTATCAGTAGTGCCAGCCATTCTGCGCCGGGTACAGTGCCGGCAGTACATGGCACATTGATCCGTAATTAAAAATAGTACTCTATCGGGATATCTGTGAGTAATCCTTTTTACTGGTCTATCTTCATCTTCATGAAGAGGGTCCTGCATATCGCATTGGGCTGCTTCTATTTCCATGGGTATAGGAATAGCTTGTTTGCGAATGGGATCAGCCGGGTTATCAGGAGCCATTAAAAGAGCGTAATAGGGAGTGATCGCCATTCTTAAATTCTCCAGGCATCGTTGTACCCCTTCTTCCTCTTCAATGCTGAGCTGTACCACCTGTTTTAATTCTTCCACGCTGCTTATCCGGTTTCTTACCTGCCATTTCCAATCGTTCCACTGATCTGGGGTTACATCTTTCCACAGGCTTATATCAGTATATTTCCTTAACATTTTACACCCTTTCCGCCTGGTTGATTATTCTCAGCAAGATATATAATAAAAATACTGTGTCTTTATTATGTGAATGTAAAAAACATTTTATTTGAGGATTTTGCATAATTAATTTTTTTGAATAAGCACTCCTATATATAGTGGATAAATCAGATGTTGCTACTATATGTCACATTTTCAAAGACGTGTTATATATTTTTTTACATTATGCAAAATCCTCATTTAACTGAACACAACTACAAAGCTTATCTCATAACGAAACGATATTATTTTTTTACTAACTTGCCATTCAGGTGTCTCTGACATTTTTGCAGGAAGAATTTCATATTCTCCAATTCTTCCTGCCGGGTCTTTTCGTTCATATTGCCTCTACCCAGTCGATCACATAAAGACAATAAAGCGATTTCGCCCGGGGATACCTCTTGGATCATATTATCAATATCAGCAAAAGGCAGATGTTTGACTACGAAAAGGATCTGCATATGCCACCTGACCATTTGAGATACTTTTCTTACGAATTCATCATCGTCGGTAAATTCCTTTAAAAAAGCTGAAGCCAGAACGGCACCATGTTTGTCATGGTCATAAGCGGTAATTTTACCTCGGCGGATTCTGGTAGTATGGGCCTTACCCAGATCATGCAAGAGAGCTGACCACATGAAAATGCGGGAGTTCTCACTCAAATGTCTCCCTTCCGCTGCCAAATCTACTACCAAGAGGGTATGCTTCCATACGCTGCCTTCAGGATGGTGAACCGGGGATTGCTCGACCTTTCTTAAATCCCCCAATAGAGTGAGGGGGTAAGTTTCTATAAACCATCTGTTTTCCATCAACTGCTCTAAATACAAGGAGGGTTTTTCATCGTTCAGTAAATGTTGTTCCATTTCTGTGAATATTTCATACCCCTTGGCCAAACAGTTCACCCCCATTGGGAACATTCATAAAAGTAGCTTTCCCGGAGCAGTTGCCGATTAACCAGGAAAAACTAGCAGATAGATAACAAAGATGAGAAACCCAACGATTACAAAATCAATATCTTGGTATTTTCTTGTGCATAGTAGATTAAGAACAGAGAACCTTCTATTATTTCCATAAATGTAATCATCGACTTCTTCGTTATATTGCCAATTTTGTACTCGGGTAGGGTCTGATTTCCATTTTGGGCTAGCTTCTTTGTGAAAGGTATTGTGTTTTACATAGTTTCCCAGGCATTCTATTTCCAAATATTCATAGTTTTTTTCACTGCTATAGCCTGCATCAGCAATGATGTTAGCAGGAAGCTTACCGCCAAGTTCCTTTTTCATTTTTCCCAGATGATCTTTCATACAACTGGTATCCCCGGCATGTTGATGAACGCTATAACCAATCACGAATTGATTTTCGGCTCCTAATTATATCCAAGCTTTAATTGACCGTTTTTCATATGGTCTTCTTTTATGCGCATAAAGGTTGCATCGGTATCTGTTTTAGAGTAACTGTTACGCTGTGCCAGCAGTTCTTCTTGAATTTTATATTTCTTCATTCTAGGCAGGTAATCTTCCTCGTCCCCATATATGTAAAAAACCGCCTAAACTTAATATCTTAAGCGGTTTCCCCAAACTGTGTTTTCACACAGCTCCTGGTTTTTCTAATAACCAGAAATTATATTAAATGTTTATTGTTCAGATTGAAGCTTCCATAAAAATAGCATTATTACCTAGGGCAATAGAAAGATAATTTAGTGGAAGTCTTGCTCATAAATGTGTATCAATTATGATACAGCCCCTTAAAAGTGTTTATCAAAATTGAGATTTACGGCGGGTTTTTTAAGTGGTTTTATTGGGAATACAGCTTTCCCTTTATTAGGACAGTCCAGTTTATGGTTTTTATTTGAAGGCGTTCTTCTGGCTTTTTCCCCATTTCATAGTCCAAACAGGCGATTACCTTCCGAATTGGTTTAAAGCTCATCGCTATTTTCATTAATGGAAAATTATCTTAGATTGACCAATATCAATACTGACATGCAATGATGAGCGGAAAAATCAAATTCCCCTTCATTACTGAGCAAACAATTGTAAAATGGTGTTTTATCTGAATCCTTTTAAGTAGGCATACCTTTTGCATAATCGTTATTATAGCATCAAAGGGCTTAATAACTCATGACAACGAAGGGATACTGGTTTTGTTGGAAAGGATATTTGAATTAGTTTAAGTTTATAACATATTACGGAAGGGACGATATCATTATGGCAATAAGTGTTTGTAAGTTGGAAGTATGGAAAGAAACCGTGACTTCTTTATGCGAAATATTTCCCGGTGGAGCTGTTTTTGCTATAACTGACATTAAAAAGGTTACCTGGAAGACAGCCTCTAAAACATTTGATGTAGCAGATATTAAAGTTGGCTCGCAGGTAAGAGCTGGTGGAGCACCCGATCAGGCTATCAAAGGCCAGTGTGAGGCTGTTGAAAAAATCCCCCGCAATGTTTATGGAATGCGATTAATCATGCATGCCAGTCCCATATTTGAAAATGACGCAGTGGTTGGCAGTATTAATGTTATACTGCCACGCCTGCATCCGATAGCAACGGCATTTCCTGTTTTCGCTCCGATGATAGCCTCTCTTTTTCTTGAAGGTGCATTCCTGTTTGTAACTGATATGGAGATGATAGGTCTTCGCCAGTCATCGAGCAAGTTCGATATGCCCGATATTGAAATTGGGAACAAGATTAAAGAAAATCCGGTTATCCACAAGGCTATTAATACCAAAAAGATGGTAGTAGAAGAAATGGATACCAGTGTACATGGTTTTCCAGTTATGATTATGTGTTATCCGTGTTTTGATGAAGATGACTCTAATCAGATGGTAGGAGTTTTGGGGTTGGTCCTACCCAGGAAAACCGCTTTTGATTTGCGTGAGATGTCCAATAATCTATCCCGGGGTCTAGAAGAAGTTTCTGCTGCCATGCAGCAATCAGCTGCGTCATCGGTACAAATAAACGACAATGAGAGGCAACTTAATCAGAAGATTAATGAAATTGGTATTATTTCAGAGGATATTAACACGGTGCTGGACTTTATTAAACAGATCGCAGATGAGACTAAATTGCTGGGCTTAAACGCGGCAATAGAAGCAGCTCGGGCTGGAGAAGCGGGTCGTGGTTTCGGAGTAGTGGCTGAGGAAATCAGAGAACTTTCCGATGAATCAAAAGAAACTGTAGGTAAAATTCGTGCCCTAACAGATAGCATTAAGGAAAAAATAAAGGAAACCACCCATAACAGTGAAAGTACTATGCTGGCTACTGAGGAGCAGGCAGCTGCTTCTGAAGAAGTAAATGCCAGTATTCAAGAGATAACCAGTATGGCAGGATACCTGGACAAAATTGCCAGGGAGATGTAAGAACTCCAGGAGGAGTAATTTAACAGGCTGCCCGGAACGGTGCGAAGCTTCCTTTAATCAAAGGATTACTTCTCCCCGTTATACCCGGGAACCTCGATAAATGGACGAATGAGGCTCCCAGGATATAGTTTAAGAGTAGTATATTGGTTTGCTGCAACCACTGGTCCTTTTTAACATCACAAACCAATCAAAAAAATATTCCAATTATGCTTGCGTAAGTACGCCTAATGAATGTCAGCATGTATAAGTGGAGTACGGAAGCAATTCTGTTATAAAGGCTCGCAGAGTAGTGATAACCTGGGTTTACAATAAATAGAACTAAAGAATTGCTATCTAAGGAAATTGCTTATCGATCTTGCTCAGGAAAACCGGGGCACTAAAAATTAGTAACCAAACACGCAATAAAAAGATACCGTTAGAGGTTATTTGATCATTCGACGGCAAATGAAAAAACAATCCAAATACTAACATATTTAACCATCAAAGGCAAAAAGTTTGCGATAGACCAAACTATGAAGACACCTACCATGAAATAGGCTACCAAGGCATTTCTTTTGTCATTATTCAAAGAACGGGACGATCAGGTTGTTATCACTTGTTCAGGAGAAGACCGTTACCGTAGATGGGTAAAAACCAAAGGAATATGTCCATTTCTCAGCCAGAGTATTCTCTTTAACAATTAACAATTGATTATGGGAGAAAAAGAAATACTGCAATAACAAGAGTTATTGGAAGCGAAAGTTTATTAAGGGGGGTGATAAATAGCGGAAAGAGCTGTTACCTATGAACTATTATTTGAAAAAGGAGTGTATGTAAATGTCAGAAAATTCTCACGGATGGGCGGACCCTTCACCAGCTGGATTGATTGCATTGGCGTTAGCGTTGTTTTGTTTTTATGCTGTGTTAGGAGGACATGTGCAAGCGACTGCAGCTCCCCTAATAGGATTATGGTTTTTAGGAGGATTTGTGGTCCAGTTTATAGTTGCTATAGTAGAATTGAAAAATGGCTCTGTGCAAGGAGGCAATTCATTCCTTTTTTTCTCTGCCATCTTCATGTTGGTTAGCGGAATGGGATACATTTTTAAGTATTTTGCCGCCATCAATAATTGGCCAATTGATCCAACTATTGATGGTTATGCGTGGATGATTTTAGGTTTAGCCCTCATTGTATGGACTCCAGCAACCCTGAAAACATCTCCATTGTTTATGAGCATCCTTGTATTGCTGTTAGATGTAGGGATTCCTATGGTTGCCCTTATGAATCTTGGAATATTATCTCATTCATTTGCTGCGCCTATCGCCTATATGTGCCTTATCTGTACCGGCTTATCACTCTATTTGTCGGCTGCCATAATGACTAACATCGCCTTCGGAAAATCGGTGATTCCAATACATGGGCCGATAATAAAATAAGCAGATTTTAACTTGAAATAATACGAGAGTATTCAAATTCAGCATGAATAAATAGGACTTTATACTATACAAATTATATACCAATGTGCTGGGCACATGGATTACTCTCTACTCTTCCTAGATTCCTCTTGTTTTCCTTATGCCCAGAGGGTCCGATTCTATTGGGCATAAGGGGTCTTGAGGAAATTTTACTTAAGCTAGAAAAGGAAGCATCCCTGTAATGCTTAAAAACGGTCTTTAAAAAGCAAAGTCATAGTACATCACTTAATAACTCAAAAGATCTCTCAATTCCTTTGGTGCGGTTGCTTTTAGTTATTATTTGGTTTTTGGCAACATGACACCAGTGACATGTGCTATAACACACTCAATAATCTGGCATGATAATTGCAATCAATTGGTTATTAGCGAAAAATATTGATGGGGGTAGAAAATAATTCCTGGAATAATAGAGCCTAACGTCTTAATAGTATCAGACTGCAATAAGCGTATAAGCAGTAATTTAGGAAGACATTATACCGACCTAGGTGCTGTGGTAATGATTGCAAATATTGAACTGCAGGAGAATAGACTGATTATTGAAAATTTTAATGATATGGGAATAAGATATGCATCGATCTGCAGGACCGTGTGTGACAAGAATGAAGCAAGTAAAGTACTGCATAACTATCTCTGTGAATGTAAAAAATTTACTGTGGTGATTAATTTAACCAGAGAGGAAAGCGCTGAAAAAATTAGGCTATTAGATATAGTGGACCCGGAAGGTGGATTCATCTACACATACGTAATGAGCTGCGATAAATCTCATTAACTATGAAAGAACGATATCTTTTAGCTGGTCCCGATAAGGGTCTTTACTCTTGGCTCCGAGAAGGTGATACGATGCCTTCAGGGAGCCCCTATAAACAAATAATTCGAGGTATTAATATTTAGTATAATCATACGAATTGAAAGCTCAGGTAGCTTAATAAATACATGCCAGGAGTGAATCTTATGATCCCGTTTTCAATGTTGGAACGTTATGAGGGAAACGAAGCCCTTTTTCAAACAGTGATGATGTCGGTAGTTTCCAGTTATGCAGGCGAACCCCTGCATCTGCATGCAGAAGGCTTGCGAGGGACGGGAAAAACTACTATAATGAGGGCCGCACGCGGAATACTGCCCACCATCACCCGCATCAAAGGGTGTATTTATAATTGTGATCCTCTCGATCCACATTGTCCGGAACACAGAAATCTCAGCGGATCGGAAATCGAAGCTATAGGTACTGAAGAAATCCCGATGCCTTTTTTGGAGATCTCCCATTCAGCTAAAGTAGGAACGGTAGCCGGAAGTATCGACCTGGCCAGGCGGCCCTCCTGCATGCCGTTCTCCAGGGCCGGGAAAAGGTAATGATCAGCGATGTGACCAAAGTGATCCCAATGGCCTTAAAACATCGCGTAGATGGGGATATCCTGGTGCGGCTGATCAATGAGGCAGATAGCAAGGGGAGCCGGGAAGGTATCTTGAGCTTCAAAAATCGCCAAAACGATAGAAGTAAAGAACAGGACGAGGATTACTTCCAGCATACCGCCCGGCCTCTTAAAGATATGCACCGAGGCGAACTGCTTAATACTGAAAAAACTTTAAATATGTAACTCCTTCATTTCTTATAGGCTGTCCCTTAATTATAGATTACCAATGGGGGCAGCCCCCTTTTTTTAATCAATAGAGTTAGGATTGAATTCAAGTGTCCGAGCCGGATAGAATTAAAAACCATTCCCACAAGCAACTCTCCAGTTTGGTAGGTTTACAAAACTATGCCGGTCCGTATACAGCTTATTAAGGTCGATAATCATTAATTAGCAGCTTTAAGCTAACCTATTGCTTCTACTCCAAATGTTCATTTTCTCAGCTTCTTTAATAAGCTCATCCCGGAAATCAGGGTGGGCAATACTTATAAGTGCCTCAGCACGCTCCCAGGTAGATTTACCTTTAAGAAGGACCATTCCGTATTCAGTTACAACATAGAAATTCACTGCTCTATGGAGCGTAACAATGGTTCCCGGATTTAGTGTTGGTCTGATCCTGGAGACTATATTGCCTTTGGCATCCTTATAGGTGGATGTCAGACAGATAAACCCTTTTCCACCTCTGGACTTAAATGAACCTGAGATAAAGTCCAACTGTCCTCCGGTTCCAGATATTTGCCTGAATCCCGAAGATTCGGAAGCGACTTGACCATAAAGATCAACTTCCAGGGCGTTGTTGATAGCTATTACGTTATCGTTTTTCCCAACGATATCAGGATTATTGGTGTAGTCCACCGGGTAAATTGCACATACCGGATTTTCATCCAAAAAATCGTACAGTTTATTACTTCCCATAGCAAAAGTGTAAACCATTTTGCCTTTATCTAATGATTTGTGAATTCCAGTTATACGGCCGGCTTCATACATATCTACAAATGAATCAACTAACATTTCCGTATGCACACCCAGATCCTTTAAGTCGGATTGGGAAATCATAGCACCTATGGCATTAGGCATAGCTCCAATTCCCAGTTGCAAACAAGCTCCGTTGGAAATTTGGTTGGTAACCAGCTCAGCCACCTGTTTATCTGCTTCACCTACGGGAACTTCTGGAAGCTGAATAAGCGGAAGGTTGTTACCTTCAACGATATAATCAATTTCCGATATATGAATTGATTCGCTGTTTCCCCCCAGGCATCTTGGAACCGAGGTGTTTACCTCAACTATTATAATTCTGGCAGCTTTGGTAAAGGCTCGGGTTACTGAATTAGAAGGTCCCAGATTAAAAAAACCGTGCTTATCCATAGGAGCAACCATAATCAGGGCTACATCAACAGGGACGTAATTTCGTTCATATATTGCTATCGCTTCATGATAGGTAATAGGAATGTAATTACAAAGACCATTCTCGTGCAATTTCCGGCTGGCACCAGAGAAATGCCAGTCAGCATATGTAAAGTGTTTTCTATCTGGATCTGCCATTATCGCCTGGGGAGGAAAGGGGCAGCAGGTTGTTCTAATTGCCACATCATTTAATTCCTCGGTTCTTTCTGCCAGGGCAGTATCAAGGTACCTGGATACCATCATGAATTCTCCATAGTGAACCAAATCTCCCGATTTTATAACTTTTATCGCCTCTTCAACGGGTACTAGCTTACATTGGTATTCTTCGTTGTGATTCAAATAAAAAACCTCCTGTTTAATTTTTGCTTTGATTAAGCTGCTAATTGAACTTCATATAATTAATTTGGCCAACTGGGTTGGCCGGTTATAGTACAGAATGTAAGATGTTACGAAAAAACAATTAGTTTTCGAATTCACCTCTATTCTTTTCCAACAAAACCAATGGAGGCTATCCGAAGGATGGCCTCCACTTTTTCCTGGGTAGAAGTATGGAAAGAAGCATGGTTTAATGAAAAATGCTCCCCCCTTTTTCTTGTTATATCCAAGACTCAAATGCAGCACCGACTGGTTAGAAGGGTCTTTCATAATGGCCATATAGCTTTGCTGCACCTTGAAATTATATTTTACTGGATCGTTTCCAAATTTGCATTTTCTCGGCTTCCTTGATCAAATCATCCCGGAAGTCCGGATGAGCCAGATTTATTAACTCCTCAGCCCGTTTCCAGATAGATAACCCGAATAGATTAGCTTTGCCGTACTCCGTAACCAGGGTTGGCGTCAATGTGCGCGGCACAGTTACCACTGCTCCCGGAGTCAACATTGGTTTAATTCTGGAATGCACTTTTCCCTCCTTATCCGTATATGTGGAAGTGAAGGCAAGGAATGCTTTTCCTCCATTGGATTTTAGTGCCCCAGATACAAAATCAACTTGTCCTCCAGTTCCAGAAAACTGCTTATATCCAATCGATTCTGAACAGCACTGGCTTAACAGATCTATCTCCAAAATATTGTTGATACTAATCATATTATCGTGGGCTGCAATTCTTTCGGGAAGATTGGTATAATATACCGGATAAGAAGACAGCAGTTGGTTGTTGTTAATGAAATCATAGCATTCCCGGCTGCCGAAGCAGAAAGTATAGGCTGTTTTGCCCTGATCATAAGCCTTTCTAGCATTGCTAATTTGGCCGTTATGATACATTTTCATCATGGAGTCCATAAATAACTCGGTATGAAGACCAAGATCTTTCAAATCTGATTCTGAAATCATTCTACCTATTTCGTTAGGAACATCGCCTATTCCCAATTGTAGGCAGGCCCCATTTTTTATATCCTCCATAATAAAAGCAGCGATTTTCTTTATCTCAGGTGCTCCTTCAGCCGGGGGCGGTAAGCATGGAACTGAATTATTCGTTTCGATGATAGCGTCTATCTCACTAATATGAAACCCCTCATGATACCCACCAAGAGCTCTGGGCATATCCGGGGTTATTTCCACGATTCTAGTCTCTGCGGCTTTCCCGTATAAATAGTTATGCGAATTTGTAATGCCAAAACTGAAAAAGCCATTTTCATCCATGGGTGCTACTTGCCCACACCAAACTGTACCAGCAGTTTGAGGTTGTTGTACTAGTATATCGGAAACCTGATGGTAGTTGGCAGGGATAAATCCGCAAAGACCTTTTTGGTACAGCATTCTATCAATGATACCCAGAAAATTACTAAGATAAGTAAATGTCTTTTGCTGCGGATCTTTGAGCGGAACCTGGGGAACTGGAGGTATCGCATTTGTTACTCGTACGATGACATCTTTCAGGTCAGGATCATCGACTCTGGCTGCCAACGCTATATCAAATCCGATGGGTTTGATTCCAGCTTGTCCATAATCAACCAAATCTCCCGATTTAACCATCATCGCAGCCTGTTCTGGAGTCACAAGCTTTCTTTTATATTCTTCATTATAGAAACCCATGATAGTCCCTCCTCAATTAATGTGATTACATTACCATTTAGATCCATAGTAACGTTAGATTGTTTTTAAGATATAGTCTTGCCCAAATTGCGTAGAAAGGAGCGGATGGTTCCTTCCTCATTTACGCAGATCGTATTTACTACAGGAAGGGCAAAGACTCGCTAGGACTTACAGGGCTGCCCAACAAGTCTTTAATCTGTTTGGGTACTGAATAATCCGCTGGTTGAAAACGGCTAACTCAACAGACAGATTTTGGCCGGGCTTGACAATTAAGACAGTACATGAAGATTCGCAGCTTCCTTACCTCTAGGGACTTTCTTAATATCAAACTCTACTGCTTCTTTAGCCCTTTGCGAAATTCGACCAGCATTTTCTACTGCGACTCGGGTAAAAATGACCTCTTCACCCTTTTCAGTTTCAATAACTCCAAATCCTCTGCCATTATCGTACCATTTAACTTTTCCCTGCATACCTGTTTCTCCTTTCTATACTAGAGAGGCAAACCAATTACAACACTGGACTAAAAACGTTCATACAAGGTGCCTTGATATCGAAACCATAATAAGCCTCGGTCGGTTGAATCCATAATAAATAAACTTATTGCCAAAACGCATATAATTTTGCCCAGGACACCAAAAACTGCTTCTGATTTTATCCCTCCTTCCTTCGCCTATATTTGTGATTTGCCAATCGGGATAATCAGCCTACTTCCGGAGAACATCTGAGTAACGATTATGGAGATTAAAAAACTAATTATTAATAAACTAGTTACGCAATTATTATGCCAATAGGTTTAACGCCCTATAGATTAAGGAAATATTCTACTGGGAACACACCAAAAATATTTTCGCGAAAGGCTAACGCAGAAATGTGTATCAAAATTGAGACTGAACAAGTGCAGAGGACTGTCAATACTGAAACAAGCAAATAGCTGCCCTAACTGCTTTTAACTTTTCAGCATACTACTTTGGTTCAATGTACTTTTTTTGAAGGATTCCATAGATATTCTTAGCATTCCTTATCCTGTTTAATCACATATGTGGTCTCTTCAACTTGGTTTAGTGCCCATCACTCTGAAATCAATAATTAATTTCAAAAGTGACACACAATTATAATACAAACAGCGTTATTAAGTGGTATATTAATGGTTTTTAAATATGGCATATGTTTTGCAATATTACTTTTAAAGATCCATAGCAGCGTTATTATCTCGAAAAAAGGAGGGGATGCATTATCCCATAGAAATACTCCCTAATTAAAAGATGGATTTGACTGATCTTAATAGGACCCAATTCAGATGAAAGGAATGTGAGAGACATATGGACTTTGGATTTACCGATGAACAGAAAATACTAAGGCAAACATTCAAGAAGTTTTGTGAAAAGGAACTCACCAGGGAATATGTAGCCTGGATGGATGAAAACTGTGACTTTATTCCTGACGAGCTCTATAAAAAGTTAGCTGACTTAGGATTGTTTGGAATGATCATTCCCGAAGAATACGGCGGATCTGGGATGACGTTTACCGATTATATGATTGCTATGGAAGAACTGTCTACGGCGTCGGTGGCCGCGGGTATCTGTGCGGGATTGGCTGTTTCTTTTGGCGCGAAAGTCATTGGCGGTATGGGAAATGAAGAACAAAGGAGATTCCATCTCCCCAAAATGGCAGCTGGAGAAACGAAATATTGCCTGGCCTTAACCGAGCCGGGTGGCGGAACTGATATCATTAATGCAATGAAGACAACCGCGGTAAAGAAAGGTGACAACTACGTCCTGAACGGGCAGAAGGTGTTCATCTCCGGCGGAAATGTAGCTGACTACATGCTGGTAGTCGCGTTAACTGATCCCAAAGCTGCCAAGCGCACCAAGGCTATGTCGGTATTTGTGGTCGATGCTAAGACACCAGGAATCACCGTCAACCTTATTAAAAAGGTGTGCATACATGCTTGTGGAACCACCGAGATCTTTTTCGAAGATGTGGTTGTACCTGCCGAGAACATGCTGGGTGTAGAAAACAACGGATGGAACAAATTGGTGGATGTGCTTAACCCCGAGAGAATTGGTACAGCTATGTTGTCTTTGGGAATCGCCAAGGCAGCCTACCAGGCAGCACATGAATATTCCCTGGAGCGCTATGCTTTTGGCAAACCGATCGGGTCATTTATGGTGCTCCAGCACTACCTGGCAGACATGCTGATTGAAATAGAAAATGCCACCAATCTCATTTACAAATGCTGTTATTTGATGGAAAATGGTCTTCCCTATCATATGGAAGCTGCCATGGCCAAGATAGTAGCCGGTCGGGCATCCGAAATAGCTGCTATCAAGGGAATGGAGATATTAGGCGGTTACGGGGTTTGCATGGAATATGACCTGCAGCGTCACTTCCGTGATTACAAGCAGATGGTATTTTCGCCTATATCAGATGAAATGGCTAAAAATATGATAGCGCAATGGACTGGTTTGCCTAAATCCTATTAAATATTGATAACAAAGGAGGTTAATTATAATGAGTAAAGGTCAGTTCGCAATAATTGGGACTGGAGAAGTACCGTGTGGTTGGTATCCAGACCGGTCTCATCTGGAAATAGCTTCAATGGCTGCCTATTTAGCTATCAAAGATGCCGGTATTAATAAAGACGACATAGACGGTGTGCTTGGTCAAATGTCTATCATGGGTAACGACTGGAATACCGAGGTTACTTTTGGACGTCTGCCCGAAGCACTGGGGATAAAAAATTGTAAAACCACTGCCCTGGTATCTTCAGGTGGGGCGTCCAGCCACTCAATTCGCAAAGCCGCAGAAGGTTTATTGATCAGTGGGCACGACATGGTTCTATGTGTGCATTCCCAGCGCTTTTCCGAATTTACCCCGGGACAGCTGGCGGAGGGATTTGCAAAGGCGGGTTGTGATCCGGAATGGGAGATCCCTTACGGTATGAGCTTTAACGCTTTGGGCGCGATGGTCACCCAAAGATATTGTTACGAAACCGGAACAACAGTAGAACAAGTTGGCTCGGTATGTGTGGCCGCCCGTAAGTGGGCTCTGCTGCAGGACAATGCCATGAATAAAAAGGATTTAACCCTGGAACAGGTAATGGGTTCCAGAATGGTATCTACCCCGCTTACCGCCTTCATGTGCAATGTTCTCGCAGACGGTGGAAGCGCCTTTATCATGACCACCGCCGAACGAGCTAAAAAGCTGGTGGACAAACCCATCTACATTCTGGGAGAAGGCTCCAGATACTCTCACCGCAATTTGACTAAAGCCAAGGATTTAACCAGGATAGTAACTAAGCCGGCTGCTGATGAGGCTTACAATAAGTCAGGACTTGGCCCTGAAGACATGGATATTGCTCAAATATATGCATCCTATCCGGTGTTTACCTTGATGATTTTTGAGGATATGGGATTCTGCAAACGAGGAGAAGCTGGCAAATACTTCATGGATGGAAATACAATGCCCGGCGGGAAAATGCCGGTATGCACCAATGGTGAAGCTCTGTCCTTCGGTCACACCGGTACTGGTGTTGGCACTGCTCTGCTGGTTGAAAGTGTTCGGCAATTACAGGGTAAAGCTGGCAGAGCACAAGTTCCGGGGGCCCGCTTCCTGATTGAAGATTGCGGCGGCGGAGCATTTATGGACGTACACTGCGCTGTTCTGGGTAATGAAATACCCTAAAGAAAGGAGAGGTAGTAATGAGTACTGAATATAACAAACCCTTACCTGTACCCCAGAAATGGTCTCGGGAATTCTGGAAGGGCACTAAAGATCATAAATTCTTACTAAAAAAATGTAAAGATTGCGGAAATATTGACCATCCACCGTATTATTACTGCACAGAATGCATGTCCCTGGAGCATGAGTGGGTTGAAGCCTCAGGGAAAGGTACAATATACACCTATTCAACCACTTATATGGGAGCACCTCCGGTATTTACCAAAGAACAGCCCTTCACCCTGGCTATGATTGATCTGGAGGAAGGACCGAGGATGTTGAGCAGGATCGTTGACGCCCTGCCGGAAGAGATGAAGATTGGCGCTGATGTCGAGGTCGTGTTTGAAGACGTCACCGAGGACACCACTCTAGTCATGTTCCGTCTGGTGAAATAAGGAGGTAATTATATTGGCTCAATATCAACCCGAATTCAAACAAATCCTTTACGAAAGAAAAGGAAAAAACGAAGAGGTTCTTTGGTTAACTCTCAACAATCCTAAAATGTTTAATTCCCTCACAGAAACTCTGCAGGTCGAGTTGACCGAAGCATTGGAAAATGCGGCGACAGATAATAGTATCCGCTGCATCGTACTTACCGGTGCCGGGGATGACGCCTTCTGTTCAGGTGGCGACATCGGCCTTTTGAACAAGATGAATAACGCTGACGGCTACGATTATATGTATCAACGGGGCAATCACATTCAAAAACTGCTGACTTATATGGATAAACCAGTTATTGCGGCGATAAAAGGACACTGTTATGCCGGGGGAGTGGAATTAGCTCTGTGCTGCGATTATATCTACGCATCTCCAACCGCAAAGTTTGGCTTATTGGAGATTAACCTGGGAATTCTGGCCGGTTGGGGCGGAACTATCAGACTTCCTAGAAAAATCGCAGTTAACCGGGCTAAAGAAATGATCTATACCGGTGAAATAATTGATGCTGAAGAAGCATACCGGATTGGTTTAGTAAACAAAATTGTGCCAACAGAAGAGCTATTAGCTGCAGTTGAGAAAACTGTCAAAGCTATTATTTCAAAACCGCCTCTAGCAGTAAGAGCGGCCAAGACGATTATAAATGATTCAATCACCTGCGACAGCATCGAAGCCGCGCAGACTATTGAACGGGGTATGATCATGTGGCTGGTCAATACAGAAGATTTTAAAGAAGGCACTTCGGCCTTCCTGGAAAAGAGAAAACCTGAATTTAAAGGGAAATAACACTTTTTGTGGCTATTAAAGGAGGCATAGAAAGTTCTATGCCTCCTTTATATCTAAGAAGTCTATGCGCCATCCTGGCATAAGGAGTGTAATGATGTACGAAATTCAAACTGAAAATGGCGGTATTGAAAAAACTCTCTTTAATGAAATAATACAAAAAATGCAGGATGCACCATCTTACGAAAATCTGGGAATCACTATATCGAACCTCAGTCCTGGAACAGCGAAGGCAGCCATGAACATTAAAAAGGAATTCGGGAATACTTCCAACCATGCTCATGGCGGATATATCGCTGCTTTGGCAGACACGGCCATGGGCCTTGCGATCGCTACTTATAAATTTACTGTGGTTACCATGGAAATGAATATTAACTATTTCCTACCCGTAAATGTTGGAGATGATTTAATTGCCGAGGGTTATGTTATTAATTTAGGTAAAAATACTGCGGTGGCTGAGTCAGAAGTTTATAACTCCGAAAAGTTACTGGCAGCTAAGAGTCATGGAATCTTTACTCTTCGGCAAATACCTTAGTTTTTATTCTTAACTATTTATCCAATTCTGGTCAGCATCCATGCAAAAAACTCGGAATTTGCCGTTGAAGTCGAAATGATAGAAGCTTTTGATGCTTTCGAGGAAATAGTCGAGATGGGGAGGAGTAAAAATATTGATATATACCTTCGATGGGAAAAAACCCGAGATTGGAAAAGATACCTATGTTAGCGAACACGCCCTGGTGATCGGAGACGTAACGATAGGTGACAATTGTTACATCGGTCATGGTGCTATCCTGCGTGGAGATTATGGAACAATTCAAGTAGGTTCAGGGACAGCCGTTGAAGAAGGAGTTATAGTCCATGCTCTACCCCACAGTATGTTTCCAGAAAAGGGTATTTGTAAAATCGGAAAATCAGTGACTATTGGGCATGGAGCCGTAATTCATGGTATTGATATCGGTGATTCAGCAGTAATTGGTATGGGTAGTGTTTGTAGTCTGTTTTCGGTTATCGGAGCAGGGGCTATAGTAGCGGAGGGAGCTATTGTCAAAGTGGGTCAAGTAGTTCCTGATAAGGTTGTTGTTGCAGGCAATCCGGCTGTGGTTGTTCGTGAAGTAACCGAAAAAGACACCCAAACTTGGTCAATGGGCAAACAATTATATGTAGATCTTGCAAAAAAGTACCTGGATATGGGAATGCAAAACTAGTATTTGTTGATGTTCTTTTACCGTGCTGAAATTGTCCTTTATTAAATATTTTAGCCATCTTAGCCGCCAATTTCCAGGTGGCCTATTATAAAATAAAGCTCTTTATTTTAATTTGCAATCAAGGCAACATATAGGATTTGAAATCTTACTTTTTATAATTGTATGTTATACGTTAATTTTGAACGGAGTGTGATTATTATGGCAAAAATCATAACCGCTGACGAAGCTGCGGCAATGGTCAGTGATGGCGATACAATTTTAGTCGGCGGATTCCTGGCGGTTGGTAGTCCTGAGGCTATTTGCGATGCTTTAGTTAGCAGCAATGTCAAGAATCTTACCCTGATCTGTAATGACACAGGATGGCCGGAGCGAGGTGTTGGCAAGTTAATAATAAATAAACAATTTAAGAAAGTCATAGCATCTCACCTTGGGACCAACAAAGAAACCGGTCGTCAGATGAGTGAAGGGGAGCTGGAGGTAGAGCTGAATCCTCAGGGTACACTGATTGAGCGCATTCGTGCTGGCGGCGTAGGTTTAGGTGGTTTTTATACGCCTACCGGGGTAGGTACACCTGTTGCTGAGGGAAAGGAAACACGTGTAATCAATGGCAGGGAGATGCTTTTAGAAATGCCATTAAGAGGTAAATTCGCTTTCATAAAAGCGTTTGTGGGTGACAAGCATGGCAATCTGCGGTATCAAGCTACAGGTAGAAACTTTAATCCTGAGATAGCATTGGCAGCGGATATAGTGATTGCCGAAGTGGATCATCTAGTTGATTTTATGGACCCAGATGATGTAGTTACTCCCGGTGTACTGGTAGATTATATTGTAAGGAGGGATATCTAATGGATGTACGGGAAAAAGTAGGCAGGCGGGGAGCACGGTTGTTTAAAGATGGTATGCTGGTCAACCTGGGTATTGGGATGCCAACCTCCTTATCTAATTATATTCCTGAAGGAATAAAGCTGCATTTTCAAACTGAAAATGGTGCTATTGGCTTTGGCCCCACTCCTGAGAAGGGGTTCGAAAATCCATATCTGACCAATGCAGGTGCTAATCCATTAACCATATTACCCGGAGGATGCTACTTTGATAGTGCCACCTCCTTTGGATTAATCCGAGGGGGGCATGTGGATGCAACTGTGCTTGGTGTGCTGGAAGTAGATGAAAAAGGTAATCTCGCAAACTACATGGTGCCTGGCAAGCTGGTTCCCGGTATGGGCGGCGCTATGGATTTGGCTACTGGATCAAAAATGGTGGTTGTGGTAACCGAACACTGTGATAAGAAGGGCAATCCGAAAATACTTAAACAGTGCAGCCTTCCTCTAACCGCTAAAGAGAGTGTAGATTGGATCCTGAGTGAATTAGCACTGATTGAGGTCACCGAAGATGGCCTGGTGCTAAGAGAAATCGCACCAAATACCACTATTGAGGAGGTCCAATCCAAGACAGAGGCAACCTTAACCATACCCATCGAGGGAGTTAAGGTGATGGAGTATTAAATTCGGTTCCCTGACCGTGGTAAATAATGATGATAAAGGGGGGGTATAGTGAAAATTGGAGATAGCTTTGTCAAACAAAGAACATTTACTAATGAAGAAATTATTGCATTTGGCGAACTGACCAGAAATACCGGTCGAGTTCATACAGAACCCGATGAATTAGGTAGATTAATGGTTCAAGGCTTATTGACAGCCAGTTTAATAACCGACGTTGGCGCTGAACTTGGCTTGATGGGGCAGGCAATGAATTTAAACTTTTTACGACCTGTCTATTCCGGCGATTCCATTACATGTACATTACGCCTTGAGCGTGTCGAAGAATCTAATAAAAGTTTTAACCTGTTATTCTCCTGTGAATTTTTAAATCAAAATAATAAAAAAGTTTTAACCGGAGAAGGCAGGGGGGTCATATTTAAGACGGTTGAATAAAGCCCGGTTTTACCATTAATAAAAGGAACGAATAGAGCCTGGATATATCAATTAAGGAGTATGGAAATGGAAAAAAATGAAATTGTAGTCGATCTAATGAAAGATTGTATCCCTTGGCCGTCGTCAAGTATTTGTCAGAAATAAGGAGGTATAGCATTGAGGCTTCTTGAAAATTATCGTATAAAAAATATAGAATTGCGCAATCGAATCATTATGCCTGCGATTCATCTAGGGTTTAGTAAAGACGGCTATGTAAGCGAACAACTTATCGAGTTTTACAAAGAGAGAGCAAACGGTGGAGTCGGGTTGATTCTGGTCGGGGGTATAAATCCCGCTCCATACCCCGTTAGCCTAGATATGGAGGAACTTGGCGACGATAAGTATATTTCTGGTCACAGCAAATTAGTTACCACTGTTCACAATGCCGGTGCTAAAATTGGTGCTCAGTTACTGCATCCCGGTCGCAACGCCCGATCAAATATCAGTAAAAAACAGCCCATAGCCCCTTCGGCGATTCCATCCCCATTAACCCGGGAAATGCCCCGTGAAATGACCCTTGACGATATCAAAGAGGTCATCGATCATTTTGCTTCTGCGGCCCGTCGAGTGCAAGTTGCTGGATACGATTTAGTTGAGATCATAGCCGCCGGGGGCTATCTCATTAATTCATTCTATTCTCCAATCACCAACATCCGTACAGATCACTACGGAGGGAGCCTGGAAAACCGGTCCAGATTTGGTGTGGAGCTAATTCAAGCGGTACGCGAGACCGTAGGAGTTGATTATCCCATTATGGTACGTCTTTCGGGCAGCGATTTCATACCCGGAGGCAATACCAATACCGAAGTCCAGCAGTTTGCCCTCCGTCTCCAGGCAGCGGGTGCTGATGCTTTCAATATTACAGGGGGGTGGCACGAATCAAAGGTGCCACAGATTACAATGAACGTCCCTGCTGGAGCTTACGTATATTTGGCCAAGGGAATCAAACAGGCAGTCGAAGTTCCAGTCATAGCCTGCAACCGTATTAATGACCCTATGCTCGCGGAGGAAATATTGGAACAAGGGAGTGCAGATCTTGTAGGAATGGCGCGGGCTTTAATAGCCGATCCTGAGTTACCCAAAAAGTTCGCTGAAGGGCGGCAAAAAGAGATCAGGAAATGTGTAGGATGCAACCAGGGCTGCCTTGACCGAATTATGCGAGGAAAAAGTTGTACCTGCCTCGTCAATCCTCGGGTAGGCCGTGAGAGAGAACTACCAATCGTGCCAGCCGCATCGCGTAAAAAGGTTCTGGTTGTGGGAGGCGGAGTCGCGGGGATGGAAACAGCGCGGGTGGCAGCCACTCGTGGTCACGAGGTAAGACTTTGGGAAAAAAGCGATTTAGCGGGAGGTGCGTTGCGAAAAGCTGGTATGGTCCCAGACCGCACTGACCTGCTAGACCTGCTGGATTATCTGATAGAAAGCCTATCTGTTTTAGGGGTTAAGATGGAGTTTAACAAAGAAGCCAATCTAGATGGAATTAAGTCTTTTGCTCCTGATGTAGTGGTATTAGCGACCGGATCCAAACCAGTTCTACCTTCCATCCCAGGTATTGAATTGGAACACGTGTTGGAAGCCGGGGAATTACTACTAGGGAAAGTGAAAGGAGTAGGCCGAAAGGTAGTTATTATCGGTGGAGGAGCAGTCGGCTGTGAAATGGGGATCTTCATCGCCAAACAGGGTACGATAAATAGCGATATCGTAAAATTTCTGCTTCTGAATGAAGCCGAGACGGCAGAAACCATTAAGAAATTAGCCACTTTAGGCACCAAAGAAATAGTTATCCTGGAAATGGATGAAACCGCGGGAAAAGGATTAGGCATCTCTACGCGATGGTCTATGATGCAGGACTTAAAACGTATGGGAGTAAAGATTTTAACATCTACTTTGGCCCAGGCTATCAAACCCGACGGAGTTGTCATAACAGGCTCCGACGGAAAAATGGATCTGCTTCCGGCGGATTCAATTGTCATAGCTGTCGGTTCATCACCTGAAAATGGTTTGTATGAAGAACTGCTGGATGAGGTCGCAGAAGTGCATCTGGTCGGTGATGCTAAGCGGGTGCGAACTGCTTTGGAGGCCATTCGAGAAGGTTTTATTGTTGGAAATTCGATATAAATCGAGCACAAATGTACAACTACAGACACTTGAGGTGCGATTCTTGCCATCTATGAACTCAGTCGTTTATCTCCGACCCATTATCACCCGTATTCTCCTAAGGTCTATTCATTATTAACATCTTTAGAAAGCTGTTAAGAAAGCATTACACTGGCACAAAAGGTTTTGTAATTTTTTAGTAACGTATTTCAGAAGATGGATTTTTTAAAGATCCCCCAATATAGCCCATTTTCCTCCTCTTTATGTTGTTGGCATACCACTTGCATTTTAAAGAATCAGACTAAAAGGAGGAGGTGCCGTAATGGCTCATGTAATTGGAGAGGGATGTTCCGGATGTGGTACTTGCCTTCCACCACATTTGTACACCCGGAAAATGATTTACTTGTTCCATATCACCTATTAAGTGGGGTTCACAATCAATTTTAAAGAAATCGTCTTTTATAAAATCCGACATTGCCAATTCCCTCTTTAATTAAACAAATGCTGCTTCCCTGCACTGACACCGTGCAGGGAAGATAACTCAACTCGCTATTGCAAGGGGAACTTTCCTGCCTGCAACACACTCAGAGTTTTATAGTCCTTTACACTTTTCAATAAATCTACGGGCTCTCTTACGCATGCCATCATTCATCCAGAGTTCGGGATACAAATCTTCAAATACAGCGGTGGGGTTGACAGCACAGGTAATCCAGTTATATTGCACCAAGTTCATATAGCACTGCTGGCAACGTGAACATTTCACGATGTCTTCTTCCCTACCGGCTTCAACTTTAGCAGGCCAGACTGGATCAGCAATTGATTGCCTGCCGAGTGATACTATATCGCATTGGCCACTGGAAATAGCCTCAGCTGCTGCTTCTGCAGTCAACCAGTTTGGAACGATAACCGGCACACCACCCGCTTTTTTGAATCCTGGTCCCCACACGGTGAAATCACCTTCACCATCCGGTGCAAAAGTTTTACCCGGAGTCTCATAGGAGCCTTGTGATACATTAAAGAAATTAGCTCCAGCATCTTTGAAGAGTTTTACAAACTTGCAGGCTTCTTCATGGGTCAGACCATCTGGTGCCAACTCATCAACGGAAAGCCGGCAGCCAAGGGCTTTGTCTGTGCCAATTTTGGCTCTTACCCGTTCAATAATATTGGTTACTATACGGCCTCGATTCTCCAGGCTTCCGCCGTATTCGTCATGACGTTTGTTGCACCTGGGGGATAGGAGTGAGTGCAGCAGATAGCCGTGCGGAGTATGGAGTTCAACGGCATCATAACCGACTTTATATGCAGCGACAATTTGCTCGACCATGACATTTTCAGGGTCATGAATTTCTTTGACATCAAGTGCTCTTGGGACATCGCCAAATATTGTGTGAGCAAAATCGGTGGCTTTTATCTTAATTGTTAATAAAGTGTTGCCTCAAGCTAGTTGCAGCTCCTATCACACACGTGGAATGAAGCAGCCGCAACGTCATTACTCTGCTGGTTGTTGTCCCACATCTTCTTAACCGGATAAAATACTGATATATACTTTGGCATGCCTTATTCTATTTAAAGCAAGAACTATACCATATACGAAGCAAGCTCCTTATTATTTCCGAAAAACCACCGATATTACAAATATCTAGAACCCGCAATACTCACAATAAATAAGAACATCTTCCATTAAAAAAAGGTCGGCCTAACACTTTCATAACACTGAACAAATGTGAAATGGACCTATATGTAACATAGAATTATTGCTATTTATGAGTTGGGTTAGATAGACTATACATAGGTATTGAGTATGAATAAAAAGAGAGCTGTTTTTACAATATTAAAGTAGTAATATTTTTTAAAAACGATGGCATGAATTGTGCATGTTGAAAAGATGAGGATACGTATGTATTATGAAAACAGATAGGCTAAACAACATTTAAAGCATGAGACCAAGGAAGGGGGGGATATGATAATGAAGGATTCCCATAGACCGGAAGACCTTAGAATGAAATTCATTTCCGGCAAGCATATAGGTCCCAATGATATTCGTCCTGAAATACTTGAATCGTGGAAGCGTAGTAGGGAAAAAGTTGATCCTTTTAAAAAGAAAAATACTGCGATTATATCCGAAAATGAACTTAATCAAATGAGAACAAAATATAAAGAACTGATAGAAGTCACTTTTCCAGTAATGCAGCAATTTTATGAAGTAATAAACGACGTAGGAATGGAAGTAATTCTCTTGGTTAAAGAAGGGAGCGATCTTATTATACTGGAAATAGTTGGTGATGACGAGGCGTTGAACCAGGCTGAATCTGTAAACGCCATTCCTGGCAGCAACTGGGCCGAAGATATAACGGGAACCAACGCCGGAGTCATGGCGGTTATGGAGGATAAACCGTATCAACTACATCCTTCTGAAAACTATATGATTTTCTTGAGGAATAATACGATGTCGGCAGCACCCATACATGATCCAGACACGAATGTAATAATAGGATGTTTTATTATTGCCGGGAATGACAAGTTGGTGCACCCTCACACTTTAGGTATGGTAGCTGCACTAGTCAAGTTCATCGAAAAACAAATAACAACGATTAGACTAAAGAACAAAGCTGAAATTGAAAGTAGTTATAAAACTCTAATAATGGAATCTATCATCAGTGGCATAATAGCCGTTGATGAAAAAATGAATATCACTCACATAAATCAAAAAGCGCTAGATATTTTTGGAATTAAAGAAGACCCTTTAAACCATAACATCTTTTCAATGCTGGCTAGTACTTTTGGCGCAGCCAGTAAGCCTTCTGATCTTATAAGTGTTATCAAGATGCAGGAAGAAGTGAATGATGAATTCATTCATGTGCAAAATGATTTTGGAATAATAAGATTCACATTAACCAGCCGATGCATTCACTTTAAAAACAAGTTAATTGGTAAATTATTCATAATACGGGAGATGTCTCATATTAAGAATTTGGTAGCACGCACTATGGGCAATTACGCAACGATCACTTTTAATGAATTGATAGGAGAAGATAAAAATTTTTTGAAATGTATTGCAACAGCAAACCGAGTAGCAAACTCATTCTCTACTGTTTTGCTTTTAGGTCAAAGCGGTACCGGAAAAGATCTTTTTGCCCAGTCCATTCACAATGCCAGCGGACGTGGTGATCAACCTTATATCGCTATTAACTGCGCCGCTATCCCACGCGAACTTTTAGCAAGTGAGCTTTTCGGATATGTGGAAGGAGCTTTCACTGGAGCAAAAAAGGGAGGTAATCCTGGAAAATTCGAGCTAGCTGATGGCGGAACGATGTTTTTGGATGAAATCGGGGATATGCCCTTAGATATGCAAACTTCTCTTTTAAGGGTACTTGAAGAAAGGGCTGTAACCCGCATTGGGGGTAAAACTTCTCTGCCAATCAATGTAAGAATAATTGCCGCAACCAATAAAGATTTGTCCAAAGAAGTTGAAAAGGGTAGTTTCCGTGAAGACCTTTATTATCGACTTAATGTAGTTTCAATTTCCCTTCCACCCTTAAAAGAGCGTAGGGGTGACATTATACTGTTGCTTGACTATATAGCAAAGAGAATTTCGTCCCGTTTGGGTAAACCTACCTTTAAGATTGATGATGATTTTGTGATGGCCTGTTCCTTATACGATTGGCCAGGAAATATTCGGGAGTTACAGAATATCATTGAACGGTGTATTAATTTGGCTAATGATAGAACTCTGACTTTAGATCTTCTCCCTGAGCATATTGCGAAAAATGACGCCATGATGCATGATTCGTCAGGACCAGGCAGGCACCTGAAAAGCTATACAAGAAC
The DNA here is from genome assembly GCA_016841245.1 of Syntrophomonas sp. GTDB lineage: Bacteria > Bacillota > Syntrophomonadia > Syntrophomonadales > Syntrophomonadaceae > JAAYJK01. The sequence goes on from JAENZN010000003.1 coordinate 143,453, forward strand.
GATTGAATCCAGGGTAATTAAAGACTATCTTAAGAAATACAACAATGTAGATCTTGTGGCCAAAGAATTGGGGATTTCAAGAAGTACGTTATATCGCAGATTAAACAAGGATAAATAAACAATCTCAGCAACAAAAGGTTTGTAACTTCTATAAATATTTATTTTATAACAATTTAACTTGATAATAGCAAAAAGCTGGACCTCTGATTTTAGATTTGGTCCAGCCTTTTGCCGGGCCTCTTGACGAATAGTATTCCTACAAATCTATGCTCACAGTATGAGTTGCAGCATCCCAACCGACTTCTGCCCCAAAGGCCTGTGCTACGAAGCGGATCGGCAGACATACCCGGCCATTAAGGTTTACAGGAGCTGCATCCATGGTTACTGATGCACCATTGATTAACAATTCGGTGCTGCCGACCTTTAACTGAACAACCTTGTCACCCTTTATCAGGGTTACACTCTTATCAGTTCCAACCCAGAGGATATCTGAATCATTAATACCAAGAGCATAAGCTGCAAAGCGAATTGGCATATATGTTCTATCACCAGAGATAAAAGGAGCTACATCCATTTCATCCTCTACCCCATTTATATAATAAGTGGTTGAACCAATGGTAAAGGTGGATGGATAACCAGTATTAGCATTTACTACGGAATACATAACAGTTTCAATCAATCTCTGTCCATGGCTAGGGGAAACTACCATCCAATCATTAAATAATGCGCCGCCTATGGACACACTAATATCTCCACCTTCCTGATAGCGATCATCAAAGTCATAGGCAATATCACTGATAGTAATAGTCTCCAGTCTAGAATTCTTAAAATCGGATGAGAAGTCATCAAATTCTATGTACACTATATTACTCTCTCCGGGTTTAAATCCTTCATCATAACTGGGTGCCGGCTTGCTGTCCGGATCTGTTTCTCCTGGGTTATCAGGATCTTCTTCCGCATCCTTGAAATCAAAATCTATAGATTTCCATAATGTTACATCTGCCTTTTCGCCATTTATAGCTACACTAGGTTCATTAGAAAAATATACTCCGCCGGGCAGTTGTAGATATATGAAATTGTAAATATCCACTGCTGCTATCGCTTTGAAAGCATCCTTCTGTTTTTCCGTTATAGTGATCGTTCCTACTTCCTGATTAAGACCAGCAGTACTGTCTACGGAAAGAATATCAGCACTTACATCAGCATGGATCAGAGGAACAGGCCCTACTACCGCTGGTTCGCTTGTATAGTCTCCTCCCACGGTAACGGTTATTTCCTGGCCCATATTGTAAGGTAATATAGCTACCGGCATATCGGAAAATTCAATATCATCATAGCTCTGGCCGTCTGGAACCTCCAGCCACAGACTGCGGCTGCCGTTAAACACTCCTAAAGAGTCAAGATCGACACTGCATACGGTATTTTCATAATCTTCCCAGTCACCTGAAAGTTTCTCTGATTTTATTACCCAGACTGCATTTGAAGAAAGGGTTAAATAGATTGTATCTCCCTCTTCAAAAGACCCGCCGCTGGGTTCGATCGTAAATGAGTCCAGTTTTATAGGCATTTCACCTATATAATAATCTTCATCCTGATCATCATCCACATCAATAGTAACCACCTTATCTGAAACATAGGCCACTAAAATATCGACATCCTTAAAATCGGCATCATTCAGGACAGATTCTATCGATACTTCTACATCACCCTCATCGGCTCCGGGAAATACTGTAACATAGCCGGTAAATTCAAACTCATCGTCAAATAAACTTGACGGCTCATCGACTGTCAACACAAGCTCATCATTATCGCTACCAGCACTTATAGTTAGCTCAAGACTATAATTCCCTGAAAGAACATAAGAGTCATCGTTGTTTGCATAGATAGCGTCCATATCCCACTCAATATCATCGGGAAGGGTCAGAATAAATTCATCACCCTCGGCTAACGCCCCTTTAACATTTTCTGTAAATATAAGTTTGGCTATCTCCTGCTCATTGCCTACCTCAATATTTTCCGCAGGCTTGGCACTTACAATTATTTCATCATCAGCCTTTTCACCAATCAGCAGGTCCTCGGAGGCTGTACATGTTGAACCATCAGGATAAACACCCCGTACCGTAACCGAAACATAAATATCATCCTCAGCATCATCGTCTACATCTATACAACGGAATAAAGCCTTGATATAAAAGTTATCCCAGGTAGTACCTGCAGCAAAATTTGTGGTATCATACTGTATTACGTATTCATCTTCATCGCTCTCACCGCTTGTTATGCAGGCTGTGGCATCAACAGTAGCGTCACTGGTATCGATAAAATTGGCTATAGTACCGCTAGTAATACCACCACTATGCCAGTCAACATCACTGGGCAGTGCTACTTCTATATAAATTGAGTCTACTTCGTCAAATTCATCCATTTTTACAAATCCCAGATTCTGGGGTTCATCTTTGTCAGAAACAGTTGCTGTTGAATTACTGAAAGCAACACAAGCAGAAGCCAACGTCATACCGGGAATAATCAAAGTAAAAACGAAAGTAAATGCTAATAATATACTTATTGTTTTGCTCCGTTTGTTAAACATAAATATCCTCCTTTTATTGGTTTTACAGTAATTTAATCCTCTTACACTGCACTCGCTGATTAGCTGTTGCAACTTTGTTTATCCATCTGTTCAGATACTCAAGGTATCATCGGGCATCTATTTTTGTTTCCTCTACGAGTGGAAGCAGATTTCTAATTTCCGAATAATTTATTTGCCATATTTCTCCTTTTCATATATTCTTAAATTGAATTCTGGGCGCCTTTTCACAAATTTGTTTGTGTCGTTCCTTCACTTCGGCACAATTGTGTAGAAGGGCGTCTTTTTTATGCTCCTTGGTATCCCTGTCCCTCCTTGCTCTTTTTCTTCAATTAAATTAGGTGATCCAGTCTTTATAATGTACAGCCTCTCCCTTCTCTTGATATTTTTTGATAATAAGCAGGTAATTAAATCTTATGTTTTTTCTGCCACTCCTTTCTGTTCATATAATATTTAATGTTTACAGAGGCGAAATATAGTTTCGCCTGAATCTAGATACCTCTGGCATAAATTGTTATTAATCACCATTCCATTTTCAGATGTAATTTTTCTTAGAATTACAATCATTCTTAAAACAAAACCTACTTTTAATATATTATGATGAATAGGGAGGCCGCTTTCTGAAAGGCCTTCGATGGCCTTCCAGAAAGCATGATGTTGAAACTTTTTGTTTAAATGAATGCTAGAGTGGGATGGAATCTGGGATCCCTGAATTCCTTAAGGGGGGTATTCTATAACCATTATTAATACATCTATACCATTTAGGTTACACAATAACAGTGGTTCTATGGGCATGTTCTTGGTTATTTAAATCTAAATGTCTCTGGTCCAGAGGGAAGCCATCGCCGGGCCGCCCCCAACGCAAAGAGAAGCTCCGCCTACTGTTTTCCCCAACCTTTCTAATTCATAATAGAGACTGACAATGATACGTAGACCCGTACAGCCTACCGGATGTCCCAAGCCGATTCCAGAGCCGTTGTTATTGATATTGCCACAGCGATTGATATCGCCCATATCCAGTTCAATACCGAAATCGTCTTTTATCATTCTTTTAACCCCTATCACCTGGGGTGCAAAAGCTTCGTTTATTTCCCAATAATCCACCTGATCATAGGCCATTCCTGCCATTTTCAGGGCTTTGGGTATAGCTACCGCCGGGCCCAGGCCCATAACTTTTGCATCTACACCTTCGGTGCAGACGGTAATCAGTTTCATTAATGGCTTAATACCTAACTCTTCTGCCTTTTTCTTGGTCATTAAAATCACTGCCGCCGATGCATCATTCATGCCCGACGCATTGGCGGCTGTTACTACACCGCCTTTTTTAAAAGCCGGAGGCAGTTTACTAACTGTTTCCATACTAGCTCCCCGGATGGGATGTTCGTCAGTATCGAATACTTTAACTCCTTTTTTAGTCTTTAATTCCACGGGAACAATTTCAGCTTTGAAATAGCCTTCATCAATTGCTCTAACAGCACGCATGTGACTGGTTACGGCCACCTGATCACACTCTTCCCGGGTAATGCCGTATAATTCAGCGATGTTTTCAGCAGTTCCGCCCATATGGCTTCCAGCCAGTTGGCAAAATAGACCATCAGAAAGAATTGGGTCTACCGCTTTTGTATCGCCCATTCTTGCTCCCCATCTCATAGCTGGAAGTATATAAGGGGGCCGGCTCATACATTCAGTTCCAGTTACTAATGCGATCTGAGTATCACCGAGCATTAGCTTCATCGCCGCAATATCAAGGGCCCGCATACCAGATGCACAATTCTGGCTGAGCATGGTAGCTCCTGAACGTTTGTCCATTCCTATTCCCATTGCCACTATACGGGGAGGTAGCGAGCCGTTTCCGTGATGCATGCACAATCCAGATACGATTTCATCCACCATGGCCGGTTCAATACCTGCACGTTTAATAGCTTCAGTTCCAACAATCTTAGTCAACTCATTGGCTGGTACGTCAGCCAGACCTCCACCATACTTGCCTATAGCCGTCCTGCAGGCACTTACCAGCACCACTTCGTTTATTTCTTTCAACATTATGAATTCCTCCTTAATTATTTATGGTTATTTGATCCTTCATACTTGAATCAAATAATCTAAAGTATCAATCGTAATCGTTTTGATCCATTTTATTTACCACTTTTCACTAACCAGATCATGTTAAGATAAGTGGATCTTGTCTTAACTTAAATACGCTCACTTTGCTAATCCTTATTCCTGGCTTTGGGGGGATCTGCATTGGTCAAACTTCGATGCATTTACCACAACTGAGAGCCGGACTTGGGGTCAATGCTTGATCCATTTTTATCTTCCCTAATTGATTCAACTGAATATTCTCCAAATCAGACACCGCAACCAAAACATTCTGCTCCAATTTTATAAGCCATTACGCCCCCCTTTTTTATAGTGATGAAGTTCGTTATTGCAAATGATATGCCAACAAGTTAAATGGAAAATCCACATAAGCCCTTATTATGACGTAAAAAGTCAACTTACAAGGGGTGTTATAGGTCCTATTCTTATTACTTGTTGCGCAATTATTATGCCAATTTTGAATAATCAAAACTTAAATATCGAAGATAAACAAGTAGTAAAGATTAGGAGAGGAAAGGAATTTCAACTGGATATAAAATAGTTTAATCATGTCATTTTTGAAATAGTTGAAATGAATATTGTTTCACTTTTGAAACGGAAATGGTCTTAATCCATGAATCCACATATCATCGCCACATGGTGGGGGCCACCCACTATCAGAGCTATAAGTATGCCCAGCTATCATGCGGAAATACCAGTCTATAAAACTACTTGAAAAGCTAAATATCTGAACCCCGCCTAGGGCGCGTTGGGATGGCAAAGGCTGCATGTACTCTATTAAGTTGTTTCTTGCCCATCAGAATGTACCCTCCTTGAGCGCTGCTCGGATATGGCAGTATCCGTAACAAGATTTGTGATTTCAAAAGCTATCAATGGCGTTGTTATTTCGGATTTCTTCCGGGTTTAGGCCAGACCGACAGCATGCCGACCCAGTTTTATGATTTAGTTCAGTGGTATGTTTCTTGCATAAATTAAGGAAGGGATGGCTGATTTAACATAGGCATCCAAGGATGCCAGGTGGAACCAGTTGTGAAGGAGAGCAATGCTGAAAGGGAGGGATTCGTTAATAAGCTTGCATTAACCATGATTAGATCAAATTAATGGGAGGTATGAAATATGTCGAATATAGAAAGCAGTCAAACAAATATTCCGCAGATCCCTGATAGCTGTAATGTACCGGTCAGCGGGCCGATTGACCTGAAAGGGAAAGTAGCGATTGTTACCGGTGCTAAAGGAGGCATTGGCCAAGCCGCTTGTTATGCCCTGGCTAGGGCAGGGGCAAAAGTAACTGTATCTGATATTACTGCCTGCGAAGAAACCATTGAAGGCTTAAAAGCTATTGGCGCGGAGTTCATTTATATAATAACTGATGTAACCCAGGAAGCAGATTGTAACAACTTGACTGATGTTACACTTGAAAAATTTGGGCGCATTGATATACTCGTGAGCAATGCAGGAATATTAGATCACACGCCTATTGACAAGCTTTCCCTGGAGGAATGGAACAGGGTTATAAACGTGGATCTCACGGGAACCTTTCTGAGTGCCAAAGCGGTGTGGAATCCTATGAAACAGCAGAAGAGCGGACGAATTATCTGCCTCAGTTCATTAGCGGCGAGGATAGGAGGAGCATTATCGGGACCGCACTATGTGGCAGCCAAGGCAGGGGTAGGAGGGCTTGTTAAATGGTGTGCCAAATATGGTGCCCCAGACGGTATTCTGGTTAACGCTATTGCCCCCGGTCTCGTTTGGACACCTATGACAACGGGTTACCCTTACCCTGAGAACGCTGTTCCCGTAGGGCGTATTGGCCGTCCCGAAGATATCGCTGAGACAATTGTATTTCTTGCTTCGGATATGTCAAACTATATCACCGGCTGTATGTTAGATGTTAATGGGGGATTCTTTATGACATTATAGGGGGGTAAAAGAATGCGTTTTAATAATAAAGTAGCTTTAGTCACTGGAGCGGGCAGCGGTATGGGTAAGTCTATCGCTTTGTTTTTGGCAAAAGAGGGCGCCGATATTATTGTAAATGACATAAATAGTGAGTTAGCAAATGCGACAGCCGATGATATTAACAATATAGGGCAACAGGGATTATCAGTTACTGCAGACATAAGCAGCGAAGATGAAGTACAAAGCATGGTGGAAAAATCCATTGTAGTGTTTGGACGAATTGATTTTCTAATAAACAATGCGGGTATATCTGATCAATTTGTTCCTACCATAGAACAAAAGGCAGATTACTGGCAGAGGGTAATTGATATTCATCTTCGAGGCTGTTTTTTATGCTCAAAAGAAGTCGGAAAACACATGATAGAAAAAAGGTATGGCAAAATAGTCAACATATCTTCCGTGGTTGGCATAGGGGGTTCCCCCATGAGAAACGCGTATGGACCGGCAAAAGCGGGGATAATTATGCTAACCAAGACACTTGCTGTAGAGTGGGCAAGCTATAACATAAATGTAAACTCCGTTTCACCAGGGTATATATTAACCCCTCTGATCGAAAAGGGAATAGAGTTAGGGATCATAGATGATAAAGTAATCATCAGGCGTACTCCCATGGGAAGATTGGGACGCCCGGAGGAAATATCGGAAGCGGTGGCTTTTCTGCTTTCTGATGCGGCAAGCTACGTTAACGGGTGTAACCTGCCGGTGGATGGCGGATGGACATCTTTTGGCTCATATGGTGACGCGTTCAATATACCTTAAAAGTACCCGCTTAATTTAATGAAGATGTCGTTGATGAACCCGATTTTTAAGGAGGAAGACTACCATGAAAATATACTTCTTTGCAACTGCTTATTCAAGGGTTCCTAAGGGGCTTTTTGTTAAGGGAGCGCCTTGGAAATCCGTTCAATTTCCCATCCTCAATGCCCTAATCGAGCATAATGGAGATTTAATTCTTTTAGATACGGGCCTGGGTACCAGGATAGGGGAAGAGATGAAGCTCCCGCAGTACCGCGCCCAGGCGTTTTTCAACCGTTTTGTCATGAGAACAGTTTTCGATGCCGGCCGTGATCCTTTAATACATCAGCTGCCTGCTAATGGTTTTGACCATTTAGCGGTCAAGTATGTCATCTTATCTCATCTTCACTGGGATCACGCAGGTGGGATGCGCGACTTTCCCAATGCCAAATTTATTGTTGGCAAGAAGGAATGGGAAGCTGCAACCGCGTCAGACTCGCATAAGCATGCCTATATTAGTGAGCAGTATGATCTGAGCGATAACCTGGATATTGATCTGGTTTCCACGGTTCCAGGCCAATCATTTCTTGGTTTTCCTGATTCCTTGGATTTGTTTGGAGATGGCCGTTTTATTCTGGTTGATCTTCCTGGTCATTCGGAGGGGTTAATGGGAGTATTTGTAACCCTACCATCGGGTAAAAGGTTCCTTTTCCCCGGGGATTCCTTCTATTTCCCGGAAAACCTGGAAGGGAACGCACCCAAGTCCAGGCTGATGCAAAAACTGGTCCATGAAAAAAACCAGGTCAACGAGACACTTAAAACGCTGCATGATCTTGCTAAGGCCGAACCTGACCTGGAGATAGTCAGCTACCATGATCATCGTATTCCAGGGAGGTATCAACTCGCTCCGGTTTACTATGAGTGATGCAACACCTCGGCAAGAAATATAGGCAAAATATTATTTTATGGGGCACATTGAAGAAGCCTGATTTTCAATAACTACTTACAAAGGTTAAAACATGTTGATAAACTAATTATTAAAATATCAATACCCCCCTCCATTTAAATAGAAGTCCTCTACCCCATGGCAGCCACCATTTTTCTTATATTATGGGCGATACAATGTAACCCCCATTCTAGATTTAGATGATCTTTCATGCAACTGGTATCCCCGGCATGTTGATGAAAGCTATAACCAATTACGAATTGATTTTCGGTTCCTATTTGTATATTATATCCAGGCTTTAATTGACCGTTTTTCATATGATCTTCTTTAATGCGCATAAAGGTTGCATCGGTATCTGTTTTAGAGTAACCGTTACGCTATGCCAGCAGTTCTTCTTGAATTTCATATTTCTTCATTCTAGGCAGGTAATCTTCCTCGATCACTTGTTAGCCTTCTTTAGCTTCTTGCCGGTAGGGGTGCCAACCTTTCATGCGCTTTCCCCGGAGGCTGTTGATGGTTTTTAAATCAGGAGCATTATCGCCACATAGCCACATATACATGATGTTTTCTTTAGCCGCTTTTTCAATCCGGCGGCTTGAATATATTTTATCTGCGTAGGCATACACGATGAATTTTGTCATCATGACCGGGTGGAAACTTGACCGTCCACCTCCGGGGTATTTAGCAAACAACAGGTCCAGGTTCATTTGATCTATGGCCGAATTAATGACTCTTACCATATGGTTCTATTCTATTTTGATAAACATCTCCGCATAGGCTGCTTTTCTACCGGAAACAATCGGCCTGGTAAACTGCATTTCTTGAGCTCCAAGCATGATGGAGAGGGGATGGGCACGCTCAAAGTCCATTTCTCCCGCTTCATTAAAGAAATCATCATTTGCTTCCAAATGCACTACTTTGCCGATTATCAGTGAGTAGCTTTTCCTGGCAATCTCTTCACTTAGAGTGCATTCCGCCCAAGCCAGGCAACCTTCTATTCCCGGAGTTTGCACTTGTTTGGAAGGTCGAGGCTTTAATCCGGCTTCAATGAATTCATCCACTTCCGGAGGGTAATTGCGGGAACAAATCATAAGCTCTTCGATCATGCTTGCAGGCGGAATATTTACAACAAATTCCTGCATTTCTCTAACATTGGCTAAGGTATCTCTTTTAATCCATGAAGCAAAGATGATTTCGTCCAAGGGTCTTAGAATCGGGGTTATATTTGACCAGGGAGCGATATTGGCTATCCCCTGCTTGTTTATGGTAGATAATAGGACCACCGGCAGGGGCATGATTTGCTCTCTTTTTTGTGGTTTTAAGATCACGGTTCTTCATCCTTTCGATTAAAATATATTGGTCTGATATAGCAGGCTGTTTCACGGGTTTTGAAGTCAGGGCAAGTCCTGACCTAACATGTCCATAGAGGACTACTGATTTACATCATGATTTCTGGTTTGGTTGACCCCCTTTCGTTAAGAAAAACAGAAACCACGAATGGAGCCGTTTCTTACGGCATCCCTTCGTGGTTTACTTTCATAATTCCTATTTTTATTGAATCAATAATAAAGCCTTCATGGCTTGATTTTCATAAGTAAATAGTAATTAATAATCATATTTAAAGTCAACATTTTGAATTTGGACTTTTTCTTTCCCAACTTCGGACCTAAGAACTTATAATATTCAACCATCCAGCATCACCTATAGCCTTGCCCTCTTGACACTACTTCCAGCCAGTTGTTAATATCTGCGGCTATCTCCGGGTTGGAAGTGGACAGCTCGGTGGCAATCTTTTTTTGGATGATATCGTATTTGTAGGGAAGGCCAGGAAGCAGGTGCTTAAGGCTTTCAATTATAGAGCAGTCCATAGCATCTGAATATACGGCGGCTTCTATTATCCTGCCTTCATCGACATTCAAACTCATGTCGATTTCACCCCAGATGAAGCGTTTAGATAGCGAAATGTCAAATTCAGGGGTTTCGCCATATCTCCATTCCCAGGCAGAATATTGATTATAGAGTTTATCGATTTCTTCTTTATTGTTAAGTTGTATTGGAGTTAGATCACCCCCATAAAGGCTGGCAAAGCTCTCTTTTAAGTTACTCATCATAGAGGCGATAGTAATACTGTTTTGCAGGCTGGCCAAGTTTACCACCCTGGATTGAACCGAGTTACATTCTATAGATTTGGCCTGCATTTTTTCCTGGGAAACCTGTAGATATTGAGAAAGCCTGGACATATCAGTATTTATCAGCAAAGTACCGTGGTGATAAACTGCATTGGGCAGGAAGCAAAAGGCGTTGCCGGAAAATTTCTTTCCTTCTACAGTTATGTCATTTCGCCCGGTAAATTCAGCTTGAATACCCTGTTTCTGTACGGCATTTAAGATTACCTGCAGCTGTTTTTCCAAATCATATAATTTTCTATCCATAATAAAGGTAAAATTTAAATTGCCCAGGTCATGATAAACCGCACCCCCACCTGATAAACGTCGGGCTAGTTTACCGCCATCCTTTTCTAAAAGCTGGCAGCGGCATTCTTTCCAGGCATTCTGGTATTTGCCGATGACTACAGTGTGGTCATTTTGCCACAGGTACAGTATTATTTCTTCAGGCTGCACTGTGTTTAAGAGATATTCTTCTAATGCCAGGTTGTACCAGGGATCAAAACTGCTGGAATAAACAAAGCTTGTTTTCATAAATATTACTCCTCCATTATTCAAACATTTAGAACAACTAAATGGAGATTAAGTGTCAGTCGCACCTTTTGGCACAATTGTTTGCTGTACTTAATAATATTATACATTCGGTTTTGTCGGTTCTAATGATAAGAGGTGCTTATAAACCTGTATAGCATTGGGGTGGAAAAATATTATGTTTTAATCTAATATATAATTATATACAAACAAACGACAAAATTGTAGAAAATATTTATAAAACCATTTGCAAAGAAGGGAAGTGGTATCTGGATTATATTAAAATTGATTAGAGATATAATATCGAATGTTGACTATTGCTTGCTTAGTATTCTATCGTAATTCTCAAATGTTAACAGGGCTTTTAACAGATTTATTGAGGTGAGAGAATGGCTGTTAAAACAGAGGCGAGAAACCGCAATGTTAAGTTAGCGTGGGAAGATTATGTTAATATCGGCAGGATGGATAATGCTGCAGTTAGAACGATGATAGCAGAATCCTGGCAAAGATGCTGTGCTGCTGGTGTAGACCCTTATGATGGTTGCAGTCATATCATTGCAACTGGGGAAGAATTAGATCAGATACTTAATAAACGAAAATGTCTGATAGATATTGCCCGTCCTATTATGGCTAATTTGTACAGGTTTGTGGCCGGTTCCGGCTTTATCGTAATGTTAACAGATGAACGCGGCTATATTTTAGACACTATGGGTGATGATGATACCCTGGCTAATGCCAGGCAAATTAGTTTTTTTAAGGGAGCTAATTGGGGCGAAGAAGCGGTAGGGACCAATGCTATTGGAACTGCGATGGTAATAAAAAAACCTATACAGGTATCCGGGGCAGAGCATTATTGTAAAAAACATCATTCCTGGACCTGCTCTGCTGCTCCTATCTATAACCAGCATAATCACTTTATTGGTATTCTTGATATGTCCGGTCCTTCAAGCGAAGTTCATCTCCATACCCTGGGTATGGTAGTAGCGGCTGTGCAAGCAATTATGGATCAAATGGATATTCAAAGTAAAAATCGGGAATTAACCATGAGCAATTCTCGCCTGCAAAGCATCAGTAATAGTATGTCCGATGGGGTAATACTTGTTGATGAATCTGCTGTGATTACTGGAATTAACCCGGTAACGGAAGAAATATTGGGGCAATTTTCAGAAGATATATCTGGAAAAGCGCTTACAGATATTTTTGCATCTTGTGTTAACACTATGACTATGCTTGATACCGGGAAAGAATACAAAGATATAGAAATTCTGGTAGAAACCAACAGAGGACGCATTTACTGTCTGATTTCCGGTGAACCTATAAAGGATGATAGGGGTAAGATTACCGGAGGGGTTTTATTTATAAAACCTATTAAAAACATAAAAAATTTGGTTAATCGCTATAGCGGATCTCATGCCACATTTTGTTTTAAAGATGTCGTGGGTGCAAATAAAGAATTTTTGAATGCAGTTCAAATCGCTTATCGAGCAGCAAATACTATGAGCAGTGTGATGCTGCAGAGTGAGAGCGGTACCGGTAAGGAAATATTAGCCCAGGCTATTCATAATAAAAGCTCCAGGTGGGAAGGACCGTTTGTGGCAGTGAATTGTGGGGCGATACCCTGGGAGCTGATTTCCAGCGAGCTTTTTGGATATGTTGAAGGTGCTTTTACCGGGGCTAAAAAGGGAGGCAGACCCGGCAAATTTGAAATGGCCTCCGGGGGAACGCTGTTCCTGGATGAAATCGGTGAAATGCCGCTCGGGCAGCAGGTATCTCTCCTGCGGGTACTGCAGGAAAAGAAAATAACCCGTCTGGGTGGTGAAAAAACGATTCCCACTGATGTCCGTATAATTTGTGCTACCAATAAAAATCTGCAGGAAGAAGTTAGAAAAGGGAACTTCCGGCAGGATCTGTATTATCGTTTGAACGTTGTGTCTATTATTATACCTCCCCTGCGGGAAAGGCGTGAAGACATACCGCTATTGTTTGACCATATTGTGAAAGAGATTAGCAGTAGACTGGGGATTGTTATTAAAGGGGTAGAACCAGACGTTATCAAATACATTTGCAGGTATGATTGGCCCGGTAATGTACGTGAACTGCAAAATGTGGTAGAAAGGATGCTTAATATAACTACTACCCAGGAAATTCGTGTTGAACATCTGCCAGCCGAAATAATTTCTTCCCTGGCAGCTATAGAGGGTATTGATAATAATGCAAAATCCATTACTATAGTGGACACCAGGAAAAAGATTAAAGAACATCAATGTGAAACAATCGCTGCATTATTGAGTGAGTTCGAGGGCAATATTAGCAGAGTAGCACGTGAAATGGGAGTTTCGCGTAATACTGTTTATCGTAAAATACGTCAATACAACATTGAAATTTAGAGTACAATGATATGCTTTATAAGGCCGGAGCCCTAAGTTTAAAGAAGTATCAAAGTGATTTAAATAGCATTCTTATCAGCTATCATTAAGGTTTATAAAAAGTTGCAGTATAACAATGATTACTGTAGATAAAATGGTCATAACGTAATATAAAAATATTAAACCCGGGAAAAGGACCAAATACCTTTTCCCGGGTTTTGTCTTTTCTGTCAGTAATTCATGAGTGCTTCCATTGCAGAAAAAACCATTTCCCTTCTAAGTATAGGCCATCTAGTTTACTGCGGATCTAGAGGCTGAATTTGTTCTTGCCTTTCGAATAATCATTTCATCAACTGTAGATAATATAGTAACAATCGCAAGCTAATAGAGGTTAATTCAAGAAAAAATAACTATATTCACGTCGATGTAGGGGGGGACCGTCGTTACCGCTGCCTGCCTGTGATATTGCGCAGTAGATAACACTTTTCAGCAATATATAACACAATGGAACAGTGAGAACAGTTGAACTGGAAAGCGGGGCGGGAAACTGGCAGTGGTGTGGATAAGACAAAAACCCCTGCCAGGCGGGGTGGAAAACTTAAGTATTATTGTTTTCTTATAACTGGCATAGTAATTGCAAAATATTATAGCAAAGTCACCAGATGCATTAATGGCAAGGAGGGTATTGGATGCTGAAACGTTACATTGTGGAAATAGGTACCGGTATAGATTTCCATGGGGGAGATGAAAATAATGCTGCGAAAAAGGCCATAAAAGATGCGGTTTCTCATAGCTGTCTGGCCGGGTTGATAGATATCATTGGTATGAGTGATCCCAACGAAATGCATGTGAAGATTAAATTAGCATGTCCTCACCCGGAAAAAATAAATCGGGCTGAGGTTAGAGAGGCAGTTCCTTTTGGCAGTACTGAACTCGAAGTAGTGCCGGGAGGCTTATATGTGCAGGGTTTAAATTTGCCGGAGCTGGGAGCAGGGGATACCATTGTGGTGGTAGTTGCTGCGCTTACCGTATACGTGGAAGTTGTTGAATAATTTGGCTTAGCCCGAAGGGTTAAGCTGTAATTCAACTCAGTATATTGTGGATAAAATTATGCAGAAAGGAGGCGTAATAAGACGAACTGACAATACCAGAAGAACTATAAGAGCGGTTTATTTAACTTGGAGACCGCAGTAAGGTACAAGGAAAAAGTTTAGCCCTTGATGACATGGTTGATAAAAGTTCTCAAGAACTTAGCAATAACCAGGATGTGGATCTCAAGATAATCGTTTCTCCCAAATAGGAAAAGGAGGGAATAATTAATGGCCGAGAAAAAAGAACAATTATTAGAAATGTACAAAACCATGGTAAGGATACGGACATTCGAAAAAGAAGCAATTGATTTGTTTGCTGCTGGTAAGTTCCCCGGATTTGTTCACAGTTATCTGGGCGAAGAGGCAATAGCTACCGGTGTTTGTGCTAATTTGAAAGATAGTGATTATATATGCAGTACCCATAGAGGGCATGGGCATCTGATTGCCAAGGGCGGAAAACTGGACCTGATGATGGCTGAGCTATATGGCAAGAGTACTGGCTATTGTAAGGGAAAAGGCGGTTCCATGCATATAGCTGATGTGGATCTCGGCATATTAGGAGCCAATGGCATTGTTGGAGCAGGTATGCCTATAGCTACCGGTGCAGCTTTTGCCTGTAAATATAGAAAAACCGATAACGTTGCCATAGCATTCTTCGGAGATGGGGCTTCTGATCGGGCTACCTTCCATGAATCACTGAATTTGGCTTCTATTTGGAAATTACCGGTAGTTTTCGTCTGTGAAAACAACGGCTGGGCAATCTCTAATTCACAAGAAAACCATCAGAATATAACAGATGTGTCAGATCGGGCGACAGCGTATGGTATCCCTGGGGTTTCCATAGATGGTAATGATGTAATGGCGATCAGCGAAGCTGCAGAAGAGGCCATTAAGCGCGCCAGAAAGGGCGATGGCCCAACTTTAATTGAGTGCAAAACCTGGAGGCATCGGGGACATTTTGAAGGTGACCCGGGTGCCTACAAAGATCCCAAAGACCAGGAAGAATGGCTTTCTGATGCGAAAGATGCTCTTGTTCGGGTGGAAAAGAAATTGATTGAACTCAAGTATGCTAATAAAGCAGATTTAGATAAGGTTAAAGCTGATGCACAGACTGAGGTTGATGCTGCCGTGAAGTTTGCAGAACAGAGTCCAGACCCGGATCCGTCTGAAGTGCTGACCGATGTATATACGGTTTAATGAAGAATAGATAAGGGGTGATATAGAATGACACAGATGAGCTATATGGAAGCAATCAGAGATGGTATGCGTGTGGAAATGAAAAGAGATTCCGGAGTTTATATAGCCGGTGAAGATGTTGCTCAATTTGGGGGATGTTTCGGGGTGACTGCCGGTTTATACGATGAATTTGGACCGGATAGGGTTATGAATACTCCGATAAGTGAAGCTGTCATCGTAGGGCACGCAGTAGGTGCGGCTGCTCTTGGACTGAGGCCTATTGCAGAAATTATGTTTGTTGATTTTATGGGCTGCTGTATGGATGAACTTCACAATCAGGCAGCCAAGATGAAATATATGTTTGGTGGTAAAGCTAAAGTTCCTATGGTAGTTCGTACACCGTGTGGAGCCGGTTTGGGTGCGGCTGCCCAGCATTCTCAATGCCTGGAGTCCTGGTTTACTCATATAGCCGGGGTTAAAACCGTTATGCCAGGTACGGCTGCAGATGCCAAGGGTTTAATGATAGCAGCCATTAGAGATGATAATCCGGTAATGTATATTGAACACAAACAGCTGCTGGGCTTGACTGGTGATGTACCTGATGGCGAATATGTAGTACCTCTGGGTAAAGCAGATATTAAACGCGAAGGTTCAGATGTAACCATTGTAGCCTGGTCATGGATGCTGCAAAAATCTTTAGCTGCGGCAGAAAAATTAGCGGCAGAAGGAATAAATGTAGAAGTACTTGATCCCCGTACTCTGGTTCCGCTGGATAAGGATGCCATTCTTAAATCAGTATCCAAAACTGGTAAGTTGGTTATTGTCCATGAAGAAATAAAAACCAGCGGATTCGGTGGTGAAATATCAGCCATAGTAGCTGAAGAAGGTTTTGATTATCTGGATGCTCCGATAAAGAGAGTAGCTGCCCCCGATACACCCATACCATTTTCACCGATACTGGAACAGACCTTTATTCCTAGTGAAGAAAAAATTATTGAGGCAGTCAAAGCACTATTTTAGTTATGGGTCAAATATAGAAAGGGAGGCATAGGAATGGATATTCAAAAAAAACAATTATTGGAATTTTATCAACAAATGGTAACTATTAGAATTTTTGAATCCAGAGTTTGTGAATTATTCGCAGCTGGTCAAATTCCCGGTTTTGTACATTCAAGCCTGGGACAAGAAGCAATAGCCGCAGGTGTAATGGCCTGTGTGGAAAAGGATGACAAAGTTGGTCTGCATCATCGCAGCCATGGTGAGATGATAGCTAAAGGCGCAGATATGAACAAAATGATGGCTGAATTGTTTGGAAAAGCTACCGGAACCTGTAAAGGCAAGGGCGGATCCATGCATATTGCTGATATGGATCTAGGTATTTTGGGTGCCAACGGTATTTTAGGTGCCGGCTATGCAATTGCTACTGGAGCTGCTTTTGCCTGCCAATATAATGAAACGAAAGACATTGCACTTTGCTTGTTTGGAGATGGACAATCAAATCGCGGCCCTTTTCATGAGAGTCTTAATGTAGCTGCGCTCTGGAAATTACCAATAGTGTTTATATGTGAAAATAATGGATTTGGACTGTCCAACCCGGTAAAAGAACATCTTGCTACGGACTGTGTTTCAGATCGGGCAGCGGCCTATGGAATACCTGGCGTAACGGTTGATGGCAATGATGTGCTGGCTGTATATGAAACAACCCTGGAAGCGGTTGACCGGGCCAGAAAAGGTAATGGTCCCAGTTTGTTGGAGTTTACCACCTGGAGATGGCATGGCCATTTTGAAGGAGATCCGGCTGTTTACAAAGATGCCCAGGAGCAAGAAGAATGGTTAAAGAAGGACCCCATTCCGAGATTTGCCAAGCAGCTGCTCGAACAGAAAAATGCAACTCAGGCTGAACTGGATGAGATGCAAGCAAAAGGAGAAGCCCTGGTTGATGCTGCAGTAAAATTTGCTGAGGAAAGCCCCTGGCCTGATGTTTCTGAGTTATTTACTGATGTTTACGATAGACAAATGTAGAAAAGGAGGGTTAAGAGATGCAAATGACATATGCAGAAGCTATTAGGGATGCAATGCGAGTTGAGCTTAAAAGAGACCCTAAAGTTTATCTTGCAGGTGAAGATATAGGCGTATTTGGCGGGTGTTTTGGAGTGACTGCCGGTTTATTGGATGAGTTTGGCCCGAAACGAATTGTGGATACCCCAATCAGCGAAAATTTTATTGTAGGGCATGCAGTAGGTTCTTCTGCCTGCGGGCTGAGACCGATAGTTGAGATCATGTTTAATGATTTCATAGCTGTTTGCTTTGATGAAATGTGCAATCAAGCTGCCAAGGTGAGGTATATGTTCGGCGGAAAAGCTGATGTCGGAATGGTGCTTCGTATGCCCATTGGGGCAGGTATAGGAGCGGCTGCACAGCATTCTCAATCTTTAGAGGGATTATTAACTCATATACCGGGGTTAATAAGCGTAATTCCTTCCACGCCGGCAGATGCCAAGGGATTACTGATATCAGCTATTAGAGATGATAACCCGGTTATATTCTATGAACATAAGCAAATGTACGGCATGCCGGGGGAGGTACCGGAAGGCGATTATACAATTCCCATTGGCAAGGCAGATATTAAACGCGAAGGTTCCGATGTAACCATAGTAACGTGGTCATGGATGGTGCAAAAATCTTTAGCTGCGGCAGAAAAATTAGCGGCAGAAGGAATTAATGCAGAAGTACTTGACCCGCGCACACTGATACCGCTGGATAAGGAGGCTATTCTTAAGTCAGTAGCGAAAACCGGCAAGCTGGTTATTGTCCATGAAGAAGTAAAAACCAGCGGATTCGGTGGAGAAATTGCAGCTATCGTGTCTGAAGAAGGTTTTGATTATCTGGATGCTCCGATCAAGCGAGTAGCTGCTCCCGATACACCGATACCTTTCTCTCCAGCGCTGGAGCAGGCATATATACCAAGTGAAGAAAAAATTATTGAAGCAGTTAAAGCACTGTTTTAGTACTAGATTTCCCGGTGGGTTAAACCACCGGGGAAATCCTCTTGAAAGGAGGATAAGTGATGGTTTCCGTTGGAATAATCGCGAATCCTGCATCAGGGAAAGATATACGCCGTTTAGTAGCGCACAGTATCACTTTTAATAATCAGGAAAAAGTCAATATTGTAC
Source organism: Syntrophomonas sp. (assembly GCA_016841245.1). GTDB lineage: Bacteria > Bacillota > Syntrophomonadia > Syntrophomonadales > Syntrophomonadaceae > JAAYJK01. The sequence continues at coordinate 162,279 of JAENZN010000003.1, forward strand.
AGCGTGCTATTTTGGGCCTGAATAGCGTAGGAGTAGAAGAACTTATCTATATGCCTGATTATTATAATATTGTACCCCGAGCCATGGCTTGTATGCCCGGTGACTACAAGCTGAATATAAAAGTGATTCAAGCTGATATGGTGATGAATGGTATACAGGAAGATTCAGCAGATGCAGCCAGGCTGATGAGGGAGTGCCATACCGGGTGCATAATTACTCTGGGGGGAGATGGGACCAACCGCATGGTGGCTAAAACCTGTGGTGATGTGCCGGTCTTACCTATTTCCACCGGAACCAATAATGTATTCCCGCGCATGCTGGAAGGTACCGGTGCAGGTATGGCTGCAGGGGTTGTGGCCCGAGGGCTGGTAAATGGAAGTAAATCCATACAAAAGAATAAAAAGCTTAAAATTTTAAAAGAAGGAACGCTTGTAGACATTGCCCTCATAGATGCTGTGGTTTTAAAAGATATATTTATAGGTTCTCGCGCTATATGGGATGCAGAACGTATCAAGCAGGTGGTAGTTACCCGCGGGGAGCCAGATAGTATTGGTATATCTGCCATAGCAGGTAATCTGGAACCGATTGGAACCTTGGATGAATATGGCATGGCAATTGAGATAGGCCAGGGAGGAGATATCACCATAATGGCTCCAATAGCGCCGGGTTTGATAAGGCCGGTACCAATAAGGAATTACCGCTTATTAAACTTGGGAGAAGAAGTGAAAGTGTCTAATGGCCCAGGTGTGATAGCCCTGGATGGTGAGAGAGAAATCGAGGTGGGAGAGAATGATGAGTACTTCATCCAACTTACCCTCGATGGGCCAAACGTAGTGAATGTCAGGGAAACTCTGCGAGAAGCGGTACAGAAGGGTTATTCACGTATGGGTAATTTATAAAGTTGATAGTTTTAATTAAAGGAGGAAATGTATATGGCCAGCCAAATAACAATGCCCAAGCTGGGATTATCAATGAAAACAGCCAAAGTTGTCAAATGGCTAAAAAAGGAAGGCGATGCTGTTAAAAAAGGTGACGCACTTCTGGAAGTTATGACCGAAAAGATCACCAATAAAGTAGAAGCTCCTGCTGATGGGCTGCTGCTGAAGATTGTAGCTGATAAAGGGGCTGATCTGCCCATAGGTGCTTTGCTGGGGGTTATCGGTCAGGCTGATGAGGATATATCGGCAATACTGGCAGCAGCTCCTGCCGGGGGCGCTGGAGAAAAGAAGCCGGCGGCGGTCAGCGGTGGGAAAGTAAAAATTTCTCCAGCCGCACGTAAATTGGCAGAGGAGAATGGTTTAGAGATTACACGTATCATCGGTACTGGTCCGGAAGGACGTATCACTAAAGAGGATGTAGAAAAAGCGATAGATGAAGGTTCTGCTTTGGCCGATGACCGTCCGGCTCTGGAGGTTATTCCTTACGAAGGTATGAGAAATGCCATAGGGGAAAATATGGCCAGGAGCTGGGCTACCTGTGCCAGAGTAACCCAGCATGTAAGTGTAGATATTTCAGGATTACTGGCTTTAAGAAAAAGCATAAATGCCGATCTCAAAGAAAAAGAAAAAATATCTGTTACGGCTCTGCTTACTAAAGCAATTGCCCGGGCCATTGAAATAAATCCGATTGTAAATTCTACTCTAGATGGTGAGGTAATAAAGGTACTGAAAGATATTAATATCGGTATGGCTATAGCCCTGGATGATGGTCTTATCGTTCCAGTTATCAAAAATGCCGATCAGAAGAAACTCATAGACATAAATGCTGAAATTGCTGATTTGGCCAAAAGGGCGCGCAGGAACAAACTTAATCCGGATGAAATGGGAGGAGCTTCTTTTACTATCAGTAATTTGGGTGCTTACGGCTCGGTCGACGCATTTACGCCGATTATTAATCTTCCGGAATCAGCCATACTGGGGGTGGGCCGTACAGTAGAGAAACCGGTGGCAGTTAACGGAGAAATTGTCATTCGTCCTATGATGGGCTTATCGCTGTCCATTGACCATCGCATAATCGATGGAGCTCCTGCAGCTCAATGGTTGAAGGTGTTGATTGATTTAATTGAAACCCCCCATAAAATATTTGTTTAGCATTGGACGCAATTAATAGTTTGAGGAATTAAAGGAGGAATAAAAATGGCTAATCCAGTTGAACTGATGGAAGAACTAGGTATAGGTCAGGGACAGATTGGTGACAACCTGCCCGAAGTTACAGAGGCATTTATACAAATGGATAATGCAGCTTATATTGAAGGTGAGCTGGAAAGAAAGTATAAGGAGCTGATTGGTCTCGGGATTGCTGTAGCTATTGGCTGTCATTACTGCATGAGCATACATGTTAAGCAGGGATTGATGCACGGTGCTAACCGGGATGAAATATTGGAAGCTGCTGCAGTTGGCGTGGCATTTGGAGGTTCACCGGCCTGGGCTAATATGTGTACTACGGTCTTAAGAGCCCTGGACGAATGGGAGGACTAAATAATAATTGCCAGGGTACAGTTTGAACCTGCCACGTAGAGGAGAGAAGGGGTCACATGACTGAAAGTGCTGATTGCGGGAATTTACCTCCAGCATCAGATAAATTGTTGAATAACAAATCGGACAGGGGACGTCTTCATACAGTTTGTGAAATAACAGATTGTCCTAATATGGCAGAATGTTTCACTAACAGGTCCTGTCTATTTATGATACTTGGTAATATGTGTACGCGTAACTGCGGTTTTTGCGGCGCGCAGCATGGCCGCCCGGCTGAGATAAACCTTAACGAAGCCTGTGAAGTGGCCTCAAGAGCGAAACAGCAGGGCATGGAAAATATTGTGCTAAGTTCATTTACCCGTGATGATCTTCCTGATGGCGGGGCCGGACAATTTGGAGCGGTTATAAGGTCTATCCAGGCAGAAATCCCGGAGGCTGTTATAGAGGTGCTGATTTCTGATTTTAAGGGAAGCAATGAATCACTATTAGAAGTTATCAATGCTGCACCGGATGTTATTAATCATAGTATTCAGACTGTACCCAGGCTTTATCCTTTACTTAGACCTCAGTCACTGTACTCCAGATCAATTGAACTTTTACGAAGAGTGAACGAAAACGGAAAGGGTATATGGTCCAAATCCGGTCTGATGTTGGGATTGGGAGAAAGCAGGGACGAAGTTGAAGCGGTAATGGAAGATCTGAGCGCAGCAGGGTGTAAAATTTTAACACTGGGTCAGTATTTCCGGCCTTCCAGCCAGCAAATTCCTGTAGTACGTTATGCACATGCCGATGAATTCAAACAACTTGAAAAAATTGCTTATGAAATGGGATTTATGCAGGTGGCTGCCAGGGCCCGGATACGAAGTTCTTATAACAGTATTTCTGCCATAAATCAAATAAGAAAAGAAAGGAGGAAGATGGATGGCAACGATTGATAAATATAATATGCCGGACGAGCTTTATTACACTACTGACCATGCCTGGATCAAAGTTGAAGGTGAGAATATACGTATAGGCATCACTGATTTTATGCAGCAGCTGGCCGGTGATATTACCTTTATAAGGGTACCACGGGTCAACAAAGATCTGCCCGAGGGAAAAACCCTGGCATCAATACAATCCGGAAAATGGGCTGGTAAAATATCAGTGCCCATGGGGGGAAAAGTACTGGAATCTAACCGTGATCTGGTCAGCAACCCCGGAGTGCTTAATTCAGATCCCTACGGCGCGGCTTGGATTGCAGTGATGCAGCCGGAAGATCTGGAAAAAGGACTGAACAGCTTGATGCAGGGTGATGATTTGGAGAAATGGCTGCGAAAAGAAATGGAGCAGCATGCAGAGTAAGGATTGCCAAGCGGGAGGATAAGTTATGAAGAGTCTTATAATCGATCAGTTAAAACAAAAATTGGGGAATAGAGCTACCGATTCCCAGTTTGAATCCAGTTTGTATTCTCGTGATCTGGCCCCGGTTCCGAATCTATTAGTGAATCCGCTTTTTAATACTGCTGCTGATTTGGTGGTTCGTCCCATTGATACTGCAGAGGTCGCGGAGATATTGAAAATATCCTGGGATAATGATATTCCGGTGACGCCGCGGGCAGGAGCATCCACTGTATATTTCGATTCGGTTCCTATCAAAGGCGGAATAGTCATGGATCTCAACCTTCTTAAAGGTATAGTGGCTTTGGATGAATCCGGGATGATGGTAACAGTAAAGGCTGGAACTACCTGGAGTGAGCTGGAAAAATACCTGAATGGCAAGGGGTTTGCGCTCCGATCATTTCCCAGCAGTGCTCCGGTTGCCAGCATAGGTGGTTGGTTTTGCATGATGGGATATGGGATCGGCAGTATTAAATATGGCAGTTTGCTTTCCCAGGTAAAGGCAATTGAGCTGGTATTACCCAACGGAGAAGTTAAACAGCTTACTTCTGATAGTGATATCCCACTGGATTACTTAGCCGGATCCGAAGGTACTCTGGGGGTAGTAACTCAACTGCAGGTCCATGTTCGCAAATTGACATCCATGAAACATTACCTCTTAAAGGTAAAAGAACCTGATTTAAGCAGGGTAGTAAACCACATTCAGGGTGAGCGAATGGTTCCTTACAATATACACTTCAGTGATCAAAAATATAATGCAGTTATGAATAAATTGGGTTTTGTTGCGGATGAATTTACCGGCAGCTGTACGGTGGCGGTTGATTATGAGGGCTCGGAAGATGACTTGAAAGCTGCAGACGCTGTTATTTCAGAAATGATGTCAGGAGATTTTGAAGTAGAACTGGCCGAAGAAAAAGATGCGAACCAGGAATGGAAGGAAAAATTCCTGGCTTTAAGATTAAAAAGGGGCGGGCCTTCACAGTTGGGTGGAGAAGTATGGCTGCCGATAAATAATCTGAATCATTATCTGGATACTATAAAGGAAATGGATAAAAAATATACCTTGGGTCTGGTTTCTTATGGACATGTAGCCACAGCTGAACATGCCGTAGTAATGACTGCCTTTTTTGCTGATGAAAGAAAGACCATAGATTACGTACTAAAACTCAGTATGGTAAAAAAAATCCAGGATATAGGGCATCGATATGGCGGGAAACCTTATGGAATTGGTTTGTGGAACACTCCCTATATTGGATATATATTTGATAATTCTCAGCTGGCTGAGTTAAGGGCCAGGAAAAAGGAGCTTGACCCCAAGGGGATAATGAATCCTGGGAAAGTGTATCGACCGCCATTATTATTAAACTCCTTTAATTTCAAGGTGGCCATGAACATTCTAGCGGCAGTTAGTCGAGCTGTGGGAAGGGGGAATAGACGTGTCTGAAGACAAATCGCTTTTTACCACACTTGAGGAAGAGGCACTAATATGCGGCCGCTGTGGCAGTTGCCGAAGTGATTGTCCGGTATATAACGTAATAGGTTGGGAGTCCAGTGCCCCCAGGGGAAAGATAAGTAAAGCCAAAGACATTTTCAGCAAAGGCAAACAAGTCGAAATCAGTGACGAATTCATAGAACGGATAGCGCAATGCACACTATGTGGAGCATGTTCCAGCGTGTGTTCGGCAGGTATTGACACCAGAAATCTGTGGTTGGCTATACGCAAACGAATAGCAGATGAAGGGAGGGCACCGGAAGCATATAAAAAACTCCGGGATACGTTGCTCCAAAATAGGAACATATCCAGCTTCAGCAATGATGATCGACTGGAATGGGCAGAGGATCTGGATGATGAACCTGAAGGATTGGAGCTCAAAGCCGGAGCTGAAGTGTGTTATTTCGTAGGATGTGTTTCCTCTTTTTATCCTCAGGCAGCCCAGGTTCCCATTACAATTGTTGAAATATTAATGAAAGCCGACGTGGATTTCACTACCATGGGCGGAGAAGAATGGTGTTGTGGTTATCCTTTGCTCAGTGCTGGTTTCGTGGATGATCGTAAGCCGTTTATCGAGCACAATGTAGCGAAGATAAAGGAATTAGATATTCATACTCTCATCGCCAGCTGTGCAACTTGCTATCATTTCTGGAAACACGACTGCAGTCCGGAACTGGAGGGTTATGATCTGGAGATTCTGCATGCCACAGAATATCTGGCCAGATTGATTGAAGAGGGACGTATTGAATTGAATGAGCTGGACGAGGTAGTAACTTACCATGATCCCTGTGATTTGGGCCGTAATAGTGGAGTGTATGATGCTCCCCGCAGCATCATTAACAGCATTCCGGGAGTACAATTTATTGAGATGGGACATAGCCGGGCTGATTCTCTCTGCTGCGGCGGAGGGGGCAATTTACAGAGTGTAGATCCGGATTTGGCTGCAAAAATCAGTGATTTGAGAGTTAAAGAAATAAAAGAAACAGGTGCCAGCATCATTGTATCTGCCTGCCAGCAATGTGAGCAGATGCTCAGTGCGGGAGTGCGCAATGCTGGACTTCCCATACGGGTGATGGATATAAGTGAACTGATTTTGGAGGCTATGGACTAGCCTGCTGACAGGTAAAAGTGGTTCATAAAGCAATTGGATTTGTTTTGATTATAAAAAAAGGAGGTGATTGTAATGGCGTTAAAGGCAGCATTTATTTTCCTCGCTCCCGGAGCTGATGCTAAAGTTAATCGCACCGTAGTAGCCACACCCGCAGTGGAATTATCAGTGGTAGGAGTTCCTGATTACCAGGCAGCTGTGGAAGCAGCAGGCGAACTTGTCCATCAGGGTATAGCTGCGGTGGAATTATGTGCAGGTTTTGGTATCGAAGGCACTGCTGCGGTAAAAAAGGCAGTTGATGGTAAAGCCGTTGTCGGAGTAGTCCGTTTTGATAACCATCCAGGCCTGGAGTTTAAAAGCGGAGACGAAATATTTTAGCAGGGAATACAAAAGGTTAACTCGATTTTGATTCCAGTGCAAAAAGTAATATTCGTGATTTTGAATGCAAAAAAAATAGGCTCGCATGGGAAAAACCAACTGATTGCCTCAAAGTAAATGGGGTACCGGGCAGATTCACATCTATATTCAACCGTCCTCTCGGACCGTATTAGTGAGGGGATAAGCGAATTCACTTGTGTCCGGGGGTGCCTCACTCAACCCCATTTGCTATGAGTCTTTGCAAGGTGTTTCTGTCATGCTCCGCCAATGCCTCCTGAATATTTATGCATTTAAAAAATTATCTTCAGGGGTTTTCCAAGATACCTGATTAGAGCATTTGTCAAATGAGAGAGCAAACCAGCCTTTAAGCAATATTCCTTTTATTCCAGAAACGACCGATATAGCGGATATTCGAAGCCAGATTTGGGATGGAGTTTAGTTCATGGATGATTATAAAGATATAAGCGCAGGCAGCAGGAGTGCAAAATTTGCATTTAGGGCTGTCAAAAACTCAAAGGTGATTCCACTGAGAAAAACAAAATAAAGTTTAAATGTATAAATATGCCTTCAGGGTGTTACTTGCTTCGCCACAGCTTCGGTATATTTATGCATTCAAGCAGATTGATTTTAGGGCTTAGCAGTGGCTCAAAGGTGTATGCTATGAAAATTACCAACATAATGACTATGGTTCATAATACGGCCAACAGTATTATACGTGATGTAGCCGTCAGTTCCAGCATAATAGAATTTAACGATCACAGTCTGGCCATTGTAGATACGGGTATGACTGGGAATCCCGAACTGGCTGCGGCATTGGATGAACTGGGATATAGAAGCTGTGATTTTAAGCTGCTGATAAATACTCATCTGCACTGCGATCATATCGGGGGAAATTCTCTTTTTAAGAATGCCCGTATCTTAATCAGCCGTAAAGAATACCATTATCAGCTGCATTTCGAACGTGCTCTGCAGGATAGTAATGACCCGCTGGCAGTGTTAGCTTCTTTTGGACGCAAGGTAGGGGAGCAAGATCATAATTTGGCCCATGATTTGAAACGATTGGCAGAACAATTTCCGCTTGATTCGTCGCTGGGGATAGAATCACAGCTGGAGTATTTCGAAAACAATCCGGCACTGCCGGCAGGAATATCCCTTATACCTGCTGCCGGGCATTCTATTGACAGCCATGCTGTTTGCCTGCAGGGACGCAGCCGAAGGGCATTAGCAGCTGGAGATGCGCTGTACCACCGCAGTTTATGGAGGCAAAATTCAGTGCCGGGTATAAATTACGATGAACAGATGTTTAAACAGAATGCGGGGAAACTGGCGGAATTTAAGGGGGTTATACTTCCGGGACATGATTATCCATTTGATAATAATAGCGGTAAATATATGGAAAATAGTAGTTTTATTCTGTAACTCGGAAGAAAATACCATATATACAGATACAGTATTTTCAGGAAAGGAGAGTTTATATGCAAAATCATGAGTATGCTAAAATCCTGACTGATGTCCTGGAATTGGTACGCCAGCCGGCAGCAGTTCGTTTTATCACCGAATCAGAAGAAGTGCCGGATAATTATACCGATGATTATAACCTGTCATTTTGTCAGTTTTTGATGATGGCGCAGCGGGGATATCAGCTTTTTGCTGATCTGTATAATGTGAGTTGTCCTAACGGTGCGGCCGCCCTGGGTTTGTGCCCCCTCCCGGAGGAGATAAGAAATGGTCAGGTTACCCTTGATATGGGAGTATATGCATCCCAGGTTGAAGGGGCACGCGTTTCAGCCCTCACTCCCCGCTTGGAAAAGGGTAAATACCGAGGTATTCTAATCTCTCCCCTGGCCAAAGCGGAATTTGAACCCCAGGTGGTGGTTTTTCAGGGGAGGCCATTTAATATTATGTGGCTGATGGCGGCTGAAAATTATAAGAGGGGTACCAGATTAAATTTTTCCACCGCGTTGTGCCAGGGGACCTGTGTCGATGCTGTAATTGTGCCGTTCTTAAATGGGGATATCAATTTGAGTCTGGCCTGTTATAATTCACGCAATGCAACGGATATCGGCGAAGATGAAATTTTAATCGGAATTCCGTATGAACACCTGGGAGATATTGTCTATGCTCTGCCGCGCCTCAAATCATCAATTATTACCCGGAGTCGGGCCAAACCGATGTATAAACTCTGTATGGAGGAAAATGATTTTGATTCATTGGAGTGATGAATAAGAGGCCGCGTCATGTTGTTGAACAGGGCGAATATCTCTTTATTCCTCCTGATAGTAAACTGTGGTATTTTAATTGGAGGAAGGAAAAAGATTATCCAGAATAGAAAGGAGCGGGTATATATGTGTACTTTACAGGAGGGCAGCCCAGCCTCATGTCAGTTAAGTTTTTATCCGCTGGCAGACGAAAAATACCCGGAAACGGTCAAACAGGTACTGAAAATAATCGAGCAGTCTAAGGTGAAATTCAGCACTAACGATATGTCGACTATCATATCAGGTGATGCTGATGAAATTTTTCGTCTTTTGCACCAAATATATCATGTGATGGCTGAAAAAAAGTGTGAATTTGTGTTGAATGTAACTCTATCTAACACCTGTGGATTATAATGGTGTTATAAGAAACATTTACAAGTCTTGTTAGCCAATGACGTCCAAGGATGGCCTAATAATGAGGCAGCCATGGATGGCAGGGAGCGATCAAGGACTATAAAAAACCTCGCTATTTATTGGAATAATAAATTCTCTTTATGAGGAAAAACTATATAAAGATTTTAAATAAGGGGGATAGTATCAATGGCGAAAAAACAGAATCGGCCAGTAGATCCAAGTGGTGGTATTAATAAAGATGGAACTCAGAAAAACCAGGACGATATAAATTATTCACCAGGCACTCCACCTAGCAAAAAGAAGCAAAGGATCAATGAATGTATATAAGCTAACAAAAATCCGATAACAGATACGGAGACGGTTCTCCTGTCTATCCTCCCTTGGACCAATGGAAGAGGATAGACAGGAGAACCGTCTCCGTGTCTGCAACTGCCCTTTAGCCCCATCCGTGAGGCTCGCCTCTTTATAACAACAGCAAAAAAAAGCATGTTTTTGCAGGATATGGTCTAAGACAGCGAGAATGCAAAATGTAGGAGGCATTTGCAGTTAAGGGAGGAATATGCGGATGATGATTAGGCCAATAAGCAGAGCGGCAATTTTCATTTTTATAGTATGTGGATGGATAGCAGCTTTTTCACCTTCACTCCATGCTGAGACCAACATAGTGCAGTTAGGTGGATATGAAATTGAGTATGAGGAGTTTTTCCAGGATGATACAGATCAAGATGGAAAATTAGATAAGAAATCTTATTATAATCAGGGCTACTTAATATTAACAGCCTGGGATACCGGCGGCGATGGCAAAGATGACCTCTGGTTCCGCTATGATGGCCAGGATTATTTGGATCTTGAGGTAGCGGACTTAGACTCTGATAATATGCCGGATCAATTTATATCGGTTAACCATGATGAAGAGGCATATATAAGCAGCAGCAACCCAGTTATCTTCCTGGAGCTGAAAATATTAGCAGCGGCTTTATTATTACTTATAGTTGTACTCTTGATCAGGGAAAAAAGGCAGAGCAGATTAAAAAAAGGGACCAATATAATTATAATATTATTGATTACATCGCTTTTACTAACAGGTATGCCTGGTCAATATCTAAGAGCGCAGGACGTATATAATGAAGATGGTTCTATCAATAAAAAGGTATTTAAACAGGATTGGAAAAAATATTCGGATATAGATGAAAGAATTCCACTCCAATCCAGGAGTTATGCGGCCCAGCGTTATGCTGCTGTCCTGGCCCAGATAGCGGACAACCGGGTGGAGATTTATGTATTAAAGCAGGAGATGGAAATAGACCGTTTGCAAAGGATACAGCTCAGGGAATACAAACAGGCCCTGGTAGCAAACATCAGAGACAACCTTATAAAAGCCATGATACGTTTGAGCTATGTAACTTATACGACTATTAAAGCCGGCAAAGGAATGAGTAAAAATTACGGGAAGTTATTTTCGGGCAGTGTCAGCAATATAGAAAAAATTGGATCAGGCTTGAAGGTGATCACAGGTCTGCAGCCCCAGCCCAACAGTCCGGCCACCATAGGGTCAGCAGCAGAAAACATGGGTAAAGCCGGAGTACTGGAATACCTCGATACTCTGGGTGATCCGAAAAAAGCAGGTAAAGCTATATTTGATGAGGCGGTAAAACAGTCTCAGGGGCTGGCGGGACTGAGTCCGGATATAAGCCCGGAAGAAATCGCGATTCTGAAAGAACAACACCTGAAAAACCGGGGAATAGATAAAGTGTTGGAAGAAAGCTATAAACTTAACCGGGAAAGGCGAATAAGGATACAGGAGCTGGAAAAAGCAACCGCAGACCTGGAAAAGGAACTGGCCCGCTGGGAAAAAGAAGAGAAACAGCGGGTGTGGGATGAATTGTCCAGCAATAAGCCGGATAATACCGACAGCAATGACCCCGGGCAAATCAATACCGGCAGCGACCAAGCGGATAATACAATCTATTACGATACCACCGCAGTTGGCAGTATTATTAATGAGAATCCTATATCTGAAGAAACAATTATCGCCAACCAGATAGCATTTCATTATCCCAGCCAGGGTGGTCCCATGGATGGTGAAGGGCATATGGAAATAAAAGTCTTTTTTGACGACCATAGTGAAAATGTAGTTATAGATATGGATTTTGAGGGCATTTACAGCCCGGATACGGGGCAGATCGCAGGCGATGTAAGTTTCGCTGTGGCTATTACCTATTATTATTATAAGGGCGGAATAACAAGTAACCAGTATGAAACCGATACTGCTGAATGGTATGCCCAGGTTAGCGGTAATACCATTGATGGCCGCGTTGAGGATTCTCATCAATTCCAGTTAGGCGGGCCTTTTAACCTGACTATGCAAAGATAAAATAAATCCGACGCAGACACGGGGACGGTTCTTCTGTCTACCCTTTCCCCATCCCATTGGTTCAAAGGATGGTAGACAGAAGAACCGTCCGAGACCACTGAAAAAGTCCTAATCTTATAAAAGAGTGTGTATAAATATATAAGCGACTGTTTGCGGAGCATGGCGCAAACACCCTGCGAGGTCGACTGAGTGAAAGGGGGTGAGCGCCACGAACGGCGCGAGATTGCATTTGAGCACGGATGCGAATCTGCGATGTACCCCTTGAGCCAGGAGATGAGCAGTTGGTGTTACCCATGCGTAGCTCAAGAAGCGGTATATTTATACATCCGATAACACATTAAATCGACTTTTTCAGTGGTCTTGAACCGTCCCCCTGTTTGCGTCAGACCACAAAATCATCCCGCTGCTGCAAATATTCATCATAGGTTGTAAGTCTGTCTATTAAGCCGTTCGGGGTGATTTCCATGATTCTATTGGCAATAGTCTGTACCAGCTGATGGTCATGAGAGGTGAACAAAACCGTGCCATTGAATTTTATCAGACCATTGTTCAGCGCAGTAATAGATTCCAGATCAAGATGATTAGTTGGTTCATCAAGTATCAGAACATTTGCTCCGCTCAGCATCATCTTGGACAGCATACAGCGAACCTTTTCTCCCCCTGAGAGCACCCGGGCTTCTTTGAGGGCTTCATCTCTGGAGAACAGCATTCTTCCCAAAAAGCCTCTGATAAAACTCTCAGCTTTTTCTTCTGAGTACTGCCTCAGCCAGTCAACCAGGTTCAATTGTAAATCATTAAAGAATTCCGAGTTATCATTGGGGAAATAAGCCTGAGAGGTGGTAACACCCCACTTGAAGGTGCCCTGGTCTGCTTCCATTTCGCCCATTAATATCTTAAACAGGGTTGTTTTAGCCAGGCCATCTGATCCTACCAATGCAATCTTATCACCTTTGTTAACCATGAAGCTGATATTATCCAACACCTTCTGACCATCGATTGTTTTTGATAATCCATCCACCATTAACAAGTCATTGCCTGCTTCTCTATTAGGAGTAAAGCCAACATAGGGATACCTGCGGGAAGACGGTCTTATATCATCCAGAGTCAATTTCTCCAGTTGCTTTTTACGGGAAGTAGCCTGTTTAGCTTTCGATGCATTGGAGCTGAAGCGGGCTATAAATGCCTGTAACTCCTTAATTTTATCCTCTTTTTTCTTGTTTTGATCCTTAGCCATCTGCAGGGCCAGCTGGCTGGACTCATACCAGAAATCGTAATTGCCAACATAAAGTTGAGCCTTGGCAAAATCAATATCTACCATATGGGTACAAACTTTGTTGAGAAAATGCCTGTCATGTGATACTACGATCACAGTGTTTTCAAAATTAAGCAGGAATTCTTCCAGCCATCTTATTGATTTGATATCCAGATCATTGGTAGGCTCATCCAATAAAAGGATATCCGGTTTTCCAAATAAGGCCTGGGCCAGTAAAACCCTTACCTTTTCTGGACCGCTTAGATCTTTCATCAAAATATGATGGGACTCTTTAGCAATGCCCAATCCAGTCAATATGGCGGCGGCATCTGAATCTGCTTCCCAGCCGTTTAGTTCAGCATATTCGGCCTCCAGGTTGGCGGCATTAATGCCATCTTCCTCTGAAAAATCAGCTTTGGCGTATAATAAATCTTTCTCTTTCATAATGGCATACAACCTGGTATGTCCCATAATTACTGTTTCTAAAACTTCAAATTCATCAAAGTGAAAATGATCCTGTTTTAAAACCGCTAGCCTCTCTCCGGGTGTGATATGAACCTCCCCCGAACTGGGCTCTAACTCTCCCGATAAAATCTTTAAGAATGTTGATTTACCAGCACCATTGGCACCTATGATTCCATAACAGTTCCCGGGTGTAAATTTGATATTTACATTATCAAATAATTTACGGTCAGTGAATAATAGACTAATATTATCGGTACTTATCATAATTTCTGATTTTCCTCCATGAAGTGTATTTTTATCATAACTTTCATATTTTATCACAGTCAGTAGATTAAAAGGTAATTGAATTATCATAAAGCTTTTGGCTGGAGTAGCGGATTACTGTATGTCTATGCGATCGGAGGTGGTAAGTGAGTACAGATGATACATAATTGTAATTAATGAGGGATAGCCAATAACCAAGCAGATTCAAGATCTTGCAGTTACCACTGTACTTCAGACGAGAAATTACTAAATTGAGTCAGGTACAGTTATCTTGTTTGCTAGGAAAGGGCATGATACAATCACAAGAAACATATAAGAATCGCGCACTTTTTTAGTGGGAGGAGAGTGAAAAATGAAAAGAATCGGTATATTTTTACTGGTTAACCTGCTGGTATTAACCACTATTGGTATTGTGTCTACGGTTTTGGGGGTTAACAGCTATCTTACTGCCAATGGCATCGACTATTACAGCTTGTTTATTTTTGCGGCCATTATAGGATTCAGCGGTTCATTTATTTCCCTGGCGATGTCCAAATGGATAGCCAAACAAATGATGAATGTTAAGGTGATAAATCCTGGCGGCAGCCTTAGCTCCCAGGAACGGCAGCTCATTAACATGGTTGACAATCTAGCCCGAAAGGCCGGCTTGCAAAAAACTCCTGAAGTAGGTATATATCCTTCGGCGGAAGTCAATGCCTTTGCTACGGGCCCCTCTAGAAACAATTCGCTGGTGGCTGTTTCCAGCGGACTGCTGGATCGCATGAATAGTGATGCGATAGAAGGGGTTCTGGCTCACGAAGTAGCTCATATTGCCAACGGGGATATGGTAACCATGACTCTATTACAGGGAGTGGTTAATACCTTTGTAGTATTCCTGGCTCGTATTATTGCCTACTTTGTATCGACTTTTGTCCGGGAAGAAGCGCGCGGTATCGTGCATTTTCTTAGTATACTAATATTTCAGATATTACTGTCTATTTTAGCCAGCATAGCGGTCATGGCCTATTCGCGGCATCGGGAATTTGCAGCTGACAGCGGTGGAGCAGCATTAGTAGGAAAGTCCAAGATGCTTAATGCACTGCGTTCACTTAAAGGCTCCGTTAATCTGGTGGATAACCGGCAGGAAGCTATAGCGACTTTCAAGATCAGCGGCGAGAAAAAAATGGGCTTGAGGCAGCTGCTGGCAACTCACCCGGATCTGGATGAACGTATTCAACGACTGGAACATTGATATTCTAATAACAGTCAAGAAAGCAGAAGCAGGGCCAGTCTTCTCGGATAGGAAAAGAAGCTGGCTCTTGTTTTTTCAAAATATCGACATAATGATATTCCCAAGTACAGCTTATACAGCGGTACTGCTCAGGTATTCCAACAACCTGGCCATATCTGCAGGCAGCGGGGTTTCAAACTGCAGCCGGGCTCCGGTGCGCGGCTGCTTAAGAGCCAGCTGGCCGGCATGCAGAGCCTGGCGGCTGATGAGAGGAGAGGGACTCCCATACAGAACATCGCCGCAAATAGGATAGCCAGCTTGACTAAGGTGTACTCTTATCTGATGAGTACGGCCGGTACCTAAAGTCAGTGAGAGCAGGGTGAATCCTTCATATCTATTTGTAACGAGATAATTAGTTATGGCCTCTTTGCCTGATATATCTATGGTTCTGGCACAGAAGCGCGGATCTGGATGGGCAATAGGCAGATTGATACAGCCGCTGTTTTCCGGGATTATACCTTCCACCAGCGCTAGATATTTTCGGCTGACCCTCCCTTGCTTCTGCTGGCGAAATATGGCCTGATGAGCATATTGACTCTTGCCGATAAGAATAAGACCGGAAGTATTCTTGTCCAGGCGATTAATGGGGCGGAACAGAATGGATTTACCCTGCCGGGTCCAGTAGCCGGTAACTGCGTTGGCCAGGGTTCTGCCGGATATGCCTTTGACCGGGTGAACTGCCAGGCCCGGTGGCTTATTGATTACCAGCAAATCAAGGTCTTCATAGACAATATCCAACGGGATGTCTTCAGGTTCAATGGTGTTCTCTTCCTCCAGGTCAATATCTACCGTAACCTGATCGCCTGCCTGCAGCCGGTAATTGGTTAAAGTAACCTGACCGTTGACCCGGATCTTATTCTGCAGCTTCAGCTTGGTCAAAAGGGAATGAGATATTTGCAGATGAGATTTTAACACGTCCCGCAGGTAAATATAATGGTCTTGTGGATCGACCACATAACTTAGCATATTATCATTCAATTCCTGTTACCTCTTGCTCCATTAGCAATATTCTCTCCAGCCAGTCAATTCTTCCCCATTATTTGACCTGGTAATAACACCTCTGGGAGATTCCATCTGCCCGCTATCATTGAGTTTCTTAATTATCTTAGCTGCTTCCTTCTTTTCCCGTGCAGATAGTTCAGATGCTTCTTTAGCACTCCAAGCTTGGCCTGATTGAACCAAGGCATCCAGTGCTTTTTTCTCCGTACCCATCTTCATCTGCTTCGTTTCATGCAGTTTTTACCTACTATAGGTGAATGAAATAATCATGTCAACCTGATAAGAAACTGCGAAAAAAGTTATATAATCTGATGCCAGGATAACTATAAAACGAAGTCTATGTTGTTATTGAGCTGTTTCATCCAGAGGTATAGGTTCACTGACATAATCTTCGGCCAGAGAATCTTCGTTAATTACTACCTGCTGCTTTCTCAACTCAGAGTGCAGCAGTTTGCGCTCGATATAAAAACGATCGGAGAAAGGTTCATATTTAACAGTATCTACAGCCGCCGCCAGGCCTTCGTCAGTCAGGTAAAGAACCATAGCCGAATAAGGTACCGCCTGGTCGGAATACAGGCCTCTGAGTCCGGAAGCCCCTGAAGTACCCGGATTTAGAAGAATAGTTTCGTTATTAATAATTATAGACTGCTGGTGGGTATGTCCATATACTATGAGCGGAAAGTCTTCGCCAAGTTTTTGTGCTGCCTGCGGGTTATGAACCACTACGATATCAGGTTTGGTTTCCTCCTCAGCGGCTGTATTTATCAATGCTTCAGCCTGCTCTTGCATTAGAGAATTCCAGACCAGGGAATCTTCCAACTCAACTTCAGAACTGCTGGCCATGGGATCGGCTGATCCCAATATTTTAATCCCCGCTGCGTTTATAGTACTACCATCTAAAACTACCCCGTTATCAAGATTACTAATAAAATCAATAATTTCTGGAGTGTCATGATTTCCCGGGCAGAAAACGTAGGGTATTTTGATACTGCTGATTTTCGCGGCATATTCTGCTTCCATGGATGTGCCTAAATCAGTAAGATCTCCGGCATCCAGTATAAGATCCACCTTGAAAGCGGCCGCAATTTCATTGGCAAACTCTACTCCCAGGGGATTACTGTGCAGGTCGCTGATCAACAGGACTTTTTTAAAAGCTCCATCCTCTATGGGACTGGATAAAAGAGACAGCCCGTTAGAGCTGCTCATCAAAAGGCTCATGTTTCCTACTACCTTACGGGTATCAGCTTGTAATTCTTCCAGTCTATCCATAAAATCGCCCGGTTCCAGGATCAGCTGGGGAGCCAGAGCAATAACACCGCAGTATACCGGTTCTTTGAATGCTTCGATATCATAAGTATGAGCGGTATTAAACAGGAGCAGGGCCATTAACGCGGCGCAGGTCAATCCTGATAAAAGTGCCGTCCTTAACCTGCAGCGCCATAATATCAGCACGGTCAAAAAGGCTCCGCAGAATATAATGATTATCTGCCTGGCAATAAAGGGCTTAATAAAACTAATAAGGCCCTCATAAATATTATTCCAGCCCTGGATGGAACTTACTGCTTCTTCTGCGGCTGCACTATCTGTTCCGGTTCCTATATAAGTAAGCTTGATTTTTAATAAAAGGGGTGTGGTATGGGTTGAGGATGAAACACTGCCTAAAGGCGATAAATCGATAATGGTACTGCCGGTCAGAGCAGGTAGGGCAGAAACAGAGAAGGTCAGACCCTCGATGGTATAGTTAGTTGGTCCCGCGATATAGAGGGCCAGGAGTGCCCCTAGCAATGCAGTTATTATAATTGCCAGCGGCTTCATATTTTTTATCCAGTTAACGATTCCGGTCCAGGAGTTTATATACATAAATTAACACCTCTGCCATCCAATCGGCCAAATTCGACAATACTAATCTTATTCTAACATCTGTAGTAATCAGAGAGCTCTGGTTGATATAGGTAAGCGGGTAAGTTACAGGGAGAAATGAGTGTAATTGCTGGAGATTGGCGAGGGGTAGCAGGGATATGAATATTATGGCATGATAGGGTTAACTGTTAAAATTGTAATCCCCGAAGGGGGCTCCCGTTATTGGCCGGTTATCTTGCTGATTTTCTTGACAATCTAAGACCTCACAACACATGTTGTGAGGTCTATATTAATATCTTTATACTCTTCGCAGTTTTGATATAGAATAAAATATTGCTTAAGCTGCATCTACAGTCTTTGCAGCCGCCGCCGGGTAGCAAACTTCACTTCTTCCTCAAAACTTGAAATTTTAGATTTTCTAAGGATAAGTCCGGCTCCTACCAGGACCAGACATACTCCATTTACTGCCAGTATAGTCATTTAAAAATACCTCCCTTTCTAATTTGAGTGGGCATTAATTTTCAATACGCTTTAAAATCGGAGTAATATTAATCTGCATAATTTTTCTGTTTTTTGAAGTATACAACAGGATAATTACAAATGAGTTACAAAAAGCATAACCTATAAAGAAATCAGGTTATTTTCTGGCTAATTACATAACCTTTGTAAAATAAAATTAATATGGACAAACAGTATATTGGAAGGAGATAGCCATGATAAAAAATCGCAATCTTTGTGCAACTGAGTCAAGAGAACCGTTCCCTTGAGACTCATTGACTCAGTTTCTTATCAATACCTTCATTCCATTAGAGCTAGTCTCAAAATGAGACTCTTATCGATTGAATGTGATATATTAATAATAAATTGATATGATTGACTGCTAGTGGTTAATTATCAGATTGAGGTGAAGAAAAAAATGCAAAATGATTTAGAATTAAACTTGATGTTTGATGCCTTAATTGAGAGTCCCTATATGGCTTATGTTATCGTCGACAAACATGGTTACATCACTATGATGAATCAGACCTACCTGGATTTATTGGAACTCAAGAAGGAAGAAGTTATTGGCAAACATATCCTGGAGGTAACACCTCAATCAAAATTGCCTGAAGTGCTGAAAACAGGGAAAATCAATAAAGCTGACATATGGCCGATTATGGGCCGGGACACGATTGTTACCCGCTTGCCCATAGTTAAGAATGATGCAATAGTAGGCGCTATAGGGCAGAGCCTATTTTTGGAAATGTCCAGCGTACAAATACTCCTGAAGAAGCTGCAGGAAACCTTCAATACTATGTCAGATGCTCTGGTACAAAGCCCGCACATGATTTATGTCATAGTAAATAAGGATGGATACATAACCTTCATGAATCAAACTTACCTGGATATGCTGGAAAAAAGAATAGAGGATGTTATTGACAAGCATATTCATGAAATAACCCCCAAATCCAGACTGCCTGAAGTAATTGAAACCGGGCAGATTCATGAAGTGGACTTGTGGGAAGTAAATGGACAGGATACTATAATCACTCGCGCCCCCATTATAAGAGATGGAGAAATTGTTGGGGCGATAGGCCAGAGTTTATTTCTGGATATGTCCGGAGCCAAACTGCTGGTTAATAGGCTGCAGGAAGTGGAGAAGGAATTATACCTTTATAAAGAAGAGGTAAGACAGATATACAAAGCTAAATGGCATTTTAATGATTTGATAGGCCAGAGCATGGAATTTTCGCTGGTGAAATCCATTGCTCATCAACTCTCAATAACTACTTCCACACTATTGATAACTGGTGAAAGCGGTACCGGAAAAGAACTCTTTGCCCAGGCCATCCATAATGCCAGCAACCGGGAACACTGCCCGTTTGTAAGAATAAACTGTGCAGCTTTACCAGAAAGTCTTCTGGAATCGGAGCTATTCGGATATGAAGAAGGCGCCTTTTCTGGAGCCAGAAAAGGTGGTAAACCAGGAAAATTTGAACTGGCCAAGGGCGGGACCATCTTTCTTGATGAGATCGGTGATATGCCATTAAACATGCAGACCAAAATGCTCACGGTATTGCAGGAACGGGTTATTGAAAGGGTTGGAGGAACCCGTCCCATCCCCATCAATGTTAGAGTAATAGCAGCAACCAATCGGGATTTGGAAGAACTGGTCAAGCAACAGCTCTTCAGGGAGGATCTCTATTACCGGCTCAACGTGGTACGGTTATCAATACCACCACTAAGAAAACGAATGGAAGATATCCCGCTGCTGATTCATACTTTAATAAAAAGAATAAATTGTACTTTAGGGGCTGATACCAAAGGCATATCTGATTTGGCCCTGGATCTGCTGAAAAAGTATTCCTGGCCGGGTAATGTTCGGGAACTGGAAAATTTATTGGAAAGGGCCGTGAATCTAGCCGGCTTCGATAGTGAAGATATCCTGGAAATAGAACACTTCCCATCATTGAGCCATATCGATAAGCAGCCGGCCAGGAAAAACCCATCTGATCATAATTTAAACAAGGCCATCGAAGGTCTGGAAAAGGATATGATTATTAGCACCCTGATGCTTACTAATAATAACAAAGCTCAAGCAGCACAGCTCATGGGCTTAAACAAATCGGTTTTATACCGTAAATTAAAGAAATATGATCTAATGGATTTCAAGACTAATTAAGCCAAGGAAGTAAAATAATACTAAACCGAGATAGACTGAAGAAGATAAAGATGCTTTTAACAAAATATGAAAATTATAGTATCTAATAGATACTCTGGGGTAATTATTTGCAACCCAAGAGAATATGTATGGGGAGGATAATTTGGCATAGTAGTTGCTTTTAGCAACTCCAGGTAACATCCTTTATATATTAATACTTAAAGGTTAATTCTTTGTGAATGCGGAGAACTAGCCTTTTTTTTTCTATTTATTAAGATATATGGTATTGGCATAGTATTTGCAAAATATAAATGAGCATGAGGGTATCTATTATCTTATGCTTTAAATAAAAATGCCGGTTTGTTCCAAAATTGTTGAAAAAGGGGGTGAGATAGCAAAGTATAAGTGATGATGCCAAACCAGTATACACTTAAAGGTTCAACCTAAAAATAATATATAGAGGGGGACATGTTTAATGGAGACTAAAGAAGTAGTAATGGTTAGTGCCTGTAGGACTGCTATTGGAAGATTCATGGGCAGTTTAAAGGATGTACCTGCCAGAGATCTTGCTATAACTGTTGGTAAGGGTGCAATCGAAAGAGCAGGGATTTCTGCTGACATCATTGATGAAATTACTATGGGGCAGCTTTATACGGCTATGCAGGGTTCTTTGCCTGCCCGGCAAGTAGGAATGAGACTGGGGCTTCCGCATAGGAGTGGTGCAGTTAGTGTTAACCAGAACTGTACATCGGGTATGCGGGCACTAGAAATAGCCGCTCATAATATTATGCTGGGCCAGACTGAAATTGCTCTGGTAATAGGGGTAGAAAACATGACCGGAACGCCTTACCTGCTTCCTAAAGCCAGGATGGGCTACCGGATGAATGCCGGGACTATTGAAGACCATATGATACACGATGGGCTATTTGATGCACTGGTTCCCGGTCATATGGGAATGACTGCCGAAAACATTGCTGAACGCTATGGTATTACCCGTGAACAATGCGACGAATTGGCCCTTATAAGCCATCAACGTGCTACTGCAGCGGTCCAAAACGGTACATTTGAACGGGAAATAGTACCAGTGGAAATAAAAAGTAAAAAGGGCAGCAAGTTCTATGAAACAGACGAGCACATGATCCCTGATGCCAGCCTGGAAGTAATGGGCAAACTGCCTTCAGCCTTTAAAAAAGGCGGAGTTGTAACTGCTGCCAATGCTTCCGGTATCAATGATGGGGCAGCAGCAGCAATTATTATGTCCAAGGAAAAAGCAGAAGCACTGGGAGTTAAACCGTTGATGAAACTAATAAACATTTGCGGAGAAGGTGTAGACCCTCTGGTTATGGGATTGGGGCCTGCAGTTGCTATTCCCAAGTGTCTCAAACAAGTAGGCATGAAGTTTGACGATGTGCAGTACTGGGAAGTTAATGAAGCATTTGCTGCCCAGTGGCTGGGTGTGGGAATAATGCTTAAACAAGACTATGGTATGGACCTGGATAATAACATGAACTTAGATAAAGTGAATCATAATGGTTCTGGAATTGCCCTTGGACATCCGGTAGGATGTACCGGACTACGTATAATAGTAAGCCTCTACTATGAAATGGAACGACTGGGATTGACTACCGGCGGAGCTTCTCTGTGTGTCGGAGGCGGACCATCTATGGCTTCTTTATGGAGTCGCGACGTATAGCAGGATCGGGCCCAGGATCTTCATCTTGAGGTGTTCCGGAGTTAGCTTGGGAACGATGTTTTAAGCTTGTTTATAGTACTCACTCATGGGAGGTAATTCTATGTGCTCAGACAATGTAGAAATAGACAATATAAAAGAGTTATCTGCAGGTGAAGATTCTTTACATAACATTATTAATGCGTATCTGGAAAGGGCTATACGAGTTGAGAAGGAATTTGCGGAACTGAACCGAGAGATAGCAATACTATTAAGGGGTAAGGAGGAAAATACTGCTAAGCGAGCTTTATTAGTGCGTATCAAGTAATAGCGGTATATTTGAAAAATTTAAAGGCGGGTATGTTAAGGGAATTTATTGGTGGTTATGGTTTTACCAAGGATTATCGGGTGGAAAAATACATGCGTGATGCCAAAATACTGCAGATCTATAAAGGCACCAGCCAGGTTCAGCGTATGGTGGTAGCAGCCAACCTTCTTAAAGGTCTCCGGTAGGTTGTCAGCAATATAAAGTCCCCTTATTAACGTTCCCAAACGGCAAAAGCAGGGTTAAAGCCCTGCTTTTGCAATTTCTTTGGTTGGTGTAAGGTTCACTATTAATAAGGAAACCCTTAACAGGATCACAATTTAAGTTCGCACAAGGCCCACAAATGATGAAGAGTCCACTCAATCAACATACTAAGGTACGCTTCAATTGCAGGCTTTTCTAATGCCTTGAGCTTCACTTTGGTCACATTCAGGATATGGCAAGTTTCAACCAGGGAAAATCAACCTTCTCCATCCCCCTAATATTGTTAATCCGATGATTACACATCAATCTTTATCAAGATCCAGGGCTTAGATAAAAAATAGAAAAAACACACAATCTAATAACAAATATTAAATATTAAGGAGCAAGCATTGATGGAAAAAAAACATTTAAACATACTCCTTTTTAGCGGTGACTATGATAAATGTCTGGCCGCCTTTATCCTGGCTAATGGTGCTGCAGGTATGGGAGTTACAGTGACAATTTTTTGTGCCTTCTGGGGACTTCTGATTCTTAGAGACCCAAACAAAATGGATAATGATACGAAAGACCTTTTTGAAAAAATGTTTTCGTCATTTACCCCGGCAGGAGCAGAACAGCTGCCCCTTTCAAAAATGAACTTGGCCGGGGTGGGTAAAACTATGCTTTTGAATATGATGGATGATAAACAAACCCCTCATCTGCAGGACTTCCTGGAAGGTGCACAAAAAAAAGGAGTCAAATTCTGTGCCTGTAAATTATCGATGGAGATAATGGGCTTTAAGGCAGAGGAACTGCTATCAGGTATTGAAGTAGTAGATGTTAACAATTATCTTCAAGACGCACTGCAAGCAAATGCTCAGTTTTTTATCTGATCCCAGGGATAATGTAACTTACGCCCCCCTTTGACATAGTATATATAAAAATGTTTAAAAGGGTGCATTTTGTTCATGAATAGTTTTGATCAAGCTAAAATACTAAGAAAAAATATCAAGGGTATCAAGCAGATGGTAGCAGTGAAAGGAAAAAGGAAAAAACAATATATTCATTTTGATAATGCCGCCAGTACTCCAGCTCTGCAGTCGGTATTAAATGACTTAAACGGGTTTTTAGACTGGTATTCAGGTGTGCATCGGGGAACCGGGCATAAGTCGATGGTAAGTTCCAGGATATACGATGATTGTCATAGTGCTATAGGTCAATTTGTTAATGCAGACCAGGCCAGGGACACAATTATCATGGTTAATAATACTACTGAAGCAATAAATAAATTATCGTATCGGCTGCATCTCAAGCCTTCAGATGTGGTAGTAACTACCGATATGGAGCATCATTCCAATGATTTGCCCTGGAGGGGAAAGGCGACGGTGGTATATGTCCGGGTTGATAAGGATGGAGTACTGGACTTGGATCACGCTGTACAATGTTTAAAGAAGAATTACCCCCGGATTAAGCTCTTAAGCGTTTGTGGAGCATCAAATGTCACCGGACATGTTAATGATGTTCATTTGCTGGCAGAAATGGCCCATGAATATGGATGCAGAATTATGGTGGATGGGGCCCAGCTTATACCCCACCGGCGTTTTGATATAAAGCCTCATTCAGACCCTCGGCATATAGATTTTCTTGCTTTCTCTGGACATAAAATCTTTTCTCCCTTTGGCTCCGGCGTATTAATAGGACCGCAGAAGTTCTTCGCTCAATATCCTCCTGACTATAAAGGTGGCGGAACAGTTAAAATAGTAATGAAGAAAAAGGTGTACTGGTCTGATCCCCCAGAAAGTGATGAGCCCGGGTCGCCCAATGTAATCGGTACTTATGCCCTGGCCAGGACTTTGAGTTATTTAAGCCAACTCGGAATGGACCTGCTGCAGGAACATGAAGAAGGTCTTATCAGCTATCTGTTAGAAAAAATGGGTAAAATTCCTGGAATTACAGTGTATGGCAGTGCCGACCGGGTTGGAGTAGTCACTTTTAATATTGACGGCCTTCCACATGCTTTGGTGGGAGCCATTTTATGTTATGAGGCTGGTATCGGTACCAGGACGGGGTGCTTTTGTGCTCAGAATTACGTGCGCCATCTGCTAGGTTTGGAAGAAAACCACGAGCATGTAAAACTTTATGATGATAACAGGAATGATAAAATACCTGGCATGGTTCGAGTTAGTCTGGCCGGATACAATACCCGGGAAGAGATTGATTACTTATTGCAGTGGATGAAAGATATAACTCGAAACAAATATGAATTTAAGAAACGATACAAATTTTTTGCGGATCAGGGGAGCTTTATACCGGTTGGGTTTGCATCCGGGTCCTTGGTGGATAAAATCTATAAGCGTTGTATGAAGGGATCTCTCATTAATTAAAAGGCAGGAGAAGGGGTTTGGAAAACAGATGAATTCTATATAGAGCGGCTGTTCTTGCCGTTTTAGACCTTAGGGACAGCCGCTTTTAATTAGCGCTTCATTTATCTTATAAGGTCATTTGTATTTGCCCCGATACTATCCCAGACCAATGAACAGGATACCAAAAGACGCTTCGATTTAAGCTTCTTCCAGTTCCGCAGTTGGGATTTTCTTCAGTAATACACCAAGTACATTAACATTCACAGCTTTCACTTTTAAGCCAGCCATGGTTTCCAGGGCTGTTTTTACTTCTTCTTGAACATTCTTCGCTAAAGCGGCAATTGGATATCCGTATACTGCCTCAATAAATAGTTCCAGCTGGATTTCACCCTCAAAAATTTCGATTTTAATACCTTTTTTTGAGTTTCGCATTCCTAATCTTTTAGTCAAATCAGTACCTCGTCCACCGATCATGGATGCCACACCGTCGACCTTAATTGCAGATACGCCGGCAAGGGTAGATAGAACTTCCTCTTCTATAGTTATTGAACCCATGCGGTTGACAAAGCCTGGCTTTTTCATATCCATGCGTACGCCTCCTTCCTGGTATTATTTTGTTCGTCACGATCAGAATTATTCCCGCTTATCAAATATGTGACCCTGAAATAGTTATATTATTAACTGCCCTTTTTTATGCCTTGATCTTATCGGCAGTCTTCTGGTGACTCGGGCAACAGCCTAAATCTGACCGGTATGAAAATAATTAAGCAAAATAAATGGGATGAGTTTGCTCCAGGGAAGGCGTATACTGTGTGCAGGTCAAGCGCTTCCGCGCAGGAGCAGTTTGGCGCGATCCTGCATTTCCAGAACCGCCAGGCAGATAAATAAGATTATCAAGGCTACCAGGGTCCGGTCTCCTGGTATTAAGGTAAGTCTAAGATAATCAACAAAAAGAAAATGCATCAGGTAAATGCCGAAACTCCGTTCACCCACATAGGCGAGGAATTTTTCCCCCAGGGGTTTAGCGGTACTGTAGTAGATGGCCAGAAAAAGGGTAACCCCAAGGGACATAGGAAACAGGGCCACCTTATTAAACAGATACCCCAGGGTATGATTTAAATAGGGCTCAGCCAAACCGATGGCTGCCACTGCTAAACTGCCATAGGCGAAGGCCCGGGCATGTTGGGTAATGTACTCCTTGATGCGGGGATATTCACCCAGCAGCATTCCTATGGCAATAAATCCCCACCACTTGGGCGGCATGGGATATGGCCAGCTTATCCAGTGAATATGATAAGTTTTGCATATTTCCAGCATGAAGGTTACATATAGATTGCTGAGAATCATGAAGATCAGGATATATTTGCGCCATATCTTAGGGAGAAAATACAGCAAGGGGAAAAAGACCGCAAAAACAATATAATAGAACATGAAATATAGGTGGAGAGCAGTTTTCCCCAGGATAACGTCCATCAGGGTGAAAGTTTTACCTACGGTATAATAATAGAAGCCGCCGTAAAAAACCGCCCAGATGAGGTAAGGAATATAGGATTTTTTGATCTTTTTCCAGGTCGATTTAAACCAGGTTTTATATGAAGGACTATACATAAAATAACCTTGAACCATGAAGAACATAGGCACACACCACATGGCCAGTTCCCTGATAAAAACTGCCACCGGATCCTTCCCACCCCGGTAAACATGACTGAAAATAACCGAAATGATACCCAGACCTTTTAACACATCAAACATGAGATTTCTTTCTCTTGCCATCATCATACATCCCTTCACTTATATCCAGTGAGATACAAAATATATTTTCCGGTTAGTTAACGTAATTGTCAACCAAAAATTTGGTATTACTGTCATAATGAACTAATCGTTTAGCAGGGTGATAAGAAGCATCCTGATTGTGGGGTAATATCAAGCATTTCCTCCATAATACTTTTGCTTAGCTCAGTATGCTGGGTTACTTAGCTGGCCGCTATCCGAGAACCAATCCTCCCCGTTGTTAACCTGTGAATATATTAATGACCTGCTGGAAGGAGAATCAGTATATAAAGCAGAAAACATAGTTGAGAAATTGCAGATAACGAGAGGAGGGTTCTCTTGTTTGCTGCTTAATCCCCATAAACGAGGATCTCTCTCGCTGGAACATAATTTTCTTATTCAATTTATATAAACAAAAAGATTTAGTAAACAGAAGGGGCAGAGCCCTAAGAGATAGTATGGTTACTTTTAATGAATAATTAACACATTAGGGAGCGTTGCATTATGTTATGTAAAAACTGCGGAGCGAATATTCCGGAAAATGGTGGATTCTGTCCCATGTGCGGGTCAATAACCGCTAATACTATGAATAACTGTTCTGTTTGCGGTGCTGAACTTGAGCCGGGAGCTGCTTTTTGCGTAAACTGTGGAACTGCCGTCGGAAGCAGTGGTAAGCAGGGGAACGAAGAAAAAAATAAGATATATTCTCAGCCGGCCTATATACCGGCCGGGGAATCAGGTACCTATTTCGGCGGATCAGGCCCTGCCCACCAAGGATCTAAAAAGGCTCTTACCTGGGGTAACCTGCTGGGTGAAATCTGGTCTAAAACCTGGCGGGCAGTACTTAAAGCACTGCCGATGACCATATTGTTTTTTGTCATTTCTATGCTTATACACACATTTCTGCTGGTAGGACCCAACGAAGGTTTTGCTGCTTCAGGTTTTCTGGGCTCCAACCTGCTGGCAACTAAAGGTAACGTAATATCAGCCACCGTTCTATGGACCCTGGTCAGTACGCTTATATTTTCATCCATGGCCAGGAAGAAGCAAGGTAAGCCGGGTCTCTTGACCAGCCTCCAAGCGATCCCCGGGCAGATGTCTGAATTCGTTAAAAATAATCAAAAGGCGGCTCCCACTGCCATATTGACCGGAGCCGGTATGGCACTGGTAATAGCCGGATTAATGTCCGGTACCAGCAGTATGGTATTGGCTATAGGGGTATCGGCACTATTTGCCAGCCCCCTGGGAAAACTGGTTGCTCTTCTGCTGCACAGCACCTGGAATGCGGTATGGCAGGCACTGGGGGTCAAGGGCAAACAGCTGGAGAGCCATGCAGCTATCGAGGGTTATCTAAATATGGTAGGGACTGCCTGCGGATTTCTGCTGGGAATCATCCTTATATGGGATCCCTTCTTTGGTCTGGTTATACTTGGCGTAGCAGCAGGAATGATGTTCTCTGATCGGGATAAAGGTCAGGGTATGCCGGTGACGCCAATGATCATATTTTTTATGGCCCTGGTCTATTTCCTGGGGGATACTAGCCTGTTCACAGGAGGGCATCTGCTCCTGGCTGATGATGGTGGAGCTGCAGAAGCAGGGGGATGGGCTAACTGGTGGGGGAGTGTAGGTTTCGGGTTAGCCATAGCTCACGGAGTACCGCCTGCGATTGGCGCCGCATTAGGACCAGCTCTGGCTAATGCTCTGGTGAATATCGACCCGGGCAGTTTTTACACTGGAGAAGATGAGGGTTATGACCAGGATTATGTTCCTCAAGACGGTCCTACTGACGCTCCTTATGATGCATCAGAAAATGAGTCCGGAGATACCCCGGAAGGGGAAGAACCCCTTTATGATGCAGAAGGATATGATAAATACGGTTATGACCGGGAAGGCTATGATCGTTCTGGCTTCAACCGGGAGGGATACAACCGCTGGGGTTATGATAGGAACGGCTGGGATCGGGAAGGATACGATCAAAATGGATATGATCATAACGGCTATGATCGAAATGGCTATGATATAGATGGTTACGACCGGAACGGCTATGACAAAAACGGCTATCATCGGGACGGCTACGATGACGACGGCTATGATAAAAATGGCTATGATCAGGAAGGTTTTAACCGTAGCGGCTATGATCGGGAAGGCTATAACCGGGATGGCTATGACCGCAATGGATACGACCGGGACGGCTGGCACCGGAATGGTTATGATGAAAACGGCTACGATAAAAATGGTTTTAACCGGGATGGAATAGATCGAGAAGGTTATGATAAAAACGGTTATGACAGCGATGGATATGATCGCAATGGCTTTGATCGGGATGGTTACGATGAAGATGGATATAATCAGGACGGATATGACCGGGACGGCTATGACAAAGACGGATGGGGCAGAGATGGCTACGACCGGGACGGATTTAATCAGGATGGTTATGATAGAGATGGTTTTGGCCGGGATGGATATAACAAGGATGGTTATGATAAGGATGGATACGACAGCAGCGGCTACAACCAGGATGGCTATGATAAAGACGGCTATGACAGTGAAGGATATAACGATAAAGGCCTGGGCCGAGATGGTTTTGACCGGGATGGTTATGATAAAGATGGCTATAACGGGAGTGGTATAGATAGAGAAGGCTATGATCGTGATGGTTATGACAGCAATGGCTTTAATCGCTCGGGCTACAATCGAGACGGTTTCAACGAACAGGGGCAGGATGCTGAAGGCTATGACCGCCTGGGCTACGACGAAGATGGTTATGATCGGGCCGGGTACGACAGCGCCGGGTATAATAAAGACGGTTTTGACAAGAACGGATTCGATAATAATGGTTTTGATAAGGACGGCTTTGATGAACAAGGTTACAATAAAGATGGCTATGACCGTGACGGCTTAAATAAAGACGGGCGGGACAGTGAAGGTTATGATAAAAACGGCCGGGATTATCAGGGCTATGATCGAGATGGAGAGGATGCCGATGGTTATACCCGTCAGGAAAATCTAGACAAAGCTATGGATCAAATAATCAAGGATAAGATGGCTGATCACTACTATGTGCGCAATCCACACCTGCCACAAAAATTCTGGAACAATACTATAGGTCGGGTATGGAATGAAATGCTGGGGGACTGGAAAGGCGGCCAATGCGGTGAATATGGAGAATGGGGC
Source organism: Syntrophomonas sp. (assembly GCA_016841245.1). GTDB lineage: Bacteria > Bacillota > Syntrophomonadia > Syntrophomonadales > Syntrophomonadaceae > JAAYJK01. The sequence goes on from JAENZN010000003.1 coordinate 192,332, forward strand.
GCCGACTGGATAAAAGACTCGGTTAAAGAGATTTATGGAGACGATGTGGTGGTCGAAAGCATCACCCTGGAGCGCAACTCTAATGTGAACCACCGGGCTACCCTGGTCATATTACCGGATGGAGAACGAAAAGTCCTGGACTTCTGGGATGGAATGCAAAAAGGCAACGGGCAGATCATAGATGAAAAAGACTGGGTAAAAAAATGGAACGAGAAGCTGGGCGATCCGTGGTGGGGTGAAAATAAAATATTAGAACGCCCCGCCATGCAGGTAGACTTAAAAGCATTTATAGATCAATATGGTAAAGAAAGAGGCGAACAAGCCTTTCTCAAATACTATGAGAAAAAGGGAGAGTTAGGGGCTGCACAAAGCGTATTAACAAGTTATGGGAAGGAGCCATGGTAATGCAGGAAATAATAAGAAGACAGATCGATATAGAATACCGGTATGAAAAGGTAAAAGACCGTGAACTCAATCCCGAGATGACAATGGAAGAGGCTTTCGGGCCCATCGAAGAATGGATGCTGGAGGTGGGTAAGATTCAATACTGGTTAAACCCCTTAAACGGCTCCTGGTATTACCTGGACCCTATCCATGAGAGTTGGGAACACAGCGGTTATCAAGCCGGCCAAGCTACATTCACCTTAATCGAAGAAGGGCAGGAACAGCCGGTAAAAATCTATACTACTCCGATACCCGTTGACGCAGTTCCAGCACCACCATCTGAAGCCGGTTTTCCAACTGCAAAAGCTGGCCCTGATGTCTTGCCTAACCCCAACCGTTGCCCCTCCTGCCAGGCAGAGGTGACTCCAGACCAGAAATTCTGCACCTCCTGCGGCAATAAGCTGCAATGAGTCAAGACGATTCCCTTGGTTCATTTTGGGTTTTAAAGGTTAACTTTATATAAGACCATTCCGGGCAGCCCGATAACCCTTATTAGCTATTTTTCATATAATAAACAAATATATAAATTAGTAAAAAGGAATCAGCTATGAAAAAAACCTCCATAAACCTGCCGATATCATGGGAATTAATAGAATCCTTAAGTCTTACCGCTGGAAGCAGCTGCAATGTTGCAGTTGGGAAAAGAATAGTCAGAGTCCATATAGCTGCAGCAGAGGATAGCCATGACGCTGATAGTAAAGGGGTATATATTACAGATGATTTAGCAGCCATTCTGGGAGTGCAGGCCGGGATCAGTTTAAATATTACCAGGGCTGATAAAATGCTCAGGCTTGGCCCTCTGGTAGGTGTATTGGCGGCCCGATATAGTAAAGAACGGAGTTCATTTGGAGCCCAGAACACTTTCTTTCGCAGCTTGATGAGCAGTATCCGTAACCTTAATGGATCAGGCTTTGTGTTTTGTCCACAGGATATTGATAGAGAACGCAAATGCATAAACGGCTATTATCTTTCCGGAAAAACCGATGAACGCTGGAAACGCATGTATTTTCCACTGCCGGATGTTTGTTACAATCGATATTTCACTGATGCCGCTGCAGTCGGTTCCTACCATACCGTAGCTTTATTAGCCAGATATGGAGTCAGAACCTTTAACAACTCCATTGGCAGCAAATGGGCAGTCCACCGTCTGCTGGAGCAGCATAGCAAAGTTGCTTCCCATCTGCCCGAAACCCGCTTGCTGGAATCCAGTCAATCCCTGATCTCCATGCTAAAGAGGCATAAAGAAGTCTATTTGAAACCACCCGGCGGCTGTAAAGGCCGAGGGATCGTGAGGGTAAGCAGAAGAAAGGGGACCTACCTGGTCAAAACTGCCGGTGGTGATAATTCCTTTGTTTATAGAAGACCGCAGGAAATCCTGGCCAGAATAAGGATAAGTATGGATTGCAGCATGCCCATTATCCAACAGAGTATCAGGTTTAAGGAAAATGATCGGCATATTGATTTCCGGGTATTAGTACAGAAGAATCGCTCAAATGAATGGAAAGTGACCGGTACTGCTGCCCGGGTCGGAGCCAGCGGAAAAATTACCACCAATCTCCACACCGGAGGAAAAGCAGAGGAACCGGAAACCATCCTGCAGGATAGAGGTTTTGAATCCCTGCAGATCTCAGCTATAAGCAAGGAGCTGGAAGAACTGGCACTAAGGATAGCCGCAATCATCGACAGCAAGGCCAGGTCACTGGGAGAATTGGGCCTGGATTTTCTAGTCGATACCGATGGCAAGGTATGGTTCCTGGAAGCCAATCCCAAACCAGGCCGCAGATCCTTTAGCGAAATCAGCCCGGATATGAGAAAGGTGGCAGTATCCAGACCCATGGAATATGCCTGCTACTTGGCTGGTTTCTAACTGCATAACCCAACTAAGTGTTCCTCTGTGTCACGGGATAAAAACCTAACGCAATACACAAAATATCTTAGAAATGTTTATGGAAAAAATACAAAACCCTGCTTTACCAGGTGTTCTATCAGGCTCATTCCCGGAGTCAGGTCCAGGATATAGGTTTCATTTATAAGGGCGTAAGTTATAAGCAGCGGGGTACGGTACTTGTGACCAGGTTCTGATACATAGCGATAGAGTTTAGTCTTGTTTTTTCTCCATACCACATCTTTGGGAGTTATTCCGGTCTGTGGATCACAGTCCTCCGATACGCACATTGTCATTTATATTCAGATGACCAACAAATATGTGCATATTTTTTTATAAATTTTTGGAAATAATACAAAAAATATTAAACTATAGAGAAGTACCGAAATCAAAAAAATATCAGGTATTGGATAAAGGAGTGACCATTCAATAAAGATTGAAATTTACCAATGATGGTCAGGGAGGCGCATATAAAGTTCTTATTAATAATCTTAAGCTAATTGGCATAAATATAACTGCTATCAGCATTCTGTTTTTCTTTACCCTTTTAATCGGGAAAAAATTAGTATCGCAGTTGAATTTTTTCGACTTTATTGTAGCTATAACTATTGGCTCAATAGCGGCCGCAATGATTGTGGATCGCACCATATCTTATTGGGATGGAATCATCAGCCTGGTTATCTGGGGGATGGTACCTATCATTGCTGCCAAAATTGCCCTGAAGAGTATTCCTGCCCGGAGAATCATCGATGGTGTTCCCACCATAATCATTCAAAACGGAAAAGTATTAGAGGAAAATCTCCGGCAGCAAAAATATCATATAAATGATTTGCTGGAAGGATTAAGGCAGAAAGGAGTATTTAATATAGCCGATGTTCAATCCGCCGTACTTGAAACCAGTGGGGTTATCAGCGTACAGCTCAAGCCTGCTCAAAAGCCGCTTACTCCTTCAGATCTAAACCAGACCGCAGCTCCCGCCGGGATATCAGCTAACCTGATTATAAATGGTAAAATCCTTCAGGAACATCTGCGCCTGGTAAACCGAGATGAAGTCTGGCTGAAAGAAGAATTAAGAAAGATGAATATAGAATACATCAGTCAAATAATACTGGCTTCCATGGATGCAAACGGGAACCTCTATGTTGATCTGAAAGACGATGAACTTGAAACTCAGGATGTCTTGAAATAATCAGGATATATAAAACCTTGCTGAGTTCTGGTAAGTGCGTCTTGAAATCGGCCGAAAGCCGAGTATACAATAGAAAGCCCGAACATAGAGACATGTCCGGGCCTTATTGGGGTTAATCGTGGGTTAGTCAAATGCTCTTAGAAGGTAGGCAGACGGTCCAGATTATTGTTGGGATCTCCATCGGGCTGACTTCGAATGATGGCCCGTCCTTTTCTATCAAAAACATCTATGTGTTCTATCTCCCCCTTTTGGGCCATGCTGACTGCCTGACTGTAGTTCACCTCTTGATTGTTATCAAGTTTAAAGTCAGTAATATTTCCATCCTGGTTTTTGCGTACCGCTACGATTTTCATTCTGGATCAACCTCCTTTCAGTAATAGTATTTGTTTTAGGCCCAAGACTATGTATTGTATTCTATTGAGTAATTGGTATGTTTATTGCTTAATTAAGAAACGGTGTTTATAATTAACCATGATATTATAATGCTTACCGTACAACGTTGGGATAATGTGATAAGATTTATGGTAGGTTAAAGCAAAATGGAGGTAATCTTATGTGTTCGATGGGTGCTGCATGGCTGGGGAATATATATGTTATAGCCTGGAGTATTATTAATTTCTTACTTCTGGCTTTAGTCATAGCTGTTCCAATATTATGTGTGGTCATGCTCTTCAAAATGAACCATCGTTTGAAACAGCTGGAAGCAAAATTGGGTGAAATACCTGATATAGATCCTCCTAAAGACCCTCTGCATTAAGGGAAAGTTGAAGACTGGATACCAGGAGTACTGAGGACAGGGACAAACATATGGTAATAATTAACAAATGTTGATTTGTGAAATAAAGACTTTGATTGGGCTGTAAGTATTAGTGAAATATATATAAACAATTGTTTAGTTGAAGGTTGAAGCTTATAACCTTTGCTCTTTAGCCAGGTCTGTTGCCCAAAGGGGTCAACAGGCTTTCTTATGCCACCGGGATAATACTATTCAATCCAGATATTCCTAACCGGGGCTGCTTACAAGTGGGGCATATGAATGTTCTTAACCCATGTAATAAATTAGCTGGATCGGCTTTTAATGGATTAGGCAAATTAAAATAATAGTAGCATAATGGTGTTATATGAAGTTAAAATAAAGAGATGCGTTTTCGACCCGGGAAATGGAGATAGAAATGAATAATATTCAAAATTATATAAAAAGCAGCGATTTGCGCTTATTTTTCTTATTCAATCACCGTCTGCGCTGTTTGTCATTAAATATTACCATGCAGTTAATTACTCAAATAGGATCCTGGTTTTTCTGTATAGTTTTCCCTATAGTGCTAATTCTTTCTCCCCGTTATGAAACGGTGGTCACCGGGACCAGGATAGCTGTCATACTTGCCTTCAGTCAGGTGATCGTATACCTGGTAAAACGCATCGTTAACAGGCCCCGACCTTACCAAGCGCTGAATAATGTGATTGCCAACCGGCTTCCCATGTGTATTTATTCTTTTCCTTCTGGACATACCTGTGCTGCTTTTTGTCTGGCCCTGGTACTGGCAAACGGATATCCGAATTATCAAGCCTTATTTCTTCTAGTCGCTGGATTGGTAGGTATTTCCCGTATATACCTGGGAGTTCATTATCCCACTGACGTATTGGTAGGATTCATGGTAGCCTATGGTTCCTTTTTCTTAGAGCATATGTTCAGGGTCTCTTCCCTGTTTATTTAAATAATAAAGATAGACCCTTGAAGAAAGTTGCCCACTATAAAAAATTAAATTAAGCTCCATAATTTAAAAAAACTTAGGCGTAATAGCCAAAGAAGAGTTTAATTCACAGCAGATGCAGTATAGTGATGGCCTGAAATTCATCGAATTATGCTATATCAGTTTTAATAATGCTTTTTATACCGTTCTGAGTGTCATAAATTGTAAAAATTAGCGGCCTGAAGAATGGAAAATAATATTGTTTATGACTATAATAGCATTAACCCGGTTCGTTTTTTACATATCTCAGGGGAGAGGATGGAATTACATGGGTTATCTGGCAGGTTTAGTTTTTATAGGTACCGGAGTATTTCTCATTAATCCTGTAGGTGCGGAAATGGATCTGCCTTCAAGTAGATGCTCCCGTTCTGCATCAGGTAAATCTACATCATTGAAGGAACGCATGGAAAAACTAAAGGAAGCTGACCGACAGACCCAGGAAAGTACTGGTAAAAAAAGATTTTCAATAGTCTTAGCAATTCTTGATAATACTATTTAGTATAATTTATCTGGTTTTTACAGGACATTGATATCATAGATATGTATAGAAGTTTAAAGTAAAACTATTTATTAAGTTATTGATTAAATATCGTTGGAAATCTGGAACCTAAATATACAAAGAACAGATGTATTTGCTTGAATCATAGTACGCACTAATTTTTCTCGGACTGGTTCTTGAAAACAATAAGTTGAGATGGTGTAAAAAGCGGGAAATATGATCGAAGGTGAAGATTTGATATTGCAGGGTTCTCAAGAGTTGTTATATGATACGGAAAGTTTTAAATTTTTTAATAATACAGATCGAAATGGTATGAGCTTTGATCAAGTATATGGTAAAATAGTCGAATTTATCAGGAAAGATACCCGGAATGAATATGTTCTCGGGGTGGGCAGCGATTCCCACGAATATAAAGACTATATCTGTTTTGTTACGGCCGTACATATTCATAGAGTGGGCAAGGGAGCCTGGTACTGCATAAGAAAACATATTATTCCCCGCGTAAAAATGTCTCTTTTTGAAAAAATTTCAATGGAAAGCCATTTGACTTACCTGACTGCGGAAAAGATCATTAAAGATGAATTAGAAGAATTCCTGGATGTATCCGAAAGAGGTTTCAAATTTGAAGTGCATCTTGATATCGGAGAAAGGGGCAAAACCAAATCCTTAATACCGGCTATGACCGGTTATATGAAAAACCTGGGTCTGGTTGATATAATAATCAAACCGGATTCTTATGTAGCATCAACCTGCGCTGACCGTAATACCAAGGTTCTATAATACACAGTGGAAAAAGTCCAGCTGTTGGCTATAACAACATCCTCCTTTAGCAGTACTCCCTTGCCATCTCCGGGCTTCAGGGTCGTACGCTACCGTATTTTCAGAGAACAACAGTAAGCACATCCAGTAATCAGAACCAGGAGAAGATCGGATTTATATTTTCAGCACCAAATTTTACTTCTGCTATCCCACCGAAAAATAATATTCAGGTGATAAAATGGGCCAGATTGAGAATCTTTCGGGCCGCACCCAATCGCAGAATTAGTTATAATATGCGAAGGGGCAGGTAATTTTACGTAAAAGAGGATAACTATTTATAATATTGTGGGTGTTTCCCCGCCAACAGGCCATAAGCAGGCAAGGACGGAGATGCTTTGGTATGCTTCTGTGGTAGCCAGACAGGCCCTGTACCTGGTTATGCAGGAAGGAAACTGGAAGACTATCGATGCCAGTGAGCTTCTAAAATAATTAACTATTTTAATGCTAGGGGTGGACTTGCCGATAGACTTGTTTATCCCGCTCCTCTAACGACACAAAACGGCAAATGCATACAATTTATGGTTGGGATTGCCTCCTTCTCTGGGGTATAATCAACATATCAGGAAGGGGGATTTAATAATGTGTGATACCATGGTGGCCCTCGGTTTGGCAACCCGAAATGGTGAGGTGCTGTTTGCCAAAAACAGTGACCGCCAGCCTAATGAGCCTCATATTATGGTTCGCATCCCTCGGAAAAAACACCCGGCGGGTGAAAAAGTACAATGCACTTATATTGAAGTTGAGCAGAGTGAAATAACTTATGAGGTATTTCTTCTCAAGCCGTCCTGGATATGGGGATGTGAAATGGGAAGCAACGAATACGGCCTTAACATAGGTAATGAAGCTGTCTTTACCCTGGAAAAATACGCTAAAACCGGATTAACCGGTATGGATATGATCCGACTGGCTCTGGAGCGATGTAAGAACAGCCTGGAGGCCTTGAATTTTATCGTTTCTCTGCTAGAACAGTATGGACAGGGAGGAAACTGTGGATATGAGAAAAAGTTCTACTATCATAATTCTTTCCTGATAGCAGACCTGGAATCAGCCTGGGTCTTAGAAACTGCAGGAGAATACTGGGCCGCCGAGAGAGTTAAAGATGTCAGGAGCATCTCCAACAGCCTGTCTATCGGCAATTCATTTGAAAAGGCCCATCCACGTCTGGTGCAACATGCCATAGAGCGCAAATGGTGTAAGTCGGAACACGACTTCAATTTTGCCCAGTGTTACAGTGATTCTCTGTTTACCCATTTTAGCGGTGCCAAATCTCGCCATACTTACAGCCAGTCAGCTCTGGAAAAGAATCGCGGTCAAATTGACATAAATTTCATGAAATCCATTTTACGTTCCCACCACCCATCTCTGGAAGGAAAGCAATTTCGGCGCTCTTCCTTGAAAAGCATCTGCATGCATGCCGGGGGGATCATCGGTGACCACACTACCGGGAGCTATATCGCCTCCCTCAGCAAAGAACAATGTACTTACTGGCTGACCGGAAGTTCAACTCCCTGCATAAGCATTTTCAAGCCTCTGTGGCTGGTCGACTATAATAAAATTCCCTTTAAAGAAGAAGAATTCGAAAAAGCCCTGGCCTTCTGGAAAAGAAGAGAGCAGGTGTTCCGGATGATACTTCGCCATCAGGTACCGGAACTACCAGCTTATTTAGAGGAAAGAGACCAGTTGGAAGAGGAATGGATGCAGATGGCTCAGGCCATGGAAAAAGGAAATCATAATGAGATGATAAGGATCATGGAAAACGCCTGGAGCCAGGAAGAGGAACTGGTATCCAGGATGCTGGCGGAAAATCAGTTCAATACCAGACGTCTGAAAGGCTCTCCCCTCTTCCGAAGCTACTGGCGCAAAAGATGACATTGGGGACGGTTCCAATTTGTCATCTTTTCTCAAGAATTGTAGTAAGATGTAGCAGGGATAAGAAGATGGTCATAGGCGGTTTTTGTAATTCCTTTAAATGGTACTGAAAGATTGCCAACTGCCTATCGGGGGAAGCGCCTTATACCGGCTCCTCAAGGGAAGCATCGGTATCCCCGGTGTCATTAAAGGAAGGTGAACATATAATGCGTATTATTGTTGCTCCGGATTCATTCAAGGAAAGTTTGCGTGCCAGCGAAGTGGCCCAGAGGATAACTGAGGGCGTTAAAAATATATTTCCTGCTGCTCAAGTCATTCAAGTACCGTTATCAGATGGGGGAGAGGGGTTAAGCGAATCTCTTATAGCTGCTGTTGGAGGTTGTTTCATAGACTGCCCGGTGACTGATCCCCTGGGTGATAAAATCCAGGCTAGATACGGCATACTAAATGATCGGCGAACCGCGGTAATAGAAATGGCTGCTGCTTCGGGGCTGCCTCTGGTGTCTCGCAGTGATCGCAATCCACTGGTCACTACCACCCGCGGGACCGGAGAGTTAATATTAGAAGCCTTAAATGCTGGCTGTAAAAGCTTGATCATAGGTATAGGCGGCAGCGCCACCAACGATGGGGGTGCAGGCATGGCTCAGGCCCTGGGAGTAAAACTGCTCGATGAAAAGGGCTCAGACATCGGCCCGGGTGCCCAGGGACTGTTAAAGCTAAGCCAAATAGATATATCTGGTCTTGATCCTCGCCTGGCCCAAACCGAGGTTATGGTAGCCTGTGATGTTGAAAATCCATTATACGGTCTGAATGGGGCAGCTTATGTATACGGTCCTCAAAAGGGAGCCAGCCTGGAGATGCTTCCGCTGCTGGATACAGCCCTGATCAATCTGGCTGAAATCATAGCACGCGACCTGCAAATAAAGGTGCATGACGTCCCCGGGGCTGGAGCCGCAGGCGGCCTGGGTGCAGGACTTATTGCCTTTGCCGGAGGGAAGTTGTGCTCTGGAATTCAACTGGCATTTGAAATCCTGGGCTTCGAAGATATTCTAGCTGCTGGAGCAGATCTGGTCATTACCGGCGAGGGCAGCATCAACGCCCAGAGTCTTTACGGCAAGGTTCCGGTAGGGGTGGCCCGGCTGGCCAAAAAATATGATCTGCCGGTGCTGGCCCTGGTAGGGCAAATAGGTCCCGGAGCAGAGACCGTATATGAAGCTGGTATAGACGCCATCATGAGTATGGCTCCCGGCCCTATCAGTCTGGAGGAATCCATATCTCGTGCCGGTGAACTCCTGACCGATGCCACCAGCAGAGCATTAAGAATGATAAAGCTGGAGTTTTCATCCGCCCTATAAATAAAAAGCGGAAAACCTTCCCCGTGCCTGAATCAATGTTGTATATCGGTTCGGATCATCTTTACTATCATTCTGGTCAGAACGGTTCTTTCCTTATCATCTCCAACCTTCCATAATTCCTGCAAGAGCCGCTGTTCTCTATTTTCAGGGTCGATGCTTGCAGCTAATATACTTCCTATTTTAACGGCTGCCTTTTCAACTGTTTTATCGGACATGCCCACTATCTCCGCTAATGATACTGCTTTGGCAAGTGTCCCTTTCCAGTTTTCCCAATGAGTAAAAGTTTCGGATTTATTGATTTCCATTAGATCACCCTTTGCCATATATTTGTATATTATTATGCCTTAATAATTAAGAAATATCCTTGGTGAGGTGGGAATGTTTCCTGTCTGCATTCCAATATATAGCGGGGCGGGGGATGTTCTTTTGGCTTCCATATTTTTAGCATAATGACCTGATAAAAGCACGGTTGAGTGTAAACAATAAGTACTGGCAACCGTCCCCAAGACTGCAAAAGATGATGGCAGCATTATGGACATGAAGATATGGATACTGGCATCGATTGCAATATTGGCCATAGTACTTGTGATTCTGGTCAAGCAGGGTAAAATAAGGACTAAACCTGATTATTAACTTGTTCATAGTGGGGATAATGTGGATAGCTGTAGGTATTCCAACCGGAAACGAAGCTCTCACTGTACCAGGTACAATCCTCACTCTTATTGGATTATTAAACCTGAGTAAATGGAAAGATAATCAGTGGTGGAACGATTTGAGTGTAGAAGAGAAAAAAAGCAGATTATTATAATATTAGTAGTGAGTTTTCTATTTATAGCCGGTATGGTAGTATATCTATTTTAAAATTTTATATAAAGCAAGGGGACAGGAGTTTTTATTTCAGTGCATTAGAATAGTAGCTATGGAAAAAAGCTTGGAGAATAAAATGAAGAAATTCTGGAACTGGGTCCCGGTATTCATTTGTCTGGCTGGTATAGCCCATTTTTCACAACAGCAGTTTAACCAGCAGGATATCAGCCCCTTAATAGAGCAAAATGAAAGATTAGTACAGATGGTTCAAAATGTACCAGCTATATCATTTTCCTATAATAACATGATTTATGACAGCCATATTGACACGGTAGTGTTCATTCATTTTTTGATTCGTAAGCTAGCCCATATAACTATTTATGGGTTGTTTGGCATTTTGCTGCTTTTGGCCACCAAAGCATCCCTGAAAAATATAATTATTAGATGGGCAGCAGTGGGAATGATCGTCCTGCTGGTGGCGAGCGCTGATGAAACAAACCAATTGTATAATGTCGGCCGCACCGGCTGCAAAGAAGATATTCTCATGGATTTTACCGGCTATATCCTGTTCGGTCTGGGGTGTTTTATAAGCAGTGCAGCCGTTTCGTTTAATTCATACAAATCCACTCCTGCCGTTTGTTTCAGGCGGATCACATCCATAACCACCAGCCCCACCATGATGAGTATCACCGTGACCCTAAAATATATCGGTATTCCCCAGGACATTAGGAGCAGCATGATAACCGATACTATCACCAGACCCAGCAGATTACGAAGCAGCCTTCCCATCCCGACTGCGGTTCCGGAAGTCTTAACTCCAGATGCCAGTTTTTCAGCCCTTGATTCAAGTTGATGTTCCTTTTCCATAAAACACTTCACCTGCCTTGTTTATCCTTATCAATTATTATAGTCTATTAAATGATACTGCTTAACACAAACTGTTGTATATTATTAACAACAGCGTTGATAAATACTATAACAGTAAAAATTGCAGGGAACTCGGGAGGTCAGATGGTAATGGGAAAAACCGTAGAATCGCTTGATATAGATGTTAACGATGTGTCTGCTACCCTGTTTGTAACCCTTTACTGTCATGCTCTGGAGAGTCAATCGAAAAATCCCATCCTTAATGACCCCATGTCAGTGGAACTTGTTCAGAGACTAAATGGGAAGCTGTACCACTCAGACCAGGTTCTATATAAGAGATTAGTACGTGGCCGGCTGGATAAAAAGTTGATCGTTCATATTGCTATAAGGGCCAAAAAGTATGATCAATATGTTCGTGATTTCTTGAAGCACTCGCCGGAAGGAGTCATTGTAAATATCGGTTGCGGGATGGATACCCGTTTCTGGCGCATTGATAACGGACGGACCTCCTTCTACGACCTGGATCTTCCTGAGGTGATATCTATCAAGAAAAAGCTTATCACAGAAAATGAACGCTATCATTTTATCGGATGTGACGTGCTGGACCATGACTGGATGTCAGTTCTCGACCGGCACGGCCGGGGTCCCTATCTGTTTATAGCGGAAGGGGTGTTCATGTATCTTCGTCAGCGTGATGTGAAATCTCTGGTATTAAAGCTTCAGTCGCAGTTCCCTGGTTCTGAGCTGGTATGCGAAGTATTCAATCAGGTATGGCTGCGCAAACCCTTGTTAAAGAAAATGATGGATTTCAAAATGAAAAAAGAGCTGCATTTAGGACCAGGAGCGACTTTCCATTTTGGTATCAGCAGCAGTGAAGCAATGGAGACCTGGAATCCTGGCATTCAGTTTTTGGATGACTGGTCATATTTTGATACTGATGAAGAAAAATTAGGTTGGCTCCGCTTATTCCGCCGCTTTGAACTATTCCGGAAAACCCAGTGGACTGTTCATTATAAGTTAAATTAAACATTTTTGCTCTCCCCGTTTTAGATGCTGTGGAAGGTTGTCGCCACACGTTATGTTACTATTGCAGGGGTTGTCAGAGGACGGGGTTGTTGACAGCTTTTGTGTCGGAGGTATAGAAGGAAAACATCGGACGGGCATTGCTGGAGGTGATTGAATGGCAGATAAGAAAATATTTTATAAAGGAATCATCTTATCGATTCAACCAAGAATCAGGTTGATTCGTTCATTTGATGAACGGTCCCAAAACTATCTGGGTTATTCGCTGGTGATTAAAGGTGTCATTGATGATGTTGAGCGAGAGTTTTCGGTAGGCATCGGTAAGGCCGCCCAGCAGAAGCAGCAGTTTTGTAAGTATTTGAGCTGAGGTCGCCCAAGGTGTACCTGCTCCTATGGCTCGACTGATATGCCTGAGCAGGGAGTTCTAAACACGTTAAAAGACACAAGCCCCAGCTTAGGGGATTTTGTCTCGAAAGACCCTGGTTATGGTCTAATTACATGATGAGGAAAAATATCTTTACCCACCTGAATGTGTTCTAAGTAATGTTTACTTGGAGATAATTATTCCGCTTGATTTTATTATTGCGGTTGCCTCATTTCCTATATGGAGGCCGAGTCGTTCAACTGGATTAGTTGTTATAGTAGAACAAATATTACCTCCTTTTTTTATAATATTGGTAATAAAGAAATATATACGTAATATTATTACCGGTGGGAAGGGGGTTGGTCAGGGGATACACCAACCTGTGAGTCAAGCTTCGCTTGACAGGAAACGGAGGGGACAGTCCCTGATGTTTCCCAGGGAGAAGTCATCCGCGTTTCCTTAGCAGAATTTTAGAGTGAAGTAGGGTAAAATAAAATAATGGAAGAGTTTTTTAAACAATTGTTTAGTTTCTTAACTATTGAAATAACAGTGTTTTTGACTGCGATGTTACCGGTTATTGAGCTGAGGGGGGCAATTCCGATTGGTATTTCTATGGGATTGTCACCGGTTAATGCTGCGGTGATAAGTTTTATCGGCAGTATTATTCCGGTACCGTTTATTTTCTTTTGTGTCCGGCCGCTTTTTAATTATTTAAAGGAAACCAAGTTGTTTAAGAATGCGGTAAACAGGTTTGTCAAGCGTTCTCTGGGTAAAAGCAAAAATGTGAAAAAGTATGGAGCTTGGGGACTGGCTTTGTTTGTGGCAGTGCCGCTGCCGGGGACTGGGATTTGGACCGGGACTATTATTGCGGCCTTGCTGGATATTCGGTTTAAATGGGCTTTTTCGGCGATATTGCTGGGTAATTTGATTGCGGCGGTGGCGGTGATGGGATTGAGCAGTGGGATAGTGAGAGCGGTATCATGAGTCGAGCTGTGCTTAATAGGAAACGGAGTGGACAAAGCTGAGGTTCGGGGACAAACGGGCTGAGTCAAAGGAGTATGCTATGTAGATTCTGAGAATGCCAAAATAGCATGAAGGTCTCAGGCTAAGGAACGGGGACCCACCAAGCCTTTGAGGAGCTTGGTGCCAGGAATGTTCCAATAGTGCGTGACAGGGGGACAGTCATCCGGTTTACTGTTATGAGAGGCTTAGTTTGCTATAGTGGAGAGGCCAAACCCGTTCCCATCCCGAACACAGCATTTTTATGGGAAGAAGATGAACTGTGATTTATTTAATTACTGGTGATCTGGACTCCGGGAAGACTACTAAAATGCGGGAGATCTATCGTGGTGCAGTGCCTGGTTCAGGGGATGGCTTTGTAAGCCGCAAAATTTATCAGGGATCGGAAGGCTGTATCGGTTATGAATTGGAAAGACTTAGCAGTGGCGAAAAGCATGGTCTGGTGCGGCTGGCAAGTCACTATAATGATGATTTTGACGAAGCTTTTAGATATGATCGTTTCATATTCTCTCAAGCTGGCTTTTGCTTTGGGGAGAGCATTATAGAGGAGCTGCTGCTGGATGAAAACATCCAGGACATATACATAGATGAGATAGGGCCGGTAGAGCTGAAGGGGCAGGGTTTCTGCAGTATACTACATAAAGCTTTACAGAGCGATAAGAATATATATCTGACGGTAAGAAGCAAATGTCTGCAGGAGGTCATCGAGAAATTCTTAGGGACAGCTCAACACATATTTTTCTAATCTGCTCATAGGCCGGGGATATGATGGGTATCCGGCGGCTCTGGGCAGAGTGGGCATCAGAGCCTATTAAGTGCGCACTGCCCTGTTTAAGCGGCTTAAGGGCGGTTTTTTTACTTCTGAGCCGAATAATCCGTAATGGAACCAGTATTTAATAGTATACCCTGGGCGGATAGCTCCAGCAGCAGCCCGGGGTTTTTGTTTATACGGGTGTTTCTTTCCGGGTGAGCAAGAATCGGGGTGATACCCTGCAGTTGAAGTTCATACATCACCTGGCTGGTGTAGTTCGGGACATACGCAGCCGGGAGTTCCAGCAGCAGGCAGCGGCCGCTATCGTTTCAATCATCAATTCTCTCCGCAGATAACACTGGGGCAGATCAGGTTCCAGTCTTACTTCAGCTCCGGGCAGTACCAGCAGGGGTATATTTTCGTTTTCAATTCATTTATTTAGTTCCTGCAGTGCAGATCGAATTTCTTCTTTCTTATTATCATAGATGCCGCTTATTATATGGAGCAGCAATTGCAGTAATACCATCTGCTGCTGCTATTTTAATCATTTCCAGGGTTTGTGTTATGTCCCGTGAACCATCATCGGGTCCGGGCAGGATATGGGAATGAGTGCCTATAAACATATGTTTACCCCCATGTATTTTGGCACTGGCAATTGTTAACAATAAAGCAATCATTAGTAAAGATTATAACTCTAATGCTCCGGTTCGGATATCATATATTTCCTGGACAGGGGGCAGGTCCCTTATCCCGGGAAAAGCGGGACAAGAAACCTGTCGCCTCCCGTACCCATTGCCTCAAATAATATAATATATGTGATATGTGGAAATAAATAACAGGATTTTCCACATTAATGGAGAATAAGTAAATTCGAGGAATCAAACGAAAGGAGAATCGACTTAAGAATGAAATCCATAGGAAGGTTAGTGATGTTAAGCGGACCGTCTTGTGTGGGGAAAGGTTCGCTGTGTAATGCTTTGCGCATTTTTTACCCTGAATTGTATGAGAATTTGCATAAGCTGGTTTTATACAACAGCCGGTCACCCCGTCCTGGTGAAGGTGAGGGTTTAGACTATTATTTCCGCTCTCGGGAGGAAATGGAAAAGATGAGGGACCGGGATAATTTCATGTTAATAGAGGTGCGTGGGGATCTGCAGGGATTGGATGTTAAAGAACTGCTCCGTATCCTGGAGCAGGGGCAGGATGTGCTTTTCGAAGGAAATCCTTTTATTCCAGAGGCTTTATGGAATTTGCCCCAGATGTCGGAGGTGCCTACCTTAAAAGTTTTTATATCACCTATATCACAGAATGAAATACTATGGCTGAAGTTACTGGAGGCCGACATACCTGCTATAGTAATAGATGCTATGCGCCGCAAGCTGCTGCGCAGGACCCAGAGACAAAAAGGCATACTGTCATTTAAAGACCTGGAGAATATAAAAGAGCGTTCCAATAGTGCTTCCGCTGAGCTGTGCCTGGCCTGCCATTTTGACTGGGTTATTCCTAATCATGACGGTGAAGACAGTGAGAACTGGACCGCCTTTAATTACCCAGTAGGTGATGCGTTCAGGGCACTGCAGACTTTCGCATCCATACTGCAGGGAGAAGAACCTGCCTGTTGGGCGGAACACTGGGGACCAGACCTGTGGGCGGTATAAGCCTTTGTTAATAGGGACGATTCTGTTGGTCATTTTTTTAAGTGGTATTTCTCAAGGGCGGTTTATATAGTTTATTTCCAGCCATATTCTCCTTTGAATTCAACGAAACGTACTTCTCCCAGGGATGTCTTTTGAATTTGTTGGTTTTCATTTTTGGTAAGCATAAAGAGTTCCTGGTTATAGCTGGGGCCGACGGGGATAATCATTTTGCCCCCCGGTGTTAACTGCTGAATCAGTTTTTCTGGGGTTTTCCCGGCGGCAGCAGTTACCATGATACGGTCATAAGGGGCAAATTCTTCCCAGCCCTGGCTGCCATCTGCTGTCTGGAAGGAGATATTATCATATCCCAGGGACTGCAGCCTTTTCCTGGCTTTGTCGGCCAGTTCCGGAATTCTTTCCACCGTGTAAACCTGGCCGGCGAACTCTGCTAAAAATGCGGTCTGGTAACCGGAACCGGTTCCAATTTCCAGAACCCGGCAGTCTTTATTCAAATCGAGTTGAAGGGTCATATAGAGCACTAGGGTAGGCTGCGAAATAGTCTGATTAAAACCTATGGGGAGGGGATGATCTTTAGCAGCCAAATTCTGAAATTCACGGTCCACAAATAAACTGCGATCCAGTTTAAGAAAAAATTCATAAATATCAGCTTCCAAACTGTTGTTTTCAGACATTTCGTAATCCCTCCTTCCTTTTTATTTTAACCTAAAATATTACAATAACACAGGGTGACGCTTCAAATAAACTCTTTTCGAAAAAATACTTACTCCATCTTTTATTTTATTTTGCAGCTCTCAAAAATAAAATCGGTGAAAAAATTTAGCAAATCGTGTGCCCCCAAAACGCATATAGGGAATATTCGTTCCCCGGGCACACAAAACCATAATCTTTCATAAAATTAGAAGGAGAGCAGTTTTAAAAAATGAAGCAGGATAAAACTGCTTAGCGAAGTTTAAGACTGAAGCTGCAGGAAAAATTTGAGGAGGATTTAAAATGGAAAAAATATATAGCGATATCGCTTTGCGGATAAAAAAAGTACGAAAGCAAAGGAAGCTGACCCAGAAGAAACTGGGTGAAATGATAAACATACCCCGGGCCACCCTGGCCAACTATGAGATCGGGAGGAAACGCATTCCCCTGCATCACCTGCAGGCATTGGAGCAGGCCTTGAAATGCAATCTGTACCCGCACCTGGGGCAGATACCTGCTGCAGCCGTAATTGAAAACCACCTGGCCTCCCTGGCCGGCTTACTGGCTGATGCCAGGTACCTGCCCACCATCCCCCGGCTCAGCTTCGAAGGATTGAACGGCATGGATCTCAGAGGACAGCGGCTCCTGCCCTTTCCGGAAGTAGCCGCAAAAGAAGCCGACTTCGCTATCGCCACCGGTAATAAAGAAAGCATGAACATGTACCTGTTGAAGAAAGGGGGGAGTCCGGAAACAGAAGACCTGGTCTGTGTGGAAAAAAAAGAATATATACCCGAGGAGAAAAACTATGAGACCAGCTACACCATAGAAAAATTCCAAGAATACCTGCAGTACAAAAAAGAAATCCGGGAATTAAAATTCCAGAGCAGGCAGGTCAAAAGAGTCATCGGGATAGTAAAAGGAGTACTGCAGACCGGCAAATTCATGCCCCTATCCACCGTGAAATATATCAACATCAATGCGGCATCTATACACTCATTATCCAACCCCTGAAGAACCGTCCAACCGTCCCCTTGATTCCCTACCCCTTTTTCAGTTCGGTCAGGGGTGCGAAACGATACCCTTGCTTTTTTATATCTTTTATAACCCGGTCCAATATTTGGGTATTGGTGGATGAAACCGCATGCAGGAGGATGATTTCTCCGTTATGAGTACCCTGCATGATTTTCTGGTAGGAAGCTTCCGGGTCGGGTTGTTGATCTACTAACCAGTCTTGATAAGCGAAGCTCCAGAATATAGTCTTATAGCCCAATTCCTCTGTCATCTGCAGGCTTTTTTCACTGTATTCTCCCCGGGGCGGGCGGAAAAATTTAGGCATTTCTTTGCCGGTCAGATCCTGGAAAGATCTGGCAACATCGGTAATTTCACGATTGAATTCTTTGGAGTTACTAGCTTTGGCAGGCATGGAAGGATGGGTTTGGCTGTGATTGCCTACGATATGTCCCTCAGCCACCATCCGCTTGATCAGCTCCGGATTGCCGGTAACATAAGGCCCGGTGACAAAAAAGGCCGCTGGAACCTGATTGGCTTTTAATACATCTAGTATCTCAGGGGTGTAGCCGTTTTCATAGCCTTCATCAAAGGTTAAAAATATGACTTTTTCTTTGCTGCCTATATAATAAGCATCATAATCGGCCAGATTAAAACCTATATCATTATTTATTCCCGGAGTTTTATGGTCACTGTTGCGAACAAAATACCAGTTCAAGGTTTGGCTTCCAATGTTAACCAGTTGGCTAGGAACATTATCATCCGGAAGGGCTTCCGCTGATTGGGCCTGCTGTTCGGAAGGCTGAACAGTTTCCTGGGGTGTTGGCGCTGGATCTTCTATATCTTTTACTACCGTCTGCTTTTGGCAGCTGGCCAGTCCCAGTAATGAAATCAGAATAATAGCAATAATAAAGGACTGTGATATTTTCTTCATAAGCTGCTGCATCCTTTCTTATATAAAGCCGGTGACAATAAATAGAAACATTTATAGTTTATACTCTTTTCCCTGTTTTTATCTTACCTGATTTATGCAGAAAGTGAACCTCGTATACATTATCCGGGTGCGTTTTATCATGTGATTTCCAGAGGCAATAACCGAAAGTGGATATTTAAGAATGAAGAAGAAAAGAGTCAATACCTGTTAATAATGGAAAAGTATACAAAACGGTTCCACGTGTTGGATGCCATATAGCTGTATTGATAGTTTGGCTGCCGCATTCGGGACAGAAAATCGCATCATTTGGTAATCTATTTCTGCAGTTCTGGCAGAACATAAGATCACTCCCCATAACATATATATTAGAGTGTACTATAATTATCAAAAATTATAGTAAGAATTGGAAGATATTCTGAAATTGTAAAACATTTGATGACACAAAGGGGATATTTTTGCGGGTCATATTAATAAATTGAAAAGTCAAAAAAAGGGTTTTGGAGCATGTATGTTAAATAATTATGGTACAATGTTAAAAGATCGTTCTTAAGATTCGTTAGGAATCTAGCATTTAGCAAACGGGATTATGAAGATCCTGCAGCTTTGGCGATCTAAATTCAAATAATTAAAACTGCATGTATACCGTAGAAACCACGAAGGTGAAATTGCCAGAAGGCAGATTTGCTTTCGTTTTTTTGTCTGTTGTTATAGATAGATCGGATTGGGATTATTCACGGAGGTGAGGTTTTTAATAGTGTATTTTCCGTCAATTTAACTGGTAGGAAGGGGGACGAGTTTGAGTACCGTTAAAGCTCCAGGAAATAGGATTTAGAAGATAAATAAGAAATACCTATAATATAATATTATAATATGCATTAACATTAATTATACAAGATTGGGATTGCAAACAGAGGTGAAGTGTTCAAATCAACGTAATTTATGCAAATTTATTTATGGGGAGGGAAAAAAAGTTTGAGTACAGTTATTGCTGAAGGAGTAATTCATGTTACCAATGATTGTAAAGCCTGCGATCACTGCACTAGCATTTGTCCGACAGGAGCCATCAGTGGGATGCTGGGGCAAAAACATCATATTGACCCCAGACTATGTGTGAACTGCGGACAATGTCTGATCAATTGTCCTTTTGGGGCTATCAGTGATGCCAGTTCAGTGGAGATGGTCCGGCAGGCTTTGAATGATTCAACTAAAATCGTTGTAGTCCAGGAAGCACCAGCGGTCAGGGTAGCTTTGGGTGAAGAGTTCGGCCTGGCGCCCGGTACCAATGTGAAAAATAAGATGTATGCTGCCCTTAGAAAACTGGGATTTGATCGGGTATATGATACCGAGTTTACGGCTGACCTTACTATCATGGAAGAGGGAACCGAGCTAATTCATCGGGTATTCAACGCTCTGGGTGTTGAGGGATTTGAGAGCAGCGGTCCGCTGCCCCAGTTTACTTCCTGCTGTCCGGCCTGGATCAAGTATGCGGAAGATAAGTATCCCCACATTCTACCACACATTTCTTCGGCCAAATCACCGCAGCAGATGTTTGGGCCGGTGGCGAAAACCTATGGGGCCATGAAATTGAATGTAGATCCTGAAGATATGATAGTAGTATCAGTTATGCCCTGTACGGCCAAAAAATATGAATGCGACCGTCCGGAAATGATAGCCAGTGGGTTTAAGGATGTCGATTATGTTATTACTACCCGGGAACTGGCCGAGATGATTAAGGCGGACGGGATAGACTTTTTAAATCTTGCCGATGAGGATGCGGATAAGTTTATCGGTCTCTCAACCGGTGCGGCGACCATTTTTGGCGCTACCGGAGGTGTTATGGAAGCTGCTTTGAGGACCGCATATGAAATCCTCAGTGAGGAAAAATTGGATAAGGTGGAATTTGAGGCGGTCAGGGGGTTGGCGCCAGTAAGAGAGGCAACCGTAGAGATTCCGGTAAAGGCTTTGGGAACCAAGCTGCCGGTTCATGTGTGTGTAGTTACTGGGCTTAAGTATGTTGATAGTGTTATAGAAGATGTTCTGGCCGGAAGAAGTACATACCATTTCATTGAAGTCATGAACTGCCCGGGCGGATGTATAAACGGTGGTGGACAGCCCATAAGGCGAGACACTTATTAGAGAAAGGAGGATTTTTGTAAGTGAGTATTTTTAAAGAAAAAGAAGGCTTTACCAGGCGGCAGTTTTTAAAAGGCTCGGCAATTCTAGCCGTTACCGTAGTTGTCACTGGAGTATTTGCCAAATTCGGAGTAGATATTTACAAAGCCAGTGATGATTATATTGCTGAAAGAGTACAGGGACTCTATACTCTTGATGAGTCGATGGCCATACGCCGCTCGCATAATAATCCAGAAATAGCACAGATATACCAGGAGTTCCTTTCTCCCGGGGGGGTAAACCCGGTGAGTGAAAAAGCCCATCACCTGTTGCATACCAGGTACGGGAAGGATATACCTGCTCTTATTGAGGAATTAGAACATCATGATGAAGATCATGCGGCATAACAGGGAGGATGAGAGATGAGTGAAATAAAGGGAAAAGTATTAAAGCATGACCAGCAGACCCGGATGATGCACTGGGTGCACTTGATATGCTTTATTATACTGGGTCTTACCGGAATAGCTTTTTACTGGGACATAAATATCATCAGCAATATTTTTGGCGGACCAGCCAATGCCTCACTGGTGCATCGGTGGACGGGAGTATTGTTCCTGACCGGTCCTACCATCTATATTTTATTAAACTTTGAGCGATTTTCCAGATTTATTGATACTATATCAACCTTCACCAAGAACGATATCGCGTGGCTTAAAACCATGGGAGGATATGTGCCCTTTATCAAAGTTGAGCATGCTCCACCTCAAGACAAATATAATGCCGGTCAGAAAATACTGGGCGGGTTAATCATTATAGGTTGTCTGTTGATAATCCTGACCGGATTTCCTATGTGGTTGTGGCGGTATACTTTACCGGCCGCCTTCCTGTCTATGTGCTACAATATTCACTTCTGGACTGCGATAATTATGATTCTCTTAGTGGGTGGGCACTTCTTCCTGGCCGCTATTCATCCCAAGTCCAGAGTGGAATTTGCCTCGATGATGATGGATGGTTACGTCGATGCTGAAATCACTGCTCATCACAATGAAAGCTGGTTTAATGAGCTGCAGAAAGTCGAATAATACTTTACTTAGAGATCAATATTGGAGCTATCCCGCTTCAATAGGCATTTACACGGTAAATAGGCTGTACATCTTGTACAGCCTATTTGCTTTTCTGAACCGTCCCCGTGGTTAAACGTCTTCTTTGTCCCAAGGCTTAAAACCCCTGCCATATACTTCTACTGTATCAGTTATAGTGATGAAAGCCTGGGGGTCCAGGTGGAAGATCAGTTCTTTGAGGCGAGGAATTTGAGTTTTGCCGGTAGTAACCATAATTATATCTTCCATCTGCCCGGTATATGCTCCTTTACCGTTCAGGAGAGTGCATCCCCGGTGCATTCGATGCAGAATCGCTTGAGCAATATCATCGGATTTTTTTGAAACAACTATTACGGTTTTCTTGGCTATAAATCCAGAAGTAACGCTGTCAACCATCTTGGAACTGACAAACATGGTTAAGGCCGAGTAAAGGGTCAATTCGATGTTGCTGGTAATCAGGGCTGACGCCAAGACCAGGACATTGGTAACAAATATAGTAGTTCCAAAGTTGACTCCCCATATCCGGTGTGCGATACCTGCAATAATATCCAGACCACCGGTGGACCCACGGAAAACTAAGGCCATCCCTACTCCCACTCCGTTAAGAGTCCCGCCCAGCAATGCAGAAAGGAGTATGTCGTCTACCGTCAGTTTTATATCCAGGGGTGCTAAAAGGGCCAGGAATCCAGACAAGCTTATCATGCCAATAAAACTGTAGAGTGTAAAGCGCCTGCTGGCCAACTTATAGCCCGCTATAAAGACCGGAATATTCAAACCTATATACCATACCCAGATAGGATAGGAAGTGATGAAATGCAGAATAATAGCAACTCCACTCAAACCCCCGGTGAGCAGATGAGCGGGCACGACGACAAATTGAATGGCAACAGCAATTATGAGAGATGCCAGGATTATACCTGCAATATCCTTGCATGCAATTCGTTCTAAGGCTAACAACTTAGGCATACCATTTCTCCTTACCTGCTTGCTGAAATAAATAATGGCTGAGAAAATCACTGATATATTATATTTTATCATCTGTGTAATTTAAAAACCTGTCAGGGATTACCATTTTATCAAGCGATTGCTCCAAGGGTTCGTTATATTTTCTCCTAAAAGCAAAAAAAAAACTCGAAAACATTGTGACACGGGGATAAGGAAACTGCCCGACGGTTCCAGTGTCCCATAAGTTTAACATAAATAAAACCAGAAAATGTAAGAGAGCCAGCATTGTGGTTTTATGCCAGCCCTCTTACTTTGGAGATTGGTTAGGGTACATTGAGTACCTCCCTTGTGGATTAATCACCCTTAAGTTTCCGTTCCAGTTCCTCTTGATTTGTCTTAGATTCCACCAGATTGGATTTGCATCCACATGTCTCTTTCCTTCTAAAATTGTCTCCTTCAGAACTTTTTCTTCCACTTTGGGGTAATTTTCAGGATTACCAGTTTTCCTTTCTTCCCTGAATTCTTCCTTTCTGATTCAGGTTTCAGTTCTCATTCAAGCTGTAATTTTAGAGTTTCTGCCGATTCTCTGAACTTTCATTCATCAATCAGTGATTTCCTGCTAAAATTTTCTTTTACAAGAACCAGCCTTCATCTTCCAGGTGGGCCCCCAGGTTTCCAGTTCCGCCTTCATCCTGTATATTTGTCACCCTTCCGGATTTTGGCTTTTTGTTCCTACTCCAGTTATTTTAGAGGTTTTCCCAGACGGTGGGATTTTCATCCCTATGTCCTTTAATGCCTGCTAAAATTTACTTTTATAAGAACTAACCTAATCTTTAGGGTGAATATCAGGATCTAAGTTTTACCTTACATCCTGGTATTTACATTGTATTCATTGAGCAGGGTATTGTCAACAAATTATCAGAAAATTTTGACATTAGTGAACGTTTTCTTTTTCTTAAATCAATTCTCTTGAAAAACGAGCTATTTTCCTTCTGAGGAATTTTCCGCCTGTGCATGCCCCTAACTTACTGATAAACGGGAACGGGAGAAACGCGTCCTTGTTTTAAGTTTAAAATACATATTCTTATAAGATTGGACAATATTAAAAACAAAATCTAAATGTATGCAAGTCCAGGGGGTGCTGGGTATAAATTTTAGTAAATTGTATAAGCTTATCAGCCTGCTGGGGTTTTTGGCTATTATATTGGGTCCCCACGCTTACATAGCTGCTGCAGAGCCGCAGCCGCTGGTATACACTATCCGAGTTGAAGATACTGTGACGGTTGGAACAGCCCAATATATTTTGAGGGGTATAAGTGAGGCTGAGAATAATGGTGCCCAGGCAGTAGTTATATTATTGAACACCCCCGGTGGTCTGGTTACCGCTACCCTGGATATCATACAGGGCATGGATGCGGCCGGGATTCCTGTTATTACTTACGTCAATCCTAAGGGAGCTATAGCTGCCTCGGCTGGTACATTTATACTTATAAGCGGTCAAGTCGCAGCTATGTCACCGGGAACTACATGTGGGGCAGCTATGCCGGTAACAGTGGGTGTAATTGGGCAAAAAACAGAGGCTGCAGATCAAAAGACCATAAATTTCCTGGCCGGGCATATGAAGAGCATAGCCCGGGAAAGGGGAAGGCCGGAAAATCTGGCCGAAAAATTCGTTAGCGAAAACCTTACCCTTACAGCCGAGGAAGCTCTCAATAATGGAGTAATAGATGTAATGGCAGATAATACCAGAGAGATGCTTGATAAGGTGAACGGCAGGGAAGTGGCAACAGGTCGGGGGAGGGTGGCTCTAAATACATCCAATGCCCGGATTGAAGAAATTCCAGTAAGTGTGAATGAAAGGCTTATTAATATAATAAGTGATCCCGCCTTGGCTGCGTTATTTATCATGCTGGGAGTGTATGGATTGATTATCGGCTTCTCTTCACCGGGCTATTTTTTGCCGGAAGTAGCGGGATCTATTCTCCTGATCATGGGTTTGTTTGGATCAGGGCTGTTTCAGGTCAACGTTGCGGCTGTGCTTTTGATAGTGCTGGGGATAGGATTGCTGGCAGCGGAAGCCTTTACTCCTACCCATGGAGTGCTGGGCACCGGAGGGGTGATAGGTATTGTGCTGGGAATTTTATTGTTCCCTTCCGAACCCTTGATGCCAGCCGCCTGGTTTCTGAAATTAAAAATACTAGCCATCGGTACCGGTACCATTGGTGCAACTTTAGTTGCAATTATAGTAATAGGCATCCTGCGTATACGAAAGCTCATGCCCATGCAGGGAGAGAATGAATTTGTTGATTATAAAGCTTATGTAGTGAATGATCTGGATCCCTATGGTCAGGTTAAAATTAGGGGAGAAATATGGATAGCCAGGTCTAAGAGCGGAGAAATAATCGAATCGGGCCGAATAGTAAAAGTAATTGAAAGAAGTGGAAAAACGCTCATCGTTGAGTCTGCGGCACCTATAGATTAAGGAGGAATATTATGGACCTACTGAATAGTCTGCTTAATTGGTTGGGAATCATAGTGCTGGCGGTAATCATTCTTACGTCCAGCATAAAAGTAATTCCGGAATATGAAAGGGCAGTTTTATTTCGTCTGGGCAGGATGGTTGGTGTGAAAGGCCCAGGATTATTTTTTATCATACCGATAATTGACAGGATTATACGGGTATCTTTGAGGATTGTAGTAGTGGATATACCGCCTCAGGAAGTAATAACCCGGGATAATGTCACCACCCGGGTAAATGCAGTGCTATTTTATCGTGTGGTTTCACCTGAGCGGGCCATCGTCAATGTGGAGAGATTTGCTGAAGCAACCAACCAGCTGGCTCAGACTACCTTGAGAAGTGTGGCCGGAACCGCCGAGCTGGATGAACTGCTTTCCCAGCGGGAAAAACTGAATCAGACTATCCAAACCATAGTTGATGATGCTACCGATCCCTGGGGAATAAAAGTAACTTCAGTAGAGATTAAAGATGTCGTTCTGCCCAATGAAATGCAAAGGGCTCTGGCCCGGCAGGCCCAGGCCGAGAGAGATCGGCGGGCGGCTATTATTCAGGCCGAAGGAGAACGCCAGGCATCAGAAAAGCTGGCCCAGGCTTCAGAAATATTAACTAGTGTTGAGGGAGGATTAACACTTAGAATGCTCCGTTCTCTATCCGAGGTATCGAATGCGCCCAATACGACCATATTGTTCCCCCTGCCCATGGAGCTAGGTAAACTCCTGGGGGGAGGCAAATAACGCAAGTAACGCAAGGGGTCAGGCTTGACAAGTGACATTAGCTTCCTGAAAAATGCGCTAATGTCACTTGTCAAGCCTGACCCCGAAGTCTTATTTTTTGGCAGGTTCTAAAATTAGCTTATATTCATTGCCAGTTTGCTCTACCGCACTTGCATAACCCTGGTTTTCAGCCAATCTGAGCACATTTTCTTTAGATACCTGACTTTCCAGTAATACGGTGATAGTATCGGAAGGGTTATTTTCCATGGCCTTTTTAGTTTTTACTACCGGTATTGGACAGGAAAGACCTCTAACATCAATTTCAACCGACATATTGTTAACCTCCTTAAAAACTCCTGACTTTTAAATAGACTGCATATTTCTTAATACTTCCGGGAGTCTGGCTATGATTTCTTCAATTCTGGTGGCGGGAGTGGTTGGAGCAAAGGCTGCGGCCTGCCGATTAGCCTGGGCACTAAAGCTTAAGGCTGTTTCGATATCCAGACCGCTGGAAATCAGGGCTGCACA
Source organism: Syntrophomonas sp. (assembly GCA_016841245.1). Lineage (GTDB taxonomy): Bacteria > Bacillota > Syntrophomonadia > Syntrophomonadales > Syntrophomonadaceae > JAAYJK01. Next base: position 219,178 of record JAENZN010000003.1, read on the forward strand.
CATACCGGTTATCGTATCACCAGTACCTCCAATACACTCCAATTCCGGGATGTCAGGTCCCTGGACAGATGACAGGATACCATTTTTATCGGCAATAAAGTCGAATCGTCCTTTTACCAACAGAAATTTGGCCGCTCCGTGGTTTTTGTATGCTGCTGCAATCAGCTCTGGAATGGAAGTGTGATCACAGGATGCGAACAGGTGCTTATCAATGTAGGCAGGATGAATCGCTTCCGCATCGGCCAGAAAAGCAATTTCAGATAAATCTGGTGTAAAAACATCAAAATTTGGAGCCAACCCAACTGCTTTCGCGGCATACATAGATGCTGCATCAGCAATTAAAATGGGCCGGGGGTCTAATTGACGTACCTGCTGATAAAGCTGCTGCATCAATTCCAGATCTGGCATCCAATAGTGGAGGGCCAGCACGTGAGGGGATATCTCGGTAAGATGTTTTATTAAATATTGGTATATCATTCGGCTGCCATCACCTCTGCCTATATCACCAGCTATCACCACTTGGGGTGGATCTATATGGAGATATTCGGTAATAGCCAATGCAGCACTTATCATGGCCGCTGTTCCTTGACCGGCAGGGATACCGTGGCCCTCTATGCTCAGCAGGGAGCCATTTCTGGCTGCCCGGCCGTAAAGGAGGGGGATATCAGCTTGAGGAATAATACCTGCTATTAATAACATGATGCCTTGCTCCCTTTCGCCCAAATTTCCAACGCACTTTTAACCGCCCGGTCCAACATCAAAGCACAAAGAGTATGCCCGATATCTCTTGGACGAGGGATTTCATCCAGGTGTTTTCCCACCAATTCAATATGCAGGTAAGGAATATCCGGGCAACCGCCGCCAGAAGTATTAACAATCAAACCACTTAGCTTATCAAAGGTAAGTTTCATATTCCCTGCTTTTACCATGACATGTTCCGGGTATTCAAAAACCTGAACGATATCCAATAATTCTCCGGATCCTGCCAGGGGTACCACCTCGTTATAAGGTAACGGCTGAAGTGTCCTTTCGATGCCGGGCTGTTCCACCAGGTTTATTTCCAGAGCCACATCACAGCCTTTGCGCAGGGAAGGGGGAGGAGCAACCAGGCTGCAGGTATACCCGGCCCTGGTTACCAACTTTTCTCCTTTGATAGCTTCTTCGACAGTATCGAATAGTACCAGGCCTTTTCCTCGATTGTCATTAGATTTTTTATTTAGCCCGGTACTATCTTTTTTCTTAGGCCAGAACAATTTGCTGCACCTCCATAATCTAAATCTTCCAGCAGTTTATGTTTCAGTCCAGCTGTTCACTCATAAAATAACCTATGGCACAAACAAATATCAGACCAATAATTACTGCTGTCGGACCAAATAGGCCTGTGCCGGTGGGGCTGGAAGCTAGTATAAAGTTATGGCTTACGGCAGCTCCGACTATTAATCCGAAAATAGTCACGCCTGCATCAGTATCTCCTTCTGCCGCTAGTACGGTTTGCCGCAGGGGGCAGCCGCCCAGCAGGGTGCAGCCTAATCCACAGAGTACCATACCCATGAAATTCCACAGGGCATTGGTATGCGCTACTGGCTGGCCTTCAAAACCGATGTTGACTGAACCGATCAAAAGATTTACCAGTAATGCACCTACAAAGAAAGCTGCTATGCCGCTGAAAAGATAGGAATCCTTAACCAGGGACAGGTCGCGCCAGCCGCCCACAAAACACATTCTTGTCTTCTGAGCTAGAGCGCCGATCAATAAACCGACCAGCAGTGAAATGATCAAAGGAGCATACATGGAACCGGGACCAGTTTCGCTATTGTGGATGAACTCCGGTTGGAATATGGCAAAAAGTAATAGGACGACCATGATCAAAGGCATTAAATATCCGGCTATTGGATAGGTGGAATTAGCACGTCCCAGATTGAAGCCTCTTTTGAGGAAATATATGCCTATCATGGCACCTATTACAACACCGGCTATTCCATAAAGGGCATTTAAATCTCCCCCGGCCAGTCTTAATACAGCTCGAACCGGACAACCCAGGAAAACAAGAGCGCCGATCATGACGAACATTCCCAAGAAAAACCGTACCAGTGGACTGGAACCGCCCCGGGCGCGAAAATCACCAAAAGAAATCGCAGCAAGAAATGCTCCCAGGCAGAGACCCATAATTTCTGGGCGAAGATATTGTACTACAGCTGCCTGGTGAAATCCGAGTGCACCGGCAATATCCCGATAGAAACAGGCTACACATATGCCCATATTACCGGGATTACCAAGTTTAGTCATGTAGGCTGCCAGTCCTCCAAACACTAACCCGGCAATAATCATCAAGTATTTTTGATTTTTCAACTCTACAACCTCCTATCAATTATAAGAAATAGACTAATAAGTAAAACCCTCCCCCGTGCAGTTTGCAACAATACAATATTCTGCACATATGTCGATAATCCCTTTTTATAATACAATATATAACAAATAATTATAACCAAGTATCAAGGGGACGGGGTTGTTGACAACCTTTAGGCTTTCAGGACTACGCCTCTATTAAACAGGTAAGCCTTTCCAATTAGGTAGGTTGTCAACAACCCCGTCCCCTTGACACAAAGTTTTTTGAATACTGTATGCATTTGCTATAATAGATTGAACTTTGGCACTGGAAATAATAGACTTAATGTATCAGCGAGAAAGGGGAAATGAAAATGTCCGGGGATATCAAAATCGAAAGAACCAAAACCCCCAAAGAAAAGCCTGATCAAAACAACTTGGGCTTCGGGGATTATTTCACAGATCACATGTTTATAATGGACTATACGGAAGGCAAGGGGTGGCATGATCCGCGAATAGTGCCATATGCACCGTTATCTTTAGAGCCTTCGAGTATGGTACTGCACTATGGTCAGGCTATATTTGAAGGTTTAAAAGCATATAAGACCAAAGATGGCAGAATTCTGCTGTTCAGACCAGATAAAAATATGGCGAGGGCTAACATCTCCAATGGAAGGTTATGCATACCTCCTCTTGATGTGGATTTTGCTGTTGAAGCAGTAAAAGCGATTGTGAGAGAAGACCAGGATTGGATTCCGGAAGCAGAGGGAACTTCATTATATATAAGACCTTTTATTATAGCTACTGATCCTTATCTGGGGGTAAGACCATCGTATACTTATCAGTTCATTATAATATTGTCGCCGGTGGGGGCCTATTATCCGGAAGGGATCGATCCGGTTAAGATTTATGTGGAAAGCAACTATGTCCGGGCGGTTAAAGGCGGAATGGGTTATACCAAGACTCCCGGCAATTATGCTGCCAGTTTAATTGCTCAGGTGGAGGCTAAGAAGAAAGGCTATACCCAGGTTCTCTGGCTGGATGGAGTAAACAAAAAGTACATCGAAGAAGTGGGTACTATGAATGTATTCTTCAAGATAAATGGTGAAATCGTTACTCCAGCTGTGGAAGGGAGTATCCTGGCCGGAATTACCAGGGACTCAAGTATTGAACTGCTCCAGAGCTGGGGAATCCCCACTACCGAACGACAGATTTCCATTCAGGAACTGTACGATGCCCATGCCAAAGGTCAGCTGGAAGAGGCTTTTGGGACTGGGACCGCGGCAGTCATTTCTCCCATTGGGGAGCTGAACTGGGATGGCCATATCATTACAATAAATGATGGAAAAATTGGAGAATTTGCGGCCAAGATTTATGATACCATGACTGGAATACAGTATGGCGAGATCGAAGATAAGTTCGGCTGGATTGTAGAGGTTTAGTATCCATTTATGGGTTGTAAAGCATGATATAAAAAGCAGGATGACAGGCTGATGATAGAAACCCCATTGGGTGGGGCCCCATACCGGGGAAACTTTACTCACCATTAAGGGTGTATAACAAAGCCCGCTATTGAGACGTACCTAAGTACTTCTATTGAGCGGGCTTTTTTTTCATATAATGCGAGATTTGTAAAATATTCATGGGCCTTGTGCGAATTCTAAATTGTCCCTTAATGGGCGGCAATAAGGCACATCAGTTACCCCGGTACGGGGTACTGTTAAGGGGCTTCTGTCGTCGTTCTGGAGTATAGTGCCTGGTATCCAACTTATTTGTGGGGTATTTTTCTTTTCATCTTTAACTGGTGTTTGAAAATAGTTCAACTGCGAAAGTCGACCAGACTACTATCACCCACCGACCTGAATCATGGAGTTAATTTAATTATCCTTATAGATAATAGTCCCAACATGTTCTCCGTTAAGAGCCCGGGTAATGTTGCCTTCTACGGTACCATTGATTATTTGAATTTCCCTGGTATTATCTGAATTTAGTAATGATACTAATACCATACGTTCCACTACTAGATCTTCAAAATCTTTTTCTATCAGCTCTTTGGCACCGATACGGGGGATGAATTCAGCGCTATTATTAACTTTGGGATTATCCGTGTACAGGCCGTCTACATCTTTAATGAATATGCATTGTTTAGCACCGGTTACTTCGGATAACAGAAATGCACCGACATCGGTACGATTGGGAGGCAGCCGGCCTTCCTCTGGAGGATGTTCCCAGTAACCATAAGGCGGCATTCCATGTATCACGGGGATACAGCCTTGATTTAAATAAGCAGCTAGTTTGGGAATATCATCATGGCCGATTTTGATACCTCCATAGGGGTTGAGCAGGGTTGAAATCATCAGGGCATTCTGCTCTGACACACTCTGGCCCAGGGTGGCTATAATCCCGGTCGGCATCCCTAATTCCATGGCAATAGCATAAACATGTCGGGAGCGGGTCCCGCCCCCGGTGGAGATTACCATTCTATGTTTAGGCGCATTTTGTACTATCTCTTGGATTATGGGGAGTACTGCTCGGGCACCCATGTCGGTTATGCTTTGACCGCCTATTTTTAGTATATTAACATTCGGGAGGGCCCTGAACTGCGGCCCATATTCAAGAGATTTCAGGAATCCTTTGCCTACCAGGGATTCCCCCATTAATTTGCTCTTGATGTGCAGTCGTTTACTATCTCTTTCACGAATCAGGGGCATAAATACAATCCCTCTACTTTCTTTAATTCCTATTTAATCCTGGTCATTCTCTTCTTTTTCTCTGGTCAGGTAAACGATTTCCCCATCGATTTTATCAGCTATCTGTTCCAGTTCTGATTTCCTGATGTGATTAACGTTGATTTTTAGATCAGTTCCTACAATGCCGACTACTGCATATCTGGGTTTCTTATCTCCTTGACCTATCTGGTTGCGTTCTCTGACAAAAAGTATGGGACTAGACATAGCTTCATCCTCCTTCACAATATTTCTGCATAATCAGCCTGATTTGCCTTCATTATAACAAAGTTCCTAACCCAATCAAAATAATCCAATCTGGCCATTGTCGTAGTTGAGGCGGGAAATCATCTTTATAAAAAATTAATGAGAAAAAGAAAAATGAAAGCATCCGCTCTATCAAGTTAGTAGTCAACCAGTATTATTTACTATGTTTTAGTGCTGTTTATTAAATGTGATTCATATAATTTAAGGGTATGATTAGGAAAAATTAGCTAAGTGCATTTCATTAAAGATGCGATTCGAAAGGAAAAATGAATGTAGTAAAGGAAGGAATTAACATTTTATGTATAGAAATATATACAATTATATACAAAAAATAGCATTTAATTGTATGATTTTTCTTTAGAAGAATAGCGGCAAACAAAAAGAAGATAAAGGGGGTTGGTTTATGAGCTTATTTAAACGGATAAACGATAATATCCGGGCTAATTTAAATGCTTTACTCGACAAAGCTGAGGATCCGGTTAAATTATCAAATCAGTACTTGAGAGACATGGAAGACGATATTGCAGATGCTGAAAGTGCTGTGGCCAGACATCTGGCTGCAGTCCGCAAGCTGCAGTCACAATGTGAAGAAGCTGCCGGTATGGTTGAAAAAAGAGAAACCCAGGCCCTGGAAGCACTGCAGAAGAACAGGGAGGATTTGGCCAGGAAAGCTTTACAGGATAAAAAGCTGCATCAGGTTATGGCTGATGAATACAAAGTTTATTATGAGAATAGTTTTGCTACGGGAGAAGAGCTTAAATCACAGCTTCGGCAAATGAAACATGAGTACGATCAATTGCTGAGTAAAAGAGATGTCCTGGTCGCCCGGACTCAGGCGGCTAAAGCTCGACAGGGAATTCATCGAGTAAAAGATGGTTTGGGGAAAAATACGGCCCGGGGCAGTTTTGATCAGATGGAAAATAAGGTCCGGCAGATGGAAGCTGAAGTGCAAGTAAGGGAAGAGCTGGGGGGTGCTGATAGGAGCCTGGACGAAGAATTGTCAGCACTGGGTGAAGATAGTATTGAAAAGGAACTGGCTGAACTTAAAGAAAGGATAGCAGGTGATGATATGCGTTGATCGGCTTGAATCTCTTGAATCTCTTGAATCTGAGTATGTAATGGTTCCCAAGCTATTTGTACCCGCGCGCGATACTAAGCTTTTTGATAAATACCAATACATATTTCGGGGGGGAGCTGTCATATGCTTGATTTATATTGGGGTTGTTTAAGTGTCGGTATTATTTTTGCCGTAGTTTCTCTTATTTTTGGAGATATGCTGAGCGATATTTTTGACGGAATATTCGATGCTATATCCTTTGACAGTGCTGATTTTATTCATCCCATGGTTATTGTGGGCGGTATCACGGTTTTTGGAGGATGCGGAATACTTTTAAGCCAGTATACTTCCCTGACTCCATCATTGGTGGCTTTGTTTTCATTATTTAATGCTTTCATCATATCAGCAGTGGTCCATTTTGCTTATGTCAGACCTATGAAAAACAGCGAAAATTCCATCGGTTTTTCGGTTCAAGATTTGGTGGGCAGGATAGGGGAAGTGGTAATACCTGTTCCAGAGAATGGCTGTGGTGAGGTATTAATACGTATTGGTGCCGGCAACACCAATCAGATTGCGGCCAGCCTGGATGGGAAAGTGCTTTCAATGGGGACCAGAATTGTAGTGGCAGAGGTTAAGGATCATGTTTTATATGTTTTCCCTTACGAGGAATGAAGAGGAGGATAAAATAAATGCCGGGATATATAGGTATACCTGTTATTATCATAGCAGTTATTATTGTTCTGGGGCTGACGTTCTGGGCACGGTATAAAACTGTAGGTCCAGATGAAGCCATGCTGGTTACCGGGTCTTTCCTGGGCAGCAGGTATGTTTTTAGTGATGAATCAGGACGTAAGGTCAAGATAATCAGGGGAGGGGGAGCCTTTATTCTGCCGGTTTTCCAGCAGGCGGAATTTGTTTCCCTACTGTCCCTGAAACTGGATGTTTCCACCCCGGAGGTTTATACAGAACAGGGGGTTCCAGTCCTTGCTGATGGGGTGGCAATAATAAAAATCGGGGGTTCGGTGGAAGACATAGCCACTGCGGCCGAACAATTTTTGGGTAAACCCAAGGAAGCGCTGCAGCTCGAAGCCCAGGAAGTGTTAGAGGGGCACCTGAGAGCGATTTTAGGGACCATGACGGTAGAAGAAGTGTATCGCAACCGGGATAGATTTGCTCAGGAAGTGCAGGGAGTGGCTGCCAAAGATTTGAAAAAGATGGGTTTGCAAATTGTATCTTTCACCATTAAAGATGTACAGGACAAACACGGATATCTGGATGCCCTGGGGAAACCAAGGATTGCTGCGGTCAAAAGGGATGCTGAGATAGCAGAGGCAGAAGCGGTTCGGGATGCCCGGATCAAAAAAGCGGTGGCAGATGAAGAAGGGCAAAAAGCAGAACTGCTGCGGGATACGAATATTGCGGGAGCCGAAAAGGATAAACAACTTAAAATGGCGGAATTCAAAAAGGAACAGGATACTGCCAAAGCTGAAGCTGATCAGGCATACAATATTCAACAGGCTCGTTCCAAACAAAATGTAATGCAAGAGGAAATGAAGGTTGAACTGGTCCGAAAAGATCGGGAAATCGACCTGCAGGATAAAGAAATTCACCGCCGACAGAAGCAATATGATGCTGAAGTAATGAAGAAGGCCGATGCAGATCGTTATGCAGTGGAGCAGGCGGCGGAAGCAGATAAAGCCAGACGTTTAAGAGAAGCAGATGCTATTCAGTATAAAATTGAAGCGGAAGCACGGGCCAATGCTGAACAGAAAAGGCTGGAAGGTATGGCTATAGCCGATGCCGAACGAGCTAAAGGTACGGCAGAAGCTGAAGTAATTCGTCTGCGAGGACTGGCCGAGGCGGAAGCCAAAGAAAAACTGGCCGAAGCCTTTGATAAGTTCGGGCAGGCTGCGGTACTGGACATAATAGTAAAAATGCTGCCTGAGATGGCTGCAAATATTGCTGAACCGCTGCGATCAATTGACAAGCTGACCGTAGTTGACACCGGAAATGGCGAAGGGGCCGCCCGGGTAAGCAATTACGTCACTTCTCTGATGGCCACTGCTCCGGAGATGTTAAAAAATGTTTCCGGTATTGACATAGAAAAAATGATCAAGGGATTAACCGGTGATAAAGTCGAGGTGTCAGGGACTGCTAATGATACCTAATAAAAACAAATGATATGTTTATTTTTGACAGCAAAGCAATAATTGATAAAATGCCTTCCAAGTATAGGAAGGCATTCATGCTTGGACATCAATGTAAAATTGGCAGAACAAGGATAAGCCAGGTGATGATGAAAGGGAAGGCTAAGCGTAATATTTTTTTAATGGAAAAAGGCAATGTTCCGTTGAGAAACATTGCCTTTCTTACAGTTGCCATGATTATTTAAAGACAAAAATCATCATTGTTTATTGTAAATGTGTTATTTGTAAAGTTATAAGTTTTAATCTTTAAATGATTGTTTTCAGTTTTTATTTCACTTGGCAATCCTTCTACTGGAATATCCTTAATTTTTAATCCATTATTGTTGAGATCATGTACTTCTAAAGTGGAATTATCAACATTCCAGTTTATGAGATAATTTGATACCCAAAACAAGTGATATGAACCATTCAGTTTTGAAACATAAGATTTATTACTAATTTCAATAATATTTAGCTCGGCAGTTTGACGTTCGTTTTTATTAAAACCATTCATTGTTTGAATAACCACATATTGACCATCTGGGGATATTTGGGGATTCATAGCACATTCCATAAAAATCTCTTTTTGACGGCTTTTTATGTCAAAAATTTTAATTATCGGTTTCTCGTTTTGGCAATAATCATAATACAGTAAATCATCTTTGCCCCATTCCAAGAATACATTCTCAGCATTATAGAATTCAGGATATTGATATGAGTCAATTATCTCCACTTTATTATCTCCTAAATCCCTTACATAAATATTGATAAGATCACTACTTTTTCCTATATAGGCTATTCTATTGTTATTGATTGAATAATCAAACACTGAAATGTTATCGTCTAAGCTTAGTGGATATATTTTTTTGTCCTGCATACTCAATAATTTATTTTTTCCTAAGATAATATCTCCATTGCTGAGTTCATAGTAAATGGGCTTTTTTTCTAACCACGGTTTATAGTAATATTTCCCAAGTATTTCATTATTTTTATTATCTCGAATCTCAAAAATAAAACTTCCGTCATCGAATATATTTTCTGAACAATTAATATTAACATTTGAAAAGTTCTTAACATCATTAGTATTAACCCTCGGGGGATTGGTTTCATATGAACCGTTTTCAATAATCATATCTTTTAGAAATATTGAAATTGAATCAGGTATACCATATGAAATGCCTGCAAAACTAATTAGAATAATATAGGCTAATGTTATGATTTTTATCTTTTTGCTCATAATTAATATTCCTCCTCTAAGGTAAATTGATGGTGTTTACTTTATAATCAGTATTTGCATAAATTGTTGCATTCTGTGTTCTTGCACCATAATCATAACTAAGTGTAACATTACCAGTATTTGATCGAGCTATATAGTAGTTTATGCCATAAGCAGTTTCATCTGGGAAAGCATTACCATTTGCCATTACAAAATATGAATATGATGCTCCATAATTAACATCTGTACCTTTTGTTGCTCCTGATATTCTTTTATATCTAGCCCAACTCCCACCTGATGTACGTACTTCACCAAGTACCCCACCGTATCCATCAGAAGTACTTCTTGATAAAATTCCTTCAGGATTTCTTTGGCTGTACCAACTGTTAGATCCCATCCTAATTTCAAAGTGTAAATGTGGACCTGTTACACCTCCTGAACTACCTGATTTTGCAATCTGATTTCCTTTATTAACCTCTTGATTAAGGGAGACTTGTGAATAATCACTTAAATGCGCATATAAGTGATAAAATTTGACTCCTGTATAATCAGGATGATCTGATTCAATAATTATATATTTACCGTATGAAGAACCACCAAGGTCTGCCTTAGTTACTACTCTCCCTGTATAGGCAGCATATACATTTGAACCAGATGCAGCTGAAAAGTCGATACCATGATGACCGTATGTGCTGGATGAAGTAAGTTTTTCAGCATATAAATAACCTGCATTAACAGGAGCTGAAACTGGAGTGGCTAAATTTATACCCCCATAAACCGCTAAAGCAGGTGAGTATAATCCAGTTATCAGTATTCCCATAATTAAAAGAATCGGCAAAGCGCATTTACATAAATTTCTTTTTATTATCAACACAAACATCTCCTTATTTTAAGTATTAACCGGTTCCCATAATCCGTCCGGTGGCGCCCTGAGTCCTTGGCTCCGTCTGCAGCCTCAGCCGGAACGGCACAGAAAACGGTCATCAGGATAAGAATTTCCATACAGATAATTTTTACCATAAAAAACCTCCCTAAAATGTCTTTCAATAATAAAAGACAACTAAGAAGGGTTTCTGCAACAAGTTTTTTCTATTTTTTAAAAATATTTCTTTTTCAACCTATATACTTTGAGTTTGAATATCTCAAGGATATCCGGGGCATTGGTATATTTACTGCTCCGCCGGGAATGGGAAAAAGCAGAACCCCTGTAGCTTGGTTAGCAGAGGGGAAAGATATCAGCATTAATTAAAATTATTAAAGTACCAGCGCATTTTTTAATAAATTATTAACACAATAATAATATGCAATAGTATTTATCTGCCAAAAAGGGGGTAGGTCATGGAAGGAGAAGTACTGGCCATAAATATTACTGAAAAGAATAGTGGCGAAAAACGCTCGATAGAAGAGGTTTGCCTGCAGCCAGGGCATGGTATTCCTGACGATGCTGCTTCATCGCAAAATGGTGGCCCAATAAGCATGTTATCGCAATCTACTTATGAACAGATGAGAGAAATGGGGGTTAATTTTTACTACGGTGATTTGGGGGAGAACATAAGGGTGGGCGGTATGGCGGTGGGGCGTCTGCCGGTGGGAACTCAGGTAAAGATTGGTGAAGCTGTCCTGGAGGTTCTGGGGAAATACGAGTTTTCCAGTCAGTATGTTACGGTTCGAGGCTACGCGGGTGATATCACTTTATTACCTGATAAAGTTCAGGCTAAGGTTGTAATTGGCGGAAAGATTAAAACTGGTGATGGAATTAAAGTCTTACAAGAATCTTTATCATGATGGCCAGTCTGATAATGAAATATATTTTAAGTCCAGGCATAAAACTACCTTATAAAAAGCACAATAATACTATTATTAAATAAAGGAGGTTTTATGGTGCAGGTTAAAGTAGCCGAATTTGTAGGTGAATCAAAGAAAAGCTGGCAGCACGCCATAGAAAATGCAGTTACCGAGGCTTCTAAAACTATGGATAATATCAGCGGAGTTGAGGTATATAACTGGACTGCCGACTGCCAGGATAATAAGATTATTGAATACAAAGCTAATATTAAAATAGCGTATACGGAATAATATTGCTAAGCCAGAACTGAATTTCTGACTGTGAACCTTAATACACAATATTCCACCATTGGGCCGGGTTAACCCCCGGCTTTTTTCGTTCCGGGTCCCCATTGAAAGGAATACCCTGTATTGTACAAGATATTAGTTGCATAATGCAACTAATATCTTGTACAATACAAGGGGAGGTAATGGAGGTGAATCAATTGTATGATGAGCACAGACTCCAGGAACAGCTGCGATTATTAGGTAAAAAACTAGCCCTGACCGATAAATATGACGCAGCCTGCTGTGGAACCACTGTTGGACAGTGCAGGGTGCTGCAGGAAATAGGTAGAAACTCCAATGTTAATACTAAGCAGTTGGCTGAGAGCTTGAATGTGGATAAGAGCACCATGAGCCGTACTATTGACCATCTGGTTAAACAAGGATTGATTGTTCGCAGTCCATATCAAAGTGATCGACGGTATACAGTCTTAAATTTTACCAGCGAGGGTCAGGTGATGCTGAAGGCCTTAGAAATGGAGATAAACAAATATCATGCAGAAATCTTATATGCTATTCCAGAAGATAAGAGAAAGCAGGTTATGGAAAGTCTGGATCTGCTGTTAAGAGCTCTAGATAAATCAGACCTGGGAACATGCGGAAGCTCAACCTGCTGCTAAAATAGATTAATGTGAGCAAACAAAACAAGCTTTTTTGTCATCCTTTCCAAAAGATAATAATCGGCCTGTTTCAAGGGGAGGAACCGTTCCCACTGTCAATAAGATGACAAACTGGAACCGTCCCCACTGTTATAAATATCAATTAGAATGGAGGATAACTTATGGACATTAAAAATGAAAAAATAAAATCATTTATACAGGAAAAATACGGGGAGATTGCCCGGGTTAACTCATGTGGATGCTGCGGCGGCAGTGAAGGTATATCCTGCTGTAATGTTGATCCTGAAACAGCTGTGCGGATTATTGGTTATTCACAGGATGAACTGAAAAATATTCCGGTGGAATCGAATATGGGTTTAGGCTGCGGAAATCCCCAGGCTATAGCAGGATTACAAGTGGGGGAAACAGTACTGGACCTGGGCAGCGGGGGTGGATTGGACTGTTTCCTGGCTAGCCGAGCAGTTGGCGAATCCGGGCGGGTCATCGGTGTAGATATGACTCCAGAAATGATTGATAAGGCCAGTCAACTGGCGGTGGAAATGCATTACAATAATGTTGAGTTCCATCTCGGGGAAATTGAAAATATACCGGTTAAAGATAATCTTATAGATGTCATCATGTCAAATTGTGTAATTAATCTATCCCCTGATAAACCCAGGGTTTTTCGAGAAGCATACCGGGTTTTAAAAAAAGGCGGAAGGCTGGCCATCTCTGATATTGTTGCCACTGCTGTGTTGCCTGAGACTATTAAAAACGATCTGGCTTTACATGCCTCCTGCATTGCCGGGGCTGTATTGATCGAGGACATCGAAAGAATGCTGCAGGAAGCCGGGTTTGAAGAGATACTGATTACCCCGGTAGACCAGAGCAGGGATCTGATCCGGGATTGGGCACCGAGCCAAAATGTTCAAGGTTTTGTAGTGTCAGCCAGCATTGAAGCTATCAAGCGGTAATTTTGCATTATACTAGATAATATAAAATGTCATTACTACAGCAATAAATGCTAGAAATAAGATGGAGGTTGAACAAATGATACAGAAGTGCTGGCAGTAAATATATCAGAAAAACGGGGGGAAAAGAAAAAACCGTTGAGGAAATTAATCTGCGAGTGGGTCATGGTATTGAAGAAGATGCTCATGCCGGAGACTGGCACCTACAGGTGAGCCTGCTTGCTCTGTCCAGCTTCGAAAAAATGAGAAAACTGAGGGCAGACGTTGTCTATGGAGATTTCGCCGAAAACATCAGTGTTGCAGGTATAGATGTATTTAAACTGCCGGTAGGCACTCAGCTACAAGTTGGTGAGGCCCTGCTGGAAGTGGCCCAGATAGGCAAGACTTGCTATGATATGGGCTGTGCCATTAAAAAGCAGGTGGGTACCTGCGTTATGCCTCAGGAAGGTATTTTTACCCGGGTGCTGGAATCCGGCCGGATAAAACCAGGAGATGCGGTCAAAATTGTCAGTAGGGAAGGTGCTATTCAATAAGTTAAAACAAGAGCTGTTTAATGCCCTGTTCGAGATTAGCAGCCCATTTTATTAAGCAGGGTAGTCTGGGTGCAGGTTTTGATATAAAAGCTGTTCTGAACATTACCTGGAGATAATGTGGCAATAAGAAAGCAGCTTTTACCGTATGGGCGTGTGCTGCGAAAGGCTATTCCCTACAGCAGTCCTCTAGCTATCAGGGTATGTACCGCTTTTACTTTAATTGTCTGAATCATACAAATCATAGCCGGCGATTTCTAAGGTTTCTCCTCGATCAGACATGGCTCCGGGAAAAGTTATATCTTCTTCGGCGGGGCGGGTGAAATTATCCCGGGTCTTCAGGGCACATTGGACGCACTGGGTGGTATTAAGCAGCCTTTCCAGTCTTTTAGGCTCAATTGGGCCACCGCAGATAGAGCAGATACCATATTGGCCGTTTTCATAGCGGTTTAAGGCATCATTAGTTTTTTGTAATTCCAGTTCCATCAATTCCAGCAGACCGGCATCTTTTTCGCGTTCATATAGGTCGCTGGCAGCGTCGGCAGGATGCTGGTCATACATGGATAATTCATCGGTGGATTCTGTCATCGGTATCATTAAGTTATCTTTCTTCTGGGCGATTATCTTTTCTAAATCTCGTTTCTTGTCGAGCAGTTTGTTTTTTAAATCCAAATCTTAACACCTCTACAACTAAAATAATATCATTTTGCGATGGAGGAACGGGTCCTTTCCCGTGTGGTTATCTCCACCATGATACCCAATATCTATTATTATCTGCTCCGAAGATAAAATAATTCCTGGATTAATATGGGATACGGGGACAGGTTCCTTGTCCCCGTGTCCCATTAAAGGGACTTGGGAGGTGGTTCGAGAAATATTTTATTAAAAAGAAAGATATTGGGGAGGGATAATGTGAAAAGGATAAAGATTTTAGGTATCTCAGGCAGCCCCAGGCCTCGGCTTTTGAGGGTCTGGCGGATACCTGTGATTCGTCTTACGGCCTGGGGAAATACGGGGCTATGCCTGAGACTACCCTTACTGACCCTCCTATAGGGGTTTTATAATCTCCGTTCAGTGAGGAATCTGGGTAAGAGTGTGGGTTTAGGATCTCTTTGGATAAACCGCGGGACTACTGCGCTGCAGGGTGAGGGCATAACCGTGCCCCCGCTGCCCCTGACGGCTTTTCCTGCAAAAATTTTACAGCCGGATTCTTATTTGAAAGAGGTATGGCAGGGAAAAATAACTGCGCCTGATTATCAGATAATCGAAGGTGATGATTATTAATGGTGTTCTTCAGTGTGGTTGCAGAAGATGATGCATATCAACTCAATAATCAGCGTTGGTTAAGGATTCTCTCGTATGCTGGTTTTTACTTATGCTGGATAAAGCTGTTCCAAAATCCTGGCCCAGGATTCTTCCCAGCGGGTATGAGAGAAGGCGAAAGCCGTCTCCCGCGCTTTTTCCTGTATAGCAGCCAGTGTAGGCTGATTCAAATATAATTTTTCGATTTTATCGATAATTAATTCTGTATTAATATTATTGATTAAAAACCCATTGTAGCTGTCGATTATTAAATCGTTAATTCCACCCACGGCACCGGCAATGACTGGTTTGCCGCTGGCCAGCGCCTCAAGTGCCGAAAGGGAAGTGCCTTCACTGTGTTTGGTAGGTATCAGCACTATATCCGCCTGTTCATAAACTCCCGGCATGTCTTTCATATCGTGATATCCATATCGTACCCGGCTGGATTTTTCTGCCCACTCCTGCATATATTGTTCATCTGCTTCAGTTCCTCGCCCCACAAAATAGAATTCCATATCCCAGTATGCTGCCAGAAGAGAACCTGCTGCAAACTGGGTTTCCTTCCAGCCGCGTCCTGTGGTCAGACTTCGGGGATATAGGATCGTGAATTTATTACCCTTTTTGGGGGATGGTTTAAATATATTGGTATTTACGTAGTTGGGAACATATAAAAGTTTCGGTGTCAGGGATGGATAGCAAGCTCTGACCCAGTTTATGGTATTGGTATCTACGGATATTATTACTTCAGGTCCCCGCAGACATTGTTCAATTATGCGGTACCATTTATCAGTCCTATACCAGGGTTGAATCTCACAGTCCCACCATATTCCATGTGATATAGCAGCAGCATTAGGATTCGCCTGCGGATAACAAAGGTTAAAACAGAAATAAAGGGTATAATCAAAAGTCCGAGTTTCCTTATGAAATTCAACATTCAAGTCGGGAAAAAAATCATATAGTGAGCGGGATTTATCGATACTTTGAAATTCTATTCCATCATATACTCTGGTCCACTTGTAATTACCAGCCTGAAATACTTTAACTTCGTAATTCATTCGCTGAATCAGTTTAACCAGATCAACCAGGTATCTTTCTGCTCCTCCAAAATAAATTCGCTCTCCATCGAAATCATAAAATTGCGCAGCAAGTATAGCGATTGATTTCAAATATTATTCACCACCTGTAAATGGTATTGGCCTTATTGTTAAGGGGTTATAGCTGCTATAGATCTTACCCGGTATAAACATTAAAAAGTTTTTTCCGGTATTTGAGCCAGTGCTAAAGCACGGCGGTAATCATGGATGAAGTCGATTTCTTCCCAGGCCAGACCTTCGGTAAAAACAGGTTTCAGCTCTACCTGATCTAAAATTTCATTCAAGGCATAAACAAACCAGACCTGGGTATTATCATCTTCGATAAAAGCTTTGGTACGAGTAAATAATGCGCTGGCACTATGTCGTGATAACTTCATAATTCCGATATATTCCCCTTTGCTTTCACCCGCAGCAAGTTCTTTGCTGATCCTACTAATAAAGCCACTTGGATCTAGATCTATTTTGGTGGCTTCACGGGTATAAGCTGCGTGGGAATCAATAATCATGGTATCCAGAGGTGCCAGGATAGCCTTTTGGAGCAGCGCTGACTCACAGAATACATCAGAATTTATTATCAGGATATCGGATCCCTTTAAATAGGGTTCTGCCAGGTGCAGAGAATATATATTATTCATGGTATCGTATTTGTCATTATGGATTATTTTTAAGCCAGCAGCAGGAAAGGCTTTTTCCAGATAGTTTACCATAATCTGCTGTTGATAACCTGATACAATTACAATATCGTCTAAGCCATTACTAATCAGCCCTGAGACAAGATAATGGATTATTGGATGACCATTTATCTCCAGCATAGTTTTGGGTCTGTTTGCAGTCAGAGGCCATAATCTAGACCCGGTGCCGGCAGCAGGTATAAACACTTTCATACCAAAGCCTCCTTGATTTATCAAGCGGATATCATTTTCCTGATGCAATCTTGGCAAAAGTTTCGGCGCTTATCCGACCCGAACAACCCCTCAAGCTGGAAGGAAGAATTCCCTCCATGAAAACCATTTCTTTTTCTCCTATACCTTCATTAAATGCTTTATATACTAGATGAACGAGATGCAGGAAAGTACTGGCATGGTATCCGATTTTCTCTTTATATATTTGGGCAGCGAAAGTCTGGGGCCAATATTTTAGTACTGCCTCTTTAACCAGCCAATCCGGGAATACCACAGGTTTACCCAGTGCCCAGGCCTCATACACCAGGCTGCCGCTGTCGGATATAACCGCGTCTGCCTCAACCAGTTCCAGCAGGGTAGGCTGTTTATCGCGTTTATGAAAAGGGTGAGGAGAATCCAGGATCTGAAGATCTGCAGGAAAATAATTTAAATACTTTTCAAAAGCAGGATACGAAGATGGTTTTGAATTACTATGGGTTGGAGCATATAAAATAGATTTGGTTTGAATGGTATCACAGCTGGATTTTATGCTTGTAAATAGGGGGTCAAGTTTAGGATAACCAATCATTAATATTTTCTCAGGATGGAGCCCTTCGCGGATCATTTTCTCTACCCATAAAGGTCCGGACACGCAGACGTAATCAAAATCCCTTACTGCAGGGCCATCCCTCCAACCCTTATCAGCGATACCATGAGACATAAATATGCTCGTACCTTCAAATATATTTATTTTTCGCCGATAACCTTTTTCTAAAAAAAAATGAATATTTACCGCATTACTTAATGCATGGTCAGAGATAAGACTATTTGTTAAATAATTCCTTATAGGATTTATCAATGACATTATGATTCGGGAATAAGAACTTGTTTCTGAGCCCGGGATGATGAAGTTTATAGGACGAGGCATAGAATCTTATACTCCTTGTATTCGGAATATGTATTATTCTATGCATTGAGTTGATTTGTGGTGCAGATTCTATTACTGCTTCACTTGAAGGCATGCTTCCTGGAGCAGCTGTGCTATTTCTGTATGACCACAGCTTATGGCAGCAATCAGAGCGTTATTACCGTTATTATCCGTGAAATTTATATCTGCACCTCGATTAATAAGGGGCTTGAGGCGGTTGGCTTTATTATTCACCGCATGAAATAACAGGGTTGCTCCTTATTTAGGGAATCTGTCGTTGATATCTGCTCTATAATCCAACAGCAATAGGGACATTTCTCCATAGTTCATACTAACGGCTGCTGCTTACCTTATTACTTGTGAAAGGGGCAGCGGGGATTTCAAAGAAAAGTAAGACATGGGGCAGAATATTTGAAACAGCATACTGATAGAGCCGACCTAGATCTCCAGGTAAAAGCCCAGTATCAGCATGCTGTCCAATAACTATGGTATATGCAGTTTATTCAGCTATAAAAGATGTAACGACAGTCCCCCCAGCTATAGAAAGCATCCAATAAAATCATTTTCCTCCCAGTGTAAGAGAATAAACCCTTCTTATTGATTTACTTTCTCTAAGTTCCCTCTTGATCACTTATTACACTATTTCGATACTATCAATAAACTGCAAAGCTACAAATGTAGTAGAGCTGATGCGTCTGGAAGAGAGAATGTTTTTTATGACGACTACTCCATCTGTCAGGCCTGCAATTGTGCGGGCGGGGGTTATGGTATGCCCCCCGGCGGTTATAATAACTCCGGTTGGATTGCCGGTGGAAATAATTTCTTCCAAAACCTTTTGGATTATATATTCACCTTCGGGTGGATTCGCATTTGAAAGTGGAGATGATAAATCCAGAAGTTCCATCTCCGTAATATCCCTATTAATTTCAATGAATGCCAGTCTTGCCGGGTTCAGATATGCTGTTCTGTCCTCAGCTTTTAAAACAATAACTCCACTTCCAACCTGATCTGACTGCACCTTCATTAACGCTGCCCCATAGGTTTCACCTTTGGTGGTAAGGCCGAGCAGTACGGCAGGATAATTATAGTCATTTATCAGCTGATTAGCAATTTGCAACATCTGTTTTTGACCTGACTTAGATATTTCTGAGCCAGAAACGGGCAATCCGGGATCGCCCTGAGGCCCGGGATCGCCCTGAGGCCCGGGATCACCCTGAGGCCCGGGATCGCCCTGAGGCCCGGGATCACCCTGAGGCCCGGGATCGC
>JAENZN010000024.1 GCA_016841245.1 Syntrophomonas sp.
TTGCTGCAGGTCCCCCATAGCCATAAGGGGATTGGATATCAAAAAAATCACTTCCGTCTATCGGAGACAGGTGAAACCCGTGATAGAAGATCTCGCCGCGAGTTGCGAATACAAAAAACCGGGGGGACAGCTTATGGTTTCGGTGAGCATCAGCTGCTATATAAAGTGGATGAAGGCTGGGAGCGGTTATAGTGTTATCAATCTGTTCAAAAATCTTTACCGCTTCCTCAAGTTTGAGCAGCATATTATATATACCTCCTTGCAGCAGGGGGGAGGATACCCGTTCTTCTCACGGGCAGTGATTCCAGCCTGGTTTTAGCAAGATTAAGCACATGCATATTACATTTTAGTATAGAAGCGCAGGATTTGTTCTGCCATATAGGATAGAGCATCCGGCACCAGCCTCTGGTCGATAGGCAGGGTCAGTATAGATTTGCTCAGATTTATATCATTTTCATAGGTGCCTATTTTTGTTGCGGATGGAAGGGGCCAGTGAACCGGACAGAATATATTCTGCTGCATGAGATAGTCTCTGAGCTTATCACGATGCCGCGGTTGGACTCGAACCGGAAATCCCAGGGGCACTTCTTCTGCTGCCAGAGAATCATACAATGGGAAAACTTCTTTACTTGTCAGCTGCATGGATTTTAACAGCTCGGATAAATAAAACCAGTTTAAACGTCGGGTTTCTGCTATCTCCTTGAGATCAGTCCGGTTTAAGATGTATCTGGAAAGATAAGACATGGAGCGAGGTCGAATATAATTATCGAGCCGGTTTTCTGCTGCAGCCAAAAGTTTTAAAAAAAATTTGGAATTCCCATGATTTTCCCGGATGATCTTGCCAATTAATTTTTTTGATATGAAGGTTTCGTCAGCTGGCTGAAGGCTGTATTCTATGGGGATATCACAGGCGAGTACTGCACCATCCGGCTGAGGCAGGAATTTTCTATAGCTGTTTATAATAAAATCGCCATGTCTGCCTAAATGGGTACTTAATAAAGATTGTACATTGTCTTCGATAATAAACCCTGGAGCATCCGGGGAGAGTTTATCCAGCCAGCTGGTAATTCCGTAATTTTCTTTGCCGAAGTAATTTATAAACAGGAATACCTCACCGTCCAGGCTGTCTGGGAGCAGCCCAGGATTTTGAAGATCATCCCCCATGGAATAATAATTGATTTTAAAACCCAGCTGTTTGAAGGGAGCGATTATGGAAGAACAGCAGTAATAGGGCAGCCAGGCTTCCTTTTTCCCGTCCTGCTGAATAATACCGGTCAGAGCCAGAAGGAGTGCAGACCTCCCTGTATCCACATAAATATGATGCTTTCTCCCATAGCGTATATGGCTGTGGTATGTTTTGGCCTGCAGAAAGACATCATCTGATATACCGAATTCTCCGCCGATGATATAAGCTGACATAGAGATCCCCCTTGAAGGAAAACGAACGAATGATTTTGTTTCCTTATACTGCGATTTATAATGGGCCGGGAAACAGGAACACCGGGTGACTTATTTCTCCATAAATGCGAAATAATCATCCCGATTGATACCCACGATAATCTGATCCCAGAAGCGGTTTTTTCTCCAGTAGTAATTTTTCTTACGGCCTTCTTCTTTCCAGC
Source organism: Syntrophomonas sp. (assembly GCA_016841245.1). GTDB lineage: Bacteria > Bacillota > Syntrophomonadia > Syntrophomonadales > Syntrophomonadaceae > JAAYJK01. Next base: position 1,623 of record JAENZN010000024.1, read on the forward strand.
CGCAGCTCTTGGTATACATGCGGTATGAAGGTTCATTATATTCTATTATGGTGGTATCCAGGCGTTCGAAAGCCAGTTCTTCAAAAGCATAGCGCATCATTGCCAGCACTGAATCTGTACCATAGCCTTTTCCGCGTGCTTCCGAACTCAGCATTATTCCGGTAAAGGCGTTGCGGTCCTTCCAATTTATATTTACCAGGTTGGTGGTGCCGATCAGTTCATCTTGTCTGCTGACAATCGCGAAGCGCTGGTTTAAATTATCCGACTGCAGATTGTTCAGCCATTTTTCCATTACCAGGGAGGAGCTGGGAAAGTGCCATCCCCCCAGCATATACTGTATCTCCGGATCATTGCTCCACTGCTGCAGCAGTATCAAGTCTTCAGGCTCGATAGCCCGCAAGGTAACCAGCTTACCATGTATGTTCACCGGAGTCTCCTTTCTGTGGACGGGAGAACCGTCCCTATGTCCAGGAAATCTTTTGGTCTGGATCCTGCAGTTACATCTATTTCATGAAGAAAATTTACTATTAGTTTTTCGGTGTCATCCCTGATAAGCGGACTTTTAAAATCTGCCAGGCGTTTCCGGTAAGCCGGGTCATAAAGGGCAGTATGTACTGCTTTTTTAATCTGTTTTCGATCATAATCAACATTTATGAGGCAGGCCAGATGCTCTCGGCCCTGCTGGCGATCACCCACATTTATTACTGGAAGACTTATACTCATGGCTTCAGCTATACCGGAGCTGGAATTTCCAATCATTGCACCGGCGTGGGTCATAATGCTGGCAAAAAGCTCCCGGCTGCATACCGGCGGCAGAATACGAAGATGAGGACAGTTGGCTGCGTACTCGTGCATTTTAGCCAGTATTAGATGCCCGCCGGAGTCATTATTGGGATTTGCCAGCAGTGCCGGGTAGGGCAGAGAAACCAATGCCTCAAGTGTTTGCGTGATTTGCTCACCCGCTTTATCCTGGGAGTGAGTGACTGCATGCTGGTTTACCAGCAGATAAGGAACATCTTCGGGTAAATCCAGCTCCTGGCAGATAGCTGATCGAGGATAAACAACATCTGGCTTAATATTGCCTCCAGGCAGGCCAACGACCTTTATCCGGGATGAGCATTCGCCCATCTGTCTGATCCGGCGGGCATGTTCCTCAGATGCAGGAAGGTGATAATGAGCAAATTTGGTTATGGCATGTCGTATGGAATCATCAATTGAGCCGGATAGACTGCCGCCGCATAGATGAACCACTACAATATTCTGAAAAGCTGCCGCCATAGCCCCGGCCAGCTGTTCGCCCCGATCTCCCAGAACCATTACTATATCCGGCTCTGCTGCAGATATTACCTGGCTCATGGTGTATAGATAAAGGCCTATGGAACCTGCCATGGCAGCAAGTGAATCACCGCGCAGCTGTCCATGTACAAAAGCCGCTATGGTGAACCCATCCTGGGCAATCTCCTGCCAGGTTTCGCCATGAGCCGGGTCCAGATGCATGCCGGTTACCAGGATACTCAGCTCAAGACCTGGCTCAGCCTGAATCATCTGTAGCGTTCTTCTCGCCGGTCCATAGTCGGCCCGGGAGCCGCTGATGTATAATATGTGTTTCATAAGAGCATCTCCCATGTTATTGGTATGTCGTGCGCAATGTCCTGTTTTACTGTTCTGCCCTTTACTGCATCCCATAAGCGAGGATCGATACCGGTGGCAGGACGCTTGAGAGTAACATTAGTACGATCCAGGGTTTCCCCGGCATATATGGCGCGGGCAGATACCAGGCTGCGGCGGGCCGCTGTTCTTATCGGTATTTCGCTGGGATGTGGATGTTTGATACCATCACCTAGGGCAGATTCTGCCACTCGGATGTTTTCTGCGAACTGCTTCAATTCCAGTGGTGACAGCGACATAGCATGATCCGGCCCGGGCAGTTGTTTATCCAGGGTGAAATGTTTTTCAATCATACATGCGCCCAGGGCAACAGCGGCTACCGCTACAGTACTGCCTTCAGTATGATCACTGAAGGCGGCTAAGGTTCCCAGGGCGGAAGCCATGGCGGACATGGCTCTCAGATTAATTGAAGATGGTTCTGCCGGGTAGTTGGAAACACATTGAAACAAAACGATCTTGTTGTCACCGTGCTTTCTAATATGTTCAACCGCTCCAGCCACATCCTGCAGGGTACTCATGCCAGTGCTCAACAGAACCGGCAGGCCGCTGGAAGCTATACACTTTAATAAAGGATAGTTGGTAATTTCCCCCGACCCAACCTTAATGCAGCTGCCTTTTAACTCCACGAGCAGTTTGACTGCCAGCGGATCGAAGCAGGAAGCAATATAGGCGATACCTGAGCTGCTGCAGTATTCGGCAATTATGCGGTGCTTTTCCCAGGGCAGGTCGTAGTCTTTACTCATTTCGAGCATGCTGCTGCTTGGGGTTTGTTTATTCTGATAAACAGCAGTGTGAGCTACATGAGATACCTGCTCTTCAGATCGATACAACTGAAATTTCACTCCGTCCGCCCCGGCAGACACAGCAGTATCCACCAGGCGCAAGGCCAGCTCCAGACTGCCATTGTGGTTAACACCGGCTTCTGCAATTATGAAGCAGGGATGATTATTTCCTACTTTACGGTCATTTATTATGATTTCGTACATAAGACCTCCTGTTTTGATGCTGTCAGGTCTCGGTAGTAACGGTCAATTTCTATAGGTTAAAGGAATTCATCTCAAGCAGAATACTTTCCCCACATCATTAAGCGGTAACGAACAACAGTTATGATTAAAGAAAGACGCTGCTGGGCAGATTAATAATTCTGCGTTCCAGACTCTCAGCCCCACTCAAATCCATATGGGGACAGCTTTGAAACATGGGCAATTTGTTCATCAAAGTCCAGGCTGGACGGGTCATGATGCCATTTTTATTAGTTGATTCAAGCAGCCTATCCCGGTGGCATGCATGTTCTTCATCAAGTATAAGAACATTGAGCCAGTAGTTGCTGCGAGCAAAATCTGCCTCTTGGAATACTTTGATTCCATCAATCCCGGCCAATGCCTCCTGATAGCGCAGGGCCAGCGATCTTTTCTTTTTAATGAAATCGGGCAATTGTTCGAGCTGGGCACAACCCAGGGCAGCATTGATATTCGGCATTCTATAGTTATAACCCACCATATCGTGATGGAATGACCATGCATGGGGCAGTTTGGCTTGTGCAGCCAGATGTTGGGCCAAGCCAAATAATGATCTATCGTTGGTCAATATTGCTCCGCCCCCGCCCGTAGTAACGATCTTATTGCCATTAAAGCTTAGAATTGCTGCTTTACCTATACAGCCGGTATGTTGTTCCTTATAATAAGACCCTAAAGACTCGGCTGCATCTTCGATTAATTCCAGATTGAACGTTCTGCACAGGTCTACAAGAGGATCCATATCTACTGGATGGCCGAAGGTATGCATGGGTACCAGTGCCTTTATAGGACGGCCAGTCTTTCTGTTGATACAGGCACCAGATTTTAATTCGGCTATTTCATGGAGATATTTATCCAGTTTATAGGGGTTTGCCCCGAGAGTTCTTTCCTCACTGTCAATGAAATGGGGAATAGCTCCACAATAGCTGACTGCATTGGCGGTGGCCACAAAAGTAAGTGCAGGAATCAAAACTTCATCATTTGCTGACACTCCTGCAAGCAGAAGACAGATATGCAGGGCAGCGGTACCATTAACAACCGCCAGGGCATAGGAAGCTCCGGTATATTCCTCCAGCTGTTTTTCCAGCCTATCTACGTACCGGCCGCTGGAAGATACCCAGCCGCTGTCCAGGCATTCTTTAATATAAGAGTATTCGCTGCCATTAAAATACGGCTCATGCAGGGCAATAACATCCCGTTCCCGGGGCAGGATATTCTGCAGGGTTTCTATAACGGCAGCCGGGTTGAATTCATTTTTCATAAGTTATACCTGCTGCTGCGGTATTTACTCAAATTATCGGGATCACGAAACCACTCGATGGTATGTTCCAGGCCTCGCTGCAGTCCATCCAGACCTGCGAATTCAGGTACCCAACCCATTAACTCCCGGGCCTTACGGTTGTCGGCCCATAAACGCTGTACTTCACTCTTTTCCGGCCTCAGTCGCTGCTGCTCACTCACTATTTCAACTTTTACCTGCATGATACCCGCTATGAGTTCAACCAGCTTGCCTATAGATATCTCACAGCTGCCGCCAATATTTATTACTGAACCTACCGAGGCGTCTGATGCTGCTGCAGTGATGAATCCCCGTACCGTATCAGCAATATAATTGAAATCTCTGGTAGGGTGAATAGATCCCAGTTTAATTTGGTGCTGCCCGCTGGCAATCTGGGTGATTATGGTAGGGATGACTGCCCGGGCTGACTGCCGGGGGCCATAAGTGTTGAAAGGGCGAATAATCGTCAGCGGTATATCAAATGACTGGTGAAAAGAGTAAGCCAGCTGATCTGCAGCTATCTTGGTAGCTGAGTAGGGTGACTGTCCCTGCAGGGGATGTTCTTCATCTATGGGAACGTATCTGGCCGTTCCGTATACTTCACTGCTGGAAGTGTGAACTACTTTTTCCACCCCCAGTTTCCGGGCCGCTTGAAGTATGTTCAGTGTTCCCTTGACATTGGTATCCACATAAGTATCGGGAGAATGGTAAGAGTAGGGGATGCCTATCAAAGCAGCCAGGTGGATAACCACCCTGCAACCCTGCATGGCTTCACTAACCCCATAAGGATCTCGAATATCTCCAGAAAACACATCCAGATTATTCTGCACCTCCTGAGGTATATGATCCAACCAACCCCAGGAGTTAAGGGAATTATAAAAAACGAAAGCACGTACATTATGACCTGATTTAACCAGTTCTTCAGTTAAATGTGAGCCCAGGAAACCATCAGCTCCGGTTACCAGAATTTTATTGCTTTTCAGATACAATATTATACCTCCCGTAAAACCGCAAAAAATAACCGCGAATTAATAAAAATATATTCGGAAAGGTTTTAGACTATAACAAAATATGTTCTGTGAGAATAGTATACATAGAAAGCTGCTGTGTACCTTTTATAATAAAAAGCTGAGACTATATGTAAAGCAGTATTATATTGGCGGCAGCTCAAGAGGTAGGGAAAGATATGAATCCATTATATTATGAAAATAGTGATATACAGTATGATCATAACGATTTAGCATATTGTGAAAAAGCTGAGAACCAGATATTTAATCATGATTTTAGATATGCAAATAGTACAGGAGATTTTCCGGCTGGCTGGCAGAGGAGCAGAGAAAGTAAAACTGCTGCTTTTTATTGGGAAGAGGAAAATAACCAGTTTAGTATTAAAATCCGCAACAGGTTATTCAATCGCCTGGCCAGTATCTGTCAACAGCGTTCTTATAGTGTTGCTGTTTGTGAAAAACAGGTATGGGAAGTAGGGGCATTATTTAAGGCTCATCAGCAACTTACCGCCACGATTAGAGTCCATTTAACAAGCCGCTCTTCTGGGCGGGTTTTATACAGCTGTCTTGATTTTCTCCTCCAGCCGGGCCAAGATTATTATTGCGGCCTGCTGACAGTGCCGGCTGATGTGGAATATGCCTATTTAGAAGTGGGAACCAGGGAAATTGGAACCATTTGGATATCAAATGTGGTCTTCAGGCGGGTTTTCCCGGTAGACAGATACGATTCTGATGCTAGGGGAAGACTGAACATTAATGCGGTAAGCATCGTTAAAAAAATTATGGACCCGGTAAGGGTGACGGGCGATTTTGAGTTAAAAAGAATAAGCCGGGATATTGTGGAAGAGGTAGTTGCTGGGCCTCAAGTCAAGGCATCAGGAATACAGGATGTATTAAACCTGACTACCTATTCCTTTTGTGTATTAAATCAGAGTGATTCAGCCGCCATGGCTCGAATAGACTTAAGTCCCAATGGGATTAACTGGCTGGAATCAGTCAGCAGCAACAACCTCGTTGCGGCCGGACAGATGATGATACTGGTTCCTGATTTCTTTTTAAGGTATATTCGGCTTGTTTATTGGACTGAAGGCAATGCTTCCACTTGTCTTAGTATATATTTTCAGGGGCAGGGATAACCAATTTCCTGGTTTATGAGATTTCCGGAGGCTGCAGGCCGCTGCCCATTTCCTGTTCTGCCCCGGGCTTGAACAGCAGCAGTATATACAACAGCACCGGTACCGCAATAAAAAAGAAGCCGAAAACTAAAGGCGCTGAATACTGCAGTATACTAAAAACCACGAAAGTATTGGGGCTGATTAGAACACTGCCAAAGCCTATTATAACTGCAGATGGTGAGGCCAAAAAGCGATAATCCTTTAAGCGAAAAATCTGTTGAGTACTGTAGCAGCTCATTATCCAGAACGTGGTAACACCAATGAATATTCCCAGCATGAATATGGATACAAACAGGGGCTCAGTATTTCTGATAAAACCTGCATAAGATGCGGAGCGGGCAATTTCAAAAAGGGGAAAAGTCGAAACCGAGGAGAGAGCGACTCCCAGGGTTATGGTAGATACTGCCATGGCAGTGGATAAAAATAGTACCAGGGCTACTATCGATTGTAGGAGGGTCTGGGGGATATTGCGACGGTCATTGGAAAAATAAGCCAGGGTAAGTATGGTCATCAGATTTCCAAAATGCCACATACTCATATAAACGGTATAGCTTAAATCCTGGATACTGATAAAGCCCACCGGCATCAGGTTCTTCAGATCTGGCTGCTCAGTTGCTGCTGTCATAAGTAATAATATGGCCAGGGGCATGAAAACCACCAGGACGACTTGGCTGATCCGGGCCAACACTTCTATACCGCTGCGGATGGCATATGTACCAGGTATCAGCAGAAGCAATACGATCAGGCTGGTGGGGGTATCTGTGAGCACAGTATTTTTGAGAAATTCTATAAAAAACCGCAGATATAAAGAAGTTACGATCAGGAAAATCAAAATATAAGCCACACCAAGTATTCTGCCTCCTATACAGCCCAGATGCTCTTCCAGCATCAAGGGAAAAGGCTGAGAGCTCTTTTTCAGCAGACTGATATATACATAGATCAGCAGCAGCCCCGGGAAAAAGGTGGTCAGTACCGTCAACCAGGCGTTATTAGCAGAAAATTCTGCCAGTATATTAGGTCAAAATACAAAATAACAGGGTGCTACGGACAGAAACAGTATACTGAATATCTGCTTATTATTTATCTGCTGCATATTATCGATCCTCCTCCCTAGGCGTATTTTGATGCTTGTTAGGATAATATCTTGTTTCCAAAATATCATTTATCTATATTGAAGATGGGTTGCCCATTCCGACATAGCACTATAAAAGGGTACATCATATAACTGCACCATAGCCAGATATATACCGGCCATTAAGAAAACTGTGAATACTATTAGTTCACCATAATCATGTTCCTTAATCAGTATTGGCACATCCAACCCGATTATACCGATGATAAGGATAATAAAAAGCCATATCATTTAGAAACCTCCTGTTGTCAGATATTGAAGTATAATGATTTATCACTTGAATTTGAATACATCTTTTTCCAGGTAAGTTCGCCGGAGCTTATAATCAATTTGAATATCATATTTTATCCCTGCAAACATCTCCGGCCAGCTGGATTCGATGTTCTGCCAGGTTTGGGGATAGCTGCGGCTGATAATCTGTCCCCAGCCCAATATATCACTATCTAAAGCTTGAGCTTGGTCTATACAGCCTTGCACTTTCATAATTAAATCCTGGCTGGCTGCTTGTTCTACTTTTCTTAGCGTTTCTGGTGTACCAAGTTCCCTGGTGTTATTATCTTCTATAATATTGCCTTCCGCCTCTATTTCGATTTCCATTATTATATTTTCTCCATTTATTATTGGGTTAATCCTGGTTTGATAGGCAGTCAATTCCAGGGCCAGGATATCAGGTGTATTCATCTCTTCATTTTCCTGGCTGCCCAAGGGGCTGTTTATGTTGAATATAGTTTTCTTTATGGCATCTGTTTTCAATAAAGCCAGCCCCCGGGTCTGCTGTTCATCAAGGGAGCCTATCATTTTGCGGCCTTTGAATACTGCCATTCCTTGCAGGGTCAGCTGTTTTTGGTCCTTATTTTCTTCGATTACGATCTGAGGGATTACTGGTTCGATACCGGGAGCTGCTGATCTATTGAGGAAATCCTTCATGGTAATGGGGATATAAATACCTGCCTGGCCGGTCTGATTCTGAATGATTTTTTCCAGTGCAGTACCGGAATAATTCTCAGGCGGTACTTCTATATTCAAAACATCTTCTGGTGTGACTCCCTTGGATAGAAACAGCAAGACATTATAGCGAATCCTGGGATTGCGAGTGGCAGTATCGGCAAACAGGCTAATGTCCTTCCGAGCCAGTTTTTCGCCAATTATCGCAGTATTCGCCATGGACCAGAGGGGTTTGCGGGGCAGGGTGAGGGATAGTCTTCTGCCCGCCTGGACAAAGGAAGGAGCACTGGCTGATACCACCAAAAATTTTGGTTCAGTTGCCAGTTGACCCTCCCGGGGAGGGGTTAGTGCTAACTGAGCAAAGATAAGTTTGTTTGGTCCTTCTATATCCCAACCATGAGCAACAACTGCTACAGTCTGGTTGACCTCGAATTTATCGTAACAGCCGGACAGAATCAAACTGCTAATTAATAAAATACTGAATATTATTCTTATTCTCATTCCAAGCCACCGCTTCATGAAGACTTTCTCTGTCTCACCTGGTTATGCATACCTGGCATATAAGGCCGCCGGGTATTCATAGTCCAGGGACGGCGAACCAGCACATCTGAAATCTGGGCCAGGTTGATAGGGGAGAGGGGTGATAAATACGGTATCCCCAGGGATTGAATAGATTCCATTCTAATTAACATTATCAACAGGGCCATTATTATCCCTGGTAAACCAAGCATGCCTGCCGCAATTAGGATACCAAAACGGGCAACCCTGGTAATTACGCTGCCATTGTAGGCCGGTATCACAAATGAGGCAATACCCGTGAAAGCTACCACTACCACCATCAGACTGGACACCAGGCCCGCTTTTACGGCTGCATCACCTATTATCAGGGCACCTACAATGCTTACCGCCGGGCCTATAGCCCGGGGCAGTCTTAAGCCGGCTTCCCTCAGCAGTTCAAAAGTTAACTCCAGCATCAGGGCTTCAATTACGGCGGGAAAAGGGACACCTTCCCGGGTTGAGGCGATAGTTAAATATAGGGTGGTAGGAATCATGCTATGATGAAATGATATGATGGCTACATATATAGAGGGCAGCAAGAGGGCGGCAAAAAAGGCCATGAACCGTAAAAGACGGTATAGAGAACCGAAGATAAAGTTCTGATAGTAATCTTCAGCTGATATCATGAACTGGGGAAAGGTGATAGGGGCTAATAAAGCCATGGGTGAACCATCCACCAGAATACATATCCCACCTTCCAGCAGGTGGCCACAGACCCGATCCGGACGTTCCGTATATGCCACCTGAGAAAAAATCGTCCATTTAATATCGGCTAAAAATTCTTCCAGATAGCCGCTATCCAGCACTGCATCAATATCAATAGCCGATAGACGATCTTTCACCTCTTTGATCAGGCTCTCCGGGGCGATGTTTTCTATATAGCTGAGCATAACATCGGTTTTGCTTATCCTGCCCAAGATTATTATTTCGGTTTTAAGCTGGGTGGATTTGAGCCGGTGTCTTATCAGGGCGGTATTAAAACGCAGGGTTTCGCCGAACCCGTCTTTGGGACCCTGGATAGTCAGTTCATTTTCGGGAGTCTGAATAGGCCGGCTCTGCCAGAAACGCGTTCCGGCCGCTAGTCCTTGATTACAGCCGTCCAAGAGCAGCACAGCGTCCCCCGAACTGATATGATGGCACACTTCCTCCAGGGTGGTCAGGAACATCAATTGGGACAGAGACATGACCCGTTCCTTTATGGACTGCAGACGATCAGCCTGATCAAGAGAAGGGGGGACTTCTTCCAGCATACCTAATTCTAAAAGCAGGGACTTAAGCAGATGGTCTTCGATTTCAGCTTTATCTGATAATCCATCGAAGTACAACAGCACACATCTGGTACTGTGCTCCCGGCCAAAAGTAAATTCCCTTAACACCGCATCAGAACATTTGTTAAGCAGAACGTTCATACGGTCGATGTTTTCCTGGATGTCCGATGATATAGCCTGAGAAATCAGCGTTTCTGCTTTGAGGTCGGCATTCTGCTTAAGTTTATTATTAATATAGCGCATAAAGACTCCTTCAGAAAAAAGTTACCTGATATGGGACATATGTATTAGTTTGCCAAGCATTGGGAGCTTTATGCATAGAAAAAGCAAACAGGAGAACTGTCTCCTGTTTGGGATAAGGAAATTATTTTGCTATCAAACCCGTCCATTAAAATTGCGAAATGCTTCTATTCGTTATTTAGGCCAATAAATCCGCAAAAATGGTTCTTTAGAAGGTATTGACCACGTGTCCATCGGCCCAAAGACTTCACTCAGGACATGATGGCCGTCCAATTTGGGTGTTCATTTCACTATTTCATGGGTTATTTCCTTGGCTATATTCCAGACTTCATCACCCGATGTTAGTAATTTATGAAGTTCTGCTTGCAGATCTGACTGCTTAACCTTTAAGGAATTAAGTTCTTTATCAACCTGCTTGATTTCTATTGCTGCCTTGTTATCCAATTCTTCAACCACAGCCCAGACTTGGCTCCAGACCTCATTCCAGATTTCAATCCAGACTTCATTACCCGACCGGGGGAATTCGTGAATCTGTATTTGCAGTGCTGACTGCTTGGCCTGCAGAGCGGGTTCCAGTTCCTTATAATCCTGCTTGATCTCTGCTGTTGCTTTACTATTAAATTCTTTTAACGCATTCCAGACACTATCCCAGACCAAATTCCAGACTTCATCCCCTGACATTGATGATTCAGCAAGTTTTGCTTCAGTTGCTGACTGCCTGGCTAGTAAAGCAGTTTCAATCTCATCAAAACCCTGCTTGGTCTCTACTGCCACTTTGTCATTCCTGGCTATCAATTTCCCAATCTCGCTGCCCACCTCATCGAGTTGCTTCCTCAACCTTTGAATATAATCCGCTTTGCTTTCCATATAGTTCCTCCTCTCGTTAAAACCTTGATCAATTTTAAAATTTCTTATTTTATGGCTTTTTATTCGTTTGTTAACCTCGATTGCAGCAATTTAATACTTCTTTAAAGCCTCTATGATTTTTATACCCTCACCAAGTCTTATCAATCCGAAGGGGTAAAATGATGAGGATAGTTCTGAAATAAACCTCTTGTTCCCGCTGCTTGGATGTAAAAATGGAAGGAGAATAAAAAGGATGGATTAATTATTTGCCGGAACATTCCGCCTTAAAATCATAGTAAACTTCGGTCCATGTGTTTGGCTGCCCCGGCTTATAACTTCGCTCCCGGAACTGGACATAATTACTGTGGTCTACCAGTATTACTGTTGTTGACCTGGTACCATAACCCTGCATCTCAACAAAAGCCGGAGCCAACAGCCTTTCTAGTTCCAAACTGACACCGGTTTGGGGCAGTTCATGGTCTGGAGGCTGATTTCTATCTGCCATTAGTTCAAACAGGCATTCTGCGTTAACTTCACGACTCTGCAGACAGGTCTCCAGAGCCTTTATCCCCCTGGTGACTTTAGGCCAGGGCACATCAATCAGACTATTACTCAGACCATGAAATCCCTTTTCTATTTTACGGACCAATTTTTCTCGATTGGAAAAATAGAATAAATTATCACAAGTTCCGGCTAGCAAATTAAATCCATTATATTCTTTTGTTCCATTTAATAGATTTTTCAGGTAGCTTTCTGGAGAAAGGTCATTTTCCAGGTATCTTTGTACCAGATGCCCACGGGATAGAGCATCCGGATTGTAGTTGGAAGGATCACGGTAATTAGTTAAAGTGGCAAAACGTCCGGTAGTGGTAATGCCCATCCAGGTACCACCATGTTTCATATCCTTTCCAGCCAATATTCTCGGATGGTCGGGCCAATAATCTGCCGCCAAGGTGGGACGGTTGTAGTATTCATCCCTATTAGCAGCTAGCACCAGTTTGTATTGAGGATGACAATCACTGGCCCAAAGAACCATACACATAAACTCAACCTCCAACTTTATTGGCAATGCCAAATTCTAGCATTGTTTTATATTCTCAATTCCTACTATAACCAAGTTAAATAGTAAAAGTAAAGTGGTCTATGGCACATTACGCTAAAGGGTCCTAAACGATAAAGCAACTAAATCTTTATAGCACTAACCTTTACCAGGCCAACTCATGCAGATCGACAAGGCAAGCCTACAGCCTAACTTTTACAAAATCCCTGGCGGATATAGAGTCGGCTTTAACCTCACAATCAAGTGCCACAATCTTGACCCCATGCTTTTGGGCTTTTATCAGAGCATCACCAAACGCTGGATGAGTTTTAAAGTTAGGTGTAAAGAAGAAGACGCCTTTCATTTGGATAATGAAAAACAGATAAGCCTCATAACCCTCGGCTGTGGCCTGGCAAAGGTCGGTTATGTGCTTTATACCACGTTCAGTTGGTGCATCAGGGAATAACGCCGTATCGTTTTCTTCTAATGTAACGCCTTTAACCTCTACTAATATTCTGCTGCTGCTGGTTTCGATGTAAAAATCTAACCGAGAGCTTTGGTAGGTGTACTCAGGTCTTATCAAGTTAATGTTTTTAAAGAAATTACTGGTTCTAACCCATTCATAAAAAACTTTATTTGGAACCTGGCTGTCAATATTAATAAGCCGGCTACCTTTATAAACCCCAATCAAGTCATATTTTGTCTTGCGCTTATCACCTTTAACCTGCTGAACAAAGATTGAGGCATTCGGGACCAACAGTTCCCTGCACCGACCGGTGTTTTTTACATGGCAGATTTCCTCTTTACCGTCCAATTCTATATGGGCTATAAATCTATTAGGGCGGGAGAGGAATTTTGCCTTTTTAATGTTATTATACTTCATGGTTATCCGTTTCATATTTCCAGCCAAAATCGTTATGATAAATCATAAGCCTGCTCATCCCTCCATCAATGGTGATATTTTCTCCGGTGATGAAGCTGTCCTCACTGCACAAAAAAATAGACATTTTGGCAATATCCCTGGGATTCCCCACCCTTTTAACCGGATGTTGCCCCTTGTCTTCAATGCTCCAATTGTTTGTGGTGTCTATCAGCCAGGGGAAATGGAGTTAACTCGCACCCTTCCTGGCGAATTTTAAGTTTATTGAAATGCTGCTCTTAACATCCTAATTTCCCGTTCGTAGCCCGGCAAATCATTGGGAGTTTCAAGATAAAAAGGCAGGTGGCGGAGTTTAGAGTGATTGATAATGCGTACTATGGCCTCCAACCCAATGAAGCCTTCACCAATCTGCTCATGACGGTCCTTGTGGCTGCCAATAGGGTTGATGCTGTCATTCAGATGGATCGCGTAGAGCCTGTCAAGTCCGATCACTCGGTTGAACTCATCCAATACTTCGTTAAGTTTATTTACAATATCATAGCCTGCATCATAAACATGGCAAGTATCCAGGCAAACCCCAATTTTATCCTTTAGCGTTACACCATCTATGATCTGCTTTAATTCCTCAAAACACCTACCGACCTCCGTTCCTTTACCGGCCATTGTTTCCAGCAGCACGGTTGTAGTCTGATCTGGCCTTAAAATGGTGTTAAGCATGGAAGCAATTTGCTTTATACCCATCTCTGGGCCTTGTCCACCATGGCTGCCGGGGTGGAAATTGTAGAGATTACCAGGCAGATATTCCATGCGTTTCAAATCGTCAACCATGGTTTCTGCTGCAAACTTTCTAATATTTCTGTCTGCGGAACAGGCATTAAGCGTATAAGGAGCATGAGCGAGAAGAATTGCAAAATTATTTTCAGCCCTAAGCTGAAGCAAAGCTTCAACATCTCTGGGATCGATCTCTTTTGCTTTGCTTCCTCTCGGGTTACGGGTAAAAAACTGAAAGGTGTTGGCACCTATTTGTAAAGCGTCTTTTCCCATTGCCTGGAAGCCTTTGGCAGCAGACAAATGACAGCCGATATTTAACATGGCGGTCTCTCCTTCAAATTATTTGCGATAAGCATCAGATACCCTTACTCCATCTATGAGATAGTCCATTAAAAATTCAATGTCTTTGGCAGAATTTTATATTTCAGGTTGTTTTACAAATTGCATTATACATACATTTATAATTCTAATTAATTTCTTGCTTAACTACAACTACAGAACAGTAACAGATGGAAAGATGGTAAAGAGTATGGAGTCATTCCCAAGAATAGGATGCAAACAAGAGTTGAATAATGTATTATCATTGCAGGGTAAGTTTCAATGGGAGTTAAATAAATCAATCGCTCAAGGGTCAGAATTATTGCGAGATACCTTGGAAACACTGGCTACAAGTATACGATAGGTGGTTATTATGAATATTGATTGGAAAAAAAACATAGTGCTCTTTTTACTCAGCCAGACCATATCACTTTTTGGTTCTTCTTTGGTTCAGTATGCCATTTTCTGGTATGTTACCCTGACCACCCAATCAGGGGTAATGATGACCATTGCGATAATATGCGGTTTCCTGCCTACTTTTTTTCTCTCGCCCTTTGCTGGGGTATGGGCTGACCGTTATGAGCGTAAAATGCTCATTATCATTTCTGATTCAATAATTGCATTATCAACCCTGGTTCTGGCGATATTGTTTTTTATGGGATATGACATGCTGTGGATGGTCTTCCTGATATCCGGTATCAGGGCACTTGGTACGGCCGTTCAGATGCCGGCCGTAGGGGCGTATATCCCGCAGCTGGTGCCCCAGGAGGAGCTGACCAGGATAAATGCTGCCAACGGGACTATACAATCATTCGTCATGCTGCTTGCCCCCATGCTCAGCGGTGCACTTCTAACTGTTGCCAGTATAGAAATAATATTCTTTATTGATGTTTTAACCGCGTTGCTGGCGGTTTCGATACTCTTTATATTTTTGCAGGTGCCTGCTCATGCTAAAGCTATGGAAAACAATACGATTGGTTATTTTTCCGATCTGCGGGAAGGGTTCAGGTATATTAACCAGCATGACTACATCAAGAAATTATTTCTGTTTTGTATGGTTTACTTTATTTTGGTGGCTCCGGTGGCATTTTTGACGGCCCTGCAGGTTACTCGAACTTTTGGCGGGGAGGTTTGGCGTTTGACCTTAACCGAAGTTGCTTATTCCATCGGGATGATGCTGGGCGGGATCATAATGGCATACTGGGGCGGATTTAAAAACCGGGTTCACTCAATGGCATTTTCAACCCTGATTGTGGGAGGGAGTACACTTGCATTGGGGATTGTACCGGTTTTCTCCATTTATTTAGTATTTATGGCTTTAGCCGGTATAGTAATGCCCGTATTTAACACGCCATTTACCGTATTGTTACAGGAAAGGGTGAAGTCTGATTTTTTGGGGAGGGTATTCGGGGTGCTGGGGATGATTTTCAGTACTATGATGCCTCTGGGGATGTTAATCTTTGGTCCCCTGGCAGATATTATAACCATAGAGTGGTTGCTGATTGGAACCGGTATATTGATGTTTGTGGAGGGATTTTTCCTGCTGGGCAACAAAGTGCTTATTGAAGCCGGCAAGCCGTTTGTGAATAATTGAATAAATAGCTTGGAGATGAAGTCTTACTGCTGCGTAACCCTCATGATATAGGCTTTTGGTGGAGACGAGGGGATTCGAACCCCTGACCCCCTCGTTGCGAACGAGGTGCTCTCCCAGCTGAGCCACGCCCCCATTTTGTATTACCGCCAGTTTTTAACCGGCAAGTTATATATTTGAGTCCATTAATAATTATAATTCCCCTGGACACAAGAAACAAGTTGATTTATACTATACCGATTCTTCTTCTATAGCTCCCCGCATTTCAGTCGGTATGTATCGGTTGAGACAGGAGGCCGGTTCGGCTTTTTAACCCTGGATATCGGCATGAGATAGAGTTTATCAGCAACATCCCCATGATAATGTGAATGCCCTTTAAGATGATACCAAGTTCTATCGCCACAAGAAACCAACGCTATGTTTTTGTGAAATACCTGCCCCCTGGCTTAGCTTATGTTCTCTCCCGTGTGGAGTTTATCCAGTATTGATGTGGTACAGCGGGAGATGCAGACTAGATCTTCCTGTTCATCGTAAATGCGAATTTCCCATACCAGGGTTCTTCTGCCCACATGTACGGGGTTACCCACTGCTTTCACCATACCTTTCGCAACACTTTTTATGTGATTAGCGTTAATTTCCACACCTACCGCGGACTGTGTATTAGGGTCGATGAATAAATAACTCCCGGCTGAAGCTACGGTTTCAGCCATTACTACGGATACTCCCCCATGTAAAATTCCGAATGGATTGTGGCTTTTCCAGGTAACCGGCATGGTAGCCACCACCTGTTCCGGTGTGAATTCTATTATTTCTATATCCAGCGCCCCCATGGCAGTTTTACTGTTATCATACTCAGGAAATTCATACATATAACCTTCCTCCTGTACTTGCTTTATATAATATTTTATCAATTATAGCACTTTTCTTATTCCAGTTTAGGGATGGTAATAAGCAATATTGATATGTCAGCAATTTACTTAATGTGGCAAAATCAAATTTGATGTAAACTGTAAGATGTAATGAAAGCATACCGTAATATGTGTAAATAAGATATCGGTTGGCAGGGGAGGTTTGATTAAATACATGAGTAGAAGATTTACCGCTATTTTACTGACCGTAGCTTTTATATTCATAGGTGTTGGTACCGGGGCAGCCGTGGTTGATGAACAAACGAACTGGGGTCAGACTTATGTGGATCAGTTGGACTGCAGGTATCCAGTAAGTGAAGCCATCGGGGATTATAATTTCAACGACTATATCAGCGTATCGGACATGAAAAGTTTGCTAAAATGTGTCATGGACGCTGATATAGAGCTTGCCTCAACCACTCGGCAGGAAGTGGTGAGCAAATTGGTCGATATTTATGCTGAAAAAACGGGCATTAATCTGGATGAGGTACTGTTTGTAGCGCTGGTACCATTTGAAGATTTTAATAAGATCAGTCCGGAGTATACTCGTAATATTATGTATGCATACAGCAGCGGGCTTCTAAAGGGCAGAGGAAATAGTCTTATGGAACCTAGTGATAGATTAAGTTACGCGGAAGCTTTTGTGCTTTTAGGCCGGCTGGAAGGTATGGCGGCTGAAGATTCTTTTCATGTGGAGGGTGAAGTTGTAAAGCAGGAATCCGGTATCAAATTCAATTTTAAGCTGGTGAATAGATCAGGTCAGAAGCAGGATTTGACCTTTGCTTCGACCCAGCTTTATGAAGTTGTGGTCAGCGATAGAACCGGAAAAGAAGTTTACCGTTATTCAGAGAATATGATGTTTGCACAGGTGATCAGTCCACGCACTATAGAGGCCGGAGAATTCATTGCGGGACAGGCAGCATGGGATATGAAGGATCAAGCTGGTGTTCTGCTGCCCCCGGGGCGTTACAATGTTCAATTAACCTTTATACCCCTGGAAAGCCGAGATCCTTATAATAGCACCCTGTCGACGGTATTGAGCTTTAATATTTAGGCTGCCCCAGACCAACCCGGCCCCGAAGTGACCGGGTTGGTTTAAAATATGTTTATTCATGTATCACCACCTGCTTGCGGGTGAGCTCTTCAATTATTGATTTCAACTTTATCATTTGGCCCGGTGGGGGTGGATGTATGTCATCCAATTTATATTCTAACCCCAGCATAGCCCACTTATGTTTACCCAGGGAATGATAGGGCAAGAGGTCAACTCTCTCTACATAGTCCAGGGGAGTAATAAACCTGGACATAGCTTCCACGTCTTTCACATCATCGGTCCATCCCGGTACCACTACATAACGTATCCATATTGGTATTTGATAATTGTTGATCAGTTCTATATTGCTGAGGTTTGATTCATTGGATGCTCCCACCAGATTAAGACTTTTTATTGGATCTATATGTTTTATGTCTGCCAGTACCAGATCGGTGCAGTCCAGGAGGCTTTCAACCATATTCTGCGATACATATAATGATGAATCAAAGGCGGTAGAGATACCTGTTTGCTGGCAGCGAACAAATATCTCCTTGATAAAATCATGCTGCAAAAGCGGTTCACCACCGCTAAAGGTAATGCCTCCGCCGCTGGCATCGAAATAGGGTTTGCCGCGCATGATAATATGCATTAAAGCTTCCGGGGAATATTCTTTGGAATCACCACTTTTTGCCTTCCAGGTGTCGGGGTTATGACAGTATTTGCACTGCAGACAGCACCCCTGCATAAAAATAGCAGTTCTGATTCCTGGGCCATCCAGAGTAGTAAAGGTATCAATGGAGTGAATCCTGCCCAGCATCGTACTACATCCTCTTAAAAAAGGTGCGCATAATGACTTCTTCCTGCTGCTCCCGGGTGAGCTTAATGAAATGAACCGCGTAGCCAGATATTCTTATTGTCAGGTCCGGGTATTTTTCCGGATGCGACATAGCTTCCTCTAGGGTTTCCAGATTAAGTACATTAACATTCATATGATGGGCATCCTGCTTGAAATATCCGCTCAAGAGACCGGTGAGATTTGCAATCTGTTCCTCTTTCACTACCCCCAGGGCAGAAGGTATGGTGGAGAAGGTAAAAGATATACCATCCCGGGCATAACGGTAGTCCAACTGGGCCACAGAATTACAAGCAGCCAGAGCTCCATGTTCTTCCCGTCCATGTAGGGGATTGGCCCCTGGAGCCAGAGGCTGACCTATTTGCCTGCCATCAGGAGTGGTACCGGTATGCTTACCGTACATTACGTTGGAAGTTATGGTTAATATAGAAAGTGTATGCTCTGCATTCTTATAGGCGGGATGTTTTTGCAGGCTGCTGATAAAATCTTTAACCAGATCGGCCGCTATGCGGTCCACCCTGGCATCATCATTGCCAAACTTTGGGAAATCTCCATCGATAACAAAATTGTTAATTATTCCCCGCTCATCTTTGATCGCTTTCACCCGGGCATATTTGATGGCGCTGAGGGAATCTGCTGCCACTGACAGACCGGCAATACCGAAAGCCATGTAGTAATGGATGGTGGTATCGTGCAGAGCAAATTGTAACGCTTCATAGGCATATTTATCATGCATGTAGTGAATGACATTCATGGTATTAACGTACAGTTCGCTCAACCATTCCATTTGGATTTTGAATCGGCGCAGTACCTTGTCGTATTCCAGAATACTTCCTTCATAAACGGAGGCTTCAACCCCCACCTGTTCCCCGGTCATCTCATCCCGACCCCCATTAAGAGCATACAAAAGGAGCTTGGCCAGGTTGCAGCGTGCTCCGAAGAACTGGGTTTCCTGACCGATCTTCATGGCTGAAACGCAGCAGGCTATGGCATAATCGTCACCATAATACCTGCGCATCAAATCATCGTTTTCGTACTGCAGAGTACTGGTGTTTATAGACAATTCACTGCAAAAATGTTTGAAATCATCAGGCAGATTTTCTGACCATAATACAGTCATATTAGGTTCAGGAGCTGGACCTAAATTATAAAGGGTATTAAGTATTCGATAGGAAGTGCGGGTAACCAGGTGACGTCCATCAACCCCCATACCGCCAATGGATTCGGTCACCCAGTTCGGGTCCCCGGCAAAGAGTTCATTGTATTCCGGAGATCGCAAATGCCTTACAAAACGCAGCTTTATTACCAGCTGGTCGATTAATTCCTGGGCTTCTATTTCAGTAATAAAACCCTGTTTCATATCTCTTTCAATATAGATGTCCAGAAAGTTGGCAATCCTGCCCAGGCTCATCGCTGCTCCATTTTGTTCTTTAACGGCGGCCAGGTAAGTAAAATATAACCACTGAACAGCTTCCAGGGCATTATTAGCCGGATTAGAAATATCAAATCCATAACCGGCAGCCATCTTCTTTATATCCTGCAGAGCCTTTATCTGTTTGAAGACTTCTTCCCGCAGTTGAATGGAATGACTGCCCATTTTCTTGTTCATTAACTCCAGGTCCCTTTCTTTAGCAGCTGCCAGGTGATCTATGCCATAAAGAGGGACCCGCCGGTAGTCACCGATTATCCTGCCTCGGCCGTAAGAATCAGGCAAGCCGGTTATTATACCTACCCGGCGGGCCAGCTTCATTTCTGGTGTATATACTGCAAATACTCCATCGTTGTGAGTAGGGCGGTATTTTTTAAAAAAATCTACCACCTGTTCATCAGGTTCGTAACCATAAGCATGGCAGGCTTTGATGCTGCTCCTCAATCCTCCCCAAACATTTATGGCCCTTTTCAAGGGTTGATCAGTCTGTACTCCAACTATAGTTTCCAGCTCTTGATCAATATAAGCAGGGGGATGACTGGTTATGGTAATAGGAGTACGGGCATCCACTGCTAATACTCCACCGTTTCTATATTCAGCTCTTAAAAGCTCCTGGCATTTCTTCCACAGCTGGGAGGTCTTATCGGAGGTACTGGACAAAAAGCTGCTGTCTCCATCATAAGGATGGTAATTCTTCTGTATAAAGTCTCGCACATCGATATTATCGACCCATCGGCCCGGTTTAAATCCTTCCCAGGCTTGCATACTTCATCACTTCCTTAAAGGTATTGATAACCTAGTCATATTATTATCCCGGACAGTTCTTTTTAACCTTATTTTCTAGGTCCGGGTAGAAATACTGCTCGTTCAGGAGTGACCGGAGGAGCTGAAAATGTTATATTAAAACGAGGTGAGAAGATGCCCCCCGCTTCTTTAAGCGATCGGGTTCCTATTAACAAAACAGGATAGGGCTGGTGATTATTTGATAGCGCTTCAGGCAAAGAATCTCAACAAGTATTATGGCAATAATCATATTTTAAAGTCTGCCACCCTGCTTATTAATGAGAAAGAAAGGGTAGGTTTGGTTGGTGCCAATGGTACCGGTAAAACTACGCTCTTAAATTGTATAAGTGGACAGCTGGAGTATGATAGCGGGGAGATTACCAAAGCTGCCTCACTATCTCTGGCCTATTTGGAACAGTTGCCATCTCCACGTCAAGAGCTAACCGCCTGGGATATTGTGATGAGTAGTTTTTCTGATCTATTAGAATTGAGAAGCACAATCAGTGATCTTGAACAGCGAATCAGCCAGGCGGGACCTGATCTTCCCCGGCTGATGGACAGGTACGCAGTGTTGATGGAAGAATATGAGAGAAATAATGGTTATGCCTGTGAAAACATGGCCCGTAGAATACTGGTGGGGTTGGGTTTTGATAATGATGATTTTGATCGTCTCCTGGGAGAATTCAGCGGGGGGCAGAAAACCAGAATAAACCTGGGACGGCTTTTAGCCTTGGCGCCGGACCTGCTATTGTTAGATGAACCGACTAACCATCTGGATATGGAGTCAGTGGAGTGGTTAGAGGATTTCCTGAAGGATTACCCAGGCACCATATTGATCGTATCGCATGACCGCTGGTTTTTGGATCGAGTGGCTACCAGAATGATTGAGCTGAAAAACGGCCGACTTAAATCTTACCCGGGTAATTATAGCAGCTATTTGAAGTTGAAAGCGGTAGAAGAGGAAGCCGAAAAGAAAGCTTTTGAAAGGCAGCAGGAGTATATAAAAGATACGGAAGAATACATCAGAAGGTTTAAAGCCGGGATAAAATCTAAACAAGCCCGGGGCCGGGAGACCCGTCTGGAGAGGATGGAAGTGCTGGCAAGACCGCAGGATACTGCCACCATTGGCGGCTGGAACCTGCCGATAGACTATGAGAGTGGTCAGGATGTTCTCGGTTTGAAGGAAATCTCCAAAGCTTATGGGAATTTGCAGCTTTTTACCCGGGTGAATTTTGATATATACAAGGGCGAAAAAGTAGCTTTGATCGGACCTAATGGCTGTGGCAAAACCACTCTATTGAAAATTATTAACGGCTCCCTGAATACAGATGAGGGATCAGTAAGAATTGGGAGCCGGGTGAAAGTTGCTTATTTCGCACAGCAGTACGAGGGCCTGGAGCCTGACAATACCGTACTGGAAGAAATAGTATTGAATTCAGATATTCTGGCTGCCCGGGCTCGCAGCCTGCTGGGACGGATGTTGTTTAGAGGCGATGAGGTATTTAAAAAGGTGGGAGATTTAAGTGGCGGCGAAAAGGGACGGCTGGCCATACTTAAAGTTCTTCTAAGTGGAGCTAACTTCTTGATCCTGGACGAACCGACCAATCACCTTGATATTGAAAGCCGTCAGGCAGTTGAGGAAATGCTGCAGGAATATTCCGGAACGGTGCTTCTGGTTTCTCACGACCGCTATTTAATCGACCGGGTAGCCAACCGGGTAGCAGCAGTATATAATCATGGACTGCAGAATTACCCGGGCAATTACAGCTATTATGCTGAGAAAAGGCAGCAGTTTGAAACAGATGCTGCCCATCAGCAAAATAAGAGTAATGAAAAAATAAGCCGGCAGCAGGAATTCAGGCTTAAACAGAAGGAAACTGAGAGGAATAAAAAAATGCTCGATAATCGTTTAAATAAACTGGAAGAAAAGATACACTATCTGGAAATCAAAAGAGACGAAACAGAGGAACTGCTGGTAAGCCCCGGCGTATACAGCGATCAGGAAAAATCTAAATACTGCCTGGATGAATACGAAATGATTAAACGGGAACTAACTGCGGCCTATCAAGAATGGGAAAAAGTATTAGAGGATATCGAGGGTTCTGGACCCCAAACAGGAGGTTAATATTATAAATAGAGATGATACTGAAAAAGTCATACTGGTAGGTGTAAAACTAGAGAACAGAAACATTTCAGGGTTTGAAGATTATATGGAAGAACTGAAAGGCCTGGCCGAGGCGGCCGGGGGTGAAGTGGTAGCGGCCCTGATACAAGCCCGGAAAAAACTCGAATCTGCCAGTTACATAGGTAAAGGCAAAGTTGAGGAATTAAAGCATCTGATTGAAGAACTGGAACCGGATACGGTGATATTTGACCGAGAACTATCACCCGTACAGCTGCGCAACCTGGAGCAAGGCCTGGAAATCAAGGTTATAGATAGAACTATGTTGATTCTGGATATATTCGTCCAGAGGGCCAGATCCAGGGAAGGGAAACTGCAGGTTGAACTAGCCATGCTCCAATATCGCTTGCCCCGCTTGAGAGGTATCGGCAACCAGTTGAGTCGTCTGGGTGCCGGAATTGGTACCCGGGGAGCGGGTGAACAGAAGCTGGAACTAGATCGCCGCTACATCAGGAGGCGGATTCAAGAGATAAAAAAGCAAATAGAAAAATTGGAAACAACCCGGGAACTGCATCGTAAACAAAGACAGCGTTCAGGTATTAAAACTGTATCCCTGATAGGATATACCAACGCTGGAAAATCAACTCTGTTTAACTCCCTGTGCAGTATTGCCCATAAAAGCGCCTCAGAACAGGTCGAAGCTGATCAGCGTCTCTTTCAAACCCTGGATACTACCACTCGGCGCCTGGATTTGTCGAGGGATCAACAGGTATTGATAACTGATACCGTAGGCTTTATTCAGGAACTCCCTCCTGCGCTGGTCGCCGCTTTTCATTCCACACTAGAAGAAGCAGTTAATGCTGACCTCCTGCTGCATGTAGTTGATATTTCTGATGAACAGTACCTGGATAAGATTCGGGTAGTAGAAGAAGTATTAGAAGAGCTGGGGGCAGAGAAGGCAAATATACTGACGGTATTCAATAAGGTAGATTTGCTGGAGCAGATAATGTACTCAAACGAGAATGGTGCGGTATACCTGTCAGCCAAAAAGGGCCAGGGTATAGATAATCTTTTACAAGTAATACAACACAGACTGAACTAGCGACAGTGGACAAGGGGACGGTTCTCCTGTCCACTGTCTTGGAATTAAATAAGTGGACAGGAGAACCGTCCCCTTGTCCACTGGCAACTAACCAACTAACTAATTATTGATATAGGTAGATACTATTTCACCATAGTACATGACATGATAATCTTCCTGGGCATAGAATTTCTGCCGCAGTTCCTCATCTAACCGGTCGGGTTCCATGCTCTGTTTAAAGATCAGTTTACATTCATAAACCAGACCGCAGTTGCCAATCACCGGACTCTCGATTTCTTTCCCGGTTTCTGCTTTGAGGCTGAATACCTGAAATTTATCAATATCCCGACCTGATTTGCTGCCGGTTCCTGCCAGCGACTTTTTAAAATCGGAGCTTAAGGGAATAGTTACCGAAAAATCACGGGCTTCTTCAATAAGGTTGTAGGTATAACGTGAATACCTGACCCCTACGATAATAACCGGTTTGTTCCAAAAATAACCTATTGCTCCCCAACCGATGGTCATAGTATTAATCTTGTCATCAGCTCGGACCGTGAGAAAAGCGCCGCGCGGCAGCTGATCCAGCATTTCCCGGGTCATGGTGCTGTATATTAACTCTTCAGACATGTGCTGGTTCTCCTTCCATTATTTATTATGTTACTATTGTACTTTAGATAGAATGTACTTATACATGAAAACTCATTTATTATAAGTTCAGTTAAGAGCTGTCATTCTTACCATTTTCGGAAGCTACCATACCGGCGGAGATGATTATTTCCATACCCTGATCCACGCTGATGTCCAGAATGGTAACGTCTTCCCGGGGCAGAACGACAAACCAACCCGAAGTAGGATTAGGTGTCGTCGGAATAAATATAGAGTAAGTATCCCTCTTAATATATGGAAATTCGTCATTGGTAACAAAACCAAGTGAGTAAATCCCGGGGCGGGGAAATTCTATTAAGGCCACCTGTTTGAAAGCGCCTTTATTAGAAGAAAAAATAGAATCGGTAATTCTCTTCACCGCGCCGTATACCTTACCCAGCAGGGGGATTTTATGCATAACATTCTCCCACCAGCCCAGAATTTTATTACCTAAGATGTTGGTGGAAATAAAACCTAGCAGGATGATGACAGAAATAATAATTATAAATCCTAGTCCGGGTACCGCGAATCCAAAAATGGGTGTTAATAGTGGCTTTAAAATATTATCGACCATATTGAACAACCAGATTATTAGCCAAATTGAGATGTATATCGGTAAAAGAGTGGCCAATCCTGCCAAAAACATAGAAAGTATGCGTCTCATCAATTATCACCTCCGCTATAAGGGATTTTTCAGCTAGTGCAACCTTACATAGAGATTATATACTAATATCTATGGCTTTTATCCAAAACATTCTGAGAAATCACAATTTAGTTAATAAAAGATATTTATGCCAGGACACAAGGAGAGGTTTTCGTTGAGTCATTGATGCAAGTGGGAACGGTTCTTGCCTTGGTTGCCCACTTGCATGTCTATATCCACACCGGGGAAAAAGGCTTTTCATCTGAAGTAAGCTGCAGCAGAACAGATGAGTTCAGTTTTTTTATATATAGATTTCGCTCAGAGTTTGGCAGGGGATAGAATGTATCTGGATTATGCATTATAAACACAAAGGAGGTATTATCGAGATTAAAGCAATCTTGATTTATTTCTGCCGAGCGGGTGAGTATTTCTTCGCTCAAACGATAACCCCGGGAGGAAAAAAGCTGGATCTTATTATAAAACCAGGGATAATAAGCCCCGAAACACTCCCGTGAAATCAGCAGAAGCTGCTGACTGTCCAGACTGAATACTCCATCGGTATCGTTTTCACCAATCTTAATCACTTGCCGGTTCTTCCAATTCCATAGATAAGCTGTGCTTTCACGGTCTGGGGGGGAAGATGCAAAGATTAGCATATGTGAACTATCCGGGCTTTGCAGATAACGGAATATGTGTTTATCACGGAATTGCCGCATTATCTTTTCTTTATTAGCAAACGTGGTTAAGCTGCAGCTATCAAAGCAGAGTGAAGTGCCTGCTGTTGCCGGTACTTCACTAAAGTTTGATTCATGATAAGCTTTTTTATTTTTGACAAAGTAATCTCCTTTTTTAGAACTGCTGGATAATGGCAGAGCCTCTAATATATCCTTATGCAGATCATAGGCACCCTGCCAGCCATCAAGCGATGATATGGTAATTTTTTTTCTTGCAGGGGATATATTAATACGATTTATATCGCGATTATTGAATACATGCAGAATTCTGCTGCTCATATCTTTCAGGTTAAGAGATTTAAGTTCACTTAGGCGTTCTCGGCGATTTAAATAAATGATACAGCCGTTTAATGCTGCCTGGTATCCAGGCAGAACCAGAGTTTCTCCTGGGAGAAGCCCCTGGCTGAGCTGCAAACGGTTAGCTTTAATAAGATTTCCCAGATTAATTCCGTATATATCTGCAATCTTTTCTATATTATCGTCTTTTTGCAGCAAGTGGAATGCCAGTGGCATTGGTATCCTTAAGAGCCGCCCGGGTTTTATACGTTTATTTGCGTGTTTTAAATTGCTGAGCTTAAGTAGTTTTTCCTCGACTTGATTAAACAAACTTGCTATGCTGCTCCCAGAATCGCCTGTTTCGCTGCGATAGTAAAATTTGTTTTGGGGAAAAGAGAGTGAATTTCCGAGAGCTAAAAAGGTCTGGGGACCTACGATACCATCAACCCGGATATCAGCAGCACTTTGAAAGCTCTTTAAAGCATTAAAGGTTGCGGTTGTGAAAAAGCCATCTGGGTCTAGATTATAATGTCCCAGTTGATGGAGATAAAGCTGCAAGAAATAGGTATCCAGGCCATGGCGGCCCTTCTTTAATATTCTTCCGCCCAGTGGAGCTTGCAGCAGGATAAGATCACAAGTCTGTGGACCCGCCACCCCAGCTTCCCCTGGGATAGAGAAATCATCCTGCATACGGGTTACAGCCTGGGCGGTATAAAGATCATATTTCCCGCTGCCCGGACGATTTAGAAAAGTTTTTTTATAAGCAGCCAGACGGTTTTGCAGAATCTGAACATCTCCACCCCGACTGTTTGTGCAAATGATTCTGGAGGAGAAAACCGGTTCTTTTCTAGAATATTTATTACTGTGGTGTCCTAAATAAGAAAAAGTCTCATCAGCAACTATACCATTGGCGACCAGATTAAAATATTTTTGGAATTCTCTAACCGCAATCCGAGTATCTACTCCAAAGATGCCGTCATTCTTAGGGCGGTTGCGAATGATATTATCAGGCAGCAGATTTAAAAGCGACTGCAATATTTTCACATCTCTTCCCTCCTGGTAGGGAGCCTGCAGGCGAAGAATGCGGCTGGAAAAATATTGACCGGGATCACCAACGACTGTCAAATGCAGCGACCACCTTTGTATGGTGTTTCCTCAGTTATCCTATGAGAATATAATAGAAATGTTACTAAGGTCAGGGGACACACCTTCTTTGAGTACCTTGTTTGAAGGAATGTCCCCATTATGAGTGGGTGTGGTACATGGAATTGACTAAGGCCTGGTCCTGGTTGAACATTTTCTTGTAAGCCAGAGCGATTATGGCCAGACATCCGATGGCTACTGAAGCTGCGATCATAACCATCACTACGAACTGGTAACGTACTGCTGAAACGGGGTTCATCCCAGCCAATATCTGACCGGTCATCATGCCCGGGAGACTGACCAGACCTACTACCGAGAGAGAATTGATAGTTGGCATCATACCTGCCGTAATTGCCTTCCGTGCATAATCGCGCACTGCTTCCCAGGGAGTGGCGCCAAAAGCCAACAGCTGCTCCACTTGAGCTATATTAGAATGAATTTCACTGTATACTCTTTCCAGTGACAGAGCTATGGCGTTCATGGAATTGCCGATCAGCATACCGAATATCGGTATCATTACCTGGGCTGAGTACCAGGGTTCAGGGGAGATTATTAAAGCTACCACTATGACTCCGACTATGAAACTGCTGGCGGTAAGAGAAAGGAAAGTTTCCAACTGAGCATTGAAGGGTGTTCCTTTAATACGCCGACTGGCTTCCCGGCTGGCGATGAAACACATAATAAACAGTATCCCTATAATAACCAGCAGGTTATTAAGTGCAAAAATATAAGTCAGGATGTACCCAATCAGGGTCAGCTGCACGAAAGCCCTTACAGTAGCCCAGGCCAGGGATTTAAACAGACCCAGCTTAAGTAAAGCCGAGATTAAGCCGGTGATTAATACCAGGGAAACACTTAGAGCCAGCTGCAGGTTAGAAATCTGAATGTATGCATTATTCATGTTTATTCTCCTCCATCCTGCTGCCTAAATGCAGCCAGGTAATATATTTAAATCCATTTAAGTCTTCGGCATTATGAGTTACCATTATTACTGATCTTTCTGGCTCAGACATAACCCAGTGCTTTAATAAGCTTAACACCCGCCTGGAACTTTCCTTATCCAGATGAGCAGTAGGTTCATCCAGCAGCAGGATAGTGGGTTGAATCACTAATGATCTTATTAAAGCTAAGCGTGCCGCTTCCCCTCCTGAAAGAGTCCGGGCTTCCTGATCCAGTATATTTCTAGAGAGGCCAAGCTCATCCAGTGAAATCAAGGCATCCTCTAGATTGAAAGCATTCGACTGCACCTGTCTGAGAGTAAAGGGCATTTGAAGGTTTTCTGCCACACTTCCAGCAAATAGAACCGGGTATTGTGGATAATAATGTATTTTTACTCTCCATTCCTGGGGCGTATATTCAGTCCAGCTTTGACCTGCCAAAAAGACCTCGCCGCTCTCGGAAGGCAGCAGCCTGGCCAGCATCTTGAGCAGGGTGGATTTGCCTGACCCGGATGGACCCTGAATGGCTAGTATTTGTCCGGCCCTTACTGCAGCTGATTCCTTAATAATACGTTCATTATCTAAAGTATGGCAGAGATTCTTGAAGCTAAACAAATCAGGCATTCCACCAATCCTCCCTCAGAGTAACTACTTGAGACCAAGCGTAAAACTTATATCACCATTATATTACTTATCCGCATTTCTCAACAGGACTGTTCAATTGCGCTATAAGAAATTGGGCTGGTAGCCAATAAAAATAAATTGGGAGCATTAGATTTTATTGGAAGCCAAAAATCAAGTATAATTATTATTAATGTTGTATAAGTGCTTATACAAACGGTGAGTAGAGAAAGGGAGTAATGGATTGCTTAGATGTAAGGATTAAAAGGGAGGTTATTGTATGTACAGATTTGCTAAACGAGGTTTGGTACTTCTACTAGTGTTGTCCTTGATGGCAACTTTGATTATCGGTTGTGAAAAAGAATCTGCTGAACCCGAACAAAGTCAAGAAAAGGTGGAGACCGTATTTATCAATATAGGTACGGGTGGGACTGCCGGGACGTATTATCCGCTGGGAGGAGCTATAGCCGAGATTCTTAAGACCGATATCCCTGGAGCTAATGCCACCGCGGAATCTACCGGAGCATCAGCTGCTAACATCAATATGCTGAGTACGGGTGAGCTCGATCTGGCTTTTGTTCAGAACGATGTTTCCTATTACGCTGATCAGGGTATAGAACTTTTTCAGGAGAAGGGCAAGATCGAGGGATTAAAAGCCCTGGCAACGCTTTATCCTGAAATATGCCAGATCATCACTACCCAGAATACCGGCATAACCAGTATTAATGACTTTGCTGGCAAGAAAATTGCTGTAGGTGCGGCTGGCAGCGGAGTTGAAGCAAATGCTCGCCAGATTCTCGCTGGTTATGGTTTTACCTATGAAGATATTAATCCCCAGTATTTATCTTTTGCTGGGGCTGCAGCCGGGCTAAAGGATGGCAATATCGATGCTGCATTCATTACTGCTGGAACTCCAACATCCGCAGTTCTTGATCTTTCCGCCCAGAACGAAGTAGTTCTGCTGTCTATAGATACAGCTGTTGCTGACCAGCTGGTTGCCGATTATCCTTTTTATACCAAGGTTACCATACCTGCCGATGTATATGGTACGGCAGCAGATATAGATACTCTGGCTGTAAAAGCTATGCTGGTTGCTACTGATAAAATGAGTGAGGAAATGGCTTATAATATCACCAAGGCTATATATGAAAATCTGGATAAGCTGGCAGCAGCTCATGCGGCAGGTAAACAGATAACTCTGGAGACTGCTCAGGAAGGTATTTCCATACCACTCCATCCAGGTGCAGAAAAGTATTTTAACGAAAAATCATAAAGGAATCAGATGATTTAATGACTCTAAAGCGAAAGTGGCTGGTAATTGCGGCCACAGGTATGAGTATACTTATATTTATTCTTCTTACTGCTTCAATAATTCAGATAACAGCGTTGGTTATCAGTGAGCAGCGGGGAGACGAAGTATTGATTATACCCATGCTTAATGGCAGGGAATTTGATTACCAGTATATTCACTCGGTGCAAAAAACTCCGGTGCAGGAGCATTTTGCTGCTGCACCGAACAATCAATTACTCCTGACTTCTACTACATATCAATCTTTCGGTGTGGGTCTGCCTTTTTTGCCGGAAGAGGGAGATCTGGAACACATAGATGGTAAATACGTACTTACCGGGATAAATCGAGAATTCGATCGGGTTAACATTGGATTTATAACTCTTGCTCATCAAGAGTTATTCTATAATGGGAAAAGCTATAATTTTCGGGACTATTTCAAATCTGGAGCTTTACTGGTAGTGGAAGTGAAGCGTTATTCTGCTCTGGGAATTATGGGGGAATTTATCAGGGGGTTTTTATAGTGACTGACCAAGAACACATCGCAGCACTGGATGAAATACCTGCCCAGGAAAATATTTTAGCCGGTGAAGAGTCGGTTGATTTGGATAAGTTTATGGCCCAGTATGACCTGGAGTCCAACTATCGTCGTTATGACGGTCTTTGGAAATGGATAGTATCTATAATAGCCATAAGTTTCTCCTTATTTCAGGTGTATACCGGGATGTTTGGGGTATTCGATGATCATATTCAAAGAGCCATACACCTATCTTTTGCCATGGCGCTAGTTTTTATACTTTATCCCAGCCGCAAATCCTGGCCCCGGGATAGTATGCATCCGGTAGATGCTGTACTGGCGGTTATTGCTGCAGCGATGCCTCTTTATGTAGTACTTTTCTACCAGCAGCTCGTTTACCGCTCTGGACTTCCCACCACTATGGATATGGTTATAGGTATTCTGGGAGTTCTTCTGGTACTGGAAGCTGCCAGGCGGGTGGTAGGATGGCCTATTGTAATTGTAGCCAGTGTATTCCTGGCTTATGCTTTCGCCGGGTCCAGCATACCAGGGGCCTTTGCCCACCGAGGAGTTAGTCTATCCAGTCTGGCCGGGCATCTTTATTTCACCACAGAAGGGGTATTCGGTATACCCTTAGGAGTATCAGCAACATTTATATTTCTATTTATTCTTTTTGGGGCCTATCTGGAAAAAACTGGACTAGGCAAGTTTTTTATTGACCTGGCCAACAGCATTGCTGGATGGGCCAGAGGAGGACCAGCCAAAGTAGCAGTAATATCCAGTGGATTGATGGGAACTATCTCCGGCAGTTCAGTTGCCAATGTAGCCGGCACGGGAAGCTTGACTATACCGATGATGAAAAAACTTGGTTACAAACCGGAGTTTGCAGGTGCCGTTGAAGCAGCAGCATCAACCGGAGGCCAGCTAATGCCTCCCATAATGGGTGCGGCAGCCTTTTTAATGGCTGAATTTGTAGGGATTCCTTATGTTCAAGTAGTAAAAGCAGCAATTATCCCGGCACTCCTGTACTTCACCGGGGTTATGCTCTGTGTTCATTTTGAAGCCAGGAAGGAAGGATTAAGAGGTATGGCCAGGGACCAACTTCCCAGGATTAGCAAGGTTCTAAGAGAAAAAGGACACCTGGCCATACCCCTTATTGCCATCATCTGGCTGCTGGTAAGTGGTAAGACTCCCATGCGGGCAGCATTATGGGCTATAGGGCTTACTATCGCAGCCTCCATGCTCCGTTCATCAACCAGAATATCCTGGCGGGATATTGTTCAAGGTCTGGAAGACGGAGCCAGAGCAGCTTTAGGAGTCATCATCGCCTGTGCTACAGCAGGAATAATAATAGGTGTGGTTACCAAAACCGGACTGGGCCTTAAACTGGGATCAGTATTAATTGATATGGCTCATGGCCAACTGATGCCGACTCTGTTCTTTACCATGATTACATCCATAGTGTTGGGTATGGGTGTGCCTACTACAGCTAATTATGTTATTACGTCTACCATTGCTGCCCCGACCATTATACAAATGGGTGTACCAGTAATTGCCGCCCATATGTTCACATTTTATTTTGGGATAATTGCCGATGTTACGCCCCCGGTTGCCCTGGCCGCCTTTGCAGCGTCCGGTATAGCGGGGAGTAATCCCATGAAAACAGGCTTGAATGCATCCAAGCTGGCCATCGCTGCTTTCCTGATACCCTATATATTTGTAGTATCTCCGGCTTTATTAATGGTAAATACTACCCTGCCTGAGATTATGTTGATTATAACAACCTCAGTTACTGGTATGCTGGGTGTTGCTGCAGCCGTATCGAGCTATTTTATCACCCGGGCTGGCTGGTTAGAAAAGATTATGTTCTTTGCCGGTGGGCTGCTCATGATAGACCCGAATATCAGGACTGATTTAATAGGTCTGATTCTGCTGGGAACTGCTTTTCTCCTGCAAATATACAAACGGAGAAGATCAGCCGAAGCCTAAATTCGTTCGGTACCTGCCGAATTTAATGCAATCGTCAGTATTAAACAGGCAAAATCCAATCTTATCTTTCATACCTAAAAAGGTATAATAGTTTAATTCCCGGAAAAAATATAGTGTTAATCCTAACTTTTATATATTTAAGGAGGTATAGCGTGAGCGGTAAAGCAAAGAAAAGAGAAGAAATTGAAGCCAGATACAAGTGGAAGCTGGAAGACATATACAGCAATGAAGAGGACTGGGAGAAGGACTTTAGCCAGCTCCAAAACCAGGTGCAGGAAATAGAAAAGCATATGGGTACCCTGGGGGAATCGGCGGAAAAACTGCTCTCGACCCTCAGGTTATTAGAACAGGTTAATCGCAGGATGGAGGCTTTGTTTGTATATGCCAAGATGCGCAAAGATGAGGACAATACCAATCCCCATTATCAGACCCTCTTTGACCGGGCTCAGGGAATTATGGTGCAGGCGGGTAGTGCTACATCTTATGTAGTTCCTGAAATAATTGCTATCCCTGAGGAAAAAATTCAGGATTTTACAGCCCGAAATCCTGATCTAGAGCTGTATCGCAAATTTTTCGATGAACTGCTGCGGCAGAAAGAACACATATTATCTTCGGCGGAAGAAAAGATACTGGCTATGTCAGCAGACCTTTCAATCGCTCCTAAAAATATCTTTAGCATGTTCAATAACGCCGATATTAAATTCCCGGTAATAAAAGATGAAGATGGAGAAGATCTTGAGCTGACCAAGGGTCGTTATGGAAGGTTGATGGAAAGCAGTGACCGTCAGGTAAGGAAGGAAGCCTTTGCAGGTCTTTATGGTTCCTATACCAAGATGCGCAACACTCTGGCCAGTACCCTGAGTTCGAGTGTGAAAACAGATATATTTTATGCCCGGGCCAGAAAATATAATTCTGCTCTGCAGGCTTCCCTGGATCAGGATAACATTTCTCCGGAAGTATATGATAACCTGATTAAATCGGTACACAATAATATGGATCATATGTACCGGTACATGAAACTGCGTAAAAAAATGCTGGGACTGGATGAACTTCACATGTATGATATATATACCCCGCTAGTCAAAGAATTTAAGTTGGAAGTAGATTATGAAGAAGCCAAGAATAATGTGCTTCAGGGCCTTTCTCCCCTGGGCAGTGAATACCTGTCCGCACTTAAAGAAGGACTTGAATCTGGATGGATAGATGTCTATGAAAACGAAGGAAAAACCAGCGGAGCGTATTCCTGGGGTTCTTATGACAGCCACCCCTATGTGCTATTAAATTATGATAATAAACTGGATGATGTCTTTACCCTGGCTCATGAAATGGGTCACTCCATGCATACCTATTATTCTAATCAGGCTCAGCCCTATATTTACAGCCAGTATTCCATATTCGTAGCAGAAGTTGCTTCAACGGTGAATGAATCTCTGCTCATAAACTACCTGCTTAAAAAAAGCTCCGATCCCAGAGAAAAAATGTTTTTAATAAATCACTATCTGGAGCAGTTCCGGGGTACTGTATACCGGCAGACTATGTTTGCAGAATTTGAAAAAATAGTACATGAAGAGGTGGAAGCTGGACAGGCCTTGACTCCAGATGCCCTGTGCCGTATCTACCGGGATCTCAATGTCCTCTATTACGGGCCGGAGGTGGTCCTGGATAAGGAGATCGATATGGAATGGGCCAGGATACCTCATTTTTATTCAGCTTTTTATGTGTATAAATATGCTACCGGTTTTTCGGCCGCCACTGCCATTAAGGAAATGATAATGGAAGAAGGCCAACCAGCGGTGGATCGTTATTTGGAGTTCCTGAGCTCCGGTTCTTATGATTATCCGGTTAACCTGCTGCAGAAAGCCGGGGTAGATCTGACTGCGCCAGAGCCGGTTGATAAAGCCCTGCAGTATTTTGGGAGGCTGGTATCAGAGCTGGAGGAAATGCTCTAGGATTAAGTTATATCAAGGGGAAGGTCCTTCTGAACCAAATTTGGTGGGTCAGAAGGATCTTCCCCTTATATTTTGTCGCTGCGTCAAAATAACTGTGTCCATGGCATATCTTATATTAAATATTGAGTTTGCTTAAATATTAAAACCCGAAAATGCGCATATTATTTAAAGATTATTGAAGTCCAACAAGGGGGAAATTCTATTGACCCATTTAAATAGTGAAGAAATATTTGATAAAACTATGGAGGGGATATATCCCCAGCTTAAACAACTGGCCAGTTATGACCTGGTAATAGGAATACCTTTCAGCGAAGAAAGCCACAAACTGCTGGCAGTGCTGGAATCCATCGATGAAGTTTTGGACTCCTGGATTGGCAGAAGACAGCTGATCGTGTGTGCAGGGGATTATGCCGGTCGAGAAACTCTGGACTTGATACAAGGGCTTTATTTAAAACATCCGCATCTGGAGTTTGTCATGCCGGCCGAGATAAGCGGGCGTGGTTCGAGTATCCGGGCCTTGCTGGAAATCAGCAAGCGCCTGGAAGCAGATCTCTTGATATTCAGCGCCAAGATGGCCACCTTAGAGGGACCCGGCATCGACAGTACCTGGCTGGAAAGCCTGATTACTCCGATTCAGGGTAATTATGATATGGTTCTGGGCAGTCTGCGCCGCTATCTGGGTACAGATAGTGTAGCGCATATGCTGGGAGCGCCCATACTGGAAACTTTTTATGGTTTTCGTATGTCCGAACCTATGGGAGGAATATATGCTATTTCCCATGAACTGGTGGAAGAACTGGCTCATGAGGCAATCTTTTGGGGAAACCGGATACAGGGTCATGGTATTGATTTTTGGATACTTACCCGGGCCTTGTGCTGGAACAAGTGTACCTGTGAAATAAATATCGGCAGCCAACAGGTGCCACACAGCCTGGAAAAAAGGAATCAGGTATTCTGCGAAACCATATTAACAATATTTGAAGCCGTCAAGCGGGACAGTGCTATCTGGATGCAGGATAAATTGGTTCTGAAGGTAGCTGACCGGCTGATTCGCAGCACCCGAAAAAAATCGGATGTTATTACTCATCCTCTGCCGCTCTTAATCAGTAATTTTCAGGCCGGGTACCAGGCCTATAAAACACTTTTTGACCAATATGATGAGGAGAAAAAGCTTCAAGAGCTGGCCAACCTGCCTGAACAAAGGTTTATTTTTGATGATGGGCTGTGGGTTTCTGTATTGTTTGACTTTATGCTCGCTTATACCTTCGAAGCAGAAGAAGCGCAGATGAATCTGTGTTCAGCACTGACCTCTTTGTACAATGGCCGGGTGGCCAGCTATGCTGTGGAGATACAGCAATTCAATGATAAATTAAATGACTTCGGTTTCGAAGAAAAAGAAGAATTTCTAGCTCGCAAGATGGATTCTATTCGCCAGCGCCTTATAAATGTGGTATGGAGTATGAAAAGCGATTTTATAAAAGAATGGATAGGCAGGACAGAACAGTGTAAACCACCGCTGGTACCGCTGGGCTATATGGAATATGTTCCGGGTAAACCGATTGTTATTCCCAAGAAAATTATGGGTAAAGATAAGCGCCTGGTAGAGACCGATCACATTTTTAAAGCCCTGCGTAAGCAGTACCAGGATTCTTTTAATGCTTTTATGAATGAAGGCCTGGGGCTGGCTTCCGACGCCTCGAACCAGGAGATGACGGCAGCGGTTGAACAGTTCATGGAAAACTTGGAAGGTATGTTGGGTGAACTGCTGCCGGGGGATCTGCACAAACGGGATGGCGTGCAGCAGTTCGTAGAGGCCCTGTTTAATCTGCTGCCCCGGCACAAAATGTTTACGGTCCATTCTGATATCTTGCGGGAAATGCTGGTAAGGTTCCCTCCGGTAAACTTGATGATACCGCTGGGATATTACAAGCCGGCAGATCTTATAGATGAAATGGGCACCCGGGATGCCGTAACCTTCTCTAATCTTATCGAAACCCGGGCTTACAGCGACCGGGATCTGGAATGGATCGCTAACACCCTCAAACCGGAAAGCTTTGAATGGGTAGATATCAAACCTATCATATTAAACGAAGACCTGCATATGGGGATATTATCCAGAGGGAAAATATCCTATTCCAATCATATTACTGCCCGGATACCTATCAAACCGCTGGAATATGATAGCGGTGGTAAATACCCCAGAATAAGGTATTTCACAAGTGTTGTACGGCGTATGGTAATAGCTGAGCACTATTCCCAGCTATTTCGCCGTATTGTATCAGAACGAAAAAATATTGGCCGCCGACTGTATAATTCCGTTATGGGGCTGACCAAAGGGGACGATTTTTCCGCCCACAATATTTTTGAAAATTATCATCACCGGGGTCTGGTAGAAAAAATACGTTATCTGGCAGATAAACTAGCCGGAGAAGGTCAGGATAATAAAGCCCGGCTGCTCCGTTTAGCTGCTGACAGCTACAGTCTGTCCCAGGTAATGGAAGACAACAGCTTTCTAACCTGCTCCGCCTGGAGCTGGGCCAGTTTCAGTTTTAAGGGCGGTAAAACTAATCCTGGTCCCTGGACCACTTCAGTAGAAAACAGATGGTTTAATCACGATTTTCTGGAAATATTATATCAACAGCTCGGCTATGATGTAGATAATATTATGCAAATAATATACCGCCTGGTTCAGTCCGGGGAAAGCAGTCAGAACCTGCTGGATACCTTACTCCCGGCCCGACCTAAAGATGTTACGGTGGTTGTACAGGAGACTACCGATAAACCCAGCAAACATCTGATAAGGTATGAACGCAACCCCATCCTGGAGCCCGTCAAAGAACATTACTGGGAATCCAAATACGTATTAAATCCCGGTTCACTGCGTATAAGGGACAAAGTCTATTTATTCTACCGCGCAGTAGGTGATGACGATGTTTCTCATGTAGGCCTGGCCGTAACCGATGGCTACAAAGTTTTGAAAAGGCTTCCTGAACCTATATTTTCACCGGCCATTCCCGAAGAAAAAATGGGTTGTGAAGACCCCCGCTTGATACAGGTAGGAGATCGGATAGTCATGCTGTATACCGCCTATGATGGCAACATCGCCCAGATCGCTGCTGCCTCCATTCTGGTAGATGACCTGGTTAATGAAAGGTATTGGTCATGGAGGCGAGACGGTCTAGCTTTTAAGAATATCTGGGATAAAGATGCTATTCTGTTCCCGGAAAAGATTAACGGCAAGTATGTTATCTACCACCGGATTGAACCGAGTATCTGGGTTACCTATATGAATGAAATCAAATTTCCCATAAAAGAAAAACATGCCATTATCGTAGGCCCCCGGCCAGGACGCATGTGGGATTCACTTAAAATAGGAGCCGGTGCTCAGCCCATCAAAACCAGGTACGGTTGGCTCTTGATATACCACGGTGTGGACTATAACTATGTTTACAGCCTGGGCGTGCTGCTGGTAGATCTGCAAAATCCACAGAAGGTTATATACCGATCACCAAACCCGATTTTGGAACCCGAAGAGGACTATGAAGTAGGCCTGAGCGGAGCCTGGGTTCCCAATGTAGTCTTTACCTGCGGGGCAGTAGGGGCTGAAGACAAAGAAGTCCTGGGTGATAATGATGAAGTCCTGGTGTATTACGGTGCCGCCGACACCAGCATAGGAGTCGCCACCGCCACCGTGGGGGAATTGATCCCGGAGGAGTTTAGGGTTAATTAGGTCCATTTTTTCTGAGGAAAAGCATAACAAATATAATGTTAATGAAAATATGGGCTCCTGTGATTAAATAACCTAAAGTTTATATATGCGTTGTTATGTCCAGCATTAATGGAGCCCTAAGGTCTAAATGACTTTTAATATCCCTGCTCCGGCGAGATCATGAAAATTTGCCGCCTGCACTCTTGGAAGAGGCACTCGAACTCATCATCAACTGCTCGGTCATCAACAGGGAAAGGACTGCTTCTGCTCCCTGGTTCAGGTTTATCCCTGTTTTCGTAAGGGCATCATAACAGCCACCGCTTTTTTGGTCGTATAAAGAAAGCTTATTGATATTAGCTCCGAAATACCAGGCATGAGCTTTGTGCGCTAGATCGAGGTATTCAGATTTAGCCGTGATAGTATAGGCCTCGTGACAGGCAAATGCAATGGAGGCCGCGTCTACCGGCTGCTGATCAAATAGGGGTATGGCGTTTCCTCTCTGGTACCAACCCTGGTTGCCAACGATATTCAAAAAACCATCTCGAAACAGGATATCATTGAGAAAATTCAAAGTTTCCAGACCGGCCTTAAGAAATCGTTTATCTCCAGTTATTTCATATACTGAGATCATAGCCTGGGGGAGTACCCCGTTGCAGTATGTCATATAATCTTCGAACCAATACCAATCTGAAGATTTTTTGCTTTGATATAAGTTCAGCAAATATTCGGCCATAGTATTCATGGTGTGAACTTTTTTAATGCTATCTCCTTTGGCCATTGCGATGAGGGTGTAGGCAATAGCCCGGGGGGAGCTGAAATTAACTACCTGAGGTAAATTATTTTGAAAGATTTCCCGGCAACGGGTACTTATGTCTTCCCATTTACACATAGAGCCCAGACTGCAGGCCAGGAGGGCTCGGCCTATAGAGTCTTCCGAATTGATTAATGAAGTATAGCGGCCTTTGAGCAGCAAATTAGACCAGCTGCCGTCTTCCTGCTGACAGCGGTCCATAAACGAAAGGTACTTCATGGCCAGATCGTGGCCATCCTCCATAAAAATAGCCACCATTAAGGCCCGGGCATTATCGTCCAGGGTATGACCGCTGTTTAGATCAGGTCTATCCAGCCGAGAAAACTGCAAGATGCCAGTTTCATCGGTCAGGTTAAGGAAATGTTGGTAAGTTAGCATAATTTAGGTTTTTATCCTCCCATAACAATTCGTTATCAGTTTCCAGCATCGATTTAAACATATCGGTATATTGCCTGCCCACACTGGGCCAGGTCCAATTTTTACCTAATTTCCAGGCTTTGTTCTGCAGATCCAGCTTGAGTGCCGGGTTCAGCAAAATATTTTCTAAAAGTCCGGCCAGTTCCACCGGATTAGCCTCTCTGGCAATCAGGCCTCTGCCTTCGGCCAGAGTCTCTACTGCATATGAGTAGGGAGTAGAGACTATGGCTCGGCCGCATCCTAACGCAAAGGCCATAGTTCCGCTTACCGCCTGGTCTTTGTTAGGGTAGGGGCTGAGATAAATATCGGTCATGTAAAGGTATTCACCCAATTCTTCATTGCTGAGATATTTATTTACGAAGGTAACATTATCTTTGATACCCAGACTGATTACCATATTTTCCAGCATGTGGCGATACTTCTCTCCTTCATATTCTACCAGCATTGGATGAGTTCGTCCAAGAATCATATACAGTATCTCCGGATATTTCCTGGTAAGGATGGCTATGGCCTTGATACCTAGCTCCAGGCCTTTACCAGGTCCAATAAGTCCAAAAGTGCTTATGATCTCCCGCTTTTGCAGACCATATTTATCCTTTAAAAATGCAGCTTCCTGGACTTTAAATTCCGGTACTCCATGGGCAATTAGATAAATCAACTCCGATGGCGCTTCATAAAGATCCGACATCAGATTAAGCGAATTTTTAGTCATGGAGACAATGGCCGCGGCTCTGCCGGCCAGATAATTGAGAATATTTTTACAATTTTTGGTCGGACCGGGCAGTACGGTGTGGGTAATCAGTACATAAGGTTTGAGCAATAAACCGACCAGATCCATAATATATTCGCCGTCAATCCCGCCGAAAATACCATATTCATGCTGGATGATAACCAGATCAATATCTGGAGCTGAGTTGATGAAAGCAGCCGCTTTAATATAATCAGGCCGATGCTGCTGATCTATTTCAAATATTACTTCCTGGGGATAATCATATTTATTCTTTTCTTCAGATACGGCCATTACTTTAACATCATTTCCATGGATCATTAAGCTGTTTCTTAAATCCATAGAAAATGTAGCGATGCCGCACTGTTTGGGAGGATATGTTCCCAGATTGAGTACAGCCATTATCTCACTCCTTTATCAAAGGTTTATAGACTAATAAAAGAAATTCTTCCACATCTTATCTGCCTTTATACTCCAGGGTTCATATAGCATGGGCGGATATTTTTGCTTCAACTCCTGCTATTTGTAAAAAGGCAAACAATTCATCTTTGATCTTCTCCAGGGCTTCAGGGGTATTGCCTTCACAGCGTACGATCAACTCCGGACCGGTATTGGAAGCCCGAACCAGGGCCCATCCATCCGGAAACACTATGCGGGCTCCGTCAATATCTATGATCTGATACTTATTCTTAAAATGCTGCAGAACTCGATCTACCACAATAAATTTTTCCTGATCAGTGCTGGGCAGGCGGATTTCCGGTGTAGCGTAGTACTTATTGATGTCAGCCAACATCTCCCCAATGGTCTGTTGACTCATGGAGAGCAGGGATAAAAGCCGAGCTCCGGCATAGAGCGCATCATCGAAGCCATAATAGTCATCGGCAAAAAACATATGACCGGACATCTCTCCGGTAAAAACAGCTCCAATCTCCTTCATTTTAGCTTTTATTAGAGAATGGCCGGTTTTGTATATAATAGGCTCTCCTCCCAGTTTTTCGATTTCATCGATAAGACTTTGGGAGCATTTTACTTCTACTATACACTGGGTACCGGGATGCCGGGTCATAATATCCCGCCAGAAGAGGATCATTAACATATCCCCCCAGATCATATTGCCCTGAGCGTCTACTACTCCTAGTCGATCACCATCTCCGTCAATTCCAATACCTATCGCTGATTTGGTGCGCTTCACTTCGGTGATTAAATCCACCATGTTTTCCGGATTTACCGGGTCTGGATGATGATGGGGAAAAGTTGGAGTAGAATCGCAGTATAATTCAAATACTTCACACCCCAGGCTTCTAAAGACCTGGGGAGCGAAAAGAGAAGCGGTCCCATTACCGCAGTCCACTACGATTTTGGGGATATTAGGTCCCATCGTTATTTTGCTTTTTATCATTTCGGTATATTCAGCGCTGATGTCATAATCATAAACCACCCCAACCGGACCTTCGATAAAATTCTGATTTTTTACCATCTCATAGATCTCCTGAATCTGCTCCCCATAAATAGTAGATTCCCCCAGGAGCATTTTACAGCCATTATATTCCCCGGGATTGTGGCTGGCGGTTATCATAATACCGGCCGGGACATTGAGGTGCCGGGCTGCGTAGTAAAACATAGGTGTTACCACTACCCCCAGATCCATCACACTGCACCCTGAATCCAGAAGGGCTTCAACTACTACATCTCTCATCAGAGGAGAGGAAATCCGATTATCTCTGCCTACCAGGATGGTATGATGATTCTGCCTGGCTGCCATAGCAGCGAAGGCCCGGGCGATATCGCCCATAAGTTCTTGGCTCAATTCTTCTCCTACAATACCCCGGATATCGTACTGGCGAAATATATGCTTGATAAATATCTCCTCCTCAAGCCGAATTATGCACATGGATAAGTATATTTTAAATATTTAAATTTTATGCCTAGAAACGATTCCCAATAATCTGCCACCCGGCTCTATCAAAGCAGGTCCAGGCGCTCTTTTTCTTTCAATATCTCGGTTATTTTCCGGATGTCCTGAGATCGGTGGCGATTGGACACCAGGATAATATCATCGGTTTCAACTACCAGAGTATCCTGCACCCCATACAGAACTATGGTTTTGCCAGTCTGTTTAACCACACAGTTATGGCTGTCCAGGACTACGATGTCAGAGCCTGTACACACATTGCTCATATCGTCCTGGTCATGAATATCTGCCAGGGCATTCCAACTGCCCAGGTCACACCAGCCAAAATCAGCTGGGACTACAGCCATCCGATTTGATTTTTCTGCGATGCCATAATCCAGGCTGATTGAAGGCAGATCAGCGTAAGACGAGAGATAGGCATCATAACCATCATTTATTTTTTCATATATTTCAGGTAGATGAGTTTTGAACTCCTGGGTGAGTACCTCCGTTGAACCGATATAAATGCCGGCGTTCCATACATATTCTCCGGAACTGAGGTAGGTCTTGGCAGTTGATAAATCAGGTTTCTCGCGAAAAGAATTTACCTGAAACACATCCCCGATTTCGCCAATCTCCCACTTGGTTTTCTCTATATACCCGTACCCGGTTTCAGGACGATCAGGAGCTATACCGATGGTAGCAATATGTCCCTGTTGGGCGGCCAAAATGGCCCGGCGCATACTTTCCGAAAAAGCCTGAGAGTCGCTTATATGGTGATCTGCCGGGAAGAACCCCAGGATTTCATCTGGATCTTCCTGTTGCTGACGAGCCAGTACCAAACCTACTGCCGGGGCCGTATTTTTACCTTCCGGTTCGGTTAGAATTTCAATCAAATAGGCATCAGGACGGATCTCAATTACCTGCTCTATACCAGACAGTAGATCATCGCTGGTAATGATAATTACTTTTCTGGCTCCAGAAGTTACCAGACGATCTATAGTATTATCCAGCATAGATTTGTTGTTAACAAATTTGCAGAGCTGTTTGGGGCGCTGCTGACGGCTTTCCGGCCATAATCTGAGTCCCCTGCCTCCTGCTAAAATTACTGCAATCATATTTACCTCCGTCATATATCTATATATATGATAAAAGCCGCACTGCTTATGCCAGGCAGAAACATTATCTATGTGCCAGCTGCCAGTACAGAGTAATTCGACCATTGATGGCCGATAATTCCGAGTTGG
The DNA here is from genome assembly GCA_016841245.1 of Syntrophomonas sp. Taxonomy (GTDB): domain Bacteria; phylum Bacillota; class Syntrophomonadia; order Syntrophomonadales; family Syntrophomonadaceae; genus JAAYJK01. The sequence goes on from JAENZN010000024.1 coordinate 45,110, forward strand.
ATTAAGACCAGGTCTACATTACCATCAGGGTCGAAGCCCTTTAATAAGCTCAGCCCAATTTCATCTAGTCACAGACCTGACTTAAATTAAGCTTCACTTTATTTATTATGGCTAATTAATAAAAATTCTATAAGTTGGGGGGGTGGAAGAAAATGGAACATGAAATTCAGCGGAAATAGTAATAGTTCCAGTTTTTCAGAGATGAATTTCAGGAATTATTGCTATTGAGGTTATTTTAGCGGCGCAGATGAAAAGGAGAACATATATGGGGACATTCCTGACACCACGGTGTATCCTTGCTAATTGATCTGGACTATGCGCAAGGAGCAAACAAGAAAACCGCCATAGAGATAGAGGGGTATCATCTTGTTTACTTATTCCAGACGGGCGAAGGGGCCCTGCAGATTATCAGGACGAGGACCGAAAAACTGATAATAGGTACATTGTATCCGACCGTTGTATACTTTGCGGCGTTTACTGCTTTTACGGTTAATTAATCTTTCCAGGGCTGGGTGGGAGGTCAGAATATAAAATGACCAGGTGTCCAACAGCTGGAACGCTTCGGCCATATCACGATACAGGTTTTCTACCTCTTCCTTTTCTGACATTCGTTCCCCGTAGGGGGGATTGGTAATAAGGTAGCCATACTTGTAGCGGGAATTAAAATTCCGGGCATCTCCCTGCTGAAAAGATATAAGATTTGTCAGACCAGCTTCTTTAGCGTGATAATTAGCCAGCTTTACCGCAGCAGTATCAATATCAATACCCCGAATGCCAAGGGGCTGATCATGCAGAATAAGGCCTCGGGCCTCATCCCGGTATCTATCCCAAATATTCCTGGGAATCTGGGGCCAATTTTCCGATACAAAATTTCTGCCCAGGCCGGGAGCTATATTGCGCCCTATTAAGGCAGCTTCAATGGGAATAGTGCCGGTGCCGCAAAATGGGTCAATCAGTGCCCGGTCCGGTTTCCACCTGCTAATGCTGATTAAGGCAGCCGCTAGGGTTTCTTTTAGAGGAGCATCTCCCGACATCTTTCGGTATCCTCGTTTGTGCAGTCCGGCCCCGCTGGTATCTATAGTTAGAGTAGCGGTATCTGAAAGCAGGGCTACCTCCACCCGATAGCGGGGGCCGGTTTCCTTGAACCAGTTGGTTTTATGCTTCTCTTTCATCTTTTCCACGATGGCTTTTTTCACAATCGCTTGACAATCCGGCACACTAAACAGCTGTGACTTGATAGACTTTCCCTCTACCGGAAACTGTGCATCCCCGGGAATCCAGTCAGTCCATGGAAGAGCTTTAGTCTTTTCAAACAGATCGTTAAAGGACTTGGTGTCAAACTCTCCTATTTTCAATAATAGTCTGTCAGCTGTGCGCAGCCATAAATTGCAGCGGGGGATGGCGGAAATGTCAGCCTTGAAGATGACCTTACCGTTTTCCACCTTCAGTTCCTCATAACCCAGTTGTCTTAATTCATGGGCTACAATCGCCTCCAGCCCAAAAGCCGCCGTAGCTATCAATTCCACTTTTCGCATAAAAATCTCCTTTATAATAGGATATTCCTGCCACCAGGCTCCCCAGAGGCAGGTGTGTCCCCGTTCCTTAGCCTGAGATACGGTAGCTATGTCTCCTTACCTTAACTATGATACAATATATACGTATTTTTTTCTTCAACTAGCTAAATATACAGTAAACGCAAATAGATTATATTGCAGGTGACAAAATGGACAGGGAAAATTTTCGGGCAGCAGCCTTGCAGGAAACCCGCAAGAAAATAAGAGACTTAAAAGAATTTAACATCCCGGTGATTCTTAAGACTATTGAACAGTATGAACAGGCCGGGGTAGAAGAGTCTTTTGTTAAGCAGCAGAAAGCCCTTTTGGACAAAGTGAATATCCGCCTCCGGGAACTAGAGGAAAAAGAGCAGCGGCTTCTGGGGCACTTTAGATTACCAGGCTGATGCCAGATGAAGGCAGGGCTTGAAGGGCAGAATCATCATCGATTATGTTAATATTGTTGCCGGTAATAGTTATGCTACTTCCATTGCCTTTGAATTCATCATTGGTGTGGGAAGAGTCTAGGTATTGCCATTGATCTGCAAACATACCGAAGTTCTGCTATTGAGGTCTATTTATCGAACTATTAACTGCTAAGCAATCAAAAGGATACTGTTCTCCAAAGGAGAGTCAAATCTCACTCTTCCTTTATGGAATACCGTTTTCTTGGGAGTAGATGTTGGTTATACTTACAGTACTGGTCTGACCTGATTTAATAGTAATGTTGCCTTCAGGAGTTTTTCTCACCTGGGTTGCTCCAACTGCATTACTTTCTATTACTTCATAAGTTCCCGGAGCTAGGCTGACGGATATGGTCTGGTCCGCTTTAATACTTCGTTTTATAGTTCCTTCCGGTCCAGATATGCTTACTTCATAGGTAGAACCGATTGGAGCAGGACCTTCTACACTTTTGCTAATATTCAAAGTGCCCTTGGGAGGAACCGGGAAACGGTTGGTCACCGTGAGGTAAACCGTCTGACCGGGAGATACCTGGATATTTCCCGGTATCGATTTGCTGTAAGATAGAGCGCCCCCGGTTTTGGACTCCACCACATGGTAGGTCCCGGGAGGCAGCGATGCGGTAAAGCTCGCTCCCGCCTTGATGCTGTTACGGCTGACTTCTCTATTATCGCTTCCAATCTCACTTACCACAAATTCATAATTGGCTCCTGCAGGGGCATTGCCGATGGTTTTCTTACTGATTACCAGTTTGCCGGGATTAGAGATTAGGTTTACTGTGACTTCAGTAGGCTTAATGGGCCCCATGCAGTAGATAGCTCCACTCCAGCATTCTTTTTTGCCGGTGTTGCTGCTTGGATCGAGCAGTCTGAACATGTAGTTGCCGACCTTGTGGTTGGGATTTTCTTCTGGATTATAGCGGATGGTATATAATTCACCCGGCTTTAGCGAGGGGACTTCACCTTCTGCCAGAGGCTCTCCCCCGGCTGGGCTGCCTACTTCTGTATAATATACTTCCCAGGCTACCGGCTGGGAAGTTTTGGTGCTGTTTTTAGAGTTGACTACCATAGCGTATATCTCACCGATGCCGTCTTCCAGTTCGACTTCTTCACCGGGCAGATAGACAAAGGAATAGTTATCCGGGTTCTGCACTTTTACTTTATAAGTCCCGGGTTCCAGATCTATCTGGAAATCATCTTCGCTCTTAATAGTTAAGTTTTCTATACAGGAAACCTGATCATAAATGCCTATCTCAAAGGCTTTATCCGCCAGGTAGTTCGGTTCGGAGGTGTAAGTGAGGTCGATCCTGCTCATATGCAGGGTTCCCAGTTCTGCGAAGGAGAGGGCATAGCCCTCGATAACCTGAACCTCAGTTGGGGAAGATTTTAGGCATCCACCGACCAGGAATAAGATCGCAAGAAATAAAGCAAATAATAAATATTTAATATTAACATTATCCATATCCAATAAACCTCCCTTGGAACAGGAACGTTATCCCAGTTTGAGCATTTTCTATGCTTACATAATAACTTTAAACCTTTATGCCTGCAATAGCGATAATTGTGAAAAGGCGGGAAGTATTAATACTTTAGTACTAGAAATAAGCTGAAATAATAGTCTGAAAATTCTGCATTAAAATGATTTTTATGTCCTATATTATTTATAATTATTTTATTGGATAATAAAAATATGGCAATTAGTCTCGTTATATTTTGAATTGTCAGAATTAAGGAGAGTACGGAAGCAAATTCTCGGCCATACGGGAGGCGTAGAATTGTCACCCTAAAGATGCCTGACCAAAGGTACTAAATAATCTACACTTTAGTACAAAAAAGTTCTTGATGGTATGAAAGAATGAGGCTAAGATAGAAGAGTATACACTATATGGATTGAACAGGAGGTGAGAGAGAATGATTAACACCATTAAAAGATTAGTTCTGGAAGAAGAAGGACAGGGCATGGCTGAATATGCTTTGATATTAGTAGCCGTGGCTATAGCATGCATAGTTGCGTATAATCTGTTGGGAGATCAAGTGAAGGCTAAAGTTGAGGATGCTACTTCAGGTTTGGAAGAACGCCCTGTTGAATAATAGAGATTATAGTAGTTTGAACCCCTTAATAGTTATGCTCTGCTCGAACTGCAGGGCATAACTGAATATTTTACTCTTATATATTAAGGAGACCGATAAATCATTTATACTACCATCAACTTTGTCATTAGCGATACCCTGTTGTGCTTGCTCCTTATTCTGGCTGTCGTATTCGACCAGCGGGAGAGACGCATTCCCAATATATTAATACTGACTGGGCTGATAATTGGCTTGGGCTTCAACATATACAATGAAGGCTTTACCGGACTGGTGTTTTCCTTGAAAGGCCTGGCGGCTGGGATAGCCCTGCTTTTTATCCCCTTTGCCATGGGCGGTATGGGTGCCGGAGATGTTAAACTGCTGGGGATGGCAGGGGCTTTCAAGGGGGCTCTTTTTGTCTTCCATACTTTTATTTGCATGGCTCTGTGGGGTGGGCTGATAGCAGTAATCTTGTTAATAATAACAGGCCAGCTTTGGAAGACCCTGCGCCGACTGTGGGCGGGTGCTCTCCTGGCCCTGTTTAAAATCCAGAGACTGCAGAAAACGGTCCAAGCCAGTAATTCCGGAGTTTGTTTCCCCTATGCTTTAGCTATAGCTCTAGGAGCTGTGAGTGCTTATTTTGTACTATATTAAATATAAAATTTTAAATGTGTAGTATAAGCGCAACCACGATTTCGCCGTTGCTAAAGCTCGGTGCAAGTCGGGTTTATTTTATAAAGTGGTGAAAAACATGAGGATAATAAAAAAAATATTTAAATCAAAGAAAGCCCAGAGCATGGTGGAGATGGCGATAGTCCTGCCCCTGCTCTTGCTTATGCTGTTTGGCATTATTGAGTTCGGGAGAATATTGGGAGCATATATGATTATCCATGAGCTGACCCGGGATGGGGTGCGTGCAGGAGTGGTTGGGAGTACTGAGGATGAGATTAAAAACTATATAAAGGATAACGAATCAATTATTATGCTTGATAAAGACAATGATATTAGTGTTGACCCCGCAGATAGCAGCAGAGTAGTTGGTGACCAATTGAAGGTTGCGATAGATTATGATATCGACATTATTACTCCTATTATCAGCAGTATCGTTCCCAACCCAATGGAGCTGTCAGCTGAATACGTGATGCGGATTGAGAAGCTGCCTTGAGTGGAGAGGGGAGAAGGTACAATGGGAAAAACATTAAAGAGATTTATCAGGGATGATTCCGGGGCAATAATGGTATTGGTAGCCATAGGTTTGGTGGTCTTGATCGGTTCCATGGCGCTGGTAATAGATGCCGGAACAGTTTATGCGGAGAGGATGAAGGCCTCCAATGCGGTGGATGCCGCAGTACTGGCCGGGGTACGTGAACTGCCGGGTAATCCCGATGCCGCCAGGGCGGTAGCTCAGCAATATGCTCAGGCTAATGGTCTGGAATCAGGCCAGGTGAGCTTTAAAATCGAGGATGGAGGCAAGGCCATCAAGGGTACGGTGGACAAGGAGCAGAATATGTTTTTTGCCCGCGTCTTTGGCATCGACAGTGCCGAGGTAAAACCTTCCGCCAAAGCAAAGGTAGGGATTGCGGGAAGTCTTTCGGCAGATTCCGGAGTGGTCCCGATTGGGGTAAAAGAAGGCACATTTACGGTTGGAGAAGAAACGACATTAAAATGGAAGGGCGGCGCTGGAGACAAAGGCTGGTACGGGTGTTTGGATCTGGATACTAATGCGCAAACGGGTGACCACAGCGGCGGGGGTGCGAACACTTATAAAGAATATCTAATGAATGGTTATGATAAAAAATTATCTACCAAAGATGTTAAGTTTGTTGAAACGGGAGCAATGGTCGGCCCCACGGATACTGCTATTCAGGATCGTGTTACGAGATGTCATGATGATTGCGGGACCACCCCTTGCTGTACCGCAGACAGTTTTAAACCGGATTGCCCTCGAATCATTATTACGCCCGTTGGCGAAGTGTCAGATGACCCGGGTGGAAATAGAACATTTAAAATTACTGGATTTGCAGCTTTTTTTGTAGAATCGTATGAAGAAAAAAAAGAGTATAACCTTGAAACGGGTAAAAATGAAAAGAGTATCCATTTGACCGGTACTTTCATTGAAAGGGTTGAATCTTCTGCTGATATTGATGACGATGCAGAGGATTATGGAGTTTATGCCGCGCAATTGGTTGAATAAATATAATTAACGAGGGAAGGGAGCCGGAAGGGTTGCTTAAAGGAGTTAAAAAATACTGGATTATTTCCATAGTTTGCGGTTTGATTGCAGCTGCTTTGTTTTATGTCTTTCTGGGACAGGTAGAGGAGAAGTACCGGCCTGATGATCTGGTTATGGTGGTGAAGGCGGCTCGGCCCATAGCTGCCGACCAAGTCATTAAGTCGGAACAGCTAATGACCGTGGAAGTTCCAGCCCGATATGCTCATCCCAATGGAATAAGAGACGTTTCTGAGGCGATGGGGAAGATATCCATCGTTGATATAGCCGCTGGGGAGGAAATCATTAAGGAGAAGCTGGTGGGAGAAAAAGAAAAGGTGTCCCGGCTGGCCTACAGTGTGCCCCTGAACAAGCGGGCGGTATCCATAGGTGTAAATGAAACTACTGCTGTGTCATTTAACATACAGGTAGGTGATCATGTAGATGTCATAGCCACCATTGACGTAGAGACTTCCGATTCAACAGGCGGTCCAACCAGCACAGTGATCATCCTGCAGGATATAGAAGTATTGTCGGTAGGAGTAATGGGAGCTGCAGCGGAAAAAGAGAATCCAGGTGCAGTGAAAACCCTTACTCTTGCGGTGACTCCGGAACAAGCCCGGCCCCTGGTCCTGGCCACTGAAAGAGGTTCCATCCGGCTTATGCTGAGATCACCGGTGGACGATTCCAAATACAGTCTGCCTGCATATAAGATGAACAATTTGATTCAGCCTTAAATATACTTTGATTTTGGGAGAGTATGTAAAGCGAGAGGTGATAGGATATGAAAACAATTAGAGTGCTGCTGGCAGATGCCGATCAGGAGAACCGGGAATATCTGATTAATATCCTGGAAGGGGACCCCGACATTGATGTGATCGGGGAAGCAGGACGAGCAGGGGAAGTCCTGGAAATGATAGCTGAATCTAAACCGGAAGTCCTGATCATGGACGTTAACCTGGCCGACCGGGACAGCCTGGAAGTGGCCTTGGATATAAATCTTAATTATCCTTCCACCCAGGTAATTCTGATAACAGACGAGGAAGACATCCGCCTGCTAAAAAGAGCCATGCAGGTGGGGGTACGGGAAATAATGCTAAGGCCTCTTGAGGTTCATGAATTATTAAGCGGAGTCAAGCAGATTGCTGAATCTTACCGCCGTACCATGGAAAGCAAAAAAGGTATAGCTGAAACAAAAGAAAAGATTAGCTTAAGTAAACAGCAGCAGGTCTTAAAAGCTTCCCAGATCATCACTGTTTTCGGCAACAAAGGGGGTGTCGGCAAGAGCATCATAGCGGCCAACCTGGCGGTAGCCGCAGCTGCTCGACATAAGAACGAAGTGGCTCTGGTGGATCTTGATTTGCAATTCGGGGATATAAGCCTGATGATGAATATCAATCCCCGTAAAACTATTGCCGAGCTGATGCAGGAATCGGGTGACTTGACTGCTGATCTGGTGGATGAATATTTCTATGAACGCAGTGGGGTAAAGGTACTCTCTGCTCCCCACAAGCCAGAACTGGGTGAACTGGTGACTTCCTTCGGAGTAGAGACCGTACTCAAGATCTGCCGACAGATGTACAGCTATACTATTATAGATACTCCCACATTTCTGGATGACACTACCCTGACGGCCCTGGAAATGTCAGATGTAGTCCTGTTACTAATATCACTGGATATTCCTACCATAAAAAACATTAAAAAGGGAATCGACATCCTGGAATCATTAAAGATGCTGCCTCGGACCCGGCTCATATTAAACCGGTCTTCTTCCTTGTCGGTGGGGCTGGAACCCGGAGATGTGGAGAAGGTATTGGGTATGAAAATAGCTGGCACCATCCCGAGTGATTTTAAGATAACTGTATCATCGGTTAACCGGGGCACTCCGTTTCTTAACATGAGCCCCAAAGCTCCTATATCAAGAAGTATTATGGAATTGTTCAATACCCTCGACCAGAACAAATAAGTGATTAAGGTGGGATGCTTGAATGTCTCTTTTGGCCAGATTACAAAATGATCAGGTGATAACTCCTAATACTGTTAAAGAAACTGCTTCCTCGCGATATCTGGAAATTGTTTATCAAATCCACCGGGAGATAATTCGTGAGATAGGACAGGAAACTTTTAACAGCAAGGGACGGGAGGAAACCGAGAACCGGATACGGAATATTACGGATTTGATTATTGAAAATGACTACGATAACCTGCCCCGCAGTGAACGGGAAGTTATTATCAAGCAGGTCACTGATGAGGTTCTGGAATTCGGACCTTTAAGTCCGCTGTTACGCGATGAGACCGTATCCGAAATCATGGTCAATGGACCTAAACAGGTCTATGTGGAGCGCCGGGGCAAAATCGAGCGGGTCAATGTAGTGTTCCGGGATAACCTGCATTTGCACACTGTTATAGAAAGGATTATTTCCCCTCTGGGACGTCGGCTGGATGAGAGTATGCCCATGGTAGATGCCCGCCTGCCGGATGGTTCCCGTGTGAATGCGATAATACCACCCCTGGCTCTGAATGGCTGTGTTTTGACCATCCGTAAGTTTTCCAAGAATCTTTTGAAAACTGCCGATTTGATAAGGAACAATTCTATGACTTCCCATATGTCTAAGTTTTTAGAAGCTTGTGTCAAGGGGCGTATGTCCATTATAGTATCTGGTGGTACCGGGGCTGGTAAGACCAGCACTTTGAATATAATATCTGGTTTCATACCCCATGATGAACGGATTATCACCATAGAGGATTCTGCCGAGCTGGTCTTGAATCAGGATCATGTTGTGACACTGGAAACCCGTCCCTCTAATGTAGACGGCAAGGGAGAAATTGCTATCCGCGATTTGGTTCGCAATTCCCTGCGCATGCGTCCTGATCGTATCGTAGTAGGTGAGGTGCGTGGCGGGGAAGCACTGGACATGCTGCAGGCTATGAATACCGGCCATGACGGGTCTCTTTCAACCGCCCATGCCAATTCACCTAGGGATGCATTGGCCAGGTTGGAGACCATGGTATTGATGGCGGGCATGGAGATGCCCATGAAGGCTATAAGAGAGCAGATTGCTTCGGCAATAGACTTCATAGTGCATCAGAGCCGATTATCTGATGGCACCCGTAAAATAACCCATATTACCGAAGTGGTAGGCATGGAGACCGATATCATCACCCTGCAGGATATTTTTATCTTTGACCAGACCGGAGTCGATGAGCGGGGTCGGGTTCAGGGCAGGCATAGGGCTACGGGCATTAAACCAAAATGTCTGGATAAACTTAGAACAGCTGGGATAGTAATACCAGACGAGTTTTTTGCCTAAAAACAGCTGTTGATGCCTGAATTAGGAGGTTTTAAGTGCAGTATTTAATAGTCTTATTTATATTTCTGTCGGTTGCCTTTGCTCTCAGCGGGGTGAAAAAGATTTTCTCCACCCGGGATGTCTATAAAGAACGTCTGCAAACCGTGATAGGTCAGGCTGAGCAGGCCAGCACCAGTGAAAAAGTTTCTGTTAAGACGACCTTGGACTCTCTGGTAAAGGCGGTATCGTTCCTGTTTGCTGCCCGGTCTTTCACTAGAAAACTGCAGGATCGACTGGTGACAGCCGGCATACCATTGAAAGGTGAGGAATATATCACCATAAGCTTGGCAGCCATCATTCTAGTACCTTTTCTTATTTATATATTAAGTGCTAATTTTTGGTTGGCAGTTATAGTATTCATATTGGCATTGATACTACCCTTGATATATATAAGCATAAAAAAGGATAAGCGGCTCCAATCATTTGAAATGCAGCTGGCCGATTCTCTGGTCATCATGGCTAATGCCCTGCGGGCGGGCTTCGGGTTTCAGCAGGCCATGGAGACCGTAGTAAAAGAGATGCCCCCACCCATAGCTGATGAATTTCAATGGTGCCTGAGAGAGATGAACCTGGGTTTTAACCAGGAGGAGGCATTGATGCACCTGGGTGCCCGGGTCAATAGTGAAGAACTGGACATGGTCATCAGTGGTATCATTATCCAGAAACAGGTTGGAGGCAATCTGGCTCATATCCTGGATAATATAGGCGATACTATGCGGGACCGGGCCCGGATCAAAAAGCAGGTGCGGGTCTTAACTGCTCAGGGTAAGATGTCCGGGTTAATAGTTGGACTCTTACCGGTAGCCTTGCTGGGATTTTTGCTGGTATCGAATCCAGAAAATGTATATTTCTTTGTCCGGGACAGCCGGGGCTTGGCCATGCTGGGTACCGCGATAATCATGGAGATACTGGGTGCATTTATCATCAGCCGGATTGTGAATATAGAATTCTAATAGTGATTACGGGAGGAAGAAATGGAACTAATTATTATTAGCTTACTGGCAGTAATGGTAACTTCTTTTGTTTTAGGATATCTTTATAATATAAACCGGGAAAAGATAATCACCCGGGAACGGTTAGTGGCTTATACCGTGAAAGAGGAAAAGGCTTACCTGCCTCCCGAACTGCAGCTTGGTTTTAAAACCAGGGTGGTCGGCCGGGTTATGGGGACTCTATCCGGGGTTTTTAAAACACTTATTTCTAAAAACGAAAAAGACGTCTACAATGCTAAATTAAGAACTGCTGGCAACCCTTATGGGTTGAATGGCGACAGCTATTTGGTCTTAAAATATGTTATTATTACCATTAGCATTATAATAGGTATTTTTACCAAAAATATTCTATACCTGCTGCTGTTTGCCGCTGCCGGATTCCTGATACCCGACCTGTGGCTGAAGTCCATCGTGAATCGAAGAGAAGATGAGGTTCTTAAGGGGTTGCCCAACTTTCTGGACCTGCTCAGTATCAGCGTACAGGCTGGACTAGGTTTTGATGCTGCGCTGCAGAAGGTGGTAGAAAAAAATCCGGGGCCATTGAGCAGCGAATTCGGCAAAGCTCTGCAGGAGATGGGTATGGGCAAACCCCGTCGGGAAGCCCTCAAAGACATGGCAGAACGGCTGAATATAAGTGGAGTTACTGTTTTCACCACCGCTATCATCCAGGCGGAACTCCTAGGGGTAAGCATCGGTAATGTACTGCAGATCCAATCCCAGCAAGCCCGGGAATCCCGCCGTATGCAAGCTGAGGAAAAGGCCATGAAGGCCCCCATCAAGATGCTGATACCCTTGGTGGTTTTCATATTTCCGGTCATATTCATTATCCTTCTGGGACCTGCCTTCGTAAACCTCATGGAAACCCTCTAGGTGACACTTGGGTACGGTACAACTGCCGTCTGTATAGTCATGGTTAGATTATCAAACTCCTGGTGACAGGAATCGCCGGCCAACATAGATTAATCACTTTCTTATATTTTATCCTGTTTTTAAAATTATGGAGGAAACAGCAGTGCAAGTGCTACAAATAATAAATGAAGGCAGCGGTGAAATAATAGCCAGCCACTGTTACCTGGCTGACAGTTTCTTCACCAGGTTCAAGGGGCTGTTGGGCAGAAAGCAGATGTCAGAAGGGGAGGGGTTACTGATCAAACCCTGCTCCTCAGTTCATACTCTGGGAATGAAAATGATCATAGATGTTGTATTCATCTCCTCAGATAACCAGGTGCTGCATATAATAGAAGAGATGGAGCCGGGAAAGCTAAGCCCGATTATAAAAAACTCTTCCTTAGTACTTGAACTGCCTCCCGGGCAGGTTAGGAGAAGCGGGCTGAAAGTCGGGCACCGTTTGAAAAGCAAATAGTAACTTGATAACTAAACGGTCGGCAAGCTAAAGGGCGATGACAGAACCCCTCCGGAGACCACAATATGCTCTCGACACGCTCGAATAATATGGAAACCCACAGGACCAAAGTTTGCTCTAATTAATATAGAAGTTAAGATCAAGGCATGAGAGAAGTCCACGATAGGCGTACCTTAATACGTTGATTGCTTATTGAATCAAATATTGGCTTATGTCATCGGTCTGAAGCCAGCCCAAGGGGCCGATATTTTTTTGTTCCAGAAAAATAAACAACTGCGCTAAAATATTTCCTGAATCATATAGTCTGAAGTTACTAAGATTAAACTTAGATAAATATAAACTATCGAAGTGAAACAAGGGGATACGTATTTTATTTTGGATACCCCGTGGTTTTCTGAACAGGAAGCAGGTATTTATCTGCGTAACAGTTGATGTTTTATTAATGGCGTTTTACAGGTTTTCTGGACTTTATGATAATTTATTCTGCGATTTATAATTTTCTGTTTTGTAAAGATAAAGTCGATATTAATAGAATATTAAATTAGTGTTAATTTATTTGTTGACAATTATCCTTAGGGATGATAATATAACTCTTGCGCGGCGGGAAGCCAAAGCGCACAGGATCTGATAAAACTGAACAGCAAGACTAAAGTG
>JAENZN010000025.1 GCA_016841245.1 Syntrophomonas sp.
ATTGTCTCATGTTTGCTGCCACCTGCATATGTGTGAAGTATTTTACGCTTACATACCTAATGCTTTTCCAATCATGATAATTGCTTTTATTATTTGAACAGCACTATAGTCTGTTGGTATATTGTCAATTAATGATTTATCTATTTTTATTCTATCAAATGAATAATGCTTGAGATAACTCAAAGAAGAATAGCCAGTGCCAAAATCGTCTATGGAAATAGATGCTCCCAGCCCCGATATCATAGCAAAAATTTCCTCTGCTCTAGTTTCTCCTTTCATGGCAATGCTTTCCGTAATTTCAATATCCAGCCATTTAGCGGGAATGTCGTATTGAGAAATCATTGTTTTCAGGTGTGAAATCAGGTTTACACAATCAAGCTGTTGTGGAGAAATATTAATTGCCATTTTTAGCTGCAGATTATAGTATTTGTTCCATTGGGCAATTTGGCGGACAGCTCGCTGAATTACCCAGGCACCGAGTGGAATAATTACACCGGTTTCTTCTGCAATCGGAATAAAATCATTGGGGAAGATAGTGTCATGTTCCGGATGGTTCCATCGCAGCAATGCTTCCATGCCAATAAGCTTCTTATCCAGAATGGAGAATTGAGGTTGAAAAAATAGTTCAAATTCATCATCATAGACTGCCTTTTTTAACTGTATTTCAATCTCATTTTTGTGACAAATTTTTTGCCCGATGGTGCTGAAGAAGGTGTATTGGTTAAAACCTTGAGATTTAGCATAATACATAGCAATATCAGCATTCTTAATTAATTCTCTGCGCTCACGGGCATCTTGGGGATATTGAGTTATACCAATACTTAACGAAATATGGAACTGATAGGGCGGGATTATAATTGGTTTACAGCAGGATTGAATTATTTCTCGGATAATAGTTTCGATTTCATGATATTTGTATTGTCCGCGCAATACGAAAACGAACTCATCTCCACCAACTCTAGCTACCAGGGCATGGTATTGATTACAATGATTAAGGCGATTGGCAATTTCAAACAAGACTTGATCGCCAATATCATGGCCATAGGAGTCATTAATAGTTTTGAATCTGTCCAGATCAATATAGAAGATGAAAAGTGATTCTGTATGCTCAATCTCTTCCAGCATGCTATCCAGCGCAGCAAAAACATAACGCCGGTTATATAATTTAGTGATGGAATCCTGCTTTGACAATATTTCTAAATGATCGTTTATTTTCTGTAGTTCTTGAGTGCGTTCAGCGATGCGTACCTCCAGGATGGAATTCATTGCTTTTTCCTGCGCTAGTAGATGTTCATTATTTATGGAGAACTGAATATGGTTGCTGAAAAATTGATGACCTATAAAAATTATCAAAAATACTAGGAAAACAGCAAATTCAAATCCTTGTAGGGTCATAACTATTAATGGTACAAAAAGGAGAATGAAGCCGTTGCGTTTTGAACTTCTATAATCTGCGGTAATTGCTGGATGCTTTTTCATTGGACCTTGAGGTTTATAAATCTCCCACAGTCCGCCCTGTGCAAAAATCAACAAAGATAAAATATAAAAAGCATCAATTATGGAGTTTGGGACATAGAGATTGTTATAAATAAAATAACTGCATACAAGTCCGGTAAGAGCAAAACATGTCATAGAAGCAAAAGCTAATCTGGCCATTAAAGGAGTTTGGCCTCTGCGTAGGTGAACATGCCATACCATGACACAGCCTAATATGAAAAAATCGCTTAGCAAGTATAGAATCGCAACAAAGTTATACATAGTGGTAAGCATGGTTAATTGCTGGTTATAAAAAAGAGTCCACATCATTGTAATTAATGCGGCAGAAATAGCTAAGATATCCAATGCTTTCTGAAAGTTGTGCCAATAATTCTTTTGAGTTGTAAAAAATACATACAGAGATAAGGCAATAAAAATGTTAGGGAGTAAGTAGAGTGCCGTAAAAATAACCATGTTTTCAGGATTGACTCCCAGCAGCAGTTCATAGAAAGCCCATAATATATCTGTTGCTGCCCATGATAAGCATGCCAGAGCCGGAAATAACCAGCAGAGCTTGGGCTGCTCTGTTAACGAATAAGTTTTTAACAGAATAACAGAAGCAATAAGTGCTCCAATTGGTGATAAAACATCGCCCCAAAAAGTTACTTTGTAGATAGTGGCGATTAAGTAGGAAGAAAAATAGATGATTAAAACAAGCTGTATTAACAAGTATGACCTTTTTTTCAAATAATGACCACCTCTTAACGTAACTCTTAATCAAGCTTATATTATTAATCGAAGTATTTAGACAAGTTCTTTAACTTTATGTAAGCAGTATAAGAATTGTGCAGGGGAAACTGCTCATAGAGTGGAGAAAACAATAAAGCCGGATAATACCGGCTTTTATCAACTTTTAAATGATGTTAATCCAGTATATTTCTTTGCACCTGCGACCTATAACTTTATAACTGTAAATAACATCAGGAATGCGATCCCCGATACGATAGAAGACCACTTTGCATTAGCTTGTGAATATAATAATTTGCTTGGACCGTGTCGAATTATGTAAAATATACATAAGTTAACGAACGGTTTAGGGATCTCGGATGATAAAAGAAGCAGGTTCGCTTTGTTCAAGGCAGGATAAAGGAGGTTTGTTTCATTGATTACGGTCAAAGAGGTCGGGTATCTGGAATTTAAAAAGCTGCTTATGGAGAAGTATGGAAAAAATTGGATGCAGTGGATAATGGGTGTATGCCCTGATGGGATGTTAACCGAAGAGTCAATATTAATGGCTGATTTAGATGAAACGGCACAAAGACTGGGATGGAGGCGCAAACCGGAAAAAGGTAAATCAAAGGCAGTTTCGGAAAAATAAATATGCTTTAGAAGAATATGTCTTTTAAATAGAGACGTATTCTTTTAATTTGATCCAGAAATATAAAAAACTGCTGGTACATCCAAGGAGATGGCGTGTTAAAAGGAAGCCTGCTGATAAAACCTTTACAAGCAGATCTGGTCATCCTGCATGTTGCCCCGAAATTTAAGGATATCGAGTGAATTATGGGTTCTTGGACCGCCAACAGGGCGGTTTTTTCCATGCAAAATACTTTTGCCCTCGAAATTTAGAGGAAATTGTATTAAGGAAATGGAATTGTAAAATAGGCTTTTTAGACATAAATGGGGGTTATAAAAGTATGGTAAGAAAACATATTTCAGAAATAAGCCTTATGCAGGATTTTAAGGAGCTGTTTGAGGAGGTTAAGGATGGAAAACTATAGTTGGGGTGAAAAGTCCGCTATAAAAGCATGTTTGAGAGATTATAGGAAGAGCTTCAAAAATAAACTCCTCCTGCGTATGATAATATCATTTATTCTGGCGGTGGGGATGTTCGTTTTGTACGCTTTTTTGATCGCCTATGTTAATGAAGGATTTTGGGAACATGATGATGGGCTTTTCACCATGGGCAGGCTGCTTCAATATATCGTTAGTTTGGAAGGATCGGAAAACGTGCAGTGGGTTTACCCTCTTCGGACCACAGCGTCCTTTCTGGTACTGCCCATGATCTGCCTGCTTTTAGGTCGCTGCTTTGCTAAAATTACTAGTTCAGGGCTGACGGGCTTTTTCAAGTCGATCATATGGAATTTTGCTGAATATATAGATGATCTGCGATACAGCCAGGCCAGCACGCTGTTGATGCTGGGTGCTGTATCAGGAGCAGTTATAGGAGCTTTTATTCAAAACCCGGTCTTTATTCTTTTAATAAGTATTATGATTTATCTGGCAGCTGCAGCTCACGAGAAGAGCATGTTGATAAATACTCTTTTTGTAATATGGCATGATTTGCTCTTATTATTCCATGCTAAAGGGATAAAAATATTTTATATTGATTTAGTATCCGCTTTTTTGCGGGGGACAGCTTTGGGCCTATTAATTGTAAGCTTAACAGGAATTGTTCTTCCGCATGGTTATCTTTATTTTCTTCCTGTCCTGGTTTTGATTGTGTTAACGGTTATGAAACTGATTCCAGGACTGTTCAGGAAAAAACCTGGGGCGCAAATAACCCTGTTTTGTCTTTGTTTGGCCGGATTCCTTTTTCTCACCTCATTTGGCATAGCTTTGGCCCATGATGGTGGTTGGGTGGAAGGAGGAGCTAATCTTCTGGATTGGCTTCGCTCCGATGGGGCTCTGCAGGTATTGTTTGCTGCTCTGGTGGTTGCCGCTCTTTGTTATGTATCTTTATCGCTTGCTGCTGTGCCAATGGTGGGGTCTATAAAGGGCATAGCCGATCTGATCGCGGGTAAGGACTTAATCAGCGGACAGCCATTGACCGGTTTTGATAAAGCCCTGGCGGTAGCATCTTTTATTCCCATGTGTGCCGCAGGGAAGGTGATGATTCAGGTCGGTACCATGATGTCTGCTTTTGGCAATATAGGTGACAGTATTGGTAAGGGTATGTCAGGTGCTCTTAGTGGTGATTATGGATCGGATAGTGGCTCAAGTGGAGTGGGTGGGAGCAGTGATTCGGGTGCAGACGGTTCTATTGGAGATAGTAATGGCCTAGGTGGGTTATTCGGAGAGGACATTCCACGTCCAGATGAAGAGGACGATGATGATGGGTGGCAATGATATCCTGGGGTATAGATTATGAAAACTAGGTTAATAAAGATAAGCACTGCGATTCTGGTACTCTTGGCGGCATTATTTTGCATATATTGGGTACTGCAGAATGCATTGTTGAATCAGCAGACTAATATCGGGTTTACCACTTTCAGAACTAACGGGATTGCCTTTGATATGGCTTTAGAGGGGGATACGCTTTATGTATCGACTAAAACAGGTGTTTACCGTTTTAACACCACAACCCAGCAAAATGAAGGTTTGCTGCAAGACCTGGATGCTATTTCCTATGCTAAAGCCATTTTATTGGATGAAGAGGGCAAAGTCTGGATTGGGCATGACCAGGGAGTTAGTGTTTACGATCCGGCTACCCGGAAAACCCAGTTAATTAATGAGCAGAGTGGATTACCTGACAATCGAGTTAATGCGCTATGTAAGGATGATCAGGGATGTATTTGGGTGGGGACCTGGAGCGGTGCAGTCTGTATTGATGATCGGGTTGGGGAAGTTATAGATCAAAATACAGGTTTGATGGTAGATATGGTGAGTGAAATCCACTCTGATGGTATGGGTGGACTATGGCTTGGTTCTGCTGTGTCACCCCAGGGAGGCTTGTGTTCTTTTTACCATGGCCGATGGGACTATTACCATGTGGAAAACGGCCTGCCTCATAACAGTGTCAATGACATTTATTCTTTATCAGATTCTCGGGTTCTGGTAGGGACCGGTTTCCATGATAAAGGAGGCCTGTCCTGTTTCAGCTTTATGAACGGACAATGGAGCCTGGAAAAAAACTACAGTAATGCAGACGGAGTATTAGATGGTAAAATTCGATCCATATACCGGGATGATTCTGGAATTCTATGGGTAGGCTATGAGTTTCAGGGAATTTCTCTTATAAAGGAGGGGGAATCCATACTATTGACCACGGTTGAAGGACTCCCACATAACGAAGTTATGAAAGTGCTGCAGGATGATCAGGGTAATTACTGGCTGGCTACTGCCGGTGGAGTTGCCTGTATTGAGAAAGAAAAACTATTAACCTATATTGATAAAAATATGTAAGATTGGAGTCAGAGAAGATAGCTCATTTTCCTGTCCTGCCAGATGATGGGACCGCATTAAACCTTCTTTTAATTCTTCACTTGATAAGCAATTATTCTGCCTGTCAACTTAAAATCTAAAACTTGATTCCAATGCAAAAAGTAATATTCGTGATTTTGAATGCCTAAATATGCCGTCGTCAGATAGAGCATTAAAGTGCAGAATTCTATGATTCAGAATTAACACGACCGTTTCTTGTTTAAAGACCGTTTGTAGCGTACAATATTAACAATTGTTAAAAAGCCTGCAGTGGAGGGTTTATTTTGTATTACTGGATTATCTTAATATTGGTTATAGCTGTTGACCAGAGCAGTAAATGGTGGATAAGCAGTATCTTCAGTTTGGGTGAGAGCCGGGCTTTAATAGATGGGGTGCTCTGGCTTACCTATGTTCAAAACCAGGGAGCCGCCTTTAGTATCATGCAGGGCAAGGTTTTATTTTTTATTGTCGCTTCTGTAATAGTGATTGCTGCGCTAGCTGTTTGGGCGGTTGTATACCGGCCTCCTGCGCAGTTGGCTTCAATATTTGGATTGCTCACCGGAGGGGCGGCAGGAAACCTGATCGATAGACTGCGGCTGTCATATGTGATAGATTTTTTTGACTTGCACTGGTGGCCGATATTCAACATTGCAGATATGGCTATCGTTATCGGGGGGGTTCTTTTGTTAGGGTATGTTTTTATGCAAGAGCGGAGTGAACAATTAAAATGAGTAATAAGGACAAAATTAAGGTGGAAGAAGATATGGAAGGGGAAAGGCTGGATTCCTTCGTTGCTGAACAGATATCCGGGCTCTCCCGTACTATGGTTAAAAACTTAATAAAAGAGGGCCTGATACTGGTGGATGGGGCTGCCTGTAAAAGCAGTTACCGACTGAGTGAAGGGCAGGAGATAACAGTGGAAATCCCGGCTCCGGAAAGGGTTGAGATAGCAGCTCAGGATTTGCCCCTGCAGATAATTTATCAGGATGAAGATTTAGCGGTAATCAATAAAGCCAAAGGTATGGTGGTCCACCCTGCTCCTGGACATTACGATCAGACCATGGTAAACGCCTTGATGTTTCATATCAAGGATTTATCCGGTATTAATGGAGATCTGCGGCCAGGGATTGTACACCGATTGGACAAAGATACTTCCGGAGTGATGGTAGTGGCTAAAAATGATGCTGCCCACCGCAGCCTGGCCGAACAGATAAAAGACCATACTATAAACCGGGAGTATATAGCCCTGGTTCATGGTCTTATTAAAGAAAATCTAGGCACCATCGATGCGCCTATCGGCAGGAGCAAGGTGGACCGTAAGAAAATGGCGGTGGTAGGTAACGGCAGACCAGCTGTAAGCAATTATCAGGTTTTACAGAGGTTTAATAACTATACCCTGGTTAAGGTGAAATTATTGACCGGACGGACGCACCAGATCAGGGTTCATTTTGCCTATATGAAACACTCGGTAGTAGGTGACCCTCTTTACAGTTCAGCGAAAAAACACTTTAACCTGGATTCCCAGGCCTTGCATGCACAGCTGCTGGGATTTGTCCATCCAAGAACCGGGGAATACCTGGAATTTACCAGTGAACTGCCTGAATATTTTCAGAAGATAATAGAGGAATTGCAGCAGCGATGACTGCTTGTCACTGTCGTTATTTGCTTTTTATTGCCAGATGCAGCGTTGAACCATCAAAGCTGCTGGGAATATCAACGATCCTCAGGATGGAAAAACCAGCCTCATTAAGATAACCCGCATACTCTTCAAATGGACATATGTGGTGGCCGGGGCTGTTAAGTGACTTATCAAGTTCCTGCAAACTCGATTGCTTACTAACATGTGAACTGCCTTTTTCAAACCAGTGATTGGAAGCTAATAAACCGCCAGGTTTAAGACATTTAGATATTTTGTTTAACATAGATGGCAGATTATTGCTGAACTTGTATAGGATATGAGATGCTATGATAATATCGTGCTTTCCATCCGGGGTATCTACATTAATATCGCCGGACTGCACTTTCATCCGGTCTTCCAGATGGTATTTGGCAATATACTGGCTGGTAAGACCAATAACATGAGGTTGGTCAAAAACAAGTCCCTGTAAGCGTGGATTGACCTGGCATAAAGAGATAGCATATAACCCATGGCCTCCACCGATATCTAAAACTGACTCAGCTCGCTGAAAGCTCTCCCAGTCGACGATGGCCTGGCTCACCTCCTGCAATTCACCTTGCATACAGCGCTGACTTAGAGATTTAAGGGTATCCCAGCCGATACCGGTGCTGTCATAAGCTTTTTTATGAGGACTGCTCCGAGTTAGTTTATCATGCAGGTTATCCCATTTGGTGCTTTTTGCTGCCATTTTGATTATATCCCCTTGATAGTTGGGGCTGCTGCTGGACAGGAATTTCCTGGCAAGTTCTGAGTTAGTGTATTTATTATTATGTTTAACTAGCATATCCATATCCAGCAGGGTTTGTAAAAGGCTGGGGGTATATATGCAATTAATCTTGAGAGCAGTACTGATTTCTTCCTGACTGCTTGGACCCGTCTGGTCCAGGTAATCAAATAAACCCAATTCCAGAACTGCTTTTATGGTCTGGTAGGCCTTATATCCTGCAATAATCCCATCAATTTCTTCAAAACCTGCTGGAGCAACATCTACATCGATCAATCTAATCGTTTTGTCAGTCAATTTTGAACCATCCTTTCTAACTTTAGTTCAGTGTAGTAAATATTTTGTATAGACACAAGGGCGTGTCAATGTGGGACGGTTTATACCCACACCATTTTTTTCAGAAGAAGGTGCCAGTATGAAGGGGGAAACGGGACTTGTCCCCGTTTCCCCCTTGTGTCCTCTTGACATCTGGATTAGCTTGGATTAGAATTCACTAAGAACCTTTAAGTTGGCCCCGTGAGGCTAGCAAGGATTGACAGGATATGTATGCCTGCCTTCAGTCTTACGGCTGAAAGCAGGCTTTTTGTTTGGCCTGAGTTAGGAGGGCAGCAGTGGGAGTTCGGGATAAAAATACTATTATGGACGAAATGGCAATAAGAAGAGCATTAACCAGGATAGCCCATGAAATTATTGAGAAAAATAAAGGGGTAGATAATGTTGTTTTAATTGGTATCCGCAGGCGAGGGGGGCCACTGGCCTACCGCCTGGCAGAACGAATTGAATCTATTGAGGATATCAAGGTGCCGGTGGGGATACTGGATATAACCCTGTACAGAGATGATCTGACCACCCTTTCATCTCAACCCCAGGTGCATCGAACGGAAGTGAACTTCGATATCAACCATAAAACAATAGTGCTGGTAGATGATGTTTTATACACCGGGAGAACGGTTAGGGCCGCAATGGATGCCCTGATTGACCTGGGAAGGCCAACCAGTATACAGCTGGCCGTACTGGTGGATCGAGGACACCGGGAATTACCCATAAAAGCTGATTTTATCGGTAAAAATGTTCCCACCTCGCGGCAGGAAAACATAGCAGTTCTGGTAAGCGAATTGGATGGCGATGATAAAGTGATAATACAGGAAATAGTTGGTGATTCGTAGCAAAGACCCTTTAACTCAGTCCCGTGAGGCTGGCAAGGGGGAGCAGCGTAAGTAATACCTTCCTTGCCGCCTGTGGGCAGGGAAGGTTTTTTTATGCCCTGCCCTTTAGGTTCAGACAGTTGGAGTGGGCAGCGTGGTGGAGATTCTGCCGCGAAAAAAGACAAAGGAGGCTTGGCGGTGAAATTCGACCGGAAAGATCTACTGGGGATAAAGGATCTCAGCAGAGAGGAAATCGAACTCATTTTGGACACAGCTATACCGATGAAGGATGTCATTAAAAGGGATATTAAGAAGGTCCCTACCTTGAGAGGTAAGGCCATGGTTACCGTTTTTTATGAGAACAGTACCCGCACCCGGACTTCTTTCGAAATTGCCGGGAAATATCTGAGCGCTGATACGGTAAACCTGGCAGTATCTACCAGCAGTGTACAGAAGGGAGAAAGTCTGCGTGACACCATTAAGACTATCGAAGTGATGGGTTTTGATCTTATGGTGATGAGGCATGCTATGAGTGGCACTGCCCATTACGCTGCACGTAATACCAGTATGAGCGTGATCAATGCCGGTGATGGGGAGCATGAACATCCTACCCAGGCATTGTTGGATATGTATAGTATAAGAGAGAGCAAAGGAACTCTGGAGGGATTGAAAGTAGCTATCGTGGGTGATATTCTCCACAGCCGGGTAGCTCGTTCCAATATATACGGCTTGACTAAATTTGGCTGTGAAGTACGGGTGGTTGGACCTTCCACCCTGATGCCTCCGGAAATTGAAAAGATGGGAGTTAAAGCCTATTATAATCTGGATAAGGCTTTAGAAGATGTTGATGTAATCAATGTACTCAGAATTCAGAGAGAAAGACAGGAGGCTGGTTTGTTCCCGTCTCTGGACGAATACTCGAATTTATATATGGTCGGCAACCGGCATTTAAAGTGTGCCAAAGAGGACGTACTGGTGCTGCATCCCGGTCCGATGAACCGGGGGGTGGAAATATCCAGCGAGGTTGCTGATGGGTCTCATTCGGTGATTAATGAACAGGTTACTAATGGAGTTGCCGTGAGGATGGCACTGCTGTTCTTGATGATGGGGGGATCAAAAGATGAAATTGTTGCTTAAAGGCGGAAGGGTTATTGACCCTGCGAATGAAGTGGATGAGATCATGGATGTGCTGGTTGAGGATGGTACCATCATAAAGATTGATATCAATATTGACCCGCAGGACTGTGAAGTAATTGATGCCTCAGGTAAGATAGTCTGTCCAGGATTCATAGATATGCATGTTCATTTAAGAGAACCGGGTTTTGAATACAAAGAAGACATAGCTACCGGAACCCGCGCTGCAGCAGCAGGAGGATTTACTTCCGTTTGCTGTATGCCCAATACCGAGCCGGTGGTAGACAGTGCTCCGGTAGTGCGTTTTATCCGGGAGCAGGCAGAAAAAGCCGGAGTAGTGAATGTATTTCCCATAGGAGCTATAAGTAAGAAGCAGGAAGGAAAAGAGCTGAGTGAAGTGGCCGATTTGTTGGCCGCCGGCTGTGTAGCTATATCTGATGACGGCAAGCCGGTTAAAAAAGCCAGTGTTATGCGCAATGCTCTGGAATATACTAAAATGTTCGGTATCCCGGTACTTTCTCATTGTGAAGACCTGGATCTTTCACATGACGGACAAATGCACGAGGGATATTATTCTACCATCTATGGTTTAAAAGGCATACCTGATGCTGCTGAAGAACTAATGGCGGCACGGGATATACGACTGGCTGAATTAACCGGGGGCCATGTTCATCTTTGCCATGTTTCTACCCGGGGCTCTATAGAACTGGTTAGAATCGCGAGGCAGAAGGGCGTTAATGTTAGCTGTGAAGTTACTCCCCACCACCTGACTCTGAGTGATGAGATTCTGGGCGATTATGATGCTGATGCCAAGGTTAATCCGCCGCTTCGATCTATTGAACACATACAGGCTTTGATTGAAGCGCTGCAGGATGGGACCATTGACTGCATTGCCACCGATCATGCCCCCCATCACCGGGAAGCCAAGGATTGTGAATTTCAACTGGCAGCCATGGGTATTTCAGGGTTGGAAACAGCTGTGGCAGTTATTATGGATAGGCTGGTAGGCCCAGGACTGCTGGATATATATGACATGGTAAGATTGTTCACCTGCGGGCCGGCTGAGATACTGGGTCTCGACCGCGGCACGCTGGAAATAGGATCGACAGCGGACATTACTGTAATCGATCCTGAAACAGTGCGGAGGGTGGACCCGGAGAAATTCTATTCCAAAGGCAAAAATACGCCATTTAAAGGCATGGATTTAAAAGGCTGGCCGGTTATTACTATAGTAAATGGAAATATTGTGGCCCGGGAGGGCAGCATAGTTTAAGGAGTGATAAAAATAATGAAAGGCTACCTGGTGCTGGAAAACGGCCGGGTTTTTCCTGGTAGACTGCTGAACGACTGCCGTATGGCAGGGGGAGAAGTGGTATTCAGTACTGCTATGATCAGTTACCAGGATATCATCACTGACCCATCCTATTATGGGCAGATTGTGGTTATGACCTACCCCCTGGTAGGAAATGTCGGATTCAATGAAAAAAGCTTTGCTTCACGTTCAGCCATGGTGAAAGGTCTGATTTTAAGAGAGGCTACTGATTTCCCCAGTCATTACGAGATGGAGACCGATTTGATCACCTTCTTGAACAAGAGTGAAATTCCGGTGCTGACCGAGGTGGATACCCGGGCGCTCACCCGGGAATTGAGAAATAATGGCACAATGGGGGGCATTATTACTGATAATTTGAGCAGTATGGATAGGCTTATACAAAAATCTAAAAAAGAAGCACGGGATCTTTCCGGTGATGTGGTAAGATTTGTCACCCGCAAGAATATCATGAGTTTTGGCCAGGGAGAAAAACGCATTGTTATGATTGATCTAGGGACTAAAAGGGGAGTAGTTGATTCTCTTACCGGACGGGGCTGTCAGCTTATTGTTGTGCCAGCCAGTACTACTGCTTCGGAGATAATGGAACTCAAACCGGATGGGGTATTCCTGTCGGATGGTCCGGGAGACCCGCAGGCTTTAAAGTATGTTGTAGATGCTTGCCGGACTCTGCTAGGTAAAGTGCCGATATTTGCTATTGGCCTGGGGCACCAGATCCTGGCCCTGTCTATGGGAGCTAAAACCAGCCGGCTTCGGTATGGACATCGGGGGACCAATCATCCAGTCAAGGATTTGAAGAATGGCCGGGTATATATAACTACTCAAAATCACGGTTTTGCCATAGATGAAGAATCACTGGCAGATAATGGCTGGGAGGTTACTCTGCGCAGCCTCAACGATGACAGCGTTGAAGGAATCAGGCATCTGGAGTATCCAGCTTTCTCAGTGCAGTTTGACCCGGAAGGTTTTTCTGGATATAGTGAAACCGGATTTTTCTTGGATGATTTTGTAAAAATGCTCTAATTATCTGATAAATACGTAGATGGAGGGAAAATATAATGCCCCTGAACAAGGATTTAAAAAAAGTACTGGTAATCGGCTCAGGTCCTATAATTATCGGACAGGCAGCGGAGTTTGATTATGCAGGAACTCAGGCCTGCAGAGCGATAAAAGAAGAAGGAATAAGGGTAATTCTTCTGAATAGTAATCCCGCCACTATCATGACTGATGTTGATATTGCCGACGCGGTATATATGGAGCCGATAACCATCGACAGCGTGGTTAAGATTATTGATAAAGAAAAACCAGATGGGATTATTGCTAATCTGGGTGGACAGATAGGACTCAATATGGCACTGGCACTGGACAAAGCCGGGATATTGGAAGAAAAGGGGGTACCAGTATTAGGTATGCCTCTGGATGCTATCTATCGTGCTGAAGATCGTGAGATGTTCAAGGATACTATGCAGGAAATGAATGAACCTATACCTGAAAGTGCCATTGTGCATTCAGTACAAGAAGCGATAGATTTTGCCAATCAAATCGGATATCCGCTCATTGTACGCCCTGCATACACTCTGGGCGGAACAGGCGGTGGAAACTGTACCGATGAAGAAGAACTGCATAATATCGTTAACCGGGGACTTAAGAGCAGCCCCATCCACCAGGCTCTAATCGAAAGGAGCGTGGCGGGCTATAAGGAGATTGAGTTTGAAGTAATGCGGGATAGTAACGATAACTGCATTACCATATGCTCCATGGAAAACCTGGACCCGGTTGGCATTCACACCGGGGACAGCATAGTAGCTGCACCGGCTCAGACCTTAACTGATGAAGAATACCAGATGTTAAGATCTGCTTCTATTAAAATAATCCGGGTCCTTAAAATTGCGGGAGGATGCAATATACAATTCGCCCTGGATCCCTTTAGCAAAAAGTATTATGTTATTGAGGTCAATCCCCGGGTCAGCCGCTCCAGTGCTCTGGCATCAAAAGCCACCGGCTATCCCATCGCCCGGGTAACCACGAAAATAGCTATTGGATATACTCTGGATGAAATACCTAATACGGTGACCGGTACTACCACTGCTTGTTTTGAACCGGCTATTGATTATGTAGTGTTAAAGGTACCGCGCTGGCCTTTTGATAAATTCGTTTTAGGGGATCGTAAACTGGGAACTCAAATGAAGGCTACTGGAGAAGTAATGGCTATTGACCGCAGTTTTGAGGCCGCCTTCTTAAAATCCATCCGATCTCTGGAAATTGGTCTGAATGGATTGCTTTTGCCTGAACTGCAGGAAGCGAGCGATGAGGGATTAAGAACCCGTTTGCAGTATGCAGATGATGAGAGGATATTTATTATAGCGGAGGCCTTTACCCGCGGCTTTACCATAGACGAAATATGGGATATCACTCAGATTGATAAATACTTTTTGAAGAAACTAAAAAATATTATTGATTTTGCATTAACTTTAAAGGATAAAACCCT
Organism: Syntrophomonas sp.; assembly: GCA_016841245.1. Taxonomy (GTDB): domain Bacteria; phylum Bacillota; class Syntrophomonadia; order Syntrophomonadales; family Syntrophomonadaceae; genus JAAYJK01. Next base: position 14,179 of record JAENZN010000025.1, read on the forward strand.
GGATGGAGAAACCCTTACAGCTGCCAAGAAAATGGGCTTTTCAGATAGCGAGATAGCTGATCTCAAAGACATCCGGGAAGAAGATGTACGCAGATTGCGGCGGGAGAAAGGCATAATTCCAACCTATAAACAGGTGGATACCTGTGCGGCCGAGTTTGATGCCCAGACCCCTTACTTTTATTCCTGTTATGAGCAGGAGAATGAAGCTACCCATGATCCTAACGTACGCAAGGTGCTGGTTATCGGCTCAGGTCCGATCCGCATAGGACAGGGGGTTGAGTTTGATTACTGCTCGGTGCATGCCGTATGGGCTTTGCGAGACGCAGGGATAAAAGCCATAATAGTAAACAACAATCCGGAAACGGTTAGTACGGATTTTGATACTTCCGATCGTTTGTATTTCGAACCGCTGGTGTTCGAAGATGTTATGAATATACTGGAGGAGGAAAACCCGGAAGGAGTCATTGTGCAGTTTGGAGGACAGACTGCTATTAACCTGGCCGGCCCCCTGTGCCGGGCGGGGATTAAGATCCTGGGTACTTCCAACGAAAGTATTGACCGGGCAGAAGACCGGGAGCGGTTTGATGCCATGGTGGCCGATTTAGGGATACCCCGTCCCCCGGGCAAAAGCGTATATTCCGTGGAAGATGCGGTTAAGGCGGCAGAAATTATTGGCTATCCGGTACTGGTAAGGCCTTCGTACGTTTTAGGCGGCAGAGCTATGGAGATTGTAGATAACATTGATGAGTTGAAACAGTATATGCAAACTGCGGCCCGGGTTAACAAAGAGCATCCGGTACTGGTTGACAAATATTTGATGGGTAAAGAAATAGAAGTAGATGCGGTGTGTGATGGGCAGGAAGTTTTGATACCTGGCATCATGCAGCATATTGAACGGGCCGGGGTACATTCCGGGGACAGCACCGCGGTATTTCCAGCCCATGATATATGCCAGGAGATCCGGGATAAAGTTGTGGATTACACCACCCGCCTGGCTCTGGAACTTGATGTGCGCGGTTTGATTAACATCCAGTTTGTGGAACATGAAAACGAACTCTATGTGCTGGAAGTAAACCCTCGTTCCAGCCGGACCATACCTTTCATAAGCAAGACTACCGGTATACCGATGGTGAAACTGGCCACCGAGATAATGTTCGGCAAAACCCTGAGAGATATGGGGTATCAGGGCGGTTTATATCCGGAAATGGGATTCTATGCCGTTAAGGTTCCGGTATTTTCATTCAATAAACTGCATCAGGTGGATATCAATCTGGGACCGGAGATGAAATCAACCGGTGAAGTAATGGGAATTGACTACTCACTGCAGAGTGCGATATATAAAGGTCTGCTCGCGGCTGGAGTGGAAATACCGGAGCAGGGCAATATAGTAGCAACTATTGCAGAACGAGATAAGCCGGAAGCGATACCACTCCTGGTCGAATTTGCCAGGATGGGCTTCAAGATAACTGCAACTGAGGGTACAGCTAAGGCTCTGCATGAACAGGGCATCGAAGTAGAAACGGTTAAAAAGATAAAAGAGGGGTCACCCAATATCGTTGACCTTATACGCGAAGGCCGGGTGGATTTCATTGTTAATACCCTTACCCATGGGAAAAAGCCATACAGCGATGGTTTCCAGATACGTCGGGCGGCAGTTGAACTTAATGTACCCTGTCTCACCTCCCTGGATACTCTTAAAGTAGTAATGCAGGGATTTCAGACCGGGAGCAGGATTGGCAGTGAAAATGGGCAGATAAGGCCCTTGCAGGAATATCTAGCCGGAATGATAAATTGATTCCACCAAAATTCGTGATTTTGAATGAAAAATATACTGTAGTCAGTCTGGAAATTTAAATAATGGAGGTTGCAGGATGCCTTTATCCGCAAAAGGATTAGTTATCAGTAATCAGCAGGTGGGCAGAGACCTGTGGGAAATGGAATTTTTAGCTCCGGGTATGGCCGCAGAATCTAAACCCGGGCAGTTTGTGCACATCAGGGTAGGAGATGACCATGATCCTCTGCTGCGGCGCCCCTTGAGCCTTTATGATGTAGATCAAAATCTGGGAAGCATAACCCTGTTATATAAAATAGCAGGTAGAGGAACGAACCTCTTGAGTAAATTTGAAGCAGATCAGCTGCTCGATGTTATGGGGCCTCTGGGCAGGGGATTTACCCTGGTTGAGGGCCGGAGAGTCATTCTGGTAGGGGGAGGGGTCGGTATTGCGCCGCTGCTTTTCCTGGCCCGGGAGCTGCAAGTCCGGCAGAATGAAGTTACTGTCTTGTATGGTGGCAGCAGCAGTGATGAAATGTGTTCTCTGGACAGGTTTGTCAACCTGGGAGCAGGTATTATGGCTGCGACCCTGGACGGAAGTGCTGGTTTTCGAGGGCTGGTTACCGATATGATGAAAAAAAGTATTGATCCACTATCTATCGATTATTTTTATACCTGTGGGCCGGAGCCCATGATGGCCGCAGTGGCTGAATATGCAGTACAGTATGGCCTGGCAGGAGAAGTATCTCTGGAAGAATATATGGCCTGCGGGGTAGGAGCCTGTCTGGGATGTGCCAGAAAATTAAAAGCAAGCGATAATGCCTATGTAAAAATATGCAAAGATGGACCGGTATTTCCCATGGATGCAGTTGAACTACGATGATAATGGGGATTTCGATGCTCTACTTCTGGGAGCCGGCACAGGTTGGTTGTATTTGGAAAACTTTTCCAGCCTGTCATTTGAGGTGACAGCGAGAAAAGCGACTCGGCTGGTAATCATTTAAACATTAAAGCCATGGATAGGAGGTTGTCTTCTTGACAAAGGAAGCAAAGCAGGTGCTGGTCGATATGTCCGTAAACCTGGGCGGAATGAAGATGCAAAACCCGATTGCGGTAGCCTCGGGCACTTTCGGATACGGGCGGGAATATCAGGACTTTGTTGATATAAGTAGAATCGGGGCAGTTATAGTAAAAGGGACTACCCTGGAAGAGCGTTATGGGAATCTAGCTCCCAGAATATATGAAACACCGGCTGGGATGCTTAACGCCATTGGCCTTGAGAATCCCGGTATCGATGTGTTTTTGAACGATTATCTGCCTTCTTTAAGCCAGGATGGGGTAAATGTGGTAGCAAATATTGCAGGGAATACGGTGGATGAGTATGCCCTGCTAAGCAGAAAAATCGATAAACATCCGGGTATTGCCGGAATAGAATTGAATATTTCCTGCCCTAATGTAAAACAAGGCGGCATGCAGTTCGGAACTGACCCGGAACTGGTGAAGCAGGTGGTGCAGGCCGTAAAATCAGAAACCAAGCTGCCCGTAATACCCAAGCTGTCTCCCAATGTAACTGATATCGTAAGTATTGCGAAGGCCGCCCGAGATGGCGGAGCCGATGCTCTATCCATGATCAATACCTTGATGGGAATGGCAGTTGACATTGAAAGAAAAAGGCCGGTTTTAGGAAACATATTTGGCGGTCTGTCCGGACCGGCTATAAAACCGGTTGCTCTGCGCATGATTTACCAGGTTTATAAAGAAGTCGATCTTCCCATACTGGGTGGAGGGGGAATTGTCAATACCCGAGATGCGCTGGAATTTATCCTGGTAGGAGCCAGTGCAGTATCTATTGGTACCGGTAATTTTGTTAATCCCGCTATCGCAGAGGAAATTGCTCAGGGATTGGAGAACTATGTAATTGAGCAAGGGCTAAAGGGAATAAATGAGCTGGTAGGTGCAGCGGTATTATAGATGCTGTCTCAGTTTATAACAACTGCCAGGCGTCGTCGCCGGCAGATAAGGAGGTATTTGGATGCAGGCCCGGGATAGAATAGTTTTGGCATTAGATGTAGATACCAGAGAAAAGGCGATTTCACTGGTCAGGGAACTGGCTGAATATGTAGGGGTATTCAAAGTGGGTATGCAGCTATACAATAGTGTTGGACCTGACATAGTAAAAGAAATTAACCAACTGGGTGGGAAGGTATTTGTGGATTTAAAATTCCATGATATACCCAATACCGTTGCCTCCGCAGGTCGGGTGATGGCCAGGCTGGGATGCCATATGTTCAATGTGCATGCAGCCGGAGGGCGAGAAATGATGCAGTCTCTGGTCAAAGAACTCAAGCAGGAATCTGAACTGCTGGGTCAAGCGGAGCCCATTACTCTGGCCGTTACTGTGTTAACCAGCATTAGTCAGGAACAGCTGGCACAGGATATGTTTATCCAGGATATGCAGATTAAAGATCTGGTAGTAAGATGGGCCAATATGGCACAGGAATGTGGAATAAATGGGGTGGTCTGCTCACCGCAGGAGATAATCGCTATTCGACAAGCCTGTGGACCGGATTTCAAAATAGTTACCCCGGGAATAAGGCCGGCCTGGTCGGAAGCCAATGACCAGAAACGCATCACTACTCCCAGACAGGCACTGGATATGGGGGCTGATTATATGGTGATTGGCCGTCCCATAGTAAAGGCAGCTGATCCGGCTGCAGCAGCCCAGAGAATTATCGATGAATTGGAGGAATAAAGCATGTTGAGCAGGGAAGAAGCAGTAAAAATATTCAGTGATTCCGGGGCCTTGATGGAAGGACATTTTTTGTTGACTTCCGGTCGGCACAGTAATCAATATATGCAGTGTGCTCAGGTGCTGCAGTACCCGGCCTATACCGAGCAGCTGGCTAAACATATTGCTGACAAATTTGAAAATGATGGGATCGAACTGGTAGTAGGACCGGCCATGGGCGGGATCATAGTATCTTATGAAGTAGCGCGTCAGCTGGGTGTGCCCGGGATATTTGCAGAAAGAAAAGATGGACAGATGGAAATCAGGCGGGGTTTTACTATAAATCGAGGGCAGAAAGTGCTGGTTGTAGAAGACGTGGTTACTACTGGCGGTTCAGTAAAAGAAGTTATTGATGCGGTTAAAGAAGCCGGCGGAGAGGTGGCCGGGGTAGCGGTGCTGGTAGACCGGAGCAATGGCAGCGTGACCTTTGGAGTTAAACAGGAAGCAGTTCTTACCATGGATATCCAGTCCTGGGAGCAAGCAGAATGTCCGCTGTGCCAGGAAGGCCAAACCGAAGCCTACAAACCAGGCAGCCGAGGCTAAGCAGAGCAGAAGCAAGGAGACAGTTCTTCTGTTTTCTTTGAAAGGGGCCATGATATTGAAAGTATTCCTTAACGGTAAGGAACTTGAATTCGCCGAAGGAGGATATGAATATATTTTCCTTAAGCCTTACCAGAGACATAATAAAGAGACCATAAAAAAGGCGAATGGAGAACTTACCATACAAATGTACGATAATGGGGTGCAGATACGTTCTCTGGTGACCAAAGAGGAAGTAGCCACTCTGGTAAACCGGGATGTACTAATAGATCGACCCAACCAGAAGATATATATTCTGGAGTCAGACAGCAAGGTACGACAGAATGAAGATGGCAGTGTAGAAATACTGGAATAAAAGATAGCCCGGGTGATATTTTTCACTCCGGGCTATTTTTTAATCCAGTATGCAAGCGATACTGGATTTTCAATTTAGCGAACGCATGTAGTCACAAGACCTTGCATGCGAAACTCTAATACTTTTTATAAGTCAAAATGGTGCGGCAGTTAACCAAAAGACTTAGTGCTTATGAGTAATAAAAATAGCTTATAGGTTAGCTTTCTCAACTAGAACGCATATGATAAAATCATCCATGACAAGAAGGTGAAGCGAGGCTTGGAGGGAACAGATGAATCGCAACCTTATAATATTTTTGTGATATACCATAAGATAGAATAAACTATAGGTAAGTGGTATAATTAACCGATAGTAATATTTATTATATATTAATCTTATAAGCTCTATATTAATACTGAAAAAGAAGTGGATAAAGTCACAAAATCAGATATACTCCCTGTAATAACTGATTTTGTCCCGAGTGGCTTTTCCACTTTTTTAATGTGGGACACGGAGATACCCTGCCGGGCACACGGCAGGGTATCTCTGTGTCTCAATATATACGAAGAATACTTGCGGGAGTGAAATTTCACCCGGGTGAGGAGACGACTAATAAATAAGACTCTATGAACTGCTCAATAATATCATTAAAGGATTATTGCTCTTTGAGTTCAGATTCCAGGAGGGTCTTAATCCGGGCTTCCTGGGGATTCACCAGTATGGTCCAATAGTTTTCATAGATGACCATTCCCGGTCTGGCTCCCCCGGGTTTTTTCACATTGGATCTGAATGTATAATCTACTTCTACCTTTTCCGATTGTTCTGCTTTACTATAATGAGCGGCCAGCAAGGCTGCCTCTTCCAGTGTTGCATCTGGTACATCATGTATCGATCTCATATGCTTCGAGAGTTTAACTATTACGTGAGTCCCGGGTATATTCTTGGTGTGCAGCCACAGGTCACTGCGTTCCGCAACTTTTAGACTTAGAAGATCATTCTGACGATTATTGCGGCCCACCAGGATCTCCAGGCCATCAGAAGACATAAACTTGCGAGGTATACTTCTGGCCTGCCTGGAGCGTTTGTTAGTCTGGCTTTTAACGTATTTTTCGTTTTCCAGCTCTTCAATGATCTCATCAATTGCGGCTGGTGATTCTGCCTGCTGTAAAGCTACCAATATGGATTCCAGGTAATCAATTTCTTCCTGGTTCCTGGCCATTAAAGCTTCCAGATGTTTAATGGCCTTGCGGCTCTTATTATAGACTTTAAAATACTTCTGGGCATTCTGCACTGGCGTGTACCGGGGATCCAGATCAATATTCACCTGTTCGCCAGTGTAAAAATCATCTAAAACTGCAATGGTGTCCCCTTTTTTAAATTGGTGGGAATATGCGGTAATAAGTTCTCCCCAAAGGCGATATTGCTCGCTTTCTTTGGCCTTGCTAAGGTCTCCGCTTTGAAAAAATTGTTTTTTATAAGCTTTATCAAGAATTATTTTTATGTTGCGAGAAAGGTTGGTTTTCATAGATTCCAGGCGCAGGTAATCGAGCTTTGCAGTATAGAAGGTATCACAGGCAGTATTAAAGGAATCCGAAATTTTATAGGTACCTGAGGCAGGCAGATAAGGGCAGAACTCCACAGGACGGTTTTCCTGGTAGAGTATGGAGGGCTTGGTTTTGCCTGTACTTACATCGATTAATAATGCCTTTAGTCTGCGATACATGGTAGTGAATTCATATTCACCGCACTCTTCAACCGCTATATTTGGATTCAGACCAGCAGACAAGCAAATTTCTCTGGCCGCGAAGGGGCTTATGCCGGTACAGGTCTGGAAAAGGGCGGAAGATAAAGTTTTATTATTATCCTGCTGCCAGATTTTTTGAACCAAGGCTTCATAGTCGACCTCTAACGGGTTAAGTTTATTCTGAGAAGGTGGGTCAATGTATTCTTTGCCAGGCAGGACTTCACGGTAGGAACTGAGGTCACTGCCGTATCTTTTAATAGCATCCAGTATAATTCTGGTCTCAGGGTTTATAAGTATTATGTTGGAATGGCGGCCCATAAACTCGCATACCAATACTTTGCTTTTCCATTCCCGGAATTCGTTCAGAGCTTCAATATCTATATGGACTATTCGTTCAAAACCAACTTGCCGGATACTCTTTATTTTACCACCTTCCAGGTATTTTCTTAACAGCATACAAAAACTGGGGGGAACTTTGGGATTGGGTTTTCTGGCTTCAGTTATATGCATGCGTGACCAGCGTGCATTAGCAGACAATAAAAGACGATGAGTTCCTATTTTGGGATGCCGGGTGGTTAATAGGAGCTCGTCCTTTTCTGGCTGATGTATTTTATCAATGCGGGCGTCCAGCAGCCTCGAATTTAATTCCTCTACCAGAGCTTTAATAGCTATACCATCAAAAGGCATAATGAAACCTCCTTTAACAAGCACAAGTATATCATTTAAGTACAATAGCGTAAAATAAGTACAGGAGTTAGTGCAAAATATTCTGGAAATTAGAGGAGTTAGCATATTAGGGAGCGAAGAAAAATACAGGCATAGTAATGAGGTGAGTGATATGTCTCAGGAAGTAGCTGCGATATATTCGGGTATTCTTCAACAGGTAGTAGGGCTGGAAAAGTCTAAAAAAGAATTGAGTAAGCAGATATTAATCAGCAAGGATAATAAGAAAAAAATCGGGCTAATTTATAAATTTTTAGACTTTGAGCTTAATAAACATGAGTTGTTTGAACAGGCTGCGGTAATAGCACTTAATAACCGGGAAAAGTTTGTGATATCTCACCTTGGATGCTTATATGAACCTTTTGGTAATGGGGATTTGATAGATAAAATTCGTAAAGAGATAGCTTATACCAGAAGATTTATGCAGGTTACGAAAAAAGCTCAATCAGAACGGGAATCGATTAGTTTTGCTGAGCGCAGGATGGTCCAGGAGATAAGTAAATATGTGCTGGCTCAATGCAGGATTTATATGCAGCTGCATATATAGTGGTATAAGGGACACGGGGACAGGTTTCTTATCTCCGTGTCCCGTGTGACTATTTTACAATTAGTACCGGGATATCCACCAGTCTGGTAACCCGGTCAGAAACGCTGCCCAGAGTTAGTTCCTGGAATTTATTTAACTTTCTGCTGCCCATGATAATGATATCATAGGTACCATCGTTTTCAACTACATCCAGAATTAGTGACGAAGGTTCACCGCCGGCTCTTTTCAAATGTGGATGAACTCCCTTTTCAACCATAATATCTTCATATTTTTGCAGTAATTCCAGAGAATCCCCCCGCAGTTCATCGAGTTTATCCTGATTGTGAAGTTTAGTAATGTCTACTTTGGAGCTATCGTATACGTTGAGCAAAACCAAATTCTTTATTACCCCTGCAGCTGCCAAATCGGCAGCTTTCGATACGGCGCGCAGAGACTGTTCTGAATCATCGATCGGTACCAATGCTTTATTGAAAATTATTTCCATATGCTCAATCTCCTTTATAATATATTTATTATAATAATCTTTTTTGATTATATCAAATCTTGACTCTACTCACAAAATATATAAAACTATTTTCTAACAGAATGATGGAGGTAACATATATGACCCAAAAAATAAAAGTAATCGTAACCGGTGCCCTGGGGAAAATGGGCAGAGAAACCCTTAAAGCGGTGGAAGAAGACAACGAATTGATACTGATAGGTGCGGTAGACGTGAAATCCAATGGCGAAAGTGTATCCGAACTTACCGGGTTGACCGGAGTTGACATTCAATTAGAAAAGGATTTGGAAAAAATACTTGAAAGGGAAAAAGCCGATGTAATGGTCGATTTTACTAACCCCCAGGCAGTATTTAATAATGCTAGAATAACCCTGCAGAAGGGTGTTGCATGTGTGATAGGAACTACCGGGCTTAATGAAATAGAATTGAAGCAATTGGATAGAATTGCCGCGGAAAACCAAACCGGTGCTGCAGTAATACCCAACTTTGCTATTGGAGCAGTTCTAATGATGAAATTTGCCCGTGAAGCAGCAGTTTATTTTCCTGATGTTGAAATTATTGAACTGCATCATGATCAAAAGATGGATGCTCCATCGGGTACAGCTATTAAGACAGCGGAGATGATAAACCAAACTCGAGCATCACGTCCACCTAAAAGCATCCGGGAATTTGAGAAAATTCCGGGATGCCGAGGCGGGGATATGGAACAGATTAGAATACACAGTGTTAGACTGCCAGGCTTCATTGCCCATCAGGAAGTAATATTTGGGGGGGTTGGACAAAGTCTTAAGATAAGACATGATTCTATTGACCGGGTAGGATTTATGCCCGGAGTAATAATGGTTATAAAGAAGATGCCGCAGATAAAAGGTCTGGTATACGGTATGGATAACCTGATGTAATTTACTTCAGAAGTTCCCGGAGTCAGGCACTAACTTGCTAACTTATGTACGTGCAAACTTTAAAGTATAAGTTAGCAAGTTAGTGCCTGACTCCATTCTTTCTTTGATCTCCCCTACTATCCACCAAAGGGTTCTGACTTCCGACATCCATTCAGACAGGCACCACATCTGGGAAGAATACATATAATGCTATTAATTTTGTAGATAAATTGCAAATTGACAGCCTGAAGGAGGAAAAGAATTGAGCTCGGTGCTTTCTGGCATAAAAATTGCCATTATCGGTGGGGATGATAGAGAGTTAATTCTGACTGCTGAGCTGGTGAAAATGGGTGCAACAGTGACAGTAGCAGGATTTCCCCAGGAAATGGTAGGCCATGGAGCTTTTGTAGTTAATACGGTGATGGAAGCATGTAAAGATGCAGAAGTAGTCATTATGCCCCTGCCGGGCACTAATGAACAGCGAATGGTCAGGGCCATATATGCTGATAATATCCTGGAGCTGACTCAAGAAGCTGTATCAAGCCTGGCAGATAATGCGCTGGTTATTATTGGCTCAGCCCGGCAATTTCTTAAGGACTGGGCTGCGATGTACAATTTTACACTGCTGGAAATTGGTGAAATGGATGAACTGGCTATATTGAATTCAATACCATCGGCCGAAGGGGCCCTTCAGATTGCTATGGAAGAAACCAGGATTACTATTCACAGAAGTCAAACCTGTATATTAGGATTCGGCAGGGTGGGGATCACTCTTGCTAGATTACTTAAAGCGATGGGATCAGAAGTTACTATCGTAGCCCGCAATCGAGGACAATTAGCCCGGGCCTATGAGATGGGGTGCAGGAAAGCAGAATACAGTGATCTAAACCAGATTATGAATTATGTGGATATTGTATTTAATACTGTGCCCAGTATGGTACTAAGCAGAGAAGTATTAAAACACGCCAGGCAGGAGACGGTGGTAATAGACCTTGCCAGCCAACCCGGGGGTACCGATTTTGAAGCAGCCAATAATTTTGGTATTAAAGCCATATTAGCACCAGGCCTGCCAGGAAAAGTTGCTCCCATATCTTCCGGGAAGATACTGGCGGAAGTTATTCCAATTATTATCATCAATGAGCTTAGCAGAATTGATCAAGATCTATTGTAAAGTTCCGAGGGAGGTGTGAAAAGTGCTGGAAGTCCAAAGAGACCGGTTAACGGGGGTCCGGATAGGGGTGGTTCTGACCGGTTCGCACTGTACGATCCCCGACGTTTTACCCCAGATTAAAATTCTGAAGGAGCAGGGAGCGGAAATATTTCCTATATTTTCATATACGGTAGACCAAATTGATAACCGATTTTATAATGTGGATGATCTAAAAGAGAAGATAAAAGAGATAAGCGAAAAACCAATTATTAATACTATTGTGGGAGCCGAACCGATTGGCCCTGGTCAGCTGTTAGACATAGTAGTGGTAATACCAGCTACAGGAAATACCATAGCTAAGCTTGCTAATGGAATTGTGGATACACCTGCATTGATGGCTGTCAAAGCCCATTTGCGAAACCAGCGACCGGTAGTCATTGGGATATCAACCAATGATGCATTGAGTATTAATGGTAAAAATATTGGACTGCTGCTCAATATGAAAAATATCTATTTCGTTCCTTTTCGGCAGGACAGTCCGTTAACCAAGGCTAATTCGGTTATTGCGGTCATGGACTATGTTACTGATACCATAGTTTGTGCCTTGCAAGGGAAACAAATTCAGCCCGTGCTTCTTGGGCCAGCCTAGTTTCTTGAGACCAGGTAAAATATTATGTTACAATAATCCATAGAGTTTTTGCAGGAGGTAATCGATGTGGCAGCAGAAGTAAGATTAGCAGTAGTAGGATCAACTGGCGCGGTGGGCCAGGAAATGTTAAAGATACTTGAAGAAAGAGATTTTCCGGTAAAAGAGCTGATATGTCTGGCTGATCCGCGTGAGGCAGGAACGAAGGTTTCCTTTAAAGGTGAGCAATACACGGTAGAGGGAGCCAGCCCGGAAGCATTTGAAAGGGCAGACATAGCCTTATTTGCAGTAGGAACAGATATCAGCAAATTACTGGCACCGGAAGCAGTTAAGAATAACTGTGTAGTGATTGACAACAGTTACGCATTCAGGCTGGATAAGGATGTGCCGCTGGTGGTTCCTGAGGTAAATGCGGCAGATATTAAACTGCATCAGGGAATAATAGCCAATCCCAATTGTTCTACCATTATAATGGCGGTTGCTATTAATCCGATCCATCAAGCAGCACGACTGAAAAGAGTTGTGGTTTCCACGTACCAGGCGGTATCAGGTGCTGGCAAAGCAGGCCTGGATGAGCTGGACCAACATATATTAGCGGCTATGCAGGGGACTGAACCCAAAATGGAAGTTTTTCAGTATCCGATAGCTTTTAATCTTATTCCCCATATAGATGAATTTGTGGACCAAGGTTATACCAGGGAAGAAATGAAAATGGTCTGGGAGACCAGGAAGATCATGCATGAACCAGACCTAAAAATAGCCGCAACGGCAGTAAGAGTACCGGTTTACAGGAGCCATTCGGAATCCATTAATTTGGAAACAGAAAAACCTCTCAGCGTGGATGAAGTAAAAAGCATATTGGGCAGGGCGCCGGGGATAATAGTTCAGGACGATCCGGATTCCAAAATCTATCCCATGCCATTATATTCATCCAATAAAGATCAGGTCTTTGTGGGTAGAATACGAAAAGATATTTCACTGGCAGACAATGGTATTGTAATCTGGGTGGCCGCCGACCAGATCAGAAAGGGTGCCGCAACTAACGCCATTCAGATTGCTGAAATAGCCGTTAAAGAAAACCTATATTAAAACAAGTTAGGTGGGAAGATAGTGAAGATTGCTGTGCAAAAGTACGGGGGAACTTCGCTGGCAACACCGGAGCTTCGCAGCAGGGTATGTGATATTATATCTGATGCAATTAATGACGACTATAGAGTAGTGGTGGTTGTGTCAGCTATAGGAAGACAAAACGATCCTTATGCTACCGACACTTTCATCAACCTGATTAAACAGGTCAATCCTAATCCTCACCCACGGGAAATGGATTTAATAATGTCCTGTGGGGAGATGATATCGGGAATTGTTTTATCCAATCAATTATGTGCCCGGGGTATCGCTTCAACTTTTTTAACCGGGGAACAGTCGGGTTTAGTTACTGATGGCAACTATGGTAATGCCCATATATTATATGTAAACCCCAAGAACATAATGCGATGCCTGGAAGCAGGTCTGGTACCTGTTGTAGCAGGATTTCAGGGTGTAGGTGAGAATGGCGAGCTTACCACCCTGGGGCGTGGAGGAAGCGACACTACTGCCAGTGCCCTGGGAGTGGCATTAAATGCCAACTATATTGATATTTTTACGGATGTGGATGGGATTATGACTGCCGATCCACGTATTGTGGATGATGCCAGGCTGATAAATGACATAACCTACAATGAAATATGTCAGATGGCGAGAGAAGGTGCCAAAGTAGTCCACCCGCGAGCCATAGAAATAGCTATGCAAAGAGGTATACCCCTGAGAATAAGATCCACCTTCTCAGATTCTCCCGGTACACTGGTAAGAAACCGAATAGACAGCGAAAGTGATGTAGTTAGTATTATCAGGGATATGCTTATTACAGGAATAACCCACAGTTCGAATATAGCTCAGATAAAAATCAATGTTGCCAAACTTCAACATCCCAGGGGGATTCAACTAAAAATATTTAAGGCTATGGCAGAGGCGGGAATAAGTGTTGATTTCATCAATGTTCAGCCTGAATTGATTATGTTCACAGTTGCTGATGAACAAGCTGAACAGGCCGAGCTGGTATTAAAAAATATTGACATTTTCCCGGTTATTGAATTTAATTGTGCTAAGGTGGCTGTGGTCGGAGCAGCCATGACAGGAATACCAGGCGTTATGGCCCGGGTGGTTGAGGCACTCGACCAGTATGATATACCGATATTGCAATCGGGGGACTCATATACCAATATATGGTGTCTGGTTAATAAGGATCATATGAAATTGGCAGTAAAAGCCCTGCACGATCAATTTGAACTGGGGAAGAAATAAAAGGTGGTGGAGAATTCATGTCAATACCTGGATTATTGACAGCTATGGTCACTCCTTATAAGGATGATCTAAGCGTAAATTATGCCAAAGCGGCAGAACTTGCCGAATATCTGTGTGATAATGGAACTGAAGGACTGGTGGTGTGTGGTACAACAGGGGAATCTCCAGTTCTCTCCGTTGACGAGAAATTGAAACTATATGAAACCGTGAAAGAGCGGGTGGGAAGCAGAGTTCCCGTATGGGCCGGTACTGGTTCTAATGATACCGCTGCTACGGTTGAATTAAGTAAAAAAGCAGATAAACTAGGTGTAGATGGGATAATGCTGGTTACACCATATTATAACAAACCAACTCAGGAAGGACTTTATCAGCATTTTAAGGCCGTGGCCGAGAATGTGAGCCTGCCGGTTATGCTTTATAATGTACCGGGACGTACCAGCAGCAATTTGCTCCCCGAAACAATTGCCCGTCTGACGGAAATAAAAAATGTTCGAGCGGTAAAAGAAGCCAGCGGTGATATGGATCAGGTTTCTTTGCTGAAGAGTATTATACCTGACCAGGTAGTGATTTACTCTGGAGATGATTCTATAACCCTGCCTTTGATGGCAATAGGCGTGCAGGGAGTAGTCAGCATCGCATCACATATCATAGGTAATGAAATAAGGGCTATGGTGGATGCTTTTAAAATGGGAGATCTGGTAAAAGCTCGTGAGCTTCATTTGGAACTGTTTCCTATGTTTAAAGGTTTGTTTATAACTACTAACCCGATACCGGTAAAAGCAGCTCTAAATATGATAGGCAAAGAAGTTGGAGGATTCAGACTGCCGTTAACCGATCCTTCAGAAAAAGAACAAAAATTTATTAAAAACTTACTTGCTAAATATAATCTAATTTAATAATGGACTAAAAAAATATAAATACTTATTACATAGGTAGGCTGTAACAAGCCTATCTAATATTTTGTGGAGTTATTTTCAAAATATTGCCTAGTTGTATAAGGTCATATTATCGGATATAATAAGCGCAACGGATATAGGACGGCTTAAAAATTTAATATAAGGGAGGTGTTTGGGTGCTGGAAAACGATTCCCGATTACAGATAATTCCCCTGGGCGGTTTGGGGGAAATTGGCAAAAACATGACGGCATTCAGATATCAAGATACTATTATTGTCATTGATGCGGGGTTAATGTTTCCGGAAGAAGAACTCCTGGGAATAGATATAGTTATACCTGATATCAGTTATCTGATAGACAACCGGGACAAAGTTAAAGCAATTCTTTTGACCCACGGCCATGAAGACCATGTAGGCGGGCTTCCGTATGTGTTGAAAGAAATCAAGGTTCCCGTATATGGCAGCAGGCTAACCCTGGGTATCGTAGAACGCAAGCTGGATGAACATAATATAAATAGTTCTATACTCCATGTCGTAAAACCT
Source organism: Syntrophomonas sp. (assembly GCA_016841245.1). Classification (GTDB taxonomy): domain Bacteria; phylum Bacillota; class Syntrophomonadia; order Syntrophomonadales; family Syntrophomonadaceae; genus JAAYJK01. Next base: position 29,583 of record JAENZN010000025.1, read on the forward strand.
CGGGATGTTATTAAAATAGGACCATATGATATTGAGTTTTTTCGGGTCTGTCACAGCATTCCGGATGCTATGGGGATAGCGATTCATACTCCCCTGGGAGTCGTGGTTCATACTGGTGATATTAAACTGGATCAGACTCCAGTTGATGGCCAGTTAGTTGATTTCCGGAGATTTTCGGAACTGGGGGAAAAAGGCGTTCTGGTTCTGTTGAGTGACAGCACCAATGCAGATCGGCCTGGATTCACTTTATCTGAAAAAGTGGTGGGTAATACCTTTGATGAGCTATTTGGCAGATGCGAAGGAAGAATTATTGTTACTACCTTCGCGTCCAACGTTCACAGGATTCAACAGGTGGTTTCCACCGCTGATAAATACCAGCGTAAAGTCTGCGTTATCGGCCGCAGCATGGTTAACAATGTACAGGTAGCTATGGACCTGGGTTATATTAATATACCTGAAGGTATGCTGATTGAGATGGAAGACATCAGCGATTATCCTTCCGAAGAAATTGTTATCGTTACTACCGGGTCTCAGGGTGAGCCCATGTCTGCTTTAACCAGGATGGCTACGGCTGATCATCGCTGGGTCGGTATTGAGCCCGGTGATACGGTTATTATATCAGCTACTCCCATACCCGGCAACGAAAAGCTGGTATCAAAGACGGTGGACCTCCTATTCAAACAAGGGGCTGAGGTAATATATGAAAGAAGCATGGGAGTTCATGTATCAGGACATGCTTCACAAGAAGAACTGAAAATTATTCTTAATCTTATCAAGCCGAAATATTTTATCCCGGTGCATGGAGAGTATCATCATCTGATAAAACATGCCAAATTAGCTGAAAGCCTGGGAATTCCCAAAGAGAATATATTTGTGGCCGAAAATGGTCAGGTTATGGAAGTGGGTTTAAAGAAGGGCAGCATCAGCGGAAAAGTCAGCTCCGGGAGAGTACTGGTAGATGGACTGGGCGTAGGAGATGTAGGGAATATTGTGCTCAGAGATCGGAGGCAGTTATCTCAGGAAGGTATTATGATAGTGGTAGTTACTATTAATAAAGATAAGGGTGGAGTTCTGGCTGGACCTGACATAGTAAGCCGGGGTTTTGTGTATGTGCGTGAATCCGAAGAGTTAATCGTAGATGCCAAAGAAAAAGTTAAAGAAGCCCTGGACGCATGTGCTCAGAAAAATGTTACCGAGTGGGCAGTTATCAAGTCACAGGTCCGTGACCGATTAAGCCGCCATCTATATGAAAAAACCGGCCGCCGACCTATGATTCTGCCGATAATAATGGAAGTATAAATGACAAGCAATATAAAACCTCCTTTTCTAAAGAAAGGAGGTTTTTTTGACCATTAGCAGTCTCAATCTAAAATAAGGAGGTAGCCGATATGGATGATGAGATTAGGAATACTTTCAATGGCATTAGTGCGGACTATGATATAATGCGCAGGAAACTCATACCCTGCTTTGATGATTTTTACAATATTTCTATTTCTCTTCTGGATACCGATAAATACAATCCTAAAGTTTTAGACATTGGTGCCGGGACGGGACTGCTGTCATCATATGTGTTGGAGAAATTTCCGACTGCCCGGCTTACACTGATAGACATTTCTGAGGGCATGCTAGAGGTAGCAAGACTGCGTTTTCAAGAACAACCCGGGGTTAGATTTATATGTGAAGATTACCAGCAATTCGTTTTTGAGGATAAATATGACATCATAGTATCTGCATTATCGATTCATCATTTACCTGATAACAATAAGGAACAGCTTTATAGTAAATGCTATCTGTCTTTAGAGGATCAAGGGGTTTTTGTGAATGCAGATCAGGTTGCGGGTAATACAGAGGTTTTAGATGCTCTATTTAAACGAGAGTGGAAAAAGTTTGTTGGGAGTAACAGCTTAAGCAGTGATGAGATTGAGGCCTGTTATGAGAGAATGAAGTTAGACCAGGAAGCAAAATTGGATATACAGCTCAACTGGCTTAGACAGGCTGGATTCACCGATGTTGATTGTGCTTACAAATATTATAATTTTGCAGTAATGACCGGGAGAAAAGGCACCCAGGACGATGTGGGCAGAGGTCAATATAAGTGAACTGTTCTAAAAACAAAAGCCTCAGCCAATAGGCACTATACCATCTGGATGAGTTCTTCTATAAAGAACATAGTACCATTTTTTACTTGTAGGATTATTTAGATAGGGTATATAATATAAGTAAGTGATTAATTACTTATAAAGGATTGGATAATTACGTTTAAGAAGGAACGCTTGTCTGCAGAAGAAAGAAAAAAGCAAATAATGCGTGCTGCCACTAAATTATTTGCCGAAAAAGGTTATAGTGGTACGCGTACCCGGGAAATAGCCAGTGCCGCTGGCATTAGTGAAACTTTAATCTTTCAGCATTTTAAATCCAAGGAGGAACTATATAAGGAAATTTTGCTGGAAAACCTGGCTCATCATCCTTTGCAGCCGGAAATCGCCCCATATACTGCCATTGAGGATGATTATGCAGTATTTTATACAACCGCTGCTCATTTGCTCAAGAGTATGAATGAGCCTTTGTTGATTAGATTATTTTTATTTGCCGCTCTGGAAAATCCTGAATTGTTGCATCTTTTCCCGCGTTCAGATCAACATGGCATCAAGAGACTGCTGGGTGATTATATTCAACAAAGGATAACAGAGGGGATTTTCAAGAATATTGATCCCTATATTGCTGCTCAATCTTTTATTTACTCGGTATCCATGTTTTGTATTGAAAAAATTCTTTCAGGCAACCGGCAGATTGACTCAAATTCAGATAATGCATTTATTAATAGCGTAGTTAATCTATTTCTTAACGGATTAAAGTATTAAAGGATTTAAACCTGCCCACTATGGCAGGCTTAATTTAAGTCTTAAAACTTAGTAAGTACTTAATAAATTATATAACTATTTTCTTAGGAGGAATAATAATGCCAAAACTTACCAAAGCTGCTATCCTATCTATTTCACTGCTGACAGTGATGTCTGGTGCGGCAGTAGCACCAGCCCTTGGCGAAATATACCAGGCTTTTCCTGAAGCAGGTGTAGAAGGTATTAGAATGGTTCTAACCCTTCCCTGTCTGTTAATTATCCTGGGCAGCTTGATTTCAGGCCGTCTGGTTGCCTTTATGGACAAACGCAGGATTTTAATAAGCGGACTGTTTTTTTACCTGCTGGGGGGGTTAGGTGCAGGCCTGGTTGCTTCTTTTGTCCAGCTGTTAATAATGCGAGCTATTATGGGAATAGGAGTAGGATTGATAATGCCTCTGTCGATCAGTTTAATTGCCGATTATTTTACCGGCAATGAACAAGTTCAAACTATGGGATTATCTACTGCCATATCAAGCTTAGGAGGCATTATTGGTAATGTATTGGCTGGTATATTGGCAGTTATCAGCTGGCGCTGGTCATTCAGTGTCTATGCTCTGGGTTTTCCTGCCTTATTCTTAGTACTTTTTTATTTGCCCAAACCAAAAGCAGCCCTCCATTCATCTGGGGATTCAATAGCGCATGCAATGCCAAAATCTGTTTATTATATTGGCCTGTTAACTTTTGGGCTGCTGATAGTATTTTTCTCAGTACCTACCAGCTTGGCTATGTATATACAAAATCAGCAGTTGGGCAGTGCCAACACTGCAGGTTTGGGTCTGGGATTGGCTAACCTCTTTGTTTTCCTGGCCGGTACCAAATTCCAAAGTATTTATTCCCGCTTAAAAACGTATATTGTGCCCTGCGGTTTGCTGTTACTGGGGGCTGGTTTTGCATTGCTCAGCAGCAGCAGCAGCCTCTTAATATTGTTCACCGGTCTGGTATGCTTTGGGCTAGGATTCGGTATTTTAATACCATTAGTCTTCTTGCAGACAACCCGGATTACTTCAGAAGTAATCAGACCACGTGCTACTGCATTGGTGGGCGCTTTCTTCTATCTGGGTCAATTTGCCTCTCCGCTTTTTTTAAGTTTGGTAGGCAAAATCACTGGCGATTATAGTATAAGATTGACATTCATAGTCCTGGCCTGTTCATTATTACTGGCTCTATTGGTGTCAATCTTAATTACCAGGAAACAGCCTTCATCTAAGAGTTCGGATTTGATAAATGAGGAGAACTGCCAATGAAGTTTATCGATAAAGTTATCTATTTAAGTATGGAAAGACTACAAAAAAACATAAGTTAATCATTTGAAATGCTTACCTAAAAAAACTCCCGGTATAAAACCTAGCAACTCATCAATTCCAGAAATAAATACAACTGTGCCTGTATTTTTTTTCTCTGCCGGGAAAATCTAATATAGAGATTAACAGGAAGGGAGAAAAAATTTTGCAGGAAACGCCCAATCATGAAAAGGAAAATCAGGAACAGACTGTTAATAATATCAAGGAATTGGGACAAATAGAGATACCTCCATTTAAAAGCGACATTCACTGTTTGACTATTACCGGGCAGGTAGAAGGGCATATGGTGCTTCCGCCTCAGAACAAAACCACCAAATATGAACATGTTATTCCGCTGCTAGTGGCGGTAGAGGAAAACCCTCAGATAAAAGGACTCTTGATAGTCTTGAACACGGTAGGAGGAGACGTAGAAGCAGGGCTGGCTCTTTCAGAAATGATTGCCAGCCTGTCTAAGCCTACCGTATCCATCGTTCTGGGCGGAGGGCATTCTATAGGGTCGTCCATTGCTGTAAGTGCAGATTACTCTTTTATTGCTCCTTCGGCCACCATGACTATTCACCCTATAAGACTAACGGGCTTAGTTATCGGGGTTCCACAGACTTACGAATATTTGGATAAAATGCAGGATCGGGTGGTGCGTTTCGTAGTGGAACATTCCAAAATCAGCCCGGAAAAATTCAGGGAACTCATGTTTAGGACGGGTGATTTAGCTCGCGATATTGGCACCGTTCTGGTGGGAGAAGATGCGGTGAAATGTGGTCTCATTGATGAAGTGGGGGGGATGAAGCAGGCCATAAGTAAAATCAAAGAGCTTCAGGAGTCAGGAGGAATGCTGCAGTGATATTATATATTGCTGACCCCATGGAATTACTACAGCGGCCGGGAGAAAAGAAGCAGGTCAAGATAAAACTGCCTTCAGGAGGCCATTTAACGGCAGAATCGGTAGATTTCAACCGCTGGAAGGTGGTGGATATTTGCAGTACCGATCCTATGGATTATTTGAATGACCGGCATTATCCAGGGAGTATTATTGGGCTGGAAGAAACAAAATAAGTAATAAAATGTCAGCTTAGCACGCCTGAGGCGTGCTTTTTTATTAAGCATTTCGAGGAAAATCTTAATATGATTATGCTATAATTTAACAAGTATTTTGGGGGGAGGATGAAGCATTGACTATTTTTCAGGCATTTATACTAGGAATCGTTCAGGGACTTACGGAGTTTTTACCGGTAAGCAGCTCAGGACATCTGGTAATATTTCAACATATTTTTGGGATACAGCAGGCCCCTTTAACCTTCGATGTGATGGTGCACCTGGGGACCTTGGTGGCTGTATTTATTGCGTTTTGGGAAGATATAGCAGCTATAGTGAAAAAACCCTTTACCAGAATCACCTATTTAATTTTGGTAGGAATAATTCCCGCTGGTTTAGCCGGTTATTTATTGGCCCCAATGGTTGAACAAGCATTTGAATCCCTGCTGGTGGTAGGGATAGGACTGATATTTACCGGATTGGTGTTAAAGTATTCTGAAACTCTGGCTAATCAATACCTGGGCTTAAAGCTTTGTGAAGGAACTTCTTATAAAGATGCGTTATTTATTGGATTAATACAGGCTCTGGCTATAATACCAGGTATTTCCAGGTCCGGATCCACTATAGCTGCAGGGCTGGTAGCGGGTCTGGATAGAGAGTTTGCAGCCCGTTTTTCATTCTTGCTTTCCATACCAGTTATTCTGGGAGCGGGCATTTTTCAATTAAAGGATGCTTTTAAATATGGGTATACGACAACTAGTTTAGTTACGTATCCGGTCGGTTTCATAACTTCAGCTGCTTTTGGTTACCTGGCTATAAAAGTGGTAGTTAATCTGGTAAAAGAGGGCAGATTATCTATTTTTTCTTATTACTGCTGGGCAGTCGCGGTATTGACCATTGGAGCATACTTAATATTTTAAAAAATCACTTTAATTTCAGACTAATACCATAAAATATGGCAGGAATTGCTGGGTTACAGGAGAATACTAGGAATAAGATACTATAATTGCTTTTGATGATATTATCTGGGCAACAAGTTTCAAAATCATAATATCAGGTATTATGGAGCGTAATATGCCAGTAAAAAAAACCGCCTCGTCCAGAAAGAAGACGGGAAGTAAAAAAAATAAAATAATCAAAAATAAAAAAACAGAAGGGACCAAAGGATTGCATACTGAAGTAGTATCAATATCACTACTGATGTTAGCGGTATTTTCCTGGGTAAGTATTTACAAATTCCGTGGTCTGCCTCATGACGATCAATTTATAGGCGTTCTGGGAACCTATTATTTAAAGGGTATTGATGCAGTTTTCAGTCAGGGTGCATTCCTGATCCCGGTCTTTCTGTTATTCTGGTCTATTCATACTGGTGTTTTAAAAAAACTGTGGTCAGTACGAATGTGGGGAATGAGCATGTTGACGCTGGTAATTTTGCTGAGTATTAGTGTTTACCAGATTCCCCAGGGAATAAGTGAATGGGAAGCTGGATTTAAAGGGATGGGAGGGGGTTACCTGGGTGGGGCCCTGGCCTATATTTTTATCAAACTGATAGGAAGAATTGGTTCCCTTATCATGATTATATTTGGCACTTTGATTGCGGCGGTTATGATAATTGACCAGCCTATTCCGGAAATAATTAAGGCTGCTTCTCAGTTTATGAAAAATATATGGGAAAAATTAAATAAGATTATGTTTTATGAATATGAAGAGGAAGATGTTCCAGTGAAGACTGGACGGTCAGCTCCACTTATTATAGATGCAGTCCAGGAAGGTGCCAATGAGCCTGATTTACTGGTAAACCAGGCTGAAACGGTACTGCCTTTTAGCAATGTCGCCAGTAAGGCTCCGGTACTGGAATTGGTTCCTGATTTGCCTTTGTCCGGTGAACACAGCAAAACCGACGGTGCGAAGGGAAAGGATGGGGGAGAATACCATATACCCCCCCTGGATATTTTGAGCGACGTAAGCAGTGAAAGAACTATTGACAAGAAGAATATTGAGGAAAGTATAGCCGTACTGGAAGATACCTTCTCCAGCTTTGGGGTAAAAGTCAAGGTCAATCAGGTGAGCTGTGGGCCTGCGGTAACCAGGTATGAACTGTCGCCTGGAGCTGGGGTTAAAATAAGCAAGATCATAAGCTTAACCGATGATTTGCAGCTCAACCTGGCAGCGCCGGGTATAAGAATAGAGGCTCCTATTCCTGGTAAGTCAGCAGTAGGTATCGAAGTTCCTAATCGCAAGATACTAAGTGTAGGATTGAGAAGGCTGCTTTCTTCTGCGGTTTTCAGCCGCCTTAACACCCCGCTGGCCTTTGCTTTGGGGGAGGACATAAGTGGTAATACGATAGCTGCTCGGCTCAATGATATGCCGCACTTATTGATAGCAGGTTCAACCGGCTCGGGGAAGAGTGTATGCCTGAATTGTATAATAATGAGTCTGATCTACAATTCATTTCCCGACGAGCTTAAACTGGTGTTTATAGATCCCAAAATGGTGGAATTGACAGTGTACAATGGCATACCTCATCTCATGACCCCGGTGGTTACTGATCCCAAGAAAGCTTCGGTGGTATTGAAATGGATGGCTACTGAGATGGAAAAACGCTATCAGAAGTTTGCAGACATAGGTGTCCGGGACATTCAGAGATATAACCAGGAGAGTCAGGAAAAGATGCCTTATATAGTCATCATAATCGATGAATTGGCAGATTTGATGATGGTGGCACCGGTAGAGGTTGAGGACTCCATATGCCGTCTGGCTCAGATGGCCCGCGCGGCTGGAATGCATTTAATAGTTGCGACTCAGCGTCCTTCAGTAGACGTAGTAACAGGTACCATTAAGGCTAATATACCATCCCGGATAGCGTTTGCAGTTTCTTCTAACGCAGATTCCAGGACTATTCTCGATACCTCAGGGGCTGAGAAGCTTTTGGGGAAGGGGGACATGCTGTTCTTACCCGTAGGAGCAGCTAAACCTTTCCGAGTTCAGGGAGCTTACGTTTCTGATCAGGATATCGAAAAGACGGTTGATTACATTCGAGAACAGGCGATGAATTCGAATGAAACGGAGATAATCGAAGATTTGGAGCTATCACTGGAGCAGGTTGATGATGATTATGGGGATGATCTGTTCTGGGATGCTGTCAATGTGTTTGTAGACAGCAGAAAAGCATCAGTGTCACTGCTGCAAAGAAGGCTTAGGATTGGTTATGCCCGAGCAGCCCGGCTGGTGGACTTGATGGAGGATCGGGGGATAGTCTCAGAGCTGGACAACAATAAGCGCCGGGAAATACTAATAAACAGAGAACAGCTGGAGATGCTGCAGAACAGGCATGGACTCGCTTGACATTCCCTTTATCAGTTGAGTGGATGAATTGATAATTTAGGAGACAAAAAGATGAGGCTTACCTTACGTGAGAGGGAGATTGTTGACTTATTGAAAAAGGACCCATTAATATCCCAGGACGAACTAGCCCGGCATCTGGGGATAAGCAGGTCTTCGATCGCTGTTCACATCTCAAATCTAATGAAAAAGGGAGTCATCCTGGGCAAAGGTTATGTGTTTAATGAACAAGCATCGATTGTTGTTGTTGGTCTTAGCTGTTTACAAATCAAAATTAATCAACAGGGTGATAAGAATGTTATTGACGTAGACTATGGAGGGCTGCCGATTATAGCCAGTGGAATACTGGCTGGCTTTGGGGTCAACCTTAAAATCATTAGTCTGATAGGGAATGATGAACCCGGTACCATGATACTAAACAGACTGATGGAAAATAGGGTTGATACCACTCATATTCACCGTCATTCCCGTAAAAGAACATGTCGTCGTATATGTATAGACAATGACAGCAGATTAGAGGAGGGCTTTGAACTTAACGATTATAAGCAGGTTTTGAATAGTCGGGAATGGATCATTTTTAACAGTGAATGGCTGATTGTAGATCCCTATTTTCAGGGCGAGGTTTTAGAAAGGGCCAGTAAAAAAGATGAGGAAGATATGCCGCATTTTTGTACATACTGGTTCATGCATGAATACAAGGATATCCCTGAATTCTTAACCCGTTTTCATACGCTTGTTCTAGGAGTTGGTAAATCATCAGGAATGGAGTATTATACAGAACAACTGGATAAGTTGGGTGACACGTCTGTGAAAAACTGTATTATTACTGATGGCAGAAGCGGATTAATATATAGAAGCGGAGAATTGATCGGAGATTATCCTCTTCCACCCAACCAGAGCTTCGATAGTCAAGATGGACTGCCTGGTTTGTTGACCGGTGTTGTTTATGGTTTATCCAGTGGGTATCCACTGCGTCAGGCCATGCGCATAGGTGCAGGTTTCGCATCATCCAACTAGTCAAAATAGGATTTGTATCCTAAAATGGAATACAAAGGAATAAAGTTGTGTTATGTTATATATAAAGGAGGGTAGCAGACAGCATGGGACTAGGAGAAACATTGAAAAACGCCAGAATCCAACGTGGGATAACCCTGGAGCACATTGAAGAAGAAACCAAAATTCGCAGGCTTTATTTAGAATCGATTGAAAACGAAGATTTCGGTATTCTACCGCCAAAAGTATACGCGGTAGGATTTGTAAAAAGATACGCTAGATTTCTGGGTTTAGACGAAAACGAACTGGCAGAAGAATTCAAACAGGCGGCCTATGGGGGGCAGAACCAGGAAGAAGATATTATACAGGTTACCCCCAACCGTATCAATATACCTGTAAAAAATATACTGGCGGGTATTCTGTTTTTACTAATAGCACTGTGGATAGGAACTTATTTGGTGGGATATTTTAGCAGGGCAGTAGAAGATAACAATACAGGCGATCGGGGACCGGGGATTATAGTCCAGGAACCAAAAGGTAATAATGATGGAGCGGTTGAAGAAAATGAAGGGATGACAGATAAGAAGCAGGAAACAGCTGTTGTATCTGTTAAAGCTAGAAGTGATTGCTGGCTGCAGGCGGTAGTAGATGGAGCGAAGGTTTTCGAAGCGGTTCTGCCAGTTGGTCAGGAGGAAATTTTAGAAGGAAAACAGTCAGTATATATCAAGGTTGGTAATGCAGGTGGAGTAGATATAACCTATAACGGAAAGCAAATAGAACCACTGGGCAGAATCGGAGAAGTGAAAGATAGAGAATTTATAGTAAACGATAAGATAGAATAGGAGCTCAAAGTGAATATTGGTTTTATTAGTCTTGGATGCCCTAAAAATCTGGTGGACACAGAGATAATGATGGATATTTTGAGAAAGAATGGTCACAGAATAGTTAATTCTCCAGAACGGGCAGATGCAGTAATTATCAATACTTGTGGTTTCATAACCGATGCCAAAGAGGAATCTATTGATGCCATAATTGAAACGGGTAAACTGAAAGATAGCGGAGTTGTTAAATATATTATTGCAGCAGGCTGCCTGACCCAGAGATATGGGCAGGAGCTTGTTGAGGAGATGCCGGAACTTGATGGAGTTCTGGGCATTTCTTGTTTTAAGGAAATAGCTGCGGTGCTTGCTTCTATTGAAGAGGGAGAAAGACCCATAAAAATCAGTGACCCGCCCCTTGCTTTTATCGAAAAGGGTCGGCGTATGCTCACTACTCCTGCTGGAATGGCTTATATGAAAATTGCCGAAGGATGCGATAATATATGTGCCTACTGTGCCATTCCATCTATAAGGGGCAGACTGAGATCCAATCCTATGGAAGATATCGAGGAAGAAGCAAGACTTCTGGCAAAACAGGGGGTAAAAGAACTGGTGCTCATTGCTCAGGATACGGCTGTCTATGGTATGGATATTTATAATCGGCCCTGCCTGCCTGAAGTCCTGAATATACTGGACCAGATAGAGGGGCTGGAATGGATAAGGGTTATGTATCTTCATCCGGCTCATTTGAACCAGGAAATAATAGCCAGTCTGGCCATGAATAAAAAGGTTATACCGTATCTGGATATCCCCATCCAGCATGCATCTGACAGAATACTGGCTAAAATGAACCGCCGGCATGATCTGGATTATTTGCATACTGTACTGACCCATCTTAAACAGGAAATCGATGATCTGGTTTTAAGAACCACAGTAATGCTCGGCTTTCCAGGAGAGGAAGAACAAGATTTTAAATTGTTGTATGATTTTCTAGGCGAAAAAAGCTTCGATTGGCTGGGAGCATTTGTATTTACTCCCGAAGAAGGTACCCGGGCAGCACTTATGGAGAAACAGATTCCCTTGGAAATAGCCCAGGAGAGACGAGACCAAATAATGCGCCTGCAGAAAGAGATTAGCAGGGAAAAAAATATTAATAGAATTGGAAGAAAGGAAAACATCCTCATTTCATCTCAGCTGGACAGCAACTTGTATTTAGGCCGAGGTTATTACCAGGCCCCCGATGTGGATGGGCTTACCATAGTAAAAACACCAATCAAGTTAAAAAAGGGTGACTTTGCAGAAGTTACTTTGAAGGCTGTCAGAAATTACGATATGATTGGCGAAATAGAAGAATGACACATGGGGACGGTTCTTTTGCCTGCTTTTTTTATCAATTATTAAGCAAAAAGCAGGCAAAAGAACCGTCCCCATGCCTCTCTCCCCTAATCCACCGGCATTTGATATGGTGGCAGTTAACTCTGGAACCGTCAGCCACAACATGCCGCCGCAGATTATCAGGTATTTGATATCCAGCAGTTCCGTTATCTTGGCTTCAATCCGATAACCCCCCGAAAACAATATTTCATGACACACCAAAAACGTCAGACTGTGTCATTCCTCTTAGCAGCCATTCAATTTCACACCATATATCATAATCGCTATCATTGTCAATAAGTGGGAGATGTTATATGGCCCGTTGAATTCCCATAAAGCCGCTAAACTTCCAGATATTGAACGTCTGATAATTCCTGGCTCTGTGATATAATGGCGGAGTAAGGGGGGTTATAATATTGCCTAAAAAGAATGAATTCAAAATACTGCTGTTTATAGCTGCCTTTGTAATTACCTTCAGCCTGGGGCTGGGAGCATATTATTTAAATTCCCGCTACAACATAGAAAAACCTTTGCTGGCTCAGATTGATAACCTTCCCAGTGTAGAGGACAGCACCATAGAAAAGCAGGATGAGATTTACATGGTTACAGTTACCCTGGGAAGGGTGGAAAATGTTCAGGAGGAATATAAGCAGCTGGATGAACTGATCAGGGAAAAACTTGGAGAAAGACCGTATCAAATAACTATTAATATGGAGAACGATATTAAACTGGACCAGGTTTATTATGAAATACAGCCGATTGTATATGAAGCACTGGCCAATAACCAGTATGTATGGATGAAGGACGAAATAGGAAGAATTGCCAGCCAGGAGCAGCTGGATTATAAGATGTTCATAGATGATAACCGCGTCTATCTGCAGTTCAGTGATGGAGATGATTTTCAGTATCATGTTATTGAACGGAATAGCAGTGAGCAGGATGCAGTATAAATTGAGGTGAGGTTGCCGATGAAAGAAATGATTTCTGGTACATTGCTTGGATTAATAATTTTTCTGGCAGTTATAGGTGTCAATATAACACCCTTGATACTAATAGCGTTCCTGGTAGGAGGTTTCTATTTTTTCTATATAGCCCAAGGGACGGTGAAATTCGAAAATATTGGGACAGATATCCGGGTAGGTACCGATATCACTTTTGAACATATTGGCGGCCAGGATAATGCTATCAAGGAACTGGAAGAAGCATTGGAATTTATAATCAAACCCGAGGAAATAAAAAAAATGGGAATAAGACCTTTAAAAGGGGTACTGCTGGTTGGCCCTCCTGGCACCGGTAAAACCTTGATGGCCAAGGCTGCGGCCAGTTATACCAAATCTGCATTTATAGCCACCTCTGGCAGTGAGTTTATTGAAGTGTATGCGGGGATGGGTGCTAAAAGAGTAAGGCAGTTGTTCAATGATGCCCGTAAAAAGGCCAGCAAGCAGAACAGTCAAAGTGCCATCATATTTATCGATGAACTTGAAATACTAGGAGGAAAACGAGGCAGTCATAACAGTCACATGGAATACGATCAAACTTTAAACCAACTGCTGGTGGAGATGGATGGGATAAGCTTCCGATCTGACCCCAGGATATTAATTATTGGAGCCACTAATAGAGCTGATATGCTGGACTCAGCTTTATTAAGGCCGGGCAGGTTTGACCGCCATGTTCAGGTTAGTCTTCCAGACAAAGTGGGCAGGCGAAAGATATTGGATATACATGCCCAAAACAAACCAATCGAAGACCAAGGGGTACTGGACGACATAGCCAGTGCTACATTCGGTTTTTCCGGCGCCCACCTGGAGAGTTTGACTAATGAAGCTGCCATTTTAGCCCTGCGGGAAAATGCCGATAGTATTACTAATAGACATTTTCATGAGGCAATAGATAAAGTAATTCTGGGAGAAAAACTGGATAAGAAGCCAGCTCGGGAAGAAGTTGAACGAGTAAGTGTTCATGAGAGCGGACATGCTCTGATCAGTGAGCTGATCAAGCCTGGATCCGTATCATCGCTTACCATTATTCCCCGAGGGCGGGCTCTGGGATTTATGCGGAAGACTGCTCAGGATGATCAGTATCTTTATACCCGAGAGGAATTAGAAGGAGATATTATGGTTGCTCTAGCAGGTGCGGCATCGGAAGAGATTAAATATGGAAATCGCAGCACCGGAGCAGCCAGTGATTTTGAACAGTCCTGGGAGATGGCTATGAAGATCGTTGAAACCGGCTTGTCTTCAATAGGTGTGGTTAACCGGAAAGACACTCCGGAAGAGATTGTGTATAAAGAATGCAAAGAAATTATTTCCGTCCTGGAAGAGAGGACCCGGGAGATGCTCAAAAATAACCAGAACAGCCTATTCTCCATTGCTGAAACCATTGTTACCGAAGAAAGTCTGGATCGAGAACGCTTCCTGCAACTGCTGCAGTAACAAGGGGACGGTTCTATTGTTACATCAATCAATCAGTGGTATAATCAAAAAAACGGAGGATTTGAGATTATGCCGCGAGCCGCACGACAGCCTAGCAGTACTGGTATTTACCATGTAATCGTAAGGGGAATCAATCGCCAGATCATCTTTTTTGAACAGAATGACTATCAAAGATATATGGATACTCTTTATCGTGTTGTTGCTAAAGGTGATGCTGCTGTTTTAGGCTATTGTTTGATGAATAATCATGTTCATTTACTGATTCAGGAAAACACCATGTCCATTTCTACCATCATGAAGAAAATAGGTACCAGCTATGCCTATTGGTATAATCGAAAGTATGCAAGAAGTGGCCACGTTTTCCAGGACAGGTTTAAAAGCGAAAATGTTGAAGAGGATTCTTACCTGCTTACAGTAATCCGGTACATCCATCAAAATCCTGTTAAGGCAGGAATTGTTTCGAATGCAGAACATTATACTTGGAGCAGCTGCCAGGCTTATTATGGAGAAAAGGAATATCTGCCCGATTTGACGGAAACATCTCTGATACTGGACCTGTTCTCAGAAGATAATAGCCAGGCAATTGAAATATTTCGGCGTTTCATGGCTGAAAATGATGAGGTTCAGTGTTTAGATGACAATGATGGGAAATATTTAACTGATAATGAGGCAATGAAGATTATAACTAAACTGATGAACAATCAACCTGTATCATCATTGTCTATTATGCCTAAAGCGGAGCGTGACCTTTTGTTACAAAAGTGTAAAGAAGTTAAGGGATTAAGTCTTCGTCAGATTGCACGTCTAACCGGGGTGGGTTATCAAACTGTGAACAGAGCTTAATCCCATTTGTTTTAAAAATTTCAGATAGTAAAACATAAACAAAGTAAAAAGAGGGAGCACTATGTTTCCCTCTTTTTCAATTTATTCTCGATAAAAACAGGTCCCGCTATCTTTGCCATATCAACGACAGTAAGAGTAATAATGACAATATCCTTATGAAAATCTATTCGAAGTATCTGTAACAAAAGCTATGTCTAATTATAGTACTAAATGCACATAAAACATGTAACAAAAGAACCGTCCCCGTGTTACACATTCAGGATAACTGTTACTGCTTCGGCCCGGGTGGCCTGGCCCCGGGGGTTAAAACTGTTGTTGGGGTAGCCGCCCATTAAGCCGTTATTTACTGCTGCTGTTACGCTGCCTCTGGCCCAGGGGGATATTTTATCATTGTCGACAAATGAAGTTGCTTCAGAGGAAATTTCCAGTTTCGCTGCCTTGACAATGATGGCCGCCATCTGTTCTCTGGTGATCGGGTCGTCTGGTTTGAAGGTGTTGTCATTATAGCCGTTGATGAAGCCGTTGGCTACAGCTATATTTATGTCGTCTCTAGCCCAGTGATTTTCAATATCGCTAAAAGCTGTGCTGCTATCGGTTGATGGCAGATCCAAGGCCTTGACCAGGACACTGACAAATTCTGCTCTGGTAATGGGCCGATCCGGCCTGAAGGTTTCGTCGGGGTAGCCGCCGATACTTCCCTGAGCTGTCAGTTCTTCAATTGCTGTCTCAGCCCAGTGGCCATCTATGTCGCTGAAACTGATTTCCTCTGTCCCGTTGCCTGCACCTGACTGTTCAACCAGTACCGCAAAGGTAGTAAAATGGTCTATTTCGATGGTGATGGTATTGCCGGAAATAGTCCCGCCCAGCTTTACCCACTGCAGGGTAACCGGGTCATAATAATATATCGCCGGGATTTCTCCGGGCGGCACCTTATCCGGGTCAAAGGTGAAAGTAAGGGTTACCGGTTCATCAAAGTTATAGCTGCTTTCCCCGCCCACCTGGAATTCATAAGCCTGGCCCAGCAGCATAAAACTGGAGGGCAGGGCCTGGGATATATCGGTTTTCTTTATAGTCACCGGCACTCGGGCGTTACCCTGCAGTGCGCCTTTGGGGATATCCAGAGTTACTTCATCCCCCAGACTGATTTTTCCGCCTTTACTCGGATATACTTGGGCTGATCCGGTACTGGAATGAACCGTCCGGGAAGAACTGCCGCCTCCTCCGCCGCTGCTGGAAGGGGTGCTATCGCTGACAGTAATAGTCAGGATCTGATCAGCCCCGGCGCTGAAGTCGAAGGTCAGGGTGGTGGTTCCGGTCGCTTGCTGCGCCAGGTAGGATTTATTAATGGTTGCGGTATTGCCGCTTACCGTATAATCAGCGCCTGCGGTAAGATCAGTGCCTCCGTTTTTAATGCTGCTCAGGGTGTTGCCGTTTAATGTCATGCTTATCGCAATATCCTGATAATTGGCTGAGCCGCTGTATTTGTCAAAGGATACGGTGGTAGGACTGATGCTGGAGTCATTGAATGCCGGAGTGCTGTCGCTGATAGTTATAACCAGAGTTTGGTCAGCCCCGGCGCTGAAATCAAAGGTCAGGGTGGTGGTACCAGTCGCCTGCTGCGCCAGGTAGGATTTGTTGATGGTTGCGGTATTGCCGCTGACCGTATAGTCCGTGCCTTCTGTAAGATCAGTGACTCCGTTTTTGATGCTGCTCAGGGTGTTGCCGTTTAATGTCATGCTTATCGCAATATCCTGATAATTGGCTGAGCCGCTGTATTTGTCAAAGGATACGGTGGTAGGACTGATGCTGGAGTCATTGAATGCCGGAGTGCTGTCGCTGATAGTTATAACCAGAGTTTGGTCAGCCCCGGCGCTGAAATCAAAGGTCAGGGTGGTGGTTCCGGCGGTCTGCTGCTCCAGGTAGGATTTATTTATGGTTGCGGTATTGCCGCTTACCGTATAATCAGTGCCTGCGGTAAGAGCTGTGCCTCCGTTTTTAATGCTGCTCAGGGTGTTGCCGTTTAAAGTCATGCTTACCGCAATATCCTGATAATTGGTTGAACCGCTGTATTTGTCAAAAGATGTGGTGGTAGGACTGATACTGGAATTGTTTATTGCTGGTGTACTGTCGCTGATAGTTATATCCAGACTTTGATCAGCCCCGGCGCTGAAGTCGAAGGTCAGGGTGGTGGTCCCGGCGGATTGCTGTTCCAGGTAGGATTTGTTGATGGTTGCGGTGCTGCCGCTTACCGTATAGTCCGCTCCTGCGGTAAGAGCTGTGTCTCCGTTTTTAATGCCGTTCAGGGTATTGCCGTTTAATGTCATGCTTACCGTAATATCCTGATAATCGGCTGAGCCGCTATATTTGTCAAAGGATGACGTTGTTGGAGTAATACTTGAGTCCACTGCCTGTATGATAAATGAAACACTATCTGAATTATTGGCTGCATTGCTGTCATGATCATGGGTGCTTACGGTTGCAGTAAAATTCAAAGTGCTTCCGGGACTGCCGGTTATTTCCACACCCTGTTCAGTGAGAAGAGCACTCGCGCCTGCTGCCAGAGAATTCCTATAGATCGCAGTTATCTGGTCCGTTTCCTGGTAAACAGTAACACCTGATTCTATAGAAGTCATACGCATTTCAAGGCCGGACCAGGTATAAATGGCTGTGAATATGGAATTGCTCGCCTCCGGCCCGTTATTGGTAACTGTGATGCTGAAAGTTCCGGTCTCGCCCTGGGTATTACCACCATCGTAAGTAACATCAATAGCCAGATCGACCTGGGCCGATTCTTCAAGAGTAACT
Source organism: Syntrophomonas sp. (assembly GCA_016841245.1). Lineage (GTDB taxonomy): Bacteria > Bacillota > Syntrophomonadia > Syntrophomonadales > Syntrophomonadaceae > JAAYJK01. The sequence goes on from JAENZN010000025.1 coordinate 47,423, forward strand.
GACTTCTCCAGATTCATCGAGTCCGCTAAAATATTATCATAGACGGCAGCATAATCTGTTTTACTGACAGTGTAAGAGGGAGTGCTGTAAAATTCAACGGTACAACCGGTTAAACCGCTGCCATTGGTGGTATAATTATGATCGTCCACACTGACCGTTGCTCCGGATATGTCGTTATTTCCCACATCAACCACATGAAAACGCAGGTAACTTAGATAATGATGGCCGTCTATCAAACTGCCCGAATCTGAAGTATTATATCCATGGCCTATGTGCTGAGCGTTATCAGAAGTAGAACCTGTTGCTATAATGGTAGGATTACCCTGGACTTGCACAGCAGCACCTTTACCGTTATAGCCGCCGCCAATGCCAGCCCCGCAGTCACCTCCGGTTGCGGTTATTATGCCTCCATTTAAATAGATATGTCCTCCATCGGCATTATCGTCTCCGCCGTTGCCGCCGCCGATGCCGGCTCCGCCGCTGCCGCCCTGGGCATTCACTACGCCGCCATTAATGGTAATGGTCCCGCCGCCACCGCCGACTTCGGGAGGCGTACCGTTGCCGCCGCCGATACCTGCTCCATTTGAACCTCCGCTGGCATTCACGGTACCTCCGGATATGGTAATATTACCGCCGTCCTCCCCGAGATACCCCCCTATACCGGCACAATGCGTTCCTGAACTTACGGTGAGAGTATCTTCATCATCATTGCCGGATAAGCTGTCAATAAAAAGGCTGTTGCCGCCGGGGGCGTGTATCCCGGCTCTTGATGCCTGGATAGTGCAATCGCCGCCTATATTCAAGGTTACATCCGCTGTCGTCGAACCCAGATCAATCCCATGACCTGAGGCATTGTTAATTTCAATATCCTGTAAAGTCAGGGTTAACGCTGTTGTCCTGCTGCTGCCGATATCAATCATGGTAATGATGTCATTGGGGCTGTAAACTGACCCGATAACAGTTGCCTCATAAACCGAATCAGCAATACTTATGGTACCGCTGTAGGTATCCGGGAGCTGAAATAAGCCATTGCTGCTGATAGTGTAATTGCCGGTAGAAATAGTTGTAGTATTCGCTGCCGCGATGGGAACTGCCGTTTGCATCAGCAGCAATATCAGCAGCCAGCCTGCTAACAAATGTTTCCCTCTCATTTTTAATTTGACCATTACTGAAACCTCCTCACTTCTTATTAGAAGGATTAGGCTTGATAAGTGACATTAGCTGGTATACATAAAAAGCTAATGTTAGTATTCAAGCCTGACCCTCAATTTGTCACCCTATTAGTTTCATGATTACCGTAACGGCTTCGGCCCGGGTGGCCTGACCCCGGGGGTTAAAGGTGTTGTCGGGGTAACCGCCCATTAAGCCGTTGTCTACTGCCGCTGTTACGCTGCCCCTGACCCAGGGAGATATATCGTCATTGTCGGCAAATGATGATTCTTCAGAAGAAACTTCCAGTTTAGCTGCCTTGACAATGATATTCGCCATCTGTTCTCTGGTGATCGGGTCGTCTGGTTTGAAGGTGTTGTCATTATAGCCGTTGATGAAGCCGTTGGCTACAGCTATATTTATGTCGTCTCTAGCCCAGTGATTTTCAATATCGCTAAAAGCTGTGCTGCTATCGGTTGATGGCAGATCCAAGGCCTTGACCAGGACACTGACAAATTCTGCTCTGGTAATGGGCCGATCCGGCCTGAAGGTTTCGTCGGGGTAGCCGCCGATACTTCCCTGAGCTGTCAGTTCTTCAATTGCTGTCTCAGCCCAGTGGCCATCTATGTCGCTGAAACTGATTTCCTCTGTCCCGTTGCCTGCACCTGACTGTTCAACCAGTACCGCAAAGGTAGTAAAATGGTCTATTTCGATGGTGATGGTATTGCCGGAAATAGTCCCGCCCAGCTTTACCCACTGCAGGGTAACCGGGTCATAATAATATATCGCCGGGATTTCTCCGGGCGGCACCTTATCCGGGTCAAAGGTGAAAGTAAGGGTTACCGGTTCATCAAAGTTATAGCTGCTTTCCCCGCCCACCTGGAATTCATAAGCCTGGCCCAGCAGCATAAAACTGGAGGGCAGGGCCTGGGATATATCGGTTTTCTTTATAGTCACCGGCACTCGGGCGTTACCCTGCAGTGCGCCTTTGGGGATATCCAGAGTTACTTCATCCCCCAGACTGATTTTTCCGCCTTTACTCGGATATACTTGGGCTGATCCGCTGGAGGAATTTACTGCCCGGGAAGAACTGCCGCCTCCTCCGCCGCTGCTGGAAGGGGTGCTATCGCTGATAGTTATAACCAGAGTTTGGCCGGTTCCGGCGCTGAAGCCGAAGGTCAGGGTAGTGGTTCCGGTCGCCTGCTGCGTCAGGTATGATTTATTTATGGTTACCGTGCTGCTGCTTATCGTATAGTCCGTGCCTTGTGTAAGATCAGTGACTCCGTTTTTGATGCTGCTCAGGGTGTTGCCGTTTAATGTCATGCTTATCGCAATATCCTGATAATTGGCTGAGCCGCTGTATTTGTCAAAGGATACGGTGGTAGGACTGATGCTGGAGTCATTGAATGCCGGAGTGCTGTCGCTGATAGTTATAACCAGAGTTTGGTCAGCCCCGGCGCTGAAATCAAAGGTCAGGGTGGTGGTTCCGGCGGTCTGCTGCTCCAGGTAGGATTTATTTATGGTTGCGGTATTGCCGCTTACCGTATAATCAGTGCCTGCGGTAAGAGCTGTGCCTCCGTTTTTAATGCTGCTCAGGGTGTTGCCGTTTAAAGTCATGCTTACCGCAATATCCTGATAATTGGCTGAGCCGCTGTATTTGTCAAAGGTGGCGGTGATGGGAGCAATAACCGCATCGGGTACCTGTATGGTGAATGTCTCGGTGTCAGAATTATTACTGGAATCGGGATCAGTATCGCCTGTGCTTACAGTTGCAGTGTTGCTTAGAATGCTTCCCGCACTTCCGGTTATTGTGCCGGTAACAGTGAAGCTGGCGCTGGCCCCTGCTGCCAGGGAACTGCTGTAATTTGCAGTTAAAACTCCTGCCATATTGCATGTCCATCCGCTGCCGGCACAGGTATCAGCAGTAAAGGCAGCCGGGATAGGATCACTTACCGCAATAACAGAACTGCTGGCAGCCGGACCGTTATTGGTAACTGTGACGGTATAGGCACCGCTTTCCCCGACAGTATGACTGCCTGAGTAAGCCACATCGACAGCCAGGTCGGTCTCTATTCCCGCTTCCAGGGCAACCGGCACCTCAACGTTCATAGCTGAAGGAAGCGCTCTATCAGTTTTGGTAATATAATAGCCGGGTTTGTAGGCACTGTAATCCTGAGCAGTGCTGCCATCCAGCAGTACCGTACAGCCGGTCAAGCCGTCGTCATTGGTAACGTAATCATTACCGTCCACCTTAACCGTTGCTCTGAATATATCGTTGCTTCCCACATCGGTGACATGAAAACGCAGGTAACTTAGATCGTTTCCATAACTGTCCTGCAGCGTTCCGGAGCTAACATCGCATGCAGTACCATGACCGATATTTTGGGCTTGATAGGTGGTATCTCCGGTAGCGATAATGGTGGGATGGTTGCTAATAGTTACCGTACCACCACTGCCATGGTCAAGATCCATTCCATATCCGCCGCCGATGCCGGCTCCACCACCTCCGCCGTTGGCTGTTACCGTCCCCCCGCTTATCTCTATCGTACCGCCGTTGTCGTTACTTCCGCCGCCGATCCCGGCTCCGAGATATCCGCCGTTGGCTGTTACCGTCCCCCCGCTTATCTCTATCGTACCGCCACTGCCGCCGCTGCCACCACCGATCCCGGCTCCACTAACTCCGCCGCTGGCTGTTACTTTGCCTCCGCCTATAGTTATAATGCCCCCGTCGCCTTCATCTCCGCCGCCTATCCCGGCTCCGAGATATCCGCCGTTGGCTGTTACCGTGCCTCCGGCTATGGTAATACTGCCTACAGTGTCGCCGTCGGCTCCGCCGATCCCGGCATTCCTTCCGGTGGAAATCGCCGTTAGGGTGTCCCTATCGTCATCACCGGAATAGCTGTCAATAATCACATTGGTGCCCCCAGGAGTACTTATTGCCGCTCCTGTGGCTTGTACGCTGCATTCTCCGCTGATGTACAGGTACACATCTACGTTATTGGCAGCCGTATTCAAATATATTCCCTGACCGGCTGCATTTATTTTCAGATCCTGAATCACCAGGTCCAGATCGCTGTTCCGGCTCTCGATCTCAATCCTGGCGTCAAAGGTTGTTCCGGCGTCGCCGATAATGGTGGCCTGATAAACTGAATCGGCTACACTTATAGCTCCGCTGTAGCCGCTGTCAAGCTGATATATGCCATCACTGCTGATAGTATAATTGCCAGCAGTGATTGTCGTTGTATCGGCCGCCGCCATGGGAACTGCGATCTGCATCAGTACGACCAGCAGCAGCAAGCCTGCTAATGAGTATTTTCCCTTCCTCTTTAATTGGACCATTCCTTTAAACCCTCCTCATTTAATAAAAGATATAAAGATTTGCATATAAATCACAGCTCCCTGATGGTCCAGCTGATATTAATGCATTTGTCTTGATTTTACAGCAATTTGAAAATCCTGAACCTGTACCTCGGTACAGGTTTTCGAAATTTATATGCAGTAACAAGGGGACGGTTCTGTTGTTACATCATTCAGTTGCATAATCGAAACAACCAGGGATATGAGATTATGCTGCGAACCGCAAGACAGCCTGGTGGTATCGGTATTTACCATGTAATCGTAAGGAAAATCAATCGCCAGATCATCTTTTTGGAGCAGAATGAAAATCAAAGATACATGGATACTCTTTATCGTGTTGTTACTACCTCATTTAAAAAATACTGGATAGTGTAAACTATAGACGGAGTAAAAAAAGAGGGAGCACAATATCTCCCTCTTTCTCACTTCTTTATCCAACAGGCACCATATCTTTGCCATATCAACTGTAGTAAAAGGAATGATGATAATAATCTCACAGAAAAACTATTCAAAGTCTGTAACAAAGCTATATTTGCAAATATAATTAAATTTATCGGCACCAATTGTTATGAAATGCATGTAACAACAGAACCGTCCCCGTGTTACATTAATTCAATAGCCCTGATTCCCTGGCCCGGTTGATAGCCTCCAGGCGGTTTTTGGCTCCTAATTTGCTGTAGAGGTTGGCGTTGTGATATTTAACGGTTCTGACGCTTATGCCTAATTCCCTGGCTATTTCTTCATTGGAGCGGGCGGCGGAAATAAGCTGCAGGACCATATATTCTTTGCGGGTCAGGGTATTTGTTAGATGATGCCCGGAACCATCCTCCCGGGGGATGGTGGTTTCACCGGACAGATCAAGAAGTTTTTTAGCATAGCCATATTTATCATCGGCATCTTGGCCTAGTTCCCGCTGCAAATAGACGGACAGCAGCTGCATCATAGATTGTCCTTCATCAATGAAAGTACGGACATAACCTTCCTCCATTCCCAGCTCCAATGCTCGGTCAAGTGCTGGCAAAGCAGCTTGTAGGTCATGGTTGCAGTGGTTTGCTACAGCCAGGAGGCAGAGGATTTCAATTTCGCTTCCCAGACGGCGTTCCTTTTCCGCAAATGCTCTCAGGCGGTTCAGTAGTAAGATCGCCTCACTGTTCTGGTCAGTCAGCAGCAGATACCGGGCAAAAATAATATGCTCAAACTCACGAACCCTGTATAAGCTGTCGTATATGCTGATATGGTTTAAATTAACCCATTCTTCAGCGTTCCCCACTTCATGGTGTTCCAGATATAATCTGGCTGTAAATAAATCAAGAATATATTCCCAGAACTTTTTATTCTTGCTCTGCAGTTTCTTTTTTCCTTCGATAATCAAATTAATAGCACCATCAATATCTCCATTGGCTCGCTTAATTTTAGCCAGGGTAATAAAGCTGGGGACAATGGCGCCCGGTGCATTAAAAGCTAACACCGCTTCCAGTCCCTGGGATAGAGTATCATAGGACTCTTTTAATTGGTTGCGCTCATAAAGGGATTCTGCCCGGGAGACGGTTACATAAGCCGCAGATGGGCCAACTTGCGCATGCAGATCCTGGTTAGCCATAAAAAGATATACTTTGTCTAGGTCTTTTAACCGGCCGTAAAATCCATAAACTGTTCTTAACATGCTAGGTTGTCCTTCATTGAGTTCGCCGACCTCAACCGGTTGGTCCAGTTTTACCCGGTAAGCTTCGGTATAACACCGGATTAATTCCTCGGCATCCAGGTGGCGAAACGCCATATCCCCCCAGGTAAAGGCAACCTGAACGGCAAGATGGTTTCTTTCCTTCTCATTTAGTTCATATTTTATCTGGTTAAAATATGAATCAGTTCTGTTGGCCCATTCTTCGGCTGCTTCCAGCTGATTGTCCATGGCCAGTACCCAGGAATATGCGCAGCAGAGCCTGATGTCTTGCACATAGTGTTCTGCTGGGATGCTGCTATACCATCTCTGCATCCGGGAAAATTCGCCGTTAAAAGTCATTGCAGTAAAAAGTTCCCCGGCCAGCAGTTTCACTTGGTCAAATTCCCCGGCCTTGATGAAAGCCTCCACCGCTTGGGGTAAAAAGCCGTTGTTCTGCAGCCAGATGCCGGCCCGGCTGTACAGAGATTGAACCAGGGATGGGCTTTCTTTATCCAACCGGGCCTGTAGAAATTCTGCGAAGAGATGATGATATTTAAACCATTCCTTGTCCTGGTCTAACGGAATAACAAAATTGTTGCAGGCCAGCAGTTTTCTTAAAATATCGGCACTGTTTTCTAATCCGGTAACTGCGGTGCATAATGAAGCACAGAAACTATCCAGAAAGGAGGTGCGGATTAGAAAGGTCTTGACTTCCTCCGGCCACTGCTTAAAAACCTCGTTATCGATGAAGCTGCTGATATGCCGATCTCTGCCGGAAATATGCCGGGCTACGGCCAGTGAGTCTCCGTCTTCAAGCATCTCCAGAGATGCTACCACCAGTCCTGCCACCCACCCTTCAGTATTGGCGGCCATTATGGATGCTTCATCAGATGTTAGGAAAAAACCTCTTTGCCAGAAAAATTCTAATACCTCATCAGTGTTAAAAGCCAAATCCCTGCTATCGATCTTTAAAATCTGACCCCGGGTATACATGCTGTCCAAATTATCATCAGGTTCCTGGCGGCTTAATATAATAATATGGAAATGAGCAGGGATGTTTTTAATAAAGTAGGCCAGGCTTTTTTTTATCAAGGGATTATCGACAAGGTGAAAATCATCCAAAATCAAGGCCGAATTTCCTGGAATGCTGTACAGCCCGTTAATCACTAGTCCGGCCAGAATGTCGGAATTAATCATTTCTTTATTAACAGGCATATCTTCAAATCTGTTATTATTAAATGCTTCAGCTAACGCTGCGGTAATGTATCGCCAAAATCTTACCGGATCATTATCGCTCTCATCGATGGAAAACCAGGCAGCGGTTATATCCGCAGCTGCCAGCCAGGCGGAGGCTGCGGTGGTTTTACCATAACCGGCTGGTGCCGTTATCAATATAAGTTTGTGCTCTGGCAGGGATTGCAGTTTTGCGGCAATGCCATTTCGTTTTACTGTTTTACTGCTAATTTGGGGGGCATTCAGCTTTGTTCTGACTATAATAAGGTTTTTTGTTTTCATTTATTAAACCTCAACAATTAAATGATATTGGCTGCCTTTTTTTATATCAACCAGAAGTTATCTCTCAAGTTTTTACTGGAAGTCTTTTGTACTATAATAATAGCATATGTCTGGTGCTTTCAGGTTTACTAACCCGAGACGGCACACTGGGTGATATTGGGGAGTTATCAGCATGCGAGGAGAGCATGATGAGACTTATGTATCCCGCCAAGATTTAATGGCAGCATAGATACCAGTGAGTTCAATACGACATAGTTGATACCAGAATAAACAAGATATTTTGCCTTTGCACAAGGAGCCAGTCATATTCCCGGGAGCAAAAGGAGATATCGGTTCTGCAAAAATAGTTCATATAATAATTGATGGATAGGAGCGATTTATAATTGAAAACGGCTTTTATTGTATCGACGGGCACTGAATTACTGCTGGGTACCACGGCTGATACTAATTCGATATTTTTATCCAGAAGGCTGACCGAGCTGGGAATTAAAGTACAGGGGAAGGCGGTAGCAGGAGATGATGCAGGTGATATTAAAAGTGCTTTTGCATATGGGCTGACTGCCGCTGACATGGTTATCAGCAGCGGGGGCTTAGGACCTACTAATGATGATTTGACCAAAGACATGGCCTGTGAAGTAATGAACTGTCAGGTAGTGCTGGTGGATGAAGAACTAGAACGGATAAAGGATTATTTTTCGAAAAGGGGACGTTCTATGCCGGATAGCAATGTGAAGCAGGCTATGTTCCCCCCCGAAGCAATTATATTAAGAAATGAACGCGGTACGGCTCCTGGAATGTATCTAAAAAAAGACGCCGGGTTAATTATATTATTGCCGGGACCGCCTCATGAAATGAAGTCCATGTATCTCAAAGAGGTGGAACCCCGACTGGTGGCTGAGTATGGTTTAGAGGAAACCGGAGATGTAAGCAGAATCATAAAAGTATTTGGCCCCGGTGAATCCCAATTAGAAGTTATACTGGGGGAGCTGATGGAAAATCAGCAGGGATACAGTATGGCCTTAACAGCAAAGAATGGTGAAATTCACATTGGGATACAGGTGTATGGAGAAGACATAAAAGAACGACAGTACAGGCTGGACGAAATTACCCTTAAAGTAAGGGAAAAGTTGGGAAATAATATTTTTGGAGTAGATAAAGATACTATGCTGGAAATAACTGCATCCAGTCTTAAAAGACAGGGCAAGAAGATTGCCCTGGCAGAATCATGTACCGGGGGTTTGCTGGCCAAGATGTTCACTGATCTTCCTGGCAGTTCTGATTATTTTTGGGGAGGAGTAACTTCCTATAGTAATGAAGCCAAGCAGCTTTTCTTGGGGGTCAAAGAGGAAACCCTTAATAACTATGGCGCAGTAAGTCAAGAAACAGCTGAAGAAATGGTACGGGGTCTGGTGAATATAGCCGGGACTGATGTTGGTGCAGCGATTACCGGTATTGCAGGACCATCAGGTGGCAGTGATGATAAACCAGTGGGGTTGGTATATATTGCGGTTATGTATAATGGACAATGTACCGTCAAGGAGCTGAGGTTTGGCGGTCAGCGGGACATGATACGGGCGTTGGCGGCCAGAACTGCTCTGGATATGGTGCGCAGAAGACTTGAGGCAGAGGAGGAAAAATGACATGCGCTTGTTTATTGCTATTCAGGTCCCTGAATATGTGAAGGTATGTGCAGCAGCGATTAAAGATGAACTTAGTCAGGCAGGTGCGGATATTAAATGGGTAGAATATGAAAATTATCACCTAACCCTCAAATTTCTTGGCGAAGTAGAAAAAAAGGAATTAGTAAAATTAAAAGAGAAGCTGGATAAGGCAGCCCGGGCAACTGCTCCCTTTAATCTGGCTGTTTCCAGAGCAGGTTGTTTCCCAGGCAGGAAAAATCCCCGAGTATTATTCCTGGGCATATCTGGTCAAACTGATATGGCCCTGGAACTTGGAAACAGGATAGATGCAGGTTTAAGTGAGCTAGGATTCAAACCGGATCATAGACGGCATTTTCACTTGACCCTGGGAAGATTTCGCTCCCAAATTAATAAAGAAAAGCTGTTAATACTATCTGAAAATCTGCAGCAGGAAATCGACAGCAGAGCATTTCAGGCAGCAAAATTCTATTTGATGGAAAGCCAGTTATCAAAACAGGGACCTGTTTACCAAGTTATAGAGGAGCTAAAACTGGCTGAATAATGCCCAAAAAATTCGGTCTGACCAATAAAAGGGATGAACTCTGCAAATACAGAATATTATAAGGGGCCGTCAATGATAGTTGCATACAAGCTAATTCCGGCTAGCCCCTAATTTTATATGCCGCTTAGTTTTTTGTTGACAGGAAATCTGCTTTAAGATAGTATTTTAAAACTTGTTTTCGGAAGCAGAATAGGGTAAATAAGCCCGCAAACCTAGCAATAGTAG
>JAENZN010000004.1:0-127733 GCA_016841245.1 Syntrophomonas sp.
CACGTACGGTTCCGTGAGAGACTGCGGGTGAAACTCCCGCGGTCTACTCGACTGCGACCAAACCCAGGTTGTGAAGTTTAGCAGGTGGAAATCCTGCTTGTAAAGACACCAGCCGAGTCACCAATAGCGAGTCTTGGGTGTCTGGGAGTAATCGCAGACACTAAGCGTAGACAGTCAGGTAGTAGGCCTGAAAGTGACTGAGCCTCGAAAAGAGTAAACCGGGAAGGTTGACGGCGTCGAAAGTTTGGAAAACTTGTATGACAAGGCATAATGGAAGGGCCAGCCACTCAGATAGCGAAACGTAGGTTATACTAAGCCGTACAGAGCTACAAGCTAAAGGAGGAGCTAGCCAAATATGAAGTATACCAAATATCTGGGACTTGAGAATCGGCTTGGCATTACCGACGTCAACCATCAATCGGAACAGAATAACCTTGATTGAGCCTTTACGTTCCGATATATCTATATCTTGAAGCTTTATATTGCAAAGTTCACTCACCCTAAGCCCTGTACCCAGCAATAATTCCCTTTGACCGAGAATTTGGCAGCTTTCACAGAGAATTGTTTCAAGAATTAAAATATATGCTGGATAATACGGGGTTGATTGAGGCTTTTGGATTACCAAGAGAACACGGTAAAAGCACAATCAACTCTTTTCTATTTCCGTTATATTCTACTCTTTACGGAAAATCACAGTTCACGCTGATAATATCGGCAACAGAGCAGATAGCCCTGCCTTTTCTTGATATGATAAAGGACGAACTTGATAACAACCAACTATTAATAGAAGATTTCGGTATATATAAAGGCAGCCGTTGGAACAACAATGAAATATGGATTAGAAGTAGAAGTGGCATAGATGCCTGTATAATGATTCGGGGAATAGATGGTTCTCTTAGGGTATCCACTTTAAACACCATCGGCCACAGCTGGTTCTATTGGATGATCTTCTAAAGGATGATACCGCAAAGTCGGAAGCAAAGAGGGAACAGGTTAAAAATACTTTCACTGATGTTGTAATTCCTATAGGAACCAAAGACACCAATATACTGGTGGTTGGAACTATCTTGAACGAAGAAGACCTGATGGCAGATTTGTTAAAAGGTAAGATTCCAGGAGTACGCAGTATTAAGAAAGCATTAATTATAAATTGGTCTGCAAGAGATGACCTCTGGGCTGAGTGGGAAGGAAAATATAATAATCTTCAGGACTTGGATAGAATTGAAACTGCCAAGTCCTTTTTTTATGGCAATCAGGATGAAATGCTGGAAGGGACTGAAATATTATGGTCTGATTATCTTGATTATTATTATCTGATGTGCAAGAAACAGGCGATGGGGGACAAGAGTTTCTATAAAGAAATGCAGAACGATCCCCGCAGCACTGATGATTACATATTCCAAAACATATCCTTCTGGGAGAAGCTACCCGACTTTGAAGAATTGGAAATCACAATGTATATTGATCCGGCAATTAAAGCGGCAAAAAGAAATGATTATTCGGCTATTACAATTCTTGGTCAACACAAGAAAACCAGTCAGATGTATGTTATTGATGGCAGTATACATAAACTCTTGCCTGATGATCTTTTCCAGGTTGCAATTGAAAAGTTGCAGTTGTTTCCGGTAGATAAAATTGGCTTTGAAGCTACCCAGGCTCAGAGCTATATGAAGCAAAAGTTTGAAGAACAGTTGTGGCAGAATAAAATCTATACTCCTGTTGATGAAGTGGTGGCCAGAGGCCAGAAACATGAGAGAATTATTACCCTGGAGCCGGATGTTAAGAAGGGACACATCTTATTAAACTCTTCCAAATATAGGATACAATAACCAGTTAAAGGATTATAATAAAGGTGCAAAGCATGATGACGCTCCGGATAGTTTGTATGGTGCTGTGCAACTGGTGCAGGGTGTGCAGCGGATTAGGTTTTTTGATAGGAAACTATTGTTTTAGGATGTATTTATATAAAGATTATTGATAAATATCATAGAAATCCTATCTATAAGATTGCGAAGGGGGTAGCTGTATTGACTGAAAGGTTTATAAGTAATCATAATGGTAATAGCTGTATTGGGGATGTATTAGAAGTTTTATTTAATCAGGCGGAGGAAGAAATTCTCATTGTTGCACCATATATTACAGAAAACCATATAATTAAAAATTTTGTAAATTTAAAAGCTAATACAATAAAAATACTCACTCGATTATCATTAAATGATTTTATTAACCGTGCCTCGGATATTAGTATTATATTGAAATTGATTAGAGACAAAAGGGTAGAGGTTCGGTACTTTTCTAATCTTCATGCAAAGATTTACTTATTTGATCGTAAGCAAGCGGTTGTTACTTCAGCAAATTTTACTGCAAATGGGCTTTATCATAATCTTGAATATGGTGTTCTCGAATGTGAATATACAGAATCATTGTCACAAGACATATCAGCATTGTGGGATAAAGCAGAAATTGTTGATGAAAATTTATTACTAAAGATTATGAATGAAATATCAACTGCTAATGACGAGAGGGAAGTTGCTGCCAAAGTAAGAAATGAATTATCTGCTATTGGAAACGAAATTATCAAGAAGAATATTAGTCATAAAATTAAATCTAAAAAAATTCATGCAACAAATCAAGAGAAGGTGATGTTTGCTGAAAATGATGCTTTAGGTTTAGTGATTAATTATTACAAATTTGAGAAAGATGATTCAGAAAAATTTAGGCTTGCTTATGAGCTAATAAAAATGAATATTCCTGAAGAAATTCGAGAACTATGTTCATTTAGGTATAGGGCTAAAAAAGATGTAGACATTGCATGTAATGTTATGAATTACAGATTGTTCTTGTTGCCATACAGAAATAATATTGTTCAATTAATTTATCCACGAGAAGAAGTCTCTAAACTGACCCCTATATTATCTCAAGATCATAAGAAAAAGAATAAAGAAGATTGGATATTTAAAAATTGTGATTGTGATATTTTGTTTTTTACTTTTGATGAAATTTTACTTTTAGAGCCTATTCAATGGGAATTGTTTGGTATTGCATGCAACAGGGCTTTTAACGCAAAGAAAACAAGAGTTAGAGAAGAAAATATTTTTATTAATTGGGATATTAAAAATATAGGGATTTGAGCCATATCTGTTAAAGGTTTGGCTTTTAATTTTTAGAAAGGAAGTGATACCTTGCAAATAAACGAAACCCTGATAAACCAATGCTTAGCGGAGTTGAACCATAACTCCAGCACCAAGCAGAAATATAAAGACTATTACGAAGGCAACCACAGCATCCTCAAAAACTATGATATGCAGGACAGCCGCAGCAATAGAAAGCTTATATTCAACTTCCCCCGTAAGTTTATTGACAATGAAACAGGTTTCCTTTTGGGGAAGCCTGTTAATTTTATATCCAAATCCGATGACAATACCATAATTGACTGCATCGACAAAAACACCAGCCATTGGGACAAGGAGCATAATATAAACCTTCGCAAGCAAAGCGAAATCTATGGAGAGAGCTATGAACTAAATTATATCAATACTGAGGGAGAGTTCTGTGCAACAGTCCTGACTCCACTAGAATGCTATGTTTTGGAGGATGGTACTGCTGAGAGGAATATAATGTTGGCGATTCACAAATTCAAGAAAAGGTTCGATGATACCGCATATCTCGATGTATATACTGATTCTGAGATTCTGCATTATAAAATAATGGGCAGCGAACTACAGCCAATTGGCAGTCACAGTCATATCTTCGGCAGCGTGCCGGTTACCATCTGCCCAGCCAATAGTGAGCGTGAAAGCGGATTTGAAGATGTAATCAGCCTGTTTGATGCATATAATGCCTTAAATTCAGACCTGGTTAATGAAATTGCTGACCATAGAAACGCTTATCTGATTATTGAAAATGCCAAGATTGAGGAAGAGGATTTACTGAAAATGAAATCTATGGGCATTATCCAAGTGCCAAAGGGTGGTGCGGTCAAATGGCTCACCAAAGATATTAATGATTCCTTCGTGCAAAATGAGCTGGATAATATTGAACGTAAAATCTATGACATGATGGATCAGGTGAATTTCAATGAGAATTGGGCTTCAAACACATCCTCCCTGGCTTTACGCAATAAACTGCTTAATCTTGAGAACCGGGTAGCAATGCGAGAAACCTTTATGGAAAAGGTGATCAAGGAAAGACTCAAGAATCTATTCACCTTTGTTGTCAAAAAAGAAGGCCGGGTCTTTGATTATAGAGATGTGGCAGTTAAGTTTTCTAGAAATCTACCTACCGATCTGGTCGGGCTTGCCGATGTAATAGTAAAACTTAAAGATGTATGCTCATAGGAGACATTACTCACAATCCTGCCATTTATCGAAAATCCCAAAGTTGAACTGGATAAGTTTCATGCTGAACAACAAAGAAATAATGCCATCTTCCAGCGCATAAGGGATATAGACCGGGCGGGGATGAATGCCCCCCAAAAAAACAGAAATTGATTCCGGTATTGGAAGTGGCTTTGGAAATGTATGCGCGCGGCTTTAAATTCGCACCGGTAAATATTTACGAATCAGATGCCAAGAAATTTCGCATAATCGATAATGGCCTTTTAGTTCCATTTTCGGGGCTTCCCAATGTAGGCATGAATGCGGCTCAGGGAATAGTTGATTCAAGGGGGGACAAGAAGTTTATTTCGGTGGAAGAATTTTCAGGATATATCCTAGGATTCTGCTAAGGCACTGCAACGAACTCCTAGCACTAGAATTATGTACACCTGGGTTGCCAAAGTTAGGTCAAACGTCTATGATATTCAAAGGTCTGTGAACCATGAAAGCATCAAGGCGGGTTATTCGCATTTGGAGGATTAGATATGGATGAATTCTATGCCAGTACCCAAAAATATTTAGGTAAGAAAGGTCTTATGGTTTTTCTCATATTAATGAATATGCTGATCCCTTTGTCGACTGACCTAAATCTTCCCGCTTTGCCTAAGATGAGTGGATATTTTGGATGTAATGTTGCAGCAACCAATTTGACGTTAAGTGTTTTTTTCATATTCTATGCCTTTGCGACTTTGGTCTGGGGTCCATTAAGTGACAAGTATGGACGTAAACCCGTTATTATGGTGGGAAGCATTGTTTTCATTTTTAGCAGCACTGCTTGTGCATTATCAACTAGTATTTATTTCCTCATTGCTGCCAGACTTTTTCAGGGAATCGGTGCCGGGGGGATTACGGCGGCATCGATTACAATAATTAAGGACTGTTTTACAGGGAAAAAAAGAGAAACAGTTTTAGCTGTTGCACAATCGGCTGCGATGCTGGCACCGATGTTAGCACCCATAATTGGAGCATGGATTTTAAAATTCGCTAATTGGAAAGGAACTTTCTGGGCTTTAGCTGCAATAGGGGCCATTAATTTGCTGTTAACGATTCTATATAAGGAAACTTTACGAGATGATGAAAGATACCGAGGAACCGTAATAGGTTCCATGAACCGTCTGATTGTAGTCGGTAAAAACCCTAGCTTTATGGTTCCGACGATTATATTTTCATCCAGCGCACTGTCGATGTTAGGATATATAGCTATTTCATCCTATATTTATGTCGATTATTTCGGCCTAAGTGAACAAGTTTTTAGCTACTATTTTGCTGCTAATGCCTTGGTTTCTATTATAGGACCGATTATATATATCCGCTTTTTTACCGGTTTCAATAAATCTATGCTGACAAACGTGTGCTTTGGGTTAGCAGCTTGCAGCGGAATCTTAGTAATGACCGTTGGAACGTTATCTCCAGTTCTATTTATGATACCGATCATAATCATGAGTTTAACAAGTACTTTTCTTCGTCCATTCAGCACAAACCTCCTTCTTGAACAACAAAAAGGAGATACGGGTTCAATGTCTTCAATCATCAATACTTGCTTTACATTGTTTGGCAGTTTAGGAATGGCATTAGCATCTATGCCATGGGGAAATATTGTTGTTGGATTAGGTGTCTTGATAATCCTTGCTTCAAGTGTTTCAATTATTTCCTGGCATTTATTTATAAAATCTAGCATTCCCTGTGTTGGTCTTAAAGAATAAAGTCTATCGAATTAAACATTGAACTTCAATATGAATAATTCCGTTAAAGTAATTTTACCATGCGTTATATTTTGATGTGAACGTGTTCACAATACAGGAAATATGAACAAGATGTAGAAACTGTATACAAAGCGTTATATTTCTGTTGTAGTATGGAGTAAGTAATTTCTTGGTTTATAGAAAATAGAAAGGCATATTCCATTTGCTGCCAGTAACAAGGGAGGCTGATTATGAACATCAGGAGATTGCAGTACTTCATTAGCGTGGCTAAAAACTTAAATTTCACAAAAGCAGCGGGAGAATGCTATGTGGCTGAGACGGTGATAAGTCGTAATATTGCGGTACTTGAAGAAGAGGTCGGGTTTAAGGTATTTAAGAGAAATAACCGCAGGGTTGAACTAACCCAGGCGGGGGAAGTTTTTTATAAACAAGCAAAGTCTATTATAGAACGATATGAAACGGCTGTCCGTGATTGTCAGGATATCGCCTCAAAAAACAAGAATGTTTTAAATATGAGTTTTATAAGCTTATTTGAAAGAGGGGTAATTTCTGAAACTCTAAAAGGATTTACAGAGGATTATCCAGATATTTATTTGCGTATTAAGCAAAGTACCTATAATTTAATAATTGAAGATATAAAAAATGAGGAAGTGGATATTGCTTTCTTTTCACCGCCTTATATTATTGAACCCTTGTCGGGGGTAGAAATAAAACGGGTATTTGAAGAACCATATTGTATTGTAATGCCCCAAAATCATGAATTGGCCAGCCATAAGACATTGTCTTTAAGAATGATCGCCAACGAAAACATTATTCTCAACTATCCTGATTGGGAAATCCCAAACATTTCTGAACGGAATAAAAAGTATTGCAGAGATTTCGGCTTCAAGGAAGAAAACATAATTCCTTGTTACGGTGGTGTTGAAGCTGCTTTACTTATGGTTGAGTTAAATAAAGGAATTCATCTGATAGCTTCAAGCATGAAAAACCTTCTTGAAGGGATGCTTGTATATGCAGACGCAGATGAAAGCTTCGCAAAATGCGAAGTGGTAGTCGCATATTCCTCATTCAATAAGAAAAAAAGTGTGATATCTTTTCTGGACTATGTAAATACGCAGAATCCAAACCTGCAAAGTAAGACGTAGCGTGTTTCTTTAATGGTTAATGGTCCTTTTAATTAAGGGCTGTAAATTTCAATCGTATGTTTTGTCATATTGTCTGACATTGTTTTCACATTGTCAGACAATATTTTTTTATAGGAAGAAGGTACAGACCGTATTCCTTTAAGGCAGATTACTCGGGGATATGGTGGATACGAAAATATATGGTATTTAGAGGCCGGTTGTTTTTGACCCTGTGTCTATGTGAAACACTTTAAGCACCTTTTGCTATAGCATGATGCAAATAATGTATTGTACTTTTCCTGCCGTAAAAGGTTAATTTATAATAAAGGTGTTCACATATATTCACATCACCGAAGGCTTGACGCGCGCCTGATGAAAGTTATTTACTGATAGGCTGGGCACTATAAGATCAAACTAATTTCTATTTAATCCGCTTAAAGTTATTCCATTTAGCGGGGAACGAGCAGTGAAAGGATGGGTCAGATGAAAAGGAACTCATGGTTGTCTAACAGGTTATTACGATTCATAGTGTTATGCATCGCTTTTTTAGTTCCTCTTACGGCTTCCTATTCGGTGTTAGGCGCGGCGGCAAATTCTACCGCAACAGAAGTGCCTGCACTGTCAATTAGTGCCAATCCTGGGGGGGCGGATCCTGTACTAAGCGGGGAAACATATCTTCAAACCATTACTGCCGTACCATGGTTAAGTACCGTGTCCGACAAAACGAATGCGTTGTTAGAGGGAACGGTCTTTGACCGGCAGGGCAATCTCTATTTTCTTGATTCTTTTAATAGCACAGTTTACAAGGTTACCCCGGAGAAAAAGATTTCTACAGCATTTGTGACACCAAAAGACTTAACTCCAGCAACAATCAAAATCAGTAAGGATGGGAGACTGTTCATAGCCGGATTAGGCGATTTTAAAAGCACAGGCAGTATCGTTGCCTGCAATCCAGATGGGTCCAATATGAAAGTGATTATTCCCCCTTCCGCAGGTTATGTTATTGATGAACTTGTGTTCGACAATAAAGGCGGTTTCTATTTTGCTACTGTTAAAGGAACTCCGACCGAACCCACCGGCGGGGTGTACTATATGTCTCCGGATTTTAAAAATATCACACCCGTTTTAAAGAATCTATGTTTCCCCAATGGACTAGTTTTAAGCGCGGATCAAAAGATGCTTATTGTTACTGACATGGCTTCGGGCCGTCTGATTCGGGCCGAGTTGTTATCCGATGGTGTAACCGTAGCTCCGGCGGCGCAAGGTGGAGAAAATATCCCTTATTACTTTACGGGTTCACCAGGGCCTGATTCAGCGACTATAGATAGTAATGGCAACATCTATGTGGCAATGTTTATGCAGGGAAGGGTGCTGGTGTTCAACAAGATGGGCTTCCCGATAGGACAAATATTAATACCTGGCAGGGAAACCGGCAGTAATTTGTTTTCATCGCATGTGGCATTTATTCCAGGAACTGATCAAATGATTATCTGTACCTCCGACGGACCTGGAACACCGGGTGGAAAAGGTGGCAGGTTATTCACTGCCAGAGGGTTTGCCAAAGGGGCGCAGGAATACCAATTCCAATGAAAATATCTGGAGAGCCTGGTTTTATGGGGAGCTTAATTAAAGGCACATTAAGGAAGCGGCTGACAAGGCCTCTTCTTTATTGTCTGCATAATTACATCCAATTGCCACCGCTAACTAAAGTCATACCCGTTCATTCGGAACTTATTATTTTAAAAGATTCTATCGGCACCGGATAAATGTTGAATACCTGCAGGATGCTGTTAGATTTGACAAATGCCTACTGTATATTTTAGATGTGGATAAATCTATAGCTTAGCAAGATAGGGGGACACAGTTTATTATGAGGTTTACTACAGATAATGTGGAAACATGGAAAAAAACTATTGCTTCAATGGTTGATTTAATACCAGGCGGTGCAATCTTCGCTATTAATGACAAATAATGTCTTACCTGGAAACTACCGTCAAAGGCTTTCGACATTCCTCAGTTTGCGGTCGGACTGGCGATAAGAGTAGGCGGGGCTGCATACCAGTGTATGCAGAGCGAAGAAGAAGAACGCGAAACCATATACCGCAGTGTATATGGGATACAGTTGCTTATGGTTGCCAACCCAATATTTGATGAAGACAAAGTAGTGGGAAGTGTTGTTATGATCTTTCCCGACATTCATCCCGTAGCCGCGGCCTTTGATAATTTTGCTCCGATGATAGCCGAGATGTTTCCTGAAGGTGCGTCAATGTATATTACCAGCCAGACAGAATTTACCTATCGCTATGACTCCAAAAAATTCGGGTTACCCGATATAGTAGTAGGTTCCCCATTAAAAGATGGTTCGCCGGACAAGGAAGCCATTACTACTAGGCAGCCTGTAGTTAGGGAACTGCCGTTCGGTTTTTACAATAAACCGATACAAGTGATGAGTTATCCTTTATTTGAAGGTAACGAGGTAAGCGGTACTTTTGGTATGGCTTTACCCCGTCAGAACGCTGCCGATTTAAAAGAAATGGCCAATAATCTGACCAGAGGTTTGGAAGAAATATCAGCGGTTATTGAACAGATGGCGACTTCGGCTATGCAGATAACCAACAACGAGAGTAAGTTGAACAGTAATATTAATGATATTTTGCATCTATCGGAAGATATTAATGAAATTACGGGATTTATCAAGCAAATAGCTGATGAAACTAAAATGCTGGGATTAAACGCTGCTATTGAAGCTGCCCGGGCTGGCGATGTGGGGAAAGGATTCGGGGCAGTGGCAGCAGAGATCAGGAAGTTGTCGGATGAGTCCAAAGATACGGTAGCTAACATTAAACAATCGACGGATAAAATAAAGAGAAAAATAAGTGAAACCAGCAAAGTCAGCGAGCTTACTCTGCGCTCCAGCGAGGAACAGGCAGCGGCTTCTCAGGAAATAACCGCTAGCATTGAAGAAATACTCAGCCTGGCGGATAAACTGGATTCTATCGCCAAGGATATATAGGTAAGACTAAAGTCCCTTGGGCACCAACTATGCTACACTGTAAAATATCGGTGCCCAAAGGACTTCTTGTAAGGCAAGCCGGTAAGATAGTATCGCCTAAACCAGCTTCGTCTCAGTCCTGCAATATACCCAGAATGCGTTGAGCAGCATAAATGCACTTGTTACATAGAATACACTTCTTATACCGCAGTAAGCTGCTACCTGACCGCCTAATATTGAACCGAAAAATATACCCAAATTCTGTGCCGACAACATCAGCGAAAAGATTATACCTAAGTGAGTATTGGGTGTGATGCGCTTAATACAAGCATTGATTGCGGGAGGTAGTCCTGCAATTGCGATCCCTACCAGAAAACGTAGCGCCATCAACTGCCAGGGATTGCACACAATGGCCTGGGGTATAAAGATAATCCCTCCCGCAAAAAGTGATATTAATATTATCTTCTTCGATCCGACCTTGTCAGAAAGTCTTCCCATCCAGGGGGCTGCTATGATACTTGACATCCCAGAGATTGAAAACGTTAGACCGGCAATCAAGGCGATATGACTTAAGTTACTCGACAATTCAGTGATATATACCGTTACAATTGGTTCAATGGTGTTTAGAGCCAGCTGCAAGGTAAAAAATGTTGTAAACATAGTAATGGTTAACCCGACTTCCGGGATGCTTTTAAATACATCCTTCAGATTGTGTGGAATTTCGTCATATCGGATAAATTTCTCTTTTACAAAAACCAGGGTAGCTGTAAAGCTAATCAATAGCAGGCAACCAGTGACAAAAAATACATACTGCATCCCAAGTTTTTCAACGATAAAGCCGCCTACCATAGGTCCTAGCAGAGAACCTGCAAGGAATGCTGTAGAAAGAATACCCAGAGACCAACCTGCATGATCGTTGTCTGTCTGGGCTGCTATTAAAGCAGTGCAGGTTGGACTGTATCCCGTGATAAACCCTATTAACAATCTGAATACAATCAGTTGAGCCACATTTTCTGCAAAACCGGTCAAAAAAGTAATGATTGCCATCCCGAGACTACTTATGAGCAGTATCAGCTTTCGCCCGTACCTGTCCCCGATAAAACCCCAGATTGGGGTAAAAAAGGCAGCAACGATAAAGGTAATACCGAATGAAATGCCTGAAAATTGTTCAACCGCAGATGTATCCTGAATTCCGAGTTGTTTGATATAGAGCGGAAGTACAGGAGCAATCTGGCTGAGTCCCAACACAGTCACAAACGTTCCAAACCAGCAAACAATCAAATTCCTTTTCCAAACATTCATTGGTATACCTTTCTTTTTGCTCACGTCCAGCATGTCAGGTGATGTTGCCGCTCATATACGTATCATTGTGTTAAGTTATTACTTTTAATCTTACGGAAGTATACTGGTGCCCTTTGATTTACGTCATGTCTTCTCGATAAGAAATGCGCATGTATAGGCATAGGAGCGGTCATTAGACCGCTCCTATGCCTTTTGAGGTTGTTATTGAATCTATTGAATCCTTAATATTAACTGTAATAACCATTACGGTCAACATAACAGCCACTATCAGGGAGATTAGTAGCGCCGACCGCCCCGGGACCGAAGCGGTACCGGTAATAAAGTGAATCAGATCATAAATCCAGGGCTGACAAAAACCGCCGACGCTACCAAGGCACAAGGGTAGTGAAATTGCCAATGCCCTCCATCTATCATTAACGATACTGGAACACTTTGAGATTACAGATGTCAGGTCAAGCCCCTGCGCAATACCTATGAATAGGCACATCAGGCACATCGAAAAGAGGGTATGCCCCCAGTAGCCCACAGCAAAACCTGCAATGCTGATAATGAAAGCAAGAGGAAGCACGTTGTAATTCAACCTTTTGAATATCTTGCCGAACAAAAGAGATGAAATAAAGCTGCCAAAGGACATGAGTGCCAGCGCTATCCCTGCGCCGCCCGCGCCGGATATGTTCTCACCAACTATGATACTGGACGTGTTAGTTATTACAGCAAACACGCACATAAAGAAGAGCATGTGGAAAATCGTATAAGCCCACCCTGTAAAGGGCATTGACAATTTATTCATAACACGCACGCCTTCAGCGGAAGCAGATTCGGCTACAAAATCCATTTCTACATCTACACTATCTTCACTATAGTAATTTGAATCAGACGGGTATGGTGACGTATTTTTGATCTTCTCGGGCTCAGG
The DNA here is from genome assembly GCA_016841245.1 of Syntrophomonas sp. GTDB lineage: Bacteria > Bacillota > Syntrophomonadia > Syntrophomonadales > Syntrophomonadaceae > JAAYJK01. Next base: position 12,414 of record JAENZN010000004.1, read on the forward strand.
CAAACAGTAAAGGGAAATGGCAAAGAAGAGAATACTGATCAAGTAGGCAAAAAAGCAGTAATGCCAGTCGATGTTTGCAAGAAATCCTCCAACGACCTGAAGCAGTACTCCACCCAAGCTCATGGCCCCGTTTACCCAACCAAGCATGGTCTGCCTTTCTTGCCCTTCAAAGAAATCGCAGACCAAGTCAGACCCCATTGGTATCATAAACGCGATGCTTATGCCCTGAATCAACCGCATGATCAAGATTAAATATACATTATTCATAAAAGCCGGACTGATTCCGCTTACAATGAAAGAAATGGCGCAAAACCATAAGACTGTTCGTTTCTTCATGTGCTCCTGCAGTTTCGCATAAAGAGGACAAAATATAATCATACACAGGGAAGGAATCGTGGAAAACATCATTATTATGCTTGGGTCGATTGTCGGAAAAGCTCTCATTATATGTTCCAGAGCTGGTGTTGTCGCACCTGAACCCTGATCCTGTACACTTATGCACATAATGGACAGTTTTAACAGGCTTCTGTTGACTTTGCGCCCGTCAACCACCAAATGCTTTTCCCTAGATATTATCGTTTCCACCATAGTAGATCCGGACCACCTTCCAATGCTAGACTCGAAATTGGATGACATCCAGAAGAAATGCACAGGATAATAATAATCCTGACATTTCTCCCGGAAAAGCTATTAACTTATATGGATTCCGCCATTTCCCTGCTCAGTCTTTCATCTTCAAGGGACTGCTCAGTTGCCTGTTTAAAGGATTCGGAAGTCGCGATGTTGAAGATTAGCGCAATAACAGCAACCACTACCATGCTAGTGGCAGCATACATAAAAATACCTCTTATAGAACCATGAGACAGTTGTGAGAATATCATGGCCGTATAAGTCGATGTGAAAAAACCTAGGTACTGAGCCGTGGAAACATTAGAAATAGCCTGGGTCTGCAATGCTCTAGGCACGCACTGTGCCGCCAGTGACTGAGTTGCACAAAGGACCAGAGCCATTGATAAACCTTGGAAACAGCAACCGATATAGAAAACGGTTAGATTTGTTGCGATACCGTATAAGAAGTACGTTACTGCAAGCAGGCCGAGGCCAACGGGCAGGGTCTGTCTCTTAAGGAACCTGAAGAAGAAAATGAACAATGCATTGAAAATCATAGCCGAACCCGTGGTAAAGGAGCCTGCTATCCCGGCTTGCACCGCGTTGCCGAGATGTTGACTCTCAATGAAAGTGGAGGATAGAGTCATAAAGATCATTGCGATACTCATCCACAGGAAATTGAAGATTACAAACGACCAAGCGAAAATGTTGAGACGGGGCTTTTCCGCACCTTCTCCCAGATTTTCAGTGGCATGCATCGTCTTATCTTCCTTCTCAGGCGGAACACTTGGAAGTGTGAATAATTGGAAAATAAACACGAGAACAAATACCGCGGCAAAATAAAAGGAATAATGCCAGTCTATAGCTCCAAGCAGTCCGCAAATAATACCTGCCGACGTTGATACTACAGCACCGAGCGCGTAACCTAAGCCGACATATTTCGGGGTTTCGCTCTTCCCGAAAATCTGCGCGATCATGGCCGGTGCCAAAGGGAAGATCACACCAGCACCGAGTGCGGCGGTTGCCCGCATTACTATAATAAAAACGAGATTGTTGCTGAATCCGCAAGCCAGCGAACTAAAAATAAATAGGATCGAACCAATATTAATAATTGTTCTCTTGTTCATATATCTGGCCAGAATCCCCGCAATGATTGTTGCAGGGATAAAAGGTAAGGCTGACAGCGACATTACATAGGGAACCAGCGCTCCTTGATTGGGAAAGGCCTTGGCGATATCCCCCATAATCGGCTGCGCAAATGTTGCACATGTGGTCGAATAAGAGAAAAGTAACAAAATTACAGCCTTTGTGGCTAATCCGACATTCTTCATCTATACACCATCCTAATTATTGAATTTTATCACTCTTGATTACTCCCCGCTCAAGCCATCCAATAAAAACAATTGGCAAATAGTAAAATCATATAATATTCGCTACCGGAGCCGACGTTTACCGTCAATAGTTACAAATGGATGGTTAAACGGATTTTCTCCAAACTATGTTGTTGGTAAAATTACCGAAACACCCACCTCCTAAAAATAGCCAACAGCGGCTAAACGCCCTGATGATTGTCTACATCATACATAAGACATGTTGTCAAACATCTTACAGCCTAATACACATTTGCCCCACATTTCTTTCTAATACTAAGTTAAACTTGATTGCAAATGGTGTACAATACAACTTTCGCATCATGCTATGGCAAAAGTTGCTTAATATTAATTCGGAAAACTGCGTACTTTATAAATTGCAATACTGCCAGATAATAATTCATGGATTACCGTATCAACGGTCGTCGAGGAATAGCTGCACGTCATATTGATTAACCAGAAATATTTTCTTCTATAACATTTCTATTAAAACCCCCGAATTCCGCTGAGGTTTAACTTTTGCCCATAAACTCGCGACTTACTAAAGGGATTGATAACACCATTAAGCAACTTTTGTTATAGTGTCATGCGAATAATATGTTGTACTTCTCCGATTGCTGTAGGATATCTTTAAATAAAGATATTCAATCAAATACGAAGTCTTATGCACAGAATTTTTGCCCCCAAAAATTAAAAAAGGAGGAAAAGACTATGGGAATTCAAAGAAAAGTTGCCCTTGTGACTGGAGCTGCAAAGGGAATCGGTCGCGGAATTTGTGAGAGATTGGCGGCCGATGGTCTAGTTATCGCGGCTGTGGACATCGAGCCATCGTCTGATACCGTAAAAAGTATTATCGATGTAGGCGGAAGAGCTGCAATGTACATCTGCGATGTCTCCAAGGCAGACCAAGTTAATGCAACGGTGGCTGCAATCGCAAGAGAACTCGGGCCAGTCGCTGTTTTGGTCAACAATGCGGGTATCCACCCCAATCCACCGACTATGACAAAGGACATGTCGGATGAAAGATGGCACCAGATGGTTGCCGTTGACCTTGACTCCATGTTCTATTTTGCTAGGGCATGTATTCCAATGATGCAGGAGTTCAAATGGGGTCGTATAATCAACTTCTCCTCGGCCTGTTTTGACGGGTTTACACCTCCCGGTGCCACACACTACATGACCGTGAAGGGTGGCGCTGTCGGCTTAACGCGCGGATTGTCTACCGAGTTGGGTTCCGATTTTATTACATGCAACGCGATTGCTCCCGGAACAGTTGACACACCGGGCCTGTCCGAAATGGATCCCACCGGCAGCGGTATGGTATTGAAGGCAGCGACGGCAAGCCAGCTGGTCCAGAAGATTACCAAGCCCCACAATATAGCCGCCGCAGTTTCATGGCTTGTCTCAGAAGAAGCGGACATGGTAACCGGACAAGTAATTCATATCGATGGAGGCGTAACCCGCACCTGATCACGTAATTAGGTTTTTTCGGTTTCGTCTATGCTATGTGCTATTACACCCAGGCTGTTTTGGTTCCACATCCTTAATTAAGGTCTTAGGAAGTATGGAGTATGAAGATCGAGGCATACACAAGACATCTGAAGTATTTAGAAGAGGAGATGATAGAATGTCTTTAAAAATTTATGCACCCACGCGTTTAGAAGGAAAGGTAGCGATTATCACTGGAGCTAGTTCAGGAATTGGCTACACGACGGTTGAGCAGTTTGTCGGGGAAGGAGCTAAGGTTATAGCGGCTGGCCGTAGCGGCAAGCAGTTCGAGCTTGAGGAGAAATACCCGGGCTCAGTAGTCGCGGTTAAGTGTGAAGTCTCCGACGAAGAGCAGGTCAAAGCGATGGTACAGACCTGCATCGACAAGTTCGGACGCCTTGATTGCATGGTTGCCAACGCGGGAGCGACCGGAGCTCCAGCTAGATTCCACGAATATGAAAACGCGGAATGGGATAAAGTTTTTGATGGTAATGTAAAAGGGACCTTTTACTGTATAAAATACAGCGTACCCCATATGATGAAGCAGGGCGGCGGCAGCATTGTTTTAGTTGGTTCGGTCTCGTGCTTTATTCACGCCGGTGGCTCCGCACCATATGCTCCGACGAAGGGTGCACTCTTACAAATGACCAAACAGGCGGCCCATCAGTATATCCACGATAACATCAGGGTAAATATCTGTTGCCCCGGCATTGTTGATACACCGATCTTTAATGGCGCTCCGGGTGGTGTTGCAGTTGCCACCGGGGATATTCCCTTGGGCCGCCCAGGCAGACCTGAAGAAATCAGTCCATTCATCGCGTACTTGGCCAGTGACGAATCTACTTTCGCTACCGGAGCTTCATTCCTTATTGATGGCGGTCAGTGTTCGTAATAATTTTACTATTCGACGACGTGACTAGTATCTTAGGATTCTTGATTCAGTTGCATTACAGAAATCATCAGCGCATGACGTGGTAGTCAACTCGGGTAGTACGTTAGAGATTTGAAGACAGATAATTACCTTCCTCGATTGATTTAATAAACATAACCTTTCATCAACACAGCGGGGAGGGTGATTATTTTTATCACGAGTTTCAAGCAGGCAAACGAAAAAGCATACAGGTATTGTATTGCGGATGCATATTCCGACAACTGAGCAGGGAAGTTGGAGGAAATAACCATTTTCTCCCTGCCAATTTTTCTATGAAAGTGGGGAAAAAACATGTCAATTGCTGTTACCGGCGCAACCGGAGAACTTGGAAAACTTGTGATCAAACACTTAATGGAGTCTCTGCCACCCAGTGAAATTATAGCTATTGTCCGCAATTCAGAAAAAGCTGCCCCTCTGGCTAACTTGGGAGTGGAGGTGCGATACGGCGATTATGACAGGCCAGAATCCCTTTTGTCAGCTTTTACCGGCGTGTCAAAACTGCTGTTTATTTCAAGCTCATCCATTGATGATACATTGCGGATTGTGCAGCATGCGAATGTTGTAAAGGCGGCGCGCGACTCAAAAGTACAGCACATTGCCTATACCGGCTATGCTTTTGCCGAAAAATCGACTTTCCCACTGGCAAATGTGCATTTAGCTACAGAATACGCCATACTTGCCAGCGGCATTCCATATACATTTCTGCGTAACGCTTTCTATCTGGAAGTATTCATCAACACGCAATTAAAACAAGATGTCAAACATGGAGTAATTACAACCAATACAGGGAGTGGAACTGTAAACGCGGCAGCACGCGAAGATTATGCGCGTGCTGCCGCCGCCGTTTTAACCCAAAAGAATCACGAAAACAAGCGCTACAACCTCACCCATTCCGAGTCTTGGAGCTTTGACACACTGGCCAAGCTTGTTGCGGATATATCCGGCAAGCCTGTTTGCCATTTGAAGGTTTCTGATGCCGAGTATCGAGAAATGTTGCTTAAATTGGGCTTTCCCACTCCTGTGGTGAATATGCAAGTTGGTATCTTCAAGGCGGTGTCGCAGGGAGAAGTCAATAAATTGTCAGATGATCTGCGGCGATTAATCGGGAATGTTACTCCGATAGGGGACATCGTCAAACAAGTGTTCCAAAGTTGAGTAGCAATACCATAGGAAGAGAAAGGGTATAAACTTTGATTTTTGTTATTATAATGTTTTCTTCTGAAGATTAAACAACTTTTGTTATAGCATGATGCAAATAATATATTTTACGTCCTACATTTTAAAGTTTATCTTTATTTAAGTGATTAGACGGTATATTAGGTTTGCATAAGAGGACGATGACGAACTCGGCAATAGAATGAGGATATATCCTGTGAGTTTGAACGGTTTAGCACGAGCCGAAAGAGGAGGATGGACATGAACATCCTGATCGTATATCGAAATCAGAACCGAGCTTATGCGCTAGCCAAAGAGTTTTCAACGGAACTAGCGGAACGGGGAGCGCAAGCCCGTATCATACCCATCTCCGAGCAGGCCTTTGACCACGGCTTGGACAACGACCTGGTTATTGTACTGGGAGGAGACGGGACAATACTGGGAACTGCTCGTGCGTTGGCGGGAACCGGCATTCCCCTGCTGGGGGTCAATTTGGGCAGGATAGGCTTTTTGAGCAGCATAAATCCTGTTGATTGGCCCCAGACCAGGGATAAACTGCTGAAAAAGCAATTTGATATAGAAGATCGTATGATGATTGATGTGGCAGTAGTTCACGAAGGTAGAGAAAACTATTTAGGGACGTCTTTGAACGATGCGATCATAAGGACACGGGTTCCGCATACCATAAGCGTGCATTTGGCAATTGATGATCAAATCTACGCCAGTTATCGAGGGGATGGCATAATATGTGCCACTTCCACCGGCTCTAGTGCCTACAATTATTCGGCCGGAGGCCCGCTTATTTATCATCAATTAGAGGCTCTGGCGGTTACGCCTATATGCCCTCAGTTGTCCTGTGCCCGTGCTCTATTGCTACCCGGGGATATGCAACTGAAATTTACAATAGATTCCAAATACGAGGTAGGTATAGCTCTAGATGGAAAAGAGGAGATGGCGCTGCGAAATGGAGACTGGGTTACGATAAATAAATCCGCTCAAACCACCTGCATTGCACGTATTAATACTGAAAGTTGCGTGAACAAAATTGCAAGATGCCGAAGCAAGATTTGAATATCCGTATCTGAAGAGGATGATGGATGCTTTTTAGGCAGTTCTTTGATATAGATACAATCTCAGTCGAGTAAACAATTAAAACAGAGGAGGTATACACATGAATAGCATTTCGCAATATCGAATACGACGAAAGGAAGTTCTGGGGCCGGGACTGAAACTCATGGATGTTGAAGCGCCGGAAATCGCGGCCAAAGGCCGTCCGGGGCAGTTCATCATACTGCGCACCTATGAGAACGGAGAACGTATTCCTCTCACTATTGCCGACCTTGATTCCATAGAGGGCATAGTGACCATAATATTTCAGGAAGTGGGACGCAGCACTAATGATCTAGGGGAAATGGAGGCAGGAGAATTTTTAGAGGATTTCGTTGGCCCCCTGGGACAGCCCTCAGAAATCAAGAAGTTTGGGACAATCGTATGTGTAGGAGGCGGAGTTGGAGTAGCACCCATATACCCAATAACCCGGGCCTTACACCAGGCAGGTAACAAGATAATCAGCATAATCGGAGCAAGAAACGCCGGACAATTGATTCTTGAAGATGAGATGTGGCAAATAAGCGATGAACTGCTGGTGGTCAGCGATGATGGCAGCATCGGAGAAAAAGCACTGGTAACGGTGCCTTTGCAAAGGATTCTAGAGCGGGAGAAGATAGATCGGGTGGTCGCCATTGGTCCTTTGGTAATGATGAAAGCAGTCAGTGAGGTGACAAAACCTTATGCGGTTCCTACTATCGTATCGCTTAACCCCATCATGGTAGACGGCACTGGCATGTGCGGAGCCTGCCGGGTTGAGGTGGGAGGAGAAACTAAATTTGCCTGTGTAGATGGCCCTGAGTTCGATGGGCACAAGGTAGAGTGGAAATTGGCACAGCAGCGCTCGCGAATGTTTTTATCCCAGGAAAAAGAAGCATGTGAACACGGAGGGGGTAGATGCGGATGCCAGAAATAAATTATGTGCGAGAAGCTATGCCGGCACAAGATCCGGCCGAACGAGTATGTAATTTTACCGAAGTGGCCCTGGGTTACGATAAGGAAACCGCTGTAAAGGAAGCTCAACGCTGCTTGAACTGCAAGAAAGCGCCCTGCAAAGAAGGCTGCCCGGTTGAAATAGATATCCCCGCCTTTATTGAAATGCTAAAGAAGGAAGACTTTTCAGGAGCCATAGGTAAAATCAAGGAAAAGAACAATCTGGCGGCCATTTGTGGCCGGGTATGTCCTCAGGAGAGCCAGTGCGAGAAATACTGCGTGCTTGGCAAAAAAGGAGATGCAGTGGCAATAGGTCGCCTGGAACGGTTTGCCGCAGATTATGAAATGCAGCAGGGAACAGGTCAAGTAGCTCACCCGGCCACCTCTTCCGGACATAAGGTGGCTATTGTTGGCTCCGGACCTTCCGGCCTGACGGTTGCCGCTGACCTGTGTCAAATGGGGCACCAAGTAACCGTATTCGAAGCCCTGCATACACCGGGAGGAGTACTGGTTTATGGTATTCCTGAATTCCGGCTACCCAAGGAGATAGTACGCCGGGAGATTGAAGGCATAGAAAAAATGGGAGTTAATATCAGGACCAATATGGTAATAGGCAAAGTATATACCCTTGATGAATTGTTAAACTCTGGATATGATGCCATCTTTGTCGGAACCGGAGCGGGACTTCCATATTTTATGAACATTCCAGGAGAAAATCTGAACGGAGTCTATTCGTCGAATGAATTTTTAACCAGATCAAATCTGATGAAAGCCTATAAATTCTCAGATTATATTACACCTATCGCGATTGGCGAAAAAGTGGCAGTAATCGGGGGCGGGAACGTGGCCATGGACTCGGCTCGTACAGCCCTGCGACTGGGGGCTCATGAAGTTTATATCGTATACCGCCGCACCGAGAAAGAGATGCCGGCCAGATGGGAAGAGGTGGAACATGCCCATGAAGAGGGAGTGCAGTTTTATTTTCTGACCTCACCAACCGCCATCCTTGGAAATGAGGATGGATGGATAACCGGGATGAACTGTCTTCGCTATGAACTGGGTGAGCCGGATTCCAGCGGACGCCGCCGCCCGGTGCCCATCAAAGGATCCGACTTTCTCCTGCCAGTGGATACAGTGGTGATGGCTATCGGCCAGGGGCCTAATCCGCTAGTGCCTGAAACCACTCCAGACATGGAAACCAATCGCTGGGGTAATATCATAGCTGACGACGCTACCGGCAAGACTACTAAGACCGCGGTTTTCGCCGGAGGAGATATCGTTACCGGAGCCGCCACCGTTATTCTGGCCATGGGGGCCGGGAAAAAATCCGCCCGAGCGATTGACGAATACTTAAAGGGACTTTAACATCCATCCAGCTACGGATATCGCCCTAAGCGCTCCTGCCAGCAGGCAGTAGCCAAAGCAGAAAGATTCATGAACAAATACGGACTAAGACATGTAGTGGATATGGACTTATCCAAGTGCTTCGATCGGCTGGACCATGAACTGATATTAAAGGGCGTAAAACAAAGAATAAGCGATGGGAGCCTACTCAAGCTGATCAGGAAATTCCTGACAGCCGGGGTAATGAAAGACGGGACATATGAAGAGACCGAAATCGGAAGTCCACAAGGTGGCGTAATTTCGCCGCTATTAACCAACATCTATCTGGACAGCTTTGATCAGAAAATGAAAGAGAAAGGCATCCGAATAGTCAGATATGCAGATGATAGTGCGCCACGAGCGCACGCTTCCTGAAGGAAGCGGCGAGGCTGTACAGAAGATGATGGAAGGCCCATCGAAGCCGGCTTGTAGGAGCAGGCTTCAAACCACCTCAAGCTGCATAGGTAAAGAACCATTGTAGTGAGCGTTGCGGAAAAGGCAGTATAAAACTGTCAGGTGAGGAACAAGGAGACGAGCGCAAGCGAACCACTGACGAAGTGTCGAAAGCGTAGGAACGGCGTCAAAACCGGGGATTGTTGTATTGATACTGTAATAATACCAACAACCAATATATATAAGCGACGAGTCCAAGGCTCAGAAGCTTATTTCTATTTTTTTGTGCAATAATGATAATGATATTGAAACTTTTTTAAAGGAAAGAGCGATTACTTTCGAAAAGTTGGGGAAAAGCCGAACATTCCTGATTTTTGATGAAGATGAGGAAGATTTTAAAATCCTAGCCTATTTTACACTAGCGTTGCAAGTACTCAAAATCCCGGATAATTTATATAATCGTACGATTGAAAATCTAGATGGATTTAATGCCAAGATAAGAGGAGAAGTAATCACAGAACTCCCTACCATATTAATAGGTCAAATCGGTAAAAATGATACATACAAAGATGAAATTAGTGGTGATGACTTAATGCAATATTGCTTAAACATAATATTAGAAGGTCAGAGTCGTGTTGGCGGAAGAATTATAATGCTTGAATGCAAAGATATAAAAGTACTTACTGATTTGTATGAAAAGTTTGGATTTACTAAAGTTGATAAAGATTATGAAGAAGATGAATTAATACAGTACATAAGGATTTTGCAGGAAGATGAATTGATTGAAGTCGGTCAGGTAGAGTGAGTGATTAGAACCTAAGATCTATGGCACCCAAAAAATATATAGGGTGCTTTTTTTATGCCCATTTTTAGGAGGAATGATAATGAGAATATCCTTGCTCTCGAAACTCTTCAAACCAAGAGCAGGCCCTAAAAATACGTTCTGGCCAACGACCTACAGTTTTTTCTTTGGCAGTACTACCAGCGGCAAAACAGTTGATGAAAGAACACGGTTTATGCCTGTGTAAGAATCCTGGCTGAAACCATAGCTAGCCTGCCGCTGAATACATACAAATATACAGACAGCGGGAAAGAAAAAGCCCTGGATCATCAGCTGTATTATTTGCTACATGACGAGCCAAACCCTGAGAAGACTTCATTTGTGTTTCGGGAGGCACTCATGAGTCATCTTTTATTATGGGGCAATCCCTCTATAGGTTTTTCTATGGAGCGCAAAACTATATTCTATTAATATAGAAAACAATTGAAAGATTATTAAGGTCGACTTCAAAGGGCATCTGCTTGGAATGGGCGGGTGCCCGTTCCATATTCTATAAAATGTAAAGGATGGGACGAAAGTGACGAACATTGAGGAAGTCAAAATAATATTTGCCTCCGATAGATTTTCACTGCCACGTACGAAGTATTAGGTGAAGATGAAAAATCTACATGTAGAAATAAAGTCAATGGAGGTGGGAGATTGAAAATAACTGAAGAAAACTTTGTCGCCCAGATGAAGATGAGAAATCAGGATACCTTGGCGTATGTCATTGATCATTATGCCTGGATTCTCAAAACCGTAATAAAAAAGCATTTATTTTACCTTCCCAATCTTTATGAAGAGTGCATGAATGATTGCCTTTTGGCTATTTGGAATAATATTGGCCACTATGATCCTGAAAGAAACAGTTTTAAAAATTGGGTAGGGGGAATTGCCAAATATAAATCCATCGATTATGTAAGAAAACACTTAAAGGATTTAGATAATGAAAACTTAGAAGATATGACAATACCTGTGGAAGACAATTCTTTAAAGGAAGTATTAACCAGAGAACTTGAGGATGAAACGGAAAAAATTCTAAGCAGTTTATCTGAAGAAACCAGGGAAATATTTAAGCAATTATATTTTGAAGAGAAAGACATCAATGAATTAGCAGAGGCTACCGGATTCAGCAAGGCTGTTTTATACAACAGAATTTCCAGGGGAAAGAAGAAAATTCGTAAAGAACTACGAGGAGGGCATTAAAATGAAGAATACTGAAAATATATATGAACTCCTGAATTATTTATCTATTGATCTTGAGGATTACGTGAAGGAGGAACTTAGTGACATGGAAAAACAAAAGCTGAAAAGGGCATTTAGAAGAAAAAAGAATAGATCCAACTCCAAAAAACATGGGACGATTGCTGTCGCTTTGCTGTTGGCCGTAGTGATCTTTGCCCAAACGGGCTGGGGAAAAGCAGTGTATGCCGCAACAGAATCCAAGCTTGCAGAGATATCCTATTCCATTAGCGAAGCGCTTGGCATAGAAAGAAACATTGCACCCTATGCCAATGTCGTCAATCAAGTGGTCGAAAGTAATGGTACAGCGATGAAATTAACCGATGTCATCATCGATAAAGATGAATTGATTTTGTCGATCATCACCAGCATAAACAAACCGGTTCAAGGGATTAATTTTGATTACGATATTTTTATTAACGGTAAGAAAATCAGCAATTACAGCGCAACCGGACGCAGTGGACCGATTGATGATTCCCAAACCTGTTTTTCCAGCGCTTATTCGGTAAATATTGCCGGTATTGACGCTACGGGAGATGTCGATATCAAAGTCGTATTAAAGAATCTAACTCATTATACGAGTGATGCCGCCTCGGAAAAAGTAAAAGGTAAATGGGAATTCGAATTTGTAGCAGACGGCAGCGAATTAATGGCCGATACGTTTGCCCTGGCCTTGGACTATGGGTTTCATATCGGAGATGGAAAGTACACTTTGGAAGAATTTAGATATAATCCTGTCAATCAGAAAATATTCGGCAAAGTGAAAGACCGGTCTGAGCATTCTTACGAGATTGATTTAAGAGGCAAGAATAATTTGGGAAATGAAGTGGAATTTACCCTCACAAGCGTTTCAGGTGAAGACTTGATATTTAAATATCAAAATTTGCAAGGGGATTTGTCTAAGGAAATTACATCGATTACTCTAACTCCCTATGCAGCCAAACTTCCCGAAAAAGACGGCAAGACAAGTGATGATTGGGAACAAGTTGGGGAGGCATTCACCATACATTTAGATCAATAATCAATGGGAGATAACCGATAACGTCAGGCAGAAGTATGAGGCTATGTTGAAAATCATAGCCTCTTTGTTAGTGCGCCCGGCACGGGCGTAGTCTAACGGGTGAAGGTCTGGTACATATCGGTGTCGGGAATCATCAATATCGTTTCATTTATCCTGATGCCATTTGTGCCTTTTGTCAGATAAGGATATATCTGGGGTAAAGTGCCGTGATTAATACATTTGTAATGCTGCAAATTATGTTCCTGCAGACGTAAAAAAGGGGTAGGATTGTGTGGGAGAATATGAATTGTGCAAATATATGGTAATTTAAAAAGTTGTATGAGCAAGAATAACAATTTGATAATATAGTCATATTATGATATTGTATGACTATATTATAATGTGATTATTAAGTTATTGGAATGGGGTGATATCATGAAAGCAGCAATTAGACCATCGGTAGATTTAAGAAATCATTACAGTGAAATCTCCAGGCAGTGCAGAGAATCAAGAGAAGCTGTTATTATTACTGTAAATGGACGAGGTGATACAGCAGTTCTTGGTTTACAGGATTACTATCAGATGAAATCGGAACTGGAACTACTTAGAACACTTGCAGAGGCGGAAGATGATGTTAAAAATGGGAGATTGGCACCAATGCAGGATTCGTTCGATGATCTTCGTGCATCTTTAATGGAGAGGAAGGATGGATGAAGTACAAAATATTACGAACGGATAAAGCGGAGGAACAGCTCCGTGAAATCATTTTTTATATTGCCGATGATTCTGGTGATATTGATATTGCACTTGAATATTTAGACAAGATTGATACAGCAATTAATCGTCTTCAGGAGTTTCCAGAGTCGGGAAGTGTTCCCCGATATTCCATTCTGAAAAAGCAAGGCTATAGAGTAGTGATTGTTGAAAGGCATCTTGTTTTTTATAAGATAAATGAGGCAGATAAGTTAGTAATTATATATGCCATTGTAGATGGAAGAAGAGAATATCGGAATTTGATATAAAAGTTGTCAACCGGGCGTTAAAGAAGATAAAGAATTAATGTGTTTGCCGAGTTTCTCACTCAGGCAAGGCTCATCAATCCCGATTTAGATGAGGCGCTGAAATCCATGAAGCCTAAGATCGACAATGAAGTATTTCGGGAATGGTGCGATGCCATCAGCGACTGCCAGTATGACCGGGGCCTGAAAAGCACGCTGACACCCATTGTCAGCAAGCTCTCCGATATGCGTATCGTCAATGGAGAACTGGAATACCTCATTTTTGAACCACGCAAGGAATTCATTATTATGGCAATCCTCGTCATCGGCAATGTTCCGCTCATGTATTTTTTGAACCAATCCTGGTACAACACGCTGATGCACACGCCCATAGGCCAGGCCACCCTGGCGGTCTGCGCGGCGGCCATCTTTATTTCCACGGCTTTCGTCATCAAGTTGACCAAATCCCATAGAGTACAGAAGGTAGCTGAAAGTACAAATTCACTCTGGCTGGTTTACAACGTGCAAAATCCTTGTTATGATGAAAACAAGGAAACAAAGAAAATTTAATAATTTTGCAATTGAAAGCATATTATAAAGGAAGAAGCCATATGGAACAGGCATCCGTTAGGAGTGAATCGAATATGGAAAGAAAAATCATCAGTGTTTCAGTAAAACGTCAGGTGACGATTCCTCGAAAATATTTTGAAACGCTCGGCTTTAATAACGAGGCTGAATGCATTCTTCAAGAGGGCGGTATCCTTATAAGGCCGATTCGGGATACAAACAGCGGAGAAATTTCCGAACAGATACTGGCTGATTTAATCTCTCAGGGGTTTTCAGGCCAAGAGCTGCTGGAAAGATTTAAGGAGCAGAGTAAAAAGGTACGCCCAGCCGTAAAGTTGCTCATTGCGGAAGCAGATGCCCTAGCAAAGAGCGGTGAGGGGAAAATATCGCTTGACGAAATGCTTCGCGCGGAGGATTAGTAGATGTATGAACTCCGTTTTGCGAAAGCAGCTGAGAAATATTTTAAAAAAATCAGGGAAAAAGGGTTAAAAACAGCATACCGAACTGCTTTGCATAAGCTCAGCAGTGATCCGTATATCGGAGAGCTGAAAACCGGGGATCTGGCAGGAGTCTATGGTTATGATGTTTATTATAGCAAGACCAATTACGAAATTGCCTATCGAATCTATGAAGAAGATGATAAGATTGTAGTTGTTATTCTTGCCGGAACAAGGGAAAATTTCTACAACGAACTGAAACGCTATATGAAATGACAGACAAACTCAAAGATATTCGAAACCGAAGCCGTCACAGAGATGTGGCGGTTTTTTGCATTTCATGGAGGTGAAGCAAATTTGATATACCTATTATTTTTATTCACAGTCCTGCTTGCAGTAGGGCTGTTCCTTATCCTGGCCGATGCGCTGAAACTGCCGACCCTCGGCGCGGCCAAAGCCATGCTAAGCGAAGGCAGGCAGGAGAAATAGACCGCCAAAACCATAGATGCATGGCTTATGTCGGCTGCTGTTAAGCTCGCAAAAGATTGACAAGGGGACGGAGTTGTTGACAACACCCTTAATCCAGGGTAATCTTGGGTGGGGGTGTTTTTTATGCCAAGAAAAGCAAGAAAAAGAAGCGAAACTGGGGTATATCACATTGTAATGAGAGGGATAAACCGACAGAGTATTTTTGAAAATGAAGAAGATTATGAGAAATTCATGCAGACTATTTACAAATATAAAACAAAAAGTGGATATGAAGTCTATGCATACTGTTTAATGGGAAACCATGTACATCTTTTGTTAAGAGTAATTGAAGAACCGTTGGACCAAGTAATGCGCAGGATATGCGGAAGCTATGTTTATTGGTATAACAAGAAATATGATAGAATAGGAAATCTTTTTCAAGACAGATTCAAAAGTGAAGCAGTAGAAAAAGATGAATACTTAATAACCGTACAAAGATACATTCATCAAAATCCCATTAAGGCCGGAATAGTGGGGAAGATTGAAGAATACAAGTGGAGCAGTTATCAAGAATATCTTAAAAAGCCTGAAGTGGTTGATATTGATTTCTTGCTGGAAATGTTTGATGATAACCGGGAAAATGCATTGTTGCGCTTCATTGAATTTAATAATGAAGTAAATGATGATGTATGCCTGGAGCTGGAAGAAAAACGTGTAATAAAGGATGAAGAAGCACGGGATATCATAAGAAGAACGTGTAAAGTAAAAAATCCAATAGATCTTCAAAAAGCAGAAATAGCAGTTAGGAACAGCTGTCTAAAAAAGCTGAAAGAACAACATAAACTATCTATAAGACAAATTGAAAGGCTCACAGGCATCAATAGAGGGGTGATTTTAAAAGCATAGGGTGACAACAACCCCGTCCCCTTGACACACATAATTTTCGACAGAGTTAAGCACATTGAATATGGTAAATTAGTAGTACTATTACAGAGAATACTGATATTAGAAATTATACTACAAAATAGGAGCATATCTGAGATGATTCATGTTTCGGAAAAATACGAAATTTTGGAAACGGTTTATCGTTCTTCCAGCAGCATTATTTTTCGTGCATTAGATATTACTACTAATAATAAGGTAATTTTAAAAACCCTAAACATAGACCTTTATGATATTGAGGCTCTCAATAAGCTGAAACATGAATACAAATTACTACAAGAATTACAGGGGGATTTTGTAGTAAAAGCCTTTGAATTTATAAGTATGGAAAACCGGTTTTCCATGGTTATTGAAGATTTTGGAGCTATTTCACTGGCTCAATATATTGAAAGCAGCCAAATGGAAGTAAATGAATTTCTTAGTATCGCTATAAAAGTGTGTGAATGCCTTGAAGTCATACACCAAAAAAATATTATCCATAAAGACATTAACCCATCTAATATAGTGTACAATCCTCGTACCGGCGTTATTAAACTGATTGATTTTGGTATTTCATCAGAATATTATTTTGAAAGCTTGCCGCTTATAAATCCAAATATTTTGGAAGGAACTATAGCTTACATGTCTCCCGAACAAACGGGAAGGATGAATAGACCAATAGATTACCGGACTGATTTCTACTCTCTGGGAGTCACTTTGTATGAACTAGCCACATTGCAACTACCTTTTGCTGCGATAAATCCAGCTGAAATGGTTCATTGTCATATTGCGGTTAATCCTAAGCCAGTGTGTGAAATAAACTCAGTTATACCTAAAGCTGTTTCTGCTATCATATCTAAACTCATGTCAAAAATCCCTGAAGACAGATATAGAAGCTGCAAAGGTATTATTGCTGACTTAAAAAGATGTGCTGATAATCTGGATGAAAACCATGCTATGGAAGAATTTAAACTGGCCTGCCAGGATATTTCGGGGTTATTCGAGATACCCAAAAAGTTATACGGGCGAGAATCGGAATTGAGTATACTTTTCAATAGCTTTGAAAACACACGCAGAGGCAATGCAGTATTTATATTTATTAGCGGCTATTCAGGGATAGGTAAGACCACACTGGTCAATGAATTACATAAGCCTATAGTAAAAGAGCATGGTATATTTGTATCGGGTAAGTTTGAACAGTATACCAGGAACAAACCATATTCAGCTATTTTACAGGCCATTGACCAATTTTGTGATTATGTTTTATCTGAATCTGAGCGAGTAATAAAAACCTGGAAAAACCGAATATTGAAAGCGCTTGCTTCAAATGGAAGACTTATAAATGACGTTGTGCCTCGCATGGAATTAATTATTGGGGTACAACCCGCTTTGCAGGAAGTTTCTCCTACTGAAGACCAGGCTCGATTTAAGCAGGCTATTAAAAACTTGATGCTGGCTATCTCCGAGTCTGAGTATCCGGTAGTTTTTTTTATGGACGATGTTCAGTGGGCGGATATAGCTTCACTGGATCTTATTGAAACCTTGGTATTGGATCAAAATACGAGAAAAGTGATGTTTATTGGTACATACCGGGACAATGAGGTTAATGCCTCACATCCTTTGTTAAGAAGTATTGAAAAGATTAATAAAAACAACGGAAATATACAATATATTAAATTAGGAAACCTTAATATATCTGCAGTAGAGCAGATGATAGCTGATATTGTGAAGCAGCCAGAAGAGGAGGTCTTCTCACTTTGCAGGGTTATCTATAACAAAACCATGGGAAACCCTTTTTACACCAAACAAATCTTAGAACAATGTTATATAGACAATTTAATTTTTTATGATTTTACCCAAAATAGTTGGGCCTGGAAAACGAATAAGATAAATATGCATCATATTGCTGAAAATGTAGCCGATCATTTGATAAATAGAATCAATACCTTTCCAGACCTTACCAGGGAATTGATTTCAATAGCAGCCTGCATTGGGAATAGCTTCGATGACAGGATGCTGGCAGCTATATCCGGTAAAAACAGCCTGCTAATTAAAGAGGCGCTCAAACCTGCCGTTTCGGCAGAAATGATATATGTATCCGCAAATAAAAAAGGGGAAACTGAGGATAAACAGTTCACGTTTTGTCATGATAGATTTCAGCAAGCGGCCTATCAGAACTTATCAGAACAGTTCAGGCATTCAATTCATTTCAATATTGCCAGATATTATGAAAATATTATTGAAGAAGAAGGAATTTCAAATCTCTTTTTAATTGCTGAACATTATTCCAAGGCCCTGGATTATCTGCATTCTGCCCATGAAGTTGAAAAGGTAATAGAAATATTTTTCAGAGCAGCCCGGGCTGCAATTCTTTCCTCGGCATACACTACTGCCCGGCAATATCTGGAACTAATAATGGATATTGCCGGAGAAAAAGAGAAAAATAATTATTCTTTTTTAATGCGCCTGTATAGCGAATATCATCTGGTGCTTTACAGCCTGGCAGAATTTGAAGAAATGGATAAAATATATAATTTGATAGACAGAATAGTACATGATCCCCTTGATTTAGTAGATTCCTGCTGTATACAAGTGATTAGTTTATCCAATCGAAGCAGATTCAAAGAAGCCTTCATGCAGGGAACTGAGCTCCTGGGCAAGATGGGAGTATATTATTCTGAGGATGAGTTAACAGCTGTAATTGAAGAAAAAATTGATAAATATTATGAATATGAAAGAAGTGGCTTAGTTAAGAGTCTAGAACAAAGAGAAATGCTTAATGATAAACGGGGATCAGCTCTTGCCAAACTATTGAACAGGATAACACCGGCAGGTTGTTTTTTCAAACCCCTGGCTCAATATTGGGCCATTCTATCCAATGTCAATCTGTTAATAGAAAAAGGCTTTACACCATGGGGGCTGGAGTCTTCCGGTGAGTTAATTATGGTATTAATAGCTGCTAGAAATGACTATTATAAAGGATATGAACTTGCCAAAAAAAGCATTCTTATAGCTGAAGAAAAGGGTTTAAGCAATGAATTATACAGGCTTTATCACCAGTTTGGACTTTTTTCCTGTCACTGGTTTGAACCTCTGGAAAATGATATTTATTATGCTCATGAAGCCTATAAAGGAAATTTGCAGAAGGGAGAATTTGAATTTTCATGTTTTAGTTATTTTACTTCACAGGCAGCTCTTTTGGAGATATGTGAATCCCTCTCAGAAATGCAGGATGAAGTGGCAGCTGCTTATACATTTGCAAGTCAAACCAACAATTTATTTGCTTTGTCATCTTTTGTAATTTTTCAACAGGTTTTAAAAGTACTAAGAGGGGAAACTTTCAGATACGGAAGCTTTAATGATCAAAATTTTTCAGAAAAACTGCATTGGCAGGAAATTGAGCACAATGCTATAGGCATATGTTATTACGGTATCTACAGCGCACTTTCAAATGTAATATTCGGTGATTATACGGCTGCTCTTTCATTTGCGGAGTCGGTAATACCGTATCTTCAGCATATGAGTGGGTTTTATACCACAGCCTTGCACTGTTTTTTATATTCTCTTTCTCTGTGCAAAATAATTGAAAACATGAACGATTCAGCCGCAATAATCGTTTTAGAAAAGAAATTGAATGATAACCAGGAATGGCTTAGACAAAGAGCACATGATGCTCCTTTCAACTTCCAGCACTTTTATGATCTGATAGAGGCTGAAACAAAAGCCATTGAGGGAGATTATAAGGAATCCTTAAGATTATACGAAAAGGCTATTACGGGGGCCAGAGAAAATAGTAGACCTTATCATTACGCATTAGCATGTGAACTGGCTGGGCAGCGCTATATGCAAATAGGGGTAAACAATATCGCAGCCTATTATATAAAAGAGGCCTATGCAAAGTTTTTATCCTGGGAAGCAACTGGCAAAACCGAATCAATGAAAGAACAATATCATCATATATTATTACCTAAAATTGACGTAAAAAAGATTGAATTTTCTTCTGCAAGCAATAATACCAATTCTATAGATCTTGATGCGGTAATCAGGGCCAGCCAGGCTATTTCCGGAGAGATTGAAAGAAAAAAACTACTGAAAATATTGATGAACATCATCATAGAAAACTCCGGCAGCACTCAGGGTTGTATCCTGTTAAACGATAACAGCAGCTGGAGTTTGTCAAGCTATGAACTTATTAATGGAGAAGTTGAAATAATTATCGATGACATGATAATATGGCTCGATGATATAGATACTAAAACACTGGTTCCAGTTTCTATAATAACTTATGTTGCCAGAACCAGAGAATCGTTAATCATTGGTAGTGCTCAGGACAGCAGATTTATGTCAGATGAATATGTCAGGGTAAGAAAACCTGCATCACTGATGTGTTTTCCGATCATATCGCATAACACCTTACAAGGAATAGTATATTTAGAAAATGGCCTGTTAACTGAAGCCTATAACCAGGCACGATTGAAAGTATTAAATATACTGGCCTCCCAGGCAGCTATCTCCCTGGAAAACTCTTTTCTTTATTCCGAACTGGAAAAAAAGGTGGAGGAAAGAACCTTGGAGCTGCAAAAAGAAGTACTGGATCATAAAAAAACCGAGCAAGTTCTCCGCCAATCCGAAGAAAAGTTTTCAAACGCCTTTCATGCTATTCCGATAATGATGATTTTGGCTACGGTTGATGAAGGACGATTCATTGATGTGAATGATGCGTTTTGCACAGGCACCAGCTTTAACCGTGAGGCACTTATTGGCTGTACCTCACTCGACATTGATCTTTTCAAAGATCCACAAAAAAGGCAGGATCTGAGAAATGAGCTGATGCAGTATGGCAAACTTGAAAATATTGACTTGGAAATACGCAATAAAACCGGGGAAATTCGTCAAGGTAAGATCTGGAGCAGATTATTTTACTATAATGAAAAACCATGTCATATAACAGGTTATATTGACATTACCGAGCAGCAGCGGCTGGAGAAGGAAATGGCCCGCCTGGATCGGCTTAATTTGGTGGGAGAAATGGCGGCCAGCATCGGACATGAAATCAGAAATCCGATGACTGCTGTCCGTGGGTTTCTCCAGATGTTAAAGGACAGGGAGAACTATAAAAAAGATTTTGCATATTTCAATATTATGATAGAAGAACTGGACCGAGCAAACGAGATCATTTCAGAATATTTGAACATGGCCAGGGATAAGAATGTCGACCTGCAGCCAAAATCCCTTGATTCAATTGTGAGATCTCTTTATCCGATGATTCAGGCTGACGCCAATTATCAGGAAAAGAATGTTGAGTTGGATTTGGGTAACCCGACTACATCTTTAATTGACGAAAGTGAAATCCGCCAGATGATCCTGAATCTGGCTCGCAATGGGCTGGAAGCCATGTCACCCGGGGGAGTACTTACCATCGGAACAGCTTTTGAGGGAGACGAAATTGTGCTATTTGTCCAAGATGAAGGTTACGGCATTGACCCCAATATTATGGAAAAATTAGGGACACCATTTATTACCACCAAGGAAAAAGGCACAGGTCTGGGCCTGGCAGTCTGCTATAGTATTGCGGCCCGTCATCATGCTAAAATCGGGATTAAAACCGGCGCCAACGGAACAACCTTTTCAGTTTATTTTCAGAAGTGTCAAGGGGACGGTTCTCCTGACACCTTTTATTCCTTGGAGATAACATGAGTATAGGCATTCTTTGGATTATAGAGGAGGGAGCCCATGCCCAGACAACAGCGGAAATTAAGCGAAACCGGAATTTATCATGTAATAATGCGGGGAAACGAAAGAAAAAACCTGTTTTACGATGAAGAAGATAAAAACAGATTTATTCAAATACTGTTTAATAAAAAGAAAGAGAAAGGTTTTATAATTTACGCATATTGCCTTATGGATAATCATATCCACCTACTGCTAAAAGAAGGTGCAGAAGGGATAGCGGCCATGATGAAACGTATCAATGTCAGCTATGCCTATTACTTCAATCAAAAGAACCATCGAGTAGGTCACGTCTTTCAAGATCGCTTTATAAGTGAAACTGTAAATGATGACCGATATTTACTCGCTGTTATTCGATACATCCATAACAATCCTGTAAAAGCAGGGATTGTGGCGAAACCCGGGCAGTACAAGTGGAGCAGTTACAACTTTTATATTTTTCAACACAATTCGGAAACAAACATGATAAATACAGATTTCATCCTGTCTATTCTGGCAAATGATCGGGAAACAGCAATAAAGGAATTCAGACTATTTTCGATGGAGAAAGATGAAAGAGAGTTCCTTGAGGTTGATGAACAAATCATCTGGACAGCAGAAACAGGAAAGACTTATCTGGAGGAATATCTTAAGCAGGAATGGCCAGGTAAAAGCTTGCGAGAATTAATTAACAACAAAGATACCCGTGCAGCACTGATAATCCACCTGAAGTTAAACACAAAACTGTCCATCAGGGTGATAGCTGATTTATTGGAGATCAATCGAGGAATAGTACAGAAAACTAAGGCCAAGAGATAACTGCCACCTGGCGAAAAGGTGTCAGAAGAACCGTCCCCTTGACACTATTAGCGACGGGACCCAGGTGTGTGCAAAAATCGATCAGCAACTGTATCTGTTCGATTTATCTACAGAGGAATTAGCAGATGTTAATCAAATCATCAAGTCGATTTTGGAATAGTAGTAATCAAGACATTAGACTAGTATCAATATCGAGCGATGGTTTATCGTTATCTTGTTAGCCCGATAGCTTAAACGCTTTCGGGCTTTTTCTAATCTAAGCTGATGTAGTTCCCATTTCTCGTGCTGGAGGTTTGCCACTGACTTCCTTCAGATTTTATGTTACCACGAACACCGTTGTTTTAAGCTAACGGATACTGCTGGGATTTTATCCTGTAGTCAACGCCCCATGCCAGGCACGCATAAACAAACGCCCGTGGTCGGATCTACGGGCGTTTGTTTAGATTTAGATGCAACAAAATCTTATTATTTGGATTAAACTATTTAGTATCTTCTGCTTTAAGCTCAGTTACATCAGCGGCACTTATTTCAAATGAACCAATTATTGTTTTGCCATCCTTGTCATATAATGGTATTTCACGCGATTGAGCCTTATTTGTTTGAGTTATTGTAATAGCTTCCTCAAGAGTTTTCGGCATATCACCATTCAAATCAGATTTCTTAACATATCCAGATTCACCTTTAGTACCACATGCCCAAATCAGATCAGGCTCAGTTTCTATAGATTCGGCTTTCATACTGGAACCATATGTTTCTCCGTTTTCATTAACCTGGTATTTAGGTGCTGAATTAGTATTCTCAGCCATTACCAAATTTACTCCATATGATCCTACTATAATTCCCACACATAAAGCACTACTAATGGCTATAATCCGTAATCCTGTAGCTTGCATTCCCATTTAATATCCCTCCTTAATATGGATTAACAGTTGGGCTTTGATATGTAGAATATGTATTATATCCGTCCCCATTATATGCTGCTGTATATCCTTTGCTATAAATTGCTACTCCACTCGAAACATCTTTTGATCCAATTATACTATATACTTCATTGCTGTTATAGGCCCACGACCCTGTCCACATTAATTGACCATCATGCTTATATATATAAGGACGAACACCCATATATCCAACAGGTATAAGAGTAAGATCTGCAGTGGAAGCAACGACCCGGGAAGATACACCCATATCAAGATCGCTATAAGCTATTGCACGGTTTTTATAACTATACCCATTTACTGGGCCATAATTTTTCCAGTCACTATAAGCAGTGACTGCATATGCCATTATCGAAGTAAAACCAAGAAAGATACCTAGTAACAATGCGCAAACTATCAATTTAACATTATTATTCCTAATTGTCGAAACCATTAAACTTTCCTCCTTTAACTGTACAAATTGCAAAAAAAAGTTTAAGTCTCATCTCTTTTCTGGTGAATTTTGTATATTATTATTAAATATACCATAATTAAAATATATTAACAATTTTAAATATATGATTTCTTTACCTGACGCTTTTTTACGAACCCATGGTCAAGTATTCTCCGAGGGGTTCAGGTACCTCTGTATCTGGGCAGGGGTGCACAGGCATTTACAGATATTTATTGGCAATGATGTTCATTGATAATTTTATATATCTGTATTAAAACAATTGTATTGTTTACTTATACTAATATTGACTAAAAGTTATGTAAAATCTATTGCATTCCACCTCCAAAATATCTACCGGCAATATGTTATATT
Organism: Syntrophomonas sp.; assembly: GCA_016841245.1. Taxonomy (GTDB): domain Bacteria; phylum Bacillota; class Syntrophomonadia; order Syntrophomonadales; family Syntrophomonadaceae; genus JAAYJK01. The sequence goes on from JAENZN010000004.1 coordinate 36,507, forward strand.
TTGCTTAAGCTTTACTATAAAGTAATATATTACCATATTATTGTAAATGGTTTATGTCTGAAATCCCGGATTTGGTACCTGAAATCCCATATGACTTATTATTTACTCTGAGCAAAGACTAATTTTCTACCTAATAACAGTGGTATTACAGTTACCTCTAACTGTTTATATCTTTTTGGTAAACCATCTCTACTAAGCAGTCAGTTTCCTCCCCTCAATCTGTTACTTTAATCCTAATTTGCAATAGGATTATTTTCCCCTTTTTATGTTTTTATAAAATCCATGGAACCTTTTGGTCTTCTAAATCGAGTATAGTATGAGAGTTTTATTTATAAAGAAGCGAAAATATGCTAAAAAGATTTTCAGTGATTATACTCATAACAGTTTGATCAATCCTGAAGATGACCTTCCCGACCCCAGCCTACTTGCCAAGTTCAGAACCAAACGGCTTAAAGAAACCAGCCTGGATGACATTATTAAAGAAGTGGTCCGTCAATGCGTAGAAAAAGGCATAATCAAAAGCAACAATGGCATTGCCATAGATACCACTCACATTGAAGCAAACACAATCAAAAAAGTACCCGAGCGCATTATGAAGCAGTTGGCTAAAAATATATTTAAAGCCATGGGGCAGGAGGAATATGAAATACCGGATTATACCCAGATAGAAGATCATGGTACAGCCAAACAAGTTATGAAGGATTATCTGGAAAACCTGATAGAACAAACTGGTGACGAAAACTCAGAGGAAGTCAACCAAGCAGTCCAGGAGGCTCAGGAAATCTTAGAAAGCGATCTATTCATAGAACAAAAAGGCATCCGTTCCCTGGTAGACAAAGATGCCCGAGTAGGGCACAAAAGCAAGACCCAGAATTTTTACGGCTACAAGGCGGAAATATGTCAAACTACTGACGGTAGTTTAATAACCAGCGTTACTGTAGAACCGGGTTCGTATGTTGATGGCAGCAATTTTAAAGAGCATCTTGAAGAAACCCGAAAATCCGGATTGACCGTAACCGGAGTATATGGCGACAAAGCCTATTTCCGTCCCGACATCCTTAACCTGATCAAGGAAAAAGGAGCTTCAGCCTATATACCGGTAAGCGCCAGCGCTTACAAAATCGACGAAGAGTTGTTCAGCTACAACAAGGACAGTGACCAATGGTTTTGTATCATGGGAAATGAAACAGTAAAGGTAAAATCCAAAATACGTGAACGAAATGGTCAAAAAAGGAAGTACCTGGATTACAGCTTTGGACGTGAGCTCTGCCGGAACTGTCCTCATCGAAGCGAATGCATGGGAAAGAGTAAACGGATAGCCAAGTTAATGACAATCAGCGTAAATACCCCTGAACTATATGAGTACAGCCAAAGAGCAAAAACCCCGGAATTTCTTGAGGAATACCGTAAGCGAGCGAAAATCGAACCCAAGAATGCAGAATTAAAAAGATTCCATGGACTAGACCGAGCCAGAGGCTACGGTCTACGAAGTATCGGCATTCAGGCCAAACTAACGGCCCTGGCGGTAAATCTAAAGCGGATAGCCAAGCTGGTATCCGCTTTAAAAGGATTAAACTCTTATTTTCTGCGCTGTTCATCATGTTGCTTATTGATTATCCGACCAGCTTGGATTGGCTCTGACGTCCAAACGGTTTAAAAAGGCTACTTTTTCAGTGGTTTCGAACCGTCCCCTTGACACTACTTGACACTTTTGGGCTGCGTCATTATAATGAAATAATTAAACCGATGATGTGGAGATAAAACCGTTTAAGCACCTACAGAGAGCAGGGGATGGTGGAAAACCTGCGGAGACGCTGTTCGGCAAATGGACCACTGAGGGCGAAGTGAACGGCATCTAGATAGTTTGAATCCAGTAGCTGAGACGTAAGTTGGCGTTAACAACAGAAGTATGCAGCATTCTTGGTGGGTATCAATAACTTTGCTGATAAGTAAAATTATTGAATCGAAATGGATTAAGGTGGTACAGCAGATAATATCTGTCCTTAAATTGGACGGATTTTTTATTTTTATGGCTATTTTTTAATTAATATTTATTTTATAGCAAAAACATGATACCAGAAGGGATTACGGATCCTCAATTTTGCTTTGAGTATACAAAAACAATTTATTTGAAGGAGTGGGTATTATGAAAAAGTTACTGGCACTATTACTCGTTCTCATTGTGGGACTGGGAACAATAAGCGGATGCTCAAGCGAAAGCGAAACTAACCAGCAGGAAGTCTTTAAAATCGGTATTGTACAGCCAATGGATCATCCTTCCTTGAATCAGATCCGGGAGACGATAATTTCAGAATTGAAAGCACAAGGTATGGAAGACAAAGTTGAAATTATTTTCAAAAACGCTAACGGCGATATGAGCCTGTTGCCGTCTATAATGCAAGATTTGCTGAATGATAATGTGGACATGCTGGTTCCAATTGCAACCCCTACTGCGCAGGCCGCACTGGCTTCTACTACCGAGGTGCCGATCGTGTTTTCCGCAGTAAGCAATCCTGTGGAAGCAGGCCTGGTTACTTCTTTTGAAGAAACAAGCGGAAATATAACCGGCGTTTCCAACTCTATTGCCATAGAAGATATTTTTGAGTTAGCAGGTACATTAACACCAGAGGCAAAAGTATTCGGTTTTGTGTATAACAGCAGTGAAATAAATTCAACCACTGGAATTGAAAGAGCCAGGGCTTATTGTGATAAAAACGGCATTGAATACCAAGAAGCTACAATCACGGGTACCGCCGATCTGCAACAGGCTGCTGCTTCATTAGTCGACCAGGTAGACGCCTTCTTTACACCAAATGACAATACGGTAGCATCAGCCATGGCTACTTACGTTCAGGTTGCAACAGATGCCCAACTCCCTATTTATGCCGGCGCTGATTCCATGGTTAAAGATGGGGCTCTGGCAACAGTAGGTATAGACTATACTGTATTGGGAAAACAGACTGCAGCCATGATTGTACGTATTTGTAATGGTCAAACTATCGAAGAAAATCATGTTGAGCAGATTGCTGAATATGCCAATATGATTAATATGAATACAGCGAACACGTTGGGGATAGCCATTCCCGAGGAATTAAAAGATCAATTTGTCATTCTTAGTGAATAGCAGCAACTGAAATAATAATAAAAGGAAAACAATATGACACTATTAATTGGGTCTTTACAGCTTGGTTTGCTGTATGCCCCCATGGCATTGGGAATTTATATAACATTTCGCATTCTGAACATGCCTGACCTGACTGTTGATGGCAGTTTCTCTCTTGGTATGGCTTGTGCTGCTGTGGCAACCATAAGCGGTCATCCTTTCCTGGCATTATTCATTGCAATTATAGCCGGCGCATCAGCCGGCTTAGCAACTGGTTTATTACATACCAAGCTGAGTATACACCCCATATTGGCAGGAATTCTGGTTATGACCGGCTTATATACCATCAACCTAGCATTTATGGGAGGAAAAGCAAATCTATCACTAGTTGGCAGTCAGACCATTTTTTCTGCTATGGAATCCATGATTGCTGTGCCGGGCGGAATGGGGAAAACCCTTTTGGCCTTGTTCATATGCATAATCATTATAGCTATACTTGCAATAGTCTTTAAAACAAGAGTTGGCTTTGCCATTAGGGCAACCGGGGATAATGAGGACATGGTTCGTTTGTCCTCCATAAATGCCAATGCTTCAAAATGTATCGCCCTATCAATGGGAAATGCCTGTGTTGCTTTATCCGGCGCTTTAATCTGTCAATACCAGATGTTCTCGGATGTGAATTCCGGAAGCGGCATGGTCATCATTGGCCTGGCATCTGTCATTATTGGTGAGACTATATTTGGCAGGCGTTCTGTTACCATCGGTTTAGTTTCAGCGGCAGTTGGTTCTATTCTTTACAGAATTATTCTGGCATTTGCCCTGAAAATAGACATGTTCCCCGCATACTCATTAAAGCTGATTTCAGCAGTCATTGTAATTATTGCTCTTTCCGGGCCGACAATTAAAGCAGTCATACAGCAGAATAAAATCAGAAGGGAGGTTAACAACCATTTAATTAATAAATAGCTTACAGACCGTCAAAAAAGCCCAATAAATGCGTTTTTAACGAAGGCCCGTTCAATCAACGTACCTTATGTATGCCTCAATCACGTGCTTTCATTAATGCCTTGCTTTTGAACTTTTTTGCTCGGACTGATTTTATTAAATGGTTGATTTATTATGTTGGATTTAATTAATGTAAGCAAAACTTTTTTTGCTGGAACTATAAATGAAAAAAAGGCTTTAAATTCCATAAACCTCCATCTGGAACCGGGAGACTTTGTAAGCATAATCGGCTCAAATGGTGCCGGCAAGTCCTCCGTGTTTAATGCCATATCCGGAGCATTCTATATTGATAGTGGTGCCATTCTTCTGGATAATAAGAATATTAGCATGATGGCGGACTATAAAAGGGCATATGACATGGGCAGGCTAATGCAGGATCCTATGAAAGGGACTGCTCCTTCATTGACTATTGAGGAGAATCTGGCTCTTGCTTACAGCAGAAAAGCCCATAAAAGCTTCTTTGCATTAAACAAGAGGGATTTGGAATACTTTAGAGAATTATTGACCCGCCTTGATTTAGGTTTGGAAAAACGCATGAAAACCAAGGTGGGCAATTTATCAGGAGGTCAAAGGCAGGCCGTTACCCTGCTCATGTGCACAATATCATCACCTAAGCTGTTGCTTTTAGATGAGCATACTGCTGCCCTTGATCCCGAGACAGCACAAAAAATATTACAAATAACCAGGGATATTGTTGCTGAATCAAAAATAACCACCATGATGATCACCCACGATATCAGATCTGCCCTGGCTCTTGGTAATCGTACCATTATGATGGATGAGGGGGAGATCATACTGGATATCAAAGGTGAAGAACGCAGCAAAATGACCATTGAGGAATTATTAACCTACTACTCCCGGGAGAGAAAAAAACAGCTGACAGATGATCGAATTTTACTAGCTTGATTTAATAAAGTAATCAAAAAAAGCAAATAGAAGAAGCCCGGTTCAATCAACGTACCTTATGTACGCCTCAATCACGGGCTTCTTTAATTTCTTGCTCTTTATGTTTTTTGCTCGGCCGGTATATTCCTGATTATATTTTATCTGCCAGAGAAATATGCTGGCGAATCACCTCACAGGATTCTTCAAATAACTTCTGTTCTTCCCCGGTTAAATGCAGTTCAATTATTTCCTCTATTCCATTTTTCCCAATAACAGCAGGCACACCGACATGTATTTCGGTTTGCCCATATTCTCCTTCTAATAAGGCAGATACTGGCATAACCCGATGTTCGTCATGAAAAATGGCTTTGACCATATCAGCAAGTACAGAACCGATTCCGAATTCCGTGGAATTTTTCCCGTTTATGATATCCATGCCAATAGTACGGGTACGGTGTAAAACATGTTCCAGATCAAGTTGGCCGAAAATATCCGGCTTTTCTTTCATTAACTCGAATAGAGGCTTGCCACCGATGCTGACATGAGAAAATGGTATCATGCTGGAATCTCCATGTTCTCCCAGGGAGAAACATTGGATGCTTCTGGAGTCTATTCCGATTTCTTCGCTAAATACACGCTTGAGTCTGGCAGTATCCAGGGAAGTCCCGGTACTGAACACTCTATGCTTGGCCCATCCGATATGCTTTCGCATATAATTGGCGATGACATCGGCCGGATTTGAAATACAGATTAGAACACCTTCAAATCCCGAGTTTTTTAGCGGGTGAATAATCTCCTTCATTACTCGGATAGAATCGCCCATGGTATCCAACCGGGTTTGTCCTGGTTTTCTCGGAACCCCTGCTGCTAAAACAACAATTGCTGCATCACGGCAATCCTCATAATCTCCAGACCTTACGATAACAGGATGGGGCATAAAGCAGGCTGCATCTGCTATGTCACCGGCTTGTGCGGCCGCCTTTGGTTTATCTATATCAATAAAGACAATTTCACTGGTATCTCCCTGGGTGATTAAACTGAATGCACAATGAGAGCCTACATGTCCGGCACCAATAATTGCGATTTTTCTTGCTAGATTTATCATAATTTAATTCTGATCTCTAATAGCTAGAACATAATTGTTTCAGAAATCAGGCCTATTCACCTCTTTCATATTCATAATTCTATAACATTATCCGTATCTAAGACACCCATTTTCTTATCAAATCCTAATTTATATGTGAAAGCCCGAAGCCCCCAGTATGGCAAAGGAAGATCTTTGCCATAAAAATACCGGCAGAGGCTTAAAGCTCTGCCGGAACGAATATTTAAATCTATTTCATATTGATCGTCCAGTTGCCATTCACAACGAAGACCGGCCAGGAGATATCCAGATCAAAGGCATCTACATCCTCATCGAACTCCAGAGTAACGATAGCTTGGTCACTGCTGAATTCGGCTGATATCTTCTTGATGTCATCGCTGAACATGCTGAAGCGGTTGATGCTGACATATTTATCAACTCCGGTGTTGAGCTGGAATGTAAGTTGAGCCGATGTAGGAGAGAGTCGTTTAATGTTCTCGATTATCGCCTTTTGAGCAAGAAGATCCACCTCCTGATGGAGTATGGTCTCCCCATCTGTGGGGATGTTGATTCTAACGTTAGCCACGGATTTTTCATAAGCGGCCATTAGGGCAGGCAGATTAATCGTAAGCCGGCTGTCTTGGGCGGTATTTATTTCAAAGGTGGTTATAGGCCTGGCCTTGGCATCGGCCGGGACGGTTAGCTGGTGTTTGCCCCCGGATTCATCAGTAGCATAGATTTCCACTGTCTCGTAACTGGTTGCAGAACCCACCACACCCCCTTTGTCAAGATTTTCGAGCGTGGTTTTGACAGTTGCCGCGACTGGTTGGCCGAAGGCAGCAAGTTTCATATTCTTATCCTTAAAAGCCGCGATGATCTGAACAGCTTGCTGTCCGTTATTTTCTATACTATTTACTCCGACCGTGACCAGATCGACTTTGTTTGACTCCGACTGGCCGACCGCCAGCTTCTGGGTGTCGTCAAGGCTCTTGGCTTCATTTAGAGTGATCGAATATGTTTTACCGCCCACCAGCAAATCAAAGGCTTGAAATGGTTTGATGTTAAAGTTTTTTTCCTTCTCATTTACAAAACTCATAAAAAACTTGTTGCTAGCATCCTTAGAATAGACACCTATAACACCCATATTATGTATGACATACTGAATATTTGGATCATCCTTCGGGATTATTTTCATAGGCCCCAGAACATTAGGGCTTAAATTTGAAGTACATTCCATATCAAGCCTGCCTTCGGAAACCATAATGCTGTCGATAGTCAAGTTGTCGTCTATCACCAGGTTGTTTTTCAAGTAATATGCCTTGCCATCCACCACGGTTGAATATATTGGGGTCTTGTTGAAAAAGCTCTTCATTGCCTGGGATATCTCATCAGCATACACAACAGTATTAATACCTATGAGGCACAAGCAAACCGCTGCGGCGTATGGCAGGCGCTTTTTCAGTTTGGCTTTCCTGTTGTGCTTTTGAAGTTTTTGGTGTGCTTGTCTATTTATCGATTCTATATCGCATTCAACTTCGTCCATGAGAATGTCTATCTCTTTTTCTATCAGATCATCGTCAATATTGCTCAGCATCGCGATTATTTTGTTTTCATTCATAGTTCAAACCCTCCTTTATAAGCTTTCTTCCCCTCAGGAGCCTGTTATCAACAGCAGCCCGAGACAGATTGAAAGCCCTTGCAAGATCGCTGATTTCTTCACCCAGGAAAAATTTCCTGACAAATATCTCCCGATCGGTCTTTTCAAAGGAATTGATTATTTTAATGACCTGTTCCTGATCTTGTCTCAGGAAAATCTGATTTTCGAGGTTGATATCATCCTTTATCTCGACATCTTCTATGTCCATGACATTGTTCAGGCGTTTCTTGCGTCTGCATGTTAGCGCTTTGTATTTTGTCAGAATCAACAGCCATGTTCTAAAGTTTGCCTTTTCTTCATCAAACTCAGAGATCTTTACCCATGCATCAAGAAATACATCGGCCACACATTCCTCTATATCTTCCTTGCTGTGCGATCCTGACAAAATATTGTAAGCAAGGCTGTAAATCGTTTTTGTGTATTTGCCTATCATATACTCATAGGCAGCCGAATCCTTGTTTCTTAACTTCTGGACAAGCTCACCCTGCGAATACTGCAAAGCCTCTCCCCCTTCAAATTCATTTCATATATTACTACGCGTGAAGAACAACATTTCTCTTAAAAAATGAAGAAAAGTCAGAAGCGGATAGCTTCTGACCGTGATATGCAATAAATGAAAATTATATAAGAAAAATACCAGGCGAGTAATAAAAGGGCAGTAATTCCCTGGTGGTAAGTATTTACTTACAAAAAAAACTAGCTGAATGTCAACAGCATTATTTCCCCCATATGCGCTGTAGTACCCGCTGGAGGAAGGGTTTCCTGGTTTCAGAAGCTTGAACTTGCCCGATATCGGTGTTTGCCTTGGCCTGGATGGCATCCGCTTGTTTCTCAATAGGGGGGCCGGGTTTTATTATTATGTGGACTGTTTTTATCTGTTCGGATGGAGTCACTATATTGACCCGTTGGGGCTTTTTCTCATCTGATCTTACCTGAATTGATCGTTCTCTGGGCTTCTCATGCTGCCGGTAAGGGTTGGTGTGTGAACGTTTGGTTTGAATTTCTTTTGAATTGGAACCAGAAACTGCCAGAGATAAATTGCTCTGCTGTAAGTTGGCCTGTATCCATTTCTCCACTGAAGCTCTGCCTTTATCGATAACATCCTCCGAGGGCAATTCCGCTTCAGGAATCATAGCTCCGATATGTTCTTCTATCTCATACAGGCTCATGATGTCTTCGCTTGTAACTAACGTAATGGCCCGGCCGCCGTTACCGGCTCTGCCGGTACGTCCGATCCTATGCACATAGCTGTCTTTTTCGATAGGGACATCATAGTTGACTACCAGGGACAAATCATCGATGTGAATACCGCGGGCGGCAACATCTGTGGCTACCAGCAGATGAAACTGTCCCTGCTTGAACTGCTGCAGGGTCTTGAGACGCCTGGACTGGGGGATATCTCCGTGTAATAACTGAGAAGCATACCCTTTTCGCGATAAAAAGCGCTGAACTTTATCAACCGTGTTGCGAGTATTACAGAAAATTATACAACTTTCCGGCTGCTCTAGCAGAAGCAGACGGTTCAACTGCAGGTTCTTTTCGTTATTATTCACACGATAATATGCTTGTTGGGTAGTATCAACGGTCATGGTCGGTGATTCGATTTCTATGGTTACAGGACTTTTCATATATTCCCGGCATATTTTACGGACTTCAGCAGGAATGGTGGCAGAAAAAAGGAGAGTTACCCTATCTTTGGGAAGGGTTTTGATAATTCTCTCCACCTGATCAAGAAAACCCATGTCCAGCATCCGGTCTGCTTCATCAAGTACCAGAAAACGTATATTTCTGGTTTTTAGGTTCCTTTGACGAATGTGATCAAATACTCGGCCGGGTGTTCCAGTAACAATGGAAACACCCTTATTTAGGGCCTGAATTTCAACATTCATATTGTGCTGTCCGTATACAGCCGTTGTCTTGTGTTGAAGATGTTTTGAAATCAGTTGGAGATCGCTGTCTACCTGGACTGCCAGTTCCCGTGTCGGTGTGAGAATGAGGCCTTGGGGCCCAGACGCTCCGGACTCAGTCAGCTGCAGCATGGACACGCCAAAAACAGCAGTCTTGCCACTGCCCGTTTTTGACATGACGATTAGATCTTCCTGATTTAGAATATGAGGAATGGCCCTTCTTTGCACCTCTGTAGGTGACTCAAAGCCCATTTCTTCTAGGGCCTTTAATATAGGTGGTGAAACACCAAGGTTTCTAAAGCTACTGTTCATTATAATCTTCTTTCAATATTGCTAGTAGATACTCTAATCATATCATTTGCTACTGAATTATTCCATAAGGTATTATCAATACGACCTGCATAGAAGCTCTGACGATTAAGGGTTTTATGGATTCCCAATATAAATTCCGTGGACGCATAGAGATGTATGAGGTATCCTTATTACTGTGGCATGAATATAAAATATTGTTGCTTATAATTAAAGTGCAATTATACATGGGCAAAACATGTCAGTTAAAAAGCATTTTAAGGAGTGTAGATACTGTGAGTGGATTTTTTGGTGTTGTATCAAAAGAAGATTGCGTTACAGATGTATATTTTGGTACCGATTACCATTCGCACTTGGGAACTAGTACGGGTGGGATGGCGATTTGGAACGGAAACAGTTTTAACAGATCAATACATAACATCGAAAATACTCAGTTCAGAGCAAAATTTGAATCTGAACTGCCAAAAATAAAAGGCAATATGGGTATAGGCTGTATAAGCGATACCGAGCCTCAGCCTTTGACCGTGCGTTCACGTCTTGGTCAATATGCGATCAGTACAGTAGGAAGAATCAATAATTTGTATGAAATAGCAGAAAAGGAATTGGATCGAAATATTCATTTTATGGAAACAAGCAAAGGTACTATTAACCCAACCGAGTTTGTATCTGTAATTATAGATCAGGAAGACTCATTTAAGGATGGATTGTTAAAAGCACAGGAATTGATTGAGGGATCCTGTTCAATTCTGCTTTTAACCCCGCAAGGGATTTATGCTTCGAGGGATAAACTGGGCAGAACGCCTTTAATAGCAGGTGAGAAAGAAGGTTCGTATTGCGTTTCCTTTGAGTCCTCAACTTTTACCAATCTCGGATATACATTCAACTATGAACTTGGCCCAGGAGAAATAATTTTTCTGACCCCGGATGGTATTGAGAAAATTGCGCCCCCGGGGGATAAAATGAAAATTTGTGCTTTTCTATGGGTCTATTATGGTTACCCATCATCAACTTATGAGGGAATGAACGTGGAGGTTATGCGTTATAGAAATGGTGCAGCCATGGCCAAAAAGGATGATGTGGAAATCGATATGGTTGCCGGAATACCTGACTCGGGTGTCGGACATGCCATTGGTTATTCTAACCAATCAAAGGTACCCTTTGGACGACCTTTTGTAAAATATACGCCAACCTGGGCCAGGAGTTTTATGCCGCAGGATCAGCATATAAGAAATCTTGTTGCCAGAATGAAACTTATGCCCATTCCGGAACTGGTTTCAGAAAAACGACTCCTCTTTTGCGATGATTCAATTGTTCGCGGCACACAGATGAGAGAAACCGTGGATTTGCTATATAAATGCAACGCCCGTGAAGTTCATATTCGGCCCGCTTGTCCGCCTCTTGTATTCGGCTGCAAATACTTGAACTTCTCAACTTCACGGTCAGAAATGGATCTTATAGCAAGACAGGCCATCATCGAACTGGAAGGGGAAGAACCGGAGTGCTATGATGGATATTGTGATCCGGACAATGATCAATATGATTGTATGGTGAATAGCATCAAAAAACTACTTAACTTTTCCACGCTGAAATACCAAAACATTCATGACATGCTTGACGCAATCGGTATAGATAAGGATAGAATCTGTACTTACTGTTGGAATGGGAAGGGATAATAATAGGTGCTCCGGCTGATAACATTGAAGCCAGCGAGAATTTCTCTATAACCAGATAGATGAGCATCGGTAGTGACGATAATAATATCCTGGCGGGCGGGGGAGAGGTTGGCAGAATACGAAACAATAAATTGGGCTTTGTAATATCTGGAATCATCAGAATTCGCAGAGCCTTTTTTTGATATGTCTTATAGAACAATACAGCGTTAATTGCGGATGATCCTGAGATTTGGTGTGTATAGTTTCCGGCTGAATGACCGATGCTGTCCAATCAATTAAATTGGGGATGTATCGGGTTTAGGCTCATGACCCCCCTATGAACCATACAAGTAGCCAGTGGCTTCGAGAGAATCATATGTAATGAGAGCAATAAAAAGATTAACCTGGTTTTCCGTTTTATTGAAATCGATATTTAGCAGTTCTTCAATCTTATTAACCCGGTATCTTAACGTATTAACATGAATAAATAGATCATCGGCAGTCTTCTTCCAATTCATGTTGTTCTTAAACAGAATTCTTAAAGAGTCCAGCAATCCACTATCATTTGCCAAATCATACTCAAGTAGTATAACGAGTGTGTCATAACAGTATTTCTTCAATAATTTGGCATCCAACATATATAATAATGAAAAGGGAGCAAAGTCGAGAAAATGTTTGTTGTCATGTTTATAACCAAGCAGTCTGGATAGAAGCAGCAAAAAAAGTATATTGTTATTAATGTAAGGGACTATCAGCTGTTTCATCCTCATGAATATTAGGGATGGTAGTAATTTCACCACGATAATTTTGTAAAGTATATTTTTCCTCGTCTTTTTCAACGATATAATAATCAGGCATTAATGGAATCTTGCCTATTTTAGTTGCAATAACATACATGGGCTGAGCTAAACCGGAAGTATGTCCTCTAATCGTATCCCTAATCAATTCAGCACCTTTTTCTACCGGGGTTCTAAAATGGTCAATACCAGGTGCTGGTTCTAAGTAGAAAACATAATATGGCCTAATTCTTATATTCAACAATTTTTGGTGCAGTTCTTTAAAAGACTTTTTATCATCATTTATTCCTTTTAATAACACTGCCTGGTTACCTACATTAACTCCACAGGTTAATAATGCCCATACTGACTCAGCAGTTTTTTCCGTTATCTCATTGGCGTGATTGCATTGGGTATTGAGCCAAATAGGCACTTTATGATATCTTCCTAAGACTCTCTGCAACCCTTTGGTAATACGGTGGGGAAGTACAATAGGAAGTCTGCTGCCAAAGCGAATCATCTCTATATGGGGTATTTCTCTAAGTTTACAGATTATATAATCAATCTTTTCATCAGAAAGAAGTAGCGGGTCTCCACCTGTCACTAATACTTCTCTAAGTTCAGTATGTTCTCTAATCCATTCCAGCCCTTCATCAACATCAAATCTAAGCTGTAAAGATTTATCTACTACTAATTCTTTACGGAAACAGTGCCGACAGTAAATTCCGCATTTATTCACAACGGTAAAGGCAATCCGGTCACGATATTGCCTGGCTATAGTATCGGGTCTCTCTTCATCTCCTGACCTATTTTCTTTATATACCAGGTAATTTTCGATACCATAAAGATTATTTTGTTCATGGATAGAAGGGACAACCTGTTTTCTAACGGGGCAGTTGGAATTGTTCGGGTCCATTAGAGAAGCGAAGTACGGTGTGGTTCCCCATCTGGCCGTGGTTTCTTCTATGGCTTTTTCTTCCCCGGGCGTTATATTAATATATTTTTTCAATTCTTCCAAAGTATTTACCTGATTGCTCATCTGATACTGCCATTCTTCCATTTTATCTGCGTAGTTATATTTTACAACTTCTTCTGCCAGCGGAGTATTTATAGGTTGGTTCCGTAGGTCTTGCATACTTGTAATGTCCCTTCTGCCTTTATATTAAAGACTTAATTAATAATATTATCTGAATCTAGATTTCTGACATATATCAGTTTATATGAAATTTATCTTATAATTAGTTTCTATTTTTAATTGAAATTTAAGCATGCAATTATTGGAGATATTTTTAATCAGCAACAACTCACCAAAATATATTCTATTAACTAGATTTGATAGAGGTCAGTTTTTCTTGTTAATCCTTACTTCCTGAACATTACTGGCTACAACTCAGGAGGAGGAACGAACATTTACTGTATTTTTTCTCTGTAGTGGTAGGGCGAAATAAAGGAACTTGACTCCAGGGAATTAGAGCAGTACGCTTCTGACGATGTGTAAATCAAAGAAATGCTAAGAGCGAGCTGAAAAATTTGGAATGCAAATACTTTTAATTTTCAGGGAATTTTACCGGGGTAAAAAGGTGAAGTTAGAAAGGGCCCATCCTGCTTGTGTTTATTGAATTCAGTTTTTTTGGTGCAATTTTGTTTAGAGAAAACATTGCTTTATAATACAATCACGGTTAAAATATCAAAGGTAAAATTTAAATTTAGAGAAAAGGGGATAATGAAAACTTTGGAAGAGCAAAACAAAAAAGTAAACTGGGCTGGGTTTGTAGAAACAACTATTGTGAATTTTTTTCAGGAAAATGAACTTGAAAAGCTTTCATTAGAAGACGGAAAAGGGAATAAGGCTAAATTGAGCAAACAAAAAGATAATGTAATTAAGGTTGAATATACTTCAACTACGACATTATAAATAAGAAGTTATAAGGTTTCCATTACGGCTGCGAAGTTCATCCAGGAAATTCTTTTCTATGCTTGAGCCTCTCAAGAATGCTCAAGGAGGTCAAAGTCTGAAACAGTAACCTGAAACACCTGTAAAAAAAGGCGCAGCCAAACAAGCCATCCGTTGATGACTTTTAAAAAAAGGTTTTATCAATAAGCAATCAAGAGGCTGCCATAATACGGTAACCTTGAGTTTTAAGTTTTTCAGCTTGTTAAGGCGTGATAAACCCATCGATGGCAAGCTCCAGTTCTGGGAGTTTATCTTTCATAGAACCGTGAATGAGTGGTTCAATATCAAAACTGTTATCCAAAGGATTTAGCAAAAGCTCGTTGATGATGTTCATAGAACTTTTGCCAAAAGTATCTGAAACAACATTTCCAAGTTGAATATTAGATACGGTTAAAGAGTTTTGTAGACGGTTTTTCTCGCTTGACATAAAGTTAGTCAGTTTAAAGCGGTAACGCATAAGGTCACGAAGCTGCCAGATAGCAAGAGGAGGCATAAAAAACAATAAGATTGGGGAAACGATTTTTAAAGCCATAGGGAAACTCCTTTCAAAAAATTATAGGGGTAGACAGCATTGACTGATTGTATGGCAATAAACGAGTAATGTTTATACAAAGATAAGTCTGCGTGCTCGAAGTCACACTTATTTGTGCTTGGAAAGGCAATCTACACCTATAATTATGCGGTCACTCCAATGATGGAGCAGCCCACTCACCTCCCCGTGATTTGTAGTTAACTGTTATCCCTATAGCGGTAGAATAGTAAAAAAACAGCTCCGTGCCAATACGTTTCATTGCGTTTTGTGCCTTGAGTGAAACGAAAGGAATGGAAATAATTATGAACAAAAACCTGCTGTTGGTACTTGTTTTATTATTGAGTGTTTCTCTTTTTGGTTGTACTAATGAAAGTAATGAAGCTCAGCCGATAAAAGAAGCAGAACATTCGCAGCAAACCGATGAAGCAGATAAAGAGGCAGTCGCGAGTTTGGTTGAAAGTTTTGGGAGCAAACTTCAAAACTTATCGCTGCAAGCTCCCCAGGATATATTAAATAAAAGTATACAGGAGAACTACAGCGATTATGTATCTCCTGCACTTCTGGCAGAATGGCTAAGCGATCCTCAAAATGTTCCCGGGCGGACGGGTTCAAGTCCGTGGCCGGACCGCATAGAAATTCTTACTATTAATAAACTATTGGAGAATACGTACGAAGTTCAGGGTGAAATAATTGAAATAAGCAGCATGGAGAGTGTGAGCGGAGGGGTTGCAGCCAAGCGGCCGATTACTCTCGAAGTTAAAAAAGTCGAGAATCGCTGGCTTATTGATGCGGTTACGCTAGGTGCTTACCAAGAAAACAATACAATAGTATACAAAAACACAGAATATGGCTTCAATTTTTCCCTGCCTAAAAGCTGGCAGGGTTATTCAATTTTAACTGATACCTGGGAGGGTTTTGCGGTTGAAGGTTCGCAGGGGGATGATCAAACCGGACCACAGATTTCCATCAGACATCCTCAATGGACATCCCAAAACCAGCGGCAGGATATCCCCATAATGATCTTCAGTCTTGCTCAATGGGAATCATTACAGCGAGAACAGTTCCATATTGGGGCAGCACCTGTGGGCCCCAGCGAACTTGGACGCAATACCAGGTACGTTTTTGCACTTCCAGCACGTTATAACTATGCATTCCCAACCGGATATGAAGAAGTGGTAAATATCCTGAAGAGTGATCCGCTTCAAGCGATAGACGATAAGCAAATGGATAAATTATAATATTACTAATTTTACCGCAAAACCTGAGGGTACCAAAACCATGAGATAGTCTTCTAATTGACAGGTTCTTTTTAATAGTATTATATTAATAGTGAGGTCATATGACTGACGGAAGTGGAATTAACCACGTGAAGTATGACTGATAGATGCCGACCGTCTGGGTAACAAAGCCTGGGTTGTCGGCTTTTTTATACACAAAATGTGGTTAATACCAGGAGTAATTTGAGAATATAATGCAGGAAGCGTTACAAAATTTTATTAGGAGGAGAGTTCGACATGAATGAACTTAAATTAAAGTATGGATGTAATCCAAATCAGAATCCGGCCAGAATATATATGAAAAACAGGCAATTACCTATCGATGTATTGAACGGAAATCCAGGATATATTAACTTGTTGGATGCTTTTAACAGCTGGCAGTTGGTAAAAGAATTGAAAGAAGCCACAGGTCTCCCAGCAGCGGCTTCATTTAAACATGTAAGTCCGGCCGGAGCAGCAATAGCCGTACCCATGAGTGACACTTTAAAGAAGATATATTTTGTTGATGATCTGGAACTATCTCCTCTGGCTACAGCTTATGCCAGGGCTAGAGGGGCAGATAGGATGTCCTCTTACGGTGACTTTATTGCTTTATCTGATACCTGTGATGAGCAGACAGCAAGGCTGATAGCACGTGAAGTTTCTGATGGCATAATTGCACCAGGTTATACAGGGAAAGCCCTGGAAATACTAAAAGGCAAACGTCAGGGCAGCTACAACATTATTCAGATGGATATTAATTATGAACCTGATTCGGTGGAAACCAAAGAAGTATTTGGTATCACCTTTGAACAGGGGAGAAATGATATTAACATCTCAGAGGACCTTTTAAAGGAAAGACCTACTAGTAATCAGGAAATACCTGCAGATGCACAAAGAGACCTATTAATATCCCTGATTACTTTGAAATACACTCAATCCAATTCGGTATGTTATGTCAAAGATGGTCAGGCCATCGGCATAGGAGCCGGGCAGCAATCCAGAATACACTGTACTCGTCTGGCCGGCAATAAAGCTGATATCTGGTTCTTACGCCAGAACCCAAAGGTTTTAAACTTACCTTTTAAAAATGATATTCGAAGGGCTGACCGGGATAATACCATAGACATTTATATTTCTGAAGACCATATGGATGTGCTTGCTGACGGTACCTGGGAAAAATTATTCACCGAAAAGCCTGAAGCCTTGAACAGAGAAGAGAAAAAAGAATGGCTTGGAAAAATAACTGATGTATCTTTAGGATCAGATGCGTTTTTCCCATTTGGCGATAATATCGACCGGGCCTGGAAAAGTGGTGTTCGCTATATTGCTCAGCCGGGAGGTTCTATTCGAGATGATAATGTAATTGCAACCTGTGATAAATATAATATAGCTATGGCCTTTACCAGAGTTCGTTTGTTTCACCATTAGAAAGAGGGTCAGGGCCTTACCTTATTTACTAGTACTCTATATTGGCAGGAGAAAGGATAAAATAACATGACGCGAAGATAAAAGATTGTTCCAGCTGTAAAAGTTAGTGCTGCTACAGGAAAGGGAAGGATTGTTATACAGAAGGCGGGAAGCATCGCAATAATTTTAACGAACTTAGTCACATAACATTAAGGCCTATAATCCTATGGATATTTGCATAAATGTATAATAGAATGAGAGCATAAGACTAAAGTAGTGAATTGCACTAAAGGGAGGTACAATTATGGATGATGGTCTCGCTCCCCAAAATGAAGATAAATTGCGTGCGCTAAGAAACAACCTGGAAAAGATATCACTTCAATCGGATTTTCGTAAGAAGGTAATTGGCGGATTGAGTGAGGAAGATGTGATAAAGTATATAGATGGTTTGAGACAGCAATCTCAAATGGTTGAGAATGAACTATCCCATTATATCGAAGAACTTGAATCTGCCACAGAAAAACTGCGCAAGGAGTATGAAGAATTCAGACAGGAAAGCCGGGAGGAAAAGGATAGGCTGCAGGAATTAGCAGATAGGAATGCCGCTGATTCAGCCAGGTTTATACAGGAGTATCAGGATCAGGCGGTCTTGTATAATTCAGAAATTGATAAGATGACAGACGAGAACTATCAGCTTATGAATGAACGTAATGATTTAGCCGAACAAGTGCTGGAATTGGAACAGGAATTAAAGCGTTTAAACACCTGCATTGCTGAATATAGCAATGAAAAAACCATTTATGTAAAACAGATCACTGACCTGGAACAGGATATCTTAGATAAGCATAATGAATTAGAGGCGCAGATTAAACTTGGTGAAGACATAGAACAGAAATTAGAATTTGAAAAAGCCCGTACTGCTTCAGCCGCTAAAGAGATGAACATTCTGAAACAAAAGATAGCTGCCGTTGAAGAAGATCTCATAGAAAGTCTGAACAAGATTGAAGAAGAACAGAAGAAAAATAGAGAATTAGAGCAAGAGCTGGAGTCGGAAAAAAATAAAGTTAACAGCGGTAAAGAGACCATCAACACTATGGCATCCAAAATTGGGGAATTGGAAGAGCAATTAATCGAGAACACGAAGATGGCCGAGGAATATCTTAAAATCAAAGAAGAATTGGAACAAGAGCTGGAGCTGGGGAAATTAGAGGTTAGCACCTGTAATGAGACTATCAACAATCAGATATTGAGGACCGTAGAGTTGGAAGAACAATTATTTGAAAACATGAGGTTGGCCGAGGAATATCTTAAGGCTAAGGAAGAGTTAGAACAAGAACTGAGTGCTGCCCGGGAAAATACCAGCCAGGCCAGCTCAAAAGTTATGAATTTTAAGGGAGAAGTTGACGTGATATATAAACAACTGGACAATATAAAAGTTCAGATTGATATAAATGATAAACTGCAGCAGCAGCTTGATTATGAACGTTCCCGAGCCGAAAAGGTGGAAAAAGATATGTCTCAATTCAGTGAATGGATATATAATCTTAAGGAGAAATTCCAGACCAATCAGCAGCAGTTGGAGGCTCAATTTAACAAAATAGAGGATAAACATAGAGCAATGCAGTCTGATATCAACGGATTGCGCAGCAATTTGGAAAGTTTCAGTGTCGGGACGGGTACGGAACTTGATAATTTGTGTGCTACCGTGGATTGTTCTAACCAAATGCCAGAAAATAAATGCGTAAAAATAGATCAATGGAGAGAAAAGACCGGAACCATTGCCAGATAAATCAGAGTGCAGCTTATATTTGAATATCGCGTTTTTTCATAAACAGATAGGTGATGAAAGTAAAAAAGCTTACTAATATAAAGGAAACAATCAATGTTGAAGTTTTATAACTGCGGGTCATGATAATATCTGCAGCTGGAAAATATTTAAAAGGTGTCACATAAATTAAAAAATCAATTTTCTGATATAGATCGATAGCTACAGAAATAATAAATGTAATCATCAATATTCCAGCGGCTAAGGAAGTCGCTTTTTTTATGTTTTTGCTTACAGCAGCAATACTCGCACCCATAGCAAGAAATATTAGCTGTATGATAAAAAGAGCCAGTATGAGCTGCACTATTATATCATTAATAGATTTACCGGTATTGAAAATATCCACAAAAATAAGGGAAGCTATAAGGGTAGTAAGATTCAGGACAATTATATTGATAAGTGCTGCAGTCAATTTGCAGCTTACTATTTTAGACCGCAATACCGGTTTAACAAATAAAAAATCGGCAGTTTTATCATGCTCTTCCTTGGATATAATTTCTGCACCCAGCATAACTGCATGTAAACCTGCCAGAACCATGAAGTATAAATAGAATATTGCATAAAAGCCAAGTATAGACGAAATATCCAGATCTCCCAGACCAAGAATGGACTTGACGGCAGATGGAAACTGATTGAAAAGTTCATTGACGCTTTCCCCTGCTCCAGCAAAACCCGAGTACTTTAGCATCCCGGCATAAATGAGAAATACCATGCCCATGCTCCAGATTATGAGGGATTTAAGATTCGCTTGTAATTCTCTCTTAAGAATATTCATGCCTAAATATATCTGCCTCCTTATGCTGATGGTAGGTCTTTTCTTAGATATATAAGATAAGTGGAACCAGTAAAGACTAGAATAATAAGTAAATTGATAATCAGGAATGAGAGATGATAACCCCCATTATTGATGATGTCAGCAGCATTAAAATATGAAAATGGCGTAATGTAGACTAGTTTGGGATCATTTAAAGATTCACTAAGCATCTGCAGGATAAAGAAAACAAATACCACTGCCAGCGTGATCGGCAACACGCTCTTTAATTTCTTGATGATTACCGATAAAATGAAGCCTATCGCTGCAAAAAATAGCTGTACCTGGATCAAACTCAAGTCTAAAAGTATAAATGCTGCAGTATCAAAGGATTTTTCTTGATAGGCACTGACAATTAAATAAGACGTTATTATGAAGATAATGTTTTGAACTATTAAATTGCTCAGTACAGATAATATTTTGGCGCTGACTACGGTTTTGCGGCTCACCGGCTTAGACAGAAGAAAATCCACTGTTTTAGAACGTATTTCTTCCGATAGAACTGACATACCTGATTTCATCGCATATATAGACCCGATCAACAAAACATAGACAAAAATAAATCCGTAAAAACCCAGTAGTTGGGATAGGTTTAATGTTGTTATTCCCAGGGCTCTCCTTAATTCAAGGGGAAAATTACTTAAAATATTTTCTATTATTGCGGCATCTTTCGAAATCGGGGGATACATAAACATAAAGAAAAAAACGAAAAGAACCAGCGCCCCGGTCCAGGAAAGCATAGATGCAGCCGACATTTTCAGCTCTTGGTATAGAATATTCATGTACTAGGCCTCCTTCTCATAGTAGTGCATGAATATTTCTTCCAGCGCAGGTTCTTCCACGATCAGGTTATTGATCTTCTTGCTGTGAATAATATCGATCATTTTATTGATATCTCCTTTGAACAGGAAAGAAAAGCTATTTTTATCAGCATATAGATTCGCAACTCCCTCTATATTAAAGTAATCATTGCTAACCGCTTCACCCATTTCGATTTTGAACTTTTTGTAGTTATTACTGCGCAGGGTTTTGATATCTTCGATACTCATTATTCGTCCTTCTTTAATTATGGCCACGCGCGAGCACAGTTTCTGCACCTCGCTTAAAATGTGAGAAGAAAATAATACACTGGCACCATTCTTGTTTTCTTCTATTATTAGATTAAAGAATTTTTGCTGCATCAGCGGGTCCAGCCCGCTGGTGGGCTCATCAAGTATGATCAAGCGGGGGTGGTGAATCAGACCCTGTACTATACCTACTTTCTTTTTGTTGCCATAGGAAAGATCCTCGATTTTTCTTTTCAAATCCAGATCCATCATATCGGCCAGTTCATAAATTCGTTTCTGGTCGATGTTTTTATAAAAACTTGCCGAATATTTCAGTAAGTCGATCACTTTCATATTGTCATAATAGAACACTTCAGAAGGAAGATAACCGATTTCCTTGCGTATGGCTGCCCCTTCTTTAATACAGTCCTGGCCGAATATCCTGGCACTGCCGCTGCTGGGATATATCAAGGACAGCAGAGTACGGATGGTGGTTGATTTACCAGCTCCATTAGGTCCAATAAATCCGAATATCTCGCCTTCCATAACCGTAAAACTAACATCGATAATGCCTCTGGCTTTACCATAATATTTGCTTAGATGGTCGAGTTCAATAACCTTCAACGAGAGTATCCTCCCTTTAGAATCAGGTAGGTGGTTCATTGTAATTACAAGTATACTGTTTCCAATCAGCAGCGAATTATACCTCGGATACTAGCCCAAGGCCAGAGGACATGGCGTTCCATCTCCGTTAAGGACTAACCCATTAGCAATTTAATGTTAGGCTAAATAATAACTTGAATTGGGTATATTAATGTGAAAAATAGGGAATTATTTAAGCTGTATCGACTTGACATGAATTGTATTCTGAATTATATTTAACATGCCTTAACACAATCAATTCTCCTTAGTGGAGATGTGAGTGAGTCGAGGGTTACATTTCCAGAAAGGGGATAATAAGACAATATGGAAGACAAATATTTAGTATGTAAAGACTGCGGAGAAGAATTTCTGTTTTCAGCATCAGAACAGGAATTTTATGCAGAAAAAGGTTTCGAAAACGAACCTGGCAGATGCAGAAACTGCAGAAGAGCTCGTAAGCAGGCCCGCGGCAACAGCGGAGATGGCCAAAGATTTAGAGACGACCGTCCGATGTTTAAGGCAATTTGCGCCGAGTGCGGTGAGGAGACCACAGTCCCCTTTGAACCGAGTGGAGATAGGCCGATATATTGTCGGGAGTGTTTCCGCAAAAGGAGAAACAGTTACTAAAGCAAGTATAACTGGTAATTATAAGAGGTCTGGATACAGGCCTCTTTTTGTTGTCTTTATAAATTGTATTTTGATGGCAGCTTAATTTGCATAAAAATATAGTCAAATTGTGTATTGTATCGTATTATGTATACCAGTATAACGGGTAACAGTGGACTATTATCCACCCTATAGGGTGTGACCTGGCAGAAGGGTATATTATTTGTTAAAATGACGACTTAATTCCGGGATTAGGAATATTCCAATTAATTGCTGAAGAACTGATAAAGTTGAAAGGAAGAGCTATGGATTTAAAAACCGATTTCGCCGGCAGGTATCATATTCTAACCTACGGCTGTCAGATGAACGTACGTGATTCCGAGGTAATAGCCGGTATTCTGGAAGGAATTGGTTATGCAATGACTCCCGATTTAGACGACGCTGATTTAGTCGTTTTTAATACCTGTAGTGTGCGACATTCAGCAGAAAACAAGGTATATGGGAAGTTGGGGGAAGTAAGTCTTTTGAAAAAAAAGCATCCTGATTTGCTGATTGCTTTTGGTGGGTGTATGGCACAGTTAGACAACGTTAGAGCCAGGATAAAAAAACAAAAAGTCGATATTGTATTTGGTACCCACAACCTTCACGAACTCCCCAACTTGATTGAACAGGTAAAAAGAACTGCCAGTCCGATAGTACAGGTATATGACCGGGCAGTAGGTATTGTTGAACATCTTCCTTCACAGCGCCACGGAAATATAAGTGCTTTCGTAAATATTATGTATGGCTGCAACAACTTCTGCAGCTATTGCATAGTTCCCTATACCAGGGGACGGGAAAGAAGCCGAATGCCTGGTGATATTGTCGCTGAAATAAGAGATTTAGCCGAGCAGGGATTTAAGGAAGTTACTTTGTTAGGGCAGAACGTAAACTCATATGGACGAGGACTGAAGGAAGCATGTGATTTTGCGGAATTATTGCATATAGTTAATCAAATAGAAGGTATCGAAAGAATACGATTTACGACCTCGCATCCGCGAGATATGACTGATAAGCTGATTGATGCCATTGCCGCAGAATACAAAGTTTGCGAGCATATTCATGTAGCTATGCAGTCAGGAAGCAATAGAATATTAAAGCGTATGAATCGCGGCTATACCAGAGAACATTACCTGGATAGAACCAGAAGAATCAGGGAGGTAATTCCAACGGCGGCCATAACTACTGATATTATTGTGGGGTTCCCAGGAGAGAATGATTCTGATTTCCTGGAGACTATTGATATGGTAAGTAAGGTGCGTTTTGATGCGGCCTTTACTTTCATGTATTCGGTTCGTACCGGAACCAAAGCCGCTGCGCTGGAGGATCAGATCCCATTGGAGGTGCGCCGGGAACGTCTGATAAGTCTTAACAAACTACAGTATTCCATCGCCAGAGAAATAAACCAGTCACTGGAAGGAACCATACAGGAAGTTTTAGTAGAAGGATTGAGTAAAACTGATAAAGAGAAGCTTACTTCCCGTACCCGCACGAATCGCATTGTAATATTTTCTGGCCCAAAAGACTTAATTGGACGGCTAATAAATGTTAGAATAACAGAAGCAAAAACTTTTTCTTTATTTGGAGAAATGGTGTAATTAATTTTATTAGGAATAATAAGGAGGATAAAAGTTTGCCAAAAGAGGATATTATTAAACTAGCATTTGATCTGGGTACATCTATAGGCGATTCTGAGGAAATTATTTTGCTTAAAGAATTGCAGAATAGATTAAATGAGGATTTTGAAGCATCTAACCTAATAGTAAAATATAAAGATGCAAAAATGAAATTAGAACATAAGATGAATGATGGTCTGGTGATAACCAAAGGTGAAGAAGATCATATTGATATACTCGAGCAGCAGTTGAGTAATAATGCTTTACTGCAGGAAATGATGTCGGCGCAGGAAAAATTTGATAATTTAATGCAGGCAGTGTATTTTGCTATGAACCAGGCCATTACCGGCAGCTGTGGTGGTTCTTGCGATGCCTGTAACGGTGGTTGCTCATAATAATTAATAAGCAGCATATTTTGGAGCAGAAAGACCTGGGTCACCGGGTCTTTCTTTTTAAGACGGATATTTTTACTGTGAATTATATATTCTAGGGGGTTGCTGAACTGGCTGCTAAATATACACCAATGATAGAACAATATCTGCAGGTAAAAGACCAGCACCAGGATTGTATACTTTTCTTTCGCCTGGGAGATTTTTATGAGATGTTTTTTGAAGATGCCAAGGTTGCTTCCAAAGAGCTTGATATAGTATTGACCGGACGAGATGGCGGACAGGAAAACAAGATACCCATGTGCGGTATTCCTTATCATTCCGCCAATAATTACATAGCTAAATTGATTAATCGTGGGTATCGCATAGCTGTTTGCGAACAGGTGGAAGATCCGAAATCTGCTAAAGGTATCGTAAAACGAGAGGTTATTAGAATAATAACCCCAGGAACGGTTATGGATGACAATATTTTGGATGAACACCAGAATAACTACCTGGCTGCCATTGTTTGTGATCATAATAACAACGGTTTTGCCTATATAGATGTTTCTACTGGTGACTTTCGGGTAACCGAATTTAGCGGAGAAGAAAGAGATTTGAAGCTGCACAGTGAACTGCTTCGACTGACACCAGCAGAGATACTGATCAACATTGAATCAAGCCTGGAATTGGAATGGCAGAAGCCAGCTTTTTTATCTGATAGCATGGCAATCAGCAATATACCCGAAGATATTCTATACGATGATCGGGCTGAGGATATACTAACCCGGCATTTTGCTATTAACAGTCTGGAAAGTTTCGGGCTGAAGGAATATGGGGCGGCTGTTAAAGCTGCTGCAGCTATAATAGCATTTTTAAATAAGACCCAAAAAAGCAGTTTGAAGCAGGTTCAAAGTTTAAGGCTCTATAATACCGGATCATATTTGGAAATGGATTATTACACCCGTCGGAATCTCGAATTAACGGTTACTATGCGCGAGGGAAAAAGGGAAGGTTCCTTGCTGGCTGTGCTGGATGGATGCTGCACTTCGATGGGCAAGCGCATGCTTAAAAAATGGATAGAGCAGCCCTTGAAGAAGAAAAGGGAAATAGATAACAGGCTAGATGGGGTTCAGGAATTAAAGGATAATCTGCTTTTGCGTGACCAGTTAAAATCCTTACTGGATAATGTTTATGACCTGGAAAGAATCGCCGGCAAAATAGGCAGCGATATTGCTAATCCTCGGGATTTGCTGGCATTAAAAAATACATTGCGGGCCTTGTATGAAATGCCGGATAGCTTTAATAATCTCAACAGTGACATACTGCGCAAAATAGCGGCTATGGATAAAATGCAGGATCTGTTTGATATGATAGATAACAGTATTGATGACGAGGCTCCATTGACCTTAAAAGAGGGAAATATTATCAAGACCGGTTATAATAGAGAAATTGATGAATTAAAACTTCTTTCTAAAGAAGGTACCGCCTGGTTAATGGATTATGAGGCTCGAGAAAAAGAACGGACCGGAATTAAATTCCTTAAAGTAGGTTTTAATAAAGTTTTTGGTTATTATATAGAGGTAAGTAAGTCCAATTTAAACCGGGTACCGGCTGACTATGTTCGCAAACAGACTCTGGTAAATACAGAAAGATATATTAGCGAAGAACTTAAGAATTATGAAGATAAAATATTGGGTTCCAGAGAAAGATTGTATGCAGTAGAATATGAGGCATTTATACAGATAAGAACTCAATTAGCTGATCATATACCCAGGATGCTGGGAACAGCACGAAAAGTGGCAGTCTTGGATGTTTTATTCAGCCTGGCAGAAACAGCTTATAAGAATGATTATGTTAGACCTGTTATCAGCAGCAGTGAAGCAATCGAAATAAAATCCGGACGCCACCCGGTGGTGGAAAAAAATTTAAGCGAGTCCAGGTTTGTCCCCAATGATACACGAATAGGAATTGATGATACTGCGTTTGCAATCATAACTGGACCTAATATGGGGGGCAAGAGTACTTATATGAGACAAATTGCTCTCCTGGTTTTAATGGCCCAGATGGGCAGCTTTATACCCGCAGCATCGGCTAACATAGGGATAGTAGATAAGATTTTCACCCGGGTAGGAGCCTCAGATGATCTGGCCGCCGGATATAGCACTTTCATGGTGGAAATGGTTGAAGTCTCTAACATCCTGCACAATGCTACCCGGAAGAGTCTGATCATATTAGACGAAATCGGGCGAGGCACCAGCACTTATGACGGTATGAGTATCGCCCGGGCAGTCAGTGAATATATTCTGGAAAAGATTAAAGCTCGAACCTTGTTTGCTACTCATTATCACGAGATAACTGATCTGGCAGATAAATACTCCCAGGTAGTAAATTTATCTGTTTCTGTTCATGAAACTGAAGATACGGTTGTTTTTCTTAAAAAAGTACTGCCTGGCAAAGCCGATAAAAGTTATGGCATTCAGGTGGCCAGGCTGGCAGGGCTGCCTCTTCCGGTTATTGAAAGAGCCCAGGCGGTGCTGCTGGGTTTAGAGGAGGGGCAAGTCCTGACTGGCGGTACAGATGTGGTTTCCCAACCATCATTGTTTGCACCCCAGAATCCGATCTTGAGTGAACTGGAAGAAATCAATGTAAACGAATTAACGCCCATGGATGCTATTAATATATTGTTCAAATGGAAACAGCTGTTAAGTTAATAAAGGAATACAAGAAAAATGAAATTGTCTGGTAGTTATAGGCTAAAATGATATCAACAGGAGGTGACAATCATTGTTAATTGGCATTGATGTCGGAGGCACCTTTACTGACGGGGTACTATTCAATCGGGGAGAGATAGTAAGCTCAGTAAAAAAGCCCACTGACGAGGAAAACTTAAAAAACAGCCTGTTGCAGGTATTGGATGAACTGCTGGATTACGGTGACCCAGCAGAAATCAATCGGATTGTTCTGAGCACTACTCTGGTTACCAACCTGCTGGCCACCGGGCGAGGAGAAAAAACCGCACTGGTTTTGCTGCCAGGTTACGGGCTGCCCCATAATTCTTATGATATAGCCAAAGAGACATATTTTCTAAAAGGGTCCATAGATTTCCGGGGCCGGGAAATTGAACGTCTCGATAACCAAGAAATTGATGGGCTTCTGGATTGGATAAAATCGTCGGGTATTAGCAGGATTGCAGTTGCATCCAAATTTGCTAACCGTAATGACGTCCACGAAAAAGAAGTAAAAAAGAGGATACTTGAAGAATGTGAAGGAGCACATGTAGCAATAAGTTCGGAAATATCAGCTAAGCTAAACTTTCGCAGAAGAGCAGCAACAACCTATTTTACTGCAATGACCGGAAACCCTTGGAACCGTTTTGTAGATGAGATTGAGGAAGCCCTTAAAATCAGAGGAATTGATACTGATGTACATGTATTAAAAGCAGATGGCGGAACCATGCCCCTGCAGGCATCACGAGCTAAACCATGTGAAACAGTCTTTTCTGGCCCAGCTGCCAGCACTATGGGAGGGTCAGCTTTAACCAGAGATACTGTAAATTCTGTGGTGGTTGATGTGGGCGGCACTACCACGGATTTATCGCTTATTATTGCTGGTGAGCCCTTGTATGCATCCAGGGGAGCGGTTATAGAAAAGCAGCTCACCCATGTGAATTCCTTTGCTGTGAGCTCCATTGCTCTGGGCGGTGACAGCGTAATAACCAGAGAAGGGGTTCAGCCTTATAGGGATGGTCCGGCAGCCTGTTTCGGCGGTGAAAAAGCAACTGTAACCGATGCTTTTAACATTCATCTTAATCTCAATTTAGGGAATATATCGGAATCACAAACTAAGATCGGAGAAATTGCTGCCCAACAGCAGATGGATACAGCTGCCCTGTGTGAGAAGATAGTAGAATACGTAACCCACCGGCTCTATAGCACAGTGAACGAAATGTTTAGGCAATGGGAAAATGAACCCGCTTATAAAGTCTGGGAAGTAATTAATCAGCGCAAATTTACATTGGACCGGGTTATAGGTATTGGGGCGGCAGCACCGGCTATGGTTCCAGCCCTGGCGGAGATGATGAAAGTTGAGCCTTTTATCCATCCCTATTCCCCGGTTGCTAATGCATTGGGAGCTTCAGTAGTAAGACCGACCCTTACCGTAGTTCTCCGGGCAGATACCCAGACTAACAAATACACTCTTGACCCGGGCGGCATAAGGGGAGAACTCGAAAAGCCTGGGAGCTTTCAACTTACTGATGCCAAGGAGATGGCCCGACAGTACCTGGTATCTGCAGGACAGAAACTAGGCATGAAAGAATATACAGCTGACTTCAGTTTCTTTTTAGAAGAGCAGTTCAACATGATTCGAGGATGGGATAGGGTAGGTAAAATATTTGAAGTGGGAATACAAGTTGCTCCTGGTTTTATTGAAGAATTCAAGGGGGTGAAGATATGAAGCCAACTGGTATATTATTTTTCCCAGCTTTTGACTGGGCTATATCTCCGACCCATCCCGAAAGAGAAGAAAGACTTTTATATACCCGTGACCAGATATTTGAGGAAGGTATCATGGATCTTCCCCAGATAAAAGAATATAAGCCTGGTTTGGCCACTTTAAAGGATATTGCCAGAGTGCACTTTTGTGTGCCGGATGTGGAAGCGCAGATCACTGAAGCCCATCTGGTTTCAGCAGGTTCTGCTCTGGTAATGGCTGATGCGGTCATAAGCGGCGAAGTGAAAAATGGTTTCGCCATCATCAGACCACCTGGACATCATGCTAAGACTGTCTCCCATGGAAACCGGGGGTTCTGTAACATAAACAACGAGGCCATCATGGTGGAATATCTCCGCCAGAAATATGGCATCAAGCGTATTGCTATAGTTGATACCGATGTACACCACGGTGATGGAACCCAGGAAATATTTTACCATGATCCAGATGTGCTGTTCATATCCTTTCACCAGGATGGCCGAACTCTGTTTCCGGGTACCGGTTTTATGGAAGAGGCTGGTGGTCCCTTGGCATACGGAACTACTATAAATATACCGCTGCTGCCTCACACTACCGACACCGGTATCCATTATGTGCTGGATAACCTGATTATGCCTCTTTTAGAAGAATTCAAACCCGATGTAATAGTTAATTCTGCAGGCCAGGATAATCACTATAGCGATCCTCTGGCGAATATGGCTTTTTCTGCTCAGGGGTATGCAAAACTTAATGAAACATTGGCTCCGGATATAGCTGTATTAGAGGGAGGATATTCGGTTGAAACAGCTCTGCCTTACATTAATATGGCACTCATTATGGCCATGGCTGGAATAGACTATTCAAATTTGCGGGAACCAGACTACAATCCGGCCCGGCTAAAAGAACCTAAGGGCAACATGGAGAGAATTTATAAGATGGTTGACACCCAGCTGAATACTTTCCGTAATCGGGAAGAGGTTATCGAAAAAAACCGCCGGAGTGGTGAACTTTTTAAAACTTCATATGAACGGATATTTTATGATACCGATTATATCAATGAAGAACAAAGAAATGAAGTAAGACTATGCCCTGCTTGTGGAGGTTTTAGGGTAATAATATCTACTGCCCAGCATCCTAATGGCAGGAGATATCATATAGCCTGTATCCAACTGCCCATTAACGCTTGCAGCACCTGTCAGGCGCAGGCCCGCGATGCCTATAAGACATTTAACAGCGACACTTATGATATAGTATATCTGCAGGATCGAGTTAAAGATGAATATAAATCGATAATAACCAGGACAGGCGAGGAAAGGGTCCTTTAATATGTTTATTAAGCTGCTGGATGATGATTTGATCAATAAGATTGCTGCTGGTGAAGTGATCGAGCGACCTGCATCTATAGTAAAGGAACTTATTGAAAATTCTATAGACTCGGGAGCCAACAAAATAACGGTTAAGATATCTGGAGGCGGTAGTGAAAAAATTGAAGTGGAAGATAACGGTCAGGGAATAGACTTCCAGGAAGTTCCCCTGGCATTTCTCCGTCACGCTACCAGTAAAATTAACCGGGAAGAAGATCTGCAGCATATTCTAACTATGGGATTCAGGGGGGAAGCTCTGCCCAGTATAGCTTCGGTCTCACGTATAGACATGTACAGTAAATCCCAGGAAGAATCAGGGGTTTACGCTTATCTGGAGGGCGGGCAGCTGTCAGTTCACCAGGTTAATGCATCGCCGCCGGGAACAAGAATAGTAGTAAAAGATCTGTTTTATAACACCCCGGCTCGCAAAAAATTTCTAAAAACTATAGTAACGGAAAGCAATCATATCCATGAACTAATGTGCAAATATGCTCTGGCCAGGCCGGACATATCTTTTTCCTACAGCAGTGAAAAAAAGACCTATTTTAAGACACCCGGCAATAGCTCTTTACTGGATACGGTAATGGCTGTATATGGAAGAGATTTCACCGACCACTTGATGGAAGTATCCTATGCTGGAGATGACTACCAGCTTAAAGGTTTGATCTCCCAAGCAGATATTAAAAGAACTAATCGTAAAAACCAGGTATTTTTTATAAACCGCAGACCCATTAGAAGTCCCATATTATATCGGGCTGTTGACAAAGCTTACCAGGGACGACTGCTGTCAAGAGAATATCCAGTCGTCATCCTGTCTATAGATCTGGATCCTTCAACCATTGACGTTAATGTTCACCCCCAGAAAAACGAAATAAGGTTCAAAGATGAACAGGGCGTATTCCGGGTGGTACTTGATGTCTTAAGAGATAGATTAGAAAAAAGCAGCTGGAGTATAAATATCAATTATTTTGAGACAGACCGGCAGAATACATCAATACCCCAGCCAGAACAATTAAGGACCCCTCCGGGGTTAATAAAGCAGCAGCCGATATTCGATAACAGACCTGCGCCCAGGCAGTTGGAGCAGGTCACTTATGAAAACGCCGGCGATCTGGCCTACCTTACAGATAGTCCACTGTCTGAGCAGGAAGCAGGTGACAGCGGGGAAGAGTTGAAAATTATCGGCCAGGTATTCAACTCCTACATTCTTATTCAAAAGGATGATTCCCTGTGGATCGCCGACCAGCATGCTGCTCATGAAAAAATCCTGTTTTCAAATCTTATGAACGAGTACCAGCAGGACCGAGGCAGCGTTCAAGACCTTATATTCCCTATTACCCTGGAACTTTCAGCAACACAGATAGAAACCCTGGAGCAGAATGTGGATTCCTTAAACTCCCTGGGGTTCAGCATCCAAATAATAGGACATAACTCAATTGCTGTCCGAACCGTGCCATTCGTTGTAGCAGGGCGGGAAAAGGAAGTGCTGTACGAAATACTTGATGAACTGCTGAAAAATAAAAATATACCTGACTTGAGCAGAAAAGCACTCACCATTATGTCCTGTAAAAAAGCGGTAAAAGCTGGAAGCCGTTTAAGCAAGGATGAAATGGAAATAATTATTAGAGATCTTTTCCAGCTGGAGGATTATCAGCATTGTCCCCATGGAAGACCAACCATAATACGACTGAGTTATGAGGACCTGGAACGAATGTTCAAGAGGCGGTAATATGGAAATAGTTGCGACCACTACTCAATCAAACGATGACCTAACCCCTGACTTTAAGTTATTTCTGGAGGAAAGCCAGATACCATATGTGCCCAGACAGAAGAGCAGTCTAAGCAGGATACAGGCCGAATATCAAGTCCAGGCTGTAATAGTATGGGAACCATCTGGACCGGTAATGTATATAAATGACACCAAATTCTTTTTTCATCCCAGTATGGCCAAGGTCAGAATCTCTGCCTGCAGGAAGAATAACCTTATGGACCCTTTGGTTCAGGCCTGTGAATTGAAACCGAAGGACCATTTTTTGGACTGTACTCTGGGATTGGGGGCGGATGCCATTGTTGCATCGTATTTTTCTCCCCGGGGTAAAGTAGTCGGGGTTGAATCATCGATTGCCGTCAGCCACATAGTTAAATGGGGTATGCAGCTTTACAAATCGAATATGCCCTGGCTGCAGGAAGCGATTGAGAGAGTACGGGTGATCAATCAGGATCATAATCAATACCTGAAAGACCTGGATGATAATTCATATGATATTGTATATTTTGATCCCATGTTTAGAAATCCTTTGTTAAATAGCCAGGCCATATCGCCGCTAAGAGAAGTCGCCAACTCCGCACCGCTAAGTGAGGATGCCGTATTACAAGCCTGCCGGGTAGCCAGACGAAAAGTTGTAATAAAGGAAAGAAAGGGCAGCAGCGAATTTCAAAGGCTGAACTGCACCAGTGTTAGAGGAAGCACCAATAATAAGGTAGCATATGGGATAATTAATACTCACTAAGTACATGTTTAAATAACTAAGCTAATGTTGGGATGGATCAGAAATGTATAAATTGGCCGCTATCGTAGGCCCTACCGCATCAGGCAAAACTGATTTAGCATTAAAACTGGCCAGAAAATTGGGTGGTGAAATAGTAAGCTGTGATTCCATGCAAGTTTACCGGGGCATGGACATTGGAACAGCTAAAGCCAGTCCAGAGGAACGGTATTTTGTACCTCATCATTTGATAGATATTGTTGATATTGACCAGGATTTTAATGTAGCTCAATACCAGCGACTATCCAGGCAAGTTATTGCTGATATCAATGATCGGGGTAATTTGCCTATTATGGTAGGAGGAACTGGATTATATTATCAGGCCGTGGTAGATAACTATCACTTTTTCCCTATGGAATCAAAGAAAACCGTACGCAAAAAGTGGGAAGATTTAATAGATGAGTCAGGCCTTGATTTTGCATATTCGGTATTACAGAAGGTTGACCAAGCATATAGTCAAATGATCAGTGGCAGCGATCGAAAACGAATTGTACGAGCCCTGGAAGTATATGAACTAACCGGAAAGCCGTTTTCAACTTTCCAAAAAAGAGAACAAGAGACATATCATCTGGCTGTAGTAGGTTTATACCAGGAGCGCCAGGAACTCTATAGCCGGATAGATCAGAGGGTGGACCAAATGTTAGAGGAGGGTCTTATAGATGAAATATTGGCTTTACGGCAAAAACCTAACTACCGGGATGATCTCAATTCCATGCAGGCCCTGGGGTATAAACAGGTAATCGCTTATCTGAATGGATTTATTGACCGGGAAGGTATGATAAATGAAATAAAGAGAGAAACTCGTAGATTCGCCAAGCGGCAGTTTACCTGGTTTAACAAAGACCAGCGCATATTTTGGATAGAGGCCGGGGAAAACACTAAAGTAGAAATATTATTAGAAAAAATGTGTACTTATATTGAAGGACACTGGCACACAGTGTAAAATCTAATATTAGATATAGAAATATGAATGGAGGTCTGGCGTTTATGAATAAAAACCAGATTAACCTGCAGGATGCATTCCTCAACTTGGTGAGAAAGGAGAAAATCCCGGTTACCATTTTCCTTATCAATGGATTTCAAATAAAGGGACTGGTTAAAGGTTTCGATAATTTTACTGTTATAGTGGAAATAGATGGTAAACAACAACTCGTTTATAAACATGCCATTTCTACAGTAGCACCCGTAAGACCTATCGGAATGATAAATCTTGAGCTAAAGG
The DNA here is from genome assembly GCA_016841245.1 of Syntrophomonas sp. Classification (GTDB taxonomy): domain Bacteria; phylum Bacillota; class Syntrophomonadia; order Syntrophomonadales; family Syntrophomonadaceae; genus JAAYJK01. Next base: position 70,595 of record JAENZN010000004.1, read on the forward strand.
GCGAAGAACAGTAATATAAAGGGAATTATTGCTTATTCAAGATACCCGATGATGGATGTCAGGCCGATGACAGAGGTTGTAAGGGCTTTTTTCATCGGTCTGAAACCTCGTTATAAGCGGTGGTTTTTAGTCACCATCCCGGTGGGGATCGTAAATCCGCTAAGCAAAAGCGTATTTGCTGGCAGACGTATTATATACGCATCAATTGAACTATGAAGAATATCACCACTATTAATAATTTATCATATAATAATTCAGAACATTAGAGAGTGGTGGTAAAATGCAGATATCTATGAAGTTTTCAGAGTCTGGAAACATATCCTCTAGTGGCAGTAAAGAACTGCTTCTTCCCAAGAATCTGAATGAAAGTCTTTCATTCAAAGAATTGGAGAATTTAATCGGATTAGAGGAAGTGAAAAAGACCCTGGCAGAATTAACTGCATTTTCACTGGTCCAGAAGAAAAGAGAAGAGCAGCAATTAAAAAACTTGCCTATTGTTATGCATATGGTTTTTAAAGGCAATCCCGGAACCGGCAAAACCACCGTAGCCAGGTTGTTGGGCAAGGTGTTAAACGATATGGGTATTCTCAGTAAAGGACATCTTCTGGAAGTAGAAAGAGCTGACCTGGTGGGAGAATATATCGGTCATACTGCTCAAAAAACCCGGGAAATGATTAAACAATCTTTGGGTGGAATTATGTTTGTGGATGAAGCCTATACACTTTCCCAGGGTGGTGAGAAGGATTTTGGCAAAGAGGCAGTGGCAACCATAGTCAAGTCAATGGAAGACCACCGTAATAATCTGCTGGTAATACTGGCAGGTTATTCATCTGAAATGAACCGCTTCATTGCGTCTAATCCAGGTCTCAAGTCAAGATTCCCCATTCACATTGATTTTCCTGATTACAATGATGAAGAATTATTTCAAATCGCTGTTCAGATGTACGAAGAGAGAGATTATCAAATGAATAATCGCTGCAGGTGGAAAATTAAGCAGCATCTCGCCGATTTTACTAGAAGCAGGCATCCTCACAGTGGTAACGCTCGTTATGTAAGGAATCTGGTGGAAAAATCTATCCGACTGCATGCCTTAAGAGTAGTAAACAGGGAATATCTGACCAGAAAAGACCTGGTATTAATTGACGATGCAGACCTTCCGGATATGGGCGCAGTATAGATCTATCAAATGGAAAGAGTGGCTTAATTTTGGACACTTTACAAATACTACGAGGTGCAGAAAAAAACCTGGCAGATAAGTTTTCGCAATTAGAAGAAATAGCTTATGTTAACCAACTTAAAGTCCTAAAAGCATTTCAAGATCATGAAGTGAGAGAATATCACTTTCATACGTCAACCGGTTACGGATATGATGATGATGGCAGAGCTGTACTGGAAGATATTTATGCTCAAGTTTTTGCGGCTGAAGATTCGATAGTCAGACCACAGATAGTTTCAGGCACTCATGCTATATCCGCCTGTTTGTTCGGCCTTTTGGGCCCCGGTGATGAACTTCTTTCCTTGACCGGCCAACCATATGATACCCTCGCAGCTATAATTAAAGATTTACCAGGTTCATTAGTAAGCAAAAAAATACGATATAAAGAAATAGATATGGACGCAGAGGGTAAGCCTGATTATGCAAAAATAAAAGAGAGCGTTTCTATCAATACCAGGATGGTTCTTATCCAGAGATCTCGCGGATATAGTGAGCGACCGGCGTTGACGGTTGAGGAAATTGCAATCTTATGTAAAATGATAAAAGCAATAAATTCGAATATTATTGTTTTTGTGGATAACTGCTACGGAGAATTCGTACAGGAAAAGGAACCACTGGAAGCAGGTGCTGATCTAATCGCCGGGTCGTTAATAAAAAATCCTGGTGGAGGTCTGGCTCCCTCAGGTGGGTACATATGCGGTGTCGGGCAACTGGTGGAACAGATATCCTGGTATTTGACTGCTCCAGGACTGGGTAAAGAATTGGGAGCCAGCCTGGTTGATAAGCGCTGGTTTTATCAAGGGCTATTTATGGCTCCACATATTGTTTTACAGGCTTTGAAAGGGTCAACCCTGCTGGCCTATCTGCTGGAACAATACGGATATGAAGTATTCCCTACATGGAATGAAAAACGGGGAGATATTGTACAAGCAGTAAAATTTGCCGACGCTGAGGGAGTAATTAAATTCTGCCAAATAGTTCAAGCATCATCGCCGGTTGATTGTGATGTGAAACTTGAATATGGAGATTTACCTGGATATAGAGATAAAATCGCAATGGCTGCAGGCACCTTCGTGCAGGGATCGTCCATAGAGCTTTCCTGTGATGCTCCCATGCGTATGCCATACTGCGCATATCTGCAGGGTAGTCTTACCTATGAGCATATAAGGTATGTAATAGAACAAATATTGAAATTGATTATCGGAAATAAGCAAATATAAAAGGAGGTAGGCGAATGACTTCCAGCGTTTTTTTGTTAGTTGTAGTATTCTTGTTGATTCTGGTAGGTATAGCCGGCACCATAGTTCCTTTAATTCCCGGGATACCCTTGATATTTATTTCTATTGCGGCTTATGGTTGGTACGAAGGATTTCAGCAGATAACCCCTAAATATTTAGTAATTATAGGAACCGTAACCGTACTCTCAGTCATTGTTGATTATTTATCTACATCTATTGGTGCTAAATATGCTGGATCAAGCAAAAAGGGCATATGGGGAGCATTCATAGGTACTTTTGTAGGGGCCATATTCTTCCCGCCCCTGGGAATACTGCTAGGTCCCTGGTTAGGTGCATTTATCGGAGAGTACATTGAACTTCAGGATGCTAACGCAGCAGCCAAAACCGGATTTGGAACCGTACTGGGTTTGTTTTCAGGGATAATATTCAATCTGATACTAGCGTTAATAATATTAATTTCGTTTATTATCGTACTGATATAGCTGATTAGCAGTTGAAAAATAAGATTTATAATCTAAAAGTTTAATTGCTATGCTAATATTATTATGTTAATCTAGGTTAATTGAAAAGCTTCAAAGGAGAGGTTTAGATATGGATAGAGAAACGATTTTTAGGATTGTAAGAGAAAACAATGTTAAATTTATCAGACTTCAATTCACTGATATTCTCGGGGTAATGAAAAGTGTCTCCATCACCAGCGAACAGTTAGATAAAGCTTTGGATGGAGATCTAATGTTTGATGGTTCTTCCATTGAGGGATTTGTCCGTATTGAAGAGTCGGATATGTACTTGAAACCTGATATGGATACCTTTTTAGTACTGCCGTGGATAAGTCCGACTTCTGACGGCAGGACTGCCAGATTAATCTGTAATATTTATGATTCAGCCGAAAAGCCGTTCGAAGGTTCGCCCCGCTATACTCTGCAAAAAATACTGGCTGAAGCTGCTGAGCTAGGATATTCTATGATGGTTGGTCCTGAACCCGAATTTTTTATGTTCCATCTGGACGAAAACGGGCAGCCAACCCTGGAAACTAATGATAAGGCCAGCTATTTTGATCTGCCGCCAGTAGATATGGGCGAAGATGCCCGCCGGGATATGGTGGAGACTCTTTCCAGCATGGGTTTTGAGATAGAGGCGGACCATCATGAAGTAGCACCTGGACAACATGAGATAGACTTTAAATACCAGGATGCTCTGTCCACTGCAGATAATATCGTTACTTTTCGTATAGCGGTAAGGATAGTAGCTCAAAAACATGGCCTGCATGCTACTTTTATGCCCAAACCGGTATTTGGTATCAATGGCAGCGGCATGCACCTTCACATTTCTCTATTTAAAAATGGCGAAAATGCTTTCTATGATCCATCCCAAGAAGATGGACTTAGTGATGCATGCCGACAGTTTATTGCGGGCGTCATGAAGCATGCCAAGGCTATATGCGCTATTACCAGCCCTACGGTTAATTCATATAAACGTCTGGTTCCCGGCTATGAGGCTCCGGTTCATATCGCCTGGTCTTATAGAAACAGGAGTCCGTTGATTAGAATACCAGCTAGACGTGGGATAGGAACCAGGATTGAATTAAGAAGCCCTGATCCCACCTGTAATCCGTATTTGGGGTTGGCCGTAATTCTTAAGGCAGGATTAGACGGGATAAAGAACCAGATGGTAGTGGCTGAACCGGTAGAACAGAACATATATGAAATGGAACTGGCAGAAAGGAAACAGTGCCATATTGATTCTCTTCCCGGAAATCTTTATGAAGCAATAAGTGAGTTGGCTAATGATCCAATAATTCAAGATGCGCTGGGGGAACATGTTTATTCTCTATTTAGTCGGGCTAAGATAAAAGAATGGGAGAGCTACAGTGCCCGGGTGTATGACTGGGAGATAAGAGAATACCTGGAGAAGTTTTAACATAAAGAAGGGGCCGGTAAAAAATGCCAGCCCCTTTAAGATATTTACGATAAATCCTGCCGGGTAGGGAAGATGGTATATTGGTGAACAGTCTTCATTTTATGGAACACTACAATTTGAAGCATTTTAATAGTTATTGTTATATTAAGTCGTGAAGCACCATCACGGAATCGCTATTCCGCTGCACTTGACGGAATAAAATGCCTGCTCTTTATCTAATAATTAGAATCTTCGTAATAATCCCGATACTTTACCAGCAATCTGAGCATTTTTTACAAATATTGAAGCCAGAGCTGCATTTTCCGGTTTTAATTCAATACTCATCTCTCTTCTATAAAAACGTTTAACAGTAGCTTCATCTTCAATTAAGGCTACTACAATTTCTCCGTTATTTGCTTGCTGCTGCTGTCTTACTATTAGATAATCACCATCCAATATACCTGCTTCAATCATACTGTCACCTTTTACTCGCAAGATGAAATGGCTGCCTGGACCAACGAAATCTACCGGTACGGGAATATATTCTTCAATGTTCTGTTCTGCCAATATAGGAGAACCTGCAGCAACACTACCGACCACCGGCAGGGGAATAGTCTCGCTTATGGCAATATCTCCTTCAGAATCAACGGGAATTATAGCTCTAGGTTTAGTGGGATCCTTTTTCAAAAACCCTTTTTCCTCCAGCTGTACCAGATGGTTGTGTACAGTAGAGCTGGATCTGAGACCTACCGCCTGCCCAATTTCTCTTACAGAAGGAGGATAGCCAGAAGTACGTATTTTTTCCCTGATATAATTGAGTATCTGCCTTTGTCTTTCAGAAAGAGTGGTTTCATTTTGCATAATGATGAACCTCCACTTTATTTGACTAAAATTATACCACAATTCAGGATATAAAAACACATGTTCGATGGATAACTACGAATAATTATTTAGTGTTTGGTCTTTTGCCAAAAACTTTCCGGGTTAACATTCTCGATACTCTTGACCAGCTTCTGTCTGGCTCCAGGAAATTTTAACTCTATTTCATTCAAGAGATGGTTGACTTCATCCCTTTTAGTATTACCATCGGCCGGGCATGATTTATCTATAACCGGAATATTAAGTGATTGGCTCAGGAGTTGTATATCTCGTTCAATAATATATATCATAGGTCGTATAACCGTTAATCCTATCCGATCCAGATAAGTGTTTGGCTTAAATACATTGTAATGACCTTCAAAAAGCATGGATATAAAAAGAGTATCAACCACATCATCAGCATGATGCCCCAGAGCCAGTTTATTACAGCCTAACATCTTAGCGGTCCTGTTCAGTGCCCCGCGCCGGAGATGGGAACAAAGAGCACAGGGGTTTTTCTCCTGCCGATAATCGAATACTACCTCACCGATATTGGTCCTTTCAATATGCAGGGCAGTACCTTGAGAATGGCAGAAATCTCTCATCAAAATGGTATCAACACCCCATCCCAGATCTAAAAATATAGGATACAAGGAGAAGTCCAGGGGAGTGTACTTTTTTAAGAGCTGCAGGAGGTATAACATTACCATGCTATCCTTACCACCAGAAATACCAACCGCTATTTGATCGCTATTTTCAATCAAATTATAATTCAAGTTGGCATTCCTGAGCTGCTTAAAAAGCAATTTAGTTCGTCTGTTATGCATAAGTAAAGCTCCTGTCAAATATCATGTTATAACGTTTCTTACCTGCATTATAACAGCAGTCAGACCAAATATATACTCGCCGATCATTAATACTCATTTTATACAACAGCTTATTACTGGAAACAATATGGTAAAATACAATTGCCAAATTTGCGGGTGTTAATGTACAATAATTTAGGTTAAGAGTCATAATAGCATGTAAAATTTAGCGTTCCAATAAGCAATTCCTGTGACTCCGCAATCTTAGTAGAACTAATGGGAGTTGAATCGATGCAGTCAGTAAATAAAAAATATGGCTTTTTCTGTTTAATAATTTTAGTGTTCAGCCTGATAACCATCCTGACTGGTAAACAAGCAGCTTTAAGTGCTTATGCAGACATCCCTGAGCCACAGGGAAAAGCAGCCCTATTAATGGATATTAATTCAGGACGCATCCTGTATGATAAAAACAGCCATCAACGTATGCCGCCTGCCAGCGTTACCAAGATCATGACTGCCTTATTAACCATTGAAAATGGTAATCTGGATGAATTGGTTGAGGTTAGCGAAAATGCAGCCGCGACACGTGAATGCAGTATATATCTGCAAGAGGGAGAAAAACTGACCAGATGGGAACTGCTGTATGCCTGCATGCTGCCTTCAGCTAATGATGCGGCGGTGGCCCTGGCTGAGAGTGTTTCATCTAATGTAGAAGACTTTGTAGATCTTATGAACCGGCGAGCAGATGAGCTGGGTATGAAGGATACCCATTTCTGCAATCCTCACGGTCTGCAAGCAGAAGAACACTATACCACTGCCTATGACCTGGCCTTGTTAAGCAGAGAGGCACTAAAAAATCCACTATTTCGAGAGGTGGTCAGTACTCAGAACATAATTATACCAGGTTCGCCTGATAGTGAGGAACAACGGAGTTTATGGAATCAAAACCGTTTGCTCTATCGTTATTCGGGAACGTTAGGCATTAAGACCGGATATACTCGGGAAGCAGGTAATTGCGTGGTAGGAGCAGCTCAAAAGGACAATATGATATTGATTGCGGTTTGCCTGAACTCGCCAGGTGTTTATAATGATATAATCCAGATGCTGGATTATGGATTTAGCAATTACCAGATGACCGAACTACAAAGCAGTGAAGACCCATTGCTGGTAAAGATAACCGGGGGAGAGGCTAAAACAGTTATAGCACGACCAGCAGGGGATATATTAGTAGCGGCTACAACGGCAGAAAGATCTCAGCTCAGATGCAGCATTTTGCCGTACTCAGAGGTGACAGCTCCAGTTGAGAAAGGAGATTTGCTGGGTTTATGTAAAATATATAAGGAAAGCGAAGAAATAGGTGTTATTAATCTGGTGGCAGCCAATTCTGTAGCTGCAAAAAGTCCCTGGATAGAGTCTTTTGTCAGTTGGGGATGGAATGTATTCAAATGGTTTATTATTCTAGGATTGATTTTTGTGATCTCTAAAAATAAAAGGGCACAAGAAATACTCAAGAGTGTGCTTAGATATGTGGTGTTAAGAATTATCCAGAGAAAGCGCCCAAACCGACGCAGAACAGTACGAAACTAGGGCAAAAAAAATTTGATCACAATAGGTTGGGTATTGGTTACCTAACCTATTTGTATGTTTGAATAGTTATGAAATTGCTGAAAAACATATCAACCGAGTGGTGTCTTTCTAAAAGAAAGGTTACGCCGTTTGACTGGGAATAATACATACTTGTACATAAAGAGACCGGGGGAAGAGTTTTATCATTAGCGAATCTGAGAATATCTGAAAACAATACATTTAATGCAAAAAACCTATAACCAAATAATTAAGTAATGTGAATAATGAAAAAATAGAAATATTTTATGTACGAAGCTAAATAATGTGATAATATGGTAAAAATAGGTCGTAATAACTAAATAAATAATATTAGTAAGTATTAAGTACTAAAAATGAACGTCATAAGGCAAAGGGGGGATAAAAAGAAACTGCTTATTACTTCTATTAGATTGATATTTTTTTTTGTATTTATCGTAGGGAAATGTAAAGTACAATATGGGTAATGAAGGGGGAGACAGTGGTGATTTCTGCACAAGCTTTAGATTCCTGTAAAGTATTATCAGAATTAATGGTGAAGATGATCCCGGGTGGGGTTTTATTTGTAATTGTGGAAGGCAGCACAGTTGTCTGGATGAAACAATCGGATTCATTTACCATTGAATTATTTAAAGTGGGGCATAAATTAGATGCTACTACTACTACTATGAAGGCAATACATGAGATAAAGGTACTGAATGAAAATGTTCCGCGTTCGGTATATGGGATGAGATTGGAAATCTCATCAATACCAGTCATCAATGATGATGGAGATGCGATAGGGGCATTTTCGATAATAGTACCTAAATTGCATCCAGTTGCAGCTGCTTTCGGTGATTTTGCACCAATCTTGGCGGAGATGTTCCACGATGGATCTATTCTGTATATGACCGATTTACAAAAAGTCAGCTATAGGCAGGAATCGAAAAATTGGAATATCAATATAGAGACTACTAATTTTGGTCATGAGTTAAAGCCGGAAGAAGTTGCTTATAAAGCCATAAAATCTCAACAGCCAACCACCGTAGAAATTGATGCTGCCAGATATGGTACTCCGGTTAATGTAGTAAGCTATCCACTTTTGGATGACAATAAGGAAAATGTAGTCGCTACCCTGGGACTTATTACCCCAAAACAAACTGCGGTTACACTGCGTGGCATGTCCGGCAATCTTGGAGAAGGTCTGAGCAGTATTAGTGCTGCTATTCAGCAGTTAGCAGGATCTGCAACCGACATACATTCTAATGAACAGGCACTCAATGCCAGCATTAAAGAAATAATTGATTATGCAGAACAAATTAATGAAGTATCAGTATTCATAAAAGAGATAGCCGAGGAAACTAAGATGTTGGGCCTTAATGCAGCTATAGAAGCAGCACGGGCAGGCGAAGCTGGCCGAGGCTTTGGCGTCGTTGCTGAAGAAATTAGACACCTTTCAGAACAATCTAAGGGCACCGTACCAAAGATAGCACAATTAACTAATACCATAAAGGATATAACCCGGGAAGCTAATGAGAAAAGCAAACTTTCTCTATCGGCAGTACAGGAACAGGCAGCAGCTACGGAGGAAATCACGGCTAGTATTCAAGAAATAACCGCCATGTCAGATGAACTAAACAATATCTCCAAGAAATTGTAACAAATCTAGTGGGGTCAGGCACTAACTTACTAACTTATTCTCCGAATACTCCGAATAAGTTAGTAAGTTAGTGCCTGACCCCAAAGCTTTAATTATTCCGGTAATAGCGGCTGAGCAGTTCAACTGGGTGGAGGACCTCTGCCTCCCAATTATTACGCTTACAGCCGTAGTTTAGCTGCATCATGCAGCTGGGACAGCATGTTGCCAATATATCGGCACCGGTTGCCATGGCATGATCCATTTTCTTATCCAGTATTTTCATCGACATTTCGTAATGAGTGGTACTGTATGTTCCTGAACCACCACAGCAGGTGTTGGCAGCCTTCATTTCGATTAACTCTACCCCGGGGATTCTACTCAGAAGCTCTCGAGGCTGATTCTTAATCAACTGGGCATTAGCCAGGTGACAGGGGTCATGATAGGTAACCCTCAGTTTGGGTGCGGTTTTATTAACAGGTATTTTTAGATCAAGTACATCAATTAAGAATACCGTAAGATCCATAACCTTTTCTGAAAGTGCCAGGGCTTCATCTTCTATTTTCAACCCGGCAAGTAGAAACTCCATGTTGTTTCGGGATAAAGCTGATGAACAAGAAGCACAATCGGTAATTATATAGTCAAAATCATAAGCATTAAACACTTTTATGTTATGGGCGGCCAGCTTTTGGGCAGTTTCCATTTTCCCGTTCGCAATGTGAGGCAGACCGCAGCACTTCATGTCTTTAGGGATAATAACTTCACACCCATTTCGGGTCAACACATCTACAGCAGCAGTTGCTGCACTGGGGCTGAACAGGTCAGTTCCGCATCCCAGAAAATATCCCAGTTTGTATTTCTTTTCACCTCGGGCAGGATTTATCTCCGGTAAAGTGCTCCGGGCTGATTTAGATGGTATATTATCCATCATCTGTTCGGCTTCCTTGAGATCACCAGGCAGAATTTTGGTGAGACCGGTCTTTCGTGCCAGGGTCTGCAGCCCTAGTCTCTGAACTGTGCTCATGACTCGTGCAGAGGAACGAAGCATTCCTGGTCTGGTCCACAGGGTATCAAATAACAACTCTTTGCCGGCACTGGGATTATTTTCATATATATATGATCTGGCGGCTGCGTTTAATTCATGCACATCTATGCCTGACGGGCAGTTAACGGAACAGGTCTCACATAACAGGCACTGTCCTAATCTCTCATAGACTTCATTAGTAGGTTCTACCTTGCCATCCCTTAGCATCTGCACCATAAAAACATGTCCACGGGGAGCAGTAGTCTCAATTCCTACTTCAGCAAATACCGGACAAACACTACGGCACTTGCCGCAGCGTACACATTTCATCAATTGTTCCTTAACCGGTGGTAATTTTTTAAACTCCATAACTAAACCTCACTACTCCTTAGAACACTTTTCCGGGATTCATTATCCCTGCTGGGTCAAAAGCCTCTTTGATTTTTCGCATATAGTCAACTGCCTTACCATGTTCAAGCTCGGCATAAGGACGTCTAACAGCTCCAACCCCATGTTCCCCGGTGGTTGATCCGTTCATTTCGATAGCCAGCAAATGCACTTCATCAACAAATTTTATTACTTTCTCAACTTCTTCTGGTATTTCCGGATTAATAACGGGAGCAGTATGCACATTTCCATCGCCTATGTGGCCATAGTTTACGATCTGTATGCCATGTTGATCGGCTAAATCACGTAAGGCTCTTAACGTATCAGCAACACGTGATATTGGAACACTTATATCTTCACCGGCAAATATTCTGCTTCCATCAGGCCGTACTCTGGCTGAAGCAGCAGCCGTAACACTTCTTCCCTCCCACAGCTCAGCCATACGTTTAGGTTCAGTGGCCCACTCAACTGTGCGAGCCCTGCGGCCGGTCACTTCTCTTATTACATTCCCCTCATATTCTACGCTGGGTGGGTTGCCATCAACTTCAAAAAGCAGAATCGCTTCTGCATCCGGCAGTTTTATCTCCGGTTTAAAATCATTTACCGCCTTGATGGCTGAACTATCCAGTATTTCGATCCCAGAAGGAAGTATTCCGGCCTGGTAGACATCCATTACTGCCTCTGGTGCATCATCCAGATTATCAAATACTGCCATGGCAATACCGCGAGCTTTTGGTTTTGGGAAACACCTCAACCTTATTCTGGTAACAATTCCTAAAATACCTTCTGATCCGACCATGAGCTTGGTTAGATTGATGCCTGAGACGTTTTTGATGCACCTGGCCTTCATGCCGCCAGTAACTATTACGTCCCCATTGGGCATGACGACTTCCAATCCCAGTATATAAGGCTCAGTCGCCCAATATTTGACCGCCCGGAGACCTGACGCATTGTTGGCTACCATTCCACCCACCGTACACATCAAACTGCTGCCTGGATCAGGCGGGAAAAAGAGATTGTGTTTAGCCAGTTCATTGTTTAGTTCAGCATGAATTACTCCCGGGCTAACAATAACCTGCATATTTTTTACATCAATCTCGATAATCTCATTCCAGGTGGATAGATCTAATACGATCCCACCCTGGACGGCTATACATCCTCCGGTTTCACCTGTTCCAGCCCCCCTGGGCACAATATTAACCTGGTGCTCATAAGCGAATTCAACTACCTTCTGTACATCTTCGGTAGATTTTGGGAATACAACTGCATTAGGCTGGACAGGCTCCAATTTAGTTAAAAATGAACTGTCGTATGAATAGTACATCAAATCAAGTTCTTCAGTCAGAACTTTATCCTTACCCAGCAGTTTGACTAATTCCTGTTTCAGCTTTGAATTTTCCATATTTCTCCCCCTTGTGGGCATTTTAACTTGCAATCAAATCAATGCTTATTATATCACAAAGAATATTAACATTAATCCTGTAAATTTACAGCTGTTTATATCATCACGGCAGGCGGCAAGGTTGATTTTAAACTAAAGGAGCAATAAACTATAATAAATTCGCAAATAATAAATAAATAGCAGGGGTTTTGAAATGATTATAAAAATGGCCTATGGAAAAGAAAAAATGGAAATAAAAATATCAGATAGCCATATACTGCAGGTTGTTGAACCGCCACCTATCAGCACCGCAGTCGAGAGCAGAGAAGTGTTAAAAAAAGCGCTGGAAAACCCGGTATCTACTAAAACTCTCCCGGAAATTATATATGAGAAAAAGGCTGCTAATGCAGTAATCATTGTAAATGATATTACCCGGCCAACCCCCTACCATTTAATCCTGCCGCCGCTGTTAAAAGAATTGGAAGACGCCGGCATACCGGCGGAGAATATTATGCTGCTGGTGGCGCTAGGGATTCACCGGCCTCATACCCAAGAGGATAACCGGATGATCTTTGGTGATGCGATATGCAATAAATACCGGATCGAAAATCATAATTGTGATGAGAATCTAGTATCATTAGGGCATTTAAGCAATGGAATGGAATTAGTGATCAACCAAAACGCAGCGGAGGCAGATTTATTAATAACGACTGGACTGGTTAATCTGCACTATTTTGCGGGCTATTCCGGGGGCAGAAAATCAATTCTACCTGGGGTAGCTGGGAGGACACTTATCGAATCCAACCATAAAATGATGAGTGATGAGCGGGCCTGTCTGGGTAATTACAGCAGTAACCCGGTAAGCGATATTATGGTGGAAGCAGCCCGGAAGGTAGGAGTAGATTATATTGTTAATGTAGTTACGGCCGGGAAAGATGAAATTCTATTTGCTGCCGCTGGAGATGTGTATGAGGCCTGGCTGTCATGTGTAAAGTATTGCGAAAAACACAATGTGGTTCCTATTAAACAAGCAGCAGATATAGTTATTGCAAGTTGTGGCGGATATCCCAAAGACATAAATATGTACCAGGCTCAAAAAGCTCTGGATTCTGCTTCCCTGGCAGTAAAAGAAGGGGGGACCATTATACTCCTGGCTGAATGCAGTGAGGGGTTGGGTGAAGAAACCTTTGAGGAATGGATCAGACAGGCCCTTACCCCAGAAGATATTGTCAAGCGGTTCTATAATAATTTTGAACTTGGGGGCCATAAAGCTTATGCTATCTGCAGGACATTAAGCAAGACGGACATTGTTCTGGTCAGTAGTCTCAGCCAGAGTGTGGTAGCGGATATGTTCATGCAGTATGCTGAGAGCCTGGACGAAGCATTGAGAATAGCTTATAAGAAACATGGGTATAATCCTTCTATTATTATACTGCCAGAAGCTAGTAAAACTGGTATTAAAGTCACTAACCTGGAATAAACCTTAAAATGCTTAAATAGAATGAGCATATATAAACTAACAGGAGATTTTGCATGTATTCAAAGTTATATGAGTTTTTATCAGCTGATCAGATTAATTTTAATGAAGAGATGAAACATCATACTACATTTAATATTGGCGGTCCTGCTGATGTACTGGTCCTGCCCAACAGCATTACTGACATCTGTATGACAGTGAATTTCTGCCGGGAAAATAATTTAGCATTTATTTTGCTGGGACAGGGGAGTAATGTTCTGGTTAGAGATAAAGGAATTAGAGGTATTGTTATCAAACTGGGAAATGGCCTTAATAGGTTTTCTATCGCAGGAGCGGAAATATATGCTGAGGCGGGGATAAAACTGTCAGCTCTGGCATTGGAAGCAGCAGAGCATAGTTTGAGCGGCTTAGAGTTTGCGGAAGGAATACCAGGAACTCTAGGTGGGGCAGTGGTCATGAACGCCGGTGCGTATAATGGAGAAATGAAGGACCTGGTTTATGAAGTGCTGGCCATAGACACTGCTGGCAATTTTAAGACGTTTACCTGGGAGCAGATAAAATTTGAATACCGAAAGAGTATATTCCAGGAAGGCGAATATATTGTTCTTTCAGCCCGACTTCATCTTCATCCGGGTAATAGGGACGATATTATGGAGACCATGAGAGATTATGCCCGACGCAGAAGTGAAAAACAACCTCTGGAACAACCCAGTGCCGGAAGCACCTTCAGGAGGCCGGAAGGGTTCTATGTTGGCCCAATTATTGAGGGTCTAGGCCTCAAAGGTTTCGCTATAGGTGATGCAGAAGTTTCCAGTAAACATGCAGGATTTATTATTAATAGGGGTAGCGCTACAGCTGAAGATGTTATTAATCTGATTCATTATATACAGGAAAAAGCACGTGAGAAACATGAATTAAACCTGGTACCGGAGATTACAATAGTTGGAGAGGAGTAAGGCCCATATAAAAGAGTATTAGCAAGATGCCAGGCCGATGAAGTGAAGATCAAGGCATAATAGAAGCCCTGACAGTATTACAATTAAGATTCGCCAGGGCTCATGGGTAATATGACACCCTTACAGGACCACCACGTGCCGGGGCAACTGATTTGCCTTTATTTCATTACGACACCATCAAGGGTGCAATTCTGGGCTCAATGTGCTCGAAACAATAAAGAAGCCCGCGATTGAGGCGTACTTGAGTACGTTGATGGAGCGGGGCTTTTGGAATAAGAAGAGATTCGTTTCCTAGCCAACTTTAAATTGTAATCCCCGGAGGGGGCTTCTGTAGTCGGTCTGAAATGACTGCTCGCCGGGCAGTTGCTTTAATATCATGGGCTGTAAAACATGCAAGTATTAATTACTACCTTAAATGCCAGATATACTCATTCTTCCCTCGCACTTGCTTATCTAAAGGAATCGTGCCGGGATGAGAAGTGGATATTAGACTGCCGGGAGTTTACCATTAACGATAGACTGGGAAGTGTAATGGCAGAGATATATCGTATCCATCCGGCAGTATTATGCTTTTCATGCTATATATGGAATATCAAACATGTCCTGGAACTGTGCCGTGATTACAAACAGGTTGATCCGGAATGTACCATCATTCTGGGAGGTCCTGAGGTCTCCTATGAAACAGAGCAGATAATGAGTACTAATACCTACATAGATATAATAATAGATGGGGAAGGGGAGAGGTCCCTAAAAGCACTCTTGAAATGTTTAGCTTCTGGCAGTGATTATACTGAACTTGAGGGCATTACCTGCCGCTGTCATGATACTATAAAGCGTAATAAACCAGCCGGCTTGATTAATGATTTATCGATGATACCATCTCCCTATCATGGAGATATGTCCTATTACGACCATAAGATGGTATATTATGAGACTTCCCGGGGATGCCCCTTCAATTGCAGCTATTGTATGTCGTCTACTCTCAGAGGAGTAAGATATTTTCCCATGGAACGGGTTAAAAAGGATTTGAGGTTTCTAATTAAAAATAACATAAAAAAAATAAAATTTGTGGATCGTACTTTTAATAGTAACGAGAAGCGCTCTATAGAGCTAATGAAATTCATTCTAGGGGAAATGGACGAAAAGAGGAATACTTCATTTCATTTTGAAGTATGTGCCGAGCTGTTTTCAGATGAAGCATTAACTTTCTTAAAAGATGTTCCAGCGGGGATTTTTGATTTCGAAATTGGTGTTCAATCTACCTGTCAGAAATCTTTGCAAGCGGTTAATCGCATCAGCGATTGGGACAGGCTGGTCCACAATATTAAGAAGATCCAATCATATCACAACATTCATCTGCATATTGATTTGATCGCAGGGCTGCCTTATGAAGATTATATAAGATTTGGACAGTCTTTTAATGACGTTTACAGGCTTCAACCTGATGTTATTCAGCTAGGTTTTCTTAAGCTTTTAAAAGGTTCACAAATTTATATCCAAAGAGATAAATATAACTATAGATACCAAACCTCTGCACCTTATGAGGTGTTAACCAATTCTTATATGACTTACCGTGATTTTATCAAGCTTCATGATATAGAAGATCTGGTAGAAAAATATTATAATGCCGGCTTGGTTCGGCATACCCTGGAATATATTGTGAATATGATTTATAAAGGGAATGCTTTTAAACTTCTGGATGAATATGCATCATACTGGCGAACAAACGGCCTATACGACCGGCCTCATAAGCGAGACACACTCTATGTTGCTTTGGCCCAATTTATTAAGAAAAACTACGGTAAACACTTTGTTGCAGTATGTGAATTGCTGAAATATGATTATCTGCTAAACAACCGGGTGTATCAGGTTCCTGATCAGCTTCAGCGCCATAAGATAAATGAAGCTCAGCAAT
Organism: Syntrophomonas sp.; assembly: GCA_016841245.1. Lineage (GTDB taxonomy): Bacteria > Bacillota > Syntrophomonadia > Syntrophomonadales > Syntrophomonadaceae > JAAYJK01. Next base: position 86,969 of record JAENZN010000004.1, read on the forward strand.
TGCTAAATTCCTTGTTAAGTGATGATGAATTCTTGAAGAAATATGTGCCTGAAATGAGAGGTAAAAGCTTAAGGGATATGAAGAAATATGCTTATCTGGAATTTCTAAGAATCAATCCGTTAAAGCTCCAAGAGGCGGATCACTTCGTACCAGTAATATTCCTGTATAATCAAGAGGACAACAAATCTTATCGGAATATTGTTCTTGATTCAAATAATAGTGAAATATGATTATTCCTTTATACTATATAATGTATCTCCATGGGGTTGGGACAGAAAAGCGTGTTTAGCTTATTTTTTATAGACTCGGTTGCGGCCTCTATTCTTGGCCAGATAAAGAGCATCATCGGCCCGTTTTAATACGGTTTCCCAATCTTTGTCCAGGCTCTTATAGGGAGAATAATTAGCTACACCAGCACTAACCGTTACCTTTCCATGGCCCTCATTTCCTTCATGCTTAATATTAAGTTTTTCCACCGAGGTTATTATTCGTTTGGCGATAGTATAACTTGATTCTTCATCAGTTTCCATCAGCAGCACTACTATTTCTTCTCCGCCATATCTGGCCACGAAGTCAGTTTCCCGGCAGGCAGCCTTTATGGTTTGAGCTACCTTCATAAGAATAATATCACCCTGCTGATGTCCGTACATATCATTGTAGGGCTTAAAATGATCCAGATCTATAATAATCAGGCTGTAATGACGCAAATATCGCACTGAATAATTATGGGTATTGTTCATCTGCTCGTTAAAAGCTCTCCGGTTCCATATTTGGGTTAACTCGTCCATGCGAGCCATTTCTTCTAGTCTGGCATTGAGCTGCAACAGCAGATCAGAATATTCTTCCAGAACCTGGTTTTTGCGGGTCAACTCCTCTTCACATTCCTTTAAACGGAGATGAATCTTCATTCTAGCTACTACCTCACGAAGATAAAAAGGCTTAGTGATATAATCGACTGCCCCTGCTTCCAGCCCAATAACTCGTTCCTCGCCATCGGCTTTGGCGGTTAGTAAAAGTACTGGGATACCCGTGGTTCGATGATCCTTGCTTAAACGCTGAAGTACTTGATATCCATTAACATCAGGCATCATGATATCAAGTAAAATCATATCCGGAGGTAGAATTACCGCTTTGTCAAATCCTTCTATGCCATCTGATGCGGTTATTACATCATAGCCTTCATTTATAAGGGAAGATCTTAAAAGACTTCTTATACTCTCTTCATCGTCTATCACCAGGATTCTCCGTTTACGCATTAATCTTGTCCCTCCCCAAATTTATTTAAATTCATACAATTATTTATGGCGGAAATCAGTGATTGGGTTGTGTATGGCCGGTTAAGATATATTTTGATCTTATCGTGATACTGAAAATCATTTTTCTTTAATCCAATTGTTTTTAGATCGGGACGAATATTCAAAATGGTATTAAGCCAATTTTGGTTAGAATCTAAAATCTCCATATCTATCAACAGTATACTTATTTCGTTATGGCGTATATAATTCTCTGCGTCTATAGTTGACAAAGCGGTATATGTTTTAAACCCTGCATTTTGCAGGGTGGTTGATAACAATTTCAGATTTATTTCATCTTTATCGACAATAAGAACCGGATATTGGAATAAATATGTCGCGGTATCCTTATTCACTGATACCATATTATCCAACTGCTGGATTAACCTGGGAGCATCAAGGGGGCTATCTATCAAGCCAGAGCATCTGTATCTAATAATTTCTGCTTCACTCATGCAATTAGAGTATACCAGGAGAATGGTTTTGTCCATATCGATCAGATTACTAATTTCGAGGAGACAGCGGTTCTGCTCATCATCTATATTATCCATATCAATTATAACCGCATAGGGTTGGTAAAAATTAATAGTAGTGGTAAGTTTTCTATTATAACCGATGACTATCAGCTGATAATCTGAGCCGTTAAATATTCCATTAAATTGAGATATTAAGAAACTATTTTCCGACACCAGTATAATTTTACGTTGGGACATGAAGGATCTGTCCCTTGGATCTGTCTTGTCTACCCGGCTATCAGGGTATTTTAAGGGAAGTATAACCTCAAATTTAGAGCCTTTTCCCGGAGTCGATTGAACGGTAATAGATCCTTTCATCAACTCAACCAGACGTTTGCTTATAGCCAGCCCCAGACCAGTACCTCCATATTCTGTATTAGTAGAAGTATCTACCTGAGTAAACGGCATAAAAATATCTGTTATTTTATCGACCGGTATACCTATGCCACTGTCTATCACACTTATGGATAAAGTTACCTCATTTTGACTGCTATGGGCAAGCAGTATTTCAACCAGAATAGATATTTCACCCCTTTTAGTAAACTTCACTGCATTGGAGAGTAGATTATCATATACTTGTCGAATTCTTACTCTATCTCCCCGAAGCTTTTGGGGTACATTTTCATCTATTGTAATATTAAAATTAAGTTTCTTTTTCTTAATGGTTGGTTCGAACACCTTCAGGCTTGAATAAATAAGCTCATGAACATCAAAGGTTACTTCATCGAGAAGCATGCTATTAGCTTCCATTTTGGATAAATCCAGAAAATCATTAATTAGATCCAATAATTGACTGGCATTTTGTTTGATGCCCTGTAAGTATTTCTTTTCCTCAGCAGCAAATTTATTTTCGTCCAGTAGTTCAGCATATCCAATAACACTGCTCATAGGGGTTCTTATTTCATGGCTGATACTGGCCATAAATTCACTTTTGAAGCGTACTGCTTGTTCCGCCTTAATTCTAGATTCAATTATTTCGCTTATATCTGTAAACACAATTACCAGGAAGTCGGGCTGCTCCATTTCGTCATATATAGTATTGATTGATATACGGACATATTTTTTACCACCTTCAGTGATATGAACCCTTTTTACGCCTTCCCACTGACCGACATTAATCTGCTGCATATTGTTAAAAAGATCATCAAAATCTTCATCAACAAAGAGAGTTGAATAAGATTTTCCCAGCATCTCTTCTGATTTCCATCCAAACAAATGTTCTGCACCTTGATTCCAGTAGGCTATTTTTCCGTCAAAATCAGTTCCCAGAATAGAATCATTTACTGCTTCCAAGAGTCGGGATTGATAAAAGATTTTCTTTTCCGCCAGTTTTTCCAGGCTTATATCCCGGCTGAAGAATGATATGCCTTCAATTTTTGCCTGTTCATCCTTTATAGGGGAAATGTTTAACTCTATATTCACCAGTATACCTTGTTTGGTCCAGGCATAAGTTCTCTGTTTGGGAACTGATTCACCATTGATAATTCGGTTGAGCATAGAAACCCTGATATCGGGAGGCATGATAATAGATATATTTCTTCCTATTACATCCTTAGCTGTATATCCGTAAACATCAGCCGCAGCATTGTTCCAGCTTATAATGGTACCTTCCAGGTCTGTTCCTATAATACATTGAGCTGAATCTTGAATAATGCTGTACATATAAGCCAGTTGCTTCTGTACGTTCTCAGGCCAGGTATTTTCGATTACAATCAAAATCTGCTCTAGCGTATGATTAACGGACACATTACTTATACTGCAGTGAATTTTACTGCCATATTTGTTTATTAGATAGGATTGATCGGATTTATTTTTAGAATTGATTTGTTTATCAGATACAGCATTATTTACAATATCATCCCGAGCCATGGTTTCCAATTCTTGGCGATCATAAGCAAGTAAATCCATCATGCGTTGATTTACATAAATCAGGCGGTCACTGTGAAAAATTATAATACCATGAGGTGATTTATCAATGCAGGAATGAAGCAGCTGCTGGTTGAGCAAAAATATTCCTCCCTGTAAGCAAATTATATTAACTTATGGAAGAAGCATAATAACGGATTACTACCATAAATTAGAACATTATATTTACATTAATAAAATTATAACAGATTAGGACAAGTGGTCTAATCTTAAAATCAATTTTCAATTAAATAATTATGGCTAATACATTAGATTAATTTTTTCATATAATAAATGACAATTTTTAGGGATAATAGCGGATATATTAAGGTATTTTATAAATAATGTTATACTATAGAGGAAAATGACTATTAATGACGAATAATGTTACTGTTAAGTAGGTATTTGCCAGTGAGAAAAATCCGGGGAAGGTGTCTTATGAAGCAGAATTATAAAACTGAAACATTAACCGATGATATAATTAAGCAAATAAAAGCAGATGCTTTTATTTGTCATTTTTATGAATCTTATGAAGAGGCACATAACCTTTCTGCTGCAATATTAGAATCAAGTATCACTGAGGGAAGCAGATGCATCTATCTATCAGATGAGTCGGGAGGTAAGTGTTTCAGGGACCAGCTGAAATTAATGAACATAGACGCAGAACGTATGGTAGAAAATGGAATATTGATTTTTCAAGATTTTCAAATGAATAACTTATACAACGACTTAAAATGCTTGTTTATAAAATACTCTCATAATAAAACAGATTTATCGAAAGAATTGCTCTATATAATTATGGATATCAAACAGAGTGATGAAAAAATATCCATACATTCGTTACTGGAAAATCTGGCCGCTATTAATAGCTATATATTGTCAAACTACAATATAGTACTGCTGGCTCAGTTTGAAAAGAGCAAGTTTTCTCCCATTAAACAACAAATGGTAATTTCACTATATCCTATATATGTTCTAAATAAACGAGTTAACATTAATAAACTCTATAAAAAACCTGCTGTAAGAGATTTCGATATAAAAACGATTAGGGGTATAGATAATGATAATATAAATACTATTGACTTACCAATATATGAAACCAATGAAAAAGGGGAGATTGTAGCCTGTAATTCAACCTTCGCTGCGTTTACCGGTTACCACGTTGACTATTTGTGTTCCATGAATGACAGTGATATAGTAGCAGGCAGGAGAGACTTGTTTCCAGCGGTAAACGCTTATCAATTAGAAGCACTTGATTCACCTCTATCTATACATCATTTTCAGACTGAATATTTTAGAAAGGATGGAACCTCTGTCATTACCGATGAGATTATGTGCTCATTATTACACGAGGACAGATATAATAATTGTCATATCTTAAAATATTATAACGGTGAACCGGATACCTACTATATGCTTCTACACCATGACAACCGTCTTTACCAGAGGCTGTTTAATACTTCCAATGGTGCTATGATTCTGCTAGATCCAATCAGAGATCAGGAAGAAATAATTTGCGATGCCCGAATTGCAGAAATAAGTCAGTCATGTGAAAACATTATGAATATTTCCAGCCAGCGTATATATGAACAGACTGTCAGCGAGTTGAACTGCAGTAACCTGCACTTATGGTTAAAAGCTATTGATATAGTTGTAAATACCGGACTGCAAGTCTACTTTGAAGCTTATGAACCAATTATAGGAAAATATTTAGATATTATTATTTTTGCTCCCACTGCGGGTAAACTAGCTGCTGTTATCGTCGATGTAACCCAGGTAAAACAAATCGAAGAACGTTTCCAGGAACAGATTATTTTTTTAGAAAATATTCTCGATGGGATTCCAACGCCTGCTTTCTATAGAGATACCTGTGGAAAATTCCAGTTCGCCAACAAAGCTTTTGAAACTGCACTAGGCCTGGCCAGGAAGGATATATTAGGGCAGTCTTTATTTAAAGTGCTGCCTGAGGATCTGGCATCTAAATATCGTGAAATGGATCTGGACCTGCTTTCGAATGCTGGAATTCAGACCTATGAGTGGGAATTTCAAAATGCCGATGGGGATCGGCATGATGTGATTTTCAATAAAGCCCCCCTTTCTAATTCGGAGGCCGAATTTATTGGAGTAGTAGGTACTTTTATTGATATAACTCAAAGAAAAAGAGCCCAGGAAGCATTGCGGATAAGTGAAGAAAAATTTAGGAGTATCTTTCGTCAGTCACCTATTGGAATTGCAGTTTACAATCCTCATGGAAAGCTGCTGGATGTTAATATGGCTATGATTGATATCCTTGGTATAGAAAGTATTGATGATGTCAAACATTTTAATTTGTTTGCCGATAGACATTTTAGACCGGCCGATGAAGCAATATTAAGTAATCTTGCTATTTTAAGTTATGAAGAAGAGCTTAACTTCGATAAATTAAAAAAAGCTGGTTCCTTTAAAACTCTAAAAAGCGGCAAAACGTTTATTAAATATTACATAAGTCCGTTAAAATATCCTGATGGAAGCATTGAAGGATTTCTGGTTCAGATACAGGATATTACTGAACAGAAAAAATCCGCGGAGGCTTTAGAGGCCAGCGAAGCAAATCTACGGCGTTTAACTGATAATATGATAGATATGATTGGGCAGGTTAATATAGGTGGGGATTATGAATACATTACTCCATCGTGCTACAGTATGCTGGGCTACGAGGCTGATGAAATGCTGGGATGTTCATTCTATGAATTTGTTCATCCCCAGGACCTGGACAAGGTCAAAGAGAATTTCGTTCGCGCTTTTAAATGCAAGACTTTTTCCAAATTTGATTACCGGTATCGCTGCAAAGACGAAAGTTATCTGTACATGGAAACCGTAGTTAACGTTATTTATGATTACCGAGGTAAAATATATGGCGCAGTTTTGGTTAGCCGTGATATATCCGACCGAAAACGCATGGAAGGTGAATTATCTCGCTTGGACAGATTGAAAACAGTAGGAGAAATGGCTGCTGGGCTGGGACACGAGATTAGAAATCCTATGACTACGGTTCGTGGCTTTCTGCAAATGCTGGGGAGCAATATAAAATTTAAAGAATATAAGGAAATATTCGACATTATGATCGAGGAGTTGGATGATGCTAATAGCATTATTTCAGAGTTTTTGTCTCTGGCCAAGGATAAACCTTTATATTCTGAAAAAGAAAACCTCAATGACATACTTATGGCCATATATCCCTTAATATCCGCAGATGCCATAAAATCAGATAAACAAGTAAAAATGGATTTAAAAACCATCCCAGACTTAATGGTAGACTCTAAAGAAATAAGACAGCTGATATTTAACATGACCCGCAATGGATTGGAATCCATGACCGCGGGGGGAATATTGACTATAAAGACTTTTCAGGAGAATAATGCAGTAGTATTACAGATTCAAGACCAGGGCTGTGGTATAGAGGATGAGATACTGGACAATCTGGGAACTCCGTTTTATTCAACCAAAGAAATGGGGATAGGATTGGGTCTTCCTATCTGTTTTAATATTGCCTCCCGGCATAATGCCTTAATTGATGTGAACACATGTCCTGAAGGCACCACTTTCTGGATCAAGTTTCAATTATAATTTTCATTACCTGCCATAACCGATACTTTACTGAGTATTAATCTGCAATATTACCTTGCTGCACTGTGTAATGCCAGTACTATCTTAATCTTGAGACCAGGGGGGAACAGTTCATTTAGTACAGTTCAGAGAAGCTATTACTCCATAATGGACTTGTCCCTTGCGCCTGAATGGATTTTTCCGACAGCATCTTTACTATACACTCCTTTATGTATTCAAATAGATATGTTTAAGTAATAAGGTCCAGTCAAATAACAGACAGATCAGGTATAATTAATTATACGATGCTTGATTTTCATTTTAAATTAGGGAGAACTGATAGTGAGAATGGATGATAATGATAATTTTGATCTAAATGACGATCAATTACAGGAAAGTCCATATCGGAAAAGACATCCTGCTTTAAAAATACTAGCAGCCATAGTACTGCTGACCTTTATATCATTGTATATTCCTCAATTTTCCTCCTTGCTCAATGGCAGCTTGGACTTTCTTAAGAACAGAGTTAATCCCCAGGATAATTCTGCTTTGAATCGAGGGGTAGCGGCAGTAGTATCTATTGAATCCCAAAATGAAGACCTGTTCAATTACAAATCCCGTCAGGGTACGGGATTTAATATATCTGATACCGGGATAATAGTAACCAATCAGCATGTTGTGGAGAACGCCAGGAGTATTAAAATACAGTTTGAGAACGGCAGAGTCTTATACAGCAATGATATACACATTTTTGATAATGCTGATATTGCTATACTCAATCTGGATGCTCAGGACCTACCTTATATAACCCTGGAAACAGACAGTGTTCAGGAATCAGAGGATATTGTGTCAGTAATAGGTAATCCAATGGGTTTTAAACAGGTTATTCTGCAGGGCCCAATTATGGGGTATTACACCATGCAAGAAATACCCGTTATGTTACTCGATATAAACTGCCAACCAGGTAATAGCGGAAGTCCGGTTATTAACCAACAGGGTCAAGCTATAGCGATTGTATATGCGGTGACTACTGCGCAGCAGGATGGGAAAGAAAGAAATCTAACGCTAGCTTATCCTTTATACTACTTTAAAGACTATTTTAGGGAATTGAAGTATACAGAAGATTGATTCCACTTGAGACGGTATGAATAGCCTGAAAGAATTTCTAAAGAGTTGTAGTTAAATGAGATCTGCGGAACCAAAAATACAGATGAATTAGTTTACATAAACATTAAAAGATAAGATGGGCGATGAACAACATATGTTTATTCCTGCATATCATTGCTATTATTAAGTCAATATAACACTAAACAATTGCTTAGTTTGAAATAAAAGCTGAAGGGATTTTTGATTCCAGCCTATTATCGCGAGATTATATTTTCTATCATTATTTCTGCATAATCAGATCTTACGTCATCTTGAAAATAGTCAAAATCCTTTAAAGCTATAATACGATTAGCAACCAAAACCGGGAAGGCCAGGCCTCCCAGCATCTGCATAATCCTCATGGCAGTGGTTGTTTCACTGTCATCCGGCCTAATTTGCTTAAGGGTATTCTTTATCAAGTCATAACCCTGCTCTTGCAAAAATAATTCATACTCTCCAATAACACAGTACTCACTTATAGACTGCATGATGAAATATTTAATAATATCGGGATACATTACGAGAGTCTTAGTATAATCGTTCAAAAAGAGCCTTAACCTATCTTCTGGAGTCCCATCCTCACCGGAAAGTATGCTAAATGAGTTTAATAACTGTTCGGTGATACTGTGCAGCGCATCATTTATCAGCTGTTCTTTACTGCCAAAATGATAATTAATAGCTGCTATATTCACATCTGCCAGGGAGGCTACTTTCCTTATAGTAATTTTACAGAAGCCTTCGGTTGAAATGATTTTCAGCGATGCTTCAAGGATTCTTCTTTTGGTATTGCTATGCTTTTCTTTGGTCTGCATAATTATGTCCCTTCTTTTATATAGAATTACTGATAAGATAGTGATGCCGTCACTTATGTTTTAAACACTGCTTTAAACATGATATATTATTATTCATATGTGGTCAATTATTGCACAGAGAATTGACAAAGTATAAAATATAAAATACCATGTAATTAGGTATTCAAACACTGTTTGAATGCTGTCTAACATGAAAAAAAAGGAGGGAGCAGCTTTATAGCTGTGTAATATATGGATAAATTGCTGCACCTCGGTTTAGATGTTGGCTCAACAACTGTAAAGATAATAATTTTAGACCATTCTAATTCTATTGTATACAGCAAATATCAACGCCATTACTCAGATATAAAAGTTACTATATCTAAGATGATAGAGGATGCTAATCTTGCATACCCGGGCATGAATGTAACTCTTATGGTAACGGGTTCTGGCGGCTTATCAGCCTCTAAGTTTTTACAGGCTGGTTTTATTCAGGAAGTTATAGCCTGTTCCCAGGCGGTGGAAAAATACATACCCCAAACTGATGTAGCTATTGAGCTGGGTGGAGAAGATGCCAAGATAACCTTCTATGAAATCGGTGGAAGTATTGATCAGCGGATGAATGGGACTTGCGCCGGTGGAACGGGAGCATTTATTGACCAGATGGCGGCTATGCTGAAGACAGACGCTGCCGGCTTAAATGAAATGGCCCGGAAGTATCATACTATATATCCTATCGCCGCAAGATGCGGTGTATTTGCTAAAACTGATATTCAGCCTCTATTAAACGAAGGGGCATCTAGAGAGGATATAGCTGCTTCTATTTTTCAGTCAGTAGTTAACCAGACTATTGGCGGTCTGGCTTGCGGAAAATCTATTCGTGGTCATGTGACATTTCTGGGTGGACCATTATATTTTCTATCTGAACTTAGAAAGAGATTTATTGAAACTCTGAACCTGGACCAGGAGCATGCCATATTTCCTGATAATGCTCAATATTATGTAGCCATTGGGGCAGCATTGGCATCCAGGTCTGAGGAGACGGTTAAGCTTAATACGCTTTTGGATAGACTGCATAACTCGAAGGGTATACAATCAGAAGATGTACGTCGTTTGGATGCTTTATTTACCAGTGAGGATGAGCTGAGTGAATTCAAAGCCAGACATCGGGCCCATAACCTGGAACGTAGCAAAATAACGGAATTCCAGGGGGATTGTTTTCTGGGGATAGATGCCGGCTCAACTACTACCAAAGCGGCTTTAATAGATACTCATGGTAAGCTTTTATATTCATATTATGCCAGTAATGAAGGCAGTCCATTGACCAGTACCTTGAATCTTCTGCGCGATCTATATGATAAATTACCTGAAGGAGCTGTCATTAGAAATTCGTCGGTAACCGGTTATGGGGAAAGTTTAATTAAGTCAGCTTTTTCAGTTGATTTGGGTGAGGTAGAAACGATAGCTCATTATCGTGCTGCCCAGTATTTCCTGCCCGGGGTGGAGTTCATTCTTGATATCGGGGGGCAGGATATGAAATGTCTTAAAATTAAAAATGGAACTATAGACAGTATCATTTTGAACGAAGCTTGCTCTTCTGGATGCGGATCCTTTATTGAAACCTTTGCTCAATCCTTGAACATGAGTGTTCAGGAATTTGCTGAACATGCTCTTCTGGCAGAGCATCCCGTGGACCTTGGTACCAGGTGTACAGTTTTTATGAATTCTATGGTAAAACAAGCTCAAAAAGAGGGGGCCACCATAGGCGATATTTCAGCCGGTCTTTCCTATTCAGTAATTAAAAACGCTTTGTTTAAGGTAATTAAACTAAGAAATACTGATCAGCTGGGAGATAAAATAGTTGTGCAAGGGGGAACTTTTCATAACGATGCAATCCTGAAAAGCTTTGAGAATATTGTAGGCCGAGAAGTGATACGACCGGATATAGCGGGGATAATGGGAGCCTTTGGAGCCGCCCTGATTGCTTCCGAAAAATATCTCCCCGGTAAGGACAGCGATCTTATGGGAGGTACTGATCTGGAAGATTTCGGCTATAGTAGTTCTATGTCACGATGCGAAGGTTGTTTAAATAACTGTCTGCTTACCATAAATACCTTTAATGATGGCAGAGAATATATTTCCGGTAATCGCTGTGAAAAAGGGGCCGGTATGGAGAAGAAAGTCAGTAATCTGCCCGACCTTTATGAATATAAGCTGCGGCGGCTGAGCAGATATGTTCCTCTAAAGAAAAAAGAAGCACAACGGGGAACCATAGGTATTCCCATGGTGCTTAATATGTATGAGAATTATCCATTCTGGTTTACTTTTTTCACCCGACTGGGATTCAGGGTGGAGAGGTCTCCGCGTTCATCCAAGACAATTTATGAACTGGGCTTGGAGACTATACCTTCGGAATCGGTTTGTTATCCGGGCAAAATGGTTCATGGTCATATAATGGCCCTGGTAAATAGTGGAGTAAAAACCATATTTCATCCGTGCATAACATATGAGAAAAAAGAAATTGAAGAAGCCTCAAATCATTTCAACTGTCCTATAGTAATTTCATATCCTGAAGTTATTAAGAATAATATGGACGTGTTAAGAGATAAGCACATTAAATTTATGAATCCTTTTCTTCCTTATGAAAACAAAAAACGTATGATACAGCGACTTTATGAAGAAATGGCAGATTATGGTATAGGCAAAAAAGAAATTGCCGCGGCTGTTGAAGCAGCCTGGGAAGAGGAAGCAGAAGCCCGTCAAGACATACGCACAAAAGGGGAAGAAACCCTTAAATATCTGGAAGAGACAAATCAGAAAGGAATCGTACTTGCCGGTCGGCCTTATCATATTGATCCCGAGATCAATCACGGTATTCCTGGATTAATCAACTCTATGGGTTTTGCCGTATTGACCGAAGACTCCGTTTCACATCTGGGCAAGGTTAATCGACCCATTCGAGTAGTGGATCAATGGATGTATCATTCCAGGCTCTATGCAGCTGCCAGTTATGTTTCGAATCGCAAAGATTTAGAATTAATACAGCTTAATTCCTTCGGCTGTGGTTTAGATGCGGTTACCACTGACCAGGTGGAAGAGATACTGGAATCATCGGGGAAAATATATACCTGCTTAAAAATTGATGAAGGAAGCAACCTGGGATCAGTGAAAATTAGAATTAGATCCCTGGTGGCGGCCATGGAAGAGCGTTATAAATCTGGAAATAAACCGTCTATTCAGCCTGTAGTACAGAGCAGGCTGCCATTTACCGAAGAAATGCGCGATCGGCACACTATAATATGTCCACAGTTGTCGCCTATACATTTCGAACTGGCACAGAATTTGTTTGCATCTGAGGGATATAATATCGTGGTCCTGCCCTCAGTGGACAAGAATGCGGTTGATGAGGGCCTTAAATATGTGAATAATGATGCTTGCTATCCATCGATACTAGTAGTTGGACAACTTATTGCGGCTTTAAAATCGGGTAAATATGATTTAGAAAATACTTCGGTTATAATATCTCAGACTGGAGGGGGCTGCAGAGCAACCAATTATATTGCCTTCTTACGTAAAGCCATGAAGGATGCCGGCCTGGAAAATATACCGGTTATCTCAGCCAATATTACCGGTCTTGAGTCTAACCCCGGATTTAAAATAACCCCAGCTTTATTTAAAAAGGTAATCATGGGAATAATCTACGGCGACCTGCTCATGAGAGTACTTTACCGGGTCAGGCCTTATGAGAAAATACCCGGTTCTGCTAATCTGCTTTTCGAAAAGTGGATAAACCTTTGTAAACAACAGTTGATGATTGGCGATATGTACAGTTTTCGCAAGTATGTTAAACAGATTGTAACGGAATTTGACCAGTTGGAGATCAGAGAGATCAGGAAACCCCGGGTAGGAATTGTGGGTGAAATACTGGTAAAATATCACCCGACTGCCAATAATAACGTAATTAACATTATTGAAAATGAAGGTGCAGAAGCTGTAGTGCCTGATTTACTTGATTTCTTTACCTACTGTGCTTATGACCTCATATATCGCCACCGTTATCTATCTGGCACATTAAAAAGTAAAGTACTGGGTATGTGGTTCATAAAATATTTTGATAATTGCCGTCGTGATATGATAAAAGCATTAAAGCGGAGTAAGAGGTTCGATGCCCCCTGTTCAATTTATGACATGGCTAAAAACGCTGAAAAGGTGGTTTCGCTGGGAAACCATACTGGCGAAGGCTGGTTGTTAACAGCGGAAATGATAGAGCTGATAGAAATGGGAGCACCCAATATTATTTGCATGCAGCCTTTCGCATGTCTTCCTAACCATGTTACCGGCAAAGGTATGATTAAGGAACTGAAACGGCAGTATCCCGAAGCAAATATTGCCGCCATAGACTATGACCCAGGTGCCAGTGAGGTAAATCAATTGAATAGAATCAAACTCATGCTGTCAGTGGCTTTTAAAAACCTGAAAACAAATTGTGATTTGGCAGATGTGGACGGTACTTCATTGGAAAATAAGAGTTCCTCTATTCAGGAGGGTGATAATATTATAAAGCAGAAGACGAGTTGAGCCAGGAATGTTATTATAGCTTAAAAGGTAATGGCTGAAGCTTATACTTGGGAGCGGAAGAAACTATTTAATAGCGGTTGTACAAATCGATGTTTCCTAAAAAAACAATCTCCCCTGCAAAAATGTTGGGGAGATTTGGAAGAATTAAATCAGGCAATATCTGCCAGACTATGAGCCAGAGCCGTTAACTCCTGGGCCATGGCTTCAACCTGTTGTATGCTGGAGGAAACCGCCTGAGTTTGCTCCGCTTGTTTTCTTATGGTGGTGCCTGCATCATTTGCTCCACCAGCTATGGTCTTCACAGAATCTTCAATGTTTTTTAATATATCTGATATTTTCCCAACTGATACTGTGCTCTCTACGGCTAGTTTTCGTACCTCATCAGCCACCACCGCAAAACCTTTGCCATGTTCACCACTGCGAGCGGCCTCAATAGCAGCGTTAAAGCCCAGCAGTTTAGTTTGGGTAGCCGTAAAATTAATGATATTTAATACTTCTCCGGTTTCATTTAAACGTTCTACAGCTTGGTTAGCGGAATCGACCAGGTCTTCACCTTTCTTGGACACTTCATTAGCATAAGCAGCAACGTCCTCCATCGCACGGGTAACCGTCTGCATGGTTGCAGAAAGATCGTTGGACATATCAGACAACTTTACCGCTTCGTTGTGCAGCTTTACCATCATCGTTTCCCGGCTTTCTAATAATGTCATCATCAAATTAGCGCCATGAGAGTCTACCACCGACGTATGCTCATTCTTGCCGCCGGTAATAATTTCCTGGACTTTTTCGCTTCCGGTTGCTTCAATGATTAAATCACAATTACTCAGGGAAAATACATTATCCAGGTCGGTAAAAGTTTTTACTCCGATTTCCTTTGCCAGAACCATACCTGGAGCTGATGGATTGGCATCGCAAATTCCTATTACCTTGATACCTTCAATTCCCTGCAGCGCTTTCATAATAGAGCTGCCACCTTGTCCAGCACCAACAATAACAATGTTAGTCATCACATAACCCCTCCCGTTCCATCTTTGCTTATTTCTTCTACAAAAATTAGTAAATTCCTTCTAAAACATGATAATATTCCTATATTAATATTGAATAAGCAGATACAACTGCCTAAAACAGTAAATTGTCTTTTTGTATTAACAAAGCAAGGACGTACGACCTGATAATAATTAAATAAAATAGATATTGGTTTAGAAAAATATAAGTATAAATGGTATTAATGTGCAAACAAAGGAGGTATACGTCGCCAGAATATTTCCCGGCTAATTTGATAAGCAATACCTTTTCCAGGGAAACCAAGATCATCTATGCAATTAATTAACATAGGCTGTATCTGTGATAAAATCGCATGGGTTATGTTACAATATTTTTTAGTAATACTGAAAGAACAAAAAAGAAGGAATAATTTCTCAGGAGATCGCTTAGGACAGCCCGCCGTTTATATCCAAGACAGTCAAAATGATGCAGTTAGGCTGTTTCCAGGATATATTTTGATATCAGGTGTATTATCTTGAAATATTCTGTAAACAGGAGGAAGAAAAGTTGATAAATCGTTTGTTTAAAATACTGGTGATATTAATGTTAATGGGAATTATTACAGGGTGTACCAATGATGCGAATCAACTTAGTACAACCCCACCTGATGAAATAGAAAAGGTAAAAGTTCAATTGTACTATTCTGATTTAGGCAATGAACAATTTGTAGAGGAAGAAAGAGAAATATTATTCCCCAAAGGCCAGGATAAATATAGCATTGTGCTGCAAGAATTAATTAAAGGTCCAGAAAACTCCGATTACAGAAGCAACATAGCTTCCAAAACTATAGTATATGGTACCATGAAGCAGGGCAATGACCTGATTGTCAATTTGAGTAAAGAGTTCTGCAGTATCGGAGGAAGCATTGCTGAAATCATAGCGGTTGGCTCTGTAGTTAACACGCTAACCAGTTTTGATCGGGATATTAACCGGGTCAAGATACTGGTGGAGGGTGACGAACTTATTGGTCCCAGCGGCAATTCCCGTGGCTTCATGGAGCCTTTCGAAAACAACATAAGTCAACCTGAAGTCAGTAAGGAAATTGCACTGTATTTCTGCAATCAGGATGCAACAGCGCTAGCTCAGGAAAAGAGGATAATTGCGGTTGCTCCCGATATTACCATGAAAGATTTAATGCTAAGAACCCTGGAAGAACTTATAAAAGGACCAACTGACAGTGACCTGCATAAAACCATTCCGGTTGAAGTCCAGGTCAATAGTGTGGAAATAGATGATAATATTGCCCTGGTAGATTTCTCTATTGAGATGCATAGCAAACACTGGGGCGGAACAACTGGGGAAGGTATGACCATAAATTCTATTGTATATACCCTGACTGAATTTCCCGGTATAGATAAAGTGAAAATGACCGTGGAAGGAGGACCTATTTCAATAGAACACGGTCCTATCGATGAGGCGGTAGGAAGGCATTAAAAACAGGGATTGAGAGAAGTTCGACCATTGGATAAGTACAGAAAATAATAAAAGCTCACAAGATGGTGAGCTTTTGTATTTATAAGTAAATGAGCTGATTTTTTATCTGGATGTTTTATCCCTGCGGTAGGGAATAGGAATATACTCAACAGATGGTACCTGTCGGTTTGGCTGGGGATACAGATTCATCAAAAGATAGATCTCTTCCGGAACATCACAATTAACATTCAATCCCATATTGGTAAGGGTAGAACATACCAGTGCAAAATCATGCGTCCAGCGTCCCTCGCTGAGCATTTGGGCCAGTTTCTTAGCCTGCTCGTGTTCCACCCGGGGAGAGAGGATATCAACTGCTGATTCATATACCTGATGGGTAGCCTTTTCAGCGATATCAGCTAAAATAATTGTTTCATCATCTATTCTGTTGATCGGTTTATCCCGAAGAACTCTGATTATGGAATTGGCCGGGTATTGGCCTATCTGAGGGTCTACCGGTCCTAGTACTGCATTTTCATCCAACATGATCTCGTCAGCTGCCAGGGCTATCAAAGTGCCCCCTGACATGGCATAATGAGGTACAATAGCCGTTACTTTGGCCGGATGTCTTTTTAGAGCTCGTGCTATTTGTTCTGCGGCTAAAACCAGACCTCCCGGAGTATGCAGAATTATGTCTATAGGCATATCATCTGGAGTCAAACGGATGGCGCGCAGTACCCGTTCTGCATCCTCCATATCTATAAAACGGCGAAATGGTATCCCCAGGAAACTCAGTGCTTCCTGTCTGTGCAGGAGAGTGATTACCCGGCTGTGTCTTTTCTCTTCAATTTTGCGTATGAGAGCCAGCCTTCCTGAGATAATACGTCTCTGATTTAACACCGGCAGAAAAGCAAATAAGAGGAATAAAAACCATATTATTGAACCCATATTAACTTCCATTGAAAATCACCTCATTAACACGCTGATCAAGCTATAATTGTTACTTTTATATAGTATACCAGATAATCCCGCAAGAATTCTAAAGACAGGAGAGCAGCTAAATAATATAATGGATTGAAGATGATGGACTGTTTTTATAAATTAAGGAGTAGAATGATGAATAAGAATTTGACTACCTATGCTGCACTGATCATAACCATGCTGTTCTGGGGACTGTCGTTTATTGGCACCAAGATAGCCTTAAGCAGTTTCACTCCCCTGGTTTGCAATTTCCTTCGCTTCAGTCTGGCTTCGTTGTTCTTCCTGATAGTATTTTTCCGCAGCGGTTTACCAAAACTCAGCTCTGAACAGCACCGGAAGCTTTTGCTTACCGCTCTTTTTCAACCAGGTTTATATTTTGCATTTGAGACGATAGGCTTGACCTATACTACTGCTTCCAGTACCTCCATAATACTGGCTCTGGTACCAATTGCGGTATTGATATTAGCCCACTTCATTCTGGGAGAAGAAATAAACCGCAAGAGCATACTGGGAATAACTTTATCAGTAATAGGTATTGTAGTATTGGTGTTAGGAGGAGGCGAGAAATTATCTTTGGGAGGATCGTTATTAGGAGATTTACTAATACTGGGTGCAGTTTTTTCAGCTGCATTTTACATGGTTTTGGCTCGGGATCTGGGTAAAACATTATCCTCGATGCAAATTACTGGTTTTCAGGTTATATACGGTACTATTATTTTCGCTCCCTTCTTTTTGTATAATCTGCCGGATATAAGTTGGGCTCAGGTAAGTATACAATCCGTTGCAGCTATAGTATTTCTTTCCTTGTTTTGTACTATTACAGCTTTCTTAGCTTATAATTTTGCCTTAACTAGAATAGAGGCTTCTCGAGCTTCAGTCTTTATTAACGGTATTCCGGTGGTTACAGCAATAGGTGCCTGGTTTATACTGGGCGAGAAACTTACCCTGGTACAGATGGCAGGTGGGGCCCTGGTGCTGATGGCGGTGTTCATTACCAGTGTCAAGACTAAATCGGAAATCGATTTGAGTGCTGAAGTGACTGCAATGATAAAATAATACTGCCATCTGCCCAAATAATGCTGCCGCTTATGACGTGAGGTTTTCTAGCATGAAAATTATTCCGGATCTGATCTGCTGACAGTTTACAAATTTACTTTTCAGTCGATATATGAGAATATTACTAGGGTTAAATATAGTCTGGAGGGTAAATAGTCATATCGTTGGTATCGTTTAACTGATTGGCGACTCCAGGTGCAACTTCAATTACTTATTGAAAAACGTGCTATAAAAAACCCAATATCGGGTAATTATAACATAAGAACTACAGTGAAAAGGAGATCTACTCATATTGAGAACTTTTGACGAATTGGCATTAGCACCACCCATAATTCAAGCCATTAAAAGTATGGGTTTTGAAGAAGCTACTCCTATTCAAGAAAAAACGATTCCTATCGCCTTGATGGGAAAAGATTTGATTGGAAGAGCGCAGACTGGTACTGGTAAAACTGCAGCTTATGGCATACCTATGGTAGATAGGTGTAATACTAATCTAGAACAAATTCAGGGTGTGGTTATAACACCTACGCGTGAATTAGCCATACAGGTAGCTGAGGAACTAAATCGGATTGGTCATTATAAAAACGTGAGATCACTGCCTATTTACGGAGGGCAGGAGATTGACAGACAGATAAAAGCACTGCGCAAAAGACCTAGTATAATTGTCGGCACTCCGGGCCGCCTGATGGACCACATGAGAAGAAGGACCATCCGTCTCCAGCAGGTTAAGATGGTGGTTTTGGATGAAGCTGACGAAATGTTAAATATGGGATTTATCGAGGATATTGAGACCATTCTGCAAGATATGCCTGAAGAAAGACAGAGCCTTCTTTTTTCTGCGACTATTCCTCTGCACATTCAGACCCTGGCCCGAAAGTTCATGAAGAATCCTGAAATTATCCATATTGCTCCCCGGGAGGTTACGGTAGCCAATATTAAGCAGGAATACATTGAAACCCCGGAAAAACAAAAATTAGATATATTATGCCGTTTGCTTGACATCCAAAATCCCGAACTGGCTATTGTTTTTGGACGCACCCGGCGCCGGGTTGATGAAATAGCGGAAGCCTTGAGTGAGCGCGGGTATTCAGCTGAAGGTATTCACGGTGACTTGGGCCAAAACCGCCGAGATACCATAATGCGCAAATTCAGGGCCGGAGAAGTAGAAGTTCTGGTGGCAACCGATGTAGCCTCAAGAGGTCTGGACATAAGCGGAGTAACCAATATATATAACTTTGATATACCCCAGGATCCAGAAAGCTATGTGCATCGAGTAGGAAGAACCGGTCGAATGGGAGAAGCCGGATTAGCTACAACTTTTGTTACCCCACGTGAAATTGATCATCTTAAAACTATTGAACAGCTTACCAAACACCGAATACATAGAAAGCCTATCCCGACTGTGAATGAAGCTTTTGCCGGTCTGCAGCATTTGGCGGTTGAGGACCTGCTTAGGGTAATGGAAAAGGAAGATATCCATACCTACAAAAACCTGGCCGAGAGTTTATTAGAAGAATACGATTCAGTAACTCTTGTGTCAGCAGCTTTAAAAATCTTGACCCGGGAGCCCGAAAAAACTACTTTTAAAGAGTTGTCCGATGTTCCTCCTATAAAGTTTAAGAAAACTCAGAGAAATGATAACAGTAAAAACAGTTTCGGCAGAAAATCGGGTTTTACCAGGAATACTAAAAAACCGAACCGGCCCAGACCCAGAGATCAATATTGATCAAACGAAGGCTTTAGCTGGATTTTGATGGACTTTATATTTTCCAAGATAGTCTGGTATTTCTTTGGGAAGGACTTTATAGATTACAAGATGATGTCAGCAGGTCTGACGTCATCTTGTAATATTAAGCTTCAAATACCCTCCTGGACTACCGGAACCCCACTGTTTCTGATATAATAAAAGACAATACTTTAAGGAGTAATTTATAGATGAATCCATTATATCAATATTCTGTTATCAATTCCCGATTAGCTCGTAAGGGTGAATGTCCAAGATGTGGGAATAAATTTTACCTTAAGGAATTTCACCATAAAGCAACTATCTATTGTAAAAAATGCCGGGAACCTATCATAAGGGAACACTATTTTAAAAGAAAATGATTTTTATTACAGATTGCTGCTTCACCCAGGGCCATCCTGGATGAAACAGTGGTCCAGCTTTCGCACCCGAGTAAAGGGGAACTCTACCTGCCTCTTTTACGGATCTTTCTTGAGGGCATCCGCAATGTGTTGGTTTTTGCAGACAATATTGAATACTCCTTAAGTTCAGTGTGAACGAAACGTTGGGCTGCTATAAGGTTGGCTTCTGAATCCAGACCCCATACCGAGACCAATGCAGTTTCATCCCCATCTACTTCAATTTGGATTTCATATTCCTTGAGAAAATCTACTTGATAGCTGGTGTAATCAGAACTTAAAGGCGCGAGCGACAGGGTAACGCTGGATACCTGCTCCTTTGTTCCATCCAGACTGTAAAGTGTTATTTTAGCGTTTATCGTGTCTTTGGTGCTGTTATTAAGGATTTTCACCACTACACTCAAGGCTGAATTGCTGACAGCATTTTCAACCGGACCGGTTGTGAATAACTTGCTCATGACTGTCCACCTTTCGTATAATCTACTTCTATTTATTCACTTGATAAGGAATATATTACTGCTTAGATATCATGTAATTATCCAACAGCATAACCTTTAGCACCAAAAGCAATATAATCACATTTGACTTTGTTCACGCTTCACCTGTTATCCCCTGAATACCTAAGATAATTCAAGGATACCATTACCTAAAACCTTCCTATGGTTTAAGTCCTGGAAGCTCAGCGCTGGGCAGAAGTCATTAACAAATATCATTTGTTATGGCGGGGCTTTTTATCGATGGGTTAAACACATGGTTTAATCAGCGCGCTTTAGATTGTAAAGCGCGCTTGACATTGCGAAAGAATGTTATATAATTATTGTAAAGCTAGCTTTACTTTAAATGCACTTCTCTGGGAGGGACATTATGCAAAATAGATTGATTGAACTACGAGGTGTTCATAGTATGACGCAGGAAGATCTGGCTATTAAAGCCGGGGTCTCACGGCAGACGATTATATCCCTGGAAAAGGGCAAATATAACCCATCTCTGCAGCTGGCCCACAAACTGGCCATAATATTTGGACTAAATATTGAGGATATTTTTATCTTTGAGGAGGATGATGACTGATGAACATAAAAAACAGCAGATCAGCTTTTTATCTTACGGTAATACTGCTCATAGCCCTGGGTGTTTATATGATCACCAGGGGTGATTCCGGGATGGGAACAGGATTGATCGCAGGTGCGATAGGAGTATTTACCGCGAAATTGATCCAGTTTAAGAAAATGAGCAAACTTGAATCAGAAGGTAAAGTAGCTTATGATGAACGTTCTTTATACTTGAGTTCCAAGGCCGCCCTGGCAGCAATCAGGATATATGTTCTGGTGTTGGCCAGCCTGGTACTGGCAGGAAGCGTTTTCGATCCGGTATGGTCGCTTACTCCCTGGGACCTGATTGGTTTTCTGCTGGCACTCCTGGTCTTTTTATGGTTAGGCTTTTATTACTATTACAACAAAGTAGAATGAAAAATGTTTTTTTGTTACAGTTGCTTATTTTTAAGCAACTATCTTTTCCCGCACAGGAAATAGTCATATCAGCAATTATTAAGAAATAATCAGATCACCACCGTTATCAGGTTAATAGTTTAAAGGTGCATATTAAACCTGATCAAAGCAAAATAATAATGTATAATTATGGTAATGGGGTTATCTGCATAATAAAAATCTATGCTGATATAAGCGAGCAGCCCCTGAGCCTGGTCCGAAAAAAGGAAACAGCATGAAGGAGGTTGTATTATGGAATTTTTCGAGGTTATTTATGGAAGGCGGGCAGTACGCCAGTATAAACCGGATCCAGTAAGGCGTGAAGACATATTAAAGATACTAGATGCTGCAAATTACGCTCCATCCGGGATGAATAATCAACAATGGGAATTTATCGTGGTATCAGGGAAAAAGAAAATACAGCTGGGAGATAGTTACGCTATAATCGCTGATGGCTATACTTCCTCCTGGGATCAGCCGCAGCGGGATGAATTCATTGGCTATGCTCGCACTTATGGAGGAGCCCCGGTACTTATTGTTGTATTAACTGAAGCAAGTGATATTCGAGGAATAAGCAAGATGAACCTGGAAAGTGCCAGCGCGGCCATGGAAAACCTGCTTCTGGCAGCCAGAGCCATGGGCTTGGGCACCTGCTGGATGACCGGGCCCCTGCAGGACGAACCGAATATCCGCAGGATACTGGATATTCCGGATAACAAAGAAATTGTAGCCCTTACCCCGCTGGGGTATCCGGTGAGCTTTCCGGAAGCGCTTCCTCGCCTGGATCCCGAACTGAAAGAAAAAGTTCGCTGGGTTGAATAGAAGGTATATAGGCTAACGGGAGCAAATTGCTCCCGTTAGCCTATCAAGAGCTTAACCAACGAGAGATGTAAACGCGCCATACCTCATTCTGACTGAATGTTACTCCGAATACCGAACGGTACGTACGGTGCTGTGGGAGGTCGGCTGCTCAATTAATGGGCAGTCGACTACCCGCTTGGTTATAATTTATAACCCGCTTAATACTTTTTCTGTCAGCTGTCTGCAGTTATCGTAATCGTCAGTTTCGTTTCCCAAGAACGTCCCCCTGTTTCCGGGTTATTTTAATCCTGTCTGTGATATAATAATAACTTGTAATAAGATGTAGGAGGATATAACATGGAAGAGAAGAATAAAGACATTGAAATGATGCGGCAGCTTATTAAAAAGAAACAGCAAAAAAGCGCTTCCCAGGGCAGTTTGAAGCGCGGTCCTGAGGACCGATACGGAACCAGCAGCCATCGCAGCAAGAAACAGAAGAAAAATAATTCTCCTGCCCTCGGGGATGATACAAGTGAGGTATAATAATGAAATCGCTGGTGATAGCGGAAAAACCGAGTGTGGCCCGGGAAATTGCCCGGGTTTTGAACTGTAATAATAAAAACAAAGGCTACATTGAGGGTGCCAACTATGTGGTAACCTGGGCTCTGGGTCATCTTGTTACTCTGGCCGAACCTGAGGAATATGACCAGAAACTGAAACAGTGGCGGATGGAAGATCTGCCTATGATGCCGGATAAGATGAAGCTAAAGGTTATCAGGCAGAGTTCTCACCAGTACCAGGTGGTAAAAAAACTGCTGTACCGGGGAGATATTAGAGACCTGGTGATTGCTACGGATGCCGGACGTGAAGGAGAACTGGTAGCCAGATGGATTATAGTTCAGGCTAAATGCAACAAACCATTTAAGCGCCTGTGGATTTCTTCCCAGACTGATAGTGCTATCCGGGAAGGATTTAAGAATCTTAAACCGGGAAAAGATTATGATAATCTTTATGATGCTGCCGTATGCAGGGCAGAGGCCGACTGGTTGGTGGGCCTTAATGTTACCCGGGCTCTATCATGCAAGTATAATGCTCAATTAAATGCTGGCCGGGTACAGACCCCAACTCTAGCCATGGTAGTGCAGCGGGAGAAAGAAATACAAGAATTCAAACCTCAGCCTTACTGGACGGTTCGGGCTGATTTTGGCGACTACTATGGGGATTGGCGGGATTCCAAAGGCCAGAGCCGAATTTTTAATCAGGAGAAAGCTGCCCAAATAATTTCCCGGGTTGAAGGCCACGAAGCTAAAATAGAAGAAATTCGCAGAGAGAACAAAAGTGAGGCTCCTCCACTGCTGTATGATTTAACCGAACTGCAGCGGGATGCTAATCGAAAACTCAACTTTTCGGCTCAAAAGACCTTATCTGTTTTGCAAAAACTATATGAACAGCATAAGATTGTAACTTATCCCCGTACGGACTCACGTTATCTAACTTCAGATATAGTACCAACTTTAGACAACAGGCTGCAGGGAATTTTAACCGGACCATATCAGGCGATGGTAAAGCCCTTATTGTCCAGGAAAATGAATCCTGGCAAGCGCTTTGTGGATAACAGTAAAGTCAGCGACCATCATGCCATTATTCCTACCGGGGAATCCGTGAATTTAAGTGTCCTGGTTAATGATGAAAAGAAGCTTTTTGATTTAATTGCCAGAAGATTTATTGCTATGTTTTATTCTCCCTATACTTATGAAAAAACTACCATTTGCACTTTGATAAACGGGGAACGGTTTTATTCACGTGGTAAGGTGGTCAAGGAACAGGGCTGGCGAACAGTCACCTCCAAAGTTGAAGAAGAAGATAGGAAAACTGGAGAAGTACTGCCTGAACAAACACTTTCTCGTCAGGAAGAAGGAAGCAAAAAGCAGCTTAAAAGCTGTAAGATAAATCGCGGCACGACTGCACCACCAGCACGTTATACCGAGGCAACACTGCTGACGGCCATGGAAAACCCGGTCAAGTTTATTGAGGATAAAAAACTGCGAGAATCAATAAGCGGCAGTGGCTTAGGTACGCCTGCTACTAGAGCAGAAATTATTGAAAAACTAATAAGCAGTTTCTATATAGAGAGAAATGGCAAGCAGTTGGTCCCTACTTCCAAGGCCAGGCAGTTAATAGAACTGGCTCCGGAGGAACTCAGGTCACCTGTCTTAACCGCCCAATGGGAAGAGCAGTTGACTAATATTGCCAGAGGGAAAGGCAGCAGAAAAGCATTTATCGAAGGAATAAGAAGAAGTGCCCGGGAAATGATAAAGGATATTCAACAGGACAATAGTGAATATAAGCCGGATAATGTTACCAAAAGTAAATGCCCGGCCTGTGGGAAGAATATGCTTCTGGTTCAAGGGAAAAAGGGTAAAATGCTGGTCTGTCCAGATCGCAGCTGCGGTCATCGCCAGCCGGAAAAGGTAAGCAATGATGATATTTTCAAAAAAGATAGAAACAGTGCTCGAATAAATCAGAAATTGATCAGGCAGTATAGTGATAATGAGCAATTTGGTACCAGTTTGGGTGACTTATTAAAAGCTGCAATGAATGAAAAGGACAAGAAAAAAGACTAAACACAATCGACTCATTTGAAAGGCTCAATTTCAGTTTTTTGCTGAAAATCGAGCCTTAATATTCCAAGCCGGGAACTATATATTATATGTGATATAATATAAGAGTAAGAGAAAGTAGTTATTACTTCTCTTCTGAGAATAAAGCTCGCCAGCAAACTTCCTTCAAGGTTGTATAAACGATCTCTTTCTATCGTCATCAAGGCGCAAAACATCCTAGAACATAATGTGAAAAAATATAAGGGGGCTATTTTTTATGACAGGATTTGTATATTATACAATTCTTAGAAGTATAATCAAAAACTATAAGTCTAACGGATATGAGGTAATTACCAGTAAACATCCTGATTATCCTGATGATATTGCTAACGTTCTTCATGGTTATCGCCCTGATGTCGTTGCTTGCAGGAATGGCTCCTATATAATTTGTGACGTAGAGACCAAGGAGACTATAGACCTGCATGACACTATTAAGCAATGGGATATGCTTTCAAAAAGTAATTATCCCTTACATGTAGCCCTTCCCTCCAGCTGTTATGATCATGCCAAATCAGTTGCTGATCTTCATAATATCGAAGTATTCCGTTGGTTTACGGTAAATAATTTATAATACTATATTCTGGCATACAGTAAGAAAAGCCCCATGCAAACATAAAATATAAGCACGGGGCATCTTAATCTAATCTGAACCAGCAGGATCAAACCTGGTATAATATTTTAAACAGGTTTGTGCGTGACTCAAATGCTGCTGGCTGTATATAAATATGTAAAACAGGAAGTAGTGTGGTAATACCCGGTGCTGGTAAAAGTAAAGTGCCGGGTATTGTTATCAACAGGATCATCAGGTTGAGATTGGACGGGTATAATTTTTTCATTATTTACCGGGCTAGCAGTACTTGTATTATTACTCATTTCTATGGAAGTTGCTTGACTATCAGCCGCAGCAACTGTGCTGTTTATACCCGCGTAAGCCATAAACTTGCTCTCCGGCATGATAACCGGATTCTGTGGTGGAAGCTGGTATTTGGCCGGGATTACCGGCTCTGAAGACTTCCAGGTTTTGCCTGGATACTGGGATGCATCATCAAGAACCCGGCGGGCTCCGGCAAAGTGTTCACCATACCAGTAGCTGAAATCATCAGTTATACCAATTGCCGTAGGTCGCCCGGATACAGTTTGGATTATGGTTGGCTTACCGTTTATCTTCCCAAGGTAAAGGGCCACATGTCCGATATGGGTACCGCTTCCATCACTATCTTCTTTCCAAAAAGTAAATATGTCACCCGGCCTTAAATTTTCGATGCCTACCAGTTCATACTTACTGCTTCCTTTTATTTTACGGGAGTAAACACCAGCAACTTTTGCACCTACCTGGTTATAATTTTTTGAAGCTGAGGTGATTTTATAACCAAAGTCCTTATATACCAGGGAAACAAAATTAGAACAATCTATGAAACCTGTATCCCAATATTTGTAATGACCGTATATCATATATCCGTTTTCCATATACCAGATGGCTCTGGCAGCCAGAGCTTGTGATTCACTGTTGTTGTAATCGGTCAAAAAAGCATCTGCAATAGCCTTATCCTTTTTAAGATACTCAGGGTAATTAGTTTTGTACCGTTGGATATAGGTACTGCTGCTGGCAGCACTTGCAGTAGATGTATCCATTATACCTGAGCCCAATAGTAACATCAGGCAGATGCACAAAGCGAAAAATTTTCGAATCATAAAAACCTCCAAATAAATCCTATAATATTACGTCGATGATAAATATTTCTTGAATAACCAATTTGATAAATAATATTCCAGATAATAACCTCTTCCTGAATTAAATGGTTCTATTTCCTTCTATATATACCTTCAGGTAAATGTTTACATACTGAAATGACAGTTATAGACAAATAAAGAGCACATATCCCACAGGCTACAATTTTCCCGGGGAGGGGGCGTTACCTGACAACATAGCTTTTGGCATAATGTGGTAGACGTGGATGATATTACCTGGCATGAAAGTGGAACTGAAGCAAGGGGAGTTTCTTTTTGCTTCCCAGTAACCTGATATGTTCATTTTTCATATAATTTCATAGTATGGTATATATTTTGGGGTGGCTTATTTGAGAATATTTCGTTCCCGTTTATCACGTTCCCCGTTAAACCCGAATTTTGTTAATTATTTTGATATTATCGAGCAGGATCAAGGTGCTGTACCAACCATGCCGGTGAAGAGCGGATATATTCCGCCGCCGCTGGCACTAACTCACCTGACCGGCCAAAAAACATTTCTCAAGTACCGGAGTATGGCCCTGCCGTCCAGTTATGATTTAAGAAAAGAGAACAAGCTAACCGCTATTAAAGACCAGGGGCCTGCAGGCACTTGCTGGGCCTTTGCCGCGTATGGCTCACTGGAATCCTGCCTGCTTCCCGGTGAAAGCTGGGATTTTTCAGAAAACAACATGAAGAACCTGCTCAGCAAAGATTGTAATGAGGGATATGATCGTTCTTATGACGGCGGGGGAAATGAATGGATGGCCAGCGCTTATCTTGCCCGTTGGAGCGGTCCCATCCGAGAAAGTACCGATCCATATGATCCCTGGCAGGGTAATTGTAATACGTTTGTGCCTGTAAAATATATCAACAAGGTAATTTATATTCCGGATCGACGCAGTTTTCTAGACAACAGCAGCTTGAAACTGGGTATTAAAAATTACGGAGCAGTGTTCAGCAGTATGTATTTTAATAATGGTTATTATAACGATAAAAATGCAGCTTACTATGCCACAGGTGGGGAGGTTCCCAACCACGCCATATGTCTGGTAGGCTGGGATGATAATTATTCAGGTTCGAAATTTAAAAGCGCACCACCCGGCGATGGAGCTTTTATTGTGCGGAACAGTTGGGGAAAGGACTGGGGAGATAATGGCTACTTTTACGTATCTTATTACGATATCTGGATAGGGCGGTCTAATTCGGTATTTTGCAGGGCTGATGATCCCGTCACCGGTGATATCATACATCAATATGACCAGCTGGGATGGGTCGCAGGCTATGGTTATAACCAAAACACAGCCTGGTTTGCTAACATTTTCGTGGCAGATACTGACCAGTACCTGACTGGATGCAGTTTTTATGCAGCTTCTCCTGATTCTTACTACAAGCTGTATATATATAAAAATGTTACGGCTTCGAAGCCCAGAAGCGGAGAACTGATGAAAAATCTGGAGGGTAGGATCAGTGATGCCTCGTATTTCATTAAGAAATTTACCAGTTCTGTTTCCTTGAAAAAAGGTCAGAGATTTTCGCTAGTGATAAAACTCACTACTCCTGACTGGAATTGGCCTATACCAGTAGCAATACCTGTTGCAGGCTACAGCAGTAAGGCTAAATCCGAGACCGGTCAGGGTTTTATCAGTGATAATGGCAAAACCTGGTATGATGTGTACGAGGAAGAGAAAAATGCCAGCGTCTGCCTTAAAGCCCTGGCCCGTAAAAAATAGGGGAGCAGGGGAAGTTTATTTTCTCTGCCCAATTAGGAAGCAAAAAGAAGATCCCCTCGCTTCCATTAATAACATTAAAAGGATTAGGGTTACCTGTAAGATTTGCCCTGACATATAGTATTATTGTTAGGAGGTGATGGAGTTCATGCCAAGAAAAATATACCCTTTACTCGCTCCCTTCCTGATTATGATGCTGATCAGCCTTTGGATGATGGTAACGCCCATTAACGCTGTCTCAAGCGATGAAATGCATGATGATATCTCTGGGCAGACCTTGCTGCCTGCCAGTGCTGTAAGTATTGAGCTTGATGGCGCAACAATTTATAGAGAAAACCAACCATTGATAATCAAAGACCGGTTATGGGTACCTTTACGCACCATCTCTGAAGCCCTTGGCTGCAATATAACATGGGAAGATAACACTCATACCGTGATAATAGCAGGAACAAGCAGCAGCGGTGAGGACTTTGAGCTTAGCCTGAAGCCGGGATGCAGTCAGGTGACAGGGAGTATGTCAAGCATTTTACAGGCTGCTGATAATGAACTGCAAAATACTGTGCCAATCATTGTGGAAGGTCGCACCATGGTTCCAATTCGCTTTCTGACCGGCATCATGTCAGTACCGGTTAGCTGGGACCCGATTTCACGAACTGTTATTCTGAATCAAGAAGAAGGGGAGGAAGTATATAAAGATGATCAAAGCTCGATGAGAGTGTTCTCTGAAATAGATAATGGGATGACAATTAGCATGCATGCGGGTGAAGAAATAAGGCTAGAACTGAACAGCAATCCGACTACCGGATTTACCTGGGTGATAAATGAGGAACCTGATCCATCGGTTTCAGTCCTGAACGGACCCGAGTTTGTTAGCGATTCATCCAGTACAGCTAATATTATGGGAGCAGGCGGTAAGGAATGCTGGCAGATAAGAGCTGTAAGACCTGGCAGTACGAGCCTAAGCCTGTGTTATATGCGGCCCTGGGAAAGCGTACAGCCCATCTGCACTTATTGTTTGAAAATTGAGGTATTATAGGTATAACCTGATGTAATTAAAGCTGAGACCCTAGATCTTACCTAGGGTTTCAGCTTTTTATGGACGGATATGAGGCAATACCACCGCCTATTCTCATATCTGGTTATATATGTCATAATTAAGTGAGAAGAACTTAACCAAAACATAACTATAATCGATATTTATCCCTTCCGAGATAAATATCGATTATAGATTGATCACAGACCTGTATCTGCAGATACCAGATGTGAATAATTCCACCCGAAACAGGAGTACTGGAAATACCAAGGAAATACTCAAGAAATACCGGTATGAACGATTAGTATCCTCACACCATAGCCTTTGATCGATTAGATTACTCTTCTCTTCACTAAATATCCATATAGTTTTTACCTTGCCAGATATTGTGTATGGGTTTATTATAATAATTGTCACTAAAGATAGATTAATTTGGTTGTATAAATAGATTTTTCTACAAAAAAGAATAAATCAGGATATTATCCTGTCGGGCGAAGGCGCTCTTTTGTAAGGCTAGATTACAGCATTCGAAGTCTTATGAAAGGGCGCTTTTTTACTTTGTTAAAATTTAAGAAGGAGTGGTTGTGACAATGGAAGTGCTTTCCCTGCAGGACCTTGCTTCCGCGATCGATACGGTATGGGTGCTGCTTTGCGCAGCACTGGTGTTCATTATGGAGGGTGGATTTGCCTTCCTGGAAGCGGGGTTCATAAGTGCCAAGAATTCTTTGAACATTGTTATGAAGGTCTTTATGGATTGTACAGTTGGAATGCTGAGCTATTGGGCAGTAGGATTTGCTATCATGTACGGAGCAGATAAGGCCGGCCTATTTGGCGGTACCGGTTTCTTCATTGGCGGAGATTTGAATCACATTAAACTGCGAATACCTATCTATGCTTATTGGTTATTCCAGGCTGCTTTTGCCATGGCCATGGCTTCTATTGTATCTGGAGCAGTAGCTGAACGCATGAAATTTGGTCCTTATATCATATATACGGCACTGGCAGCTGCTATCATCTACCCCGTGGCCGGCCATTGGGTATGGGGAGTGGGCGGATGGTTAGGGAATCTGGGTATGCTGGATTTCGCTGGTTCAGCAGTAGTCCACTCAGTTGGGGGCTGGAGCGCTCTGGCTGCTGTAATAGTACTGGGGTCTCGATCAGGGCGTTATAATAGCGACGGCTCTATTAATTTCCTGCCTCCCCATAATCTGCATCTGGCATTCTTAGGCACCTTTATACTGTGGTTTGGGTGGTTTGGGTTTAATGCCGGCAGTTCCTTATCCGGTCTTGATCTGAATATTGCCCGAATTGCTTTGACTACTAACCTGGCCGCAGCAGCAGGTGGTACCGTCGCAGCGCTGTTTACCATGTTAAAGTACGGCAAGGCTGACCCCAGTATGACCATGAACGGCTCACTGGCTGGCCTGGCGGCTATCACAGCTGGCACCGCCTTTGTTAGTCCAAGCAGTGCGGTAATCATTGGCGCAGTCTCTGGTATACTGGTGGTTGTAGCAGTTAATTTCTTTGACCGGATGAAAGCTGACGATCCGGTGGGAGCGATCGCTGTCCATGGTGTTAACGGTGGATGGGGGGTAATCGCAGTAGGACTCTTTGCCGAGCAAGGTGGTCTTTTCTATGGAGGAGGAGTACATCTTCTAGGGGTGCAATTATTGGGAGCAGCCGTAGTTTCAATCTGGGCCTTTGCCGCTACCTATTTGGTATTTAGTTTATTAAAAAGAACCATTGGGATACGTGTATCTCCCGAAGAAGAAATACAAGGCCTGGACATTTCCGAACATGACATTTCAGCTTACGCCTTCTTCACTGATAGAAGTAGTTGACATAATATTTATTATGCAATATTCAGGAAATGGAAGCTGCCGGGTAGGGGAGAATTCATTCTCCCTGGAAAACTGCTTTTTTAATATGAAGAGTAATAGTAATAGTAATATGATTTCTCTGATATTTTGTTCTAGAATGCCGTATTTTCTGATATACTCTCAAGTAGCTGCATAGATGTAAAATAGTACAATTTGTCAGACCTTGTTTAAAATTGATCATTATTAAATTCAGTTCATTACAGCAATGGGGAGGTAATAGTTTGAAAAAAATTGAGGCCATCATTAGACCCTCTAAACTGGAAGAACTCAAAACTGCTCTGGATGCCATAAACGTCAGAGGCATGACCGTATATGAAGTTCTGGGCCGAGGTTTACAAAAGGAATTGAAACAGTATTACCGAGGCAAGGAACATGTAGTTGACCTTTTTCAGAAAGTAAAAGTCGAGATAGTCTGTATAGATGAGTCAGTAGCCCAAATTATCTCTGTAATTCAAAAGGTCTGCCAAACAGGACAGGTTGGGGACGGAAAAATATTTATCCTTCCGGTAGAAAGAGTAATTAGAATAAGCTCGGGTGAAGAAGGAGAAGAGGCTTTATAGGTTCCTGTAACAAGGGGACGGTTCTGTTGTTACATCGCACTGATTTTTAATGTAACAACAGAACCGTCCCCTTGTTACAGGGAAAGACCTGCTATGCCATTAAGAAAAATGCCTGATTACCTGGTCAGCTTACTGGGGTTTAAAGACTAGCCGCTAATGCTGAAACTCTTTGCTAGAAGTTTAAAAATGGAGGATACACCTTGATTAGTTAATGGTCCGTGAAAGAATTAAGTGATAATTATAGTAATGTTGATTCCACTACAAAAAGTTATCTTTAGGTTTTTTCAGTGGAATCAATGTTTGATAAACCGGGGAAAGGTAGAGGTAATTTATAATGAAACTATGGGAGCTGCGGGTATGCCTGCTTATAATGATTTTCCTGATGTCGGGTTGTATGGATATGTATCATCCCCAGGAACCTGAACCTGATCTGCCCTCAAAAACAGCGGAGCACGGGCCAATCTCTCCCACTATCTCTCCCACCATGGATAATATTATTATGAACCAGGGAGCTGAATTGTGGCTTTACTCAATAAATGGTGAGGCGATAAGAAATATATGGACCTGTCCAGAGGGATGCTACTTGAGTCAATCTTCTGTTAAATGGGCCAATAGCGGCCTGAAGTTTATATTTGCAACTGACAGCTATCCGGATGATGACTACAACAATATACGCCAGGCCGTATGGTTGTACGATCTGCAGCAGCAGTCTGCATACGAATTGCTGGAATGTGATGGTCGAGTAGAGGTAGACTGGTCAGCCGACACTGAGAAAGTTCTGCTTGAATACGGCTTCTTTGATAGTAAAGTGAAAAAATGGAAAGATTATCTATTGCTCCATGATTGTCAATCTGGCCAAACGCTGCCATTAATAGGAGGAGATGATACACGAAATATTGTATCCCCCCTGTGGACAGCGGATAGTACTGGTTTTGCGTATTCAGCACTCCTTGACAATAGTACATCCATCCTGGCCATGTATGACCTGAAAGATGAGTCAGTTCAAGTGATTACGGAGCAGGGAGAACCATGTTTTCCCCGTTACCTGTCAATAGATGGCAAAAGGCTATATTACCAAACCGGTAATTATGGAGGTGTTGATATGGGCCAGCACCAGCTGGGTTATTTTGATCTTGATACCCTGCAGGATCATCGCCTTACTCAAAGTGATATACATGGTCCGAATAATCGTTTTATGAGTATTAGTCCAGATGAGAAGATACTTCTTTTCTGTCAGGATAAGGAGCAAGGATTGGGATCTGAACTCTGCTGGATGGATATAGCATCGAAAACAGTCCAGAAGATTTCGGACGGGGATTATTTTAGAAGTTTCATCTGGATGAAAAGCAGCAGTGATTTTATATATTCGGTAAGGAACTCAAAAGAAGGGGATTGCTTCTGCATTAGAAAAAGCAGTACTGCAGA
Source organism: Syntrophomonas sp. (assembly GCA_016841245.1). GTDB lineage: Bacteria > Bacillota > Syntrophomonadia > Syntrophomonadales > Syntrophomonadaceae > JAAYJK01. The sequence goes on from JAENZN010000004.1 coordinate 120,712, forward strand.
TAAGGGTAGCATAGACCTGGTGAAGGACTACTGCTGGCTGTATCCTCAGGGGCTCAAGAATGGGGAAGTATATTTTTCTCAAAAGCTGACTAATAATTCATACGGCCAATATTCGTTAAAGGCACTTAACCTCTTTGATGGGCAGGTTAGAGATATTATTGAGGAAGATGAATCAATATGAAAAACTCGGCTAAAATAGTTCTTGGTATTGCTACACTTTGGCCTATTGTATATATGTGCCTATTTTTTGTTTTCATGTTTTCCATGTTTTTATGGATACCACAACAATCATCATCTGGAGGACCACCAGTATTTATCACAGCTTTGTTTGGATTGCATTTTTTTACTATGTTATTAATTTTTGGTCTTATCGCTGTATATATCGTTAATGTTTTCAGAAATGATCGTATCGATAATGATAAAAAAGCCCTCTGGGCGGTAGTGATCTTCCTGGGCAACTGTATTGCCATGCCTGTATACTGGTATCTTTATATCTGGAAAGAATAAACCGGTGTGAATATATTAAATATTAGCTCCTGTTTTTGAGATAAACATTTGACTTGCACCTAAAACATGCTCTAATATAATGATGATAAGTAATATTTAGGAGAATGAATTTATGTCGGAGTCTGTTACCAATTAACCTTAACCGAATATGGTAGTCTAAAGGTAACCAGCGGGAACCGCTGGGCTTGGTTGTTGTACCTTTAGACTGGTTATTTGAGAACACGGGTATAAGTTATTTTCATTCTTCCGGAATAGTGGATTATACTGTGCCGTGCTACTGGTACGGTATTTTTATTTTCATATCTGTTCAATTTTCCGGTATGTTAAATCATAGTCCTGGGAGGCTGTTGACCTATCCCTGTGGTCTGATAACAGCCATTTTTATCTGCGCTCAAGTAAACAAATTGCAGAAAAACTGAACAGCTATGATAATACAGGAGGTTTTTAAGTAAATGAATAAATATGTTATGGAAGCCCTCGAATATGGGAAAGTAAAGCAAGAGCTAAAACAATATGCTTTTTCCAAAGCAGCTAAAATCAGAATAGAACAACTTGAGCCCTTAACAAATTTGAATAGAATCAAGTTGTGGATGAACGAAACTACCGAGGCCACAAGGATACTGGAGGTAAATTCCAGCATTCCTCTGACCGCATTGGAAAACATTGATGGAGCAGCAGTCAGCATTGAAGGACTGGTTATGAATCCGGATGAACTGACTGCCGTTAAAGGACTCTTGCAATATGTTAAACGCCTGAAGAAGTTTATGGATTCCATGCAGACTATCGGACCGACCGTGGCCTCTTACGCTTCTTCCATGTTTGAACTGCCGTATGTGTATGATGAAATTGACCGGTGCATAGTAAACGGCAGCGTAGACGACCGGGCTACCCCGGAATTGAACAGGCTGAGAAAGAAGATCAAACTCACCGATGACCGGATCAAACAGAAGCTTAACAGCATATTGTCTTCTGCCACTTATTCAGAACATATCCAGGAAGCTCTGGTTACCACCAGAAATGGGAGGTTTGTTATTCCTGTAAAAAGAGAATCCCGGAAAAGTATAGCCGGTAATATACTGGATGTCTCATCCAGCGGATCTACTGTTTTTATTGAACCTGCAGCCATTGCTGTATTTCAGGAAGAACTGAGTATATTGAAAATCCAGGAAGAGAATGAAGTATTCCAGATATTGTCCGGGCTTACGGAAATGGTTAAGAACAGTTCCCGGGAAATCTCCATTAATGTGGAAGCCATGGTACACTATGATTTCATTTTTGCCCGGGCCAAATATAGTAAATCCATGAATGGTTCTGATGTGCATCTCAATACCAGCAGGATCATCAACATAAAAGGTGGTCGGCACCCACTGCTAGGTAAAGATGCAGTCCCCCTTGATTTCTATATTGGAAACGATTACCGGGCCCTGATCATCACCGGTCCTAATACCGGTGGCAAAACAGTCACCTTAAAGACTGTGGGCCTGCTTAGCTTGATGGTGCAGTCCGGTCTGCATGTACCTGTTCTGGAAGGCAGTGAATTCGCAGTTTTCACCGATATTCTGGCCGATATTGGCGATGGCCAGAGTATTGAGCAATCATTGAGTACTTTTTCGTCCCATGTAAGAAATATAGTGGGCATTATTGCAAGTTCTAATCCGAATTCTCTGGTGATTCTGGATGAAATCGGAGCCGGTACCGAGCCGGCAGAAGGAATGGGATTTGCCATTGCGGTATTAGAGGAGGTTTTTAATAAAGGCGCTACCCTAATAGCCTCAACCCACATAAGTGAAATAAAAGAGTTTGCCGAAAATACTCCGGGGTTTAGAAATGGCTGTATGACTTTCGATATAGAATCACTGCGGCCCCTCTACCAGCTTAAGATAGGCCAATCCGGCCCCAGCAATGCTTTCTTAATTGCTTTAAGGCTGGGAGTAGAAAGGCGGATTGTTGAACGTGCCCATGAAATAACCTACGGAGAAAAGAAAGATTATTCCGGTGATGATTTATTCAAAACCCAACCAATAGGGGAGCAGTCAATAATAATCCGCACTGAACCAAGCGAAGCATATAATCAGCTCAGCACCAAAGATGGCAAAAAGCTTCAACACCGGGAAGAGAGTAAATTCCAGAAAGGTGATTGTGTATTTATAAGCACTATGAATCGAACCGGTATAGTCTGTGAAACAGAAAACAACCGGGGAGAAGTAGTGGTAATGGTTATGAAAAAGAAATACAAGATCAACCATAAGCGGCTCACGCTAAGGGTTGAAGCGGCGGATCTCTATCCTGAAAATTACGACCTGGATATAGTATTTGAAAGTAAGGAAAACAGGAAGAAACGCAAGCAGTTCAGCAAGCATCACATGGAAGGAGTAGTAATTGAGACTCCGAAGGATGAATAAATATTCCGGGATTCACGGGCGATAGAAAGGACAGGGTTAGGGTTTTTGAGACAGGGGTGGTTCTGTCAGGCAAAAACCCTAATCACTTATATCTTAAGTGCTCTGCGCTGCAGTTGATCATTTGGCCTGCAGCCGTACATACAAGGAAACTTTATCACCCTGACGAATAAGGGTTACTTTGACTTTATCACCTACCGCTTTTGATTGTACCGTCTCCTGTAGATCAGACGCCGATTTTATAATGCTATCATCCAGGCTGATAATAACATCCATGGGAAGCAGACCAGCCTCGTCAGCGGGACTTCCATCAACAACTTCTGCAACCAGTGCCCCGGTGGTGCCAGAGGGAAGATTCAGCTGTTGTATGGCCTGATCATTAACGTCGGTCATGGAGACTCCCAGGAAGGCTCTTTCCACGTTATTTCCCGCCAGCAGATCATCCAGTACTTCGGTAACCGTATCAATCGGGATAGCAAAACCTATTCCCTGGGCTTCTGAATTAATCGCGGTATTAATCCCGATAACCTGTCCCTGCATATTCAGTAGAGGCCCTCCGCTGTTGCCAGGATTTATTGCCGCATCAGTCTGAATGAGATTTTTGTAATTACGGTCTTCGATAGTAATGGGTCTTTCCTTGGCTGATATCACTCCGGTGGTTACTGTATGATCGAGTCCATAGGGCTGGCCTATGGCCATGACCGGGTCTCCGACTCGCATCTGTTCTGATACTCCCAGGGTTAGTGTAGGGTAATCAGTACCGTCAATTTTAATTATTGCCAGGTCTAAATCATAATCTTCCCCGACTACCTGCGCATCATACTGTTCTTCTTTACCTGACACGGTAACCTTTATTGATTGGGCTCCGTCGATAACATGTTGATTGGTGATGATATACCCATCGCTGCTGATAATAAACCCACTGCCAATACCTTCCTGAACCTGGGGTGTAGTTCTCAGGTTCCCCCCAAAGAACTGACGATAAAAAGGATCGTCCAAGAGGGGATTGCTTACCGTGGTTTCAACTTCAATATTAACCACGGCAGGACCTGCCTGCTCCACGATATCAGCTACGCTGTAGGTTTGGCCTGCCTCCGAACTGGCTACAGTATAAGCAGCATTTTTGTCTACCACTGCTGCTTTATCAGTGCCAGGCCATAAAGCGGTTTTAATTTCAGTAAAATGGTCTGGCACCAAAATACCCCCCAGCACGAATGCCAGGACTGCAACTGCCATAAATGCTGCAATAGTCTTTTTTCTCAAAGTAGTCATCTCCTTCATACTACTGGATAATTGCTGGTCATTTCACCGACTATTGATAATTTACCCTAAGATTACTGCATTAATATGAAAAGATTATGGTTTTTTCTTAACATTCGGCGGGAAATCATGTGAGAATTATGATGTGTGTGGGTAGAAACGAGGAGGGAATTCAATCAACAAAGCTAAGTATAACCGAAAACAGCTATTTATCCTTACTAGCCCTGGTTTTCTTTTTTATCCGTTTTGCTGTCATATTTCATTACTGGTTGAGGATGGATATTAGGCTATCTTAATAATAATCGAAGCTATCAATTTCGTTAGCTGGTCTTAAAGTACCGCCAGACTTCAGATTTATGGAGATGTGACAAGTAAGCTATAAGAAATGTTTAGATATTTTCTTTATCCATATGATTTCCATATATATTAATTTCCAAATCATTATTTGCTGTAACACTATTAATTATTACCGGATTTGACATGTTATTCTTTATTTTCAGATCGATTTGACCATAGAATACTGTAGCATCAAGCCCATGGGGAGCATATTTGACGGGGATCGAATGCGGTGACCGTTCAATTATTTCCAGCCCGGCCAGCAGAGAAGCATTATATAAGGTGGTCGCAACCTGACAAATACCTCCACCCACATCTTGATGGATGTAACCATTGATAATTACAGGTGCTTTTTTAAAGCCGTTTTCCAGGTTTCGTTCCCCAATTATCTGGTTAAAAGAAAAAATATTACCCGGCATAATAATTGTTCCATCCATAATCCGAGATGCCAGAATAATATTATCAGTGCGATTTTGATCGTTGTTAAATTCTGTTACAAAAGATGCCAGAACACAGTCAATGGCAGTTATATCTTGATTAACTATACTAGGTTGGATATCTTTTTTAACAATATTTATCGCTTCTAGCTCATTGAATTGAATGCTCTCAAGGATTTTAGAGGTCATTAAATTAAGATCAAGTTCCTCACCAGCTTGCTCATTGACAATTGCTATTTTACCATCACGAATATTTAAACTGGCATTCCTGGGAGGTATCATTATCTCTTCGTTTATAGAGTGTAAAAACTTATCCAGCCCTTCCTTATTCCATGACAATTCTGCCGGTATCTCTTGATTCCTGGCCTGCAACTTTACAAGGTCGAGCATTCTAGGAAAGCCTTCCTCCGCTGTTGCATCTTTCAGTATAATATCTATAGTTTTTGCACAATCATATCTGAAATTAAATTCTTTGGTGTGCAAACACCATTCAATTGGCCCATTTTTAAGGACAATGTTTTTATCAATTAATTCGCCAGGACTATTTTGTGCCAGATATGAAACTGCCTGGTCCCGATTTAAGCCTCCAACCTTCTGCCCACCAACAGTAATACCATACGGAATAGTCTGGGAATTACGGGGTATTATCCAAGCTAGACCAACGGAGGTATTCAGAATAAGCTGAAAGATAATGATGAGTGGTATAAGCAGCTTTCTAATTATTACTTTATCTTTAAGCATTCTGAATTGAATGGTTTTAGACATCCAGCATCAATTCCTTGAATTTTCCTGCCAGAGTCACTTTATCAATAATATCCTGAGTGATGACGTCGCCTTTTTGAACAATAATAGCGCCGTTGGCGTCCTTAATGTTGTTCTTGGCTGACCGGCCCAATAAATATTCTCGTTGTCTTTGCTCAAAAAGTTTAACGGTTTTATCCCGATCTGATGCATCATCACTGGTATATATTTCCTCGAGGACGGTGTCACTCTCAACATCATCGTTTAATGGCAGATCAGTTTTTTCCTCAACTGCCATCTCTTCCACCGGAAGACTAAGCTGTTCATTATAATCATCCATACTGGGCAGCAATTGATTATCTATATTGTTATCAACCACCAGCACATCTTTCCCAAAAGTTAATGCAGCAGTACTGGGAATAATACCTTTTACATTATTATCATTATCTATCAGTTCACATCCGGTAATTTGACCGTTGTCGGCATTGACATAATACTCGCTTATTTTGCCAGTTATTATCCCTTTTCTGGTCAATACTCGGCTGTCTATAAGCCGGATACCCCGTTCAACCAATTCTATAGCAGACGGTTCTTGATTGAGTTCTTTTAAGGCGTTTCCTGATTCAACCATAACGGCATCTTTTCCTATTCCAACTGTCTCATTGACAGCAATAACATGTGAACCAAAATACCAGTTGGGAATCTCAACAATAAAATAGTCTACCGCCTTACGTTCTGGATTAATAAGTAAATCTTTCACCTTTCCAATCTCTTTTCCATCAACAATGCTAAATACAGCCAATCCCTTAATTTCAGCACTTTGCATAATTAATATACCTCCTAAGAATAATTATTAAAACTTTTGGTCGACCTTGCTAATAAAGGACTAAGACTAAGCTAAAAGTATCATAATAAGATTTTCAAACAGGCTTTGTAAATTCTAATATAATATATTCCTTTAGTTAATTGTTAAATAGTCCGGGTATTGCCTCGTAACGTCTAAGGATATTATAAATTAAATTACGATATTTTCTTATACATTACTTCAATATCCTCATTAATAAGTTGTATAATTGCTTCAGGCGGCCTCTGTTTTAGTATTTGTTTAAAAATCTTTATGGCTGATAGATAATCGTCTTTACACTTGGCATCGAAAGCTTTATCTATTAAGTATTCAATGTCATACGTTTCTTCATTATCAGTTTCAACATCTCTTATGACTTCCAAAACTGTTACTGCTTCGTGCTCAGCTGTATCCGAGTTACTAGCGGATGCCTCAATTGCAGTCTCTGCTTCAATTATCATATCTATCTGACTGCTTGGTTGATCAGCCTCTAAAACT
>JAENZN010000004.1:127743-213262 GCA_016841245.1 Syntrophomonas sp.
CTGCTGCTTCCAGTTTAGATGAAGCCAGCTCATCGGTGGATATCTCGATTTCAGTCTCTGCTTCAATTATCATATCTATTTGACTGCTTGGTTGATCAGCCTCTAAAACTGCTGCTGCTTCGTGCTCAGCTGTATCCGACTCACTAGCGGATTTCTCAATTGCAGTCTCTGCTTGAATTATCATATCTATCTGACTGCTCTGGGACTCAATACTCTGCGAATCAACTATTCTTGATACGTTTTGTAAAATACCATTAGGATCCTGTATACTGTTATCCCCAATATCACCTGGGGGCAGGCATTGGCTATCTAACTTCCTTGCTATTTTATCATGTTTGATATCTTCAAAATTCAAAATTACTGCATTAAAGATAAAAAAGGATACTCCTATAGCCGCAGTATAGAATAATAGGACCCCCTTCAGAGGTATCCATATTAGCAAATAGGGAAGTGGAATAGCAAGAATATAAGCATATAGCGTAGTTAATACCAATAATTTTAGCTTTGGGGGTTTTTCTTTACAAAAAAAATAAACCATTACTAGAATAGTTATATTTAACAATAATAAAATCTTTTGGTACTCCACACCTCACACTCCTCATAGCAATGTTAAAAGAATTTCTTCGACAAAACTTTCCTAAAATCCTTTCTAACATTTGACTAAGCAGGAATAAATTATATTTAATTATATATGTACTGTAGGGTTGATTAACATTAAGTCTTAATTTATGAAACATAAGCATATAGAAATATTGTCGGATCCTTTCCTGTTTTGATCATAGAGCGTTCTATCATGTACTTAAATCCGCACCGACTTTACTTAATATTTTATTTTCAAGACCCGCCAGCACACGGGTTCTGGCCATTGAGAAAATAATTAATCCTATCCAGATTACTACAAACGACATTAAGTGCCCCCTGGTAAATGGCTCATGATAAATAAAAACACCTAATAATAAGGTCATGGTAGGGCTTATATACTGTAAAAATCCAATTACAAACAACGGGAGACGCCTTGCACCTGCTGCAAACAGAAGGAGGGGTATCGCAGTTACTATTCCTGCTCCGGCTAATAGAAATGTAGTTTGGGATGGAAAAAAACGAAATACTCCCATACCTATATTATTTAGATAAACTAAATAGATAACGGCAGCAATGCTGGTCAGCATAGTTTCCAGAGTTAAGCCGGTAATAGATCCGATATTTATAAGTTTCTTAAACAAACCATATAATCCAAAAGATAGAGCTAGAATTACTGCCACCCAGGGAAAAGCACCATACTGTATAGTGAGACTTACTACTCCTGCTGCAGCCAAAATGAAAGCTAGCAACTGCCAGAGAGACAATCGCTCATGCAAAAATATCATACCCAGCATTACACTCACCAGGGGATTAATATAGTAACCCAAGCTGGTCTGAATAATATGGTTATGGTTGACTGCCCAGATATACGTACCCCAGTTGAGATTAAGAATGAGACCAGCTATGAAAATACCCAATAAAATCCGAGGGCGGCGAACTAACTCCTTTATTTCAGTTAAGAAAGAGGATATATTTCCCTTAATGGTCAGAAGCCCCCACAAGAAAACAACAGACCAGACTATCCGGTGTGCTAATACTTCGAGTGCAGGCACACTATGCAGAAGCTTCCAATATATTGGCAGTATACCCCATAATATATAGGCGCCGCTGGCAAATATTATCCCTTTATACTTTTCGCTATCTGTTATGGGCTCCATATTTTTTCTCCATAATTCATAGTACTTCAACAATTATATGCATGTATATTATTGAGAGCAATGATTTTTCCATAAAAAGAGAGATACTTTATAGATAAATTGTTGTCTAACCCAATATGAGAACAAATATCGTTTTATAACAAGGTGACTTTTTCCCTGGTTTATTAACTTCTGCGGCAGGGAAATATCAGGACAATTACGAATATATATAATGTAATTAATACACAGAGGAGGAGTAGTTAATGTTTAAGAAAATCCTGGTTCTGGTTGATGGATCGGAATTCTCTTTAAACGCTGCCCGGGCAGCTGCATCTATAGCAGATAATTTTTCAGGAAAACTAACGCTGCTTCATGTAGTAAGCAAATCTTTTACCAAAACTACCATGCCTGATCTGGAACAGGAAATTGCCGGACTCAGAGCGGAAGGCAGTCAAATATTGGCTGCTGCTATGGATGCCATAGGAAAGACTGAAGATGAATTGGATACAGTTCTGTCATGGGGAAACCCAATGGATATAATTTTAGAGGAAATCGAAGATGAGGGCTATGATTTAATTGTGATGGGAAGTCGGGGATTGGGTGCTATAAAAGGTCTGCTGATGGGCAGTGTCAGCGAACGTATAAGCAGGTCAGTTAAGTGCCCGGTATTGATAGTTAAGGAGCTTTGCGAATAAAAGAGGTTAACAGAGGCTATCGTATTTTACTCCAATAGCCTCTAAAAATATATCTAGTTATCCATGTGAAAACACTCCTGGATTGGTGGAATAATTAATGGTTGATCTCAGATCATAATCAATTGTTGATTTTCTCGGCACCTTAATTGGTGAACCACTGGGTAACGTAGAGATAATATCCATCCTTATAGAAGCCCAGTCCAACTTTGGTAAAACTCGTATTGAGAATGTTGGCCCTATGTCCAGATGAATTCATAAATGCATCATGGGCGCCTTTCACACTGTTGTTTTTAGCAATATTTTCCCCCGCCGAACTGTAAATAATACCAAGGTTTTTCATCATATCAAAGGGACTGCCATAAGTGGGTGAAGTGTGGCTGAAATAGTTATTTGCGGCCATATCTTCTGATTTGAGCAAAGCTCCCTGGCATAGTTTGTCATCCAGCACTAATGGTGCTAAATTGTAATTGGCGCGTGCGGCATTAATGTACCCCAGCATCTCACTCTGCAAAGACGTCTGCATAGTACCTGTCTCAGTCTGCGGACTGGGAGCAGGCTCCGGTATCGATACCGTTGCCGTAGGTTCAGGCACAGTCAGGAATACTTGTGGTTCTGCAGATTGTATATCTGGAGTCTGTATTCCTGGGTATATGTTTTCCACACTGAGGGGAACGCCGTTGATTTTGATTATCGGCAACGAATATTTTGTGCTTTTATTAATCTGGGTTTTCTCTTCCTGGATAATTTTGAACATTCCTATATTATTGTTAAAATAGTTAATATATGGTGATGCAGAGTTATACCGTACTGTTTTTACAGTACTGGTAGTAGGGGTTGGGATGGTACATGCTATGATACTGCTAACCGGCAACAATATGAATATTAGAATTAATAGACTGATTAGAAATTTTTTTGTCATTTGATTACCTCCTTGTCCGTACCTTAACCTATCTGAATATTCCTGGCTAGTTGTATATTTTACCAGCTATCTTACAGTGGTGCCGTATTAAGGTGCTATTGGGCATTAGTAGTGTTTGGAGGAAATTATTTACAGCGTAAGGCCTATAAAGAAAACAAAAAGGCCCAGAGCGAAACAAGTAAGAGAGCAAATAACAAGCTGAATAGAGTAATGTATTGAAAATGTCGGTATATTTTAGGCAATTATATATTTAATGCAAAACACTGCAGTAGGCAGTATATTTAGTGCTGATACCCGAAGCATTTTTGGGGGCCACTTAAAGTTTCAGCCCAGAATCACTGAAGTTTATTGCGCCATCCGGGTTAATTAGCGATAATGATAATATTGGGATAATATGATAAAACAACAATGTTTTAATTTAAATTGTATTAAAATATTTTCTTCACTATTTATTGTTCCTTGTATAAGGATGCCAGTCTAAAGTTTTCTATATGCGAATAATAATGGTGCAAAATAATGCTTGGACCAGGAACGAATCCGAATCCCAAACATGTAAAAAAATAACTCATATAATCAATAAGGAGATGCCTATACCAATGTATATGCAGTATCAATCAGAACTAAGGAAATATGTTATTCCGGAGCTCATATTTGGCTCTGGAGCTCTACATCTGGCCGGGCGTTATGCCAGAAATTTCGGAGCACGCAAAGTACTGGTGGTAACTGATTCCGGAGTCGTTAGGGCAGGATGGACTGAGCAGGTTACAAAAAGCCTGGAATCTGCTGAAATACCTTATACTGTTTTTTCGGCAGTTAGTCCTAATCCGCGGTCGGAAGAGGTTATGGAAGGAACCGAAGTCTACCTTAGTCAGCACTGTAATGTGATTGTAGCAGTTGGTGGGGGCAGTCCTATGGATTGTGCCAAGGGAATAGGAATTGTAAGTTCTAATTCCAAGCATATCCTTAATTTTGAGGGTGTTGACAGAGTATTTGCGCCTATACCACCACTGATTTGTATACCAACTACAGGAGGCACTTCTGCGGACGTTTCGCAATTCGCAATTATTAGAGACGTACAGAATAGGGTTAAGGTTGTCATTGGCAGTAAAGCGGTAGTACCTGATGTGGCATTGGTTGATCCGGATACTCTGACCACGGCCACCCCTTACCTGATGGCTTGTACTGCTTTGGACGCCTTGACTCATGCCATTGAAGCGTTTGTTTCAAATGCCTGCTCCCCGTTAACTGATGTGCATGCCCTGGAGGCAATTAGAATTATTTCCTCCAATCTGGTTCCCGCCATTACTGATCCTGATAATCATGCTGTTCACAATCAAATAATGCTGGGTAGTCTTGAAGCTGGAATGGCGTTTTCTAATGCCATACTGGGGGCAGTTCATTCCATGGCACACAGTCTGGGAGGGTTCCTGGACCTACCGCACGGCGAGTGCATATCTATATTACTAAACCATGTTATCGCCTTCAACTATCCATCGTCGGTTGAGAGATATGAACGTATTGGTCAGGCCATAGGATTAGATTTACGTGGAATGAGTTCTAAACAAATTAAAAATGCTATTCTATCCAGGTTAAGTATTCTTCGGAATGCAGTTGGCATGGAGCGTACCCTGGGACAGCATGGGATAAATCCCAGCGATATTCCCAAACTAGCCCGAAATGCAATAAAGGATCCCTGCATGGCTACTAATCCCCAGCGAGCCAACCAACGAGATGTTGAGGTGATTTATGAAGAAGCCTTTTGAAACTCAGGATTTATCCTCTCTTAGAGAAAAACTGATAGGTTTGGGGGAACAATCGTTTCGTAAAAGCTATTATCCCGAGCTTCAAAATAGCATTGAGGAATTGGAAAGGTTCAGAGCCCTTCTGGACCAGACCAATGATACCATTTTTTTGGTTCATATTTCAACCGGTCGACTGGCTGATGTTAACCAATCTGCCTGCAGACAGCTGGATTATTCTCGAGAAGTACTGCTTACTCTATCCTTGGATGATCTAGTGCAACTTAATGGAAACGAGAAACTAAGCGAGTTGTTTTTTTCTCCAGACTCGGGTGAACAAAATACAGGCATGATTACAGCTATGATCATGAAACGCAATGGTGACCCAATACCAGTAGAAATCACTCTGCGGGTAGTTACTTTTGACGAGAATATATACGGTGTTGCAGTTGCACGTGATATTACGGAAAGAATTAAGTACCAGCAGGAAAGAGAAAAACGGGCTTGGCACAATGCTTCCCAGGCGGCAGAGGCTGAACGGCTAAAAACTGAAGAAGAATTGCAAGAGAGCGAAGAAAAATATCGACTGCTGGTGGAGCGAATGAATGAGGGTATTTTGGTTCTGGATTCTCAAGGCAGGATAATTTTTACCAATTCTGCCATGAATAAAATGCTTGGTTACGGTGTTGGCGAGTTACTGGGAGAATCCTTATTTTCGATCATTTCTCAAAGCGATATGTATAATGCAGTCTTTTATAGGAATAAGTTTGTTCATTTGGAGCAGCTTAACAGCAGGCAATATGAAGTACCTCTAATTAACAAGGAGGGTCATCAAATATTTGCCTTACTCTCGCAATCACCGTTAAAAGACAAGGATGGTAACATAACCGGCTCTATGGCTGTTGTTACTGATATAACAGAACGCAAAAAGATAGAAGAAACATTACGTTTAACCGAGGAAAGATTTTCTAAAGCATTTAATGCCAGTTCCAGCCTGATGTGTATCAACTCGGTGGATGAGGAACGATATATAGATGTTAACGATACCTTTGCAAATATTACTGGATTTACTAAAGCAGACTTAATAGGAATTACCCTTCTGGAGTCCAATATACTTAAGCAAGATGATTATATAATTCTAAAACAAGAATTTATAAATGAAGGCTATATCTTAAATGTGGAAACTAGTTTCTTCACCAGAACAGGGGTAATACGTCAAGGACTTTTTTCTATAGAAAGAATCAAGCTTAATGATATGGAATGTCTGCTTATTACCATAAATGACATCACCGAATACAACCAGATGGAAGAAAAACTTGCCCACCTTAATAAACTTAGATTAATAGGCGAAATGGCAGCCGGCATTGGTCATGAGATACGAAATCCAATGACTACTGTTCGTGGTTTTTTACAAATGTTGGGTTCGCAAGATGATTCGGCTAAAAACAAGAGATATTATGACCTGATGATAGAAGAACTTGATCGAGCCAACACTATTATAACTGAATATCTTACCCTGGCCAAAATGAAAACCATAATAAAAAAAGACCTCAACTTGAACGACATATTAGATGCCATATTACCATTAATCATGGCTAATGCAAGTAAAAATGATATTTATGTAGAGGTCGAACAAAATTATATTCCCAATCTGCTGCTGGATGAAAAGGAAATCCGTCAGATCATTCTTAATCTGGTTAGTAATGGACTGGAGGCTATGACGCCAGGAGGCAGATTGAAAATTAGTACTTACATAAAAAACCAGGAAATAGTCTTGGCGGTGCAAAATCAGGGGCCCGAAATACCACCGGATATATTGGCCAAACTGGGCACTCCTTTTTTTACTACTAAAGAAACGGGAACCGGTTTGGGACTGGCCATCTGTTACAGCATTGCAGACAGGCATAACGCTGCTATAAAAATAGAAACCAACCCCAAGCAAACAACTTTTTTCGTAGTTTTTCACCCGTGAATTATTTGAAGAGCATCAAATGAAATGTATTAGGTATCTGGTATCGCCCAAGCTATCAGAAAGCATAAAAAGAGCCTTTTTATATAAAGGCTCTTAATAGTTGTTTATTTTAGGGCGGCGGAGAAAGGGTTTGGACTTCACAGGTGTTGCATAGTCTTTCTTCTTTAAACCACCGAATTTAACCTGACTTGGATTAATTAACTTGAATTAACTAACTTGGGTTAACTAACTTGATTAACTGCTTTTGACTCATTGATTTTGGCTAACTAACTTGTATTAACTAACTTGAATTAACTAACTTGGGTTAAATAATCTGGGCTAACTAACTTGGTTTTACTAATTTGGATTTGGATTTAATAACATTTCCTGGGTATAGAGTCTTTCTTACCTTGAGATACATTATTTCTCCGCCACCTGAGTCTATTATATTTTCATCTTGATAAAAAATCAATAGGCAGTAACATTATTTATTCATTTTATTTATTTATATCCACGGTCTCTATCGATTGCTTCGTCCCTGATTTCATCTCGAAAGCCTTCCAGTGCTTCTTCTCTTCTTTCATTTTTTGCTTTAAGTGATTTTTTTGTTTTTTCATCATCAGATAAAACTATCATTTCTTCTGCCAGTTCCATGTTTTTTATAGTGTGGTCTATGCTGGCCTGTATTTTTTCCACATTATCTCGGCGATCATCGGGCTTATGTTTCATATTATCTAGTCTCCTTTCCATCTAATTAAGGTGATTTTGATAATATTCTTTGAAAATAATCGTTACTTTATACTATGAGCGGGGTCAGGCACTAACTTACTAACTTATGCCCAAATCTATAAAGCATAAGTTAGTAAGTTAGTGCCTGACCCCGCGCCTACTGATTCACATAATTTACGATCAATTTTGGTGCCTTCCCAGATTCTCCGCTGTAAAAACCTACCAGAGAATTTTTGTATTCGTTACCCCGGAGCATTATTCCCAGATTTGAACTGCGTACACGGTACCATCTTCTTACTAGAGAAGTTACATTAAGGGTTATGGTAGACCCTGGAGACCTGGCAGAATTAATTCTGAAGTTGAATACTCTCCTGGATCCAGGCTGGTTATTCCAGGTGACAGTAGATTCCCGCCAGTATCGCAGGTTGCGCCGCAGACTAGCTCTAATACTTGAACCATAGGGGATTTCATTGCGATAAATGGTAAGCTGCAGGTAAGCAGATATAATACGCCTGTGAGCAGGAATAGATTTCAGCGAAAACTGCAGCAAGGAACGGTAATCGTCTCCGCTTTGCTTGTATTGGCTGATATACAAATAAGAGCTGCCACCAAAATTTTGATTAGGATAATACTGAGATATATAGGCGTCTTTGATTGGAGTTATAATTTTAACGGCCAGTATAATTACCCCTTTCTTCACTTTAGTACATATTATTAAATCTGGTATAATTTTGTGTCTTTTGGGGTCAGGAACTAATTAACTTAAAATAAATTAATAAGTTAGTAAGTAATTTAGTAAGTGCCTGACCCCATATAAATGTTAGGAAATTAACAAGTTGGTGTTTGACCTTAGATGATAGGGTAGAATAATTAGGAATAAAAACAGAACGGGGTGTATAACTTGGCAATCGGTTATGCCTGCCTGGTAATCGGAGATATCAATACTTCGCTTTCCCGCTGCCGTTTGAAAAACGCTGCCGATAGCAATCTGCGGGCTATTGCTCTAGCCAACCTGTTGGCCCTGGAAGCCATGATAGATTACAATATTAAACAGGGAATATCGCTTTTTCGCATTAGCTCGGACATAATACCATTTGCGTCTCACCCAGAAATAGAATTTGACTGGCAGAATGAATTCAGGGAGCTTTTGGACAGAATGGGCAGCAAGATAAAAAGTGCAGGAATAAGGGTGTCAATGCATCCGGGGCAATATACGGTATTGAATTCTCCTCACACGCGGGTTGTGGAAAATGCAGCAGCAGATTTACAGTATCATGCGGAATTTTTAGATGCCCTATCAGCTGGATGGGAGAGCAAAATCATACTTCATGTAGGTGGAGTATATGGTGACAAAAACAAAGCTGCTGCATCCTTCATAGAAAATTTTAACAGGTTGCCTGAACCCATACAGAGTAGGCTGGTGATAGAAAACGACGACAAGAATTACTCGGCGGAGGATGTCATGGAAATATCGCAAGTTACTGGCATACCCATGGTGTTTGATAACCTGCACCACTTGCTGAACCCCTCCTCAAATCAGCTCAGCCAGTATAAATGGATAGAATTATGCAGAGCTACCTGGAAAGCTGCGGATGGGAAACCTAAAATTCATTATTCTCAGGAAAAAGACGGAGGAATCAGAGGCGCCCATTCTAATACCATCAATGCCCGCAGATTTGTGGATTTTTATAATGGCCTTCCAGATAAGAATATAGATATTATGTTGGAGGTAAAGGATAAAAACCTTTCGGCTATTAAATGTATGAATGCGGTTAATCCAGATCTGCCCGTCTGGCGGCTGGAAGAAGAGTGGGCCCGATATAAATATCTGGTCATGAGCAGAACTGCTTCCGTTTATAAAGAAATAAGAGATATGCTTAAAAACAATCACCAAGTTGACACGCTTGCCTTTTATGAGATGATCGATAGGGCAGTGGAACAGCTAAAAGATCCAGAAGCGCAGGTGATTGCAGCCCAACATGTGTGGGATCATTTGAGCAAGAATTGCTCTGACACTGAAAAGAAGCGGTATCATAAGATTTGTAGACAATATATAGAAGGTGCCGCACGTGTCCAAGCACTTAAAAAACATTTATTCAAATGTGCTGTGAATCAGGACGTTCAATGTTTAAAAAAATCTTATTACTTTTATTTCTAGTTTGTAAAACGGCTCACCTCTTCGATGGTTATCTAGTTACCCATCAAATGGTGAGCCACTAATTAAATGTATCCTATAAAGAAATCGAGTACCCTCTTCTTTGACATCAGAGTACTGCCAAACCCTGTGCACCCAAGATCGGTAGTCCTGTATCCCTGATTACCTGCAATAGGATAAGACAGCCATTACGGATAAGAAACACAGATATTGAACCCTGGTTGCCGTTCAGGACGTAAAAATTACATCCATCCCGGCTTACTCCGGAATCAATCGGTGCAGCTATTTCTCTCCGGGTACTATATACGATGTCTTCAAGCACTAGTGATCCGTTGTTACTAACGCAATAGGTTGTAATTGTACCGCTGCCGGTGTTGGAAGTAAAGGCATAAGGCTTACACCTAGAGGCTGCAACCCAGCATACTGCCGACTGTCCATTCGGAACCGAACCGCTAATGGTATTCAGCGATCCACCCCCAGTGACGTTATATGATGACAGAGCATTGGCGCCTGCCTCTGAAACCAGTAAAAGCCCTGTATAGAGGAAAACGGAGCCGAACGGCCCTCCTCCACTGGAGTTGTTAATTGTTGGTCCGTTAAGAGTACCATCAATATTAACCTGGAACACAATGATACGGTTGGTATTCACTTCGGAGACAACAAGTTGACTGCCGTCAGGACTGAAAACAACACAAGCCGGCTGAGCAGTGGTAGTACTTAACGGGTAGGTGGCACCTATAATCGGGGTAAGAAAACCATCGTTATCAATACGGAAACCGGTGATGTTGGACGCTATGCTGTTAGAAGCGTTCCCCACATTGGAGACATAGAGGAGGTTGCCGGAAACGCTCAGACTGTTGGGCTTGACACCCCCGGAGGGTTCCACATCTACCAGGGTAAGTGTACCATGGGCACCCACACGAAAACTACTGATACTATCGCTCTCGGCATTAACAGCGAAAAGGAAGCAACCGTGATGAGACAAGATAAGAGATCCTTGTGACGCGAGTGGGTCGATCACAGCTGTACCAGTACCGCTGCCACCTGTCGCATAGGACTGTATGCGGGTCAGTCTACCGCAATCACCCCGATGAAATAAAATAACTTCATTGTTTACGGATGCATTGGTCATGGCATATACCATACCTCCGCACCGTCTATCTTTCTTTCTTTTCATTTTAATGATCATCCTTTCAAAAAACTGTTTCGATAATATTTTCACTATTTATCAAATTCTACGTTATTTGTTCTTCAAAAATTTTCCGACGATATATAATATGAATTAACTAGGTAATATGTTATATTATGTAATATTATTGAAAGAGATTGTCGTGATATCCCTTTAACCCTATCCTAAATCAATTTCATCAGCAGGTCTCAACGCGAATAGGTTCAGTAGCAAGAAACACTCCTTCAGACCGAAAGCCTGCTGCCTATATGTCCTCTCCATTCTATTTATCACGGATAAGGAAACCACATTCCAGATGGTCGGTTTTACTTCCAATAGGGCCATCATGTTTTATAAATAGTAATATTTACTGCATTATCATGTTAATCAAATCCGTAACATTATGATATGATTTATATATGAATATTCCCGATGTAATATTAATGCGATAGTTTATTAACTATTATGTCATTTTATGTAAGCAGAATGCTGTGAGATATATTGTGTATGCTAAATATTAAATGAAGGGAGCCTTAATATCCAGGGTAACTTTTAAGTGTGTATTCGGAGACTGCTCAGGATATATGCCATCAATAATAAATGAATTATCCTGGTGGTTAATAAAATAATATATCCGTTCACCATTAATTGGATATGCATGGGTTATGGTCAATTTACCTGCTTTATTGGTCGGTAAAGCAAAAAGGTTAATGCTTTTCTGGATTTGAGGAACGTATGGATAATTTAATTGAAGTAATTGGGATTAGGGAAGAAAACTGTACTAATTGCCATCAGTGTATAGCGGTGTGTCCGGTGAAAATATGCAGTGATGGCAGCGGAGATGTCGTAAAATTCAATAATAATCTGTGTATAGGATGTGGGCGATGTATTGAGGCCTGTATAAAAAGCCACGGAGGCATAGTTGAAAAGAGTGCCCGTTTTGCCATCGATGATGCTCCCCAGTTCACACTGGATTTGCCCCGGCATAATATTGCTGCCCTGATAGCCCCTTCAGCCCAGGGTAATTTTAATCTGAGAAAATTAATAACTGCCCTAAAACTGTTGGGAGTCACAGACGTATATGATGTATCCCTGGGTGCAGAAATAACTGTAGCTTGTTACCATGATCTCATACAGAACCAGAATGTCAAAACACCGGTTATAGCACAACCCTGCCCGGCAGTAGTTAAGTATATAGAACTCCATCATCCACATCTAATAGAATACCTGGCACCAGTAGGCAGCCCGGTTCATAACCTGGCCGTTTATGTTAAATCACTGCATCCTGATAGTGAACTGGCATTTATATCTCCCTGTCTGGCCAAACGCCGTGAATTCCAGGACAGCGGATTGATCAAATACAATGTAACCTACCAGTCAATTGCAAAAATCCTGCAGGAGAATAATATAGATCTGGATTTGCTGGAAGACGGGCAATTTGACAATATGGTTACGGCTGGGATAGCTACCAAGTTTTCAGCTCCCGGTGGTTTAAAAGAATCTTATCTGTACCACTATCCGGAAACCTCGGACAGCAGTATTGCTAAAGTGGGAGGATCAGATGTTTACGGTAAGTACCTGGTTGAACTCGAAAGATGTATTAAAAAGGACAGTCCTTATTTACCTCTGATAGTAGATATACTTAGTTGTGCTAACGGATGTAATATCGGACCTGGTTGCATTAACAAATCACTGTCCGAAGTTGAATACTCGGTATCCAAACGCGCGGAAATAGAAACCAGTAATGATGAAACAAACCAGCAGTTGAAAGATTTTCTTGATGACATTACCCGAAAACTTAATTTCGATTATCATCAGTACAGTGATTTATCTCGACAGAACAAGCTTAGATTTCCTACGGAAAGCGAATTGCAGAATATATACATTGAAATGCATAAGCTGGAAGAAAAGGATTTCAGGAATTGTGCGGCTTGTGGTTATAATTCCTGTTATCACATGGCATTAGCTGTTTTTAACGGTTTAAACAAAGTTGAAAACTGTCACCTTTATCAGGAAAAGGAGCTGCAGATAGAACAGCAGGCTTTGAGAAACATGCATAATGAATTGAGCAATGTTTTCGATACTATGTCTGATGGTGTAATCGTGCTTGATACCCATGGAACAGTATCCCAGTATAACCCCGCTGCCCTTAACATTACTGGTTATTCAGACGAGACACTCATAGGTATTCATGTGGTGGATCTGTTCAGTGGGAAAGCCCCCTATACTCTTAAACTGCTGCAAACCGGACATCCCTTTTACGATAAAGAGATTCTGCTGGATGGCAAGCTCCGGCAAATTCATGCTACGGCCACAGGCAAACCCATATTTGATGAATATAACCGGGTCAACGGTGCTACTATAATCCTGAGACCGATAGCACAGGTGCAGCAGTTGGTAAACACCTTGACCGGAGCTCAGGCCAGTTTTACATTTGACTCCATAATCGGAGAAGACAAACAGCTGAAAAAATCGATTAAGCTTGGCATGATGGCAGGTACTAATGATTCTAATGTACTTCTTCAAGCTGAAAGCGGAACTGGTAAAGAAGTATTTGCTCAGGCTATTCATAATCACAGCTTACGCAAGAACGGCCCTTTCGTAGCTCTCAATTGCGCAGCCCTGCCCCGGGAACTGATAAGCAGTGAATTGTTTGGCTATGCTGAAGGGGCTTTCACAGGAGCGAGACGAGGGGGAAGACCAGGTAAATTTGAATTTGCCAACGGGGGAACGCTCTTACTGGATGAGATCGGTGATATGCCTCTGGAGCAGCAGGCCACTTTACTGCGGGCTATACAGGAGAAAGCGATTTTACGAGTAGGAAGCAATACTCTGATAAAAGTTGATGTAAGAATAATTGCAGCTACCAATCAAGACCTGCTGGATCTAGTTGAGCAGGGAAGGTTTCGAGCTGATCTTTACTATAGGCTCAACGTAATTAACATCTTTATTTCGCCGCTTCGTGAAAGACGCAAAGATATTGAACTTCTTTTCCAGCATTTCTTGAAAGAGATGGCCCCTAAATTTAACCGTCATATTACCAGGGTCGATCCAGCAGTAATAAAAACCCTGGAAAATTATGATTGGCCAGGTAATGTTCGTGAACTGCAAAATGTAGTGGAAAGAATTCTTCTTTTCGCTGAGGATGAACAGATCACTATTGATCATCTCCCTAAGGAAATTGCCGGTGCAGGTACAGTTCATTCAGAAAATACCTGGAAAGTCAGACCTGAAGCTGATAGCAATAATCCCAGTCTATCCAACCGGGATGCAAGAAAACTATATTTGCTGGAACAGGAGAAGGAGCGTATTCTATGTGCACTCAACATGCATGGTGGTAATGTCACCAAGGCTTCAAGTGAGCTGGATATTTCACGTAATACTTTGTACCGGAAGATGAAAGCTCTAAACATCCATAACTAAAATATGTGCTGGGAAAGTTCTATTTTTCTGTGTTACGGTGTAGCTATATGCGACATTTTACGACATTCTTTCGACAATTGCTAATTTAAAGAAGATAAAATATTTTATTAATATTCATTTTGCGTCCCAAACAGGGGCGTTTTCTTGTTTTGAATTAATTTTTTCATAATTATTCTATTCTTGGCATGATATTTGCATATACTCCAAAGGAGACATGCGAAAGAAATAACAAGCATAAAAGGAAAGGAGAGGAAAAGTATATGGCTAAAGTATTAGAAAAAACACCGAGTCTCTGTAACAACGCTGTCAACAATACTGTAGAATCTATTCCTTGTCTTTGCTGCATGAATGAGTGTGCCGGCAGGTATCATTCTTCAATAAAAAAGGGGGCACAGTGTTTGAGCCGCCATGCAGAATCTGTATGCTATGGGAGCTCGTAGTTTTGCAGCTCTTGATCAGTTTCGAATCCAGCAGACTCGGCAGAATCGTTATGGAAGAGTCCATTAAATGAGCTGGAATAAAACTGTAACAGATAGAGGCAGCTAATCTTCGGATTTGTATTATATGGTGGACATGAACAAAATATTTACCGTCATTGTATGATGCATGCTGGAATTCCAAAGAAAACTAATGACTTTACTATTAATAAGTTTGCGCTTTAGGAATGAGAGCAATTAAGTTGGCAGACCAGGTTATTAAAGCCGGGGATGCTGTAGTTTACTTATAACATATGGCCTTCCAGATGGAAGCCGCTGGCAGATCCATTCGACAAGGTGACCACGGAATTGGTCATGAATAAATGAATAAAAAAACAGGAGGTAATTATAATGCCACATAATAATTATTTGTATCAGTTACGGGACATTAAGTTCCAGATGAAAGAATGGCTCGACATAGAAAAGCTCCTATCCTGTAATGCATATAAAGACTACTATGGAGCTGAAGACCTGGATGCATTTCTGGATGTTAACTATAAAATCTGCCGCGATGTGATATGCCCGGCCAATAAAGAATCTGATGAAATCGGTTTTAGACATGTAGGAGGAAACGAAAACGCTGTAGTCAGCCCCGATGTCTTCAAAGTTGTCTACAACACGGTTATGGACGCGCAACTTGGCCCCCATTTCGGCGACCGCGAAGTTGAAGGCCGTGTACCCCTGGCCTGGTATGCTCCGATTCTGGAAATGCAGACCGCTGCATCCCCAGCCATGGTTATGCTGTGGTGTCTGACCCAGGGTGCTACCACCGTTATCCAGGATAATGCTGCGCAAAAATTTAAAGACCTCTACCTGCCTAAAATGTACTCGGGTGAATGGGGCGGCTCCATGTGTCTGACCGAGCCCGGCGCAGGCTCTGACGTCGGCGCTGTTCAGACCAAGTGCTTCCCCACCGATACCCCTGGTTTATACAAGATTAAAGGCCAGAAGTGCTTTATCACTACCGGAGATAATGACTGCGTTTCGAATCTTATCCATCTGGTGCTGGCCAAGACCCCGGATGGAAAACCTGGTACTGGCGGTATTAACTGTTTAATGGTTCCTAAATTTTGGGTTAACGACGATGGCAACATTACCAAATGGAATGACGTAACCACGGTAGGTATCGAGCATAAGCTGGGCATACATGGTTCTGCCACCTGTACCCTGGCCTTTGGAGAAAACAACGATTGCTATGGCTGGATGATTGGCGATGGCCCGATAGACGGACGCGGCAAAGGTATGACCCAGATGTTCCAGATGATGAATGAAGAACGTATCAATACTGGTATTTTCTCATTGGGCTGCATGGGTGCAGCTTACTACGCAGCTCTGGATTATGCCAGGGTTCGCGTACAGAGCAGAAAGGCCACCGATCCCAAGGGGCCCAGTGTCCGGATTATCGAGCATGAAGACGTCCGGCGCATGCTAATGCTGCAGAAGTCCATGATGGAAGCCTGCCGGGCGTTGGTATACTCCTCCTACTACTATATCGACATGTCCAAAGAAGCTGCTACTGAGGAAGAAAGGGAGCTCGCCGATGACTTCTTCATGATTCAAAATCCGATGGCCAAGGCCTTTATATCCGACATGGCATGGGTTATGACCTCAGAATCGATGCAGGTCCACGGCGGCTACGGCTTCATGGAAGAGTATGCTCCAGCCTCCCTGGCCCGGGACTGTAAGATCTACTCCATCTGGGAAGGCACCAATTTCATGCACGGGCAAGATTTAACCGGACGCAAATATACCATGAAGAAAGGCGAACCATTCAAGAAATGGCTGGCTCTAACCGAAGATTTCATTAACACCAAAAAGATTGCGGAACTCGAAAAAGAATTTGCCATGTTGGCAGATGCTTTCGCTGCCTTCAAAAGTATGATGGACCTGAATGGAGACTGGATAAAGAACCATTTTGAACTGAAACAGCTGTACGCTACCCGCATGCTGCATTCAGCCGCCAAGGTTGTAGGCGGCAGGTTCTTGCTCGAACAAGCTGTAATAGCTGCCGGCAAGCTTGCGGAACTGGGCGAAGACCACTACGATGCAAACTTCTATAAGGGCAAAATCGCCACTGCCAGGTTCTTTGTGATGAACGTTGTTCCCGAAGTATTTGGAGTTCTGAAATCCATGCAGAATCCTGACACCAGCTGCATTGACTTGGCCGAAGAAGCGTTTATGTAAAAAGCAGATGGGCTCTGTCTGAAAGCCCATCCCGATTTCAGAGACGAATTGATCAAGGAAGCAGATAAAATGAATATCTGGCGGAAAATTAATAAAATGAAATAGATTCAAGTCACAAAATTATCTATATTACCAGAAGATGGCAGGGGTTACCCCTGCCATCTCAATTTGTTGATAAATTTGGCAAACC
Organism: Syntrophomonas sp.; assembly: GCA_016841245.1. GTDB lineage: Bacteria > Bacillota > Syntrophomonadia > Syntrophomonadales > Syntrophomonadaceae > JAAYJK01. Next base: position 145,091 of record JAENZN010000004.1, read on the forward strand.
ACCATGTTACATAGTATTTAGGGCACCTGGCACCTTCATAATAAGGTGCCATATTTTGATGGAAATGAATATTGCACTCGATATCTGGTATCTAAAAATGAAAAACCTAAACAGTCATACCAAAAGAAGTGTTGCAAAAGTGTAATGATATTGTTCCCGGTAAATATATGGTGACACTTTTGGCACACTTCTGGAGCATTGTTTGCTTACAGAGATGGTGATTGATAATATTTTTCAAAAGCCCCTTGAACAGGGGCTTTTATGCATATTCATATAGAAAATAATATGTTTTTCTTTGGTTGGCATGTTAATTGCTTTAAATAAAGACAAAAGACAATGTAATAAAAATTTATTACTACATGTGAATCTATTAACAAGTTGTAAGCTAGACCAACTTAAGTAAAGGAGATGGTAATTATGGCTAAAGTACTGGAAAGAACACTGAATTACCGTAACAATGCTGTGAACGATGTGGTAAAAACTATTTCTTGTCCTCGCTATATGAATGACGTGTATACTATAGGCACTGATCTTCAGGATTATATTGTTGGCAGTTACCTGGAGTTAGCTGAAATGAACCATGGAGACCTCAAGATCCAGTATAGAAAGATGGCGGCAGAGCAGATAGAAGTCAAGCAGAATATAAAAGATATTAGTATGGCTCGTTTGAATGAATCGCTGTGGCATTTCTATAATGATGGGGGTCCAGTTACCGAATTACCAGTATCTAATCTTGAGGCTAAGGAAAAGCAGCCCTTTTTTAATCGGATTAAGGACAACTTCTTTGAAAATGTGCAGGATTCACTCGCATTGGCTGCCGATGGCAGTATCAGCTCCGGTAAGCTGGAAAGTATTATTAACTATAACGTTATTGCAATGTATATTAACATGAGCAAATTATTCAATGTGGATGAGATGACCCAGGCTTTTAATCAGTTGATCGTTATCCGAAAACCGTTTCAGGAATAGTAAGAAAACAGAAATCCCAACATGTAAATCAGATTAACCTATATTTTAAAGAAAGGTGTGAGATTATGTTAAGTTCAAAAAGTGTTATTATTCGCTACGCAATATGTTTATGCTGCTTCCTGCTTTCAGGCAGTGGAACAATTACCGGCTGGCCGGCTACAATATGCGGAGTTATTGGAACTATAGAATTAGGAACCGCCTTACTCCAGTATTCACCCCTTTGTGAAATATTGGCCGGTTCAGATGTAAAAGCCCCGGGATCCATGGAAGATAAACCCAGCTACAGTAATTATCCGAATGTTCAGCCAAATTTAAATAAAGCTGTGTAACTAAAAGGATTTTCACACTCTCTGAGTACCTCGGCGGGAGTACCTCCCCCCGGGGTATTCTTTTCTCTTCTGCCCAATAAGCCTGAAGTTTGTTCCTAAACAGTTTAAATCGAAACCGCTCCAGCATTCCGGACGAGGCTAAAATATAATATAAATATTATAATATCAAGGAAACGATTGCTTAAAGATTAATGAATTTTAAAACCAGAGGTATTAATCAATTATCTTGAATTTCATTGAGTTCAATAATCCGCATAATTACTCCTACAGCCTTTTCCATTGATTCCAGACTAATAAACTCGTATCGGCTGTGGAAGTTATGACCGCCAGTGAAAATATTAGGACAGGGGAGTCCCATATAAGAAAGGCGAGCACCGTCTGTACCACCTCTAATTGGTTTTATCTGAGGAATGATCCCATTATCTGCTATTGCTTGCTCTGCTAAGTCAATTATATAAAACACCGGTTCAATTTTTTCTTTCATATTGTAATATTGATCCGATATCTTGATATTAACTGTTTTTTCACCATGCTTGCTGTTCAGAAAGGCTGCGCATCTTTCAAAATATGCCTTCTTATGTTCAAATTTAGCCATGTCATGATCTCTAATAATATAGGTCATTTTAGCTGATTCAACACTTCCTTGAAGTTTGTTAAGATGATAAAATCCTTCATAATCGCGGGTGTATTCTGGACGTTCATGCCCCGGAAGCAGAGTATTGAATTCCATGGCAATATATAGGGCGTTTTTCATACGCATATAAGCTGAACCAGGGTGCACATTAATTCCTTGAATATCGACATGGGCAATCGCTGCATTGAATGTCTCATACTCCAGTTCTCCTAAAATGCCCCCATCAACTGTATAAGCGAAATCCGCTCCAAAGTCAGCTACATCAAAAAAATCTGCACCCTGACCTATTTCCTCGTCCGGAGTAAAACCTATAACTATCCTGCCATGTTTGGATTCCGGTTTATCCATAATATTAGCTATCGCAGTCATGATGGCTGCTATCCCTGCCTTATCATCAGCCCCCAGCAAAGTAATCCCATCGCTGGTAATAATAGTCTGGCCGACATAATCATTGAGCTCTGGATACTCTTGAACATTCAAGACGATGTTTTCAGCCTTATTCAGAATTAAATCCTGCCCATCATAGTCCGCGAATACCTGCGGTTTAACGTCCTTGCCTGATACATCAGGGCTGGTATCCAGATGCGCTATAAAACCAACCGTCGGAAGATTTTTATCGCTGTTAGCAGGCAGCTCGGCCATTAAATAACCTTTATTGCTAAGCCTGATATTACTTAAACCTAGTCCCTGTAGCTCTTTTTCCAGCAGCCTGGCTAATTCCAGCTGCCCGGGTGTACTCGGATGAGCAGCCGAGCCCTCATCTGACTGAGTATCGATTTTTACATATCTCAAGAATCTATCCAGTAATGTATCCATACCGTACCTCCATATAGCATATTTACTCTATTTTGCGATTTCTTACTAATTTATACTACAAAAATCTCTGTTTAATGGCAAATAAAGAAAATTAGCATCATTGGCAGCCACAGGCGATATTGGAGGAACCGCTACACCTGTGGCGCAGTATACGGTGGAATAATGATAAAATTTATTGTCTTAGTTCCTGGTGGTTTTCTTTTTGCCAACTGAACTGCGTGGTAAAATATTGTACAGTAGGGTTTTGAGATGTTAGGTGGTATAAATGAAAATCAGGCTTTTTTACTTTATGTTTCCGATGCTGCTGCTCCTGTTGGGAGTTATTATTCATCTTAGTGGTCTTTTTCATTTATTTAGGGGTAATATTACCCTTTGGAATTTATGGGTACATTTTTCTATGCTCTTCATTGATATATCAGCTATTTTGGGCCTCGTCCTAAGAAAAAAGTGGGGTCACTATGAAGCTCTGGCGATATTTGTTTTGTTTGCGATAGTCCAGTTAGCTCTGGCTGTTTTGCATATTATTTCAGATGGCCCATTCGGTATTCAAAACACTGGGACTTTCTTTTTATGTATATTGGCAGTATATTGCATTTACAAGAATGGTCTGGAAAAGGGCCTTAATCTCTAAAAAATGAAAGGTTGTGTAATACAGTTGAATATTCAGATTTTCGGAAGAAAAAAATGCTTTGATACCCAGAAGGCTGAACGATATTTTAAAGAAAGAAACATTAAATACCAATTTATAGACCTTAATCAAAAAGGTTTAAGTAAAGGTGAACTTGCCAACGTTAAGTCAGCTGTCGGACTGAAAGATATAATTAACCCAAAGGTAAAGGACTATACCAGATTACATATGGACCGAATTGGCAGCAGCAGTATGAGGGAAGAAATACTATTAAATAATCCAAATCTTTATAATACTCCTATTGTACGCAATGGCAAATTGGCAACCGTGGGATACCGGCCTGATATATGGAAAGAATGGGAATAGATAATGATTTTCAAGACCATCAGTGATTTAATCGAACTGGAATTAACTGAGAAGAAGTCCAGGTTTATATGCATCTTATCCCCGGTTATTGAACCGCAGGATATAGAGAAAATTCTTCAAGCTGCCAGCCAAAAATATTCCGGGGCCAGACATTATTGTTTTGCTTATAGACTAAGGCAGGACACCGGTATCCTGGAACGGTGCAGTGATGATGGCGAGCCCAATGGTACCGCTGGTTGGCCAATTCTAAATGTCCTCAATAAAAGAGAATTGGAAAATATCATAGCTGTGGTAGTACGTTATTTTGGGGGAACCCTGCTTGGAACCGGGGGATTAGTAAAGGCATACACCCAGGTGGTTCAATCTGCCCTGGACGAAGCCCAGGTCGTAAACATGGAATACTCACAGAATATCATAGTCACCCTGGACTACAGCTATTATGGCAGTTTCCAAAATCTACTCCTCAAGTCACTTAATCAGGTAACGAATATTCGATATACTGACCGGATCAGCTTAGAAGCCTGGATTACTCTTGAGCAACTTCCCAGCTTCATGGCAGAAGTCGATAATCTTACCGGGGGAACAGCATCTATCGAACTCCATGAAGAAGGTTTTGTTCTTCAACGATAGAGATTACTTGAGCAGCGCATGATGATTTTTACGAATTTACACATAATATCAAGGGAAAATCCAGTTGTGGCAGGATTTCCCCTTACCCTGCGTAATAGGAAAGATGCTCTCAGATTTCTTAACAAACACCCAAAATCGTAAGGCTGCAATAATTTACACTTTAAAGTGCTATTATTTACATTTATCTAACTAAAGATTAACTCAATATCCGTATACTAGAGATGTAAGATTAAACGCTTTGCGTAACGGGAGGAGGTGAAATAATGAGATTGGAAGCAGATCTTCATACCCATACTATAGCCAGCGGTCATGGTTATAGCACAGTAAAGGAAATGGTGCAATCTGCCCACGAAAAAGGCCTGCAAATGATTGCGATAACTGATCATGGATTGAATATGCCAGGAGCACCGCATGTCTACTATTTTACTAATATGATAACCTGGCCGCGGGTAATGGAAGAGGTCGAGGTTCTTCGGGGGGTTGAAGCCAATATTATCAGCACTACAGGTAAACTAGACATGCCAGACGATGTATTATCGAATCTGGACATTGTATTGGCCGGATTTCACCATGGGACAGGTTATTTATCGAACTCCATAGAAGAGAATACCCGAGCTATGATAGCTGCCATTATGAATCCCTATGTGCATGTTATTGTCCATCCTGGTAATCCCGAATTCCCAGTAGACCTGGAAAAGGTCGTGCTAGCTGCACGTGCTTTCGGTAAGGCCCTGGAGATCAATAATAATTCTCCGCTGGTGCGTCCCGGCAGTACCCCTCGATGCCAGCTTCTGGCAAAACTAGTGAAAAGACATGAAGTAATGGTAGCCCTTAACAGCGACTCTCATCTCTGTTATACGATAGGAGAGTGCATGAACTCAATTCAGACCGTAATCGATGCCGGAATTGATGAAAAATATATACTCAATTTGTCCACTGATAGAATTAAGGACTTCCTGGCTGGGAAAAAGAGCTGGGTTGAGCATTCCCGAACCAGCCATGGATAATATTATGTATTCCCAGTTACACATTATAACTATCCCTGAATATATCCGCCTATGAGGGCGGTTTTTCATTTAAGAGCATATTTACCGCCCTGTATGCAACCCTAGGAGATATATCGCTGGAGAGTATGCACATGATTCAGCGGCCAGTAGGTAACAAAAGCTTTGCCAATAATATGGTCACGGGTAAGCCAGGCACCCCACAGGTGGCTGTCAAAACTTGAATTACGATTATCTCCCATTACGAAATAGCTGTCCGGAGGAACGACTATTGGGCCGAATATATAATCCATAGGTGCGGCTACATAGGGTTCCTCTTGTACCTGGTCATTAACATAGAGCTGACCTTTTTTAACTTCTACTGTATCACCTGGCACAGCAACCAGTCTCTTTACGAAATCATCTTTGGCATTGATTTCAGCAGGGGGGTGGAACACTATAATATCTCCTTTCTGCGGTTCTTCAAAGTAGTATACTAATTTGTTAACCATAAGGCGGTCCTGGAGTTGGATAGTAGGCAGCATTGATCCGGTCGGCACTATTCGCCCTTCAATGATCCAGGTTCTTAAAACCATAGCCAGAACAAAGGAAATAAGTATTATACTGAAAAACTCTTTTATAAACCCGCGAAATTCATTACTCATAATTCACCTCGAAACATTTTCTGATCTGGATCGAACCACGATACTTCAGGAAAAGATAGGTCATAACAAGAGTTAAAGCTAATGTTTGAGCCAGCGCAAATTGTGGTTGAGAAATATCGCTGCCCAGGTAAGCAGCGGCAGCAACCGGGCAGCTGGCAAACAAGAGCCATATGCAGGCCATGACAGCTGCTGCAAATCCACAAGCAGTACGGGTCAAACGCCTTTTTCGTTCCTGTAATGCTAAATGGGTAATCATGTTATGCAGCTGTGCAGACTTTCCTGATGGTAAATCCCCTTGTTCAGCCCAACTATTCAAAGCGGTTTTCATCCATATATCCATATCATCTGGTGCTGATTTCATTTTAGTTTGCTCCTTTCAAGTTATTGTCCTGCAGCTTTTGCCGCATGCGGGTATGAGCAGTATTCAGACGAGACTTGACTGTTCCCAGGGAGATGCCCAGGTCTCTAGCGATCTCGTTCAGGGTAAGGTCACCCAGATATCTCAGTATAATTACTTTGCGGTGTTCCTCTCCCAGTTCCAGGACTACATCCCATACCAAACTGATATCCGGTCCATCATGTTCAGGAATCTCCAGGATACCCATCATTTTCTCTTTATCCAGGCCGGAAAGGCAGCAGCTCCACCTTTTAAAGTACTCCGTTTTGTCCAGGCTTTTTCGACAGTCTGCTGCATAGAATCCCATGCATCCTCTTCATTACCTAGTACAGCCAGGGCGATGCGAAAGAGTTTGCCTTCTTCCTTTTTCAATAATCTTAAAAACTCGTCCTCAACCAATACCTTGCTAACCCCGCAATCCAGAGTGTTTTTTTCACGTATATATAAAAAGACAATACAAAACGCAAAAAGGTTCATTAAAATAGAAATATCACAGCTATAGAGCACAATATTCTATTGCTATTATATAAGTTTTCAGATAAAAACTGGATAGGGGAGAGGACTGGCATCGGTATTATATAACTTAAAATGGATAAATGACGGTTTAGATATAATATAATGACACAACTAATGAACCCATCTCACCGTGTATGAGAGGATTCATTTACGGTACAATCTAATTATTAGTAACTCAATTAAAGGAGCTAATGACATGTCTAAAAAAAGAACATTCAGCAACTTCGGCCAGTTCTGGCAGGAACTGTTTTTCATATTTAGAAAGCGTAAACAGATCAGGGCAGCAATGCGAAATAGTCGTATCTCGCCAGCCTTCCGGGAGCGGCTTATGCTGGCGGTGACCTCAGTTAATGATTGCCGTTATTGTTCTTATTATCATACCCAGCTGGCTTTACAGGAAGGTATAAGCGCTGAAGAAGCCGGTAAACTCTTGGAAGGCAGCGTGGATAATTGTCCGCCTGAAGAAGCTCCAGCCCTGCTGTATGCCCAGCACTGGGCAGAAAGCGATGGCAAACCCAACCGGGAAGCTGTTCAAAGAATTATTGATAATTATGGTGAACAGACCAGGCATGACATTGATATACTTCTGCATATGATCCGGATGGGTAATTACATGGGAAATGCAGTAGATATTATTCGAGAAAAGATGCCTCTAAGAAAAAAACACCGTCGTTGATTATCTCAAGGACGTCAAATCTGATACACAAGCAGGGATAAAACTTGTATAACAAGGAAGGGGAATAAGCGTTTGCTTCTATGTTATTACTTCGGTGAGATTATATAGTTTTCTTAATAATCTCGGTAAAAGCAGATACAGATATTATAATAAAATGGATACCACATATGAAAGGATTGATTGTTATCATCAATAAAAACATAGCTTTAACGAATAGATTGATACGCGCTATGGCGATTGCCGCGATTCTTATTATGTGTACTTTGCTTTTATCATCTTGCACATCCGAAAATACAAGTGAGTCTGACAACCAGGGTGAATCTCAAATTACAAATAAATCTAACAGCTATATTAGTGATTTTTTTGTTGCATATGACGCTGATAATAATGAAGATTCCAGCTGGAACAGCTCCGAAGCGGCCAATATAGCATTAAATGGCAATTCCATCAGCGTTGACGGAACCGGCACCACCGTGGAAGGCAGTACCGTTACCATATTGTCTGGAGGAACCTACAGCATAGAGGGCACCCTGAATGACGGACAGATAATAGTAAATACAGCAGACAAACAGGTTGTCAAGCTGGTTTTGAATGGAGCGGATATTAGCTGTTCTTACAGCGCTCCTATTTATGTCGTAAAAGCTGAAAAAGCTATTATCATCCTGGCAGATGGAACTGACAACCGAATAACTGATGGAGATTCATATGTATATTTATTAGAAGATTCGCAAGAGGATGAACCCAATGCCGCGATTTTCAGCAAATGTGATTTGATTATAAATAACAGCGGTTCACTGACAGTAGATGCCAACTTTAAACATGCCATTAACAGCAAGGACCAGCTTATAATCACCGGCGGTAATATCACGGTTGATTCTGCCGCAGATGGTATAAGGGGCAGAGACTGTATTGCTGCCCGGGATGCAAATATTACAGTGAATGCAAAAGGAGACGGTTTAAAATCCAATAATGATGAAGACGCTGATAAGGGCTTTATTATCCTGGAGGATAACACCCTAGATATAACAGCCGGAGAAGATGGCGTTCAAGCCGAAACCAATCTATTAATAAATGGCGGGAAGATGACAATATCTTCAGGAGGCGGAAGCGGCGATAGTATTATTTCCTTGCCAACAGATAAGCGTATGCCCAATAACTTCAACAATGATGACAGCGATTCCGTCAGTACTAAGGGAATAAAAGCGGGTGTTTATCTAACCATTGAGGGCGGTACATTCAATATAGATTCTGCCGACGATTCCCTCCATTCTAATGACAGCCTGACCATCAACAGCGGAGATATCACAGTCTCCTCCGGAGATGATGGCATTCATGCCGATTCCACTCTTTTAATCAACAACGGAGACATAAACATCACCCAATCCTATGAGGGGATCGAAAGCGCGGTTATCACCATTAACGATGGTAACATCCATATTGTCTCCGGCGATGACGGGATAAATGTTGCCGGAGGAAATGACAATTCTGGAATGGGAGGACGTCCGGGGCAGGACAGCTTTAATGCTTCCAGTAATCAATATCTCAATATTAACGGCGGGTATATTGCAGTTGATGCCAGTGGAGATGGCATTGATGTAAACGGTCCCGTCACTATGACCGATGGGGTTGTGATCGTTAACGGTCCAACCAGTAATGGTAATGGGGCTTTGGATTATACGGGTTCATTTAAAGTAACCGGGGGGTATCTGGCAGCGGCAGGCAGCGCAGGTATGGCCCAGGCTCCTGACCAATCATCCACTCAGAATTCAGTAATGATAAACTTTACATCAGCAATGACAGCAGGTACCATAGTTCATATCGAAACTGACAAAGGTGAAGAAGTGCTTACTTTTGCACCCACAAAACAATTTCAGAACCTGGTTTTATGCTCAGCAGAACTGATAAAAGGAACCACTTATAATATATATTATGGAGGCAGCTCAACCGGTACCGCTAAAGACAGTCTGTACTCAGGCGGCACTTATACTCTCGGCACTAAATATGAGAGCCTTACCATATCCGATACTGTAAGCAGAGTTGGTTCATACAGCGGAAGAATGGGGGGCGCTGGCGGCGCTCAACCTGGAGGAAAAACAAAAGACAGGAGAGCTCCGGGGCAATAGGGGGAAACCAAAATACGTGATAATAAGGGGCAGAGTATGAATGTGCCATAAAACATCAACTACAGTCCAGGAACACTAAAGAGGAGAAAACAAACTCCCCTCTTTAGTGCTCGCATATAGACCATACTATGGCTAAACTTCGATCCACGTAACACCTATTGAAATCTTATTGGTCTCGCTGGTATCATTGTTTATTCGTATTATAAACCTTTTATCGGTAGAATCGTCAGGTATAATAAATTCACCATCGTATTTTATATCAAGTGATCCGCCTAATATTGTAAATGAAGTTAAGATGTCTCCTCCTGAAACCGGATCAGATGCCTGAGAAATATACTCAACTATCATCGAGCTGTTGTCTGAATAATCCCAGTTTCTATTACACGGGGACAGAGTAAGCCCGGAAACGGAAAGGGCAGCATTGCGCAATACATCCAGGGTCATGGTACCGGTAGATCCTCCCTCAACTCTAATAATATCAATCATATTATTCGAATTAGCCGGATTAGTAAGCTTCAAAGCCATATAGCCGCTGGCGTTGACTGTTTGCAAACCGGTGGTTACTGAATATATTTTCCCTTCCTGATTTAATATTTGAGCCTGAGAATCCCTGGTATTGTCGAGAAAATATTTAGTTGCCAATTCACTCCCTCCCTCCTTCTCATTTAGATCATTCCAGGATCTGCAATTTTCTTATCCTTTTATCAAATACTTATGCACTGATAGTTAATTAGCAGGTTATTAGTCATAAAGGTAGTCATTCACCATTCTCGCAAGATGCCATAAAATGTTATTAAATTACATTTTAGTTAAACATTACATGATTATCATATTCAATAAAAAGACTTTCGGGAATATGCATACACTGATAAAGTTTTAGAGGGGATTTCTATGACGAATTATAAAATAATCAACAGTAATGAAGAACCACTTTTTACTGACAGTACCCCAAGTTATATATACGGAGCAGACCAGGGACAGGTTTATGATATTACAACCGGGGGGATAAATGTAGCTGCCAATGGATTTCTTCTGTTTCAATTGACGAATACGTCAAATTCCGGCAAGACTATCAATATTATTAGGCTTGCGGGAGGATCTACTGTTAATACAACATTAGATATAATGCGTAATGCCGCTTTTGCAAGTTCCGGAATCGGCATAACCCCTCACAATAATAACTGGGATTATAGCGATACCAGTGTTTGTTCTGCTAAATATCTTACTTCAGGCTCAGACGTAACTTCCGGCGGTTCGCTCCTGATCTCCTATATTCAGACAGGCGGCCAAACGCTTTTTCCCTTCGATGGCAGGCTGGTAATTCCCAGCTCCACCAGTGACAGGCAGTTTTATATACGTTTAACCAACAATACTAATCAAGTCAACAGATGCTCATTGAGCCTTGCATACTGGGAAAAATAATCGACTTATTGCATTCCAAACTTTTCAACTGAATATCTCACTGCTGTGGAAGCGGTTACTTATATCATGTTGTTTGCCGGGGCAGGGCAATACGAGTCAGAAACCATCCTCGGTTTGTATGCATTAACACCTGCTATTGTTTTTCCGTAAAATACAGCATACCAGTATATGGCAAAATATTTAATGGAGGTATGAATAATGAAATCTACTGATTTGGGAAATAAAAACAGTCCGGCTTCAAAAGTTTTCTTTATTAGCAATGTGATGGGAACCGACCAGGTTGAAGAGATAGCTGATGGACTGCTGGTAAATCGAATTTTTATAAATTACAATTTCCCGGTTGCGGATATTGATGTTAATGAAGCCTGGTTGAGTGACCCCTTTTCTAACCGCAGTTGGAGGTTCTGGCTGCATACCCTAATTATAGTGGAATACCTGATCAGAGCATACGAGATCTTTAATAACCAAGACTACTTTGATAAAGCGCTGGATATATATGTTGACTGGGAAACTAATAATTTCCCGGACTCGGAATCAGAGATGGTCTGGCATGATCATTCTACTGCATTGAGACTAATTATAATCAGCAAACTTTATGAACATTGTCTGCACCTCTTTACCGATAAGCAGAGTATTCCGGGAGATTTACCGTTAGTTGCCGCGGAACACTGCCGCAAACTGGCGACCCCATCTTTCTACCGGCCTACTCACAATCATGGACTTTATCAGGATACAGCTCTTTATGTAGGATCAGTAATATTTTCTGAACTCCCGGAATCTGAATCATGGAGAATGCTGGCTAAAAAGAGACTCGACATTCAGTTAGAGCAGTTATTCCTTTCTGATGGCAGTTATTTAGAACATACACCATCATATAATTATCTGCTTTGTATGCACCTAAATAAATTTGCGGCTTTTCTGAAGCGGGTAAACGAATCTGATAATAGAAAACTTCAGGATATTATCTTAAAACAAATCGAATGTTTCACTTATATGATTCAACCGGATGGGCTTATCCCGCCTTTGGGTGACGGTAATGGTGATCGATTTGAAATTCTAAATGTCAGTTATGCCTTCCCCGATAGAATGGATGAGCTGCAATATGCTGTCAGCGGCGGAAAAACCGGAATATCTCCAGCAGAACTGGACCATATATTCCCTGCGGGAGGATATGCGGTCCTGCGCAATCAGTGGAAATTCACTTCTGAAACAGTACAGCTAATCTTTTACAGTGCATTTAACAGTAAAGTGCATAAACACCATGATGATCTTGCCCTTATACTATTCGGACATGGTCAGCAGTTATTGATTGATCCCGGGAAATACAATTACATCTACGATAGCCCGGGCAGACAATTCGTAGTATCATCAATCGCTCATAACAGCGTAACAGTTGATGATGGAGATACGCTTATTGATAACAGAAATAAAGGTAAATCCGGACTTACTTCATACTATTGTGACGGAGCTGTGGCATACCTCAGTGGAGCTCACAGGCTTTACCCTGGGGTTTTGCACAGGCGGATTGTTATTTACCTGAAACCTCATGATATCCTGGTATTGGATCTGCTGGATGGAGAAATAGAGCATAAATATGAGCAGGTTTTTAATTTTCATCCAGATGTGGATTGCGTTATTAACAAGCATAATGTGATTGGTACCATTAACAACAAGGAATGTATTATCGTGAAACCGCTGCATACTCCCGATAATCTGGAAAGCACAATTGTCAGAGGGTGCGAAGCTCCCTGGCGTGGATGGTGCTGTCTGGAATACAGCAAACTTGCCCCGGCCTATTCGCTGGGATTTATTCAACATGGCAATAATGTTCGTTTTGCAGCCCACATCAGCCTGGCCCCCTATTATGAATCGGTGGACTCCTTTGCCTGGAATGGTCCAACCATTAATATAACGATTAAAGGTAAGACTTTTGATATAGATTTATCCGGTGAGCAGGATACTATTAATATAGATAATCGGAGTATAGAATTAAACAGGGTAAACAGTGCATTCTATCACCCAAGGTAATTCGGTGAAACATGACCCTTCTTAGAAGAAGCTGCACCGGCAGCATTACTGCCTTAAGCCAATATATTGCCGTGAGTATTAATAAAACAGTTCAATCTGACCGATGGAAATAAGTTGACCCCGACCACAGGTCGGGGTTTATTTTTACTGCTAGCTAAAAGAAGAGACCCATGGTTAATTTCCCGGGTGTCAAGGGGACGGGGTTGTTGACAACCTTTAGGCTTTTCAGGACTACGCCTCTATTAATACCAATAAGCCTCTACAATTAGGTAGGTTGTCAATAACCCCGTCCCCTTGACACCATAGGAATTATAATAATTGTTGGTAACATCAGGATTAGTTAATAGGTTACTTTTCTTGTTTGCCTTTGTATGGAAAATTTTACTTCTGTTGTTCACATGAAAATCTCTATGTTAACGAGAAATTGTCGGACATTGAAGGTATATAAACAAATATAAAGAATTTGCAGCGCGAATTAACCGACATAAGACTTTAGACGCAAATTAACAAGATGTTGACAGCCCACCCATTCGCGGTTGCGGCCCCTTTAAGATGTCGGTCCTGATAATCGACATTATATAAGCATAACTAAAGAAATGATACAGAGGAGAATTCATTCTCCTCTGCTTGGAATCCCAGCAGTATTTTTGTGAAATAGGGGAGTGGATAACTATTAGATGTAAAAGATAACTTTAAGTCATTTGGATTTAGGGAGATCAAAGCGATAACCGATCTTGTAAATAGTTACGATGGCATCCTGTAAGCCTAACTTGCTGCGCAGACGCTGAACATGCATATCGACAGTCCGGGTCTCTCCTAAATAATCAAAGCCCCACACATGATCGAGGATTTGTTCACGTGACAGAGCGATGGCCTGATTTTGAATAAAGAGGGACAGAAGTTCAAATTCCTTATGAGTCAGGTAAACTTCTTGTCCCTTCTTTCGAACCACTCGTTCGTCCAAACAGATCGCCAGGTCGCGAATGAATATGCTGTCATTACTGCGATAACGCCGTAAGACCGCAGTCATCCGGGCAATCAGTTCAACAGCTTCAAAGGGTTTGACCATATAATCATCCGCTCCCAGATTGAGAGCCCTGACCTTATCGCTCATCTGATCTTTGGCAGTAAGAAAAATAACCGGCAGACCTCTCCTTTTTAGCTCCTGCAGGATATCGAAACCACTCATTCCCGGCAGCATCACATCTAAAATCACGATATGCAACACTTCTCTGTCCAGGAAATCAAGGGCTTCCCGACCATCATAGGCCTGTAAGGTTTCATAGCCGGCGATTTCCAGATTCATTCTGATCAGATCAGAAATTGACTGATCATCCTCTACAACCAAGACCTTCAACAAAATAAAACGCTCCCTTATTTAAATTCTACAAAGGATAAAAAACAAACGTTCTCATTAAATCGATCCACATATACCTGCAGCAGTAAATCCACCTTGCTCCGGTAGCACAGGGCTCCCAGTTCCTCGTCGAAGGCTTCGAAGCGGTAGTCTGACAGGTTCTTCTGCTCCATAAACCGGTCCGCAATCTCCCGCAGTTTTGTTTCATTGATTTCAATGAGTTTCGGTGCAGTTTCATAGAGCGGATGATTTACTCCCTCAACGGCACAGACCGTCCCGCTAAGTGCATCTATCTGAGCACCAAATCTTACGCACTTATTGTCAAGCACAGCAATGTTTTTCCAATAGACAAACCAGGTTTTTTCCCCATTATTTCCTTCCACTAACTGAACCTTCTCGATAAGTCCGCTGGTATCTGTCTGGTCAAAATACTGCTTGATACTTGCCCGGGCTATTTCGATCGCTTCCGCCCGGTCCACTTTCAAATCATCTCCCTGCAAAGTGTAAGCGACCTGTTGTGAAAATGCGAATCCAGATACATCGCCGGCCTCGTTAAAGTAAAGCGTGACAAATCTATCCGGTCCATAGCGAAATTCCACTAAAATTCCCTCGAAATAAGAACTACTGGCTTCAAAGATAGTTAAGGGAGCTTCCTTGAGTAAAGCAAACTGGTCGATAAAGGCCAAGGCAGTATCCTGGCAGGCCAGCACATCTTCTCTGTAGATAATCTTATGAAACAATTTTGGCTGGTAACGCAGCTGCACCACTTCTCCGGTTTGAGCGTCGATCTCAGCCGAGTATACCGGTTTTTTGGCATCTTCAGCCAGCCAACTGAGCTTCCAATAAGGGCTCATCCACAGAATCCCGTCGTCTTCAATCAGAGCCGCCTTTAGAACCAGACTTTGGTCAATGTTCTTCATATCGAAATACTTGCCAAAAGCTGCTTCGGCTTTCTCCACAGCTTCCGCCTGCCGAATGGAAGGGGTTGAATGGCTGGCATTACCGCCTTCATCGGCCACTTCGAGTTCTTGGGAAAATACGACATCCTTTGCCGTGCCTTCCGCCTGACACCCACCCAATGTTATCAGCAGCAGCAATATCAAACCTACACTTAGCTTTTCCTTAAACATAAACTCTCTCCTCGCTTTCATTTATTAGAATCTGATGAAAGCTTACTCCGTGTATATATCGGAATCTTGTTGGACTTGTAAAATACTTGTATCCTCATCTTGCATGATTATTTTGACCAGAGTACCCTCTCCGGACTTACTCTCTACCTCTATCTTCCAATTATGAAGATGGGCAATCTGAGCACATATGGCCAAGCCAAGCCCCAAACCATTCTGACCGGTTCGAGATTCATCCGTGGTATAAAAGGGCTCAAATAGCTTGGTGAGTGCTTCTGAGGGAATTCCTGTACCTTCATCTCTTATAAAAATTCCGCTCTGCACCGCTTGCCTGAATACGCCCAAGGTAACATGACTATTTGGGGGAGAGGCTTTCAAGGCGTTCTCCAGCAGATTGTCAAGTAAAATGACGCACAGCTCGGGGTCCCCGTTAAATATATAATCGTTCGGTTCAATGAGCAGCTTTACTCGGTCATTTTCCGACCACATTCCGAACGGATGCGCCGCCTGGGCCATGATTTCCTGAGCCTTTAGCTTTTCCGGATTGAGATTCGACTGTCTTAGCCTGACCAGCTTCAGCATGTTTTCCGATAAATGCTGAATTCGCTTGCCTTCACGGTAAATATTGTCAATGCTGATTTGAAAATGCTCCGGGGTCAAATCCTGGGTTTTTAACAGTTTGGAATAGCCGATAATCGAGGTTAGCGGGGTTCGCAGTTCATGGGTAAAATTATCAATGAACTGCTGTTTCTGCCGGGTAGATTCATTTAATTCGTCTATTTTATGTTGAACAAGGTCAGCCATACGGTTAAAATTCAGTGCCAAAATACCTATTTCATCATTTTGATTATAAGTAACTCGTTGTGAATAAGTTCCCTGAGCAATTTCCTGAGCGCGCCGGGTAAGTTCTTCCAGCGGATAAGTAATTCTCCTGCTGATAAGGTACATGCCGAGGCCGAAAAGCAGACATGTAAAAAGGTCAATCGCAATAAAATAGGCATATTCCTTATATCTCTTCTCGTAGATGCTGCTGATATCTTTGATATAACTAACATAGATATCTTCTCCGCCCACAGTAAGTAAAGACGCAGCAAATAAATAACTTTCATCACCTAGGTCGCTAATGATGTAGTTCTGCATATCAGGCTTTATGTTCTGCAATTCGGGCCGATCTGGGCTTAACTCCCAGGGATAACTCTTATAGAACAACTTACCATCTTGCCGCAATACTTCCAGGTAGGAGCCTGGCGGTATTACCTTACGAGTATAGCTGGCAACATAATTCTGAAGTATTTGCAATTCAAAACCTTCGGTATATGCAAGCCTGTCTTGAAGGAGGACTTCAATCCCTGAACTCAAGGCCTGCTGCTGCTCCAAAACTCTGCCCAGCTCGCCTCGCAGTTCTGAAGAATGACTGCTCTCAATGATCGCTACGCCAGAGATATTGAAAATAACAATAAAGAGAAGCAAAGACCACAAGACCATTTTTTTCCATAATTTCATTTTCGTTGTCCTTTCGAATATGCTGCTATCTCTTAAAAATATCTTAATAAAGTAATATATGGTTTTTCAACTATTATATTGTAACACAGCCCTCTGCTGCTCATTATAAACTGTTGGTCCTTTTGCCCATGATAACTAACCTTGACTCTCCAGTAACTGGAGATAATAAGATACTTATGTAAGCTTACTAAGACGGCGGGAGGAATTCCTTGTGTTTAAAATAGGTGACTTTTTAAGTTTAACCAAGGTCAGATATTGATAAAGAGAGTGAAACCCCTCACGGTATATTCAAAAAGGCGAATTCTACCTTCGCAGGATATTGATGTACCGCTATTGGAAAGTGCATGGAACGATATCATGGCAACCAATGTTCATAAAATCGGACCATCTATGACTATATACCATCAGTCCGAATACAAGGAGCGGAATATTGACATGGAAGCAGCTATACCAGTTGCACCAGACTGTGGATTAGAAACCTGTGAATTGCCAGCAGCCATTGAAAAGGCTGCCTGCCTGGTTTATTATGGAAGTTATGAAGGGTTAAATTCGGCATATAATGACCTGGCCCGATGGATTGAGGATAACCGCTGCTGGATGAATGGTCGGTGCCGCACACTATTTCTGACCTGCGGTGAACACGGGGAAGATCCGTAACTGAGATCCAGGTACCGGTGGGCAGCAGGGTAGAAGGCTTTAATTGTGGGTCCTTAAACTTAGGAAATGTATAAAGAGGCAATTCTTTCAGTTCCTTTTAAAAAAGCTCTGACTAAGTGTTAGCACAAAATAAAAGACAAAAAAGTTATAACTGTTACGGTTGTTCTTCCTAGAATCCCAAATAAGTTAAATTTTATTAGTAGTCATAGCTCAGGCATATTAAAGAATACGCCTGAGCTATCTCAAACCGTCCCCTCGATACACTTAATATAAAATCAACACAAAGGAGCAGAAAATGGATTTCGATATAAACACTTGGATAAACGGATACTTGGAGGAGCTGAAATCTCTGTTCGGTGCTCACCTGCTGTTTGTCGGACTTCAGGGAAGTTATGGTCGTGGCGAAGCAACGGACAGCAGCGATATTGATGTAGTTGTCATACTCAACCATATGACTCCGTTAGATCTTAAAGCATACAGCACTATGCTGGACACACTTCCGAACAGGGAAAAAGTGTGTGGATTTATCTCCGGTCGGCAGGAGTTAATAAATTGGGAACGCTCCGATCTGTTCCAGTTCTATCATGACACTACGCCGATTTTCGGCAGCATTGATTTTCTGCTGCCGCTGATCGGCAAGGAGGATATTCAACGTGCCGTCCGGATTGGGGCCTGCAACATCTATCACATGTGTGGCCACAACATGGTGCATGAAAAAGATGCGGAGATATTGAAAGCTCTTTATAAATCAGCCGCCTTCACCGTGCAGGCAATATATTACGACCAAACCGAAACCTACATAAAGCAAAAGGCCGAGCTTATCCCAGCGTTGCAGCCACAGGAACAGGAGATTTTGCAGACCGGCATTACGTTCATGCAACAGCCGAATATGGCCCAGACTGAGTTTGAACGACTTTCTGAACTGCTTTTCATTTGGGCAGCGGGGTTGATTATCAAATATAAAGCCGAATAAAATTGACCGAAGAACAGGGATTTAACGAGTGTTTTAGGGTTCGGATTATTTATGTAATTCAAGGTTGGTGATAAAGTGAAAATGTGCATTGTAGTTACTGGAATAGTTGAATAAGGAGTAAAATATAGGAGGATTTTTATGACTATTCCAGATGAAAAAATATATCCGCGAACCAATGACTTTGAAACAGTATATTTGAAAAGTATAATCACAAATCCCAATATTATAGTTGGCGATTATACTATGTATAATGACTTTGTTTCTGGCCCCACGCAATTTGAAAAGAATAATGTGTTATATAACTATCCTATCAATAATGACAGATTGATTATTGGCAAGTTTTGTTCCATAGCATGCGGAGCAAAGTTCCTATTTACCAGTGCCAATCACACGCTCAAATCACTTTCAACTTATCCATTTCCAATATTCTTTGAAGAATGGAATTTGGATCATAAACATGTTAAGTCTGCATGGGATAATAAAGGTGATATTGTAATTGGCAATGATGTTTGGATAGGATATGAAGCAGTTATCTTGTCCGGCGTTCATATTGGCGACGGTTCAATCATAGGAACAAGAGCGGTTGTGACAATGGATATTCCTCCATATACAGTCGTTGGTGGTATTCCTGCGCAGGAAATCAAAAAGCGTTTTGATGATGAAACAATAAATAAATTACAGCAGATACAATGGTGGAATTGGTCTTTTGATAAGATACAGCAATTTTTACATTATATTATGAATGGAGAAGTTGATAAACTATGTCTTTATTAGCAGAAGGAGAACAGAATGTCCTGATCAATACGTACTGGCGTGTGAACTGCTTCCCGGTGCTCTGCAAGAAGTCAATGGAACCATCGACTTTTCTTAAATTAGTGGCCGGACAGCACGTGAATTTTGCAGGAGTTTGATTCTTCTTACATCGTATCTGGAAATGTTTCTGTCAGTTGCTAGGCAAACAAAAATGGGCTGCGCACTAATGGCTTAGTGCGACAGCCCCTTTTTGAACATTACGTAGGCTTTTCATAGCAGGCTTAATATTCAAATGCCTCCAGGGCAATATCCAGAGCCGAGGTATCTCCGTCACTGATGATGTCGGCGACGGTGCATACATTGGGTACTACATTGCACAGATAATAGCGGGCGGCTTCTACTTTCCCGGTATAGAAATTATAGTCATAGTGCTCCGGCCCGACTTCTTTGGATCTCCGAGAGGCCAGCAGGGCCTGATCAAGAAGCAGGCTGCCGCTGTAAAGCTGAGAAAGGGCGGTTAGGATGCGGCGGGAGTAAAGAGGAATCATACTGAAGGCTTTATTGCCGGTAAATTCCGTCATGGCTTTTTGAATCTCAGCAAAAGCGGCCAGGGCTTTCCGCAGGTTGGCAAATTCCTTTCCAAACCCCTCAGCATCCTGGTTGCTTTCATAAAAATTTTGGATTTCTTTCATAAACTGGGCAAAGACCGCACCCTTCTTCATGGTCATTTTGCGGCCGACCAGATCCATGGACTGAATAAAATTGGTTCCTTCCCAGATGGAATAAATTTTAACATCCCGGGCTATCTGAGCCACCGGATATTCTTCACAATAACCATATCCGCCATAGGCTTGAATCGCCTCACCGATCAGCCACCAGGCTTCATCGGTAGGATAAGCCTTGCATAAGGGCGTGGTGACTTCGATCAGCGCGTTGGCCTGGGCCGCCTTTTCGGGGTCTTGATCATGATGTCGAACATCAAAGGCAAAGTAGGTTTTGTACAACATGGCCCGCATGGCTTCCACGTGGGCTTTCCCCATCAAAAGAGTTCTTCTGATATCCTCGTGATTGATAATGCTTGTGCGGCCAGCCTTGGGGTTGGTCATAAGGCGCCCCTGGATTCTTTCCTTGCAATAGTCACGGGCGTTATAATAAGCGTTGGCCAGGCAGGAAAGGGCCATATGACCGGTTTCCATCCGCGCCATGTTCATCATCTGGAACATCTGGGCCATGCCTTCTCCGATACCCTCATTTTCGAGCGGGTTTTTCCCCAGGAGCCAGCCACGGCAATTATTATCTTCCCCCATGGCCAGGGCGGCGGTGCAGGAGCCATGCTGCCCCAGCTTGTGTTCGACTGCCGTGGTGATAACATCATTGTCTTCCAGGCTGCCGTCTTTATTGACCCAGTACTTGGGCACGACAAAAAGAGAAATGCCTCCGGTACCGGACCGGGCTCCCTCTACCCGCGCCAGGTAGAGGTGGATGATATTGTCGGTAAAGTCGTTGTCTCCGCCGGTAATAAATATTTTGCTGCCTTTTATCTTAAAAATACCGGGGTCTTCAGTAGGATATGCTTTGGAAAGGATGTCGCCCACATCCGACCCGGCGGTAGCCTCCGTCAGGCACATGCTGCCCGCCCAGGTTCCATCCATCATCTTGGGCAGGAACAGGGCTTTGACTTCTTCCGAGGCAAAGCTTTGAATAAGACCGGCGGCACCGCTGGTCAAAACGATATATGGAGCAAAGGTAGGGTTGGCAGCTTGCAGCATTTCCCAGACCATGGAATGTAGAATATGGGGCAGAACCATGGCGTCTTCCGATTCGTCGATATTGCTGGTTCCCCAACCTTCCGACTGCAATTGCTTGAAAAGTGGTCCAACGCTGGGCGGCAAGGTTACCTTTCCATTTTCCAGCTTGACCGGGTGACTGTCGCAATCTTCATTAGTTGCCTCTACAACCTCTTTGCACATTTTCAGAATGGGGGCAAGAACTGATTTGATATCTTCTTTGGAATAATAATCGGCAAATTGGGGATAGTTGAATATTTCATCAGTAGGCAACCATTCCTGAAGGATAAACTCAAAGTCTCGGGTATTCTTATAAGCAAAATTAGCTGACATTTTATAACTCCTTTCACAGGGAAGCTCCCTTTCCATGATTAACCAACGAAGGGAGCTCGGCTTGATAACATTTGGGCACGGGAATTGTTGTCTAAATGTAAGTTCGGCTCCAGAGGTTGCTGCTTGGGAGATGAGTGACCCATCTCCCAAGCAGCTTAAATATGTATGAAAAAAGTAAAGGGGGCTGCTTAAAGTTTATCGTTTAGATATCTCTGGTCCACAGGGAAGCCATAGCCGGTCCGCCGCCTACGCAGAGGGAGGCACCGCCTACAACGGCTCCGATTCTTTCCATTTCATAATAAAGGCTGACAATGATACGCAGTCCCGTGCATCCTACCGGATGGCCCAGGGCGATCCCGGAGCCGTTGTTGTTGATGTTGCCGTCCTTTTCTACGGTGCCCATGTTTGTTTCGATACCCTGTTCTTCTTTAAGCATCTTTTTGACTCCCAGCACCTGCGCGGCGAAAGCTTCATTGATTTCCCAGTAATCAACATCTTCATATTTCATCCCGGCTTGCTGCAGGCATTTGGGAATGGCCACCGCCGGGCCCAAGCCCATGTAGTAGGGATCTACACCTGCAGTACATATGTTTATCAGCTTCATTAAAGGCTTAATTCCCAGTTCGTCAGCTTTCTTTCGGGTCATGAACACGGCTGCTGCCGAGGCATCGTTAAGTCCTGATGCATTGGCGGCGGTAGTTACGCCGTCCTTGCTGAAGGCGGTGGGCAGCTTACCCATAGCTTCCATATTAGCGCCTCGAATGGGGTGCTCGTCGGTATCGAAAACCGTAACTTTCCCCTTTTTGCCAGGGACTTCTACCGGTACGATCTCGCGTTTAAAGCGGCCTTCATCGGTGGCTCTGGTTGCCCGGGTATGGCTTATCAAAGCTACTGTGTCAGCCTCCTCCCGGCTGATGTTATACTTTCTGGCGATATTATCAGCAGTTCCACCCATGTGACTGCCGGCCAGTGAGCAAACCAGACCATCGGAAAGCATGGCATCCTGAATTTTGCCGTCACCCATGCGGTAGCCCCAGCGGGCGTTCTGCACCAGATAAGGAACATTGCTCATGCTTTCGGTTCCCACTACCAGAGCGATCTCGGTTCTGCCCAGCATAAGATTGGCGGTGGCGATATCGGTAGCCCGCATAGCGGAGGCGCAGTTCTGCTGCACCGTACAGGCGCCTGAGCTATGTTCCATACCTATTCCCATGGCCACGATGCGGGAGGGCAGCGAGCCGTTGCCCTGCATCAGGCCCATGCCCATAACCAGTTCGTCTATCTGGGAGGGCTGAATCCCCGCCCGTTTGACAGCTTCAGCAGCGGCTATTTTGGAGAGGTCATTAGCCCGCATGGATTTCAGTGATCCACCATAATCACCAATGGGGGTTCTGCAGGCGGAGACCATTACCACCTCGTTAAAGTTGTTTGTCATTATACGTATTCCTCCTTTTTTGCGTAATGGTTTTAGTTATTTTATATAATCAAACGTTTTTTGCTTGCCGTTTAAATGGCATAAATTATTCCATATAGCTTTGGCACAATGGGTGCGGCCTTTCAGACATTACTGCCTATTGTCCCTTAAATTGCGGCTTTCTCTTTTCAGCAAAAGCCTGGGTGCCCTCTTTCATATCTTCCGTACTCGTACAAAGTCCGAAAAATTCCGATTCAATCTTCAGGCCACTATCGATGCCCCCTTGCAATCCCTGTCCGATGGCGATTTTCGAAAATCCCACGGCCAGGGGGGCGTTCTTCAGTATTTTTTTTGCAAGTTTGCGGGCCTGGTCCATCAATTCCGCTGCCGGGTAGACATGATTGACCAGACCGATCCGGTAAGCTTCGGCCGCATCGATATTTGAACCGGTGAAAGTAAGTTCCTTGGCACGGCCTTCTCCTATTAAACGAGGAAGTCTTTGGGTGCCGCCATAACCGGGAATAACCCCCAGGGCCACCTCCGGCTGGCCGAAAACCGCGTCTTCGGCTGCCAGACGGATATCGCAGGCCATGGCCAGTTCGCAGCCGCCCCCCAGGGCAAAACCCTTGACAGCGGCAATGACCGGTTTCTCCAGAAAATCTATTTTCCGGAAGGTTAGTTCTCCCTCTTCACTAGCCTGGCGAGCTTTAGCGGCTGAAAAGCCCATGAAACCGATGATATCTGCGCCGGCTACAAAAGCTTTATCTCCGGCACCGGTAATGATCAAGGCTTTTATGGCCTCATCCTCTTTAACTTCATCAATCGCCCTGCCGATTTCGCGTATAGTTTCAACATTCAAGGCATTCAGGGCCTTGGGGCGATTGATATACAGAATAGCCAGGTTATCCTCTCTTTCCAAAATTACGTTTTTATATTCCATATTTGATCCCTCTTCTTTTCGGCGCATTCCCGCAGTGAAAGTGCGGTCGCAATCCAAATTATTTGTTGTAGTCAAAAAATCCCTTTTTACTCTTCATACCCAACCAGCCGGCCCGAACCAATTGTCTGAGGGGCGGGGCAGGGCGATACTTGGGATCTCCGGTTTCATTGAAGAGAGTGTTGCAAACGGCCAGAGCGATATCCACCCCCACCAGGTCGGCCAAAGCCAGTGGTCCCATGGGCCAGCCCGCACCAAGTTTCATGGCGGTGTCGATATCGGCTGCCGATGCCAGTCCTTCATAAAGGATATAAGCAGCTTCATTTATACCCGGAATTAGAATACGGTTTACTACGAAGCCGGGACCTTCTTTGACCTGAACCGGTTTTTTGCCGATCTCCCTGGCCAATTCAGTAACTATGTCGATAGTCGCCTGTGATGTCTGAATGGCGGGAATGATCTCAACTAGTTTCATAACATTGGCCGGGTTGAAGAAATGCATGCCAATGACCTTGTCCGCCCTTTCTGTAATGGCGGCAATTTCGGTCAGGGAAAGCGATGATGTGTTGGTGGCGATGATAACTTCCGGTTTTAGCAAGTTATCCAACTTGGTATAGACTTCCTTTTTAACATCCATGTTTTCAAAAACGCATTCCACAATAAAGTCAACGCCGGCCAGATCATCTAAGTTCCCGGTGGGTTTGATCTTACTAACCACTGCCTCCATGGTTCCGGCGGCAACTGATCCTTTTTCCTCAGCTCGGGTAAGGCTTTTTCCTATTTGAGCCACTGCTTTGACACAGAATTCCTCTTTAATGTCATACAGAACGACTTCTTTTCCTGCCGCCGCCAGGGCCCAGGCAATGCCCTGACCCATGGTTCCGGCACCTAATAGACCGATTTTATTAATATTCATCAATTACACCCCTCCTATGATTAATTTATCGCTATGTTGCTTTCATGTTTGCTAACTCCCTTACGTATGCACCTCCTGTTTATAGTTTTTTATATGGATGATGCTTTTGTTAATTTGCAAAACACATGCCAGGGGATAAATTTGATGTAAAAAGGAGGGGGAAATTGTTTTTATATTAGAATTCCAGCAGATAATTCCAGGCCGGTAACCATAGCAAAAACGAAGGAATATATCGTAAGATAGAAAACAAAAGCAGGAACGAACAGGCGCTACAAGCCTTTGCCCATTGCGTTTTCGCGATATCGGAGGGCAGTTTGATGAGATGTTGTCAAATCCGAAGGGTTATGGTGGTTTAAATAGTTGTATGCCTAATTAAATAATTAAATATGGAGCAAGTCTCGGCTAAGATCTGCCCCATATACCGGCTTACTAAGGTAAGGCCTCTTCCATTTGGCACAAAATTTATAACCAACAGGGCGGCTGATAACGGCTATGGTTCAAAATATGGATTGCTGATAAGGTATGCGATGGCAAAAACCATTGCATAACCGATGGGTGCAATCGGAGTGACAACCGAAAACAGAACTAATCGCATATAATAAAGCCCATTAGCACTGACATTTGCAAAAGCGAAGGGTAATTATAATTATATTGTCGAAAACGGATGGGGAAACTAATTAATATCATATTTACTGAGTTTCCGGTATAAAGCAGAAATATTTATACTCAATATTCTGGCGGCCTGCATTTTATTCCCCCCGGTTTTAGACAGAGCCTGAACGATCAACTCCTTTTCCAGGTTGTGCAGAGTTTCGGTAAGACTTCGGTGTTTATTTTGCACCTGGGCTATTTCTATTAAGGAGGTTTCGAGCAGTGAGGGAAAATGGACCATGCTCAAGCAGCGTTCCTGATTCATAAAGGCCAGGTTGATGGCTCTTTCCAATAAATTCTCCAATTCCCTTACATTACCCGGCCAGTCATGATTCTGCAGTAATTCCAGGGCCTGGGGGGAGATGAGAAAGACATCTGTACCTAATTTGTGATTGATCCGTTCCATCAAGTTTTCCACCAGTAAAGGCAAGTCTTCCATCCGGCTGCGCAGGGGAGGAATATCCAGCCTGACTACGTTGAGGCGGTAGTAAAGGTCTTCCCGAAACTGGTTCTCGGCTACCATCTTTTCAAGATCCCGGTTGGTGGCGGCAACCACTCTTACATCAACGGGAATAGGTTTGGTACCTCCTAAGCGTTCGGTGACCTTTTCCTGTAAAACATTCAAAAGTTTAATTTGCATGGAAATAGGCATATCTCCGATTTCATCCAGAAAGATAGTACCCCCGCTGGCTAACTCGAATTTCCCCGGTTTCCCCCCTTTTTTAGCCCCGGTAAATGCTCCTTCTACATAACCAAATAGTTCCGATTCCAGGAGGTTTTCCGGGAAGCTCACACAGTTAACGCGGATAAAAGGACCGTATCTGCGGTAGCTGGAATTATGGATAGCCTGGGCCACCAGTTCTTTACCGGTACCGCTCTCGCCGGTGATAAGAACCGTTGAAGTGGTAAACGAAAGGCGTTCGATCACGGTTCTGACCCATGCAAAAGACGGACTATCACCGATCAGATCGCTTATATCCCAATTGGCACTGTAAATCTCCCTGATTTCTTCTTTATAGTGCTTCAATTGCTTTTCCATTTCCTGAAGCTTTTTGGAAAGGAGTTTGGCTCCCGACATGTCAAGAAAAAGACTATAACCGATGGCTCCGATAATTTCTCCCTCCTTGGTTATGGGAGTCCGGTTGACGATGGTGTCATGGCCGTTAATCGGGAAAAATTCAGCACGGTCGGTTCGGCCGGTTTTTAGTATCTGGGGCAGTTCAGAATTGGGCAGGACTTCCAAAACATATTGACCCATCGTATCCTTTTTTTCTATTCCCAGTATTTCCAGACAGGCCTGGTTGATGGCAGTTATGTAGCCTTCCTGATCAACAATGGTATAGGCCAGGTAAGGGTTTTCCAGCAGTCCCTGCAGGAAGTCATTGAATTCTTTTTCTCGTTCCTGCATCTTCTTTATAAAAATCTTGGCCCCCGATATGTCCAAAAACAAGCTGTAACCTATGGCACCAATGGGTTCCCCGTCCTTTATAATAGGCACCCGGTTAACTATGGTATCGTGACCGTTAATCGGGAAAAATTCAGCACAATCTGTTCGACCGGTTTTAAGTATTTGCGGCAACTGGGAGTTAGGAACCACATCCAGTATATGTTTTCCCAGTGCGTCTTGTATTTCTATTTCCATAATATCCAGGTAAGTCTGGTTAATGTCGCGGATATACCCTCCCTTATTGACGATAATATACGCCAGGTGGGGATTTTGCACTAATCCCTGCTTGATAATCCCAGGCTCTTTTTCTTCATCCAACAATTGTCCGGAGTGATCCATATAACTCAACATATTCTGGTAACCGCTGTGCTGGTCGGAGCCAATAATCTTAGCAATGCTGTCCGGTGGTATATCCCCTTTGCCAACTAAAAGACTGATCATACTCCGCCGGATGTCTTCAATAAGAGGGGACGAGGTTCTTACTTCAATTCCCTCCCTGACCGCATAAGTGCAGGATTCCACCAATCTAGTTCCAGATGTTGTTTTAACTTCCACTATGCAGAGACGGCACATGCCGTTACTGCTGCAAGCGTTCGGTTGATGGCAAAGGTTGGGAATAAGAATGCCAGCGTTTTTTGCTGCCTGTAAAATAGTATCGCCAGGATTGGCTTCCACCCGTTGCTTATCGATGGTGATGATCATAACTCCACTTCCTTATGTTCAGGTAATTGAGGATTATGGATAATTAACTCTGGTCAAAATGCTGTTCAATATATAGGTGGATTAAAGGAGGCAACAAAGCTGCATATTGTGCCCTATCCCAATGATTCTGCACTCAAATTATTGAACTATTCAAAATCCTCAGTTAGTTTATGTTTAATATATTTATGCTTAATATATTAATATTTAAATTATTATTTAAATTCTAAATTTTATTTTACTTTTTAGCAAGAGCACCTTTTCCCAGATGATAAATAGGATTGCCAACCGGCAAGTTTTCCTTATAAATCCAAATTGGCATGTTTATTGCACTTCAAAAAGACAAACGTTTTTTGGCTTGTCATTTTTATACCATGGCAAAGGAGTTGGTGTACTACATTTTTAAGCAACGCAAGCACTCTGCGAGCACCACAATTAGGGTTCGCAGGCTCAAAAGTATAAGGAAGAAATTGCAGAGCAGTTTCAACCCACCGCTGCAACGAGGCGGGAGATTAGAATACGGCCGCTTAAAGAAGCGGAGGACATCTTTTCACCTCGATCGTCGAGAACCCCGATGCTGATTCCATAATTTTCAATAAATTGTACCAAAATCTAAACCAGGGAACCATAAAATGAAATATTGTGATATCAAGAGATAATTAAAGATAATCAAGGGAGGTTAAATAAATGACTTTTAAATCGGGCACCTTTATGGAAGAATACAAGAAAAAATATATTTCTCCTGATCAAGCGGCCCAACTGGTAAAATCGGGTGACTGGGTCCAGTTCGGTGAATTTGTATGCCAGCCCCAGACATGCGAGGCGGCCCTGGCCAAACGCAAGGATGAACTGGAAGACGTTAAAATTCGCCTGGTTACCATGACCTGGATGCCTGAAGTTTGCAAGGTAGATCCCGAAAGAAAAACTTTCATCATGAATGATTGGCATTTTTCTGGGGTTTCCCGCAAGCTCCAGGAATCGAATTTATGCAATTACATTCCGGTAACTTACCATGAAGGCCCCACTATTTATGACCGGGGATATATACCACTGGATGTATCGTTTCAACCGGTGACTCCCATGGACAAGAACGGCTTTTTTAATATCAGCACCTCCAACTCGCTGAGTGGTTGTGTCAATCGGAATGCCCGGATCAAAGTAGTCGAAGTCAATAGTTCGCTTCCGGTTTGTCTGGGCGGCTATGGGGAATCTATACATATTTCGGATATCGACTATATTGTAGAAAGCCCGGATAATCCTCCTCCGGTTAACCTTCCGGAAATTGCCCCTACTGCGGTTGATAAAAAAATTGCGGAATCGATCCTGGAAGATATGAAAGATGGCGATTGCATACAGCTGGGAATCGGAGGCATGCCTAATGTGGTCGGAGCCTTGATAGCAGAATCCGATCTCAAAGATCTGGGCGTACACACCGAAATGCTGGTTGATTCTTTTGTGGACATGTACGAAGCCGGTAAGTTGAGCGGCAAACACAAAAATATCGACCCCGGCAAAATGGTTTATACCTTTGCCATGGGCACCAAAAAGCTCTATGATTTCCTGGACCACAATCCGGCTTGCGCGATTTACCCAGTCAATTATACCAATGATCCATATCTCATTGCCCGGATCGATAATATGGTTTGCATCAACAATGCAATTGAGGTTGACCTGTTCGGGCAGGTAGCTTCGGAAGCCTCGGTAGGCAGAAACATCTCTGGAACCGGCGGGCAGCTGGATTTTATCCTGGGCTCTTTTGATTCCAGGGGCGGTCGGGGTTATGTGGCCCTTGCTTCCACTTTGACTAAAAAGGATGGTTCCCTGGAATCCCGGATAGTGCCGGGACTGCTGCCGGGAACAATCGTTACGGTTCCCCGTTCTATTGCTTTCACGATTATTACCGAGTACGGCAAATTTAATTTGAAGGGCAAATCAACCTGGGAACGAGCCGAAGGTCTTATCAATCTGGCCCATCCCAGTTTCCGGGATGAGTTGATCAAAGAGGCCGGCAAATTCAAAATATGGAGGAACAGTAACAAGATTTCTTAGCAGTAGATAAGAAGAGGCTGTCCCCGAAGTAAGAAGAGAAAAATTTTGCCCCACCTGGAAACAAAAAGGAATATTAAGTAAACTAGCCCGTACCGCTTTTTTTGGTGATACGGGCCTATTTTTTAAACCAACACGATAACCATAACTCGATTGACGTATAATTTTTGCAAGAAGTCAATGGAACCATCGACTTTTCTTAAATTAGTGGCCGGACAGCACGTGAATTTTGCAGGAGTTTGATTCTTCTTGTAGAAATATTAAAAATAATGGGATAGCAGAAGCTATCCAGCGAGGATTAGTATACCCGGTATTATAGTCTGATAAATATCGACCATGAAGGTCTTTTCTGTGTTTTTTGAAAAGATTGGATTGGTCGTTTTTTTTATGCAGAAAGCAGGTGAGAAACATGGAACTCAAAGCAATTGGGGTAATCCACAGTCCATATATTGAACCGGATGATGCACCCATTCAAGGACGACCGGCAGAAGAAATATTGGAGATTGAGGTCTTTCCCGAGTATATGGATGGAATGAAGGGTATTGACCAGGTCAGCCACTTGATTGTCTTGTACTGGTGCGACCGGGTTGACCGGGGGATACTGCAATCCATCACCCCGTTTAGCAACGACCCTAAAGGCGTCTTTGCCTGTCGTGCTCAAATGCGTCCTAACCCGATAGCCTTTTGTATTGCTGAAGTGCTGGAACGGAATGAAAATATCCTGCGAGTTAAGGGGATCGAGGCGCTGGAGGGAAGCCCTTTACTGGACTTGAAGCCCTATTCCAGTGCAATAGACAGCATCGAAGGCATTCGCATCGGCTGGATGCCCGCGGACGCGTTTGCTTCCAGACGCAAGTACCGCGAATGATGATAACTTGTACAAGAAGCATTTGAGGATGGCAAGATAGTTTGAAGGTAAGGATTACTATTTATTATGACAAAAGATTATGCAAAATACACGACTAGAAAGAAGCTTATTATCCTGTTGTTAATGGCAGCGACTCTTTTAGTAGGATTGTATGCCATCGCGCGCGGTTCCATGAATTTGACCATATCGGAGGTGGTTTTAGCCATTATAGGTCAGGGCGATCCCGCTTCTCATGCTGTAGTGCGAAATATCCGCCTGCCCAGAGTTTTAGTCGGGATTCTGGCCGGAGCAGGTCTGTCGGCAGCCGGGTGTGTAATGCAGAACAATTTGAGAAACCCGCTGGCTTCTCCGTTTACCCTGGGTTTATCCCATGCTGCAGCCTTTGGCGCTACATTCGCTATTGTTGTGCTGGGAGTGGGCACGATTCAGAATTCCTCCACCGATGCAGTGATAATCAATAATCCTTATCTGGTCACTACTTCGGCTTTTATCTGGGTTATGGTGGCAACGGCGACCATCCTTATGCTGGCCAAATTTCGAGGAGTATCCCCGGAAGCTATGGTGCTGGCAGGGATTGCCATGGGTTCACTTTTCACGGCGGGAACTACTATAATTCAATATTTTGCTCCGGATGTGCAGGTGGCAGCTACTATTTTTTGGACTTTTGGCGACCTGGGCAGAGCCTCCTGGAAGGAGGTTGGGATTATAGCTGTTGTTGTCGTACTGTCCTTAATTTATTTTCTTTTCAAAAGATGGGATTATAATGCCCTGGACAGCGGAGAGGAAACTGCCAAAGGACTGGGGGTCAATGTGGAAAGAGTTCGCATGGCAGGCATGTTCGTAGCTGCTCTGACGGTTGCGGTGCTGACCTCCTTTCTTGGTATTATTGGTTTTATTGGCCTGGTGGGACCGCACATGATGAGGAGAATCATCGGCGGAGACCATCGTTTTTTAATCCCGGCTTCAGCGTTATGCGGCTCGCTGCTGCTGCTGGCGTCCGATACCCTGGCCAGAACTATTATGTCGCCAGTTGTACTCCCCGTAGGGGCTATAACTTCATTTATGGGTGCACCGTTGTTCTTATATCTACTAACCAGGGGGTATCAGAAAAGATGATATTGGACATTAAAGGACTTGCATTTAACTACCCCGGCCGATCGGTGCTGCAGGATATTAATTTCCGGGTGGAAAAGGGAGATTTTTTAGCTATTCTGGGTACCAACGGAGTGGGCAAAACCACTATGCTAAAATGCATTAATCGTATCCTAAAACCCTGTGAGGGGGTGGTTCTGGTAGAAAATGTAGAAGTCTGCAAGCTCAGCCGGCTTGATCTGGCCAAGCGCATAGGCTATGTTTCACAGCGCCAGGAGACTCCCTGCTGCACTGTTTTTGATGCGATTTTGCTGGGGCGAAAACCTTATATTAAATGGGATGTTTCCGACCAGGATCTGGAAGTAACCCAGCAGGTTATGGAATTACTTGAGTTAACCGACTATTCGCTGCGATACCTGGATGAACTCAGCGGTGGAGAACTGCAGAAAGTGGTTATCGCCCGGGCATTAGCACAGGAGCCGGATGTATTGCTTTTTGACGAACCAACCAGCAGCCTTGATTTGAAAAATCAGTTTGAAGTCTTAAAACTGATTAATAAAGTGGTAAAAAGCAAGCAGGTCGCCGCTATTGTAACCATGCATGATCTCAACCTGGCTATTCGATTTGCTGAAAAGTTCCTGATGCTTAAGGACGGTGGGATTTTTGCCGCGGGCGGTCTGGAGGTGATTACTCCGGCCAATGTTGAAAGTGTTTACTCAATTCCCGTTAATGTGGAACAATTTGGTGGTGTTCCGGTGGTGTTACCAATATAGTACCAAGCTCGGCTTTGCTCCAGCAGCATGATAGCCCGATAATGTGTAAAGGAGTGTAGAAAATATGAAAAAAAGAAACCTGGCCCTGATACTGATTGTCCTCTTACTTGGTGTCGCTGCTTTGGGAGGCTGCGCTTCCCAGGAAAGCAGCACACCTGAGGCCCAGCAAATTACGGTGACTGACACTCTGGGCAGAGAGGTTGCCGTAACTACTCCGGTTGATGCAGTGGTAGCAGTTGGCCCTGGTTCCCTGAGGCTTTATTGTTATGTTAATGGTATGGACAAGGTGGTAGGTGTGGAAAACTTTGAAAAGAAAGATTCGACTGGGAGGCCTTATATGCTGGCTTACCCGGATCTGGCCAACCTGCCTGTTATAGGCAGCGGTGGTCCCAGCTCCACACCCGATGCTGAACAAATAGTGGTCGTGCAGCCTGATGTAATTTTTGCCGACGGTTCATTGGATAAAGCAGCAGCCGATATTCTTCAGGACAAGACCGGGGTGCCGGTCGTGGTGTTGAATTACGGTGATTTAGGAACCTTTAATGAATCTGTATATGCTTCCATAAACATGATTGGAGAGGTCATGGGCATGGAACAGAAGGCACTGGAAGTGGTTGATTATATCAAGGCTTGCCAGCAGGATCTCGAAGACCGGGTTAAAGATATTGCCGAGGAAAACAAACCCACTGTTTATGTTGGTGGTCTGGGCATGAGAGGCACCCATGGAATTCAAAGTACTCAGGCCCAATTCCCTCTGTTCACAATAGTAGGAGCCCGCAATGTAGTTGATGAGACAGGAGAAACAGGATCGCTTATGATTGATCCGGAAAAGCTGATCGAATGGGATCCAGACAAAATATTCATTGACGGGAGCGGTTACAGCCTGGTAGTACAGGACTATGAGAAAAACCCGACTTTTTACCAAACCCTTTCCGCATATCAGAACGGTGAAATTTACGGACAGCTTCCCTTCAATTATTATGCTACCAACATAGATACGGCTCTGGCCGATGCTTATTACATAGGTAAAGTTACTTACTCGGAGCAATACCAGGATATAGACCCGGAAAAGAAAGCTGACGAGATTTATACCTTCCTGCTTGGAAAGCCGGTATATGAGCAAATGAAAGCGGATTTCGGCGGGTTTAAAAAGCTGAATCTGGAATAAATGGTGCTTAAGTTTCAAACATCTAATAAGGTGGGCCGATTATCAAGTCGGTAAGATTATCCGATGATCCCTGTGGTTTTGTGTTTATTGAGAGAATGAAAACCCAGGCAAGAAATCTGAGCCCTCTATAATAACACCTTATCATCGGCTTCATTGCCGTATTTTTTTAACGTGATATCATAAAATCACAAAAAACAGGTATGTAATTAACCGGTTCTTGTTCGCACCGCTGTCATAAATTAATCATTATTTAATTAATGCTCAAGCCTATGATTACGCTAGGGAAATATTCACATAATATAGAAAGGTTAAATAGGTTCATATAAATAATCAGTAAATAGCCTTAATTTTATTGATAACAGAGCAGAAAGGGGAAGTTTATGAAAAAGCAAAATCTTATACAGCGTATCGCTGTGATAGAACCTAATAAAATAATGTCTATCGGATTTGGGGCTATCATAATTACTGGTTTTTTAGGTGAGCTATTTTCCTGGCAAAGGATATCCTGTCATCCTGCAGTAACAATATTGGGATGGATATTGGTGGTATCCGGTTTGGTGCTGCACATCTGCTGCCATAATTATCATAAAAAGGCCCATGAATCATCAAAGAACATAGACGTAATTGTTCAATCAGGACCATTCGGCATGATTCGTCATCCGATGTATCTCAGTCTTATTTTTTTGTATCTGGGTACAGCCTTGGCATGGGGGATTATATGGATTTTTATCCCTTCAATCCTTTTTACTATGCTGATACCAATTATGGCGGTAAGCGAAGAGCGTTTTCTATTGAGTAAATTAGGGGATCAATACCAGAATTATATGCGGCAGGTGCCCTGGCGTTTCATACCCGGAATA
This sequence comes from Syntrophomonas sp., assembly GCA_016841245.1. Classification (GTDB taxonomy): domain Bacteria; phylum Bacillota; class Syntrophomonadia; order Syntrophomonadales; family Syntrophomonadaceae; genus JAAYJK01. Next base: position 179,634 of record JAENZN010000004.1, read on the forward strand.
TTTTGATTGATGGAAGGCTTAATGGACTATTAATATAAAATGACAATAAATATTAGTTTCAGGATTTGTTAATTACTAGAAAAATAAATATAAAAGAAAAAGTACCAGTGATACACGGCGGGACAAGAAAATACAATAATTTGCAGTTAGTACATGGATATTGTAATAGACAATATAATAAAATGTTCCCGTCAAAAGGTGAGCTTCCCAAAAAACATTAAATACAGGAAGGCTGTAAAACCATAAGACAACTGAGATTAGCGGAAATATCATAAAAGACAGACGGATAAATGAGAGCTTGAGCTGTATGTCTTGAAAGGGACACGTACAGTTCTTAGGCGAGAAGGAGGGAGTAATCCCTCTGACTTAGCCGACAACCCGGATAAGTCATGAGATACTTACTCTTACGTTGGGGAGGAAGAATCATTGCCATATATCAAATTAGCGGATTCTGCTAAGCTATTAACGAATTTTTTAATGGTATCAATTGGTATAATATAAAATGTAATCCGAATTACTTTTAAAAGGAGCTGGAAAAGATGCCAATCGTAACTTCAACTGAAATGTTTAAAAAGGCTTATGAAGGTGGCTATGCAATCGGAGCATTTAATGTCAATAACATGGAGATCATTCAGGGGATAACTGAAGCCGCCAAAGAAGAGAATGCGCCGCTGATATTGCAAGTTTCTGCCGGGGCCAGGAAATATGCCAATCATACCTACCTGATGAAACTGATTGAGGCTGCTGTAATAGAAACCGGGCTGCCGATTTGCCTACACTTGGATCACGGCGACACCTTTGAACTGTGTAAATCATGTATCGATGGCGGTTTTACTTCGGTAATGATAGACGGCTCACATTTCTCCCTTACGGAAAACATCAAGCTCACCAAGCAGGTGGTTGATTATGCCCATGACAAGGGTGTAGTGGTTGAAGGAGAACTGGGCAGACTGGCAGGTGTAGAAGATGAGGTAAACGTATCTGCCAAAGACTCTTCCTATACCGACCCGGACGAGGTTGAGGAATTTGTTACCAAAACAGGTGTGGATTCTCTGGCCATTGCCATTGGAACCAGCCACGGTGCATTTAAATTCAAAGGTCAGGCGAGCCTGCGGTTTGACATTCTGGAAGAAGTTCAAAGAAGACTGCCGGGGTTCCCCATCGTTCTTCACGGTGCTTCCTCAGTTATTCCTGAATTTGTAGATATGATTAACACTTATGGCGGCAAAATGTCCGGAGCCCAGGGAGTGCCTGAAGACATGCTCAGAAAAGCTGCTTCCTTGGCCGTATGTAAAATTAACATCGATTCTGATTTACGGCTGGCTATGACCGGAACCGTCAGAAAGTATTTAGCTGAAGACCCTGCAGAATTCGATCCCCGGAAGTATCTGGGACCGGCCCGAGAGGCCATAAAACAATTGGTCAAAAACAAAATTGTCAATGTATTGGGCTGCAACGGAAGGGCATAGAAAATGCTGAGAGGATTCTTTCCGCTTGATAAATTTTAATATATCATTCAACGGCTCGCTGGAAATTTGTCCCCTGCGAGCTTTTTTTATCCGGTTTGTTAAATCCTTCAAGTGCTCGTTCCCTTCAAGAAAAAGCAAGCAGGTTTTTCCCGAATATGCAAATAAAAAAGAATTTTGGATATAAGTGCAGGAAAACCTGGTAAATATTGAAAGGATAAAAAAGGAAGATTTGAAAAAATCGGGGTTGGGTAGAGGGATTTCGGTATGAAAACAAGAGGATAGTGCTACCGGTTTCCGGGTTTTATTAAGTGGATTACTGTCTATTAAGCGAAGTTGGATTTTTAAGATTAATAGCAGCCAATTCATGCATCAATACCACTGATATTTCTATCAGTACCACCTTCCTGTAAAATTAGGTTGGCATTTTTATAGCCAAAACACTACAGGAAGGAGGCCACAACTATGGTCAACAAAATCAAGGTGAAGCTCATACTTGAACTTCATAAGGCAGGTATGTCTAGAAATACCATTGCTGACAACCGTCATATGTCACGTTCCTCTGTTACTGACGTAATCCGTCTCTCCAAGGAAATATCCATTGCCTTTGACGATGTCAAGGATAAGGGCGAAAAACAAGTATACTGCCTATTCTATCCGGGCAAGCATGCAGAAGAAACTGTGTATAAGAATCCGGATTACAAATATGTCCACTCCGAGTTGAAGAAGGTAGGCGTAACACTCAAACTTCTGTGGGAGGAATACCGTGACAAATGCAATAAGGAATGCTCTATTCCCATGGGCTACACAAAGTACTGTAACGAATATGTGGAATACACGATTACAAACACCCTAACCAACCACCTGATACATAAGCCAAACTATCAATATATTTTGCCATATGAGGCCGAAGCGGTCAGCGGCAGATATTATGCTATAATTTATTTGTGCTGTTTATGTAAAAGCGTTTCTAAGTTATATTTCGCTTTGGGGATAGCTTATCGATAATAAATTAGAAATATGGGGAAAAGGAGATAATGAAAAAACAACGGATTAATAGTGTTACGGAAAATATGAAAAAAGCGGGGCTTACACAGATTATTGTATCTTCTACTGCATCGCTTTATTACCTGACTGGTTTTTGGGTTGAGCCTCATGAACGTATGATTGCGCTGTATCTCGATATTTCGGGTAAAGCGATACTGTTTGGCAATGAAATTTTTGGGCTTGAAAGCATGCCTGACTTGCCTCTGATTAACCACAAGGACGGGTATCATCCAATTGAGGGACTTGCAAAGGTTGTCAAACCCGGTAAACTAGGCATTGATAAGTCCTGGACCAGCAATTTCCTGATCGAACTGATGCAGCTGAGAAAGGATATTATCCCTGTTCAGGGTTCTGCACCTGTGGATTTGGCAAGAAAGTTGAAGGATGAAACCGAACAAACGCTCATGCGCAAGAGTTCCCGCATCAACGACCAGGTTGTCGGATCAGTGATTGCCATGATCAAAGATGGCGTAACCGAGAACTATCTTGCTTCACAAGTGAATAAACAGTTTATTAAAAACGGCGCGGATTGTGAGGGCACCCAGCTCGTCTGCTTTGGTGCCAATTGCGCTGATCCTCATCACAACAGTAACAACACAATACTAAAGGTAGGGGACAGTGTGCTTTTTGATATTTTCACCCCCATAAACCGCTATTGGTGCGATATGACAAGAACCGTCTTTTATAAAACCGTCACAGATAAGCAGCGCCAGGTTTATAACCTGGTCAAACTTGCCAATGAAACGGCTATTTCCAAGATAAAACCCGGGGTACTGCTTTCAGAAATCGATGAAACGGCTAGAAATATTATTACGCAGGGCGGGTATGGCGAATACTTTACCCACCGTCTGGGTCATGGAATCGGCCTCGATTGTCACGAACCCCCTGATGTAAGCCTTGCCTCGGATACGTCGCTTGAAGTCGGGATGATGTTTTCGGTGGAACCCGGGATTTATTTGCCAGGGGAGTTTGGGGTAAGAATTGAAGACCTCGTGATGGTTACCGAGGATGGCTATGAGGTTCTGAACCGGTATCCAAAGGAACTGCAGGTAATCGATTAGAACGAAAATTAATATGATGATTAGACGCTGACTATTAGGATTTCCAGCGTACTTCTTTTTTTTTGTGAAACATCAACACAGAAAAAGCAAAAGAACTGTTGCACACTTTGCAACAGCTCCTTGATTTCTTTTCAATCAGAAATACAACAATAAACTATTTCTTCTCAATAAGCATCCATACAACTTCTGCATTGCTGTTACTGTCATTGATGCTGCTATGTTCTTCGCCTGCAGGAATAAAAGATGCAGAACCTTCTCTCATTGCAAAGATTTGATCTCCTACTTTGCATTTAACATTCCCGGAGAGCACATAACTGTATTCATCTCCGCTATGCGCAGCCGGCGGAACCACCGTATCCGGTGGGAAGATGGCATGACCCATGGTTACACCTTCTCCAGCTTTTACTGTATCACCGAACAGATCCCGCATGGTAACCCCATCAGCGCGAACGTTTCCTTCAATTTCATTTATATTTCTTACGATCATTTTAGTTTTCTTCCTTTCTAACAGCCTCGAAGGTTACCGGGTCAACATCAACCCCATAATCTTTTTTGGCCTGTGCTAAGGTAATGTAGCCATTGCGAACATCGCTGGCAACACGGTTTACATCTCTTTTGAGCGGATCTCCATATCCACCGCCGGTACAGGTGACCATGTTGACGACGTCATTCGTATTTAATACTGCACGGGCAGTGATCCCCATGGGCCCTTCGTGGGTACCGTCTGCTCTGAAAATTTCAAAATAATTATAGGAACCATCTTTGCCGCCGGCTGTACCCCAGGCAGGATATTTGTTTCGCCCGAAGGAAGCCGTAAAGGACTGATTATCGCTCATTGCACGGTATTTTCGTACCGAACCGCTGCCACCTCGGAATCTGCCACAACCGGCCCCATCGGTATGGAGGCTATATTCATCGATCATAATGCCATAACGGGTTTCTGCCATTTCAACCGGTACATTATAGGTTTCGCCATCACCAACACAGAATTGGCCCACTTCACCATCTTTTGCAGCGCTTGCACCCCAACCGCCGCCAGTTGGTTCAACAATGAGGAAGGGGACACCAGTATCTTGATGATTACCGGCCAGTACAACAGCGCATACCGAAAGCATATGACCCGCACCTAGATATTCTGGGAATACAGGCGCCATAGCTTTCCAGAGGACATCAGCCGCATAGAGCATACTCTCGAAGTAACAAGAAGTGGGCGCCGGAGCATTGCACTCTAAAATGGAGCCTGGCTCCGTAATCACCCGCAGAGGCCGAAAGACTCCATCATTTATCACCAGCTCTGGATCAATAATAGACATATATACGATTTTAGCACCTGCACAGAGGGAGGTGTAACCGGTATTGATTGGACTGACCACCTGCGGACTGCTACCAGAATAATCAGCAATGAATTCATCATCCGTAATGGTCACCTTAACTTTAATAAGTACAGGATTTCCATATCCATCATCATCCATATATTCTTCCATTTCCCATGTGCCATTGGCGCATTCGGAGAGGCGCTTTCGGGCTACGATCTCGCCCTGATCCAAAAGACGGCGCATGGATTCACGAACCGTACCAGCTTCATATTTTTCACAAAGCTCAATAATTCTCTTACTACCAGTACGAAGAGAAGCAATCTGTCCCCACATATCGCCCTCCGCAGCAACAGGGAAACGGACATTTGATTTGATCATATCTACGATGGGCTGACAGATTTCTCCGGAATCCATTAACTTCACTCCTGAGAAACGCAAGCCTTCCTGAAATACCTCGGTAGAATCGGTCGTGAAAGAACCGGCTGCCATTCCGCCAACGTCAGACCAATGGGCTTTGTTTCCCAAAAAGGCGATGATTTCTCCGTTATAAAATACCGGCATCATCATACCGATATCGGACAGATGAGAACCACCCCCCATATACGGGTCATTGATCATATACACATCGCCAGGTTTAATGTTTTCTTTGCCGAATTTATCAATAACCGCCTGTATCATGGGGGAAATGAGTCCGATGAAACCACATGCACCATTTCCCTGAGTAAGCAGGTGTCCATCACTATCAGCAATCCCGCAGGCATAGTCAAGGGTCTCATAGATTATAGGACTCATAGATGTACGCGCAAAGGAATAAAATACTTCATTACCAATGGCAATTAATGAATCCTTTACGATATCGAGGGTTACTGAATTTATTATTTTCGTCATTTTATTCTGCCTCCTCAGTAATGATTAGATTCCCGTATTGATCAACGTTCACATTTTGTCCCGGATAGATAACGGTTGAAGAACTTTTTTCTTCAATGACCACAGGTCCGGAGAACTTGGCACCAGAGCCTAATTTTGACCGATTATACACGGGGGTATCTAGCCACCCACTTTCATTAAAACAAACCGGACGGACAGATATCTTCGCATCTTCTGTATCACTAGTCTGGGGAGATATTTTTTGCAGCTTCGGACGGGTAAGACCACCATTGCCAACAAAATGATAATTTACGATTTCTACACCGGAATTAGGAAGGCGGAAGGTGTAGGCTTGCTCATGGGCTTCATGGAAACGCTGTTTGATTACTTCTTTGTCTTCTTCCTTAAGGGGAACCGTGGGGACGGAAACCTTCACAGTGTGTTCTTGCCCTATATAACGCATATCTACGTAATACTGACAAATCATCTGAGCAACAGGGATTCCTTCATCTGAAAATTGCTTTTCAGCCTGTTCTTGCATTCCTTGCCAAATGTCATTGATTTCCTTAACCGGGGCTTCTGCCAGAGGAGATATGTGAGTCCTGATATAGTCATGGCGAAGATCGGTCATCAACATTCCCCATGCAGCAAATACCGAAGCCGCCACAGGAACGACGATTTTCTTAATATTTAATTCTCTCGCCAGAGAAGCACAATGCATAGGCCCGCCACCTCCGAAGGCTACCATGGTGAATTCTCGTGGATCATACCCACGACGAATGGAGATAAGTTTCAGAGCATTGTACATATTGGATTCTGCCACTCGAATAATGCCCATGGCCGCTTCATTGGCATTTAAACCAAGGGGTTCTCCTACATTTTTAACGACAGCATCCTTCACGGCATCTAAATCTACGAGATTGTCAAAATTATCGGCAGAGAGACAACCCGTCAACAGACAGGCATCAGTGGTCGTTGGTTTGGTTCCTCCGATTCCGTAAGCAACCGGTCCGGGAAGAGCACCGGCAGACTCGGGCCCCACACGCAGAGATCCTGCCTCATCGATCCAAGCTATGGAACCGCCGCCATTCCCGATTTCTACGATATCAACGACAGGAGACATGATTGGATATCCTGCATAGCTGTCGGTTCTTTCAATTCGATATTCGGTAGTGACCTTAACTTCTCCATTGTCAACGAGAGAGCATTTGGCAGTAGTACCACCGACATCGAAGGCGATCAGGTTGTCTTCTCCTATGATCTGCCCGAGGATTGCAGCACCATACACACCGGCTACAGGACCTGATTCCACCATGTTAACAGGAGCCTGTTTGGCTTGATCAAAGGTGGTTGTTCCGCCGTTTGACTGCATTATATAGCTTTTGCCTTTAAATCCTATACCTTCCAATTTTTCTGACAAATTGTTCAGATATGAAGAAGCGGTTGGCATTACATATGAATTTAAGGCAACAGTGGAGGTGCGTTCAAATTCCCGCCATTCACGAGTAACTGTAGAGGAAGTAGTAATAAAAACTTCCGGCCATAGAGACCTGATGATCTCAGCGGTCTTATGTTCATGTTCGTCATTGGCATAGGAATTAATGTAACAGATTCCGATGGATTCGACTTCCTGTTCCTTGAAGTATGTAACTGCTGCATTTATATCTTCAATATTTAAAGGCTCTGCCTCTTTTCCTTTATAAGTCATTCTTCCCGCAACCTCCTGGCGAAGATAACGCGGAATGAAAGGTTCGGGTTTATGAAACACCAGATTGAACAGGTCAGGACGGTTACATCTGGCGATTTCCAGCACATCACGGAAGCCCTTGGTTGTTATTAAACCAGTTTTGCCTCCCTTACGTTCAGTAAGAGCATTAATAATCGTGGTTGTTCCATGAATGAAAGTATCTATGCTTTTAGGAGATAACTCACTTTTCTTAATGACATCGAGCACACCATGTTCAAAGTTTGGCGGTGTTGTATGACTTTTTTGGTTCACCATGCAGCCATTGTTTTCATCAATGGAAACTAAATCGGTGAACGTTCCGCCAATATCGGTTGCGATACGCATACTATTTTCCTCCTTGAATAATAAGTTTTATGAAGTAGGATTATGGCAATTTCTATATATTATAGATTTAATTTTCAAATAACACAATTATACTGCCTTTGAAGAAAAAGCTGAAGATCTTAGGGTAAAGGTCATAAGGAAGCACACGAAATTATCAGGTCAACCAGTCAAGCAGATAAAGTGTGCAGCAGCCAAAACCTAAACGTACCAATGGATTCAGGGCAACAACCTAACATCAGGAATGAAGGACGCCACAGATCGGCGTCCTTCTTTCTTTTCCACGGAACTGTAAACCAATCGAAAAAATTGAACATGATACATCAATGCGCCGAAACCGAACCGCTTATGTGAAAACATAGGCGGTTTTTGTATTTTGAAGTAAAGGAGAATTCCAATGAATAACGAAAGCACCAGAAAAAGCGCCACCGTTGATGATCTGCTCGGACCTGTCGAAAAGACAAGAAGTAAAAATGAAGAAATCACATTCGTGCCTTTGTCGGACCTTCACTCTTTCCCGAATCATCCATATCAGGTCAGGCAGAATGAAACGCTGACCGAACTTGCCGACAGCATCAGAGAATCCGGGGTGCTCGTGCCTGCGCTCGTGCGGCCCCGTGCGGGAGGAGGATATGAACTGATTTCCGGACACCGCCGCAAAACGGCCTGCGCAATCGCGGGCGTGTTTGAAATGCCGGTCGTCGTACGGAATATGGACGACGACACCGCAATACTGGCAATGGTAAACAGCAATTCACAGCGTGAAAACCTGCTGCCGAGCGAGAAGGCATTTGCGTATAAAATGAAGCTTGAGGCAATAAAACGTCAGGCCGGACGACCAAAAAATAATCCAGACCAAATTGGGCTGAATTATGGAGGAAAGCAATCCAGTGAGATTTTAGGTGAACAAATCGGTGAAAGTAAAAATCAGATACAGCGCTATATCCGCCTCACGTATCTCATTCCTGAAATTCTGAAAATGGTCGATGACAAGCGCATCGCCTTCAATCCGGCTGTTGAGCTGTCTTACCTTGACGGGAAAGAACAAAAATCGCTGCTGGAAACCATGGAGAGCGAGGAATGCACGCCGTCGCTCGCCCAGGCACAGCGGATGAAAAAGCTCAGCCGGGACGGCAAACTCGACACGGACGCCATTTTCGCCATTATGACCGAGGAAAAAGCAAACCAGGCGCAGAAAGTTACCCTCAGGTTCAGTGCGTTACAGAAATTCTATCCGGACGGAACCACGCCAAAGCAGATCGAGGACGACCTGCTGAAGCTTCTGGAGGACAGGCAGCGCCGCCGTCAGCGGAGTAAGAAACAGGAACGATAGTCCGCACCTTTGCGGTTTGCCGGCCGCCCTGCTACACTTGAGAAAAATAGTAAGGAGGCCTGACGATGGAACTGACATATACAAAGTGCGGAGACTATCTGCTGCCGGACCTGACCCTGCCGAAGCAGACGTCCATCGGTAAATATGGGATGCTTCTCAAGACTTATCTGAAAACGTACAGGCCGGCAGCCTACACAGCCCTTCTTATCTCGGGCCGGTTGCAGGAACATCTTGCGGAGATCGACAGAACGGCAAAGGAACGCATCGAGCTGATAACAGCCCGGATGGCGGCGGCTCAAAATGTGACCGAGTCCCTGAAAGCAAACGATCAAATGAAATGGGTCGGCAGAATGAACGCAATCCGGCAGAGCGCCGAAGAAACTGTCCTTGCAGAGGCGGTGTATCTATGAGACGGGACAGGAGATACATACGGCTGGATACCAGCGAGCATCGGCTGCTCATCTTCGCACTCAATAAAATGCGAAACCGGCTTATCGGCGAACATCGTCCCACTGACGTAGTGGACGAACTATTGATGAAGGTAATTGATGCACCGGTGAAAAAGTAAACAGCCATCGGAATTGAGGAGAGCAGAAATGCTCTCCTTTTTCATGCCTGAAAACGTGGCTGCGGTGTGTCCATTCATTTAGCGAGCATTGGGGATGTATAGCGCTTTGCGCCATCCATCCCCCCAAATGTCGCGACATTTGCGCAGGGATAATCCCTGCAGCCCTTATTTCTGACGAAAGGAATCATAACAATATGAACAAGAACAAACAACTCAATATCCGCATGACACAGAGCGAATTTCGCGACTTTCAGAAAAAAGCAGCGAAGTCCGGACTATCCCAGTCTGCCTATATCCGTATGCTGATCAGCGGCAATGTACCGAAACCCATACCGCCGCTGGAATATGATAAACTGATGCAGGAGCTTTACGCTGTTGACGTTTCGCTGAAACGGCACGGAGCAAAACCGGAGACGATCGACGAGTTCAATCAGATATTGCTTGCCATACAGGCGGCGGTGCTGCTTCCGGACAGAATGGAATGACATGGCAACGACAAAAATCTGGCCGGTCAAAGGATGGGTCGGGCAGGCCGTGGACTACGTGGAGAATCCTGAGAAAACCAGAAACCCGTACTATGGGCATGGCCTCTATGAAGTCATGCTCTATGCCACCAACCCGGAGAAAACGGAGCGGCAATACTATGTTGGTGGAATCAACTGCATTCCCGAAATCGCACGGCAGCAGATGACGATGTCGAAAAAAAGATACGGCAAGGAATACGGCAATGTCGCCTTCCACGCTTATCAAAGCTTTGCACCAGGCGAGGTAACGCCTGGCCAGGCGCACAGAATAGGAATGCAGTTGGCTCAGGAATTGTGGGGCCACAGATTTGAGGTGGTCGTTGCGACGCATCTCAATACCCATTGCTATCACAATCATTTTCTGATCAATTCCGTCTCTTTCGCGGACGGCAGGCGTTACAACGACTGCAAAGAAACCTACAAACTGCTCCGCGACACTTCCGACCGAATATGCCGTGAGCACCAACTGTCGGTTATCGCAAAGCCGTCGAAAACGAGGACTCCGCGCAACATTTACCTGGCCGAAAAGAGGGGCGAACCGACGCTGTACAACCTGATCCGAGCCGATGTCGACGAAGCAATTGCACAGTCTATTGTACCTAATCAGTTTTATATGGCGCTGGACCGGAAGGGTTATGAGGTGAAACGCAATGGGAAATATGTAGCTGTTCGCCCGCCCGGAAAGGAGCGGTTTACGCGATTGAAAACACTTGGGGAAAACTACACCGAAGAGGCCATCAGACAGCGCATTCTGCGAAACCCGCCGATTATGGGCGTCAGGCAGCCTGCAATGCAGCCACGCGAAAACACAGTTCGGCGATTTAACGGCCGGTTCAGGGACGTGAAGAAAATTTCCGGCCTGCGGGCGTTATATCTCAGTTACTGTTATAAAATGGGCATCCTGCCGAAGCGGGACCAATCGACTAAGAAGCTGCACTTTTTACTGCGTGAGGACCTGCGGAAGATGGACGAACTATTTGAACAGACAAAGCTGCTCTGCACGCATCGGATCGATACTGCAGAACAGCTTTTGTTATTTGCTGAGAACGTTCGAAATGAGATGACGGTTCTGACCGACGAGCGCACAAGCATAATCAACAAACTCCGGCGTTGCAAAGATGCAAAGAAAACACCCGAATATAAAAATCGACGTAAAATGCTGACTAAGCGTATTGTAGAATGCCGCCGGGAACTCAAATACGTCGGCGGTATTCTCGAACGAAGCGAGTATATGAAAGAAAATCTGATAAAGATTGCTTCTGAAAAAAGTATCGAAACCGTACGCTCAGCCAACAGAGATAAAGAGCTCGGCAGATATGTGAGATGAAGTGAAGAGCATTTTTCCCCGTGAACGATAACGACCGCAAATCAGGCTGGAGAAATCCCCATGACGCGGAGCCTGATAACTCCATGTCATGGGGATTTTTATTTGATGGAAATTACTCGGACAGCAGATTATACAGCACCTGCGCCAGCTGGGCTCGAGTAGAGCTTCCCAGCTGGTCGAGTTTTCCGCCGCTGCCGGATATGACGCCCGCCGCGACGAATGTCTCCATTGCTTCTTCGGCGTAATCGGAAATCTCATCAGCATCGCTGAAATCCGAAAGGGAAGCGGTACCGTCCGTTTCAGGCAGCTCACCGAGAATATCCAGCGCACGGTACAGGAGTGTGAACATATCCTGCCTTGTTATGTTCTCTTCAGGCGCGAACAGATTGTCGCCTACGCCGGTCGTTATGCCGAGACGTTTTGCTGATGCAAGGTAATCTGTGTAATACGTATCTCCCGCGTCATCAAAGTGATCTGTCGCACCTTCATCCGCTTCAATGCCGTATGCCCGCATGAGCATGACGATAAACTGCCCTCTGGTGAGCGTCGCGTCCGGGCTGAACAGATCGTCGCCCGTTCCCGTTGTAATTTCGCGCGCCGCGCAGAAGGTCACCGCGTCATAGTACCAGGCATCCTCCGACACATCATCAAATGCCACATCGCTATAGCCTACCGCATACATCGAAAAATGTCCGGTTGAAAATTTGGCGTTGATCGAAGTGCCGTCGTAATTGGAATCGGTCATGACTATAAGCTCGCCGTCGTCCGTGATGTAATAAATCACGATCCTGTTTACATCCTCATCGTCTGCCGGTTCATACGGGATAGTGACATAAGCAAGTCCGCCGCCGAAGGACGATAAATCTGTGTTGCCTGCTGAAAGGGTGAATTCATAGGCCGGGCGATCACCTATAAGCGCCTGCGCTTCGGCGGACAGTGAGGACGTGTCGGCGTTCACGATGCTTAGCACGATACTTCCCGAACCGGCTGTTTCGGAGATATATTCAGCCGCCGTTTCATCAAATGTGACTTCGACGTATTGGGTCGCAATTGTGACCGAACCGCCCGTCACTTTTCTGAAATCTATCGTAACATCATAGCCGTCCTCCGTTTCTTCAACGGTGCCGGTTATCGTTTCGCCGTCCGGTGTCGTTATATCGACATCCTCGGAGTCCTCTTCGTCATTTTCGTCGTCACTGTCATCATAATAATACGTTCTCTGCTTGACCGTGAACTCGGCGATTGCCACATTGCTTCCTGAGCCTGCTGTAATCGTAAGTGTTCCAGCATCTACATCCGGCACAACAAAATCCGTGCTGAAAGTGCCGTCATAACCGGACAGCACCGGCTCAATAAAAACAAGATTACCGTCCGAATCAATAGCTTTTACGGTTACCCATTCACTTGGATCATAGGTTCCGGATATGGTAACACTATCGTCAGCATAGCCGGTTTCTGAACTTAACGTCAGCGTGACGACGTCCGCCGCGAAAGCAGTAATAATCAATATTTGAAGCATCAATGCCGCTGTTAATATGACAGAGCTGATTTTTTTAGTCATCATTGCGCCTCCTGACTCTTAAAGCACAGTCGGAGCTGCGTTGGAATCATTAGACAGCGAATCCACGATGTATACCTCTATCACGTCGCCTGCCTGAACGTTAAAGGCTGCTCCGGTTGCATTAAGTGTGTCAAAATCTCCAATGACAAAGCTGAAACCTATTTGTTCTCCGTCTCTCTTCTGGACAAACAGGCACACTTCGTCCCCGGTATGTCCCGTTACAACAGAAATATTTACTCTAAAATATGTAAATCCGGATACGCCGTCATTGACGGTCAGCGTCGGGATACCGTCGTCCGTGTAGCTGCCGGTATACGCCGCGTCCCCGTCTGAGACGATGAGGTACGCGCCGCCGCCGCACCCCTGATTAATGACAAGAGTATAGGTTTCCGAACCCGTGACCAAGTTTTCGTCGGTTGCGGTAATCGTAATGTTATACGTAGCTTCGTCCCCATCGACGGGTGTTCCGGCGAGCACACCCGTTTCGCTGTCAATAGACAACGAATCTGGAAGTCCGGTAGCACTCCATGCAAATAATCCTGTACCGCCGGATGCTTCTAAGGTCACACTGTAAGCGCCTCCGATAATTCCAACTGAAAGAGCTGTATTCGTTATAGTAATCTCCGCCTGCCTTGTCACTATGATGGTGTATTCCTTTGTTGTAACATCGTCACTGCCTGTAACCTCTACTGTAATTGTGTTACTTCCGACATCCAGATCAACAGGTGTTGCCGCAGAATTTCCGTTTACGGTAACCGTTGCAGAGCTGTCAGTGGTAGTCGGCGAAACTGTCAAACTGTCAACTGAATTTTCGACTGTCACCGTATAGTTGTAGGTTGTAGGATTAAAGCTTGGTGAAAGTGTACCTTCGGAGAGCGTCAGGCCGCTGAGCGTCGCGTCGCTGCTGCCGCGATTGATGGTCACGTTATACGTCTTCGTCGTCGCGTCCTGCGCGATGACCATGAGCTCGACCGTGTTTTCGCCCACGGAAAGCGGGATTGTTTCCGTGCCTCCCTGGGATAAAATGGCGCCGTCCAGCAGCATGACCGCCTTACTGTCGGACGCGGACGCGGTCAGGTCTATAGACGTGACATCGCTGCCGACCGTGACGTAATAGGAGGTCGTATCCGCATCGAAGCTCAGCGTCCCTGCGGAAAGAGTCAAGCTGCTCAAATCGGCATCGCTTACCGTCCCGTTTACGGAGATGATGTAGGTCTTCTGAATGATACCGTAGTTCGACATGACGACGATGGGGATCAGGTTCGCGCCGTTTTCAAGGCTGACGGTGTTTGTAACAGTTTCCCAGTTATAGCCGCCGTTAATCGACGCACTAGCCCCCGGTAAGTCCATCACTTGCGCCGTGATGCCGATATTTGTCAGGCCGGACGCGCCCGTGACGCTGTATACCGTCTTGTCCGGGTCAAATTCCGGGTCCAGGGTACCCGTGTCGACTTCGAGCCTATACAGATCGGCCGACGCAGCGGTTGTGAACGTATAGCTTGCATTCGTCATGGTTGTTCCATAGATATCCCTGAATCCGGAAATTTTAATGGTGCATTCGCGGCAATAACCAGCTCTGTCATGTGTGCTATAGTGAACTGTATACACTCTGTTGTCGCTTGACCATATGCCGCCGGAGAGCGTAGAAATTGAGGACGTTACCGTCCCCACTGACGATTCGTCCATATTGTTGGAGAAGGTGATGACGATATCGCCGTCAAGGGGCGCGCCGTCGCCGCTTGGCGTGACGCTGCTGATCATTGATGTGTTGTCAAGCGTCCAGATTGCGTACAGAGTCAAATCTTCAGTCATTGTAATACTGCTGTTTGGGGCATGGCGGACTCCGGTACCGTCTGCATTCGTGTTCCACTCTATAAAGGTATAACCCGGATTTGATAAACCGCTTCCGCTTAAAGTCGTCACGGTTCCGTTTTCAGGTACAGTAACTTTTTCACCGCCGCCGGTGCCGCCGTTGTCGTCATATGTAATCGCATATGGTACGGCATAGAAGCCGGCGTCAGACCATCCGCTTGGCAGGCTGAAACCGTATAGCGGCCCTGATATTGAATAGTGTTTATGTGATTCCGTTACAGGAGTCTTGCTGTTGTCATTTTTCAAAAATACTACCGCTCCACCAGATAGAGTGAATGTGCAGCCGCTGGCATTTTCTCCTGCTCCGATGTCAACTTTGCCGGCGCTTCCTCGCGCGGCATACACCATACCGCCTTCTATCGTGATGGTTCCGCCATCGCCCTCATATCCGCCGCCGATACCCGCTGCCCATCCTCCGCCTGTTGCGGTGACTGTGCCGCTTTCTATCGTTATCGTACCGCCAGCACCAAAGCAACCGCCGCCGATGCCCGCGCCAAACCCTCCGCTTGTTGCGGTAACTGTGCCGCTTTTTATCGTTATCGTACCGCCATCGCCCTCATGTCCGCCGCCGATGCCTGCGCCGGAATTACCGCCGATTGCGGTGACTGTGCCGCCTGTTATCGTGATGGTTCCGCCATCGCCATAATATCCGCCGCCGATGCCCGCGCCGCCATCACCGTCGGTTGCGGTAACTGTGCCGCTTTTTATCGTTATCGTACCGCCATCGCCCTCATATCCGCCGCCGATGCCCGCTGCATACTGCCCGCCTGTTGCGGTAACTGTGCCGCCTTCTATTGTAATCGTGCCGCCGTCGCTATCATATCCGCCGCCGATGCCCGCTGCATACTGCCCGCCTGTTGCGTTTACACTTCCCGCGCCTTTTATCTCAAGCGCGGTACCTGATTCAACACGAACGCCCGACTCCCGAGAACCGCTGCGCAGTGTGTTTTCGCCGCTGAGTATAAGCGTATTGCCGCTTCCCGTAAAGCTTAGTGCACATGCATTGGTTGTTCCGCTGACGTCAATAGTTACATCACTAAGCGTCAGCGTGACACCTGCTTGGCAGGATATTTGCACGTTTTTGCTGCCGGTGATCGTCGCTGCCGCGCCCGCTTCAACTGTGACATTGTCGCCGTCAGCGCATGACGCGCCAATGTCGAAGGTGTCGCCGTCTGATACGGTATGAGATGCTGCCAGTGCCGTTTGCGGCAGCATCCCTATGATAAAAAACAGGATGATTGCCACTGATAAGAATTTTTTCAGTTTTTTCCCGATTGACTTTTGCATATATTAAACACTCCTTAAACAGTTATCTTTATTCAATCATAATTCTAATGGATTTTGGCGCAAAAAAAATGCCGATTGCATGATCGGCACGGGAAATGACACAATCGGCATATTTTATGAGGTTTTTTTATTTTACAAGAATTGCAATGTTTACTTTAAACACGCTGCCGTCCGGCTCAATCTTCATCAGTCCGTTGTGGCGGCTGACCAGATAGGTAGTGTTTTTAAGGCCATAGCCGTGATCATCAAAGTCCGGCTTTGTCGAGCGGAAAGCGCCGTCCTCCAAGACCAGGTCTCTGTTCGTCGGGTTTTCAATCTGTATGACCAGATAGTCGGGCTTATATGTAAGCGCAAGCGCTATATATCGGTTGTCTTCTTCAATATGCGAGCAGGCCTCAATGGCATTGTCAATAAGATTGCCCAATATTACGGTGATATCAAATTCGTTTATCGGCAGGCCTTCGGGGACGCTGATGTCGAGCCGGAGCGTAATGCTTTCCTCCTCGGCTGCGGATAGTTTGTAATTGAGCATGGCACGGAGCATCGAATACGGGATATTGACTATGTTGCGGTATTTCTCAGCCGCACGAATAAGCCCGGATGCGTAGGCCTTCACCTTGTCCGTCTCACCGTTTTCCAAAAGGCCGAATATAACGCCCAGATGGTTATTAAAGTCGTGACGCTCCGATTTGAGCTTATAGATGAGCTCCTCCAAATTTTCCATATAATACAGCTGCTGCCTGTATTGCGCATCAATCGTCCTGGCATAATCCTCGCTGCGCGCCTTTTCTTTCATATATGTATTGGAATATATAATAATCAGCACGGCCATGCCGCCCGTCATAACGGCGAGAACGATGGATGTGTTGATATACGGCATGTGCAAAGAAGCTTCAATCGAACCCGCTTCAATAATTATAAGAAGCTGATCCATCAGCATCATGGACACGAGCATAATAAGGCGCATACGCCCCCGCAGTATGATGCAGATACCGGCGATGAATATTATAGAATAATAAGGGATTGCACTCTGACTGCCCTCGCTGGACAACCACATGTAAGGGATGTAAGCAAAAACAAGAACGCCGACGGTTAACACCGACACAACCTTGAAGCCTCCTGCAAATCGCGAAAGATAATAGGAAACAAAACAAAAGCCTGCAAAAAACAGGTCGATAATAAAGGTTGTACCAAAGTACCAATTTGACAGTATACCGGCACTTGTCATAGCCACACCCAACAGGCTTACAAAATTGAACACTCTGTTTTCAAAGGAGAACCGCGCTGCGTCTCCGACAATCATATTGCCGAGGTTCTTCATTGCTCGTCCTTTCCGGCAAATAATCTTTCAGCCAGTATTTTTTTTACGGCATCGGTATATGTCCTGCTGACAGGCAACTCGGAATGATCATCCAAATACAAGGTCTTGTCCCGGAAACCGGTGATTCTGGAGGTGTTTGCGATATAGCCCTGATGGCACTGGATAAAGGTCTCGGCGCCGAGCATTGCGAGCAGATTCTTGAAATTGTCGTAATAGGACAAATCGCGATGTAAGGTATGTATCTTTATACTGTGGCCTGTTTTTTCAAAATAGATAATGTCGCTGAGCTTCAGGCTGACGACCTCTTTTTTCGTCTTGACCGTTATAGTTTTTTCCGTTTTGGTGCGGGCGTTTTCAATATGGCGGAGAGCTTCCCGGAAAACGTCGTTGAATTTATCTCCGGTCAGGGGTTTTAAAAGATAATGAAAAGCCCGTACGCCAAAAGCCTCCAGCGCGTATTTCTCATAAGCCGTAATATAGATAATGGCTGTGTCCTCATAGCGCGCCTTGATCTGTTCTCCCAGCTCGAGGCCGCTTATCCGGCCCATATCGATATCCAGAAAGAGAAGCTGAGGTTTTCGGCTTTGTACCAGATTCAGGAATTCTTCCGGATCGGTCGATTTTATGATCTCGTACTCATCCGCACCGGGGTTTATATATTTTTCCAACAGCTCGACCTGCTGGGGATTATCGTCACATATGCCGATTTTTATTGCCACCTTCTCACCTCCGGCCAAGTATCTACACAGTGTTTTAACATTCTCTTTTGTAAAGGTTTGCTGCATCCTACTGCGTAAACTTATCAAATATGGATAGCTTCATGCTGAACTCTATCACAAATTGTTATCTATAACTCATTTTTCGACATGCAAAATGGTTAAGTTTAGCTAATGAAAATTATTTTGTATCCGGCAGTTGTATTGCCGCTTCAAAATCCTCATAGGAGAGATCACCCACCTCGACTTCCTTCAGCAGTTGTTTTGCCCTGTCCTGCCAAGCGAAACGATCCTCGACACGATAAACGGACGGGGCGCGGGAGCAGCGCATCTGATAGGCATTATTGAGGCGTGTATAGAGTTTCTTGGCCGCATCGGAATTGACCTTGCGGTTATATTTTTCCTTTGCGGCAATGTCTTTGCATGTCCTGCCCACGTCATCTACCGGCCGGTCGCAGTAAAGCGCCACCGATGAAAACGGCAGGAAATACCGCCCGCAGTATCCGCATTTGCGAATCACACAGCCCGCCGTGCACATATACTCGAACTCCAGGAAAACCAGCGCGCGTATATCGTCGGAGCAGTAGAAGGTGTAGGCGGACAGATCGCTGTTCGCAACCTTTCCCACAAGCT
Organism: Syntrophomonas sp.; assembly: GCA_016841245.1. GTDB lineage: Bacteria > Bacillota > Syntrophomonadia > Syntrophomonadales > Syntrophomonadaceae > JAAYJK01. Next base: position 198,601 of record JAENZN010000004.1, read on the forward strand.
TCGGCGTGATTTCCTGTTTTCCTAGTCCGAAAACTCTTTTGCCGTTTTCGGATATCCGGTGCTGTATGAAGACAAGGTCATACATCTTCTGCGCCTGTACGGAAAGTGCCGACCCGCCGAGCTGTAAAAGATGATACCGCTGAATGGGGGTAAGCTCATTGTATTCACCGTCGGTGTCCAGAACTTTATAAATTGTCCCGCTAATCTCCACCTTAAACCTTGCAAGTTCTGAAACTCGGATATAGAGTCCTTTTAACGTATCGGGATCGGCGTCAAGCGTAAGCCTGCCGATCATATGCGCCAGAAACGGATGCGCGTTTGAAAAGCCCTTTTTCAGCTTTAGATAATATTTCCTGATCAGCGCTTCATCGGGAAACAACTGCCTGAGCTCTGAGATTTCGGAAACCAGACTGTCCCAGTCTACGTCGAGAAACGAAAACAGCAATTGCCCAATTGGATATTTCTTCAGCGCATCTTCTACGTCTGTATATTCGATTTTGTCCTCGAAATAGATATGATACCAGTGTTCCATACGAAGCCCTCCCGTGTATGAGCGTTATATCCAGTGCATGTACGCGTGTGTGTATTTTTCACGCCCGTTATGTGTAGCACAATTCTACACACATTAACTCTAACACCTATTGACTCCGCTGTCAACAGCTTGTATGTTGAACGTGTAGCATAATTATCGTTTATTATACTGCGACACAACTGAACAAACTGCAAGGCACATTCCCGAAGCAGTGAGCCAAGCCTCAGGTGCGCGAAAACCGCACTATGCGCGAGCGATAAACACCCATGAGGCAAACGGACACGGCAAGTCCGCGGCCACGACCTGTTTCGGGGACAATGATACTTCCGTCTTGAACGCGTCACGGCATTGGACGGCGCACCCACAGACATGGGGCGAGGTGAAATTCCTATGGAGCGGCCGCCGGCCGCCGCCGAAAGCAGTCAGCAGGAAAAGAGGTTAGAAACATGATCCATCAAATTCAAATCAAGAACCAGGTCCCGGCAATCCTTAAAGACGGTAAACTTAAAATGCTGCCCTTCATCCATACGAGGAAAATCGGTGACACAACCTATGTGATTTCCTCGGCATACAGCGATGAAGCGAATGAAAACGCGCTGGAAAGATGAAACGAATTATCCTGTCCGCAAATGTGACACGGGAGCAGGAATGTGCTATGCTCGATATGCACACTCCAAACTGTTTGGCTGAGAAAAGAAAGGAGATTGCAGAATGAATCAGCCAGACAAAATCACAGCGCTTTACTGCCGCCTGAGCCGCGACGACGAGCTTCAGGGCGACAGTAACAGCATCATTAACCAGAAAAAGATACTGAAGCAGTATGCAGATGATCACGGCTTCAGGAATATGGAATACTTCATCGACGACGGCATTTCCGGCACGACCTTTAACCGGCCGGGTTTTATCCGGATGATCGAGCAGGTGGAAACCGGGAATGTCTCCGCAGTCATCGTCAAGGATATGTCCCGTCTGGGACGTGATTATCTCAAGGTGGGCTATTACACGGAGATTCTGTTTCCAGACAGCGATGTACATTTCATAGCCGTTAATGACGGCGTGGACAGCAGCAGCGGAGATAACGATTTTACCCCATTCCGCAATATCATGAACGAGTGGTATGCGAAGGATTCAAGCAAGAAGGTCACCGCAGTGATGCGCTCCAAGGGGAATGCCGGAGAATATCTGACGAATACGCCGCCGTTCGGGTATGTGAAAGACCCGGGCAACCCAAAGAAATGGATAATTGACGAAGACGCCGCGGCGGTCGTCAGGGAAATATTCGACCTGTGTATAGCGGAGCTGGGGCCAACGCGGATTGCCAAACAGCTCAGGCAGGAGAAAGTACCGACCATCGCCACATATGCGCTGGCGCACGGTAGAAAAACAAACCATACGCCACCGTCGGACCCGTATCAGTGGAACGACAGCTCGGTCGAGGGGATTCTCGCACGCTATGAGTATCTCGGACACATGGTCAATTTCAAGACGCACCGCAAATCCTTCAAAAACAAGAAACGCATCACAAACGCGGGAACCGATAAGGTCATATTCGAAGATACTCATCCGGCGATCATCAGCCGGGCACAGTGGGACAGAGTACAGGAACTGCGGAAAAACAAGCGCCGCATGACGAAAGCCGGGCGGCAATCCCTGTTTTCAGGTTTGCTTTACTGCGCGGACTGCGGCGCGAAGCTGCATTTTGCCACCTCAAAGAACTTCAAACGGACGCAGGACCATTTTATCTGCGCAAACTACAAAAGCAACACAGGAACCTGCCGGGCGCACTACATCCGCGAGGTTGTCCTGGAAGAACTTGTTCTAGAGCACCTAAAGATGGTTACCCGTTTCGCGAGACTTTTTGAAGATGATTTTATCGAGATGGTTCCCGAAAAAACAACACAGCAGCGGAAAGCCGAGATTTCCGCAAAACGAAAAACGCTTCTCCAGAATGAGAAGCGAGTGGGCGAATTGGATACCTTGATCCGATGCCTTTGAAGAGCATGTGTTGGGAAGACTTTCAGACGAACGCTTTGAAAAGCTGATGGCAGGTTATGAAGCGGAACAAAAAGAGCTGCAACCTGCCACGACTGCATTGGAAGCGGAAATTTCCGCCCTGGAGCAGAAGACGCAGGACATCGACAGCTATTTTGCCATTGTGCGGAAGTATACCAAGATCGAACAGCTTACACCGACGCTTGTCAACGAATTCATTTCGAAAATCATCATCCATGAACCGGACAAGTCCGGCGGCAAACGTGTCCAGAAGGTGGATATCATCTACAATTTCGTAGGCGAGATCACGCTGACGGAGGAAATGCTGAAACGCCTGGCATACGAAAAGTCGGCATAGCCTTCGCTACACCGCCTTTTCGAAGGGATACTTCCTTATTACCTGTAATCTTTGGGGCAAAGGCATTTATATAGGGGGGTCAGTCAACTGGCATCAATATGCCTGCGCCTATCCTCCATCGATAGCATAAAACAAATCGCCGGAATCTTTTTTGGAATCTTACTACAGCGTACCAGGGGGCGCCCATTTGATAAACAGATCGGCGCTTTGCTCATGCAGGATATGACTATCATAAGGTCCATGTTTTCCGGCATTCTGGTTGGGATGGAGGACATCTCCAACTGGAGGACAAATAAATGGTTTGTGATTGTGATTCAAACAGATTAATTTTCGGGTTTTCGCAGTGAAACCACTTTTTGATTGGGAACCAACTGCAAAACGGCGGGCAGGAATGAATCATTGTCCCGCCGTCAGCCGGTCTTATTAGGGAGCAAAAAAATAATTGTATAGTTGTATCGATATTTTATAATCAAAGAATTGTGAGCATCTTAAATCGCCTTACCCTCCTTGCGTTACAATGATACATTCCTCCTTGCAATTACCGGTGTGTCATTACTGTCGAACAACGGGAGTACCAAAATAGAGTCAACCAACAAACACCACCAATCACCCAGATGGGGACATTCCTTAACACCAGCAAGGTGTAGAGGGGAATTCACGACCTTAAACCGTGAGACGTAAGGCGAACATCCGCATGCCCGCCGTGTACCCGTTAGGGTGAAGGGCGACTCCGGCAGTGAAAAATTACGTCCCAGACGTCAATCCAATTACGATATCAGTCAAAGCACCCTAAATAACAAGAAAAACACCAGCCCGCTTGGCGATGAGAATTCATTCTTATTGCCGATATCCCTATTTGCTTGTAATCCCTATGTAATAGCAGATTAATTCCTATCTAATTACTTTGTTATATTATGTAAAAATTTCAATGAAACACACAGGAAATCTCTAACATTATATGGAAATAGATAATCATGGAGAATTTTGGCTTAAAAAAGACTGAGCAGTGGCGGGGTTGGGTATACATATGGATATTGCAGTTTATTGATGTAGGGATACCAGCCGTGAAGAGCATTGCAACGGTTGATTATGTCTATAATGCGAACCTTTAGGTGAGTTGGATTTATTAGTGGAAGCCGGAGAGAGATTGCCGAAAACATATGTTGTATTATCAACTGTTGCCAAGTCATAAGCAAAAATCTTGGAATTTAGTAGTAAAGTGAAGTTGGTATTATAATTTATATCGAAAATTATTAGATGCAGCACGAACAAAGGAGTGGGGAGATAATATGGACTTATTTGATGAAATAATTGAAGAGTTAAATAAGCACTTAACTTGCGAGAATCAGAATTGGTTATTTGGTGCTGGTATTAGTTATGAAGCGAATATTCCATTGATGAAAACACTGACAAGAAGAGTAGAAAATTTACTGCCAGATGGTGATTTAAAGAATCTGTACAACACTATTTCAAATGATTTGCCGGATGATTACCATATTGAATATGTATTGAGTCATATTGGCGATTTAATAGCGTTATCTGCGAGGTCAAGATCTAATAGTGTTGAACTAAAAGGTACCGTATATTCAACAGATGAATTTATCAAACTGCATTCTGAATTGGTACAGAAAATTGGAACGACTATTAGATATGGTTATTGTGAGCCAGATACTGTTCATGGAACTAATGAAAAGATAGGCTCGATAGATAATCCAATTGTTGATATCAAACAACACAGGAAATTTGTAAAGGCGCTATTATCATCAAAGGCTAACTTACTCGCCCGTTCATCTATCTCAATTATTACTACTAATTATGACACCCTTTTGGAGGATGCCTTTGCCCTTGAAAAAGTGAATGTAAATGATGGCTTTACTGGGGCGGCTATTGGATTTTGGAATCCAGAGGTGGCATTTAATGAGGCTTCGGGTATAAATATAATTAAACTTCACGGCTCTGTAGATTGGCTTAAAGATATCGAAGATGGGTTGATTCGTAACCGGTATGGAGTAAATTATTTAGATGCTTCATCAAATGTCTTAATTTATCCTCAAGCAACAAAATACGTAGAAACACAAAAAGATCCATTTGCAACACTTTTTGCAAAATTTAGGGAACGACTAAATTCTCCTTTTGAGAATGTAAGTATTTGTGCAGGGTATAGTTTTGGCGATTATCATATAAATTCCGAAATAGATACCGCCCTCAGATCGCTCGGGAATAAAACAACTTTAATAGTGTTTATTGATGATATTAAGGAAGTATTATCTGCTTGGCTTAAAGATAAAAATATCACAAATAAAATATTTGTTGCAACAGGTAAAGGAATTTACCATGGTTCTGATACACTCATCTGTAAAAGTGGAATGGATACGTTAAACTGGTGGAAATTTAGCGATTTAGTTAAGTTCCTAAAGGATGGTGAAGCATTATGATATTGTTTAAAGAACATAATGACTTAAAAATAGGTAAAATAATCGAGGTTAATGGAAATTCAATTAAAGTTGAACTTGATAACAAACTCGGTAATCTAAGTAGAACTATTGATGGCAGAGTCTATTCTATTGGGCAAATGGCAAGTGTTATCAAAATTCATTTCGGTAGAAAAATTATTTTTGGTTATGTAAAAATGCTCAGAATGAGTTCGGACATGGATTTAATTGATGGGGAAAAGATATCTCCCTCAGATGATTCTCGAATACTTGAAGCAGACCTATTTGGTGAAGCCTTCTGGAGGGAATCAAAGGGGGATTTGAGTTTCAATAGAGGTATTGAAACTTACCCGTTACCCTTACAATTTGCTTATCTGACAACAAAAGATGAATTAGAAAAAATCTATCAGGCAGCGGAGAAAGCATCAGAAACTACCCTTGATCCAATGATATCAATAGGAACCTATGTTGGCGCAAATTCAGCTATTTGCAGAGCAAATATGGATAAATTGTTTGGACATCATTGTGCTATTTTGGGTTCAACAGGATCAGGAAAATCAGCGACAGTTGCAGCTATTCTTCATGCGGTAATTGAATATAAATATAATACCAATAAATCGCTTTATCCAAGGATAATACTCATAGATCCTCACGGTGAATATGCAAAAGCTTTTTCAAATGATGCGATAGTTTATCGGGCATATTCCCAATCATCAGCTGGTGGAGACACTGCAATTGAATTAAAGTTGCCGTATTGGTTGATGTCAGGAGATGAATTCCGTTCTTTGGTAATTGGCAAAACAGAACATGAAGCAACATCACAAAATAATATCGTATATGAAGCGCTTGCTTATGCTCGAATGGTACAAGCTGGAATTGTCAAATCATTGGATGACCCAGTTGGTGACCAAATTCCAGAATTAGTTGAAGGAAAAGATGAAGAAGCTAGGTCTAATTTTGACAGAGATAAACCAATTCCTTTTAAAATGGCAGAATTTATTAAACATATTGAGAAGGTTCAGGGTAGGAAAACTGATAAAAAGGATCCCAGAACAGCTTCCGATTCCATAAGGCAAAAAGTCGATTCTGTATTAAAAAAATTACGTGTCCTTCAAGCTAATCCGCAATTAAAATTCCTCATGGAAGAATACTCAGCTGATTCGCTATCAATAAATAAAGTGTTAGCGCAGTTTATTGGGCAAATGGCAAATTATAAAAATAAAAATATAAGAATTATTGATATATCTGGACTTCCAAATGAAATCTCTGGACCGCTAACAGCTCTGATATCCAGATTGCTTTTCCAGTACAAACTTTGGCAATCGCCGGAAGAGAGAAAAGCCGATCCTATTTTAATAGCCTGTGAAGAAGCCCATAGATACGTTCCAAATCAAGGTGAAGCACAATATAAAGAAGCGCAGGAATCCATTAGAAGAATCGCAAAAGAAGGACGGAAATATGGTATTGGTATAATGCTCATTTCGCAGAGACCATCCGATGTTGAAAGTACCGTTCTATCCCAGTGTAATTCATGGATCGTATTACGATTAACAAATTCAAGAGACCAAGAGCATGTTGCTAGATTCTTACCGGATAGCTTATCTGGACTAACAAGAATTCTATCTTCACTAACACGACGTGAAGCTATATTTGTTGGTGAAGCTGCTGCATTGCCTAGTAGAATAAAAATACGTGAGCTTGATAAAGGCCAGTTACCAGATTCATCAGATATTTCATTTGTTGAAGGCTGGGTAAATCCTCTCCATAATGATGATAAGCTAGTAAAAGTAACAAATCGTTGGACAGGGCTTTATGATGAGCAATAATAATGAGAGGCTTATTGATAATGGAAATGAAAAATTAGAGAAAAGAGTTATTGATATATTAATTAACGATGATTCAGAATATTGCAAATATGCTTTATACAAAATATGGCATTAGCATAGATTTAGCATATAGTGTAAAGCAAGTGGGGACGGGGTTGTTGACACCATTCTGGAATTCATTGACTTTCGGTTATCGTATTGCTGTTAGGCTAATAACCGGCAGTTAAAGATAACAACAGTTTAGCAATAATGGGAAGTTGACAATTTTGGGGAGGAGAGAAATGATGAAAACATACAGAGAGTTGTATTTCAGAGGCACAAAAGAACAATTAGCAGAATTTGTTGATACAATTGGGAAATATGCAATGGGTGATTGGAAATCAGTAAAACAATCAGAACGATGGCAAGACTACCTTTTCTTTGATTATATCGGAACACATGTTAATAAAGCTCGTGTTTCCATATATATAGGTGATAGAATGGCTAAAGGTGAGCTTCGGGTCGGAAATGTTGTTCCAATGGAGAAGAACGAACTCAGTATCGAAGAGTATAATGCTGTAATATTGCAGTTTTATGATGATGTTATTAAGCCATTCAAAGAAAGTGGTACGCAGTTAAGTATTTCACAACCAAGTGATGATATTTTTGATCCAACATCAGTAATTTCTGAAACTGCATTAAAAAAACTAAATCTGTTTTGCTCGGCAGCAAATAAATCTACGGGTTCTTCTCATCCATATGATCAAGAAAGATGGTTTGATTTTATTTGTCAAACTGTTGATGATGGTAAACTGATTGATTACTCAACTTTGGCAAGCTTTCTGCAAGACGAAGCCTATTGGGGAAAAAAGCCAGATGATTTCATTGGCGTTATGGGCAACTATGCTTGGGATGAAGAACACGCTTATGAGTTAGCTTCTGAATATGAAAATTTATGTGAAGTTCTCCTCTATTATAAAAAAACGAGGGGGATTTAACTTGAATTGGTGGGATTATTTAATAAATGGTATAGTTGTGCTTTGCACCGTTTTTTCAATAATTGGTGCTTATAAAGCTAATGTATACTATAAAAAGAGTAAACAATTAACAATATATGCAAACACAAATACTGCATATATTGAATCGCAAAAAATAATTGCTACATTAACAGAAATGCTAAAACTAGGAAGTAGCTTAAGGAAACGTGGTACAAATTATATAAGGGAAGTTAGCCAAAATGGAGAAAACATAAAAACTTCATTAAACAAGATAAGGGAAAGTTTGCCCGTTGATGACTTTAAAGAAATAAATGAACTGTTGAATTCACAGCAACCCAAAGTAGAAGCGTATATTGATACTTTCATAACTGGTACAGTATTAGTCGATGAAAAGCTTGTTATCGATGATGATTTTAATAAGTGTCAGCAGACATTTTGTGATATGCAATTGCTTATAAAAAAGAAATTAGAAAATATAAGTGAAAAGCCGAAATAATAGACAATGAAACATAAATCAATTTTCCCATTATGTTTAAACTGACTAATCATGTCGAGTTGTAAACTTCCGCTAATCCATATTTGGTTCTTTACATTAGGCTAATTATACGAACTTTTACCAGAGGAGAATTGTGTCTATTTGGCGAAGATAAATTGTCTTTAGAAACTGTTGAATATGATTATCTAATTGTAGGAGGAAGTTTAAATGGGGCCAATTACTTTGTTTGATAAGTCTTTTTTGCAGTCATTGAGTATAGATGAATCCATATGGTTTAATCATTATTATTTGTGCAACATCTGTCCTCTGTTCTATATTGAGACTCTTGCGGATTTAGAAAAGGAAATGAAAAATGGAAGAACTGCTGAAGAAGTTGTTGGAAATATTGCTGACAAGTTTCCTCAATCAGGAATGCCAAATAGTTATCACGAAGATATATGTTTGGGAAATTTGTTAGGAAATGATATCCCCATGTGCGGCCAAATACTAATAAGCAGTGGGAGGCCAGTTAAAGAAGATAATAAAGCTGGAATTGTTATAGAAGAAACACCAGAATCAGCAGCCTTTAATCGTTGGCAACAGAGAGATTTCTTAGCTGTAGAAAGAAATCAGGCGAAGACATGGAGAAATCACATGTCGAATCTCAATTTGGAGGATCTTTATAAATTACTTAGAAATTTCCCCCTGAATTATGAGTCTACAAAGAGATTAGAAGACATAAAAGACTTAGTGATGAGTTTCTTGTCAGATCCCTCGTATTTTCAGCAACAACTATACTTTGTATATAAGCTGATTAATATCCCGGAAATATATTTCTATAATATACTTAATCTTTGGCGATATAGAGGACAGAAATCAATAGCTCAGTATGCTCCATATGCTTCTTATGTATTGTTGATTGATCTTGTTTTTATTATTTCGATGAAAAGAGGTTTTATCTCCAGTCAGAGACCTTCTAATAGAACCGATATATCATATTTAAAATACTTGCCATTCTCAAATATATTTGTTTCAAATGATAGGCTACATAAAATGTTAGCACCGCTATTTTTGAGAGAGGATCAGGAATTTATTTGGGGAGAGGATTTAAAAGCAGACTTGAAAATAATTAATAATTATTTTATTGAATTACCCGATGAAATTAAAGAAAAAGGTATTTATTATTTTGCATCAAGTCCACCCATAAATAAAGATTGTCTCACAACTAGTATATGGAAACGACATATGAACTTTAATTTGGTGGCGAACACGGAAAACTATCATGAACCTAAAATAGATGAGGAATTATTAAGTAACATGAATAAACTAGCAGACGCCAAAACCATAGATTCCAGTGAGATAGACTTTGATGTTTCAAATCCCGACTTTATCATGGTTAAACATCTTACAAATAAAAAAAAAGGTTCATGGTACATTCTACCAAAAGGCATAAAAAATTAATTACTAAATATAGAGACTTTTTTGTAATGAGTAAGCAAGGTAGTAATTTTTTTCAAAACGGAGAAAAGCAAAGATTTCTAGTTTGGCTAATAATGGGCAGTTCATGTAACTGAATGTTATAGCAATAATGCGTACTGTACAAAGTAATCATTGATAAAAAACAACTGTAAAAAGAATTTTAGATATTCTAATGGGGAGATTGATTGTATGGAACTTTTATATTTATGGATTAATCATAGTGATCATGATTGTATTAAGCAACAAGAGTTTAATTTTTCCCCTTTATATAAGTTTAAAGTTGATGATGTTAAAAATCCCCGAAACCTTTCTTATAAAAAGGGAAATACAATAAATCTTTTCAAGAGTAGCGAGGATAATGGCAATATTAATAACATTACTGCTTTGGTGGGTTCTAATGGAGCAGGAAAGACAACGTTATTATCATTTATTGCAAACAATAATTGTATTTCTAAGTTGAATTCAGGACTTGGATATGAAAGATTTGATGCAAATGAATATGAACATCACAAATCTATTTATGTATTCATTGAGAATGAAAAACTGATTGTATATTATAATCTAGAAGAAAAACTTACTTGCAATTTCGATGTATTACATAAAAATGTATATTGGAACAAAGATGAAAAAATAGAACAACTTAGTAATGTCAGGAAACAGCTTGTGATCTATCTCTCTAATAGTTCTTTTGTGCCTGAATCATCGTTAGGATATTCGAGAAGCGGTAAAACATATAACATTAATTTGCATCAGAGATCTATGTATCTTGTTGCAAATAACTTTTATAAAGCTATTTTCGGAAAAACTGGTTTTGATGATATTAGAGAAAAGGACGATGGATTTGCTTGGGTCATTAAGGAGAACAGAGACGATAGGAAATTTCAAGAGCTACTAGATATACAGTATTATCAATATCTATTAGAGAATAGAATTAGTGATTTTGCTGGAAATTTCAAAGGTGAAATAAATATTTACTTTGAAGATATAATTAATCTTATTAAAAATAAATATCATGATGATTTTGAAATCATTAAAGCTAGTAATTACAAATTGAGTGGGCAAAAACCTGATAAGGCCCATTATGATTTAAGCAAGAGGTATTTTGATAAAATTGCTGATTTTAATCATTACAACTTTAAAGAAATCGAAGATGTGAGAAGAAAGAACAGTACAGTTGTTTTATATGTAAACTTATTATTTGAGGTGTTTTTCTATGAAAAAAATTTTGAATTACCTACAATAGATTATAATAAAAGCTTATATGAACAGTTAAAAAAATTGCCTCTATCAGAAAAATACAAAGCATATCTTGAGGATATTAAAAATATTGATGATATTTTATATTCATGCCCCATGAATGAGAATATAATTGATAATCCTGATGATTTAGCATGTTCATATGTAAAAGTGATATATAAAAACAACGCTGACTTTTACAAACATATACGCAATATATTCAAAGAAAGAAAATCATTTGCGCTTAGATATATAAGGGTAAAAAATCTTGAAATGAGTTCAGGAGAACGTGCAATGCAAAATATGTTCTCTTGGCTTGTGCTGATGCCAGAATTAGATGAAATTATGGGCATGGAAAGATCGAATTATACAAGCAAACTTTTACTTATTGATGAAATTGACCTTTATGCCCATCCTGAATGGCAAAGAAAAATTATGGACCAACTGATTTATACTATTAATAAAATAGAAAAGGAAAAGCCAGTTCAGATTGTCGTTTCATCTCATTCGCCTTTGATTCTTTCTGATTTTCCACGACAAAATATAATCTATATGAATAAACGTGATGGGAAAACAGTTGTAGATAATAACGATGATCATAAGCAATCATTCGGTGCTAATATTTACACATTGCTTAAAGAAGCCTTTTTCCTTGAAAATGGTGCTGTTGGTGAATTTGCAAAGAAAAAAATTTATGAAGTCTATAAAGAATTAAAATCAAAAGAACATTCGGATAATTACGTTAAATCAAAACAATATGAGCATCAATCTATTATCAATATGATTGGCGATGAATTCGTTAGACACGAAATGCAACGGTCATTTGATAAGAAATACGGCAAAGTAGCTCAACCAATTATCAAAGAGATACCTCAAAATATCGATGAACTACAGCAATTAAAGAAACAGCTTGAAAATTCATTAGATGCAGTTAATAAGATGCTAGGTGGTGGTCGATACGATTAAGATAAATTTAACCGCTGAGCAGAGGGCTGAAATCAAAAATTTGATAATAAAAGAGATTGATAAAAATCTCTATTTCAGGATAGAGAAAATATGCAAATATTGTAATGATGAAAAATTCAGTAAAACAGCAGAACTTATTAACACAAAAGAAAAAGTTTATAAAATATGTTTGCTTGACAGTAAATCTGCCTTAATTGATTTTCAAGAAAAATATGAAAAAGCAATTGAGGAAGATTCAAAAGGAAAATGTACAACCTTAACGGAAAAAACTCGAGAATATATAAAAACTGAATATGAAGAATTATATAAGAAATTTAGCGGTCATGATACTGCCTATGAGATATTAAAAGTAATGAATGTAAATGTATGCCCATATTGTAATAGGCAATATACTTTTACAGTAAAAAAAAAGACAAGTATAGAAAAAAAGATAAGACCGGAATTTGATCATTTTTTCCCTAAATCTAATTGTCCATTATTAGCAGTATCAATATATAATTTGGTGCCATCTTGTGGTTTGTGTAATAAAGGTAAATCAAACTCACCCTCTGAAAAGTTTTTGTATCCTTATGAAGAGTCGTTTGAAGATAAGGGGATACACTTTGAAATCCCCAATGTTGTCGGTAATTTGTTAAAACAGGAAGAAATAGTTGTACAGCTCGAGCCGGTAGAAATTCATGAGGACTTAATAAATCAATATAATGATAGTTTTAAGATTGAATCACTGTATGAACAGCATTCTGATTATATATCGGAGTTGTTGTATAAGAATTATATTTTCAATGATGAAGCAATTGAAAGTATTTATAGTTCATATAAAGAACTTTTTAATAGCCCATCAGAATTAAAACAACTAATCTTAGGAAATTATGAACCGGATAATTTTAATCAAAGACCTCTATCTAAACTTACAAAGGATATAATTCAACAATTGGTTCAAAAATAGCAGATATTTATTACACTGATATTAAAAATTGCCGATTAAGTTTTAGCAGTGATAACTTAGGCTTGATCTGCTAGATATCCAAACAAAGTAACTATCTTTGCTGAGCTTCCTCTAATGTTTAATTGTCAGATATGAACTTTAAATTATCCAATTGCTGCTAAGGCTAATAATGGGGAGTGCTATAATAGTCTTATTATAGCAAGAATGGAAAGTGTGTTTTATATGAGGAAGTGTAAATTATGAAAACTAAAGTTGGACACTACTATAATTTAATAAATGATGAAAAAATGGACGTATGGGAAACGGGACACTTTATTTTTGATGCTAATGTTTTGTTAAAGCTCTATTTACTTACTGAGGATGCAAGAATCAATTTTTTTACAGCAACGGATGTTTTAAAGGAGCGGATATGGACACCTCATCATATTGCCTATGAATTTGCAACAAATCGTTATTCTAAAATATATGAATCGCGAAAGAGATATCAAGACAAATTAAGCCATATTGAAAAACTTTTTAAAGAATTATATTCTTCTCTAAATTTGCAAAATAATAATGTGGCACTTAATAAGATAAAAGCAGATTTAGAATTGTGGTTAGAAAATCACCGAAAAGCAAATTTACCATTTGACAACTATACGGATGACTCCCTAGCAAATAAAATTTTTGAACTTTATGATGGAAAAATAGGAGATGCACTTACAAAAGAAGAGCTTGAAAAATTAAAAATTGAAGGTGAGTCTAGATACAATGATAACATTCCACCTGGTTATAAAGATTATGAAAAAATAAAAGAAAAAACGAATACTGATAAAAAACTTTACAGTAATAATAATTACTTGGGAGATTTAATAATTTGGCAACAGATAAAAAATTATGCTATAGCTCAAAGTATTGACATTATTTTTATTACAGAGGATAGCAAAGAAGATTGGTGGTATAAAATATCTGGAGAAACAATAGGTCCAAGACTTGAATTGCGAAGAGAATTTGCAGAACTAACAAAAAAACGTTTCCTGCAGTATACTATGGAAGCTTTCTTCATCACTTCAATGAATATATCGGTCAACAACAACTCGATATTGAATTAATCCCAGATTCTGTGTTAAAAGAAATTTCCGATTCAGAAAAAACCATAATTATTGATAAATCAAATGAAAGTAGTTTTTATTCATCCTTTAAACCTATATCTACTGAAGATTTTATTGAAGAATTGAATAATGCATTGAACTATTTTTATAGGTTTGGAGGATTTTTAAGTTCTAAACATTTTATCGAAAAAATATTGGCATCCCAAAATTATGATATTCCTTTATCTTGGGATAAAGCTTATGAGTTAGTGAACAATGGCACTATCGAAATGTATACTCACGATAGCGGTGATGGAAGAGTGTGTAAAATAAATTGTGCTTCTGCTCTTTCCAACGATAAAATGAAATGGAA
>JAENZN010000052.1 GCA_016841245.1 Syntrophomonas sp.
TCGGCGGGCTTGTTAGGGATTCTCTTTTTGCGCTTTTTTTGCCCCTAACACCTTGATTTTTAAATATTTTTTCCAATTGCCTATTGACATTTAACCGCTGGACTTTAGAGTTCCTTTATCGATGATTCCTAAACTATCATTTAGATTCATCTCAGTCCATATACAAATTATACTACCTATTTTTGGTAAAATCTACATTTTCCACCAGATGCTACATATTTCAGCCTAAAAACTACATATTCCAGCCCAAAAACTACATATGGTAGTACAGATTACATGGATTTCAGATAGTAGCGAGTAACAAAAGCACTAAAATCGAAAAACGTGATAAATAGACCATATTGCTTTATATCTATGACCATATATGAATTTTCCAACATCCTCCTATTTCCCCAGGTCCCAGCAATCCATATTCGGTTATAAACTTTGTTACCAAGCCAGCGTCTATTTTTTCAAATCCAGGTTCCAGTGTTTCTGATTTGTTTGAGGTATTTTTGTATTTGTATTTATCACAGATGGAGAAGAGGGGAGTGCCGGCTTGGGATGCGGACTGGGCCAGCATTAGGGAGGGGCAGCCGTTGATCAGGGAGCCGTCTGGGAAGACGGTATCTGCTCCCAGCAGGATCATGTCGGCGGAGGCGGCGAGGCGGGGAATTTCATTGTCAGCACAGATATCACAGCTGATCTGGTGTTTGCTCAGATGATCGCAGGTCATTTCGCCATAGGAGCGGTTATTGAAATAGGAGCGGGTAGCGGTGACTCTAAAGTCTTTGTCCTGTTTTTGAGCCAGGATGAGGGCGTCGTATACAGTGGAACTGAAGCTGCAGGTCATGATGATACTGGAATTTTTAATTAATGTGGCTGCTTCCTGCACCGCGGTCTTTCTTGCCAGTCTGAAGTCCTCCGCAATCTGATCGGAGGCGGAAGAAGCCAGCTGCTTTTATTCTTATAATGCTGATAAATTCGTTCACCAGGCTGCTTATCGGGGTCATAGCCGGGCGGGCTTCAATTAGCAGGTGTCCATATCCGATGATTTCTTCAGCCCACAGCTGTGGGCTGACTGCACTGCTCTGATAAGCTGCAGTTTTCAGGATCTCCAGGGACTGCAGGGCCAGGTGACTGGCACCGTTCTGGCGGTCATTTTTTACTTTTTCAATGAGGGTCAAGATTTCATTCAAACTGCTGCCTCCCATGCCTGGCTCAGACCGGGTACAGTTTCAAAGCTGTTTATTTCTTCCGGGTTTATCCATTGCAGGTCTATATGTTCCCAGTCTATTGTTATTCTTTCGGTTTTATCCAGGGCAAAGCGAAAAGGATGCACTATCCATCTGGTGTTTAAACTTTCATCTATTACCGGGAAAGGATTGCCGATTTTCTTTAACTCCAGGTACTCCTCGTTTATACTGGTTTCTTCATTAATTTCAATATAAGCCTGCTGCAGGCCGGTATGGCCATTTTCTATGTATCCGCTGATTCCAGCCCAGCGGCCGGTATAAGTTCCTACCTGATTACTACGTTTCAATAACAATATTTTAGCTTGATGTTCTAAAAAACAGGTAACGATATGTTTTTCATCCATAACTGCTGCTCCTTTCGGAATCAAATACTATCTATATAATTAATTGATCCAATTTTACATTTTAATAATAACTCCATTCGGGATATTTTGGCAAATACCTGGGAATGCAGGATTGACCCGGGGTGGATAAATCTTTATCATATTCTAAAAGGATGGTGTTTTCTTGCTTACAGACAGATTGCTTGCTATCTCCCAAATGGTAATTGCTGGACATGCAGCTGCCGACATCGGTTCAGATCATGCTTTTCTCCCTGTTTATTTAGTGGAACAGGGAATTGTACCCAAAGCAATAGCTACTGAATTGACTGATGGACCTTTATTAAGAGCTCAAGAGGCAATTGAAAACTGCTCTTTTCGAGATTCAATTGAAATAAGGAAAGGGGATGGGCTGCAGGCGCTGGCAGTTGGGGAAACTGCCACAGTAATTATTGCGGGTATGGGCGGAGAAACCATATGCAGAATATTATCATCTGATTGGGATAAAGCAGCCAGTTTCCAGCGTTTTGTTTTTCAACCTATGAGCCGGGCGTATATGCTGCGTGCTGCCCTGGCTGAGCAGGGTTGGCCTATACTTGACGAGATACTGGTAGTAGAAAATAAGCAAATATTTGTTGTTATCACCAGCAAACCGGGGAAAATGCCTTATCAACTTTCTCAATTAGAACTGGATATAGGTCCGACTATACTCGATAATAAGGATAGTGAATTGGGTAAGCTTTATTTAGAAAAGAGGATGGCCAGATACCAGGCGGTATATAAAAGTCTTTTACGTTCCAATACTATGGAAAACAAGGAACTAATGCTTGATTATCGACAGAGAATAGAAAGATTGGAGGTAATAATGGATGCAAGCGAGAGTTAAAGATGTGATAAACATGATTGAAAGCTTTTTTCCTTTGCATCTGGCGGAGAGCTGGGATAACCCGGGCCTTCAAATAGGTTCTCATAATAATCCGGTGGAGCGGGTGCTTATCAGCCTGGATCTGGATGCAGAGATTCTAAAACAAGCTTTACATGAAAAGGCTGAGATGATAATCACCCATCATCCGCTGTTTTTTAAACCTATCAAAAACATCGATTTTGATTTATCCGAGGGAGCCCTTATTAAAAGTTTAATAAAGTCAGACATAAGCGTTTATTCAGCTCATACCAATTTAGATGCTGGTGAGCTAGGGTTGAGCCAGGTACTGGCAGAAAAACTTGAACTCCAGGATATAATGCCTCTGGATCGATATAAGAAAGAGGATTTATTTAAAATAGTGGTTTTTGTTCCTGCAGCCCACGTGGAGGCAGTCAGAGCAGCTATGAATGGTGCCGGAGCAGGTAATATTGGTAAATATAGCGACTGCAGTTTTAGATCATCTGGTACAGGTACTTTTCGTCCTGGTGAAGATACTAACCCATTTATAGGCCGGACCGGGCTGCTGGAGGAAGTGGACGAATATCGGCTGGAAACGGTAGTCTATCGGAAAGACTTAAGAGATGTCCTGGGGGCTATGGGGAATGTACATCCTTATGAAGAAATAGCCTATGATGTGTACCAACTGGAAAATGAATCTAAAGTATATAGTATGGGCAGAAGGGGATTATTGAAGTCTCCCTTGAAACTTAAAGAATGTGTGGTGCTGGTTAAGGAAGCCCTGCAGTTAAAGAATATTAGAGCGGCCGGAGATATGGAAAAGATAATAACGAGTATGGCAGTAGTCAGTGGCGCCGGGGCTAGCTTTATTGACAGTGCCATAAAGCAGAATATCGATGTCCTGGTGACCGGGGACGTGAAATATCATGAGGCTAAAGATGCGGTGGTCAAAGGATTAGCTGTTATAGATGCTGGTCATCAGGGGACAGAACAACTGGTAAGTGATCATCTATGTAACCTGCTGCTTAGGGCTAGTATTCAAAAAAGTATGAAAATAACTTTCATATCAGGATATTCGTCCTGTTTATTTAACTTTCTGTAAAGGTAATTCTTATAAATGGGCTTCTGCAGAATTAGGGAATAATAGGAAATTATGGTATTACCCTAAAAATAGGGTTTTCATGAATAAAAACAAAATATATTTGCCAGAATGTAAATAAGAGAATAACAATAAATTATTTCAAATTTTTTTAAAAAAAATTAGAATATAAGCAGGAATTGCCGTTTTTTTGGGGAATGTAAAATAAGGTCAATAAAATTAAAGGGAGGACTAATGTCGTGAACAAATCGGAACTTGTCAAATCCTTAGCGGAAAAAGCTGAAATTACTCAGAAAGATGCTGCTAAAGCACTGGATGCAACGGTAGAAGTTATCCAATCGGCGCTTGCAAACGGAGAAAAAGTCCAAATTATAGGTTTTGGTAGCTTCGAAGTTCGTGATCGCAAAGAAAGGAAAGTTATCAGCCCGGCAACCGGGGAAGAAATTAAAGTTCCTGCTACCAAAGTTCCAGCATTTAAACCCGGCAAATCCCTTAAGGAAGCAGTCGCGGTGGAAAAGAAAGCCCCTGCTAAAGGCAAAAAGAAAGCTGCTAAGAAGAAATAAGGGTCAACTAAATAACTAAAGAAACAAAAAAGAGATACGCGTTTTAAGCGTATCTCTTTTTTCGGTGCGCCCGGCATGGGCGCAGTCTAACGGGTGAAAGTCCCGAGTGCGGGTTGATAGTGCCAAGCACATAGCCAAGGGCAAGGGTGTCCATCGTGAGGTGGAATCTGAAGGAAGCCGGAGGCAAACTTCTGGTCTGACGAACAGAAATCACATAAGGCATATGTAGGCTGGGTAAGGTTGCCGAACAAACTGAAGCCCAAAACTATCCGGAAGCTTACGGTGTAGATGTGGCAGATAGATGGAAGGAAAGACTGCGTCCTTACCCGGGGAGGTCTCACGGACGGGCAGAAACAGAGTAAGAAGCCCGGTTGAAACAAGATTTATCGTGAGAAGTCAGCAGAGGCCATAGTACGGAGGCAGCGCGATGCCGAAGGAAGGGCGGAACCAAAGGAGGTGTGGGTCAATGAAAGTTACTGAAAGTGACGCTTTAAAACACAGACAACTTCAATATGAAGGCTATCTGCAAAGGGTATCTGCGGAACAGAGAGAGTATGCAGAAGTGTGCGGGTCACCAAAGATGACTGAAACCGACAGCACCAACACAAACAAGCAGACGGAGGGATTGCTGGAGCGAATTCTAAGCAGGGACAATCTGAACCGAGCCTACAAGCAGGTAAAGAAGAATAAAGGCGCGGGTGGATGAACTACTTCAAATTGGCAGATGCAAAGAGCTTAATACAGAGTTTGGACGAATGGATTAGAAGTCGCGTTCGGATGGTAACTTGGAAACGATGGAAGAAAATCCGTACACGTTTCGAGAACCTCAAGCGTTTGGGGATCAAGGAAGAGCAAGCATGGATGTGGGCAAACACAAGAAAAGGCTACTGGCGTACTGCCCATAGCCCCATCTTATCAAGAGCCTTATCCAACAAGAGATTCAAGGGTGCTGGATATCTAAGTTTGATGGAATGTTATGCTGCGAAGTAATGTGTAAACTTTGGAAGCGCCGTATACCGAACGGTACGTACGGTGCTGTGGGAGGTCGGCTACCCAATTAATGGGTAGCCTCCTACCCGATTTAATGCAGGTCAAAACAATATTTATATTATCCCGGTGGAAAAGAGAATGTCTTAGATTCCGTGTAAATGACAACAATCAAAACTAAGGAGTTGAA
>JAENZN010000053.1 GCA_016841245.1 Syntrophomonas sp.
AGGTCCATTCCACTTGGTGCTACAAATCCTCTAGCTATTGCTATTGCTTTGACGGCCTGGTTAATTGCCCCTGCCCCGATAGCCTGAATCTCTGCTGCGCCTTTCTCTCGTAAAACCCCTGCAAGTGCTCCTGCAACTGAATTTGGACTGGATTTAGCTGATACTTTTAATACTTCCATCAGATACCCTCCCTCAAAAGTTATACAAACCAGATAGGCTACCCTTTAAAATTATATTCTAAATCCGGGTAACAATTCCTTCTTTTTGGTAAATTGTTTTGGATAATATTACATTTAATTATTCGCTATAGGATATCGAAATCCTTTTTATCTCCAGTACTTTATCGCTTTCATCATCTAGAGATAAAACAACTCCTTCCAGTTGGGCTGGTCCAGAAGCTACTTCGAACCTGGCCGGCCTGCCGGTAAGAAATTTTTGAATAACAATATCCTTATCCATTCCCAGAACAGACTCACTGGGTCCAGTCATCCCCAAATCAGTAATATATGCTGTTCCTCCGGGAAGAATTCTTTCATCTGAGGTTTGGATATGGGTGTGGGTGCCCAGCACCGCATTCACTCTACCATCCACATAATAAGCAAAGGCTAGCTTTTCGGAAGTTGCTTCAGCGTGAATATCAATAATAATTATGTCTGCTTCATCATAAATTTCTGCGATTATTTCTTCCACTATCTGAAAAGGACAATCCAGGTTGGATACAAAAACTCGACCTGACAAATTAATCACAGCTATATTTTTGTTAAATCCGCCCTTATATATATGATATCCTTGTCCCGGACAGGGCCCGGGATAATTGGCTGGTCTTATTAATCGGAATTCATCATCAATAAAATTAAAAATATCCTTATTATCCCATACATGGTTTCCCATAGTCATCACATCAACGCCAGCAGTTAGAATTTCATCCATCACTGATCTGGTTAAACCTCTCCCCCCGGCAGCATTCTCAGCGTTGGCTATAGTAAAGGAAATATCATACTCTCTTTGAATCTTTGCTAAACCCTCTTTAATGGCTCTTCTGCCCGGTCTGCCAACTATGTCTCCAATAACTAGAATATTCAACTATAACCCCCCGGTCAGTACTATTTGTTAAAAACAAGTACCCGGCCATGATCTCTATAGGCCAGAAAATTACTGCTACTCGTTTTTTCTCGGTTTATTTTGTATAAAAGATTCTTTTTAATACGGTTTTTCAAAACATCTTCGGTTATTATTTTCCCGCTGTCCCTTATTATGAATTCATTAAAGCTTTTTTGCAAGAGACCGGCAAAAACCTCTACTTCTCCTTCAGTCAAGCTTTCTACATCTCGATTGTATCTCAGGAAGGTCAAATTAGATTTACCGTATTCCTCAAACCTTGTTTTTATTATACTTGTTTTTATACCAGATAGTATATGAAACAATCCAACACATTTCATAGTCTCGCTTATAAAACTATCCTGGCTTTCTTTTTTAATTTCACCTTGCAGAGCAACTTCGATTCTTATTTCTCCATTAGCTGCATCGTATTTTACCGCATTGAATTCAGGGTATCTCAATAATACACTGATAAATATGTCCAATCCTGCATTGTTTTCCATAATAAATCTTCTCCTTATATGTATCCTATAATCACTTTTCTTTAATAGTAATGGAAATCCTGCTTTTAGGAGACTAGTAAAATATAGTAAATAATAATAAAAGCGAAGTTTATGGACTTCCTCCGCTTTAAAAAACCGGGCGATGTTCTTTTTATTCCCTCTAATGAAGTAACAAAAAGAACATCCCCCGGTTAAATTTTTTTCTATTTTGCGTATTCTACCGATCTGGTTTCCCTGATCACTACTACTTTAATCTGACCTGGATATTCTAGTTCCTGTTCAACCCGGTTTGCTATATCACGAGCCAGGGTAATCGACTGCAGGTCGTCTATCTGTTCAGGTTTGACAATAATTCTAACTTCCCTGCCAGCCTGTATAGCAAAGGACTTATCTACTCCTTCAAAGGAATCAGCCAGCCCTTCAAGTTTTTCCAGGCGTTTTATATAGGCTTCTAGAGTTTCTCTTCTGGCCCCAGGTCTCGATGCGGATATCGCATCGGCCGCCTGTACCAGAACAGCTTCGATAGTCAGTGCGTCTATATCACCATGATGGGCAGCTATACAATGTATCACATCTTTATTTTCCCGGTACTTCTTAGCCAGATCTATACCGATTTCAACATGAGGGCCGGCTACTTCGTGGTCAACCGCTTTGCCTATGTCGTGTAGTAAACCAGCCCTTTTTGCAAGAGTCACATCCACATCTAATTCAGCGGCCATAACCCCAGCCAAATGAGCTACTTCAATAGAATGCTTCAATACGTTTTGACCATAACTAGTACGATATCTTAATCTACCCAGTAGTCTAATGATTTCAGGATGCAATCCATGCACTCCAACCTCGAAGGCAGCCTCCTCGCCAATTTCTCTTAATTGCTGCTCAATTTCCTTCTGGGCTTTATTAACCATCTCTTCGATACGAGCTGGATGGATTCGTCCATCGGAAACCAGATGTTCGAGAGCATATCGGGCTATTTCTCTTCTTATAGGATCAAAGGAAGATAATATTACTGCTTCGGGAGTATCATCAATAATTAAATCAACCCCAGTCATAGTTTCAAAGGTTCTTATATTCCTTCCTTCTCTGCCAATTATCCTGCCTTTCATTTCATCATTAGGCAATGCCACTACTGATACTGTAGTTTCAGACACTACATCGGCAGCACATTTTTGTATGGCCAGTGATACTATGTTTCTAGCTTTTTTATTGGCTTCTTCACGGGCTTCAGCCTCGATATTCTTAATCATAACCGCCGTTTCCTGCCTGATCTGTTGTTCCACATTATTCAACAACAGTTCTTTGGCTTCTTCGGAAGTTAGTCCCGAGAGTCTCTCCAGTTCTTTAAGTTGTTTAGATAGAACACTCTGTAACTCCTGTTCGGTTTTCTCCGTCTCTCTTATCTTATCCTGAAGGCTCTGATCCCTTTTTTCGAGATTATCCGTTTTCTTATCCAGCATCTCTTCCTTCTGGATAATTCTTCTTTCTAAACGATCTAATTCTCTACGACGGTCACGAATATCTTTTTCTGATTCCTGTCGGTTACGGTGTATTTCCTCTTTGGCCTCCAGCAGAATTTCCTTGGATCTGGCCTCTGCTTCTTTTCCTGATTCCTCTTTAATCCGGTTTGCTTCCTCTTCAGCAGCGCCAATTTTGCTTTCACCAATAAACCTCCTGGCATAATAACCGAAAGTTATTCCTACAGCCAATGCAAGCATTATGGCTATAAAACTTAATACTGTACTACTTATCCTGGTCACCTCCTTAAACTAAGTTATTAATTAATTATCCTATACTTGTACACAAAAAAACCGAGTATAAACTCGGTATGATAGAAGCAACCTATTCTATTGAATGTATCTTGTTCCTCCCAATGTGTATTAGTCCAGACATTGCAATTTATTACAACACTTTGCAACATACATTACGAAGAACCCGACTAAACCTCAACCCTACCAGACATTCTGCTTATATCCGTATTCATAAGTATATCATGCATGATTACTTGCCAATCACGCATAATTTATATACTCTATCCACATGTCATAAAATCTATGATAAAACAATAGTCTATATGGTCAAGTCATTCACTAGGAATTACTTCTATCCTGAGTCCTATTCCCATTGTAGTTACTTTACTTTATAGTGTCAAGGTCACTCTCAGACTTACCCGCTGCAGCATCTGGCAACATGCGATTTCTTATCTTCTCCTGCAGTGTCAGACAAAATTCGGGATTATTTTTTATGTATTCTTTGGAATTTTCGCGTCCCTGACCCAGTCGTTCTCCTTCATAAGAATACCAGGAGCCCGCTTTTTGAATTATATCCAGACCGGCAGCAATATCCAGCAGATCCCCTTCCTTGGATATGCCAGTTCCATACATAATGTCAAACTCAGCTGATTTGAAAGGAGGTGCTACTTTGTTTTTGACTACTTTGGCTTTGGTTCGGTTTCCTATCAAATCCGTACCCTGTTTAATCGTTTCTCCTTTTCTAACTTCAATTCTTACGGAAGAATAAAATTTTAGGGCCCGGCCTCCGGTAGTAGTCTCGGGACTGCCATATATAACCCCTACTTTTTCCCTGATCTGGTTGATAAAGATACAGCAGGCTCGTGACTTGCTGATATGGGCAGTCAGTTTACGCAGGGCTTGAGACATCAATCGTGCCTGCAGGCCAACATGAACGTCCCCCATTTCTCCATCTAATTCAGCTTTAGGAACCAGAGCCGCTACCGAATCTATAACTACCACATCAATAGCACCACTTCTTACCAGCGCTTCTGCTATCTCCAGTGCTTGTTCTCCGCTGTCCGGTTGGGCCACCAGCAGATTGTTGATGTCTACCCCCAGTTTCCTGGCATAAAGAGGATCTAAAGCGTGTTCAGCATCTACAAATGCGGCCATTCCACCTTCAGCTTGAGCCTGCGCGATAACATGCAAGGCCACTGTAGTTTTACCTGAAGATTCCGGTCCAAATATCTCAATTACTCTTCCCCTGGGTAGTCCACCCACGCCCAGGGCTACATCCAGAGACATGCAGCCAGAGGAGATGACTTCCACATTCATTAATGTGTTTTCTCCTAACCGCATGATCGCACCTCTGCCAAACTGTTTTTCAATATTTTTTATAGTGCTGTCCAGGGCATCTATTTTTCCCTGATTTATTTCTTTACTTGCCAAAGCTGGTACCCTCCTCAAACATATGTTCGCTTTTTTAAAATACTATCTTAAAGCAGATTTCCTGTCAACAAAAAACTAAGCGGCATATAAAATTAGGGGCTAGCCGGAATTAGCTTGTATGCAACTATCATTGACGGCCCCTTATAATATTCTGTATTTGCAGAGTTCATCCCTTTTATTGGTCAGACCGAATTTTTTGGGCATTATTCAGCCAGTTTTCGCCTTTTCGGAAGCACAAAAAAGCATAAAAAGCTATAAACAAAGAAAAATC
>JAENZN010000005.1 GCA_016841245.1 Syntrophomonas sp.
ATAAATAATATAATGAATCTCGTTGAGACGGTCCTCGATAGCTCAACGGTAGAGCATCCGGCTGTTAACCGGAGGGTTGTAGGTTCGAATCCTACTCGGGGAGCCATTGAAAATCCAGGCGGTAACCCAATAGAGTTACCGCTTTTTGATTGACTATCGTATACCGGTAATTATTTAACTGGAAGGTTAATTGCTGCAATGGTTGTAGTCCCCGGGTACAGGTGTGGTGAAAATTGATAAAAAGAATTAATGTTTTGCTATTGACCTTTGTACAGAATTTTTATATACTAACTGTTGCGGGGTTACCGCAGTAACCAGGGCCTATAGCTCAGTTGGTAGAGCCACCGGCTCATAACCGGTTGGTCCCAGGTTCGAGTCCTGGTAGGCCCACCATTTCTGAAATCAGAAGTCTGAAGTTAGATTAAAGAGTTTTGAAGTCAGATCAAAAGGGTCAGATATCGGAAACAGGAAATAAGACTAAGTAGAAACTAATGCAGTTAAGTCCTGGCAGTCAATCCTCCGATGTCCATATCCGATTTCCGTTAAGGCCCCTTGGTCAAGCGGTTAAGACACCGGCCTTTCACGCCGGTAACAGGGGTTCGAGTCCCCTAGGGGTCACCATAAGGGCGATTAGCTCAGTTGGGAGAGCGCCTGCCTTACAAGCAGGATGTCACAGGTTCAAGTCCTGTATCGCCCACCATAGAAAAATAGAGGGTTCCAGAGTTTTTTAAACAGCTCCGGAACCCTTTTGTTTTATTTTGAAGCTTGGGAGGGTGGCGATTTCTAATTGTTTGGAGGTTGCTCAAAAATTACCTTATGTCTCCTAAGGTTAAGTGCTAAACTTAAATCAGTAAACGGGCCTACGCGCACTTCCCGGGCCTCGTTACTTGAAACTCATGTGTAAGGCATAAGGATAAAACAAATACCCTTGTTATCTCTTCACTTAAGTAATAAGCTTACCCTGTAGCGTCAGGCAGAAGTTATTTATATATGGCGAAGTGTATATTGTGTACTTATCACCTTGGATACTGTTAAAATAATAGATACAGTGATTATTATTCTCTGCTGTAAATAACATTACAGTGGAGCATCTATCTAAAAGGGGAGAATCTTATGGGAAGTTTTGAAGCGAAAGAGTTGGAAGTAAAAATGCTGCCTGCTTTGAGTGCTATGGCAGAGCAGAACAGCCTTATTGATCCGGAATTATACAGTAAATATGTGGTTAAAAGGGGACTGCGGGATATTGATGGATGGGGCGTGCTGGTTGGTCTGACTGAGATAGGTGAAGTGCATTCATATATTACCGATGAAAATGAGATGGTCCCGGTACCAGGGCGGCTGATCTACAGAGGAATAGACATTAATGATATTGTGAATGGCTTTTTGACTGAAGGTCGTTATGGTTTTGAGGAAAGTTGCTATTTATTACTGTTTGGTAAGCTGCCCCGGAGAGAACAACTGGAGGATTTTAAACAGCTCTTGGCCAGTTATCAAAACCTGCCGGGATATTTTGTTTCGGATATGATTCTTAAGGCACCCAGTAAAGATATGATGGTAGTATTGGCCAGGAGTGTACTGGCTCTTTACAGTTTCGATGACCGAGCTGATGACACTTCGGTAGAAAACGTACTGAGACAGTGTTTGCAATTAATAGCATGTTTTCCCCTGCTGGCAGTTTATGGCTATCAAGCCTTTTCACATTATCATGGAAATAACAGCCTGTATATTCACAGTCCCCGGCCTGACTTGGGCATCGCGGAGAATATTCTGCATATGCTGCGCCCGAACAGTGAGTATAGCAGGTTGGAAGCAACTCTGCTGGATCTTGCTTTGGTGCTTCATGCTGAACATGGCGGAGGCAATAATTCATCCTTTGTAACCCATGTAGTAACTTCATCGGGAACTGATACCTACTCGGTAATAGCTGCTGCTCTAGGGGCATTAAAAGGTCCCCGGCATGGAGGTGCTAACCATAAGGTAGTACAGATGATGGCTGATATCAAGCAGCAGGTTAACAACTGGGATGATGAGGAAGAAATCGCAGCTTATCTGATAAAAATATTAAATGAGGAAGCTTTCGATAGGACCGGCAAGATTTATGGTATAGGACATGCAGTTTATTCCATATCAGATCCGCGGGCAGTTATATTGAAGTGTCAGGCAGCCCGTCTGGCTGGGGAAAAGGGGTTGGAGGATGAATTTAAGTTATATGAAAAGGTAGAAAAATTGGCCCCGGCAGTCATAAGTGAATATCGGCAAATATATAAGGGGGTGAGTGCCAATGTGGATTTTTACTCGGGATTTGTATACAGCATGCTCAATATTCCCCCGGAATTATACACGCCTATATTTGCGATTGCCAGGATTGCAGGCTGGAGTGCGCATCGCATAGAAGAGATCGTAAACGCCGGGAAGATTATGAGACCAGCCTATAAAAGCGTGGCCATAAGGTCCAAGTATATGGCCCTGGATGAACGGTAGTCAGGATAGTTGTCAGGTCCCAGAGCCTTTATTGCTACCAACATAGGAGAGTTTCCTTAACTTAAACCAGAAAAAGAAAGGGCTAACGCCCTTTTTTTAAAACATCTTCCTGCTGTGAAGAGGGAAAGAACAGATCATTTAACGACTTAAGTCTGTTCTACAGGTTCCCATTCCAGCTGGTATATTTTCCATTTGGCTCCATCATATTCACAAAATACCCGGTAGAGAAATTTTGTGTTTTCTCCATAATAACCCTCAAAATATCGTTCGAATATGACATGGTCGGCATCTATGAATTGGGTACTGATCATACTGGGGTTTTCTGAAACAAGCACTGGCAGACCATCGGTTGGCAGTATCTGTAATTTATTATTATCGGGATTATAGAAGGTATAGGCATTGGTAATATCCGCGGCCAGTTCGTCATCAAAACCCTGGGAAAAATAAGCCAGTGCTTCCGCATAGGTATCAGCGTGTTGGGAAATCGTAAAATTACCGGCCGGATATGAATCATTAAAAAATGCCAGGTATAGCTCAAAGCTTTTAATCATGTCACCCCAGGCTTGATCATGCTTTTTCATTTCTGCAGCATTCGGCAGGCTATCTTTTCCGCCAACATAAGAATAACCACAACTCAAAATAAGAGAGAGAAGAATAAAAAATATGGCACAGCGTTTCAACAAGGTGATCACCCCTGCTAATGAATAGTATAGAAAAAGTATAATATTCTGGTAATAAATGGCAAACAGAAATTGGTCGAATATATCGCAACTTTTTTACAGCATAAAATGAGTAAATAATCGGACTTTAAAAATGGTGTAAAAATCTTTTTCAAAGTGTAGTTTCTTAGGACAATATAGATGTTTATATTCCACAGTTCCCATGTAATGATATGATTCTAAATACGGTTTGATTACTTGATAGGATCTATTTTCAGTGTCCGATATGCTGTAATCCTTAACTCCATTTATTTTCCAAGACCATATTGGCACTCCCCTAATCATTCCCGCATTTCTTCAGGATATATCTAACATTTTTGGATAAACTAAATACTGATCAACTTCATGTTTGATACTGGTTGCAGCACCTGCAGGCAAGAGGAAGACCACCTTGTGCTCCGCTGATAACAGGTATGGATAAAGGGACACTTATTTTTCTTGAGAAGGGGAACAGTTAATGCCAAGGATAAGCAAATTTCAGCTCTACGCTATGTTATTTTTGTTTCTTTCCCCTCTGGCTTTTCTTGAGATACCGGAAATGCTGACTAATCTGGTTAATCAAAATGCCTGGTTGGCGGCATTGCTTGGTATCATCCCTGGTTATCTTATGATTTTTGTTTTTAACTATATCTTGCAGAAAAGCCGTTATCCTTTTCCGCAATTGCTTATTGAACATCTGGGCCAATATCTGGGTGGCTTAGTGGGCTTTTTTTATATCCTCTTTTTTGTTTTTTTGACCAGCTTCACGCTGCGATTTTTTACCGATTTCATAGAGACCAATGTGCTGCCAGGTACGCCCATAAGCATTCATATTGGAGTATTGCTCCTGGCTCTGGTAATTGGGCTAAGATCGGGTATCGTCAATATAGCACGTCTGCACGAAGTAATACTGATAATTGCATTACCATTCATAATAATTATTCTGGCATTGGTCCTGGGACCCCACTGGGATACGGAGAGGCTATTACCGGTTGGGCACGTGGATTATAAGCTCTTTGCGTTCTCGATAGGCAGTACCATGTTTGTGGTCAGCAAGTTATTTATTGTATTGACCTTGGGGTTCTGGTGTGAGGAAAAAGGAAAGGTAGTTTCGATCATGGTCAAGGCGTTATGGACCTACATAATAATAATCACACTTACTACCATGGCTACTATAATGACTTTTGGGGGCATCATTACTTCGTTCCTCACATTTCCCACCTTCAGCATGGTGACCCTGGTGAATATAGGCAATTTTATTCAGAATATAGACATCATATTTATTGGTTTCTGGATACTTGGGATTTATGCCGTCACAATTATGGCCTGGTTTATGGCCTGCTATTCAACTCAAATTTTATTTGGATTAAAAGATTATAAATTTTTAGCAGCACCCAGTTCGCTGATGATTGGTATTATCTCTATATTGATAAGTTCTAATATTCTAGAACTGCTGCTTGTTACCCAGATCTTGATTCCAATAATAGAAGGGACCTTCTTTATTATCATTCCACTGATAATATTTTTTGTTACCCTGTTTAAACCTTATCCTGTGAACGAACAGGCCTTGAACGCGGGGCAAAATGACCAGATGGATAATACTGCTTGATGCTTCTATTATAGACTTATTTACAGTATAAGAGCTGCCCGGAGTGCATAAATATTGGGGGCAGACCTAAAACTATGGAGGATATATCAGTTGATTCGTAAAGAGGTGAAAGTATGCGCTATATGAAAAGTAAAGAAGAACAAGATCAGGCAGATAGTCCCCAGGAAATTTTAAAAGCAGATATTTATTCATCCCTGGAGGACAACCGTCAGGCACTTAATGTGTTATTTGAATCTTGCTCAGATATTGTGATGAGAGATTTCGATTTCGGTACCCCAGAGACGGGTGGATTGATGATCTATTTTGACGGCCTGGTTAACAAAGACGAAATAGAACAAAATATTCTGCGCCCCCTATTGCTGGGCATGGACATGCTGGATACGAAAGATGATGACCTTTTAGGAAAGGATATCTTTAAAGAAGTAAAGAATAAAATAATTTCTCCAGCCGAAATCAAATCTGTTAAAACTCTGGATGAAGTCTGCCATCATGTCAGTTCAGGTGATACAGTCCTGCTCATAGACGGCTATGGGGAAGGTATAGCAGCCGGTACTAGAGGCTGGGAAACCAGGAGCATTGCATCTCCCGAAAATGAAGTGGTTATCTTTGGACCCAAGGAAGGATTTAATGAGACGCTCCGTTTCAATACTGCTCAAATACGAAGACGGTTGAAGTCTGCCAATTTTAAGATAGAAAGCTTTGTGCTGGGAAGGATAACCAAAACCGATGTAATCATGTGTTATATAAAAGACATAGCACCTGCGGGGATGATACAAGAGATAAAAAAGCGCATTAGTGAAATCGATATTGACGGAGTGCTGGATACCAACTATGTTAAGGAATTTATTGTAGATGATAATAAATCCCTGTTTTCTCAGGTAATACATACTGAAAGGCCCGACCGGGTATGCGGGCAGCTGCTGGAAGGACGAATCTGCATCATGGTGGACGGTTCCCCTATGGCCCTTATAGTGCCTACCACCTTCAGTGAGTATATTACTTCACCAGATGATTACTATACTTATTTTATTCCGGCTTCTTTGATTAGAATATTGCGCTTTTCAGCCTTCTGGATATCCCTGCTCTTGCCATCTCTTTATGTGGCATTGATCAGTTACCATCAAGAAATGATTCCCACGGCTCTTTTATTAACTATAGCGGCCAGCCGGGAGGGGGTTCCATTTCCATCATTTGTCGAAGCGTTTCTGCTGGAAGCCATGTTTGAAATGCTCCGTGAAGCCGGTATACGCCTGCCGCGAGCAGTTGGGCCTGCAGTCAGTATCGTAGGGGCATTGATTATAGGGGATGCCGCGGTCAGAGCCGGTCTGGTATCAACTCCTATGGTAGTTGTAGTAGCTGCCACCGGGATAGCTTCTTTTGTTTCGCCATCCTATAACGCTTCACTCATAGTGCGTATTCTCAGGTTTGGTTTTCTGGCTGCCTCAGGTATGCTGGGCTTTTTAGGTATCATGATTTTACTGGTAATAATGCTGATAAGAATGGTATCTTTAACGTCTTTTGGGGTTCCCTATTTGGCTCCGCTGGCTCCGGTAGACCTATCACAGATTTCGGATATTATGGTAAGGCGACCCTGGTTTGTAAACAATCGTCGTCCTTACCTGGAAGGGATGTTAAATCGGACCCGCCAGGGGAACGGAAGGGATGACGGCAGCTGATGAAATTATTGAGAATAATTAGCCTTATTATTATCATCGTGATGGCTGGCTCAGGCTGCAGTGCCCTGGAATTGAATGATGCAGCCATAGTTGCCGGCATAGGCATGGAATTGGAGGATCAACAGTTAAGAGTTTCGCTGCAGCTGGCTCAACCTGTACTTCCGGGACAGAGTTCAAGCTTATCTGCACCACCCTTTAAAGTAGTATCTGAAACCGGTCGGTCCTTCAATGAAAGTCTTAAAAAGATCGGACTCTCTTTTCCCCGGGAACCACTACTGTCACAGGCGAATCTGATAATTTTAGGTGAGAAGCTGTCCCAGACTGACCTGGCTCTGGTGGCTGATGCCAGTATTCGCAGCCCTAATATCAGAAAAAATTCTGTGATAGCTGTGGCTCGAGCTGCTTCCCCGGAAGAAATATTTAATACCGAGGTGCTGATGGAGTCCCTTTCAGCAACGGCTATTCCCAAGATGCTCAAAAACCAGGAAAGCCAGATCGGTATTTATAAGAGTGTTACCTACGATGAATTTCTTAATAAGCTTTCAACTCCCGGGATAGAAGCTGTCGCCCCTCAGGTGACGCTGTTTAACAGTAGTAATGGAAAAACCATTAAATTGGATGGTACTGCAGTTTTTAAAGGCAGAAGAATGGTAGGGTATTTAAACTCCAGGGAAAGCAGGGGATTTCGCTTTATAACTCCAGGGCGCATAGCGGGAGGGATTATCAATATACCTGCACCCTTTGATGATCCCGGTATGGTGGCTATTGAACTGACCAGGTCGCAGACTATAGTTAAACCTGAACTGCAAGATGGAAAGATCGTGATGAAGATTGAATATGTAGGTGAGGGGAACTACTATGAACAGACGTCTGCGGCTGATATTTTTAAACTGGAAAATATTCCTGCTCTGGAAACCCTAACTGAACAAGCTGTCAAAGGAGATATCATGGCTTGTATAAGCAAATCTCAAAAATTAGGCAGTGACATCTTTGGCTGGGGAAAACTGGTCAGCAGTTGGGATCCTGATTTATGGAAGCAGGCAGAGAATAACTGGGACAAAATATTTCCCGGTATCAATGCAGAGATTAACGTGAAATTTGATATAAGGAGATCATACTTGACGGATAAGTCACTGGTTCTCAAGTAACCTCCGGTACTAATTGATATTTTGGAGGTAAACCATGATTTTGACACTTATTCTGGTGTACCTGGTAATTATTATCCTGGAAGTACCATCTATGATCAGAAATGGATGGCGCAAAGAGCTGTTGATCTTTTCGCTGGTATTTATTTTGGGGATTTACCTCACCCTGGCCCAGTATTACCAATGGCCCCTGGTCAACCCATTGCAGGCTATGATTGATAATGCTTCTCGATGGACAAGTTTGTAAAAACAGGATGGTTGGTTATGAAACAAATACTAATGTTCATTATTTTGATCATAATGCCATTACAATGTGGCTGTTATAACCTGCTGGAAATAAATGATGCTGTAGTAGCCCAGAATTTCAGTGTAGACTTGTTAGAAAACGGCCAACTGGCCTTTTACGCCCAAACAACGGAACCAATACCAAGAACAGAAACCGGAGAGTCTGCACCGACCCGCAACATCACTGTGATGGGAACTGGAACTACTGCGGCACAGGCTGCCCGCAATATGTTTTTATATTTTCCCCGTATATTTTTATGGATACATTCCAATACCATGTTCATAGGGGAGAACCTTGCCGGTCAGGATTTGGCTTATGTAACCGATTTCCTGATCCGAAACAGGAATACCAGGCTTCAGGCCTATGTATTTGTTATTCATGAGGCAACTGTTAAAGAGGTGCTTGACGCGCTGGATGAAAAACAGTTTGGCAGCTGTTCGGCCCAATGCATAGGCCGGCAGGTGGAAATGATTGAAAAAGATTTGGGTTATTATGTCCCCATCCGGATCGGCGAACTGCTGGAGGATATGGTGACCCCGGGAATAGAACCGGTTATTCCACAGGTGGTTATCGATGAAGCATCCGGACAGGAAAAAATCAAGTTTCAGGGTATGGCGGTAGTAAAAAATAATAAAGTGATCGGTTCTCTGGATGAAGTGGAAAGCCAGGGTTACCATTACCTGAGAACTAAAAGGAAAGAAGGAGGGCTGCTGATCATAGAAAATCCTATGGAAGGGGTAGATTCAGTTACCTTGGAGGTTACCGGCTTCAGCAGCAAAATGCGGCCTGAAATCCAGGGAGACCAACTGAGGATGCAATTATCAATATACTGTGAGTTGAAATTCCTGGAGGAGGCAGGTACCACCAATATCTATTCCCCGGCCAACCGGGACTTGCTGGAAGATCAGGCCAGGCTTCAAATACAAGCACAGGTAAAAGACTGTATCCAGAAAGCTCAAGCTCTTAACAGTGATATCCTGGGTTGGGGATTAACTACCTGGCGTTATGAACCGGATGTATGGGATAGGGTAGATCCTTACTGGGACCAGGTATTTCCTCATATCCCCAGCAGTATTGAAGTGAAGGCGGTTCTGAGGAAAGGTGAGATGAGCGATTCTGTTTTTCAGTTTCAGTAAATAGGGGAGGAATTTATAATGCTGTTGATCTTGGTTATTTTTATTGCTTTGATTGTAATCCTGGAATTGCCTGAATTACTTAAAGGTAAGGCCTACCGGGATATCATCATCGTTACCCTGCTGTTGTTTCTTTCTGCAGCTTATGGGATAGCATATCATTTGCACAGCGAGATGCTGCCCAATCCCAATCATATATTTTACAGCCTTGATCCCCTGGCAGAATATTTTCAGTCATTACTGCAAATAGGAGATGAGATACAGCTATGAACGAGAACAAGATAGCAAGCCGGCAGGCCGCTTTCCTGACTTTTTTTTTGATCCTGGGCACTGCCATAATATATATGCCGGAGAGCATTGCCGGGAGAGATACCTGGTTATCGACTCTAATAGCAGTTCCAGTCGGCATGTATATTCTTATGGTCATTATTACTTTACAAATGATGTTTCCGGGTAGGAATATTATGGATATAAGCGAACTGGTCCTGGGTAAATGGGCCGGCAGAATACTGAATGCATTTTACGTTTGGCTGTTGTTTGTTATTACCACTTTTTATCTTTATGATCTATTCATTTTATTGGATATAGTAATACTGGACTTGACACGACAAATACATTACAGCATTCTTATTTTGTTAGCTGCTTATTGTATATACAAAGGCATCAATGCAGTAGCTCGGCTGGCAGACTTGTTAGTATGGTTAGTAGCATTGTCTTTAGCACTTGGTATCTTTATATCGATTGTGTCTGGTGCAAATTTTTCGTATCTCGCACCGGTACTGGTTGACTGGAAACCGGTGATAGCTGGAAGTTTATATGCGGCTAACTGGCCTTTTGCTCAAGTTAGTGTCTTGATCATGTATCTTCCCTTTATAAGCGACCTGGCAGAAAAAAGAAGAGCAATTTATTACGGATATCTTATCGGAGCCTTAATTCTAGTGATAAGAAGCATTCTGGTTGTTTCGATACTGGGAGCAGAGATTACTAAAATTACCAGACATCCGATTTATCAAGCGTTGAGATTATTGGACGTGGGTACTTTTGAACGTATTGACATGATATTTTTTGCATTACTATTTATAACCGGCTTTTTTGCCCTGCTTATTTGGTACCAGGGTTTAATACTGGGAGTACAAAAATTATTGGACCGGGCTGAAATGCGATATCTTATACTGCCTGTGGGTCTGCTCCTGGTAGTGTTTACCAGCTATATGCTTACTGTCGATATGGAAGTATTTGCCCGACAGGTCCGGGTACTGCCTTTCCATTCCCTGCCTATACATATTCTCTACCCTACGATCATTTATATTGCAGGCAAAATCTATAAGAAAAGAAATACTGCTTCTAGAGCGGCTGTTCGGTGAGATGTCCTTGACAGATACTTAGCATGACCGGAGAAATAGGCCCTGTAAATGGCTGATTAAATATAAAAAGGGGCAGCTGACCTTGGTCAAGTACCCCGTAAGCAAAGCAGAATTATACTTCGTGGAAACATACACCCAGTAAACCCGGGCCGGTATGTACTCCTAAAACGGGACTTATATCCGAACTCATTAATTCCTTAATATTAGGCAGTTTTCGCAGACGCTCCGCTAACTTCTGACACTCCTGCTGGGCCCCGCCATGAACTACAGCAAGATTTATTTCTTTTTCGCTGGCAGCAGCTTCTACGATCTGCACTAGTTTTTCGATAGACTTTTTTCTCCCCTTGGCTTTACAGTAGGTAAAGTATTTTCCGTCTTCTCCTACCGATATAACCGGCTTTAAATGTAAAAATTCACCCAGCATCGCTGCGACCTTACCGATACGCCCGCCCCGACGCAGATATTCCAGGGTTTCCAGGATATAATAAACTCTGGCGCTCTCCTGTAGTTTATGTACTCTTTCGATTACTTTTTCAAAGCTGAGTCCATTTTTAATATTGCGGGCGGCTTCCAGGACAATCCATCCGGTTCCCATGGAGAGGGTTTTAGAGTCAATGACCTTGATAGTTAAATCATGAACATCCCGGCATATAAACTCTACCGCATTGAAAGTGCCTGAGAGTCCACTGGATATGTGAACTGCAAGTACATGGGTAAATCCTTCACTCCTTATTTCTTCCAGGGCTTGTTTGATTTCATCCAGGGAGGGCAGAGAGGTAGTGGGGATTTCTTCCGGCATACGGTTGTAGACTTCTTCCGGCTGAATCTCAACCCGGTCCGAATATTCATGATCCGGATATACGACTTTGGCTGGCAGCACTTTTACTTTAAATTTTTGTACAAACTCATTGGGTAAATCGCACATGCTATCAGTCAAAAGTGCAATCTTTTCTTTCATATAACTGCTCCTTTAAAATATTATTTTATGTTATTATGACATAATCCTCCTTATTCTATTCTATATATAATCTACATTATGGTAAAGGCAAATTTATTGCTTTCTTGACACTGGCGGTAAATATGAGTAAACTTTATGGGTAAAGTGATTTTACTTTACACATGGAGAAGCTGAAAATGATCGAAAAGACTGAGAAGATAATAATGCTTAAAGATTTTTATGGGCCGCTGCTTACTTATAAGCAGCAGGAGGTCCTGAATCTTTATTATGAGAATGACTGGTCGCTGTCTGAAATTGCAGATAGTATGAGGATATCTAGGCAGGGTGTTTATGACTTGTTAAGGAGAGCAGAACAAGCCCTGGCTGATTATGAACAGCGACTCTGCTTGCTGGAACGATTTTCCCTCACTCGGAAACATCTAGATAAAGTATTTATTTTATTAAACGACACGACATCAGTAGATAGAAACAAGATAGATGATGCTTTGGTGATATTAAGGAAAATTGATGATTTAATTTGAGATAAAGGAGATTTACAGTGGCTTTTGAAGGGCTATCACAAAGACTGCAGGATGTTTTTAAGAAACTGCGGGGAAAAGGGAAAATCAGTGAAGAAGATGTAAACTTAGCTATGCGAGAAGTACGTCTGGCTCTGCTGGAAGCTGATGTGAATTTTAAGGTCGTAAAAGGTTTCATCGGACGGGTCAAAGAAAGAGCCATCGGGCAGGAAGTCTTGCAAAGTTTGACTCCCGGACAGCAGATTATTAAAATTGTTCACGATGAGATGGCTGCCTTGATGGGTGGATCAGAAAGCAAATTAACTTTTTCCTCCCGGCCTCCCACCATCTTTATGGCAGTCGGGCTGCAGGGGGCTGGAAAAACTACTACGGTGGCCAAGTTAGGCAAGGTTTTAGTGAAACAAGGAAGAAAACCCCTGCTGGTGGCCTGCGATATTTACCGACCTGCAGCCATTAAACAGCTGCAGGTTTTGGGAGAACAAACTGGAATACCGGTCTTTGCTATGGGACAAAACAAACCACTGGATATTGCCCGGGCTTCCATTGAGTATGCTAAAAACCGGGGCTGTGACATGATAATACTGGATACCGCCGGGAGGCTGCATATTGACAATGAAATGATGGATGAATTAGTTCAGATTAAAGAGGCGGTTAACCCGAATGAAATACTCCTGGTAGTAGATGCTATGACCGGACAGGATGCGGTTAATGTTTCTGATCATTTTAATTCCCAATTAGGGCTATCTGGAGTTATTTTAACTAAACTGGATGGCGACAGCAGGGGTGGGGCAGCTTTATCAGTTAAAGCAGTAACCGGTTGTGCTATCAAGTTTGTCGGTATGGGCGAGAAATTGGATGCCCTGGAACCATTTTATCCAGATCGTATGGCATCAAGAATACTGGGGATGGGTGATGTATTAAGTCTGGTGGAAAAAGCCCAGGCTAATATAGACCAGGATAAAGCCCGGGAGATGGAACGTAAAATCAGAGAACAGGAATTTACCCTGGAAGATTTTTTGGAACAGATGCAGCAGGTTAAATCAATGGGCCCCCTGGACGAGCTGCTGGGCATGATACCCGGTATGGGGAAAAAACTTAAAGGGATGCCAGCCAGTTTCGATGATAAAGAAATCGTTCATATTGAAGCGATTATACAATCAATGACTACTGACGAAAGGAGGAATCCCTCTATTATCAACGGCAGCCGTAAAAAACGCATTGCCCGAGGGAGCGGAACCCGGGTTCAAGATGTCAACCGCTTATTAAAACAGTTTGAAGAGTCCCGGAAGATGATGAAACAATTGGCAGACATGAGTAAGAAAGGGAAAAAAGGAGGTTTTCCTCCCTTGAATTTTCCCTTCAATTAAAAATACCCCCCATGTTCGCAGGCCACAACCATTAATGAACATTGGTTGAGGGTGGGGCTGAAGGCTTAAGAACGCTGGGGGCCGGTCTTAGCTCTTAATTGTAAGTTAGCTGAGTGTGGTGCTCGAGATTGGTTGATTAGAAGAGTTATGTTCCTGCTCTTAGAATCGCCTTTATCCCTGCGCTAACCTTAAGAATCCATCCCTAAGCTGTTTTCTTATTAACATCAGTCATTTGATAGGGAGTAAACGTATATACCATGTTTTTTTTATATCTTTGCTCCCATGGAATAATGAAATAATGTAGAGGAGGTGAAGTGAGTGGCAACAAAAATAAGACTAAAAAGAATGGGTGCCAAGAAAAGACCTTTTTATAGAGTCGTGGTAGCAGATGCTAGATCTCCACGTGACGGTAGATTTATTGAGGAATTAGGGTATTATGATCCTACGACCAATCCTGCCACTGTGAAAATTGATGAAGAAAAGGCTTTGAAATGGCTCGCAACTGGAGCAAAAGCATCTGACACGGTTAGATCGCTTTTGAAAAAACAGGGTATCATGGCCAAATTCGCTGAAAGCCGTAAATAATTTTAACTCAGGCAGGGGGTGAAACATAAGTGAAAACGCTTGTGGAATATATTGCCAGGTCTCTGGTGGATAACCCGGATGTGGTCCAGGTCACGGAGATCGAAGGAGAAAGGTCTATCATTATTGAACTCCGAGTTGCGCCTGATGATATGGGGAAGGTAATTGGTAAACAGGGAAAAATAGCCAAATCCATTCGCACCCTTACCAAGGCAACGGCAGCAAAAGAAGGAAAAAGAGTAGTAGTGGAGATATTGAGGTAAGAGGGCTATATTATAGCCCTTCAGGCCGATGACAAAAGACCTTAACAGGATAACCCCGGCACGGGGTTGGTCGCCGGAAGGGGCTTCTGTCATCGGCCTGGCAGCTTGCCGACTTTGTTTACAAGCTGGAGGGCAATAAGTTAGTCCTTATGTTTTTTGTAATCGAAACTGTATGGGGATAGGTATCTCTTAATGGTTTGCAAGAGGTGATGCAGGTGCAGGAAAAAGAACTTATCAGCATAGGGAGAATAACTGGAACCCATGGATATCATGGCTTAGTTAAGGTGAGCCCGCTCACTGATTTCCCGGATAGATTTAATGAACTGCAAAAGATTATTCTTGACACCGACAGGGAACAAAATGAATTTGTCATCGAAACCTGTAGGAAGCATAAACAACAGCTGCTAATCAAATTTAGCCATATTGATAATTTGGAGACAGCCAAACAGTATTATGGGGCTTTGATTAAAATTTCGGAGGAACAATTATATCCGTTACCCGAAGGACATTATTATCACTTTCAACTACAGGGAATGCAGGTGGAAGATATTGAATTGGGCAGGTTGGGAGAGTTAAAGGATATATTTGAGACCGGGGCTAATGATGTATATGTAATAATGTCAGAGCAGTATGGAGAGGTATTGATACCGGCCATTAAGGATGTGATTCTGGATGTGGACCTGGAACTCAATAGGATGCGGGTAAAATTATTGCCTGGACTTATAGAGCACAAGTAATCAATATCCAGGAGGAAACATGAGAATAGATATATTAACCCTTTTCCCGCAAGTTTTTTCTTCCACCTTTGAGGAAAGTATAATAAAAAGAGCGCGGGACAAATCTCTGGCTGAAATTAATATTGCCAACATAAGGGATTTTGCTGCGAACAAACATATGCAGGTTGATGATTATCTCTATGGAGGAGGACCAGGGATGGTCATGAAAGCTGATGTAGTTCAGGCTGCTATAAAGCATCACCAGACCGAGGATTCATGGGTGATTTATATGTCTCCTCAGGGGAAAGCGTTGAATCAGAGCAGAGTACAGGAACTGGCCTATAAAAAGCATCTCATTGTTCTGTGCGGGCATTATGAAGGAATAGATGAGAGGGCAGCAGATATATTTGATGAGGAAATATCTATCGGAGATTATATACTCACCGGAGGGGAGATCCCAGCCATGGTATTGATAGATGCAACTGTACGGCTGATCCCCGGAGTCCTGGGAGATGAAAAATCACTGGAAGAGGAATCTTTTTCCACATCACTGCTGGAATATCCTCACTATACTCGCCCTCAGGTATATGCGGATCGAGAAGTGCCACCAGTGCTGGTTTCGGGACACCATGAAAATATTCGGAAGTGGAGAAAGAAGCAAAGTCTCTTGCGAACTTTATTGAAGCGTCCTGATCTGCTCCTGAAGCACCAGTTCGATGAAGAAGAACAACAATTATTGTATGAAATATTGTTCGAGGGAGAATAAAAGCAGTGAGGAAATCCAGGGTGTATATAGCACTCCTTCATTACCCGATGTATAACAAGAGAATGGACACCGTAACCACATCCATTACTAATCTGGATTTACATGATATATCCAGAGCTGCACGAACCTACAATGTCGAAGGATTTTTTGTAGTTCATCCATCTCAGAATCAGCATAATCTTTTGAATGAAATACTGGCTTATTGGCGCCAGGGATATGGTGCTCAATACAATCCGGATCGTCAGGAGGCTTTTAGTATATTAAAGACGGCTCTTGATCTGGATAGCGTTATAGCAGATATCGAAAGGGAAACTGGAAATAAGCCGTTAACGGTAGCGACCGATGCACGGGTTTACCCTCATAACATTCCCTGCTATAAGATGAAGAAACTTATTTTCGGTGAAGAACAGGTCTTTGTCCTGCTCTTTGGAACCGGCTGGGGAATAAGCCAGGAGTTCATAGAAAAATGTGATTATATATTGGAACCGGTGCAGGCAGGCAGTGATTACAATCATTTATCAGTGAGAAGTGCAGTTTCAATTATATTGGACCGATTATTAGGTGAATTTTGGTTCCAGAATTAGTTTTTCTTGAGAATATAAAGCCACTGTGATATAATACCCATGTTCTGTGTAAAAAAGGTGGTCCGCTGCATTAATGTAGGATGTATGAACACCTGTTGGAAGGAGGTTGAAGGAATGAAAGATATCATTAGATCCATAGAAGAAGAATATTATAAGCAGGATATTCCCCGTTTCGGCCCTGGAGATACCGTGAAGGTACATGTTAAGGTAGTCGAGGGCACGCGGGAAAGAATACAGGTATTCGAGGGAACCGTAATAAAAATAAGAGGTGGAGGCCTATCCCGTACCTTTACCGTTAGAAGGATTTCTTATGGCGTAGCTGTAGAAAGAACATTTCCTATACACTCACCAAGAATCGATAAAATTGAAGTTACCAGGCGGGGTAAAGTGCGTCGGGCCCGGTTGTATTACTTGAGAAAACTTATGGGTAAAAAGGCTCGGGTTAAAGAAAAAGGCAGATACTAGCAAGCTGAAAAGAATACCTAGGAGGTATTCTTTTTTTTAACGGGGAAGCAAGGGGACGGTTCTTTTGCTTCCCATACAAGGTGCTAAAAAGAAGGAAGCGAAAGAACCGTCCCCTTGCTTCGAGGGTGTATTATGAGCATTAACTGGTATCCCGGGCATATGGTTAAGGCCCGACGGGAAATTGAAAAAAATCTTAAAATGGTAGATATGGTACTGATACTGCTGGATGCTAGAGCGCCTTTCTCCTGTAGAAATATTGATCTGGAAAGAATAGCCGGCAAAAAACGTATCATTATGATATTCAGCAAGGTGGATCTGGCTGACCCCAACGATACCAGGAAATTTGCAGCCCAATTCGCGGAAGAAGGAATCCCGGTAGCCACTATAAATTCCTTAAATGGTAAAGGAAGCAAGGGGGTACTTCAATTAGTAAGCGATACTTTCCGTGAACAGGCGGATAAATTGCTGGCCAGGGGCAGACGAGTCCGGGCAGCACGGGTTATGGTGGCTGGGGTTCCTAATGTTGGAAAATCAACCTTTCTAAACTGTCTGGTAGGGAAAAAAGTAGCTCAGACCGGTGCCAAACCAGGTGTGACCAGGGGGCAGCAGTGGATTCGTATACGGGATGATATTGAATTAATGGATACACCCGGACTGATGTGGCCTAAAATTGAAAATGACCAGCAGGGTATGAAACTTGCGCTTTTAAACATCGTGGGAGAAAATGCCTACCAGGAATATGAAGTTGCTCTTTTTTTGCTGGAAGTATTGAAAGAGAAAAAACCCGATGTATTATTGGATAAGCTTAAGCTAAAAGATATTAACAAGCCTAATGAGGAAATATTGTACGACATATCAATTCTAAGGGGACATTTACTTAAAGAAGGACGTCCAGATACAGCAAAGACCTGCAAATTACTTTTGCAGGATTTTCGCAAAGGAAAGCTGGGACGAATCAGTTTGGATTAGCAAGCAAAAGGGCTGTCCCCTTGCTTCCCGGGATTGAATAAACACCATTGATAGTATATAATTGCCATATAATGAAAATAAGAGAAAAATAGAATGAATTGCTATAATGGATTTTAATACTATCGGTGACGTTTAGTAAATATAATAGTAAGAGCCGGGAAAAATATGAATAAATGCCCATTACTGAAAGAGAGCCCAGAGCCCCTTCATGTTAGAAGGGGTTTTTTATTTTGAGGGGGGTGAGGTTAAAAGGTTAGTTGGATCAAATCGTATGGTATGGATACTGATATTGATGCCAGTATGGTCAGGTTAGACATCGAGCTGCTCGTATAGAAATCACTCTGTTATAATAGATACTGAGAATATTATTAACAGAGCAAAGGAAGGGTTTTTATGGGGTCTGGCTATATATTTAACTTGAGGTATCTAACCAGAATAGTTGCCATCCTGGTCGTGATAAGTAGTATTACCTGGTGTCATTTGGCATGTTTTATTCCTGAGGTAGAGGTGCCAGTTGGTAATCAGGAAGTACAGGATATAATGACGGAATCTAAACCGCTCAGCAGTGATATAACTTTAGTTGCGGTTGGGGACTGCTTGATGCATAATACTCAGATCTGGTCGGGACAACAAGCGGATGGCACCTATAACTTTGATTGTTTCTTCTCCGAGGTACAGGGCCTTATCGAGCAGGGAGATTATAGTTCGATATCCTTCGAGGCCCCCATGGCTGGACCTGAATCAGGCTATACGGGTTATCCCTTGTTCAACAGCCCGGATGCCATTGCTGATACCTTTAAGAAATCCGGCTTTGATCTGGTCACCACTGCTAATAATCATGCCTTTGACCGGGGTTACCAGGGAGCTATGCGTACACTTGAAGTTCTGAGAAATGCGGGTCTGGATACGCTTGGAACCTATGCCAGTGAAGAAGAGAGTGAGACTTTCCTTACCAAGGATCTAAAGGGGGTAAAGGTAGGGTATCTTGCT
The DNA here is from genome assembly GCA_016841245.1 of Syntrophomonas sp. Taxonomy (GTDB): domain Bacteria; phylum Bacillota; class Syntrophomonadia; order Syntrophomonadales; family Syntrophomonadaceae; genus JAAYJK01. The sequence continues at coordinate 18,571 of JAENZN010000005.1, forward strand.
TATTCATATGGTACCAACGGAATACCAATACCTTCAGGAAACCCTTATTGCTTTAACTTACTGGATAGAGACAAAATTTTATCAGATATTGATCAGCTGAGGTCTCAGGTGGATATTCTGGTTTTAATTCTGCACTGGGGTAGTGAGTATATGCCTCAACCTGATTCGAACCAGGTAAAACTGGCCCATGAATTTCTGAATGCAGGTGCAGATATAATTCTGGGCAGCCATCCCCATGTTATTCAACCCATGGAAATTTTGAAAATAAATGACCAGGATAAACTGGTCATTTATTCGATGGGGAATTTTATCAGTCATCAGAACGGATTGGAGAGAAACAGCGGGATTATATTAAACATGAAATTTAATAAGAATTTCAGTACTGGAGAAACCACGCTGGTTGAAGTCAAGTATGTTCCTACTTATTCACATAATTATTTGGACCAGGGGATTAGAAAATTTCGAGTTATACCGGTTGAAAGGGCTATAGACGACATCCGGAATGGAAAAGAACCATACCTTGAAGAACAGGACCTGCCTGTACTGGAGCAAGTGTTAGAATTAACCAAAAGCCAGCTGGGTGAAGATTATATTGCTGGTCCAGATTATGAAACCAGTGTGCATTTTTAGACGGAATGCTCTCGGTATTTCGTTTTAATAGCCGATAGTCGCTTTGACCGCAAAAGTGATTTGTTGTGCCAGGGGAACCTAGAATAGAGGGGTGAATTAATGCTGACACTGCCTTTGAACGGGATACGTATATTAGATTTGTCTCGTTACCTGCCTGGACCATTCTGTACGCAGTTGCTGGCAGACTTCGGAGCAGAAGTTGTTAAGATAGAACAACCAGAGGTGGGTGACCCGGGAAGGCTGCTGGCTCCAGTAGTGAATGGAATCAGTACCCGTTTTTATACTGTTAATCGAAACAAAAAGAGTATTACTCTGGATATCCGGAAGGAGGAGGGAAAAGAAGTTTTTAAGAAACTGATACCCCAGTTCGATGTAGTAATTGATCAGTTTCGGGCCGGTTTTATGGATGATTTAGGGATTGGATATGACGTTTTGAAGAGCATTAACGATAGGATTATATTTTGTGCCATCAGTGGTTACGGGCAGGATGGACCAATGTATACGGCAGCCGGACATGATCTGAATTACTTGAATTTGGCCGGGATAACAGGAACTACAGGAAGCCGTCAGGGTGCACCGGCCATGTCTGGAGTACAGATCGCTGATATAGCTGGCGGAACACTGTATGCGGTAATAGCCATACTACTGGCTCTAGCTAGCCGCGAAAAAACCGGCCGGGGACAGATGTGTGATGTTTCCATGCTGGATGGAGCTATAAGTCTTCTGGCTTATACGATGGGAGAATGGTCAGGAGATGGAAAAATACCAGGAATTGGCGATGGTGTATTAACCGGTGGATATGCATGTTACAATGTCTACGAAACCAAGGATAACAAATATGTAAGCCTTGGAGCAGTGGAGAAAAAATTCTGGGTAGAATTCTGCGAAAAACTAGAGCGTTCCTCGTATAGTGCATCACAATGGGAAAAAGCCCAGCAGAAAGAGATTATCGATGATATTGCTCATTTAATGAAGCAAAAAACCAGGGATGAGTGGGTTGAATTTTTTGCCGGGAATGATATATGTTTTACACCAGTATTGGATTTGCAGGAAATGAGTGAACATCCCCAGGTACAGGCCAGGCGAATGGTCAATAAAATTCCAGATCCCAGTGGATCGGGCAAGACGATCGCACTAACCGGAGTCCCCATCAAACTATCAGATACTCCCGGAGAGATTGTGCTCAACTTTCCTGGTCTGGGAGAACATAATGAGGAAATCTACCTGGCCGCAGGCTATGGAGCAGAAGAAATCGAGCAGCTGCGCAGCAGAGGTATCATATAATAAAGTGAACTGGCTATCAATAAAAGCCCGGCTTGAAAAAGCCGGGCTCAGGTTATTGACAAAGTCGGCAAGCTGCCAGGGCGATGACAGAAGCGAAGATCAAGGCATGAAAGAAGCCCGTGATTGAGGCGTACCTGAGTACGTTGATTGAGCGGGCTTGTTGAAATAACGCAGATATTCGTTTTTGTCATTGGTCTGGGCCCGACTTGAAAAAGCCGGGCTTTTATTCTTGGTATCAGAAACCTGTCCCCCTGTTCCGGTTCCGCAAATTCCGTCCAGATAGAGTCGATTGGTAGCAGAGTTGGGATTAATAACTGACAATATGAGGTAGGGTTTATGAATCAAGCATATTGAGGCTGTGTTATAATGAGCACAATAAAGAGTGGTGCTGGGGGGAATTATGATTGAAAGTAAAAGAATTCATAAAAAGGGAATTAATACCCTTAACGGCCGATGTTTCTATACGAGAAGCGGTAAAGATTTTTATCGATAATAAAATAGATGGAGCACCGGTAGTGGACGATGATCTCAAGCTCCAGGGACTTTTTACTAAAAGCCATATTTACCGGGCTATAGATCAAGATATAGATATGCAAACACCAGTAGGAACAATTATGACCAGGGATGGTTTTATTGTCGGACATCCAGAGGATGATATTGATGACGTTATCTATCCTGGTTTGGGCCGCCTGCCAGTTATAGATGATGAGGGACGGGTAATAGCATTAATTACCCGTACTGATTTAGCCGGTGTCTTTTATAATTCTTATCAGGTTTTGGCCAGTGAATTGGACACCATAATAGATTCTACCCATAATATGATTATAGCCACTGATTGTCAGGCCAGGATAAGAGTATTTAACCGGGCCGCAGAAAGAATGCTGGATGTAAAAAGTGAAGAAGTACGAGGCAGGCCTATCGTAGAAATTTTCCCCAACAGCGGACTGCCAGATACCATAAGAACCGGTGCTGAACAGCCGCTGCAGAAGATAACTTTAAATGATCGGAACTTCATATCCAATCGGTCTCCGATTAAGAAGGATGGGGAAATTATTGGAGCTGTAGCGGTTCTTCAAGATATATCCGAGTTAGAACATATTTCCCAGGAATTAAAATACGTTAAGGAATTGAATGAAGAGTTAGATGCCATTATTGAATCATCTTTCGATGGTCTATATATATCCGATGGGGATGGTAAAACACTGCGGGTGAATAAAGCCTTTGAAATGATTATGGGAATAAGTAAGGATGAGTTTATAGGTAAAAATGTCGAACAGATAGAAAAGGAAGGTCTTGTTTCTGAATCGGTTACTTTCCTAACCCTGAAGAAGCGTAAACCGGTTACTATTATACAGGAAGCCAAAACCGGGAAAATCACGCTGGCTACTGGAAGTCCGGTTTATGATAAGAGCGGCAATATTTTCAGAGTGGTATGTAATGTCCGGGATATAACGGAACTCAATTTATTAAGGCAAAGACTGGAACAAGCGGAAGGATTGTCTCAGCATTATGAAAGCCAGCTGAGGACTTTGAAGCTGCAGTTTATAGGTTCCAGCAACATGATTATTAATTCAAGCTCCATGCGAGATATACTGGAAGTAGTAAACAGACTTGCCCAGGTGGATTCCACCACCTTGATAACAGGTGAGTCAGGTACCGGCAAAGAGCTGATTGCAGAGACTATTCACAGCTACAGTGTTAGAAAAGAGGAGCCCTTTATAAGAGTTAATTGTGGTGCAATTCCGGAAAATTTGCTGGAATCAGAATTGTTTGGCTATGAATACGGAGCTTTTTCTGGTGCCCGCCAGGAAGGGAAGCCAGGTTTTTTTGAACTGGCTAACGGGGGAACTTTATTTCTTGATGAGATAGGGGATTTGCAGCTCAACTTGCAGGTCAAGTTATTGAGAGCTTTACAGAGCAAGGAAATTACCCGGGTGGGAGGAGAAGCTGCTAAAAAGATAGATGTGAGAATTATTGCCGCTACCAATCGTAACCTGGCGGACATGGTGAAAAACAAAGAGTTTCGTGAGGATTTATACTATCGTTTAAATGTAGTTCCGCTGAATGTTCCGCCTTTAAGAGACAGGAGGGAAGACATTCCACCTTTGATAACTCATTTTGTGCAGATTTTCAACCGCAAATACAATATGAACAAGAGGGTTGCCGCTGAAGTAGTGGATCTCTTCATGGGATACAACTGGCCGGGTAATGTGCGGGAACTAGAAAACCTCATTGAAAGAATGATTGTAGTTACATCCCATGATGTTATTAGTAAAGAAGATTTGCCCTTTCAGTTTGATAAAAATGCCCTCGATCATTCTTCTCAGGTTATAGTAAGAGGTGTAATTCCACTGCGTGAAGCTGTTGAAAGTACCGAAAAACAGCTGCTGGAAAGAGCCTATAATAATTATAGAACTACCCGGCAGATGGCGGGAGCATTGAAAGTCAATGCGTCGACGATTGTCAGAAAAGCCGCTAAATATGGCTTGAATGTTAAAGAGTAAAGTTATAGATAATAAAGTTGTTGCATTGGGGCAACAAGTACTGCAACTGCGCAACAAAATCTACCCAAAAAGCTCTTCCCTATCTATGCATGTTTCATCCGTGGGCAAATACAATTCTCTATTAATAAAACTATTATATGACAATTAATAATAAAATAATATGAATATTTTATTAGCCTTGTTGCTGTTTAACAACGGTTGTTAGTGTTAGTACAAGTTAGAATATTACCGCAAATGGCGGGATGACCGGATAACTATAGAAAAATAAAGCTGGCAGACTTTTTGCATAGTAAAGTAATAGATGGAGACATATCTTTGATAAGATACTCATAATATAGGAAGCAAGCTAATTATAAAGAGATGAAATATCAACTGACTATTTCTGTGAATTGCACTGGAAGTATAAGGGATAGCATCTTATTATTGAGTTCACCCCTGACCGTTATCCCGTAGATTATTTAAACTGGAAGGGGTATAAGCAGTGATAGACTTCAGGTGTAAAAATTGTAATCGTTTACTGGGAAAATATAAGGAATGCAAGCAGCTCGAAATCAAATGTCCTCGTTGTGGATACAATAACCAGGTCTACTGGCAGGAGGGCAGTTTATTAAAGGAAGGTAGTGGAGTTAAAAAAGTCAGGGAAAAAAGTGGCTGATGTCCATTATAAATTAATTAAATACATCTATTAGAGAGCCTTAGAGCCCCATCCATTGTTAATCTTTTGGATGGGGCTGTCGTTTTCTGAATATTGAAGTATATAAAGAAGGAGTGAGGGGGATATGAAGGAATTCAGGTGCAGAAAATGCCACAAGTTGCTGGGAAAATACCGGGGTAATCTGGAACTGGAAATAAAATGTCCGCGCTGCGGTGTAAACAACCACTTATTGCAGAATGAAAATCAATCTATTGCCTTAAGAAGACTTGCCTTAACGGTTAAACCAGTTTTAGAAAGATAAGGAGACATTAGCTTAATTATATATAATAATGAGAGCCTTAGAGCCCCACAAGATTATTTGATTATAATCTGTGGGGCTTTTGTATTGGAGAGGAGGTGAAAGACAAACAAAGGCCTGTCCGCAACAGCCTGAGCTGTGCTGACATTTCCATTGATGAGATGTGGATTTTTAGAAAAAAGGGGAGGATTAGTAATGTCGGATTATGTTCAAAAACTAGATATGAAACGAGCTGATTACCAGAAGAAAATACCCGTAACCGGTTTTGGTGAAAGAAAATGTACTTATGAAGGTATGGGCAAAAATGTTGGTAATATATACAAGAATTTTAGAGAAGTGGTATGTGTAGAAGCTTGCCGTACTCCTTATGGAGTAGTGGGTGGGAAATTAAAAGAATATGATGCTCCACAACTGGGTGCACTGGCTATAAAGGAAGTACTGAGGAGGACTAACGGGAAGGTAAAACCTGAAGATGTTGATTATGTATACATGGGTCAGGTAGTGCCGGCAGGGAATGGTCAGATCCCAGGGCGCCAGGCGACTATACTAGCCGGACTGCCAGAATCAGTTCCCGCCATATCGGTCAACAAAGTCTGTTCTTCCGGTATCAAAACTATTGATCTGGGAATTCAAGCCATTATGCTGGGCAAGGCAGATATAGTAATAGCCGGAGGGCAGGAAAGTATGAGCAACTGCCCCTATTCACTGCCCAATATGAGATATGGACAGCGCATGGGACTGCTCAATACCCCCTGTGTAGACTTGATGGTTTATGATGGCCTGTGGGATGCTTTCTACAACCGCCATATGGCTATCCATGGATCTGAAACATCCGATGAATTTGGCTTTACCCGTCAAGACAATGATGAATGGGGCTACCTTTCTCAGATGAGAGCCGTTGCTGCTATGGAAGCCGGAAGACTGGATGATGAAATCTTCCCGGTAGAAATCAATCGGGGCAAGGAAGTTTTTACCAAAGACCAGGGACCCAGGCCCACGACTACCATGGAAGGTCTGCAGAAACTTCCACCGGTATTCAATCATAAGAGCACGGTTACCGGAGAACCAGGCAGTGTAACGGCTGGAAACGCTCCCGGGGTTAATGACGGCGGAGATGTATGCCTCTTAATGAGCCGGGAAAAAGCCGATGAGCTGGGTCTGAAACCGCTGTTTACTATTGTGGATTATGCAGAAGTATCACAGCCTACCAAGGATATTGCTACCGTACCTGGTCTTTCCATTAAGAAGGTACTGGATCAAAATGGACTGACCTACAAGGATGTTGACCTGATAGAAATCAATGAAGCCTTTGCCGCGGTGGTACTGGTAAGTGCCGGCAGTGTTCTGGGAATGAGCAAAGAAGAGATGATTGAAAAGGTTAATGTAAATGGCAGTGCTATCGCTTACGGTCATCCTATCGGCGCAACCGGGGCCAGAATCGTTATGACCCTTGCTTATGAGCTGCGCCGCCGGGGTGGAGGAATCGGAGTATGTGGAATTTGTTCCGGTCATGCTCAGGGCGATGCTATGCTGATCAAGGTTGAGCCATAAAGTATTTATTAAATAGTAATTGATAGGAGGCGAATTTTGGTGGAAATAAAGAAAGTGATGGTTGTCGGAGCCGGTCAGATGGGCGGAGGAATAGCACAGGTATCTGCTCAGACCGGTTGGGAAACCGTTCAATATGATATTAACATGGATTTGGTAAATAAGGGTATGGCGGTAATAGATAAAAACCTGTCCCGCAATGTATCCAAAGGAAAGATGACTGAGGATCAAAAAGCAGCTATATTAGGTCGGATTAAGCCGTCTGTAAGTCTTGCGGATGCGGCTGATTGTGACCTGGTAATAGAAGCTATCGTAGAAAATTTTGCTATCAAGGAAAAAGTCTTTAAGGAACTGGATAACATAGCACCTCCTCATGCTATTCTGGCTAGTAATACTTCATCTCTGCCTATCACCCAGATTGCAGCAGTTACCAAGCGTCCGGATAAGGTTATAGGTATGCATTTCATGAATCCGGTTCCGGTAATGAAGCTGGTGGAAGTAATAAGGGGTCTGGCCACTACTGATGAAGTTTACCAGATTGTAGAAGAAGCTTCTATAAAGATGGGCAAAGTTCCGGTATGGTGTAAAGACGTACCTGGTTTTATATCTAACCGGGTGCTGCAGGTGATGATCAACGAAGCTCTGTGGGAACTTTATGAAGGTGTAGCTCCGGCCGAAAACATTGACAATATAATGAAACTGGGGATGAATCATCCAATGGGACCCTGTGAACTGGCAGATTTGATTGGCCTGGATACTATTCTATCTATCCTTAATGTTATGTATGACGGTTACGGAGATCCTAAATATCGTCCTTCTCCTTTATTAAAACAGTATGTCAATGCCGGCTGGCTGGGCAGGAAAACTGGCAAAGGAATATTTGACTACAAGTAACTACAAGGAAGGTTTTACAACTTCAAAAAGGAGGAGTGAAGGTGGAATTTGCTAACATTTTACTGGAAAAGGACAATAGAGTAGCTGTTTTGAGTGTGAATCGGCCGAAAGCCTTAAACGCTCTGAATAAAGACACCTTGCTCGAGATTAAGGCTGCGGTAGAAAATGTGCGAGATGATGACTCTATTGACGTGATGATCATTACTGGTTCGGGAGAGAAGTCATTCGTGGCGGGAGCTGATATAAGTTTCATGGTCAATATCAATCCTCTAGAAGGGCGGGAATTCGGCTTATTGGGGCAAGCTGTATTCCGGCTCATAGAGTCCATGGAAAAACCGGTTATAGCAGCTGTAAATGGATTCTGCCTGGGTGGTGGGTGCGAACTGGCCATGGCTTGTGATATCCGGATAAGTTCAGAAAAGGGTAAATTTGGCCAGCCTGAAGTAGGATTGGGCGTTACCCCCGGTTTCGGCGGAACCCAGCGTTTACCTAGAATCGTTGGACCAGGTATGGCCAAGCTGCTCTTGTACACCGGTGATACTATAGGCGCTATGGAAGCATTAAGGATCGGTCTGGTTGACCAGGTGGTTGCCAAAGAAGACCTGATGGATTTTGTAAAGGGAATAGCTAAAAGGATTGCTGTTAAAGGTCAATGCTCAGTGAGGTTCTGTAAAGCAGCAGTTAATGAAGGCATGCAGACAGATATAGATCGAGCTATGAGCATAGAGGCGGATTTATTCGGCTTATGTTTTGCTACTCTCGACCAAAAAGAAGGTATGACGGCTTTTGTTGAGAAAAGGAAAGCCAACTTTATAGGTAAATAGAATTAGGGAGATGAGATTTTATGGATTTTAGTTTAAGCGAAGAATCATTAATGATGCGAGATATGTTTAGAAAATTCGCCAAGAATGAAGTTGAACCGCTGGCAGCAGAGCTGGATAAAACCCACGAATTTCCCATGGGCAATTTTAAGAAAATGGCCGATCTGGGTTTGACTGGATTGCCGATTCCTGAGGAATGGGGTGGAGCAGGAGCTTCATACCTGGATTTTGCTATATTTGTGGAAGAGATAGCCAAGTGCTGTGCTTCTACTGCCGTTATTATGAGCGTACATACCGGCTTAGGATGTATGAGTACCTATTTGTACGGCAGCCAGAGATTGAAAGAAAAATATCTGCGGGCTCTGGCAACGGGTGAAATTATAGGAGCTTATGCTCTCACTGAACCGAATGCCGGTTCTGACGCAGCATCACTCAAATGCAAGGCTGAAGACAAGGGAGATCACTTCCTGGTCAACGGCAGCAAAATATTCATCACCAATGGGGGGGTAGCTACGACCTATTGCACATTCGTGAAAACTGATCCTACCCAGCCTTCCGGCCGGGGAATAACCTGTCTGATTATCGAAAAAGACACTCCGGGATTTACCATGAGTAAACCGGTGGAGAAAATGGGTATGGCTGGTTCACCTACAGTTGAGCTATATTTTGAGGATGTTAAAGTCCCCAAAGAAAATGTCCTGGGTGAAATTAATGATGGCTTCAAAGTAGCTATGGGGCTGTTAGCCGGGGGTCGTATCACCATAGGTGCTCAGGGTCTGGGTATTGGTGAAGGAGCTCTGGATTATACCATCAATTATATTAAAGAAAGACAGCAGTTTGGTAAACCGCTGGCAGCTAATCAAGGGGTCCAGTTTATGGTGGCTGATATGGCCACGGCGTTAGATGCAGCCCAGATGTTAATATACCGCGCAGCTTGGCTTAAAGATAATGGATTGCCTCATAATGCTCAGGCCTCCATGGGTAAGAAGTTTGCTACGGATACCGGTATGGAAGTTTGCACCAACTGTGTACAGCTCATGGGTGGTTATGGCTACTGCAGAGAATTTCCGATTGAGCGTATGATGAGAGACGTTAAGATCACCCAGATATATGAAGGTTCCAATCAAATCCAGAGAATGATCATAGGCCGAGAAGTCATTGGCAAATGGTAGAAAAAAAGGGATTTCCGGGGAACTTCTTTAAAAGTTCTCCCGGATAAAACCATAATAGAATCAATTATATTTTACAAGTGCTTGCGGAAATTGGCAACACCAGGTAAGGAAAGGTAATTAAATGGAGGAGGAGGTTCGAGAATGGGAAAACCAACCAGACTTAGTTTAACTGAAGCCATCAGTCTAATAAAAGACGGCGATATGCTGACCTTTAGCGGATTTACCATTTGGCGTCGTCCCATGGCAGCTATCTATGAAATGATCAGGCAGGGTAAGAAAAATCTGCATCTAGTTGAAGTTAATGGTGGAACCCACGATGACATGTTGGTTGGAGCTGGATGTGTAAATATATGGGAGTCATGCTGGGTTGGTCATGAGCTTTATGGAAAAATAGGAGGAAATTTCTCAAGAAAACTTCAGTCCGGGGAAGTGATTTGTGAAGATTATAGTCATGTGCATATGCTATATCGTCTGGCCGCAGGTTCAATGGGCTTACCTTACCTGCCCACATATGCCAGTATGGGAACTGACATGCTCAATCCTGAGTATGATCATTTAGGTAAATTAGGTTTGAGAGACGGATCCAATCCTAAGATACCAAAAAAGAAATACGAAATTGTAGAGGATCCCTTCTATGATAGTCAGCTTCTTCATATACCTGCCGCTAACCCGGATTGGTGTATTGCCTGTGTTCAAACAGTGGGTGATGAAGGTACCGTCAGGGTGGAAGGACAGGTGTATTCTGATGAAGAAGCCATTAAAGCAGCTGACCAAGTAATCATACTGGCCGAACAAGTGGTAACGGAAGAGTACGTCAGGCGAGAGCCTACCAGAAATCTAATTGCCCCCCACCAAATAAATTATATAGTTGAACTTCCCTGGGCTAGTTATCCTACTGGTTCCTTTGGATTCTATGAGCCGGATGGAGCCTTCATTAAGAACTTCTATGAGAAAACCAGAACCCAGGAAGGCATGGATGTCTGGCTCAATGAATGGGTGTTTGGAGTCAAGGATTTTGACGAATTTCTAACTAAAGTTGGAGTGTTGCAGCTGGAAAAACTGAGGGCCAATCCGGTCTTTGGTTATTCCACTAAGGTGAAAAGGGGGTCGAGATAATGGCTATGACTGATCATGTGAAAGTTGACGAATTCAAGCCTATCGATCTTCTGGCAGTGGCCGCAGCCAGGGAGGTAAGCGACGGAGATATTGTTTTTGCTGGTACAGGTCTCCCCATGCTGGCTATTATGCTGGCCCAGTTAACCAATGCTCCCAACGCGGTATGTATTTATGAAGCCGGAAGTGTTGATGGCAGGCCTATTTCACTTCCCACCTCAGTAGGAGATGCCAGGTGTATTTATCAGGCATCTATAGCTTCAGGTCTTTTTGATGTATTTAATCAGCTGCAGAGGGGCGTAGTTGATCTGGCGTTCCTGGGAGGAGCAGAAATTGATAAATATGGGAATGTAAATACGACGGCTATGGGCCAATACGGGATGAAACCCCAAAAGCGTTTAACTGGAAGTGGAGGTAATTCCGATATTAATTCGCTGGCTAAAAAAACCGTATTTATCATGCCTCAAGAGAAAAGACGTTTCAGAGAGAAGGTGGATTTTATAACCTCTCCGGGATGGAGAATCCCTAAGTGGCCGTCAGGTGAGATGGTGCCTAAAAAAGAAATTTATAACAAGGCATTCAGGGGAGGGCCTGCAGCAGTGGTCAGTAATATGGGAGTATTTCGCTTTGATGAAAACGGTGAAATGTATCTGGATACCGTACACCCCGGTTTTACCGCTGAACAGGTTAAAGACAACTGTATGTTTGATCTGAATATTTCCAGGGTAAGTGGGGAAACAGAACTGCCTACCTATCAGCAAATAGATCTGCTTTACAATAAAGTTGATCCGGAAGGAATCTTCTTACCCTAGAGGGAAAATTTCCGGGAATACATTTTTCGCTTACCCGGTTTACGTGAAATGCTCATTTGAAAAGGAGGATTTTTAATGGCTTTACCTTTAGAGGGTATCAAGGTATTGGATCTTTCCAGATATCTTCCCGGACCATTCTGTACGCAGCTGCTGGCGGACTTTGGAGCAGAAGTAGTCAAAATTGAACAGCCTGAGGTGGGGGATCCAGGCAGGCAGCTGGCTCCGGTGGTAAATGGAATCAGTACCCGCTTCTATACTGTTAATCGCAACAAGAAGAGCATTACGCTGGATATCCGCAAAGAGAAAGGGCGGGAAATACTTAAGAAGCTAATACCTCACTTTGATGTAATAATAGATCAATTTCGAGCTGGATTCATGGATGAGCTGGGAATAGGATACCAAGAATTGAAGACCATCAATGACCGGATTATATTTTGTGCTATAAGTGGGTATGGTCAGGATGGTCCTATGTATAAAGCGGCCGGACATGATCTGAACTATTTGAATCTGGCTGGTATAACAGGGACTACAGGGAGCCGCCAGGGTCGAGTGCCAGCCATGTCAGGAGTTCAGATCGCAGATATAGCCGGGGGAACTTTGTATGCAATAATATCCATACTGCTGGCACTGAGCAGCCGTGAAAAAACCGGCCGGGGTCAGATGTGCGATGTATCAATGTTGGATGGAGCAGTAAGCTTGCTGACTTATACCATGGGTGAATGGTCTGGAGATGGGATCATACCGGTAATTGGTGATGGAGTTTTAACCGGAGGATATGCCTGTTATAACATATACCAGGCCATGGATGGGAAATATGTAAGTCTTGGGGCAGTAGAGAAAAAATTCTGGGGAGAATTTTGTAATAAGTTGGATATACCTCAGTATATTGCTCTTCAGTGGAAGAAGGCTGAGCAGGAACATATAATCAATACTGTTGCAAATATAATGAAGCAAAAAAACCGGGATCAATGGGTGGATTTTTTTGCCGATAATGACATATGTTTTTCTCCGGTATTAGACCTGGAGGAAATGAGTGAACATCCCCAGGTAAAGGCCCGGGAGATGGTCAAGAAAATTGACGATCCCACTGGCTCCGGGAAAACCATTGCATTAACCGGAGTTCCCATTAAACTCTCCGATACTCCCGGCCAAATAGTATTGAAATTTCCTGAGTTAGGGGAACATACGGCAGAGATATTAAAGGCTGCCGGATACACTACCAAGGAAATGGAAGAATTGTGTAAAAATAAAATAATATAGTTTTTTCATAATTAATCAGGACCCCCTTTAATATAACCCCTTAATATTTGGGCACGATTTCAAAAACTACTTTTGCAGTCGTGCCTTTCTTTTTAAAAGCAATTGGAGATCAACCTTTACTGGGCTGGTTGTAAGGTAGCCGGATGTTTGAAGCTTACCCCTAAGAGAAAAAGGGGAGTGTATTCTCGTTTAGCTTTAGTATCAGGACGGTTGCAATATTCCCCGGGTTAAGGGCGAGAACCAAGTAATCGATTGAATAAACGCACATATCAATGGTAATATATATATAAGAAGTTATTATATGTAATGCAAGCAGACTGTTAATAAGTAATACGTTTTTTTAGCGGCATGTCTAGCTATGCTTTATTCTCGCCTAGCATCTTCGAGCAAAATACCGGCAGCATTTTTCTCATTCTTCGCTAAAACACAAAGTATGAAAACAGATGCATTTTTTGTTAATCTACTGTTTTATAGATATACGATATTCCTCGTACACCCAGTGTTAACTCATGAAATGGGGTGATGTTATATTTAACTGGGAGATGTTGGAGTTATTGTTTGAACAGAATCGTTATATGGCAGTAATATTTTTGGATCGGGATGGAGTTATTCAATACACTAACGAAACTTACCTGGAAATCCTTAATTTGTCCCGGGAACAAGTGGTTGGAAGACATGTGTTGGAAATTACCCCCCACAGCCGAGCCTATATAACTTTGCAGACCGGCAAAGCTAAAGTAGGTTATGAATGGATTGTAAATAATCACCACACTCTAGGTACCGCCCTGCCCATTTTTGAAGATGATCAGGTGGTGGGTGTATTTGGCTATACTGTGTTCTTAAATATATGGGATGGTAAAAACATATTGGACGAGATTTTATCCAATCTTAATATGTATAAAGATGAGGTGCATAGATTACACAGTGCAGCCTATAGATTTGAAGACATTCACTATCAAAGCCAAGCCATGACCGACATCATAGTATTGGCCCAGCAGGTAGCCAATCATCCGCTTACTACGGTGCTTATTACCGGTGAAAGCGGCACCGGCAAGGAGCTTTTTGCCCATGCCATACATAATGCCAGCCGGCGCTGTCAAAGGCCTTTTGTTAGGGTTAATTGTGCAGCCATCCCCGAAAACCTTCTGGAATCGGAACTATTCGGCTACGAAGAAGGTGCCTACACCGGTGCCCAAAAGGGTGGTAAGCTGGGTAAATTCGAACTGGCTGATCAGGGGACCATTTTTCTGGATGAAATTGCTGAAGTACCACTTAATATGCAGAGCAAGCTGCTGTTTGTGCTGCAGGATCAGGTAGTGGAAAGATTAGGGGGAGTACATCCCACTAAAATTAATGTCAGAGTGATAGCAGCTACTAATCGTGACCTGGAGAATATGGTAAGATCTGGCAGTTTTCGTCAGGATTTATATTATCGTTTAAACGTAGTGCATATTAAAATTCCGCCCTTAAGAGATAGGGCGGAAGACATTCGTTTAATAACACCGCACATAATCAGTAATCTAAGTCAACGTTTAAACATTGCCGAAAGGGAAATCGACGAGCAGGCCCTGCAGAGGCTCTGTAAATACTCCTGGCCAGGTAATGTCCGGGAGCTGGAAAATGTATTGGAAAGAAGTTTAATCATTGCTGAAATGGAGGGAGCCAGAGTATTGTCAGGCAGACACCTGAACATCTCTGAGGACAAATTTGATTTTAATGATTTATCCGAAGTAAAAAGCCTGAAAAACATGTTGGAGGAATACGAAAAAAAATTGCTGGCCAGAATCCTAAAAGACTGCCAGTTTGACGTGCCTGGAGCAGCCAGACAGCTCAATATGGATCCTTCCTCGCTGTATAGAAAATTGAGAAAATTTGGTATATGTATTAGAAAAGAATATTCTATAAATTAGGAGCTGGCAATTTTGCCACAACACTTTTATTTTTACCAGCACCCACAAGCAGGTGCAAGCAATATTTTAAAAAATACCGGTATAAATACCAGAAATAATCAATAACAGAATAATAACATCGAGCCAGAACCCCTGATTAATGAGGTTCTGGCTCTTATTTTTTTTTGGCATATATATTGCTAAATAGATAGTCAGGACAGATGGAAGGGGGGTGGATTCAAGGTGAACCTGTAGATAACATAATTAACAAACATGAAGGAGGGAAAAGATTTGAGTTTTGGATTTACTTATAACGAAGACCAGCTGGCATTACAGCGAACGGTACGAAAGTTTGCTGAAAATGAAATTGTTCCGGTAAGACATGACTACGATGAATCGGAAGAATTTCCCTGGACAGAAGTTAAGAAAATGCATGAGTTGGGAATATTCTGCATGAATGCGCCGGAGAAATACAACGGTATGACCTTTGGTAATGTAACTCTTTGTATGGTGTGTGAAGAGATATGCAAAGCCTGCTTAGGAATAGGTATTACCCCATTGGTTAATATGCTGGCTTCAGAACCCGTTCTGTATGGCGGCAACGAAGAACAGTGGGACTGGTGGTACCCTAGAATCTGTGATGAGGGAAAACTGGCTGCCTATGCCGTAACTGAACCTGGTGCAGGGTCTGACGTGGCAGGTGTATCTACCTCGGTCAAGAAGGATGGAGACTATTATATTCTAAATGGCACCAAATGCTTCATCACCAATGGTCGGCATGCTTCTCAATTATGCGTCCTGGCTACCCATGATAAGAGCAAAGGAAGCCGGGCCCAGTCCTTTTTTATAGTAGATACCAGTACCGAAGGGGTTTCCTTTGGTAAGAGTGAACATAAAATGGGCATGCGCTGTTCAGAAACCTCGGAGGTGATTTTTGATAATGTAAAAGTACACAAGAAATTCCTCATTGGGGCAGAAGGAGATGGATTTAAGCTGGCCATGAAGTCCTTTAATTCTTCCCGTCCCTTTATAGCATCGGCCTCGGTAGGAGTAGCCAGCGGAGCCTTTGAATTTGCCAGAGATTATGCCAAGGAAAGAAAGGCTTTTGGTAAAGCTATTGCCAATTTTCAGGCTATTCAATTCATGCTGGCGGATATGGCCATGGAAATCGAAGCATCGCGTCTCCTGTGGCAGAAAGCAGCCTGGCTCTTAGACGAAGGCTTGATGGCGGCCGAACTATCGGCCATATGTAAGTGTTATGCAGCCGATATGGCCATGAAAGTGACCACCGATGCAGTGCAGATACTGGGGGGATATGGTTTCTGCAGGGATTATCCGGTGGAAAAAATGATGAGAGATGCCAAGATACTGCAGATTTTCGAAGGCACCTCCCAAATACAACGGGTGATAATCGCCAAAGACGTTCTTTCCTAGAGAGATATAAGAAAATAACCGAAGGAGGGGCATTTATATGAAGTTTGAACCTATTCCTATCCGGAAGGGGAGAGCTAAACCGCCAGCCTATAAAATTATGACTGCCAGGGAAGCTATTGCAGCATTTGTCCATGATGGCTGTTATCTGGGTATGTCGGTTAGTGCGGCACCGGCTGCCTTAATATGGGAACTTGTACGTCAGAGGGATAGAATCAAGAACCTCAGTTTGAGTATAACCAGTCAAATAGGAATGTCTTCAGCTCTGATAGGTTCTGGATTAGTAAGCAAAATCGAGATGGCCTATAACTGGGGAGGCATTGAAGGTGAAGATAAAGTTTTCCGGCGGGCAGTGGAAAAAGGGATTCCCCGTCCCCTGGAAGTGGAAGATTACAGTAACTACGGATGTGCCATGAGATGGGAAGCAGCTTCCATGGGTTTGGATTTTATGCCGGTTAAATCTCAGTTAGGATCTGACATTATTAAAAATAATCCCCGGATCAAGGTCATTGATGACCCCTATACCGGAAAACCTGTATCTCTGGTACCGGCTGCCGCTCCGGATGTGGGCATCATGCATTGTGCTCGGGCTGATGAAATTGGCAATGTTCAGTGTTATGGTCTGTATGGTAATACCGATCTGCTGGCCCGGGCTTCTAAAAAGGTCATAGTCAGTGTAGAAGAGATCGTCACCCAGGCAGAGATCCGTCGTATGCCCAACCTTACCGTGATTCCTTACTATTATGTGGATGCCATAGTGCAGGAACCTTTTGGAGCTCACTGGCGGGAATCTCATTTCTTTTACCATCACGATTTGGCTTTCGGTCTGGATGCTTACCGCCAATTTGCTACCAAAGAAGGTTTTGATGCCTGGGCCAATAAATATATCCACGGCACTAAAGATTGGAATGAATACTGCAAATTGGTAGGTTATGAGCGTTTGAACCGCTTGCGACTCAGTGAAGGCAAATATCAGAAATTTGGAGAGGTGAGGTGATATTAATGGCCGAATATGCAAAAGACTATTCTTTGCCAGAATTGATGGCGGCTTCAGTAGCCCGGGAAATAAATGACGGGGAATTATGCTTCATAGGGGTAGGAATGCCATTGATGGCGGCTACCATAGCCAAGTTCACTCACGCCCCTAATTTTAATATGATGGTCGAATATGGTGCAGTTGGGCCATCTCCCCGAAGGTTGCCCATGTGCGTAGACTGTGCGGTAAATAATGAAAGAGCATATTATACCGGTACGCAGCGTGAAGTTATGGGTGCGCAGCAGGCTGGATTTGTAGATGCTGCTTGTATAAGCGGAGCCCAGATAGATAAATACGGTAATCTGAATTCTACCTGTATTGGGGAATATAATAAGCTTAAAGTACGTCTGGCCGGCAGTGGGGGCGCCAATGATCTGTCATCATCTGCTCACCGCACCATAATCATGATGCGTCAGGATGGCCGTAATTTCGTTAATAAACTTGATTATATCACTTCTCCCGGGCATCTGGATGGTCCTGGAGCCCGGGAAAAGGCTGGACTGCTGGGCGGGGGACCGCATGTGGCAGTTACTACCATGGGCGTATATCGCTTTGATAATGAAACCCGGGAGATGTACCTGGAGAAAATGCATCCGGGTGTCAAACTGGAGGATATCAAACGCTCTATACAGTGGGATATTGCCGTATCTCCTAATTTAATAGAAACCGAACCTCCAACCGAGGAACAGGTAATGGTCATGCGTACTCTGGATCCGCTGAAAGTGTATCTGGGGAATGGAAGAGAAGTGCTGGCCGGTGATTTCGAGGCCTTTATGAAGATGTTTGAAGATAGTTACTGGCCTATGACTGAACTAATGAAGAAAAAAGGATTGCTGTAAAAGAAAGAGGGGGAGGACATATGACAGTAAAGAAACTGGGTGTACTAGGAGCAGGCACCATGGGAGCAGGAATTGCCCAGGTGGGAGCTCAGGCCGGCCTGCAGGTGATCCTGGTTGACATTGACCAGAAGTTTGTAGATAAGGCTCTGGCGGGTATGAAAAAAAGCTGGGAAAAATCAGTTTCCAAAGGCAAACTCAGTGAGGAGGTTATGAAAAAATACCTGAAAAATATACAGATCAGCTGCAGTAATGAAGATTTAAGAGACTGTGATCTGCTAATCGAGGTGATTGTTGAAAACATTGATATAAAGAAGAAGGTTTTTAAGGAATTGAATGAGATTTGTTGGCCCGACACGGTTTTTGCTTCTAATACTTCCGGCTTCAGTATAACGGAGATTGGGGTAGCCAGCGGCCGGCCGGAGAAGATGGTAGGAATGCACTTTTTCAATCCGGTACCGATAATGAAGCTGGTAGAAGTAATACCTGGGGTAGAAACTAGTCCAGATACTATTGCGCTGGCTACGGAAACCTGCCAGGTAATAGGCAAAACACCGATTCCGGCTAAAGAAGCACCGGGTTTTATTGTCAACCGTCTGCTGGTTCCCTACCTGAATGATGCTGCTCATGCTTATGATGAAGGTGTAGCGTCAGTTGAAGCAATTGATGAGGCCATGAAATTGGGGGCTAACATGCCCATCGGCCCCCTGGCTTTGTGCGATCTGGTGGGGATAGATGTACTGTTGAATGTAGTCGAGTATTTTTACAAAGAGTTTGGAGATCCCAAATTCAGACCGGCTCTGGCACTGAAAAATAAGGTTCGGGCCGGACACTATGGAATTAAAACCGGTAAAGGTTTTTATGACTATTCAAGTTAAACAGCGAAAAATGAATACCAGGTGAAAAAAGAGGGGCTGATATATATTGCCGAATTAAGCTAGCTGGGATCATTTATACTTTGCTCTTGTAGCCCCCCTGGTATTTTCAAACAATGAAGAGGAGGTAAGCAAGAATGGTTGGAATTATTGGTTTTGGAGCTTATGTTCCCTTTAATCGTCTGAACCGAGCCCATATCAAGGATACTTTTGGAGCTCCAGTTCCCAAAGGCGAAAAGGCTGTGGCAAATTATGATGAAGACAGTATTACCATGGGAGCCATGGCGGCTCTCGATTGTAGTGCCCATCTGGATTCCAAAAGCATTGATGCGGTGTACTTTGCTACTACTACCGCTCCTTATAAGGAGAAACAAAGTGCCGCTACCATTGCTGGCGTACTGGATACCAGGCTGGACATAAGGACCGCGGATTTTTGCGATTCTTTACGGGCCGGTTCCTCGGCTATTCTGGCCGGGGTGGATGCAGCTATGCAGGATTTAAATACTATGGTAGTGGCAGGTGAATGCCGACTGGGATATTCTGCTGGTCCTTATGAAAACCATTTCGGAGATGGAGCAGCAGCATTTCTGATCGGGAATAAACATGTTATTGCTGAGTATATCGACAGCTGCAGCATCTCGGCAGATTTCCACGATCTGTGGCGAGCTGATAATGAAAGGTTCGTCCATAGCTGGGAAGAAAGATTCTGCATCAGCCAGGGCTATAACCAGTTTATCAGCGACTCAGTACAGGGTGTTTTGAAAAAGACCGGATTAAGCCCGGGTGATTTCAGCAAAATTGTCCTTTATGGAATAACTCCCCGGCATCAAGGACAAATTGCTGCTAAACTAGGTTTTTCATCGGCTCAGATCCAAGACAGTCTGTATAATCAGGTGGGGAATACTGGGACTGCCAATGCTCCCATGATGTTGGCTGCTGCTCTGGAGGAGGCAAAGCCGAACGATTATATTCTGCTGGTTAGCTACGGCGAAGGCAGTGATGCCATAGTATTTAAGGTGAGTGATGAGATTGACCATTTTTTTCCCGCATGCGGCTTAAAGGGGTACATTGAAAACAAAAAAGTCACTATGAACTATGGAAAATATCTGCGTTGGAGAGAACTGATTGAAACAGAACCAGCTAAAAGACCAGTACAAAAGAGATCATCGTTGCCTGATATGTATCGTAATCGCAAGAAGAATCTGGGGTTTTATGGAGTATGTTGTAATAATTGCGGGACCGTTCAATTTCCGCCTTCCCGGATATGTATCGAATGCCGTACTATAGATCAGATGGAGGACTATCGGCTTTACGGCAAACCCGCCCGGGTGGCCACATTTACAGTTGATTATCTGGCTGAGTCCCTGGATCCACCGACCATAGTAGCAGTAGTTGACTTCGAAGGCGGAGGGCGTTTGATTTGTTATCTGGTTGATTGTGATCCTGATGAGGTAAAGGTAGGTATGGAGGTGAAGATGTCATTCCGCCACATATTCACGGTTGACAGCATCCGCACCTATTTCTGGAAAG
The DNA here is from genome assembly GCA_016841245.1 of Syntrophomonas sp. Classification (GTDB taxonomy): domain Bacteria; phylum Bacillota; class Syntrophomonadia; order Syntrophomonadales; family Syntrophomonadaceae; genus JAAYJK01. The sequence goes on from JAENZN010000005.1 coordinate 39,159, forward strand.
CCGTACCAAAACTGTAAAGATAGGAGGGAATAAAATGGCCATAGGAATTAAAGATAGAGCTGCGGTAATTGGAATGGGATGTACTAAATTTGGTGAACGTTATGACCGCAACCTGGAAGATTTAATGATAGAAGCCATCGATGAGGGTCTGGAAGATGCCGGGATAGAATTCAATGATATAGATGCATTCTGGTTCGGAACATTTACTTCCGGTATGGCGGGATTAGCATTTTCCAATCGAATGAAATCTCACTATAAGCCGGTAACCCGTCTGGAAAATATGTGCTGCACAGGATTGGATAGCTTTCGCAATGCCTGTTATAGTGTAGTGGCAGGGGCCTACGATGTAGTAATGACAATAGGGGCCGAAAAGTTAAAAGATGGGGGATACAGCGGTCTGGAGGTTCCCGCAGAAGATTCTGACCGTACTTTGCCGGATCTAACCGCACCATCACGCTTTGCCTTTGTAGCCCCGGCCTATGCTCATAAATATGGTCTGGATATGCAGCAGATGAAAGAAGTTATGGCACGCATAGCCTGGAAGAATCATAAAAATGGGGCACTGAACCCTAAAGCCCAATACCGTGCGGAAGTCCCGATGGATAGTATATTGAAATCCCCGATTATATCAAGCCCTCTGGGAGTTATGGATTGTTCGGGAGTATCGGATGGTGCGGCCTGTGCTATCATCACTCGCACTGAGGATGCCAAAAAATACCGGAAGGATCCCATGTATGTTAAGGGGATTCAGATTGCAGCCGGTCCTGGCCACAGTGAAAAACACCAGAGTTATGATTTTACCACCGCCTTTGAAACCTACTATGCCGGGCAGGCAGCATATCGTGAAGCAGGAATTACCCACCCGCGAACCCAGATCAGTTTGGCTGAAGTTCATGATTGTTTTACCCCTACTGAGTTGATTATATATGAGGATTTGCAGTTTAGCGAACGTGGTCAGGGCTGGAAAGATGCTATGGATGGATTCTTCGACCTGGATGGAGGACTTCCGGTGAATCCGGATGGAGGCTTAAAATCATTTGGCCATCCCATAGGTGCCAGTGGTATAAGGATGCTGTATGAGTCCTGGCTGCAGTTTCATGGCCGAGCCGGCAAACGGCAGCTAGAGAATCCCCAAATAGGTCTGGCTCAAAATTTGGGCGGTCAGCCTTATTCATGCGTAGTCGGGGTAGGTATTGTGGGAAATGAGTTGGGTTAAAGAATGGGCACTCTAGAACAATTTGTGGATTATTTTTGCCCTTTTGTGGACCAACGGCTGCCTATTCGTATTATATATAATTGTTCTAATACCAGGGTATGTCAGATCAATATCGAACCGGCTTTTTATGAATGTCTCCTAAGTGATAACTGTGCGGGTAATAAATTAAAAGATGAACGCTGTCTGCTGTTCCAGTTCCATGAAACTGGTGAAGTTTAGAGGTGGAAGAAAGTAGTGAATGTGTAAGGGGAGGTGGTTTAAGATGGAATTTAAAACGATAAGCTTGAGCTTGGATGAAAGGATTTGTACCCTGACCTTGAATAGTCCTGAAACTATGAACGCTCTCAGCAGTGAGTTGATCAATGAGCTGGCGACAGCAGTTGATATGGTGACCATAGATAAGCAAATGCGAGTATTGGTTATTACTGGTAAGCAGAAAGTTTTTGCGGCCGGGGGAGACATTAAAGCTATGTTACCCTGCAATCCAGAGCAGGCCCGAGCATATATAGAACCTATTCACCGGGTGTTTGATAAAATTGCCAATTTGCCCCAGCCTACCATAGCTGCCGTTTCAGGATTTGCCTTTGGCGGAGGAGTAGAGCTGAGTCTTACCTGCGATTTTCGCATAGCAGCGGAAAATGCTGAATTCGGGTTTCCAGAAATTAATCTGGGCATTTTTCCGGCTGCCGGTGGCAGTCAGAGGCTTCCCCGGTTGATAGGTGCCCAGAAGACAAAAAGAATAATGTTCACCGGGGATACCATGGATGCAGCTGCGGCCTTATCCTTGGGACTGGTGGATCAAGTAGTGCCTACCGAAACGCTTATGGAGAAGGTGAAGCAGTTTGCCGCCCAACTGAGCAAAAAACCTCCGCTGGCTTTGATGAAACTAAAAGAGTCGATTCAGCAGGGGATGAATGCTGATATCTGCACTGCTTTGATTATGGAGATGGACAAATGCTGCAGTCTTTTTGCCAGTCAGGATCAGAAAGAAGGTATGCAGGCATTTATGGAACGGCGACCGGCAGTTTTCAAAGGAGAATAATGTGAAGACCACGATGGTTCATGGGGGCTGGTATGCTCCTTAACCATATCTCAACCCCCTTCAATATAACCCATTAATACTCGCAGAACTTCAAGAACACTTGTGATCTTGAAGTTCTGCTTTTCGGGCGATTGCACTGCCAAAGCTGTAGTCTTCAAAATACAGAATATTACTTTTGAAAATTGGAATCAATTGTTAAACAAATTTCTGGGTCTGCGAAGAAGAACCAAAATAGGTTAAAATAGGTATAGAAAAATTTTATGAAAAGGATGGATACTACCGATGGAATATTTCCCGGCCCTCTTTGCTCCAATTCAGGTAGGTGATATGAAGCTGAAAAACCGTATTGTTATGGCTCCTATGCTGGTAGGTTATGGACACTTGGACGGCAGGGTGAGTCAATCTACTATCGATTATTATGAAGCCCGGGCTCAAGGCGGAGCGGGATTGATAATCGTCGAAGCTGCCTGTATTGACACCCCGGCCGGGCAGGAAGGAATTGGACAGCTCAATATTGATAATAACTCGTATGTTGAAGGACTAACCCGGCTGTCCCAGAGTATTAAGAAACATGGAGCACGAGCTTTTATTCAGCTTCTTCATGCTGGCCGCCAGACTACCAGCAAAATAACCGGTCAGCAGCCGGTTGCTCCCTCACCGGTTCCCTGTCGGATCACTGCCGAGCTTCCCCGGAAGTTAGAAATACCGGAAATACATGCTATAGAAAGCAAATTCATTAAGGCTGCCGCTTATGCACGAGCAGCAGGTTTTGATGGAGTGGAAATACATGCTGCGCATGGATATTTGATCAATCAGTTTCTGTCCGGACACAGCAATCAACGAAGTGATTCATATGGTGGCAGCCTGGACAATCGGATGAGAATTTTACTCAATATCATAAGTGGAATCAAACAGTCAACACCTGACCTGGCATTATCAGTCAGAATAAATATCGATGATTTTGTGCCCGGCGGATTGAAAGCTGATGAGAGCAGTACTATATGCCGTTTTCTGGAGCAGGCGGGCGTTAACATGATAAACTGTACCTGCGGCACTTATGAATCAGGACTTACCAGTATAGAACCCTCTTCCTATACGGAAGGATGGAGAATCTACCTGGCAGAAGAGATAAAAAAAGCGGTATCTATACCCGTGGCTGGTGGTGGTATGGTCAGCAGCCCGGAGTTTGCCAGTGAATTGTTGGAAAAAGACCGCTGTGATCTAGTTTTTCTGGGTCGGAGTCTTCTGGCCGATGCCCAATGGACCGAAAAAGCCCGGGTAGGGAAAATAGAAGATATCCGGCCCTGTATCAGGTGCAACGAGTGTATAAGCAATAACTTTCAGGGCTTGCCGGTAAGCTGTACGGTAAACCCCCAAACCGGGAGGGAAAGGCAGTTCAGTCATGCCAGGATAAAAACGGCCGCAAAAAGTCGGATCGCTGTAATAGGGAGCGGCCCAGCCGGACTTCAGACTGCTATTTCACTTTCCCGTCTGGGTTTGGAAGTAATTCTATATGAAAAGGAAGCTCAAGCAGGAGGGCTGATGAATCTGGCCGGTATTCCGCCTCATAAACAGAGGGTAGCTGAACTGAGAGATTATATGCTTCGTCAGCTAAAGCAGAGCAGGATAGAAAAGATTTTTGGCCATGAATTTACCATCGCTGATGTAGATGACATTCAGCCGGATGGAATCGTGTTGGCTACCGGCTCGATTCCCCTGCTGCCAGATATAGAAGGACTGGAGAACAGCAGATATTGTACCCTGGAAGAGATTCTGAACAAAAAAGTACCGCTCAAATTACAGCATGTAATAGTCATAGGCGGGGGGAAAAACGGGTGCGAAACAGCAGACTTTTTGCTGGAATTGGGCAATCAGGTTACTATTATCGAACAGGGCAGTATTTTAGCTCCTGGCATGGAAAAAAAGAACCGGAGAGATTTGATGAACCGGCTCAATGCAGGTGGAGTTATTAAAAGGACTTCTTGTCAGGTCACTAAAATTGACCATAATCTGCTGTGGATTAATGATGGGAAGGGTACGCCGGAGATGATGGAAGCTGATGCCATTGTTGTGGCGGCTGGTTATAAACCTCATCATCCATTGTATATGCAGTTGAGAAATTTGGATGATGATCTATTTGTTATCGGAGATGCATTGAGAGTAAGGGGTTTCCGGAGCGCCATTCTGGAAGGTGAAATGACAGCTTATTCAATTGCTCGAAAACATCTTGCTAAGTAATTTGGTCAGGGAGTGTGGATTTGAGTATATTTAATGATACGACTATGACAATAGATGAAAAACAACGGCTTAAGGTTCTAAGTTTATTTGAAGAACAAGCCTACCAGGACGGTTACCAGTACATAGCGGGTCTGGATGAAGTGGGCCGGGGACCGATTGCCGGGCCGGTAGTAGCTGGAGCAGTTATACTGCCCCAGGGCTTCAGGCTGGCGGGAGTAAATGATTCAAAAAAACTGACTGCCAGGAAGAGAAGCAGTCTGGCTGGAAAAATAAAAAAACAGGCCCTGGCCTGGTCAGTAGTATCTATTTATCCACCCTATCTAGATCAGATAAATATTTTGAATGCTACCCGCCAGGCTATGACACTGGCGGTCAGCCATCTAAATATAGAACCGGATTATTTACTAATCGATGCATTGAAATTAGACGATGTAAATATTAAACAGAGGGCGATAATAAAGGGTGACAGCCTGAGCATTTCTATTGCCTGTGCCTCTATCATCGCCAAAGTAGACCGAGATGAATCAATGCGGGAATTTGACTCTATTTTTCCAGGATACAACTTTTCCCAACATAAGGGCTATGCCACCCGGGAACATCTGGAGAAACTATTTGATCTGGGGCCCTGCATGATCCATCGGAAGAGTTTTGAACCGGTAAAATCTATGCTTTCAGGAGGGAATAATGAACAGCAGCAGCCAGGTCTCTTTAGCCAGGATGATATTGAATATTTCCACCCCGGCAGATCAGGGGCTAAGTCTAAATAAAGGCGAAATACTGCAGGGCTTGGTACAGACTGTCAAAGATGGAGGTCTCCTGACCCTGTTACTAAAAGGCAGAATGATCGAGGCCGTAACCCAGGTGCCGGTAAATACCGGAGAGGAACTTTTTCTCCAGGTGGATGGCTTTAGGGACGGCCGGGTATTTTTAAAAGTACTGAGCCCGGCTGAACTCCAGCAGACTCAGAGTGCCAACCTGGCTTCCAGTCTGCTGGACATGGGGATAACTCCTGGGAAAGATAATCTGTTGATGGCCCAGGTGCTCTTGGATAATAACCTGCCGGTAACCCCGGACAATCTAACCTCCCTGAGCCGGGCGGCAGTAATACTGGGCAGTATAAATGAGACCAACCTCCAGGCGGCAGCCTTTGCTTTAAGCCGGGGATTGAAAATGGACCAGCAGATCCTGCCGGCTGTTAAACAGCTGCTCGATCCTAATAGCAGCCTGGCCAGGATAGTAGAATCTTTGCTCAAAAACATTGATCTTCTTGAAGAGCAAGCTCCTCAGGGAAAACTGATCGCAGATACTGCTGAGGAAGCGGAAATGCTGGCCCGGCAGGTAGGAAATAATAATGGTGATATGAATAAACCGGCTGTTTCAATGGGAGAACGTGAATCGATAAGCAGGTCCAACAAGATAGTCGTTCCCGAAGGACGCGAATCGGCGACCAAGCCAAACAATATAGTTGTTTCCAGAGAAAATGAATTGTTGACTAGACCGAATATCATCGGCATTCCCAGCGGTAATCAGAATGATGAGCTAGAAGGGGTAAAGCAGCCTCCCGTACCCGTACTGGGAGAGTATGCTGTTTCCCAGGGATCGGCAGAGGAAGAAATAATTGCGAGTGCCAACAATAGAGCCCAGGCAGCTATTATGCCTGCAGAGCGAGAAAAAATTCCTTCCGATTTAATTAAGCAGCTGCCATTCTTAAAGGAATTGGTAGAACAGATTACCATTAAAATACAGGATGGAACCGGGGAAGCGGTACAAAAATTAAAGAATATACTTTCCACAGAAAAAGACATTTTAAGAGGGATCATGATCCTGGAAGAAATAGCTAAGAACGAACTGGAACCCCAGAAGAATTCATTGATAAATGAATTCTTGAATCGGCTGGAGAATCTGGATAAAGAATTAGCTGGACCCAAGATATTCAATTATGCCAGCAGAGGATTGGCTGACAATAACGTAAATTGTTATTATTTTTCTGTCCCGGTGCAGATAGACGACCAAACCCATCTGTGTGAGCTCCGCTTGAATAAAGAACCCGGTAAAAAAAGCCTGAACGACCTGGAGAATATCAAGCTGGTGGTGGCTCTGGAAACCGAACAGATGGGCAGGGTGTTATTCCATATCAACTGGCACCGTCTGGGAAGTATCGAACTGCAGGGGGTAGTTGAAAAAACGGGAGTAAAAAAACACCTGGAAGAAAACCTGGGCGTTCTCGTCAGCAGTCTTGAGGGTCTGGGATATATAATAAATAATCAGGGCATCAAAGTGGCTGAAAACTCCGGGGAAACTGAAAGCCTCAAAACGGGTTTGTTTAATAATACTGAAAAGATCAAGACATTTTCTATAGATATAACTATATAGAGGTGAAACGCTTATGGAAGAAAAAAAACAGGAGAAAGCGGTAGCACTTCGCTATGACCGGGATAGAGACCTGGTCCCGGTAGTAGCAGCCAAGGGAAGAGGTTTAATCGCGGAGCGGATAAAAACTATAGCTGAAGAGAATGGTATTCCGCTGCAGGAAGATCATGCCCTGGCAGAATACCTGATGTCGTTGGATCTCTATGAAGAGATTCCACCGGAATTATACCAGGTTGTTGCTGAGATACTGGCTTTTATTTACAGTATGGATAAAAAATATTAACTGGGGTACTTTATGAAAAAAGAACTGGGTAAACATGGAGAGGAACGGGCTGCCCGTTACCTGCAAAATAAAGGGTATAAAATAATTACCAGAAATTACTATACCCGCTATGGTGAGCTGGATATAGTGTGTAAAAAGAAGCAGGAAATCATATTCGTGGAAGTAAAGACCAGAAAAAGCGTCAGCTATGGAACCCCTGAAGAAGCTGTCACCTATAAGAAAATGCAAAAAATAAAAAAAGCTGCTATGATTTACCTGAATGAAGGGCAGCAGGCATTTCGGGGAATTCGTTTTGATGTGATTACTATTTTTATTGATGATATGAGTAAGGAGATAATCAACCATATCGAGAATGCGTTTTAAAAGTGAGTATAATAGAAAAACGGCTGCGCATAGGAGCACATCTATTTCTCAACCGGGGACTGGACAAAACCGCAGATGAAAACCCTGATAAAGAATCAGGAAGTATGATCTGCTGCTATAAAAACAATATGGAATGGATGATGGTAATAGATACACATAAAGGGGGCGTGCCTGATGATGAATTTTGGACCCTGGGAAATAGTATTTGTCCTGTTGCTTATTGGCCTTTTAGTCTTACCTTTAATGGTGGTGTTAAAGATGATTTCAATGGAAAAAAGGATGACTATTATTGAAGAACATTTAAAAGGGCCAGACCAGGACGAAGATGAGCTCTTTTGAACCTGGCAAGAATAGTCAAAATATTATTGAGATTCTGCCAAAATTCGGAATTAAACGATTTAAATACCTGGTTTGACCGGGAGGAATATCGCCAGATAGTAGAGAATTGATATTTCAACAAAATTATATTATCTCCGAGCTTTTTTGCCTACGGTGCAGCTAGGGTGAAAAAACCGATGGGTATACCTGGAAACAGGCCTGCCTCCCATTTGGAAAGGAGAAAGACGCGATCATCAGTGTGCCTGGGATGGGAGTTTTTTGCCTGCCCGGGTTTTTTGTTAATTGACTAATATCAAGGAGGGAATTTGGTGACAGGGAAAATTTTTAGAAGCAGGAACTGGCCTATTATTGTTGCGCTAATGCTGGTAGTATTTCTGGCTGCTCCACTTGTGGCAGCTGACGGAGACGGAAGCGGAGGAGGAGACGATCCTCTGGCTTTGGAGTCTTCGAGTATCCCGGATGGAACTGCCGGGGTTGACATTTCCACTGATCAGATTACTTTAACCTTCAGTAAAAATGTTGTTAATATGACCGTAAAGGAGAATAATGCCGCCTGTTTCACGATTACTGCCGATGGTGCTGCAGTACCATTTACAGTAGAAATGGCAGATGATCAGCTATATCGGGAGCTGAGGCGTGATATTGTGCTGCGCTTTGGCGCTGAGCTGAAGCCAGCTGCTACGTATACGGTAACGGTATCTTCTGACTTGATGTCTAAAAGCGGAGTATATTTAGGCAAGGAAGTTACGGTGAAGTTTACAACTGCCGGTAATATTATGACGGCTGCAGATGATAAGCCTGCTGTCGATAGCGGTGGAAAAGCTGCTGGTGAAGAAGACCATAGTCAGATTACTCCCGATTTGGAGCAGGAGGCAGAAGTTATTACCGACCAAGAAGCATCAGATACTGAAGAAAGCGTAATTAGTACTGAAAGAGAAACAGCTGGCGAAACGAGTGAAGATGAAAATGCTTCAGAACCTGCTGGGGAAAATAATATTCCGATAATACTGGGGATTGCTGCTGTGATTATTGTGGCGGCTTATGTGCTATTTAGAAAAAAAGCTTAAAAATTGATAATCTAGAAGCTTTATTATTGCAAGTACTATAAATGACCGGAGGACTTAGTGAATAAAAAAATAATCATCTTAATTGTATTTGCTGCTCCCCTGTTGGTAATCTTTTTATCTCTTTTCATAGGAAGATATCCGGTTTCCATAGCCAGGGTTTTGCAGGTACTCTGGTCAGGTATCACAGCTTCCACCTGGGGACAGCCTGATGTTTATAACACCTTAATCTGGCAGATAAGAATGCCGCGTGCGATTCTGGGTGCTATGGTGGGGGGATGCCTGGCCATAAGCGGTGCTGCTTTTCAGGGGTTATTCAGAAATCCTCTGGTGAGTTCAGGCATATTAGGAGTAAGTGCAGGTGCTGGTTTTGGTGCTGCTCTGTCTATTCTGATTTTTCATTCGGTTACAGGAGCTACCTATGTTTTTGCGTTTGCATTCGGACTGCTGGCGGTATTTCTTAGTTATCTGATAAGTAAGATATACAATTCTTCGCCTACCATCATGTTGGTTCTGGGCGGAGTAATTGTAGGATCCATATTTTCCGCTTTAATTTCCTTTGCTAAATATGCGGCTGATCCTTATGAAGAATTACCGGCCATAGTATTCTGGTTAATGGGAAGTCTGGCTTCTTCCAGCTATAAAGACATTCTGGTGGCAGGAATTCCCATGTTTATAGGTATAAGCGGTTTGGTGCTTATACGTTGGAGAATAAACGTGCTTTCCATGGGGGATCGGGAAGCCCATGCTCTGGGTATCAATTTGGTGGTGGACAAAGGGCTGGTTATCGTATGCTCCACGCTGGCTGCTGCAGGAGCTGTTTGTGTCAGCGGGGTGATCGGTTGGGTGGGCCTGGTTATTCCTCATATTGCTCGAATGATAGTAGGTAATGACAACCGGGTTTTGATTCCCGCCAGCCTATCCCTGGGAGCATGTTTCCTGGTTCTGGTAGATGATGTGGGACGGATTATTACCGGAGCTGAGATGCCGCTGGGGATACTAACTTCACTGGTAGGAGCACCTTTCTTTATATGGCTGCTGAAAAAAACTAAAGCAGGTGGATGGTGATAGTATGGCATTGGTAGAAGTGATAGACGGAGTATTTGCCTATAATAAAAACCGGATTTTCACCAACATCAACCTGTCAGTTGAGAAAGGCGAGATATTATGTTTGCTGGGACCCAATGGGTGTGGCAAGACTACTTTGATTGACTGCATCCTGGGCATGCATATGCTGAATGATGGAAAAATCTTAATCAATGGCCTGGATGCTAAAAAATTTCATCCCGGTGAGCTGGCCAAATATGTAGCTTATGTACCACAGAACCATGAGCGTACTTTCCCTTACAAGGTTTTAGATATTGTACAGATGGGACGTGCGGCATATACTGGCAGGTTTTCTTCACCCAGTCAGCAGGACCAGGATATAGCTGCAGAAGCCCTGGCTATGGTGGGACTAATAAAGCTGAAAGACCGCCCTTATACACAGCTGAGCGGTGGTGAGGGTCAATTGGTGATGCTGGCCAGGGCCCTGGCCCAGCAGACTCCAGTGATTATAATGGATGAACCTACTGCTCATCTTGATTTTAAACATGAGATGCTGGTTCTGGAAATGATTCTGGATCTGGTTAGAAACCGGGAATTAACGGTTATAATGGCTACGCATTTTCCTAATCATGCTTTCTGGTTTGAGAATAATGCTTTGAAAACCCGGGTGGCTCTAATGCATGAAGAGCATTTTGTGGAGGTCGGGCCGCCTATGGATGTGATTTGTGAAAAAAACATGAGATTACTTTATAACATTGACACCAGGCTGCTTTCGTTCCGGGTAAATGAGTTAGGTGAAATGCATCAGATTGTACCGGTTAAAACTTTATGATCTAAACAGGAAGAGGGAGGATATGATGTTAAGATTTATAGCAAAAACAAGATTAATAAGCATAATAACGGTTATTATTCTGATCAGTGTTTTGTTTATCACTGGATGTGCACCATCAGGTGGTCAGGATCAAGCCGAAGAAGAAAAAACGGGACAGCAGGTTAGGGTGGTCAGAGATTATCTGGATAGGGAGGTTGAGGTGCCCCTACAAGTAAAAAGGATAGCTACCCTATACGCATATACAGGACACGCAGCGGCTATGCTGGGACGGGGACAGGATATAGTGGCTATAAACAATGGATTGAGCCGGGATGTGCTTTTAAATATGGTATGCCCCGGGATAGGCGATAACCCCATACCTTTTGTCCACGACTCAATCAATATCGAAGAACTGCTAAAAGCGGAGCCGGATCTGGTATTTATTAAAGGTGAAGTGGGTGGCAATGCTGCCGAAGTGGAAAAACTAAACAAGTTTAATATACCCTATGTAGTTATTGATTTTAACAATATTGAAGAGCAGATGAGATCAATAGAAATAATGGGTGAGGCATTAGGGTGTCAGGAACAAGCCCGCAAGTATAACCAGTATTACCAGGAATGTATCGATCGGGTGCAAACAGTGGTTGGAAATATACCTGAAGAGCAGCGGGTAAGGTTGTTCCACTCGGTGAATGAAGCCAGCCGAACAGATGCGGCCGGCACCCTTCCGGCAGATTGGCTGGAGAAGGTAGGGGTAATAAATGTATCGGTAGATCAAGACTTGAAATTAGTAGAAGGGAAATATTTCGCCAGCCTGGAACAGATACTGCTCTGGGATCCAGAGGTAATAATTGCCAACGAAGCCGGGGTTGCAGATTATATACTCACCAACCCGCAGTGGGCACCCCTTAAAGCAGTCCAAAACCAGAAGGTTTACCAGATGCCTATCGGTATTTCCCGCTGGGGCCATCCAGGGGGGCTGGAAACTCCACTGGGAATCCTATGGACGGCTAAAACAGTTTACCCGGAATATTTTTCGGATCTGGATATAGAGGCAGAAGCGAAAGCATTTTACCAGGAATTTTTTAATTACGAGGTTTCAGATGAATTAATGGAGCAGATTCTAGCAGGTGCTGATATGCGACAGGCTAAAAATGAGAGACCTCAAGAGTAATCGATTTATTTTAATTGGCCTGTTCCAGTTGATCCAGGTACTCCCTGGAACCTATCAAAACCAGGGTATCTCCTTCATGGATAATGGTATTGCCGCGAACATTAATCATAAAATCAGAATCTCGAATGATGGCAATAATGGTCATCTTATCCTGGTTGCCCAGCAGGGTTACAATGTCTTTGCCGATCAGGGATGATCCCGGAATCACGTAAAATTCTTCAATGTTTATATGTTCATTTTTTGAGGTGTAGAGTGTATCAATAAGACCAATCGTGAGGGGTTTAACCATAGCCATGGCCATTTGTGAACCGGCTATCAGGGTAGGGGCAATTACCTTGTCAGCACCTGCCCGGCGCAGTTTTTTCATGGTTTCAGGGTTTTCTGCTCTGGATACGATTTTTATTTCAGGGTTTACGGAACGGGCGGTCAGGGTGATAAATAAATTATAGGCATCATCCGGTAAGGCGCATATAATTCCTGCTGCCTGCTCTATACCGAGCTCGGAAAGAACCTCATCCTGATTAGGATCACCCACTATGGCTGGATGGCCTTTTTCCCGGATTTTTTCTACTACTTCAGGATCAAGATCCACCAGTATATAAGGTGCTTTTTCGTCTTTCAAAACATTGGCCACGTTACTGCCTACCCTGCCTGCTCCACAGATGATAATGTGGTCTTTAAGGTTTTTAATATACTTATCCTTTTTATTTTTATCCATAATTGTACTAATCTGCCTTTCCAATAATGTATTAGTTATTGCTCCCAGAGCATACGCAACGACTCCCACTCCAATCAGGAGTACGATAAGCAGAAATAATCTTCCGGCTGGAGTGATAGGGATCAGGTCGCCATAACCGGTAGTGGTAAGACTTACCACGATAACCCATAAGGCATCAAATACCGGCCAGCTTTCCAGATAGGCCAGACCCAAGGTTCCCGCTACAGTAACTCCTATAAGTGATAATATGGCACTTAATAATCTTAGTTTGGCTTCTGACAAATTAACTCCCCAATTCACAAGAGTCCCTGATGAAGGTTATCTAGTAGTAATCCAGTCAACTTTTACATTAGCAATGCTGCAGTATAATAGTTTCCCGGGGGTGTGTTTCTTTACATCACTCAGTTCTGTTTATTGTGAATATATAAATTGTACAAGAAAAAAGGAAGATTGCGCAAGGGATGATATGTTGCAGACCATATTATTCAATTGTTCTTAAACAGCAGTACGTATATTCAGGGTGTTAAGTCGTTTATCGAAAAAAGATGTGTCTTTCTGAAGGAATACTATAATATTTCACGAATAATAGCAATAAGTTTAAAAAATAAATAATGAGATGTTCTTCGAGCTGAAAGGTCTAACGGCACCAAGCCTATGATTGACAGCCGATGGGCTGGAATAGAAATATACTGGCCTCCCGTGTTTTGGAAAGAAGAGCTATTGGTTGATAATATAGTTATTTAGATACGGTGTATATTATATTTTATTAACAACTATATTTATCAAAGATCAATATTTAAATTAAAGTTCGGCCAGCACGGGATAATCCACATGCTGGCTATTTATGTTGGGGGTGTTGTCACTTTTTAGGGTCATTAATTTGAAGGAGGGATATATTTAGAATTTGAACTATAGGAAATAAATCCTGGAATCTGAGAGAAAAGGAGAATGCAATATGTTAAAGAGAAAAACCTGGATTGTATGTATGTTGTTATTGTTTGTTGTCGCTTGTGTAGTTGGAGGATGTGGAGGAGATGCCACTAATTCGGAACCAGCCCCAGAACAGGCAGCCGAATTAGAAGGCACGGTAGTAATATACCATGCTGGAAGTCTGGCGATACCTTTTGAAGCCCTGGAAGCTGAATTTGAGAATCTCCACCCCAAAGTAGATATTCAGAGAACTTCAGGCGGAAGTACCAAACTCAGCCGCCAGATTGTAGACCTGGGAGACAAAGTAGACATATATGCTTCAGCAGATTATACAATTATTGATAATGCACTTATACCGGATTATGCCAGCTGGGATGCATATTTTGCCAACAACTCCATGGTGATCATGTATACGGACCAGAGCAAGTATGCTGATGAAATAAGCAAAAACAACTGGTATGAAATTTTATTAAGAGATGGTGTTAATTACGGACACAGCAACCCCAATGATGATCCCTGCGGATACCGGAGTGTACTGTGCTGGCAGCTGGCAGAATCGAAATATGAACAAGAAGGTTTATATCAGCAGTTATGTGATAACTGCCCGGAAGCCAATATCCGCCCCAAATCTGTTGAGCTCATATCTCTATTGGAAACCGGAGCACTGGATTATGCCTTTGAATATGAGAGCGTGGCCCGGCAGCATGCTGCAGCTAACGATATTTTTAAATGGGTTGAACTTCCACAAAAAGTTAACCTGAGCAATCTCGAAAATGAAGAATTCTATGCCCAGGCTACTCTGGAAACTGCAGGTTCTGCTCCAGGAGAAACCGTGACCAGAGTGGGTCAGCCAATAGTATATGGAATTACCATGCCTGCTTCAGGTGAAAATAATGAACTTGCACTCGAATTTTTAAAATTCTTCTTTGATAAAGAACAGGGGCTAAAGATGCTGGAAGATAATGGACAACCAGTGCTTGATCCAATCGTAATAAATGGAGAAGGCTTCCCAGAAGAATTAAATGCTTTAATTCAATAATAGTTAGAATTAAAACAGGAGGTCAGGTGAAGCCTGACCTCCACTTTACTTCTGGAGGTAATAATGAATAGAAAAAGAACTGAATCACTATTTATAGTATCTTTTATTACCGGCACCATTATTATGCTGTTCTGTATATACCCGCTCATCAGCACCCTGTTTTGGACCGAACCGGGAGTTATTTTTGACACCTTTAAAGACAAACAAGTCTTACAGTCCATTTATCTAAGTATGGGGGCAGCAACCATAACCACCATCGTGGCCTTTATTCTCGGGGTACCTTTTGCGTATGTTCTGGCTAGAAAAGAATTTAGATTCAAGAGTCTGGTGGAGAGTATAGTAGACATACCTATTGTAATACCACATCCCGTAGCCGGGATATGTCTTTTAACTGTTATCAGCCCGCGCAGCTGGACCGGGCAGTTGATGGAAAAAGCAGGTATCGAGGTGTTGGGAACCGTTGCGGCTATTGTACTGGCCATGACCTTTGTCAGCATGCCTTTCTTGATTAATGCTGCCAAAGAGGCATTTAAATGGGTACCGCCTCGTATGGAAAATATATCCCGCACTCTGGGAGCCAGCCATACCCAGACATTTTTTCTGATAACCTTTTCACTGGCCTGGAGGGATATACTGAGCGGTATGATACTGACCTGGGCCAGAGCTATCAGTGAATTCGGGGCAGTAATAATTCTGGCTTACCATCCCATGATAGCACCAACCGTAATTTATGAACGCTTTACCGCCTATGGGATGATGTATGCTGTTCCGGTAGCAGTGATCTTAATAATATTATGTTTAATTATGTTTATTATTCTAAGGCTCTTGGCGGCAAGCAGCAGGGAGGGGGAAATCTTATGATAGAAGTGAAAGACTTATCCCTCCAACTGGGTGAATTTAAGATAAAGGATTTTAGCCTTACTATAGACATGGGTGAGTTTTTTGTCCTTCTGGGACCGACCGGCAGTGGTAAAACGGTACTGTTGGAATCTATTGCTGGATTAAAGGCTATTCAGGCTGGGAACATTTATATTAATAAAAAGGAGGTTACCGGAAAAAAGCCGGAGGAGCGCAATATTTCAATTTGCTACCAGGATCTGGCATTATTTCCCCATATGAGGGTTAAAGACAATATCAAATATGGTCTCCGTTTTCGCCGGGACACTAATAAACTGAAATATGAGAAGAATTTTGAGACTCTGATAGAATTATTAAGAATAAACCATATACTGGACAGATATCCGATATTTTTAAGTGGGGGTGAAAAGCAGCGGGTGGCTTTAGCCCGGGCATTGATTGTAGATCCAGATATTCTTCTGCTGGATGAACCATTAACTGCTCTGGATTCAGGGATAAAAGCTACCATAGAAGCAGAGCTGAAAAACCTGCACGAAACTCTAAAAATTACCATACTTATGGTCACCCATGATTTTAAAGAAGCATACTACCTGGCGGACCGGGTGGGAATAATCAAAGATGGCAGTATTATGCAGATGGGTCCTATTGAGAAGGTGTTTGAGCAACCGGATTCAATTTTTACAGCTAATTTTGTGGGCATGAAAAACCTGATAAAGATTTATGAATTAAAAGACAAACCAGTATTTCAAGTGCTCTTAAAGCATGTTGGTGAAACCGGAGCAGAATTTATCGGTATCAGACCGGAAAATATCGTAATAAGTAATAAAATCATAGACGACTCTTGCAGTTTTTTAGGAATAATATCCCATATAAGAAATAATGGTATATATCGTGAGATAGATATCATTAGCCATGGAGTTGAGTTCAAGGCTTACTTGACTGCCAATAGTTATAATGAACTCCAGCTCTCACAAGGGAAAGAAGTATTTTTCGGAATTGATGCTTCAAGGATCGCTGTTATTTAATAAATATAGTAAGGCCGCTTTGCTGAAAGCAAAGCGGCTTTTATATCAACTTCCCAGGAAACACCAGCGTTCCAGCCCCATGAGTTTGGTTGCTGCAGCACCTGTAGTGCCAAAGAATAAAGCGGGTTTGTCATAGCAGTAATCGGTAATAGTGGCATTAACTACCGTACTGCCGGTGGCGACGATGAGATCACACCAATCCAAAACTTCGCGAGTCGCTTCGGGACCTTCGATCAGCACCCCGGATTTGATCTTGCCAATATTATCGGCATCCAGGTCTACTGCGCGCACTTCAAAAACCTGCTTAAGTTTTTCCAGCATAGCCGGCTGAAACCCTATCAGTGCTACTTTGGGATTCCCGAATTTATTTTTGATATGCTGTACCAATTCCAGCGAACAGTGCTCAGGATCTTCATTATGGCAGTGAATGGTCTTATCAATCTGACCCAGGTATCTCAGTACTGCATTCATAGTGGAAATTAAGACCGCTCGATCGAAGTTGCTCTCGGGTTTTTTAGCCAGTACCTCTTTTAAGGTTCCCTGGAAATTTCCAGCCATATCGGTAAACGCCTGGCCCTTTTGATCTTTAAATACTGCCTGCATTAGTTTTTCTTTGCCTTTCACAATAGGATAATCCTGGCGCTCCGGGCTGCCGATAGCTTCCTTGACGGATAAGGTTCGGCCGGTAATAAGTATTTCTTCATCCAGAAGTCCGTTTTCCTCTACAATATGGCGAAATTTATCTATCAGCTGATCATAAAACAATTAATCAACACCTCCTGTAATTACTTTGATTATAACACGTGCACGGCAGCACTCTTAAATGCAACCCAAACCGGCATATCTTTTTGTAATCCCATTTCTTCCACTGCCTGCATGGTTACCAGGGCGGTAAGAGCAATGTCAGCATCGACCGTTATCCGGTATAAAGGTCCCTGGTGAATCATGTTAATAA
Source organism: Syntrophomonas sp. (assembly GCA_016841245.1). Taxonomy (GTDB): domain Bacteria; phylum Bacillota; class Syntrophomonadia; order Syntrophomonadales; family Syntrophomonadaceae; genus JAAYJK01. The sequence goes on from JAENZN010000005.1 coordinate 56,631, forward strand.
TTTTACCAGGTATATTATTTTGCGCACTGGAAAACAACTTTTCCCTGGAAATGATAATATCTTCCGGGCGTATGGTAAGGGTTGAGGGACCAGTTTTATCCATAATAGTCTCGATATTTATGTTGTTTGATACTTCAATGGTTTTTCCGCGGCCATGGCCCTCGATAATATTTTCTGCCCCTACAAACTCAGCTACAAAATGTGAATTGGGATGGCGAAAGACTTCCATAGGCTTTCCCACCTGCATAATCTCGCCATTGTGCAGGACTCCCACCTGGCTGCCCAGGGCCATGGCCTCTGAGAAATCATGGGTTATATGCAAAGTGGTGGTTTTTAGATTATCATGAATCCTTCGCAACTCTTCCTGGAATATCTGCTTGGTGCGGGGATCCAGAGCACTGAGAGGTTCGTCTAACAGCAGTATACGGGGAGATGTTACCAGAGCCCTGGCAATAGCAGTTCTCTGCTGTTCGCCTCCGCTCAGGGTGGATGGAAACCTGTCCAGCAGATATTCAATGTTAAGGAAATCGACAATTTCTCTGAAACGTTTATTACCTTCATTTACATCAATACCCCGGCATTTGATACCAAAAAAAATATTTTCTTTCACAGTTAGATGAGGAAATAATGCATAATCCTGATACACAAAACCAATACTGCGCTGTTCCGGATATAAATCACTAATTTTTGCGTCCCCAAACCAGACAGATCCCTTATCAGGTTGATACATGCCGGCGATCAATTCCAGCAGTACAGTTTTCCCGGTACCGGTAGGTCCCAGTACAATAAAATATTCGTCTTTTTCTATATTAAGGTTTATATCAGTAAGTTCAAATGAACCGAGTTTTTTACAAAGATTTTCAATTCGCAGCAAAATAAACCCTCCCCTCTAATACAGGCTGCTTCGTGACAGTTCATACTGTTTGCCGCCCATGATTTCGAAGAGAAACAGGGAAAGCACCGAGATAATTATCAATAAGCTGGCTGCCGCCAGAGCCAGCTTAAGATCACCGCAGGACATGTTTAAAAATAATGATACGGGTAAAGTTTCAGTTTTTAAGCGAGTGGCCCCGGCCAGCATCAAAGCCGCACCAAATTCTCCCAGGGCACGGGCCCAGGTGATAACAATACCTGCCATAAGACCGCTGCGGGCCAGAGGAAGGGTTATTTTGAAAAAGGCCTGCAGGCGGCTGCAGCCCAGAGTTCTGGCCACAAATTCCATCCGGGGGTCGATATCGTTCATGGTCGAGCCCAGTACCTTGATCATATAAGGAACATTAACAAAAAACTGGGCCAGTATGATGCCCAGAGGAGTAAAAATAAATTGGATTCCTCTGGCTGCCAGAGCGTGACCAAATTCGGTAGTACCAAACAGCAGTAATAAGGCTACCCCGGATACTATAGGCGGCAGAGCTATGGGGATATCCAGAACCGTACTTACGAAACGCTTCCCGAAAAATTCAAGCCGGGACATACCGTAGGACACCGGTACAGCTATAGCGATGCAGAGTAAGGTTGAGATGACGGAGGTAAGAAAGCTCAGTTTAATAGCAAACTGAATTTCCCGGGAAAGGATACTGGGTATCATATTAGGCAATCCCTTCAGAAGCACCATAGAAATAGCTAAAATGATGAAGCCGGTAAGAAATGCAATACTGATGGATATGACGGCAGTAAATAAGATATTCTGTCCTCTTACTTCAGATTTTTCCATTAATAAAAGCTCCTTTGTTGCAATATAAGAGATTGAAGAAGTAAAGCAGCCAACACCAAAAGCGGGGTTAAACTGCTTTACTAATTACCTCCATACTATAGGCTGAACTGCTTATTCTATAACCTTGAAACCATATTTTTCAAAGATGGCTTTCCCTTCTGGTCCGGCTACGAAATCAGCAAATTGCTGAGCCAATTCAAGTTTTTCTGATGTTTTTAAAACGCAGACAGGAAGAGTTTTAACCTGGTTTAATTCATCAGGGATTTGGATCATCTCCACATCTTCGACGCCTTGAACATTATCTTCCCATATAATTGTGCAGTCGGCCTGCTTCATAGACATGTATACCAGGAGCTCATTAACGGTAGCAGTAGTAGCAACAGTATTGGCAGATACTGCCTCATAGATACCATTTTCGGTCAGCATTTTCTTGGCGGTTTTGCCGATAGCAGCTGCTTCAGGATCACCCAGTACTATTTTCAGCCCGGGAGCCGCCATATCTTCCAGACTTTGGATATTAGCTGGATTTCCTTTAGGAACAGCAATAACCGGGATATGGTAAGCGAAATTAACCATACTCACAATTAGATCTTTTTCCTGGGCAGCCTGGCCGTAGTATACGTCACCCGGGGTCCAGACATCACCTTGTCCGGTTAACTCTATCTGGCTTAGATTCTGGGCTGAACCAGCGTAGGAGTATTCTATCCTAATATTGTACTTTTCTTCGAAAACCTGACCGATCTCATCCATAGGTTTACGAAGTCCAGCTCCGCTGTATACCAGCAGACTGTCTGTCGGCTCGGTAACGGCTGGTTCTGACGAAGCTTCCTGAGAAGAGGTATCTGTACTGCTGCATCCTATCACAGTACCCAGAGTAAAGATAAGTAATAAAATCAGTAATATTATTTTGTTTCTAAACATTCTCCCAATCCTTTCTTTTTTTTAAAATCGATCATTTTTATAATACTATCTGAGTTCACTCCCTTCTCCAGAAAATAAAAGAGTCTTTTCTCAATTGGAAAAGACTGCGCTTTAAACGTGTTGACAAAATATCTTCAAACATAAGCACTGCAGTTATTAGTGTTATGAGAAAATGAAAGTCAAGCTGCGCATAACTCCTTTCCAAACACGGGAGGCATGATCGTTTCCGGTCATACCCTTATCGACCCGGGTCCATAGCTATTAGCATTAGGATTGCGGGCTCGGAATTACAGCTTATTAATATTTAGTTTGGTTAGCTATAATTTTTTGACACATACCTCTTTATGATTATGTAAAAAAGTTGTAATTAATGGGTATATGTCTATTATACATGAATATTCTGTTAGGATAAAATGAAAAACAATCCCAGGTGTCTGATAAGTGAAAAAGTTAGAGATAATATCCGGAATAAATGAATCTGTGTTCAGCTGTTACGTTAAAATAGGTTTAAAAGAATTAAAGATGGAGGGTAATATGCTTAATAATCAAAAGTACGGTGGTTTATTAGAACGGCAGCGAGAATATTTCAGGCAGGGGGAGACCAGGACTCTGGATTTTAGGATTGCTCAGTTAATGACCTTAAAAAGGCTAATTAAGGCAAGTGAGGATGATCTGTTGGAAGCATTGAGATTAGACCTGGGCAAATGCAGTGTAGAAGGGTATTTAACCGAGATTAATATATTGATTCACGAAATAGATTATATGATTAAAAATATGAAGCGTTTTATGAGGCCCACTAGAGTAAAAACTTCTCTTATGTTCCTGGGAGCCAGGAGCTTTATATACAGCGAACCACGGGGAGTAGTACTTATAATAGCTCCCTGGAATTATCCGGTGCTGCTACTGTTGGCACCACTGGTAGGAGCCATGGCAGCGGGGAATTGTGCTGTTTTAAAACCTTCCGAATTTGCTCCGAACGTTTCCCGACTGATGGGAAAAATTATCAGCGACAATTTTTCTGATGAATATGTAACATTAATCGAAGGTGATTCAGAGGCAGCTCAGAGCTTGCTGCAGGAAAAGTTTGATTATATATTTTTTACTGGCGGGTTAAGGGTGGGGAAAATGATCATGCAGAGAGCAGCCCAACACCTCACACCGGTAACGTTGGAGCTGGGAGGCAAGAGCCCCTGCATAGTTGACCGGGATATCAATCTTGATATTACAGCTCGGAGAATAGTATGGGGAAAGTTCATCAATGCCGGGCAGACTTGTATTGCTCCTGATTATCTGCTGGTACACAAAGACATCCGCAATGAACTGCTTAAAAAAATTACAGAAATTATTAGAGACTTCTATAGCAACTGCTCCATTGAATCTAAGCATTATTCACGGATTGTTAATGACCGGCATTTTATGAGACTTACAGGATTGCTGGAGGAAGGAAACATTATTATTGGGGGCGAGAGCAAGCGAGAAGAAAGATACATAGCTCCTACGGTTATTGTTGATGTCCCTTTGACTGGACAGCTGATGCAGGAGGAAATATTCGGACCGATCCTCCCTGTTTTTGAATATGAGACTCTTGAAGAAGCAGTCGATATGGTTAATGAACGGCCTAAACCACTGGCGTTGTATTTCTTTTCCAACAACCGCGAAAAACAGGACCTGATTTTAGAAACCAGCCAGTCTGGTGGTGTGTGTATAAATGATACTTTAATACATACCAGCAGCAGCGAACTGCCTTTTGGTGGAGTAGGGGAAAGTGGGATAGGGAGTTATCATGGGAGAGCATCCTTTGATACATTTTCTCACCATAAAAGTGTTATGAGAAATACTTTTTGTTTTGACATGAAAATGAAATATCCTCCATATAAATTATCGCTGGAAAAACTTAAAAAACTGATGAAGTTAATGTAAAGCATAGTTCGGATAAGTCTGGATAAAAAAAGCCCGCTTTATTCAAAGCGGGAAGAAAAAGATTGGGATTGTATGCAAAAGCTCCGAAGAGCCTTTTACCAAAAACAAAAAATCGCGCCTATGAAATAGATAGACACGACAGTCTTACGATTATACCACCATAACAGCAACAGCAATAATGCGCACCATAAATACACATGCCAGCCATTACAGGCATAACCAAATAAGGTCTTGTCTCCTTTCCACAATAAGGGGAGGCACAGGCGTTTCCTCCTGCACCCAGGTTAATAAACCATAGCAGTGCCTTAGGCATATTAACTCGGAGGCCTATAAGATTACAGTAAGTCTAGCACAATAGAATCAATTATTCAATATTAACCTATGAGAAAAATAACATAATTTATGATGTATATGGGAAAATAATGAAAATTAATCTGTCTGCATCAGTTTTTTCTTAATAGTTTCAGTATTTCATTGTATGTTATTGATCTGACATTAATTAGTATTAAGGAGAAGCAGGCTGTTTCTATTATAAGTCGGCAGGGAAAATGCAGCTTGATGCAGAATTATTTTAATGCTATTCATAATATACAAGGGAGGATGACCATGGGATTTTTTAAAGGCCTACGGGGTCAGCGTTCCCAAAGCAAAATGGCCCAACAAATGGAAAAGGCTGAAGAGCGGAGACATAAAAAAATAGAGCGCAGAGAACAGATGGATAAAATCCATTCATTAATAAAACTTAACCGGGAGAACAGAAAAGAAATCCAGCAAATAACCGGGGAGATGAATCCCTCACTGGGAAAAGCTGCCCGTGCCTACCACAATGTACTGGATACAATTGATAATTATATAGAAAGTCGCGATAATGGTCTGAACCGGATGCTGTTTGCTGACCAGGCAGCAGATATACAAAAAGGAGACCACTTATTTGTACAGCGGCCAGGTTTTACCCACCATGGTATATATATGGGGGAAAATCTAGTACTTCATTATCATATGAGCAAAGTTAAAATAACCGGTTTTGAAGAATTTGCAGAAGGAGCAAAAATACAAAAAAGAAGTGATGAAGAAAGTCACGCCGCCTATTCCCCGGATGAGATCATTAAAAGGGGCCTGAGCCGATATGGGGAAAGCGATTATAATATTATTTTCAACAACTGTGAACACTTTGTTCGTTGGGCCAGAAATGGATAGCTGGTATAGGAACCATATCGTTTTCGATTACCGGCGTATCATCAAAGATTAACTTATTACCATTAACATATACTTTAATATCCTCACTGCTGGCCTGTGCAGGTATTAAGCACATATTAGACAGGAGCAGCACCGCTAAAAGCAGAACGTTAAACTTGTAAGGTAAAAGATACTTATTCATAGGAACTTCAGTGCAATTCGTACTTTTCCCATATTAATATAAATAAAGCCAGCCATCAGCTTATGAAGGATAAATTCTATACGGTGCCAGGATTTATCTGTTATTTTCAGCTAATTGCTAAGGTTTTGAGGGCTGACCTTCCTCAGCTTCACTGCCAGTATGCAGCTTACCCCGGGAATAGGAAAAATAAATTCCTGCCAGGCAGAGCAGGGTGAAGATGCTGAAGGTAATATGACTGCTGTTCAGGAAGAGTTCATAAGTGGCAGGAGCTATTGGGGCCTTGCCCATATAGAGAGTAATCATTAGTGTAGCCAGGGCCATACTAAAATTCTGTCCCAAGAGGCGCATGGTTGAGACTGATCCAGATGCAATTCCATAATACTGCCGGGAGACCGAACCCATGATAGCATTGGTATTGGGAGATCCAAAGAGCGCAAAGCCAATCCCAAGTACAATTAAGGCAGTGATGATATAAGTAAGCGGGGTCTCAGAATGTAGGAATATCAACAAGAATAAACCCAGGGAGGTAGATGCCATACCCAGGGATGAAATAAGACGGGGTTCAATTTTATCTGATAGATTGCCAGCTGCTGGTGACAAAATAGCCTGGATGATGGGCTGTACGATCAAAACCAGGCCTGCAGTCTGGGGAGGCATTCCTTTAATATACTGCAGATAAAGGCTCAATAAGAAAGTTATTCCGGCGGTTGCTCCGTAATTAATAAGAGCTGCGATATTGGAAAAAGCAAATACCCGGTTATTCTTAAACAGGCGTACGTTGAATACAGGATATTTAACAGTTAGCTGGCTTCTTACAAAAGCGGCAGCCCCCAGTATGCCCAGCAGCAGATACAATATGCCGGATGCGGCTGGAAGCAGCGTTAAACCGTATGTTATAGCGATAACACTAAACGCGTAGATCAAGCTGCCCTTGATGTCTAATTTTTCTTCCCGGGCGTCTGCCCACTCTCCTTTCAAGTAATACAGGGTTAAAAGTAGAGTAATTAAGCCCAGGGGAGCCGACATATAGAAGATACTTCTCCAACCCAGATGGGCAGTAAGCAATCCACCCAAAGTAGGGCCGCTGGCCAGGCCGATATACACCATAGATACGTTCACGCCCAGAGCTTTACCGCGTTCCTGGGGCGGATATACTGAAGTAAGTATGGCGACTGCAGTAGTCATAACAATGGAACCGCCCAGTCCCTGAAATACCCGCATCAATATCAACCAATCGATGGTAGGGACGAAGGCAGATAAAAGTGAAGCCAGGGTAAATATAACTACTCCAATAATGAAGAGTTTTTTTCGGCCATAGATATCGGCTATTTTTCCCGCCGGCATAAGGAATACTGCTGTTGACAGAAGATAGGAGGTGGCAATCCAGCTCAGCATTACCGCGTTAGCTGCGAAATCTCTCTGTAAAGAGGGGAGAGCTATATTAGTTGCAGATAGCATAAATGGGGTTAAAAATGAAGCTATAGCAATAGTAAATAATACCTGGTTTTTTGAAATATGGTTTTCCATCAGCATTTCTCCCGTTAATTCATATTATTTTTTACAATAATTTATGCGACTATGACTATTATAAAACTTAAAGTCATGGGGTGGAAGGGCAAGCACTCTTGGTTGGCCTGAATAGTTATCCCTAAAAAAGTCGACTTGGGTTTATTAGAGTTTTTCAGGGGGAACTAAATAATAAAATTTTAAAAGTATTAAAGATATTACTATACGATAGCACCGAAGTAAAACATTGAGTGAATAGTTGTGTTAACGACTGGAACTTGATAAAATAAAAATGTAATATTATGGAAATATTGCGGTATTGGAAGTCAACTTGTTAAGATATTTGGCTTAAGTGGGGGATCTAATTGAAAAAAGCAGTCTTGTTTAGTTTAGTAATTTTTGTTCTGGCAGGAGTTACGGCTGTTATTCTAAGGAATATAGATTGGTTAATTAATATACCTTTTGTAGCTGGAATGTTGTTTTTGGCCATGGCTATAATAACTTCGGGATCACTGGGGAGCGGTTATCAAGTCAGGACTATAAACTATTCCGAAAGCCGTGCAGACAGGCAGGAAAGGCATGAACGCGAGAATACTCTGTTAATTATAGGGCTAATCAACCTGTTGGGGTCGATTAGCATTTATCTGCTGCTCAGTTAATAAACAGGGGAAAACGACTGTACTTGGAATGCGATATATTATTTCTGTTTGGGTCAGGGAATCTTTACAAATCGGGGCTTTCTTTGTTGATAAGCGTTAATATATTTGAACCCTATTTCTCTCAGTAGGGTATAGGCATCATTAAAATCCGCACAAAGATCCCGAGGGCTGTGGGCATCAGAGCCCACAGTTATTATTTCGCCTCCCAGCTTCTTATAGCGTCTGATTATATCCGCTTGGGGATGCATGTGCTGCAGGCCATAGCGATACCCCGAGGTATTAATCTCAATACCTCGGCCATTATAAATAAGATTTCGCAGAATTTTATCAATTACCTGTGAATGCTCCTGGTAAGAAAGCACCTTGGAGTCATAATCACCATACCGGACGATAAAATCCAGGTGTCCGTAAATATTGAAATTAGAAGGCTTATTTAGACTTTGCAGTACGTTTTCAAAATATCTCTGATAGGCAGCATTCTTATCCTTGCCATCAAAAAAAGCTCCGGTATAAAAATCAAGCTGGTCGGCCATATGAGTGGAATAAATTACGAAATCAAAGTCATAACTGTTTAGCAGTTCCTCAATTTGGGGTTCGACATGCGGTTGAAAGCCTATTTCTACCCCCATTAAAATATTTATATCACGGTAATATCTTTCTTTAACATGCCTGAAGTGTTCTAGATAATCTTCAAAATCAATATTTTCAAAAACAGGATCAGCATAATCATAATCAACATGATCGGTAAAAACTAGTTCAGTTAATCCCAGTTCGATTGCTCTCTTAACCATTGATTCCATAGGGGCCTCACTGTCCCCGGAAAAATTTGTATGGGTATGATAATCAGCAAAATAACGCATTTTAGAAATCTCCTCTTGAATAATAGCAGCTTAATCTATCTATATATTATAGCACCAGAAGGATGACACTGGGGATACCGTTGCTCCCCTTGGGGAGCCGGCACGCGGCGGTTCCATTTTGTTATCTTTCTACAGTTAGATAAAACTTCAGCCAACTTAATGAAGACTGTTCAACCCGCGCGGTTTTTTCATGATAGCAGCTTGCCCAGATCAAAATGCCAGTGTAGATTCTACCCCATCCCCCCACAATCTTCCCACAAGGGGCATATAAAGTAAAATAATCCAGCTTTTTTCTGAGATATTCCAGCGATGTTGTATAATTAGTTTATAAAGAAGAAGACCAAGGACTGATAGTGGCAGAAAACGTCTTTATATTACGAACCGAAGCTTCTTTTGATGACGGAGTTCCCTTAATGCACAATTTCTTAAGGTTGCTGAAGATTATTTGATACAACAAATTCAATCTAAAAAACAGAGATGGCTATTACATCACAATTAAATTTATTGATATAATTTTATTAAGGAGTGTAGTTGCGATGGCTTTAATCCAGTTATCGAAACTGCTTTTTTATTAGTTGAATTTATTCCTGAAAATACTATTTATTAATTCAAAAGCAAGGAGAAAGATTTATGTTCAAAGTGAATGATTATGTTGTGTATGGCTTAACGGGAGTATGCCAAATTACAGATATTAGAAGAGATGAGCATATCAGTAATGATGAAACCCAATACTATGTTTTGAATCCCGTTTACGACAGTAATATGACCATTATGGTCCCTGTAAATAATCAAAATATTTCAATGAGGTCAATCATTACTAAAGATGATGCATTATCGTTAATAGCAAAGATGCCAGAAATGGAAAGCGTTTGGATTAATGATGAGAGACAAAGAAATGCTAATTTCAAAGCTGCTCTTAGATCTGGAAATAATGAAGAATGGGTAAAAATTATTAGGACGCTATATCTAGAAAAAGAAGCAAGATCCGCCATTGGCAAGAAACTGACCAAAACAGAGGAAGACATAATGAATAAAGCTGAAACACAATTGAATCAAGAATTTTCAATAGTTTTGGATATTTCACCCGACGAGGTTGTGCCTTATATTCTCGAACATATTCCGCACAACAAGGAGAGTGTAAATTAAATTGTGCTGGTACAATTCGCGTTCAGAAAATTCGTATATATCCCATATTCTGGCGCATTTCTTCTTACCGGTGCAACTAGAGATCCAACGCTTGTATATCTCTTCGCTTTATAATCTGTATCCCGGTGATTAGGATATGCACTCTTAATACCGGCTGCCCATTGCCATTATAGTAAAACTTAAGTGTTGACTCCTCCGGCCAACAAAATCTGACCGGTTCAAGGTTCTCTATGTTTTTGTATAGGGCCAGGCCATCACTCCTATTGTAATTTTAATACATATGAGGTAATTTATGTATATATGCTTGAGGAGTTGTGGTTGTTTATGCTGGCTAAATTAAATTCTATGGTCTTAACCGGGGTTGATGCTGTACCGGTAAGAGTTGAAATAGATGTTCAGGGCGGTCTGCCCACAGTTGAAATCGTGGGGTTGGCTTCTACATCGGTAAAAGAAGCCCGTGAAAGGGTACGGTCGGCCATCAAAAATACCGGCTTTGAATTCCCCAACCGCAGAATAGTGATTAATCTCTCACCTGCCGACATGAAGAAAGAGGGAACTCATTTTGATCTGCCTATTGCCCTGGGTATCCTTCTGGCATCTGGGCAAATAGAGACTACTCTGACTGATTTCTGTTATATGGCCGGGGAACTTTCTTTGTACGGTGACCTGCAGAAGATAGCCGGAGTGCTGCCCATGGCTTTGGAACTTGCTAATTTCGAGTACCCGATTGACTTCATTGTACCTTCAGAAAACGCTGGGGAAGCAGCCCTGGTAGAAGAAGTACGAACCTTTACTGTTTCGAATCTCAGGGAAGCTGTTAATTTTATGACTTCAACCGGAGACCTGCCTCTGGTAGAGGTTAAGAATATGGAACAAATAACCCCCAGGGGTCAAATACTTGATTTTGCCGACGTCCGAGGTCAGGATATCGCCAAGCGCGCCCTGCAGGTAGCGGCTGCTGGACATCATAATGTGCTGCTGATCGGACCTCCCGGCTCAGGAAAGACCATGCTGGCCCGCCGGATACCTGGAATCCTCCCGGAGATGACCCGCAGCGAAATCTTGGAGACCACTCGCATATATTCGGTTTCCAACCTGCTTAATAAAGAAAGACCATTGATTGAAACCCGGCCATTCAGAGCTCCCCACAAAAATGCTTCTGCAGTGAGTATTATCGGCGGGGGAAAAGACCCGCGCCCTGGAGAGATCAGCCTGGCGCACAATGGTGTGCTCTTCATGGATGAATTGCCTGAGTTCAATCGTGAGGTTTTGGAATCTCTCCGTCAACCGCTGGAAGATAAAACCGTTACCATCGCACGAGCTCTGGCTACCTATACCTATCCCTGCAACTTCAGTCTGGTAGCAGCCATGAATCCCTGCCCGTGCGGTTACTTTGGTTCGGATACGGAATGCCTGTGCACTCCTACTCAGATACAGAAATATCTCAATCGCATCAGTGGACCTCTTTTGGATCGTATGGATATGCACATAGAAATACCAAGAGTAAAATATGAAGAACTGCAGGATAAGGTACCAGGGGAGGACTCCTCGTCTATGCGGGAAAGAGTAAACCGCGCTCAAGAGATTCAGGGAATACGATTCAAAGATCTTGATATTAACTTCAATGCCCAGATGCGTCCGGGAGAAATCCGCAGATACTGCCAACTCGATGACAATTCGCAGCAGGTTTTTAAAAAGGCTTTCAATACCTTGAACATGAGTGCCCGGGCTTACGACCGGATTCTAAAGGTAGCCCGTTCCATAGCTGACCTGGAAAATTCGGATACTATTACCCTCCACCACCTGTCAGAAGCACTGCGCTACAGGAGCCTGGATCGGAAATACTGGAATATGTAAAGATGCAGAATTTATCTAAACGGTAAACTATATAGCAAGTACCTAATTCTGTCCTTTCCATACAGTAATTGAAGCAAGAGAATGGTTCTTTTGCTTCCTCAGCCTTAAATATCAGTTTGGGAGACACGCCAAGAATTCTTGCTGCCAGCCGCTGCGTTACCCCTTCTAAACTTTTTACCATTGAAAGCACTTCGTCCCGCTGCTCCTTCTGTAAACTTTTTATCTTACTCAGTAAGGCTGAGCCTAACAAGTACTTTCTTTATCTTTCACCGGGCTTCTTCATCATTTAACCGCTTAATTTTATCATCATCTAAGCATTTGTCTTCATTCTCTGTTTCATTGAACCGTATAAACCTTTACCTGTCTCGCTTCGTTTCCCAGCTTTTCTCGCCAGACTCATCACTCTCAAAGTTTTTTATTCATCTTACTAAATAAACTCTTTGGAAGTAATAGAACCGTCTTGCTTCTTCTTATTGAGTCGCCTCGTTATTCTGGAAAAATACTTTAAAAGTGCTGCCTTCTTCCGGTTTGCTATCTACTCGAATATAACCTTTGTGTACTTCAACAATCCAGGCAGCAATAGATAATCCCAGTCCTGTTCCTCCTTGCTTGCGCGAACGAGCTCTATCCACCCGGTAAAATCTTCTAAAGATATTTTCTGTTTCAGTCTCCTCAATACCAATTCCGCTATCTCTAACCAGAATTTCGATTCCGTTTTGTAATTTGCTTACTTTCAGGTGAATAAATCCACCATCGGGAGTATATTTATAAGCATTCTCCAGGAAAATGTTCACCAGCTGTTTTATTCGCATGGCATCGCCATACATTTTTACTTCTGATTCTATGTTTGATGAAAATTTTAGGTTCTTGCCCTGGAACAATGGAGAAAACTGAAATGCAAGCTCGGTTATCATAGATGATAAATCGAATTCATTAAAATCAAGTTGAATCTCGTGCGCGTCAATTCTGGCTAAAAGCAGAAGATCATTAATCAACTTGCCCATGTTTTCGGTTTCATTATAGGCATTTTGCAGCCAAGTGATATTATCTTTAATGCTTCCGTAATGGTCTGCTATCACAACATCCAGGTTGCTTTGTATTACCGTAAGTGGAGTTCTAAGTTCGTGAGAAACATCTGCAATAAACTCTTTCTGACGCTGCCAGGCAAATTTAACCGGCATCATGGCCCGGCCAGCCAGGCACCAGCCTATCAATGCGGCTAAAACAATAGCAATTACACTAATTGCTAATAGAAGGTAATTGAAATTGCTGATAAACTTATGGATCATAGTTAAATTACAGCAGGTCTGTACTACTCCATTATCCCCGTTACTATGGAAAGGAGTAGAAAAGATTCGATATTCAGTTTCTCCCAAATTGATGGTATCCCAGCGTTCTTGCTGGTTTAACCAGGACTGTCGGGCCAAATCCTGACTGTTTTGCAGAAGTGCCTTATATTGAATGGAAGCCTGAGTAATATTCATATTTTCATCACGTAAGATAATTTTGAACAATGAATCGATAATTTCTCCATTATTTGACAAATTTTTCTTGCCGGAATCAGGTGGGCGGTTGCTCAACTCCGGTAAAATGCTTAAGTTGCTTACCTGGGCTGATGTTGCTTTCAACTCCCGATCGAGAATGAATCCATTAGCATAAAAAATATTATAAAAAACAAAGCTGGTAAACAGAGATGTGAATAATACCAATACCAGTGTATAGTAAAGGGTTAATCTGTATCTCATATTACGCAGTTCCTGAAACATGACTACCTCTCTTCCAGGGTATAACCTATTCCTCTTATCGTAGCAATTAAATGACTGGCTTTACTTATTTTTTTCCTCAGATAATGAACATATATTTCTATGTTATTATCATGAACCAGATTATCATAGCCCCATATACGGTCAATTATCTGTTCTCGGGTAAATACCATACCCGGTTTTCGCATTAGCATTTCCATAAATTGCGCTTCTCTGTAGGTGAGCTTCATTTCCTGCCCATCTATGCTTAAAGTAAGGTTATCTACATCCAGACTCATATTACCCAAATGTAAAGCTTTACTGATATAAACCGCAGGTATTCTACGTGACAAGGCCCGTATCCTGGCCATTAATTCTGCCATGGCAAACGGTTTTACCAGATAATCGTCTGCTCCTAAGTCCAGACCGGAAACCCGGTCGTTAATTGAAGCCAGAGCCGTTAAAAGCAAAACCGGGGTAGCATTTTTGCAAGATCGCAATTCTTTCACTATCTCCCAACCACTTTTTCCGGGAAGCATAATATCTAAAACAATAACATCGTATATATCTTTTTGAGCCAGCATGAATCCTTCATTGCCATCCGCGGCGCAATCGACTTCATAATGCTTTTGCTTAAGTGCGTGGGCTACAGCAGCACTTATTTTTTCTTCGTCTTCGATCAATAATACTCGCATAGCCGTGTCTCCTCAAAATAAATAATACAACTTTCGCCTTGACCCAAACTATAAGCAATAATGAGCCAAGGGCGAAAGCTGTAATTAATATATAAATTATCGTAAATATTCTTTTACTTGTTTACAGGTTCATTGTCCAGAATAATTACTTTATTACTTCCAGAAAATTTGTACATTACTTTATCTCTCCAATCATCAAAAATACTGTATATTACCGGCACAAACACCAGGGTAAGAACAGTGGATACCAGCAGACCACCTATTACAACCGTAGCCATAGGTGACATAGTTGAAGCTCCTTCATGTAATTCTAAAGCCAGGGGAAGCATTGCCAGCATAGTGCTGAGTGAAGTCATCAAAATAGGCCTGAGCCTCACCCGACCGGCTTCAATAATAGCTGCATCTTTTTTCATGCCTCTGTCACGCAGTTGCTTCAAGTAATCAATTAATACTATTGCATTGGCAACAACAATACCCATTAACATTATAATTCCTAAAAACGAAGCAACACTTAAAGCCTTTCCAGTTACTGCCAAAGAAAGGATTGCTCCGATAATAGCCGTTGGCATGGTAAACATAATAATAAACGGATCGAAAAAAGATTCATACTGCACCACCATAACCACATAAACCATAACAATAGCTAAAATCAGGGCTGTAAGTAGGTTCGAGAAGCTTTCCTGCATGTTTTGATTAGCACCGCCAAAACTAATACTATAGCCATCGGGCAGATTCAATTCAGCAGTCTTGCTTCTAATTTCCTGGTTAACACTATTATTATCCCGCCCAAAGATATCACCGGTAACCGAGACCTGGCGAACCTGATCAACACGACCAATCTCTACCGGAGCCCGGTCCAGGGTGAAGCTTGCCACATCTGACAACTTAATACTGGTACCGCTGGAATTGGTTATAGTCAAATCCATTAAATATTCTAAATCCTCCGATACATCTTTATAAGAAAGTGTAACATCAATATCTTCACCATCATCAGTAAAAGTAGTGGCATCTACATCATTCATAACATTTTTAACTTCCAAGGCAATAGCTAGCGGAGTCAGGCCATACATATCAGCCTTATCAACATCGATGTTCACTTTTACTTCCGGGTCTCCGTCAGTTAAAGAATTGCTTACATTTCGGGTACCGGAGATACTTTTTACAATGTCGGCCACTTCGGTTGCAATCTCTTTCAAAGTATCGAGATCATCTCCTTCGATTTCGACACTGATGTCATCACCGGTCATACTGCCCATGGTAGTACTTTTAGTAATTTCAATTTTGGCACCCGCTATTGAAGTTACCGATTTTCTTAATTCCTCCATGATTTCATCGGTGCTTCTGTCTCCTTCAGACTCCTCAGCCAGGGCAGCAGTGATAGCGGCCTCATTACTGTTACTGCTGCTAAATATAAACCCAGAACTGCCTACCGTAGTGTAAACATCTTCCATTTCCGGGATCTCTAATAAAATTTCTTCAACTTGAGCTACTATAGCATCGGTATCATCCAGGGAAGAACCTTTATCCGCTTCAATATCGATCGATATCTCTTCTGAGTCCGAGGAAGGGAAAAACTCTGCTCCTATAGTACCTATTGACAGCAGTGACAGCAGCATAAGAGCAATTACGGTAATAACCACTTTACTGCGATGATTTAAGGCCCAGGCTAAAAGATTCTTGTATTTTTCTCCTAAATTATCAATCTCATGGCCAAAACTTGCCACGATTCGAGAAAATATATTTTTGTGCGGATCAACTGGCTTCATAGCTCTATCACTCAGGAATCGTGATGACAGCATGGGAATTACCGTTATAGCCACTATATAGGAACAGGCAATGGCAATACATATGGTTGCCGCCAGCGGCTTAAACAGCATTCCGGTTATGCCTTCAACGGTCATCATAGGTAAAAATACTGCAAATAGAGTCAGGGTGGAAGCTAAAACCGCACCGCTAACTTCCTTTGCCCCCAAAATTGCTGCTTCTTTCATGGATAAACCTGAGCTTCGATGGCGGTGAATATTTTCATAAACAACAATAGAATCATCGATAATTCTACCAATTCCTAAAGCCAGACCTCCCAGGGTAATAATATTAACAGTATAACCAAGAAAATACATTCCGGTAAAGGTAGCAACAAGCGACAACGGTATGGAAATGAATATGATTACTGTACTTCGCCAGCTGCGCAGGAACAGCAGCAATACTATTGCCGCCAGTATAGCTCCTTCATATATCATGTGTTTGGTGGAATCGATAGATTCCTGAATACTTTCAGATTGGTCGGAAATTATCTTATAGTGCAGCTCGCCGCCCAAATCCTGGCTTATCTGCTCTATTTCAGCCTTAACCTCGGTACATGCATCAACCGTATTAGCGCCTGATTCTTTCTGACAGGATATACCAACTGCCGTATCTTTATTTATGCGGGTGTATTCAGTCATATCGGCAGCCGTATCTTTAATTGAGGCAATGTCTCTTAGATGAATGGTGTCTCCTCCGGAAGTAGTTATGGGTACATTACCAATATCATCAACTTCGTCAAATTCCTGTATAGTGCGAATAGTATATTCGCGGTCTCCATATCTTAGAGATCCGGTTGAAATATCAAAGTTTTCAACAGCCATGAAATCTGCAATATCCGCTAAGGTTAAACCATAACTTTCCATTTTATTTTCGTCCAGTTGTATTTGTATTTCCCGCTCCTGTCCCCCGCTTATGGAAACTGAAGCTATTTCGGAAATGCGCGATAAACGCGGTTCAATAGTATCTTCCGCCAAGCTTTGCAGTTCTGCCAGAGACATGTTGTCACCGGCTAAACTAATCTGAATAACCGCCTGTGAAGAGGAGTCAAATTTCATTATGGTGGGTTCCTCTGCATCATCCGGCAGACTGGATTCAATCTGTCCCACTTTGTCCCTTATGTCAAGAGCAGCTTGGTCCATATCTATACCGTAATCGAAGGTTATCATTATCATAGATGAACTCGAGCTGGATGAAGATTCAATGGAGTCAACGTCACTCAGGCTGGCCAGAACAGATTCCAGTGGTTTAGTTACTTCTTCTTCAACTGTTTCTGGACTGGCACCGCTATATGTGGTCATAACAGTTACCATAGGCATTTCCATCTCAGGCATCTGATCAATAGATAGTTTAGATAGATTGAAAAAACCTAGAAGAATAATGGCTAAGGCTAAAATGGTAACACTCGCCGGTCTGCTTACGGCAAATTTTGCTATTTTATCCATTCTTATTCACCTTCTTCACTCTCGGTCGTCAGCAATGAACCATTGCTAATAAGGGTGTTGCCCAGAGTGATAACTTTATCACCTGCTTTTAATCCAGATAAAACCTGTATATAGTTATTATCATTTATTCCTGTTTCTACTTCTGTTCTTGCGGCCCGACTTTCATCATCCACCGTATATACAATATTAACTCCATTATCCGGTATTATGGCTGATAGCGGAATACAAAGTGCATTTTGCACACCGCTGGTGTGGATCATAATTTCCGCATACATACCGGATTTAATTTTTCCTGCGGAGTTATCAACAGTAACGGTAATCGGATACATATCCGAAGAGGAATTTAGTACTGTAGCAATGCTGCTTACTGTGCCAGTAAAAGCATCCTCACTTACAGATTCAACATAAACATCAACCTGCGTATTTAGCTCAATTTTGGTTATATCTGATTCTCCAACCATAATTTCTGCTTGCAATTGCTGAGGATCACTGATTACTGCTACAGTTGAGGAAGTAGTAACATAGTCGCCCACGGATACATCAATTCGGCCGACCGCTCCACTTACCGGAGCAGTAATATTGCAATAAGCAACCTGTTCCTGGACTGAAAGTAGTGAGGCTTCAGCTTGCGCTACAGCGGCCTCTACTGATCCTGACTGCAAAGAAGAGTATTCATCTTCAGCAGTTTCCAGTTCCAACAGAGTTACTGCTCCATTGTCATATAATTCTTTAGTCCGTTCATAATTTTTGCGGGCAGCTTCCAGGCTAATTTCATTATTAGCCTGATTTGCCCTGGCTGAAGCTACCTGAGCTTCGGCCTGCTTTAATGAGGGCTGCAGGCTGCTGCTGTCCAAAATCATTAAAGTCTCACCTGCCATGACTTCTTGACCTTCTGCCACTTGTATAGATATTACCTGCTCACTTGTTTTCGGGAATACCTCAACTTCGCTGCGGGCTTTTAACCTGCCGCTGTAACTGGTACTTTTATAGATATCCCGTTGCTCTGCGGTTACAGTATTTACCGTAATAGCAGATTCTGATATTGCTTCAGTCATTTCCTTTCCACAGCCGGAAATAATCAATAAAGAACCGAGTAGTAGTATTGTTACAAAATGTAAAATACTGCTTTGTTTCTTGCTTATCACCAGATAATTCCTCCTATGCTTTTTTGTTCTTTAATTTGAGTAATATAGAACTGTACAAAAACAATTGTAACTTTCAAATCTTTATTTTTCCTTAAGCGGTAAGGAGAATAATAGTACAAAAATTATCTTCAATTTTAGATCCATTTTTCGAGAAGCTTTATTAAGATGACACCATTCTTTCTCTTGACAACTTCAATGCCCAGATGCGTCCGGGAGAAATCCGCAGATACTGCCAACTCGATGACAATTCCCAGCAGGTTTTTAAAAAGGCTTTCAATACCTTGAATATGAGTGCTCGGGCTTACGATCGGATACTAAAGGTAGCCCGTTCCATAGCCGATCTGGAAAATTCGGGTAATATTACCCTCCACCACCTGTCAGAAGCACTGCGCTATAGGAGCCTGGACAGGATTTTTTATATTAAGGTGGTATTCAATGGCAGATAGTCTGTTATCTTGGTCAACATTAATAACTTTATCGGGAGCTGCCATGATGACCTTTTTGCTCGTATTATATACTGACAAATTAGTGGACTCCTGGTGGAAATGGGGAACAGACTTATATGCGGCAGCATGGGCCTTTATAATACTGGTTATTGCCAATATTGCGACAGGTGGAGATTGTAAGGATTGGAGGCTATATTGTCTAGCATTTTTTAATTCTTTCCTTGTAGCAGCTTCGGCCGGTAAGTTGAGGGACAAGTCCATAGCCGAGGATGAAAAAAAGAAACAGAGAAATGCAGAAAAAATAAACGAAAGCGGAGAGTCAGTGATCACTAAAGAAGGAGAATCGGTCCATTGGGATAAATAAACACTATTAGCTAAATCCAGGACCGGGTGTAATGCCCGGTTCTTTTTATGGTTTATGGGGAATTATGTAAGTGAGTATCAACATTTCCACATTATTTTTTCATATTTATTCGGAATTTCTTACTTATAATGTATTTACAGCAAAACGTTGGGCAATAAAGCCAAGCTGATTAAGATAGATTTATACCCTTCCCTTTCTCCTCTAAATAGGCTCCATATCGGGGCCTATTTAGCCATTAACGATTAATAAAACATCCAATTGCTAATGTTTTGTTCTCCCGGTAAAGTCTTGCTTTTCATTTGAATAGTCACTAAAAATTCAGCTTCTGGTACTTGAGTTTGAAGGGTGCCCACTCATAGCAGAAGTATTGGGAGAGTGAAGAGTTTAAGTATAATTCACAAATTTGTGTTATATGATAAAATATAAATAAATTATTAATCACAATTCCATGAGAAAGGAATCTATTATTAAATGAACTGGATGTCAGGACATGAAACACCAAGCAAAATAATTCGAAATACTATATCAAATAGAGAATCCAGACTTACAGTCGAAGATTTAATCAAAGCTTTTGGTTCTCAAAGTTTTAGTTTGATGCTTATAGTTATAGCATTGCCATTAACGATACCTCTGCCCCCAGGAATAGGTTTTATCCCAGCAGCTCTTCTTTGTGTTTGGTCCCTTCAGCGTACATTAGGGAGAACACATTTGTGGGTACCTAAAGCAATTGGTAAACGAGAGATATCTGAGGCGCTTATTATGAAAATTGAAACCAAAGCGTTACCTTTGTGCGAAAAACTAGAAAAACGCTTTTTAAATAATGGTCTATCAGTTGCACTTAACGAATTGGAAATTAGACTTGCATCGTTGGCAGTAGTCTTCTTAAGCATGCTAATTATGATACCAACCCCCTTTTTGAACAGCATTCCGGCTATATTAATAATCTTTATGGAATTAACTATCTTAAACAGTAATCGTAAATTACTATGGATTAACATGAGCCTTGGCTTATTGGCTTTGGGCTTTATCGGATCTACTTTATACATAGGCTCTGAAGCCTTATTTCAAGATTGAAGCAAGGGTGAGGCAAGGGGACGGTTCTTGAAGGGGTCAATCGGAAGTTTTGCGCACGAAAAGGACTCAACTATCGTTTTAGGCGATCTTTGAGTCCTTTAAACAGCCTGCGTAAAATTTTTGATTGCCCAGAAGAATGAAGTCGCGTTTAGGATAAGGTATGGGGTTTCAATTTTCTTGTTTCCCTATGGGATGAGTAAAATGAATAGCATTTCGTCCATTTCGGGGGAATTCATGCGCTTGTTATTGGGAAAACCACTCATTTTAAGTATACTTTGCCTGGCAGAAGGACTATTGCTTAGTTTTCTGCATAACGCAAGTTTGGTCTTCTTGTTTCGATTGGCTAGAAGTCCATAGTACCTGATCTTTACAACCCCCCGGGGTAAGATATGCATCAGAAAACGTCTTATGAATTCCACTCCCGGCAAGGTAAATTAGTAGTTGAGTTCAGTATAGCCAGGACTTCATCTTTGGGTGGGATAACCGGGAAATAATGCTTTCGTTTCATCCGCGGAATTTTCTTAGTATACCATTCCTTGTCTAATACATGGGTGTAGAAGAACTTAATAGCGGAAATATAGTTGTTGATGGTTCCTCCTGTGAGGCCTTTTTAATACAGGCGGTCATATATTGAAAACCCAATAATTATTGATGCTCCCTTAAGTCTACCTGTTACATTAGTATTAACTATTTGGCATAATCTTTAATTTCCACCACAGCATTTTCCCTCAAAGTATTGTAAAACTTGTTAAAAGCCTTTATTTGTTCTTGATTTAGTTCACTGGAACTCAATTTATTATCAGATTCCCATTCAACTTCGTCATATATCTTTTGCCTTAGTAAACCAACGTGCATTGTTTCTTGATACATAGGTATCATTTGTTCAAA
Source organism: Syntrophomonas sp. (assembly GCA_016841245.1). Taxonomy (GTDB): domain Bacteria; phylum Bacillota; class Syntrophomonadia; order Syntrophomonadales; family Syntrophomonadaceae; genus JAAYJK01. The sequence goes on from JAENZN010000005.1 coordinate 78,194, forward strand.
ATACTCATCTACAGTCAAGCCTAAACCGCTAATATACTCAAACAAATCTACTGCAAAAGGGTCCTCCTCATCAGCAAGAAATGCCTGCTTTAGTTGCTCAGTATATTTTTGGGCCTCATCAAAATCCACATCAATACCCTGGTTTATAGCTTCTTGATATAATATTTCATGTCGGATGGCGGCTTCTATGATATCTTTTTCAGATGCACTAGGATTATATGTCATATAGGAATCCTTTAAATTTCGCATATCTCCAACAGTAATTGTATTGTCATTTACTATTAGTGCAGCATCTTCTTTATCTTCCATCTGCTCATTTAGGACTACCTTTTCGCCTAGTGCTGTGCCAGGCGATTGTGCAATAACTTTATCTTTTTGCCATATACCAATACCACAAATTAATGCTAGTGATATTATTACAATAATGCCTTTTTTTATTTTCATTAATATCAACCTTTCTCTAATATCTAGTGTAGATCATTCTACACCGTTTTAATAGATTACATATAATTAATGTAATCTGAGATTTTTCACATAAGTTTGCCTCTCAGTACAAAAAACAATTAACTCTTAGAAAGAAAATGCTAGTGTTTTACCATAAACAGGTAATACATTTTCGCCACTATACAACTGTATATAAGGATTTGCGTTTAACGTAGCAGTACTTAGCGAATCAATATTAAAATTGTCATCATCACAGTATAGATCCCATTTTCTCATTCTTTCTAAATATTGATAAATTAGAGTGTGCTTAGTCAAATCAGTTTGATATATAGTACTACTATTATCGAATCACCCCAGAGTTGGAATTGAATTTATGCAAGATCATGAATTTTACGTAGTCTATATCTATAACAATGGTGCAACCATACCGCAAAAAGTTGATATATTTGAAGCTGGTTTCAGTACAAAAGAATCCGAATCTCGTGGGTATGGACTATATATAGTAAAAAAACTGCTTGAAAAATACAATGGACAAATATTGTTAGGTGTTTTAAAAACAACGTTAGTTTTCCTGGTGGCATTTGCTCCATTCAGATGTTTTGGCGGGGGTACCCATCTGAGTTCGGGAAAACGATGCGTGTTGGTTAGTACAGTTATGTTTATTGCTTTTGGGTATTTAAGTTGCATTGTAATATCAAAGCATTTCTTAATTATCTTAGTAATAATCACGATATTGTTAGGGCTATATACTACCATAAGGTGGGTGCCAGCAGGTAGGCTAAAACGACCTATTACTGATAAAAGGATTCAGTATATGCAAAAGGTGAATATGTTTGTTGCTTTATTTATGCAGCAGCAGCCTTAATATTGATCAAAGCAGGAAACTTAAGCAATACTTTTGCATTAACCTTAGGAGCAATGGTAAGTTGGTGCTAATTACTCCACTGGGTTACAGTCTCATTGGAGCTTTTTTCTTCTCTATGAATCAGATGTCCCAGAAGCTTTAGAAAAATAAACAAGAAGAAGGGTTTATGTTGTTTGAAGTTTTAATCCTCGAAGATGTAGAATACAACCGTGAATTTTTCAGTGGTCTCGAACCGTTCCCTTGCTTCCCCTTGCTTGTTAAGAGAAAAGTTGTTATATTTCGTAAAGTGACGATATATACTGAGAAGGAGGTGTTGACTTGGAGCTGGATACAGGGATTTCCGACACAAGGCTGGACGGCAGCAATAAGCTGATAATAGCCGGCTCCGGTAGGGTAGCCTTGTATATATGTAAGTTTGCGGCTGCGATAGGTTACCGGGTGACCGTTATTGACCATATAAGCCAAAACCTGACCCGGGACAGGTTTCCCGAAGCTGGTGAATTGCTGATAGGGAATGAGGTGCAATTGTTAGGGGAATGTGCTATCGATGAAAACACCAGCATTGTGATAATAACCCATCATCATGAAAATGATGAAAAATGCCTGCTGGCTGTGGTTAACTCACCCGCCCGCTATATAGGGATTATGAGCAACCGGCATGCGATTAGAGCCTATTTGAACAAGCTGTTGCATTTGGGTATTCCAGAGGATCGCATAAACCGGGTCCATACCCCGATCGGGTTAGATATAGGGGGCCAGTTGGCGGTCGAGATAGCCCTGGCAGCAGTGGCAGAGATACAGGCGGTGAAATACAATCGTTCCGGCGGCTTCATGACTGTGAAACAAAGCAGCCGGGAGGTTGAGAAAAAGGATAACTGGTTTTAAAGGGATTTATAATGGGATTAAGGATATTCCCGGGAATATGCTGATATTGATCGTTTTCATATATGGTGCAGAGATGCTACAATAGTACAATAATATCATTGCAGTATAATCATACTAATTAGATAAGGGAAGATGAGGTGCAGCAAGTGTTAGTATTCAATCCAGGTATATTGCCTGAACAGTATTCGATGTTGCTTTTTCACGCTCTGGCCTACATGGAAATTGAGTCGCTGGTGTTGGTATCCCCACAGACCCCGCTGGTAAGTGTGGGCTACTTTCAGGATCTGAGCGGAGTGGATCAGGATTATTGCCGTGATCATGGCATATCTGTGATGCGGAGAGAACTGGGGGGAGGAACTACGCTATTAGATCGTAATCAGGTTTTTTACCAGATTATAATGAAAAAAGATAACCCGGTTCTTCCTTTAAATATAGATCAGTTGTACCAGAAATTTTCACGACCGGTGATAGAATCTTATCGGGCTATGGGAGTAGAAACCAGATTTAAACCTATCAACGACATAATCACCGTACAGGGGCGCAAAATATCGGGTGAAGGCGGAGGCGACATTGGCAAGTGCATAGTTTTCGTAGGAGGAATTCTGCTTGATTTTGATTTTGAACTTATGAGCAAAGTGCTGCGGGTACCTGATGAAAAATTCAGGGACAAACTCTATAAAACCATGCAGGATAATTTGAGTACTTTGAAGATGGAACTTGGTTATACTCCTGACCGTGAAGACGTTATAAATATTCTTATCGACAAGTTTAGTCAGGTACTTGGTACTTTAACCCCGGCAGCTATCCCCGATGAAGTATGGAAGATGGCAGCCAGGCTGGGTAAGGAATACACTTCCGAAGAATTCATGAATCTCGATAGCTGCGCTCAGGATTTCATAACCATTGGGGCCGGAGTCACGATGAAGCAGGGCATGTATAAGGCCCTGGGGGGATTAATTCAGAGCAATGTTACCACCGGTGACGGTGAGATTATTGATCTGGTATTAAGCGGGGATTTTACCTGCTATCCCAAAAACTGTCTTCCGGAACTATCGGCTTGTATGGTAGGGTCTGCTTATGAAGAGCAGGAAGTAAGAAACAGGATAGAACAGTATTTATCCCAATCCAATATAGAGATTCCAGGTGTCTCGGCAGCAGACATTTGCAAGGCTGTATTTTCCAGTAAATAACTTTGATGTTCCCCGCCCGGCAGGTAAAGTTCGCCAGTAAGGTCCCCGGGGTATGAATGAAACAGAACTGCGTTGATTAAAGGAATAGCATGACAGTCTATTCCAAAAAGGCAGAATAAGCATCAGAACCTGATTTACTCCCCTAAGTGGATAGGTTAAATAATTAAAAACCTACTACTAGAAGGGGAGTATTTTTATGGGAAACAATAAGCATTACTTTAAAGAATTGTAAAATGGCTTCACCGATGTTTAGAGCTGCATCCCCGGCTCACAGTCTAACTATGCCGGCCGGGCAATCGTTGCTGCCTGATCAGTTTACAAAGCATCTTTTTCTGTATATTTTTTCTCATCTCTGATTTTATTTGGCAGCTCTCCAGCAAAGATAAGATCCATCAAAAAATTTTTTCCACACCATGGGGAAATTCCTGCGGCCGCAGGTGCGGCCCGGACTTATTTTCATATTCTCAACTTAAGAATATGAAGGGTCAAAAATTTTTTCTTCCTTAATGATTTCCTGAATCAATTTACCAAATTGTGTGCCCCAGGAACATATATGGGAGATATTCGTCCCCCGAGCACACAAAATCATTATCCGTCATATAAATAAAAGCAGGGAATTTTTAATAAATAGACCGGGAAAATAATTTTAAGGAGGAAGATTTAACATGGAAAAAATATATAGCGATATCGCTTTGAGGATAAAAAGAGTAAGAAAGCAGCGGAAGCTGACCCAGAAGAAGCTGGGGGAGATGATAAACATACCCCGGGCCACCCTGGCCAACTATGAGATCGGGAGGAAACGCATTCCCCTGCATCACCTGCAGGCATTGGAGCAGGCCTTGAAATGCAATCTGTACCCGCACCTGGGGCAGATACCTGCTGCAGCCGTAATTGAAAACCACCTGGCCTCCCTGGCCGGCTTACTGGCTGATGCCAGGTACCTGCCCACCATCCCCCGGCTCAGCTTCGAAGGATTGAACGGCATGGATCTCAGAGGACAGCGGCTCCTGCCCTTTCCGGAAGTAGCCGCAAAAGAAGCCGACTTCGCTATCGCCACCGGTAATAAAGAAAGCATGAACATGTACCTGTTGAAGAAAGGGGGGAGTCCGGAAACAGAAGACCTGGTCTGTGTGGAAAAAAAAGAATATATACCCGAGGAGAAAAACTATGAGACCAGCTACACCATAGAAAAATTCCAAGAATACCTGCAGTACAAAAAAGAAATCCGGGAATTAAAATTCCAGAGCAGGCAGGTCAAAAGAGTCATCGGGATAGTAAAAGGAGTACTGCAGACCGGCAAATTCATGCCCCTATCTACCGTGAAATATATCAATATTAACTTATCTGCCAGCCCGGCATCCGCAACTTGACATACATGCCGGCAGGGGAAGGTTCTTGACTTGCATAAATAGCTTATAATTACCTTTGGAAGATACCGATTACCTCACCACAGGAGGTTTCCTTGCCAAGGGGAGCTGCCTGCGAGCATCTTACCAAATTATTCCAGGCGATGGTAATGTTGAGATGATACATTTTCTCGCTAGCGTTTTTCTCCTGACTGGTTCAGTTTTAGTTTAGCGTTTATACGGAGTATGCCCGCAGATGAATTTGTGACCTTTATTATCAAAGGAAGCAGTTGCTATGAAAAAGAAGCAGATTCTGCTTCCCGACAATTTCCTGTTGCCAGATGTTTATGATAAAGTATGCATTATACTGATAAAAGGGAGGTCGTGTTATGCTGGATATACTGCGCAGGCGGAGGAGTATTCGCAAATACCGGGAGGATAGAATTGAACCGGAAAAGATTGAACAATTGATAAAGGCAGCCCTCTTGGCACCATCTTCAAGAAATTTAAAACCATGGGAATTCATAGTGGTAGATGATAGAGACCTGCTGAAAAAATTGGCAGAAAGCAAAGAACACGGTTCTGCTTTTCTTAAGGGAGCAGCTCTGGGAATTGTGGTTATGGCCGACCCGGAAAAATGTGATGTATGGATAGAAGATACTTCTATTGCTTCAATAATACTGCATTTGATGGCAGAATCTATGGGTCTGGGTTCATGCTGGATTCAGATCAGGGCAAGGCGGCATGACGCTCAGCAGATGGCAGAGGATTATATTAAAGATTTATTAAATATCCCAGATAAATACCAGGTTGAATCGATAATAGCTGTAGGTTATCCTGCAGAACAAAAATCTCCCCATAGTGAAAGTGAAATCCAGTACAGTAAAGTTTATTTAAATGCTTATGGTATCTCATATCAATGATAGTGTGCTGGTAAACTTATGCACACATTTTCAGGCAGGGTTTTTTAACCAAACTTGATAATATATGTTTGGACAGCAATTATAATAAAAATTATGATAAGGCCCACCCACCAAATTCTCCATATGATACCAATATTCTTCTTGCGTTTCTCCAACTTTATTTCCATTTCTTTTTCTCTCTTTATGGCTTTTCTTCTTTCCATCTCAATTTCCATCTCTTTTTTTCTATCTTTTTTCAAAAATATCACCTCGAAGATACTATTCTTTCCAGGGGATTGATTTCCTCTATGTTAATAGGATTAAGTTTTGAACCGGCTGGCTTTTGGGAGGCGTTCTGTTTTTTATGCTCTTTTCATTAAGCTTATGCAGATGCATCGGGCTTTTTCCTCAAAAATCTAAACATAGAAGGAACCTCTTTCTATAAATGAATAATTTCTCATAAAGCCGCAGGATAAATGTAACTTTTACCGCCAGTTGTTATTTTTGCCGGATCGTAATTATTTGTATAATTTCGCCTTTTCTATGGCAACATAAGATTGTCGGAAAAACATAATATTATCGATTAAGGAAGGGAGTTTTTATATGAGTGGGAGCTGGATAGGAACTATTGTCCGCTTCGTAGTTTCAGCCATAGTATTGATGTTAGTAGCTTATTTAGTACCTGGTATAAGAGTAGCAGGTTTCGTAGGGGCAATTCTTGCCGCAATAGTAATTGCAGGTATCGGTTATCTGATAGAGATGGGATTTGGTGATCGGATTTCCCCTCGTTCACGTGGGATCGTGGGATTTATCACCGCTGCGGTAGTTATTTATCTGGCGCAGTTTATTATTCCTAATTATCTGTCGGTATCTTTAATTGGAAGCCTTCTGGCAGCACTGGTGATAGGACTGGTAGATGCATTTGTGCCCACCGAGCTGCGATAACCACTGCTAATGGCTTTTAAAGTCTTTTTCAACTAATAAAGAACTCAAGAAATATGTCCATATAGAAATGTTTAGTTTCTTTATGGACTTTTTCTTATAAAGACATTTCCGGCAGGATAATACGTTATTTGTGCAGTTGAACCGATGAAATAATACCGTCATATTATACTATATGGTTGCCCCTGCTGGAAATGATCATTAGCATCTCTTCTTCCCGGTATTGATAAAAAATTAAACATTGCTAATATGAAGAAATACAAGTAAAATATATAGCGAATATAGTAGGCAGGTGAGTCATAGCAGTGGTATCTTTAGCTGCCAGGTAAGGGAGATAATCACATGTTCGGATTTATAGGTAATATAGGACCCTGGGAATTAATAGTCATTTTATTAATTGCTTTGATTGTGGTAGGGCCAGGCAAACTTCCGGAAGTAGCCAAAGGCATGGGGAAGGCTGCCCGCGAATTCAAGAAAGCTACCAGTGGAGTCCAAAAAGAAATAAATGATGTTATGAAGTTCGATGATGACAAACCAAATACGATAAAGAAGGAATATGAAACCATCGTCAATACCAAGCAGGAAGCGGCGGTGGAGAAGGCTGAGCCTGCAGCCGAGGAAAAAGTCGAAGAAAAGACTGAAGATAAGTAAGGCAGTCAGGTGTCATTGGACAGGCAGCTATTAATGTAGGTTAATTAATAATACAGTTGAATGCTCTTATCTAGAGAGGTGGAGGGAAAGGCCCGATGAAGCCCGGCAACCGCCCGTGGAGGTAAGGTGCCAATTCCTGCAGGGTAATCCTGAAAGATGAGAGGGGGAAATAACTTATGGACCCTCTCATGTGAGGGTTTTTGTTTTGCCATCATTTACCTGACCCAGAAACAGGGGGGAGATAAAACTGACTATCCAAGATATTAATATTATTTTAAAAGACAGAATTCTGGTCTTGGATGGAGCAATGGGAACTATGCTCCAGAATCAAGGCCTGCAGCCCGGACAATGCCCGGAATTGTTTGGAATTGAGAACCCGCAGGTACTGGCTGAAATACATTACCAGTATGTTCAGGCTGGTTCTGACATTATTCAGACCAATACTTTCGGCGGTAACCGCTGTAAACTATCTGAATACGGGTTGGCTGAACAGGTGCAGGAAATAAATACTGAAGCAGTTAAGATAGCCCGGCAGGGAGCCGGCCATAAGGCCCTGGTCGCTGCTTCGATTGGTCCCACCGGTAAGCTGCTCTATCCCATGGGGGATGTTGATTTTGATTACTTGTATCAGGTTTTCTCTGAACAGATGTCGGCTTGTGAAAAGGCCGGAGCGGACCTGATTTCTATAGAAACTATGACTGATATTGGTGAGATGCGGGCTGCGCTTATTGCCGCCCGACAGAATACCAGTCTGCCGGTTATAGCTCATATGACTTTTGAGAACAGTGGCCGGACCATGATGGGAACCGATCCACTCACCGCCCTCATTATTCTGGAAGCTCTGCAGCCTCTGGCCATTGGCGCCAACTGTTCCGGCGGTGCTAGAGAACTGTTGCCAGTCATTAAGATGATGGGTCGGCATTCCAGTATCGTTCTGTCGGTTGAACCTAATGCGGGTTTGCCCCAGCTGGTTAACGGTCAAACAGTTTTTCCCGATTCTCCGGAAGAGATGGCCGAATATGCCCTTAAACTTCGGGATGCAGGTGCCAATATTATAGGTGGATGCTGTGGCAGTACCCCTTATCATATCCAGGCCATGGCCAAAGCGGTTAAAGGACTCACTCCGGCCCATAGAAACAGGGGCAAGCTCAGTGCCTTTGCTTCCCGCAGCAAGCATGTGCTGCTGGGAGAAGACCAGCCACTGGCGTTCATTGGAGAACGGATAAACCCAACCGCTCGGAAAAAACTGGCTCAGGACATAAAGGACGGCAGTATGCAGATGGTGGTAGAAGAGGCCAGAAAACAGTGTGAAAAGGGAGCGCCCATTCTGGATGTCAATATGGGAGTTCCAGGTATAGACGAGGCTGCGGCCATGAAAAAGGCGGTTATAGATATACAAACAGCAGTCGACATGCCTGTTTCCATCGATTCGGTAAACCCGCAGGCGGTAGAAGAAGGGCTGAAAAACTTTGTGGGACGGGCTCTTATAAATTCAACTACCGGGGAAGAAAAGCACCTTGAGGTCATACTGCCTCTGGCCAAGAAATACGGGGCAGCAGTTCTGGGCTTATGCCTGGACGAAAATGGAATACCTGATAAAGCAGAAGATAGAGTAACAGTTGCCCGCAACATTTACAATAAAGCTATCGAATATGGCCTGCGGGATGAAGACATATATATCGACTGCCTGGTCAAAACAGCCAGTGCTGAGCAGGGTCAGGTGATGGAAACACTAAAGGCTCTGCAGACGGTAAAAAGACAACTGCCGGTTAGGACAGTGCTGGGTATTAGCAATGTTTCTCATGGCCTGCCGGCCCGGGAGATATTGACCTCAGCTTACCTGGCCATGGCCTGGGCAGCCGGACTAGATTTACCCATTATGAATCCATTTGATGAAAAAGTAATGGATATTACCCGGTCAGCAGCGGTGCTGCTTAATCGTGATGTTAATTGTACCGGGTATATTGAGAAATATAAAGATTATAAAACAGGAGGTACCGATCATACCGGGCTGCCGAGACACCCGGTGTGTTCGATGTGCAACATACCAGATTTAATGGCGGAAAAATCCTTGATGGCTGATATTCCTAAGGCCAGGGCAGGTATGGAAGAAAAACCACCAGAATCAAACGTTGGTCAGCTTGTGCAGCAGGCAGTTCTAAAAGGAGATCGAGATAATATTGAGTCCCTGCTGAGCCAGGCTCTATTTGAAGAAAAAATAGATGCTCTGCAGGTAGTAAATACTTATCTTATTCCAGGGATTGAAAAAGCCGGGCAGTTATATGATGAAAAGAAATATTTTCTGCCCCAGCTGATGATGGCTGCTGATACAATGAAAAAAGCATTTGCTTTTATTAAACCGCATCTAAAAGGAGATGAAGGGAAAAGCAGCGGAGTAATCGTTATGGCCACAGTAGAAGGAGACATTCATGACATAGGTAAAAATATAGTATGTGTCCTGCTGGAAAATTACGGCTTTAAAGTGATAGACCTGGGCAAAGACGTGAAGGCGGCTGATATTCTGGATGCGGCTGTAAGTCAAAAGGCAGATATTATTGGCTTAAGCGCCTTGATGACTACCACCATGCCCCGTATGCAAGAAGTTATTGCTGGGGTTAAAGATAAAGGTCTTAAATGCAGGGTAATCGTCGGAGGAGCAGTTTTGAATCAGGATTATGCTGATCAGATTGGTGCTGACGGATATGGGGAAGATGCTCGTAAAGCGGTATTAGTTGCCCAGAGTCTATTAAAGCTTTATTAATTGTAATTAAGCAGATATTGATTGTGGATACTAAAAATTATGACAAAATGAAAGTTAGGAGGACAAATATGTCATATCAAAAGAGTTATGAAGAAATAAATGAAAAAATAAGAAAAGGCGAAGCAGTAGTTGTTACTGCCGAAGAAGTAATAGATATTGTGGAGGAAAAGGGGTACACTCAGGCGGCCCGCGAAATCGATGTTGTTACCACGGGTACCTTTGGCCCCATGTGTTCTTCAGGTGCTTTTATAAACTTCGGCCATTCTAACCCACGTATCAAAATGAAAAAAGTATGGTTGAACGGAGTCGAAGCCTATACCGGTATAGCCGCAGTAGATGTTTATATAGGTGCCGGACAGCTTCCTGAATCAGATCCGGAAAACAAAGTATACCCGGGCCGATTCACCTATGGCGGTGGTCACGTAATACAGGATCTGGTAGCCCGTAAAGAAATAAGATTGGAAGCTATTGCATATGGTACAGATTGTTATCCGAATCGTACCCTGGAAACCATAATTACTCTGGATGATGTAAATGAAGCCTTCATGTTTAATCCGCGCAACGCTTATCAGAACTACAATTGTGCGGTTAATTTAGGTGACCGGCCCCTTTATACCTACATGGGTATATTAAGGCCGAAACTGGGTAATGCAGCTTATTCTACTTCGGGGCAGTTGAGTCCATTGTTAAATGATCCCCATTATAAGACTATCGGGATAGGCACCAGAATTTTCCTGGGGGGCGGTATTGGCTATGTAGCATGGAACGGAACCCAGCATCATCCCAACGTATTAAGGGGTGAAAATGGAGTGCCCCAAACTCCGGCGGGAACACTTTCCGTCATTGGCGATCTGAAACAGATGGATCCCAACTGGCTGGTGGGTCTCAGTTATGCTGGTTATGGAGCCACTATGGCCATCGGGATAGGTATTCCAATACCCATTCTGGACGAAGAGATTCTGCATTATACCGCAGTTAAAGATGAAGATATTTACTGCCCCATTGTAGACTTTTTTGAAGGTTATCCATATAAAAAGGATATAGATCTGGGGTTTGCTAACTTTAAAGAACTGAAAAGCGGCAAAATAACAATCAATGGCAAACAGGTAGTTACTACCCCACAATCCAGTTATCCCCGGGCCAGAAAAATCGCCGCTACATTGAAAGAGTGGATTAAGGCCGGAAAATTTGAAATCAGCCAGCCGGTACAAATGCTGCCCGGGGCCGATTCTAATATAGACTTCAAATCAATACCTGATCGACACCCTGCTAATGGGGTAATATTTAATTCCAGGATGGGAGGCAATAAATATGAAAAATAGGATTGTATTATACTTTTCCGCTGCTCAATCAGAACAGCCCATAATATACCAGCTGGTAAAAGAATACGATTTGGTAGTCAATATATTAAAAGCCAATATTAATCCTCAAAAAGAAGGATTAATGGTAATGGAACTTACTGGAGAAAAGGATAATTATGATTCGGGTATCGAATATTTGAGCAGCCTGGGGATAGCCTGTGAACCATTAAGCGAAACTGTAATGTGGAATGAAGCATTGTGTATACAATGTGGTGCCTGCACATCTTTCTGTCCTACTGAGGCACTGGCCATGGATAGAGAAACCATGGAAGTATCATTTGATAATTCTAAATGTGTGGTTTGTGGTATGTGTCTGGAATGCTGTCCCACCCGGGCCATTATACTTCATTTCGATATCAAGGAGGCTGTGTAAGATTTTACATGGATAACAGAGAGCAGCGGGATTATGTAGACCGGCACTACCGGGCCCTGCATGAGGGTCCTAACCTCAAATACTATAAAATAAATATTCGAGAAAGTGATCTGGCTATCGGTGTAGACAAGAAGAGCTATACCGATAGCCTTGTGTCATTATCCTATCAAGAGCTGAGAAGTATAAGGGCCGGTCTGGAGAATTATATTAAACTGCAGCCAGAATTTCAGACTTCGCTGGCACCACTGCCCCTGCTGGCAGGTGCTCCGGAAATAGTTTGCCGTATGGGTCGGGCTGCCTGGGCAGCAGGTGTAGGGCCGATGGCGGCAGTGGCCGGTACCGTATCAGAGATGATAGGGGAAAAGCTGCTGGAAACCTGCAGTGAAGTGGTGGTAGAGAATGGCGGAGATATATTTCTTAAGTCGGAATCGGAGAGAATTGTTGCCGTCTTTGCCGGACCATCAAAATTCACCTACAAAATCGGGATTCGAGTGGCGGCTCATGAGACTCCGCTGGGTATCTGTACTTCTTCAGGAACAGTTGGCCCAAGTTTGAGTTTTGGAAAAGCAGATGCGGTAGTTATCAAGGGGACTTCTGCTGCACTGGCAGATGCCGCAGCCACGGCAGCTGCGAACCGGGTTAAAACATCTGAGGACTTGATGAAAGCAGTAGATTTTGTTAAGGGTATAACCGGGATCACTGGTATATTAGCTATTAAAGATGATAAAATGGCGGCCTGGGGCCGGATGGAGATAGTTCCCATAGATAGGAGGAAATAATGATGAAAGTAGCAGATAACATATTAGAGCTTATCGGAGAAACACCGGTGATAAAACTGAGCCCGGAACATCAGAGCGGGGGAGCCGATGTCTATGTTAAACTAGAGGGCTTCAACCCGGGAGGCAGTATTAAAGATCGTCCTGGCCTATATATGATTGAAAAAGCAGAGCAGGATGGGTTGCTCAAACCAGATTCCATTATCATCGAAGCCACCAGTGGTAACACCGGGATAGGTCTGGCTATGGCTGCTGCGATTAAATCATATTCCCTGGTAATAGTTATGCCGGAAAACATGAGTGAGGAACGCAAGAAGATACTCCGGGCATATGGAGCCAGATTAGTACTGACCCCGGCAGCGGATGGTATGCCCGGGGCAGTTAAGAAAGCAGAACAGATGGCTGCTGAGGACAGCAAATACTTCGCGGTAAAGCAGTTTGAGAACCAGGCCAACGCTGAAAGCCATGAGAGATCAACTGCACTGGAGATATATGAGCAGATGGATGGACAGTTGGATGCACTTATATGCGGGGTGGGAAGCGGGGGGACCATAAGCGGAATCGCCCGAGTGCTCAAACAGAAAATACCAGGTATAGAAATAGTAGCGATTGAACCCGCAGAATCGGCAGTCTTAAGCGGCAAGCCAGCAGGGCCTCATAAAATTCAAGGGATTGGGGCAGGATTTATTCCCCCGGTGTTGAATTTAGAATTGATCGACAATATTTTTCCGGTTGAGAGTGACATGGCCATAAAAACGTGCCGGGAAGTTGCGACAAGAGATGCGCTGCTCCTGGGTATATCTTCCGGAGCAGCCGTATATGCTGCGATACACGTTGCCAGGCGAATGGGTAAAGGGGCTAAAATAATGGCCATTGCAGCGGACGGGGCAGAAAAATATATGTCAACTGAAATGTTTGATTAAGGGGGATTTTGAGATGAACGCTGAGGCTAAAGTCGATTATCTAGTTGACTGGCTCCGGCAGAAGGTAAGAGAAGCAAGTTTTTCCGGGGTAGTCATTGGTTTGAGCGGTGGTGTGGATTCAGCTGTGGCAGCAGTTATTGCCAGCAAAGCATTTCCGGACAACTGTATGGCCCTGATTCTGCCTTGTGAAAGCCAGGTTTCAGACTTAATGCACAGCCAGCTCCTGGCCGAGGAATTCAAGATACCTTACCGTATAGTCGATCTTGATAACGCCTATAAATTGCTGGTAACCCAGTTTGAATCTTATATACGACTGGAAGGCGAGCAGGGACGGCTTATTCGCTCTAATTTAAAACCCCGCTTGAGAATGATAACGCTTTATTATTCAGCTCAGGCCAGAAACTACCTGGTGCTTGGTACCAGTAATAAGAGTGAGATCTGTATCGGTTACTGCACCAAGCATGGAGATAATGCGGTAGACTTGCAGCTTCTGGGGGATTTAACCAAGCAAGAAGTATACCAGATAGCAACATATTTAAAAATACCTCAGATTATTATTAATAAACCCCCTTCCGGAGGACTGTGGGAAGGTCAAACAGATGAAGGGGAGATGGGGTTCACTTATGATGAACTGGACCGCTATCTGAGCGGTGAACGGCAGGGAATCCAAAACCTGGATCTCATCGAGAACAGGATAAGAACAAGCGAACATAAACGGAAAATGCCCGAGATTGCACGGATACCTAAAAATAGGACCTTTGAATAAAAACAGCGGAGGCGATGAAATTGGACCCCAGGCAGCGAAGAGTGTTGATAAGAATTTTTTCTTTCCTCCTGGTCTTTATTTATGTTGGCTATTTTGCTTACAAAATGCTGCCCCGCTTTGACTTTGAAGTAATAATGCTGTTTTTTGCGGTCTTTCTTACCTGGACCTTGCTGTCAGAAACCCTGGCCTATCAGGCTCCTGACGTATATGTAATTGATGATGATGACCGCAGAACCTTCCTCTATCTCCAGTTATCATTTTTTATAGCCCTCTTTTATTCGGCTATAGACTTTGCCGGTCCTCATTATACAAGAATGGCAGCTTTGGAACCCTGGGTTATAATGGCTGGATTTATACTGTTTTTGATATCCTGTCCTATAAGGTGGATAGCATTTAAGAAAATAGGAAAATACTTTAACCACCGGGTAGCACTTTACGAAAGACATAGTCTGGTTACTACCGGAATATATGGGAAAATACGCCACCCCATATACCTGGGAAACCTGCTTAGTTTTGTGGCGGTGCCCTTGATTTTCAGCTCCTGGGGAGGATTATTGATAATATTTCTTGCCACCGTACCGGCTTTGATATACCGGATTAGAGTGGAAGAAGAGTTTCTGCTCCGGCATTTTGGTGAAGAATACAGAAAATATATGAGAAAAACATCGAAAATGATTCCTGTTAAAAATAATTGATAAGGAGGCTTTGTATATATGTCAGGACATTCGAAGTGGTCAACTATAAAGCATAAAAAGGCTCGCTCGGACGAAAAAAGAGGCAAGGAATTTACCAAACTGGCCAAGGAAATTACCATAGCGGTTAAAACCGGCGGTGGCGGAGACCCTGAGGCTAATTCCAAACTTAAGCTGGCCATTCAAAAAGCCAAAGCTATCAATATGCCCAACGAGAATATTACCCGGGCGGTTAAGAAGGGAACCGGGGAACTGGAGAGTGAAGTTTTTGAGGAAATAATATATGAAGGATATGCTCCGGCTGGGGTTGCAGTTATGCTGGAGATTGCTACCGATAACAGGAATCGAACCGCCCCGGATATCAGACATTTGTTTTCCAAACATAATGGAAACATGGGTGAGACCGGCTGTGTGGGCTGGATGTTCAAGCGGGTAGGATATATGAGCATCAGCCAGGAAGACTTGAAAATAGATGAAGATGAGTTAATGATGCTGGCTTTAGAATCTGGAGCTGAGGACTTCAAAGATGAAGGGGACAGTTATGAAGTAATAAGCTCACCCGATAACTTCATGGAGGTCAAGGAGGCACTGGAAAAAGAAGGTATTATTGCCCAGGAGGCCGATATAATTATGATGGCGGAAAATACCGTCGATATCAACGACGAGGATACCGCCGCTAAAGTCATAAGATTAATCGACTTATTTGAAGACCATGATGATGTACAGCGGGTTTATACCAATATGAACATATCGGATGAAATACTGGAAAAACTGAGCTGACTGCGATGAAAAATATAAGTCGGCAAGCTGCCAGGCCTATGACAAGAGTGAAGATCAAGGCATGAAAAAAGCCCTTACAGGACCACAGTTTAAGCTCACTGCGCTCGAAAATATGAGGAAGCCCTTACAGGACCACTCCGTACCGGGGCAACTGATGTGCCTTCTTTTCATTGCGGCACCATTATGGGTGCAATTTTAGGCTCACTTCGCTCGAAATAATGAGGAAGCACCTGATTGAGGCGCACCTAAGTATGTCAATTGAGGGAAATTTTTGCATTTTAAGTATAAGTGCAATCAGAGCTTTTGCCTTCCTTGCAACTCGGCACAAGCCGGTTTTTTTTAAAATAATGAAGATATTTGCTTTTTTCATAGGCGTGGGCCGGGATGCATCCCGGCTTTGTTGTTTTTGGAAGAACAATTGTTCTATCGGTCTTCATAAAACTACATATATTATTAAAAAACTCGAAATTTGATTTATTTGATTAAAAATGCATTGTCAGGCTTACAGAATGGTGGTATAATGTCCGAGTGTTAAAGAATATTATCCGCCTGGAGCGGACGGAGGTATTTCCATGCCAGGACATAACAAAAAATTTTATATGGTAAGAGAAGATATTCTGCCGGATTCCATCCGCAAGACTGCACAAGCCAAGGAGATGCTGGTCAGAGGAGAAGCTCTGAATATTCAGGAAGCTGTTGATGGTGTCGGTATTGCACGAAGCACCTTTTACAAGTATAAGGATGGTGTTTTTGCTATATTTAATGCGGAAAGCATGGAAATCGTAAATATTTCTCTTCTTTTAAAGCATGTGCCCGGTGTATTATCAGTCGTATTAAACAATATTGCGGGTATGAATGGAAATATTTTAACTATTAATCAGAACCTGCCTATGCATGGTGCTGCTTATTTGACCATCTCCATAAGCGTTGAAGATATGACGGTATCAGTGGATGAACTCTTGAGAAATCTGGCCAAGCTGGACGGTGTACTCGAGGTAGAAGTAGTAGGAAAAAGTTGATGCAGGAGGAGAGACTATGATTAAAGTTGGATTACTGGGCTGTGGAACCGTAGGTTCAGGAGTAGTTGAGCTGCTAAAAAAAAATGCTGAAATTATATCGCGCAGAGCAGGCGATATGATTGCATTGAAAAAAGTGCTGGATAAGGATCTCGATAAGTGCCGGGCCTTGGGAATAGATGAAGCCCAAATTACAGGGGATTTTGAGGATATTTTACAGGACGATGAAATTGATATCGTGGTAGAGTTGATAGGTGGAATTGAACCGGCCTTGACTATGATCACCCAGGCTATGCAGCAGGGTAAGCATATTGTGACTGCTAATAAGGATCTTATTGCTGAGAAAGGCCAAGAACTTTTTGATATAGCTAAAGCTAACCAGGTAGATTTCTATTTTGAAGCCAGTGTGGCCGGGGGTATTCCTATTATTTATCCCTTAAAACAATCTTTAGCCGGTAATCAGATCAAAGAAGTTATAGGTATATTAAATGGTACCACCAATTATATTCTTAGCAAAATGAGTGAAGAAGGCCGACCCTTTGAGGAAATACTGGCTGAAGCCCAGGAACTGGGATATGCAGAAGCTGATCCCACGTCCGATATTGAAGGATTGGATGCCGGCCGAAAAATTGCCATCTTGTCATCCATAGCCTTTAACAGCCGGGTTACTTTCGATGACGTATATATAGAGGGCATAAGCAAAATCACTCCCACTGATATCAACTTTGCCCGTGATCTGGGATATGTAATAAAACTGCTGGCGGTGGCCAAGCAGGGGGAGGATGGTTCTATTCAGGCCCGGGTACACCCGGCATTTTTACCCAAGCAACACCCGCTGGCAGCGGTTAACGATGTTTACAATGCAGTGTTCATTACCGGGGACGCCGTTGGAGAAATCATGCATTATGGGCAGGGAGCGGGGAAATTGCCCACTGCCAGTTCCGTGGTGGGAGACATTATAGATATAGGAAGAAATATGGTCCACCATATAAGTGGGCGGATCGGCTGTACCTGTTATGAAGATAAAAAAATACTTGATGTCAGCCAGCTGCGAGCCCAGTTTTATATTCGAATGACGGTCAAGGACCGGCCTGGAGTTCTGGCCGGAATTGCCGGGGTTTTTGGGAGTAATAATGTCAGTCTGGCTACCGTTTTCCAGACTACTCATGGCGGGGAAATGGCGGAATTGATACTGATCACCCATGAAGTAGAAGAGCAGGATTTAAACGATTCGCTGGCTGTCTTAAGGGGAATGCATATAGTTGGAAATGTAGATAATGTAATCCGGCTGGAAGGCACAAATCGAGATTGATAGCAGCATTTTATCAATGCGGGAGGAATAATGATAAGAGTAAGAGCACCGGCCACTACCGCCAACCTGGGACCTGGATTTGATACTCTGGGTATGGCCCTGGAACTATACCTGCAGGTGGAGGCCGAATTTGGCGGAAGTGGCATTGAAATCGTATTCAGCGGCGTAAGAGATAGGTCCATTATGGAAAGCCCGCAGGAAAATCTATTATATAAAGCCATGAACTTCGTGTTTAAGCAGGCTGAGTATAGACATACCGGGCTGTATATAGAAATTGACAATGATATTCCTATCGGCAAGGGACTGGGAAGCAGTGCTGCCGCCATAGTGGCCGGCATGTTCACTGCCAACCGTCTTATCGGAGACCGGTTTTTACCTGCTGAACTGCTGCGCTGGGCGGTTAAAATGGAAGGACATGCTGATAATATCGTGCCTTCCATCACCGGAGGACTGGCGGTAGCCATGATCTATGCAGGGGAAGTATATTACCAGCAGGTCAGGCCGGGAAACCAGCTGGGGGTAGTCGTGGCAGTACCAGATTTTGTTCTGCCCACCGAGCAGTCCCGTTCTGTGCTGCCGCAAAATGTTGCTCTGCAGGCTACGGTATCTAATCTGCAGAGAGCCTGTTTTTTCCTGGCCAGTATACAAAACGGAGATTTTTCTAATCTGGATAAAGCCATGGATGATATGGTTTATCAGCCGTGGAGGAAAGCGTTTATCCCGGGTTTTGATCAAGTACTGCAGTCTGCTCTGGCAGCAGGAGCTCGGGGGGCTGCATTGAGTGGAGCCGGTCCTTCCATACTGGCGTTTACAGCCATCGGTCAGGAACAGGATATCGGCCAGGCCATGGAAAAAGCCTTTAATGAGGCGGGAGTCAGAGTGCAGGTCTTATACTTAAAACCGGATTTACAAGGAGTTCAATATTATTAACCGGGATTTAAAAGAGAATCCAATCAAATAATTGGGAATTGATCCAGGGAGTGAGATATTTTGTCTTTAATAGTTGCAAAATTTGGAGGAAGTTCGGTAGGTTCAATTGAGAGAATTAAAACTATAGCCTGTCGAGTTCGAGAAATGAGAATGAAGAGTCATGATGTGGTAGTTGTAGTATCAGCCATGGGAGATACTACTGATGACCTTATTCAACTGGCCGGAGCCACCGGGGATGATTTAAACAGCCGGGAAATGGATATGCTTCTGGCTACCGGTGAACAGCAATCTGCTGCCCTGCTGGCTATGACCCTGAACAATATGGGATGTCTGGCGATATCTCTTACCGGCTGGCAGGCTGGCATCAAAAGCGATTCATCGCATAATAAAGCCAAAATAAATGGGATTGAAAACTGCCGTATAAAAAAGGAGATTGAAGCAGGAAATATTGTAGTTATCGCAGGTTTTCAAGGTATATCTCCAGAAGGGGACATTACTACTCTGGGCCGAGGAGGCTCAGATACTACCGCAGTAGCCCTGGCGGCCAGTTTGCAGGCCGATCGCTGTATGATTTTCACTGATGTTGATGGGGTTTATACGGCTGACCCTCGGATTGTACCTGAGGCACGCAAGCTGACCAAGATATCTTATGAAGAGATGCTGGAACTTGCTGTGCTGGGAGCAGTAGTGATGCAGCCCCGGGCAGTTGAAGTAGCACTTGCTTACCAGATAGATGTAGAAGTAAGGTGCAGCTTTAATAAGAATCCAGGAACTATAATCACAAAGGAGGCTAACATGGAAAAACAAGTTATTGTAAGCGGAGTTGCTCATGATGTGAACTGTGCCCGCTTTGCTATATTCGATGTGCCAGACCAGCCCGGAATTGCTAAGACACTTTTTAAATCTCTGGCCGGAGCAGGGATAAACGTAGATATGGTGATACAGGCTGCTATGCGAAACGGCAGGAATGATATTGCCTTTACCATAGGGCGGGATGATTTGAAAAAAGCTATTGAGGTAATAGGGAAACTGGTGATAGAAATCGGGGCCTCGGGTATGACCTATGGAGATGATGTAGCCAAGGTGTCTATAGTAGGGGCCGGGATGCAGACTAATCCCGGTGTAGCCGCAGATATGTTTGAAGTCCTGGCTGATGAAAACATAAACATTCATATGATCAGTACCTCAGAAATTAAAGTATCCTGCTTGATAGACAAGGATTGTATAGAGACCGCAGTCCGGGCCCTGCATCGAAAATTTGAGCTGGATAAAGTTGAATAGAATGGAATGCCTTGACAAGCCTTGACGAATAAATCTATCTGTTATACAATAATCCTTGCGTCGGGGTGTAGCTCAGTTTGGTATGAGCGCTTCGTTGGGGACGAAGAGGCCGCTGGTTCAAATCCAGTCACTCCGACCATTTTTAATTTAGCGAAATATAGGGCTTCCTTTTAAAACGGGGAAGCCCTTTTTTATTTCAGTCTGCTGCAACCGGAAATGAAGTTTTTATAGTAACGAGTAAAAGAATATTATACCATCTGCCCCCATAAAAAAAGCCATTCTTCAGCTAGATAGTTAAAAACACTTACTGCTATATGCTATAATTATCTAACATTTGTTACTATGGGGTTTTGGAATAAGGTAGGTGTGATACAGCTGTTTTTATTTACAGCTCAATCATAACGGTTTTGGAGGATTGTGGTAAATACTGTTCATTCTTATTTGTTGTTTTCTGTCCATTTTAGTTTAACGGTTACAGGAATTGCCTGGCCGAGAATTGATGGATATAATGACCATATCTTAGAGAACGAAAAGACGCCTCTATCAAATGTGCAACTGCAAGAATGGAAGCCCTTAATAAACTAACATAAAATCCCTTAATTACCAATTGATATCCGCATTATGTTGTAACTTATTGGTACTTACGATATAATTAATATGACTTATAAGTCAATTAATATCAATTGGTTATAAATATCACTGCTTGTACATAATGTTTAATAATATTATGTCGAGGAGTGATATTGTGGGAGAAAAAGAAAAAAAGGGGGATAAAGATATGCCGGCAATTGAAAAAAAAGAAGGAAATAAAGCATTATCTTTGTCGTCAAAAAAAATAAATGAAATAAGTGTTAAACCTAAAGTTAAAGATGGGAAATTAATCTTTGATAAAAATAATAAGGATCATCGTTACATCGTAGATGAGGAATACTAATTTGTAAATGTTTTATATTGGTGAAATATTTTGGCTTGAAATTGAATATGAAGATTTACCTGATGAATCTAAAAGAAGACCAGCAATAATAATTGATAAACTAGAAGACAGTATATTCATTTTAGTTTCAACTACAACACAATCTCCCAGTGATCCTCCATCTTATTTTGATCAATATAAGATACCTATTTTAAATTGGCGAAAAATTGGTTTACCGAAACATTCATGGGGATTAGCTTACAGATTAATTCAATTAACAGAAGATGAATTAAAAGATGTAGTTAAAAGAAGAGATTATATAGCCTGTATGAGTGATAAGGATTTGCAATATTTAATTGATCAGATTGAATCTAAACATATTTAAAGACCTCTATCCAGGGGTCTTTTTCACTTGGATTAATAGAGGATATTTTCTGCCCAATAAGTGGAGTTTAACCATTCCTTTTTCGAGACAAAGCCGATAAAAGGAGTGGTTTTTTGTTGCCTGGGTATCGTCAATAGTTTTTCGCAAATTTATTTGCCGCTTGGCAGCTGGCAGTTAACCTGCAAATAAATTGGCTTCTTCTTTTTACATTCTCTTCAAGATGCTTCATACTCATGTAATGCTTGGTTCCCCAGTGCTGTACTTTAAACTTTGCTCTTGCTTTGGCAAAGCGATATTCTTCATATATTTATATGAATATAACGTATGGAATAATTAGAAAATACTTATAATAAAGCCATCAATGGAAAAAAGGGGAATCATATCATGATCTTTCGGGGTATGAAGAGATTGAAAAATATTTCTGAAAAGGATGGTAAGATAAATAGCGGGAATATTTCCGAATTGTTAAACCATGAGATTTTAACTCCCGAGCAGGTTAAGGATATACGGGTATCATCTGTCCTGGAGGAGAATCTCCGCTTTTTACAGGACCTGCTGGGTCATAACAAAGATGTCATCATTCGTCGCATTCTTATCGGGACTTCTCCCCGTATCCCATCGGCATTAATATATATTGAAGGTCTGGCAGACAAAGCCATTCTTAACAACAACATCATGAAATCCTTAATGATCGAGATTCCTGAGGAGAGTTGTGGATCTGACCCGCTCTATCTCCGCGAGTATTTGCTTAAGACGGCTCTGACCATTTCTAACCTAAAAAACACCCGTCAAATGAACGAAATAGCCATCAACATACTATCCGGGGATGTGGTCCTCCTGGTAGAAGGGGTAGATGATGCAGTCATCATCAATATTCGCGGGCACAAGGAGAAAGCGATCAGCGAGCCGGAATCCGAGATACTGGTAAGGGGACCCCGGGAAGGCTTTACAGAAACACTGGAGACGAATATCAGCCTGATACGTCGAAAATTAAAAAGCCCCAATCTCTCTTTTGACCATATGCTTATCGGCAAAATAACCCTGACTGAAGTCTCGGTGGTATATTTAAAAGGTCTGGCTTCACCTGATCTGGTGGAAGAGGTGAAACAACGGCTGCAGCGTATTAAAATTGACGGAATACTGGAAAGCGGCTACCTGGAAGAATTTATTGAAGACAATCCCTATTCGCCTTTTCCGCAAATGCATCATACCGAACGTCCGGACCGAATCGTGGCAGGTCTCCTGGAAGGTAGAGTCGCTATAATGACGGATGGGACTCCCTTTGTACTGATAGTGCCTGTGGAAATCACATCATTCCTAACTTCACCGGAGGATTATTACGAACGCTATTACCTGGGCACCCTTATTCTGTGGGTGAGATATATTTCATTTGGCGTATCCCTGCTGTTACCATCCTTCTATATTGCCATTACCACCTTTCACCAGGAAATGATCCCAACCCGACTACTGATCAGCATAGCCTCATACCGGCAGGGACTGCCTTTTTCCACTCTGCTGGAAGCCCTGCTTATGGAGTTGACTTTCGAAGTTTTGAGGGAAGCAGGAACCCGCCTGCCCCGGGCGGTAGGTCAGGCGGTAAGCATTGTAGGTGCTCTGGTTATCGGCCAGGCAGCAGTTCAGGCTGGAATCGTCTCGCCCCTGATGGTGATTATAGTAGCATTTACCGGGATAGCCTCTTTTACCAATCCTTCGTATAACCTGGGGATTACTATGCGGTTTCTGCGTTTCCCGCTCATGTTTCTGGCCGGGATGCTGGGGCTGTTCGGTGTAATGTTTGGCATCGTTATGATACATATTCACCTGGCACAAATTCGCTCCTTCGGGCTTCCTTATCTGGCTTCGCTATCTCCCCTGCATTGGTCCGATCTTAAAGATGTACTGGTACGGGGACCATGGTGGAGTATGGATACCCGTCCATGGGAACTCGGTGAAAGGAACCGGCGCCGCCAGATTCCGGGGTTAAAGCCGTCACCACCCAGGGCTGATAAGGCAGGGGGGAATTAGATGATGATCCGTCGCATTTTCGTGACGTTCTTGATAATAATGCTCACCATATCATCGGGCTGCTGGGATCGGCGTGAACTCGATGATCTGGGCATTGTGAATGGAATTGGGATAGAATCTGCCCCCGGGGGAAAGATCCGTATAATTGCTCAAACTCTAAATACTTCGGCAATAGTCAGGGGTACAGGGGGAGGGGGCGCTGGAACCACCTTTCAAAAGGCTTACCGTAATACGGTTGCCGAAGGGAACAGCCTCCAGGACGCCATTGATAATCTAACCAAGGTTACTCCTATCCAGCGTTTTTTTTCTCACAACAGCGTAGTTATTGTCTCCGAGGAACTGGCCCGGAAACAGGGTATTAGGTCTATTATGGATTTCCTGGAGCGGAATCCGGAACTTAGACTGGACCCGTGGCTGATTATCGGCAGGGGATCGCTGGTGAGCCTCATGGATCAACCGGGAAGAATTACACTTATACCTTCCCAGCGGATTGATAATTATATGAAAATTCATAAGATATCATCAACCTATGCACCCCTCAATGTGGGGCAATTCATTCGTTCAATACAAAGTCCCTGCTGCCAGCCATATACCGCGGTGATAGAAACCGGGCCTAATGAGTCCCTTTCCGATGAACCGGGTCATGACCTGGCCAGTGGTGTAGTCCCAGAACCGCTTAATCAGATTATAGTAAATGGTACGGCGGTATTCAAAGAGGATAAAATGGTGGGTTGGTTAAATGCTCCCGAGAGTCGGGGTTTGCTTTGGGTAAGGGGAGAGGTGGAGCAGGGCTACATTAATTTCTCCATACCTGGAGAGCAGGATAGATTTGCAGAGACCAGCATACTGAGATCATCGAGCAAACTTGAGCCCAGTATAAAGGACGGGCAGATTATGATAACCGCCACCATTAAAGTAGATACTTACCTGATAGAAGTGCAGGGGAATATAGATCCGGGAATAACGGAAGAATTAAAAAAACTGGAAGACGCACAGGATGCTGAAATCAGCAAGGAAATTAAAGCAGCTTTAAAAAAGGCGCAGGGGGAGTACCATGCGGATATATTCGGTTTCGGAGCAGCAATCCATCGCGGTTACCCCGCAGAATGGAAGCAGCTGGAAGCACAGTGGGATGAGGCTTTTCCCGGATTGCAGGTGGAAATAAAAGTTGAATCCAGCATCCGTCATACCTCTTTGATAAACAAACCTGCTGAGGCGGCCAGGCAGTAACATATGCACAGGGAGGAATCGGGTTGGTTATTGTGATCGCACTGGTGTTTGCAGGAATCATAGTCTTGCAGGCCGGACCGCTGTATAAAAAGAAAATGTGGCGTGAACTAGGGGTTTTTAGCATCTTGATGCTTGTTGCAATGGTCTATGTTTATGACTGGCTTCTGGAATGGCATCTTCCTACTGTTAAAACACTTATGGAAGTTGTATTTATACCGGTAACGGTGTTCATGGAGAACCTGCTGACCCCTTAGATGACGACTAACAGATAGACGTGCAGGGATGAAAGGATTAAAAGGATTGAAACAGGAAAGTGGTATTTATAAAACCGATACATATTCTATCATGGGATTGCTGGTAAATACCGTAGGTACTACTGCCGCTTTATTTATTCCCCTTTCGGCAGTGAAAATCGCCCAACAGGATGGGTGGATGACAATGCTCATTGCCATGCTGGGCGCAGTCTATCTGGTTTACGTGGTTTACCGCCTGGGTACACTTTACAGCGATAAAATCTTTATCGAGTATCTTCCCTTGATAATAGGAAAAGCAGGAGGTAAGATACTGGGTCTGGCCTATATATTATTCTTTTTCTATTTAACATCGTCCGTGATTCGAGAAGCGGTCGCCCTGTTTTTTGGAACCGGTGTCTTCAAGATTACTCCAGAATTTGTTATCCCGCTGTTCTTGATTATAGCCACAACCTATGCGGTTGTTTTGGGATTTGAAGTCATTTGCCGGGTGTTAAGTATCTACTGGCTGGTGATAAGCACCACACTTATCGTTTTTTACCTTCTGGTATTTCCATATATGGATTTCGCTGCTTTGCTTCCGGTGGGAGAAGCGAGTATCTTAACCTTGCTAAAAAGCGCCATGATCCCGCAGGCCTATATGGGGGAGCTATTTATACTGGCCATGCTTTCCCCATATATCAGAACAGCCCGAACAGTTCTTATCGCCGGCAATATCAGCACTGTAATAATTATCTGTCATATGACGGTTATAACAATCTCCATGGTAACCATCCTGGGAGTGGATACTCCTGCTCGTTCTCTTTATGCTCCGTTTTTTCTGGCCGATATTATCCAGCCCATCGGTATCAAGGCATTGCTTGTTTCTATTTGGATGCTGGCGTTATGGGGAAAAATCGTAGTTTTTCAGTTTATTGTAACTGATGGGATATCAAAATATTTCAACCTGAAACAATATCAAAGCATAATAATCCCGGTTGCCATCCTTCTTCTGGTATTCTCCTTTACTTTTTATCAAAACAACACCGATGTACTGGAATCGATCCCCCGGACTTTCCCCGGAGTGGCACTGTTCTTTGAGTATTTAATCCCTACTTTATTATTGATCATTGCTCTAATTAGATCAAAGATCGGGGCATCCTCATCGCAGTGAACATTGCTTGCATTATCTGGTCGGTATTATGGAGGATAGTAATCCGGCACCGATTTCTGACCATCATCTGGTAATTATTTGGAAAGACGGATATCCCTTCTTTCTTACTGCCCAAGGTTTGCCTTTTATGTTTTCCCATTTTTTTCTTACCTGATCGACTCACATAGTCTATTTTTTTGGTAAATAATATGACTGAGCGAAAGGAGGTGAAAATTTGAAGAAAGCGGCACTGAGTCTACTGCTGTCTTTTGTTTTAGCGGCAAGCATGTATGGTGGATATTCTTTTGCTCAGACAGATGACGCAATTCAACCAGAAGCCAAGCTGGAAATGAAAGCTGAAGAGATGGGTATCAGTGTTGATGAACTAAAGGCTCAATGCAAAGCTGAGCGGCAGGAAAAGCTGGAACAGAGAGCCAAGGAGATGGGCATTACCGTTGATGAACTGAAGGCCCAAATGAAAGCTGAGCGGAAAGAAAGGCTGGAACAGAAAGCCAAAGAGATGGGCATCACTGTTGATGAACTGAAGGCCCAAATGAAAGCTGAGCGGCAGGAGAGACTGGAACAGAGAGCCAAAGAGATGGGCATCACCGTTGATGAACTGAAGGCTAAAATGAAAGCTGAGCGGCAGGAAAGATTAGAACAAAAAGCCAAAGAGATGGGCATTACCGTTGATGAACTGAAGGCTAAAATGAAAGCCAAACATGAGTAAGTAACTATTGGTTTTTCATGAACTCTGCAGCAGACAGAATAACATCACTCATCAGTTTCAGCCTGTAGACCAAGCAAGTCGGCAGGCTTTTTTTATGGTTTTAAGGGAGCTGCTCAAATGTAATTTTCAAAAAACAATCTGTTCACCTCCCTCTTGGCTTTGGAACATTTAAAAAACATCATATTGATCTTTAGATTACGGAATAATTAAATGGTATCATATTGAGGACAAAATAAATGTAGACTTTTACCAATACGTCCATATATTCCTACTGCATTGTTTTTGAATAATTTTTTGTTATAAGAGGTGTGCAAAAAAAGATTGATAAGTAAGATATTAATATTATTGGTAAAATGTCTTATCTGCTCGAATAAATATATTTACTTAAAAATGTTATCGATAACATAATGATGTAAAAAATTAACAAAGTTCTTGCCACTTTATATGGCCAGGGTATATAATAAAAATGCAAGCTGATAACCATATGGTTAATTTGTCCCGCGGAGAAGTCTGCTGGTCATCTGAGTTCAGTGGTGGTCTATTGGCTAAGGGGTATGCATTATCTTTGATGGTGTACAAAAACGATGAAACAGCAATGTGCCAGTTAGTGTACACGTGTCTCTCAGCTTGCACCCTATCTAGATATTAAAAGACGCAGTCCGGGGGACGGTGTCTTTTTTTATATACTTTATGAAAGCGTATGGATGATTCAATCGTTATATTAAATAAGAAAACAGCTTGGGGATGAAGTCTTAAGGTTAGCGCAGGGGTTAAGGCGATTCGAAGAGCGGGGATTTAACTTTTCTAATCACTAAGCGCAAGACCACTCAGCTAACTTACATTTAAGAGCTAAGACCGGCCTCAAGCTTTATTAAGCCTTCAGCCCCCCTCAGTCATTTTTCATGAGTGATTGTGGCCGCGGCCATGGGGGGTTAAGATGGAACAAGCTTCCTGTGATAATAAGAATAATCCTTAATAGACTACTGGTTAATAAGCCTGGGGAGGGATATGATGTCGAAGAGCAATTATGATCTGCTGCTGCAGATAGACGAAATTTTATTGAACAAATCACTGGCCGCCCTGTATTACTCTGGTTTCCTGGCCCTGGAGGGAGAATACAGTTTTGTAGAAGGCATTCCCGCAAGCCTGCATGATTTCACCAAATTTTCTTATAAGATCCGCATGAAAAATGAACCTTTGATAGACTTAAGAGGAAGAGATCAGGTTTATATCAAGTTCATGGTGGAGTTAAAACTTGTTGTCCTGACCGGGATTGTATTGGAATTTGATGCCTCTTTCTATGCTTACACCAAAATTGTATTTGATGCGATTAACAGGAAAATGATCTTCGATTTAAGCAATGCCAGGATCACCGACTTATATATCAATGATACCTATCGCTTTCATAAAAAATTCATAGATAATATCAATGAAGTGCTGGCAGTCTTATTGTCAGCCTATCTGACCGAAGATCGCCAAACCATTGAAATCCCCCTGATCCTTCAACAGTTGGAACTTCCTATGATGCCTGCCGGCAATGCTTACGAATTGCCAGTCAGAATGGGGGATGTATTAATCTATAATAATCGCCTGCTGATTATGGGGATCAACTTTTTTAACGAGGCTGCCGAGGACATATCTGATATGCAGGATTTAAGCGGCGGCAATGAGCTATATATCAACTTAAAAGAGCAAACCCTGAAAGAGGTTTTTGATTTCTGGTGGGATAACACCGAATATGAAAAATGTGAAGACTTTTCCGGAAGTTTTCCCATCAACAGCGATTCCTGGTGGGAAAAGAGCGTTGATATCCTTGCCCGGCTGGTCAGCCTGGGATTTATTGAAACAAAAACCAGTTACGATAATCTGTTATGTAATTATGATGGTCTGGTCCAAGTGCTGGAAAAGCCTGACTTCGAGTTCGGTGAGGGGAACAAAGTACTTCTCAATTCGCTGAAGATCCAGGTTCGGTTTAAAGCATCGTTCACCGCTGAGGTGATCAAGGATATTAAACTTGATACCAGTTCTTTCATCCCCGATCGGCTTACCCCCTGGGAGGATGATAAGCTGTTGAAACATCGGGAGGAATCCAAAGAGATATTAAATCTGGAGCAAGAGTTGGAGCTGTACATATCCCAGGCAGAGGGAATCATCAAGCTGAATGAGAACAGTAATCTGGTGATAGAAATTGTTAAAGCCGATATTAATATCGAAATGGGGGATAAGTGGTACCATAATCTGTCCGAAAAGGCTGTTAATTATATAATAGACCTGCTGGAGCAGAAGGTTCTGGAAAAAATCCCGGATCTGGTCATTTCCCCCAACCTGCTTTTATCCCGGCAGGAATTAGCAGGCTATACCATGCAGGTCTCCACCCATTACATCTCTTTTGATAATGATGAACTGGCCCTGACTTTGAATATAGGTATAAACGAACTTATGAGCAAGGCGGTACCGGTTCCTATGTATATCGCCAACCAACGCACTAAAAAGATTCATAGCTTTGACTGCCCATCTATTGAAGATATCGAGATGGAAAACCGACTCGGTTTTTATGTGCTTTATGAAGCATTGAAAGAGGGTTACTCGGCCTGCCAGGCGTGCATCGGCGCCAGCAAGCTGCTTTAAAGGGGAGGAGAGGAGAACATGAAATCAGCCGGTTACGATATAGTAGTCTTATTGAATGAAAAATTTTTGAATCAAGTCACCGGAGCTTTATTCTACAATGGTTTTCTGAGAATCAATGGCTCTGTAAAATTATACGAGGAGCTGGACCAGGAAAGCCTGGATAAGATACCGGAGAGCTTGTATCGCTTTATGCTCATCAATTACCGGATGAAGCTGAATTATGAACCTTCCATTGACTTCCTTCCCCCGGTCAGTCCGGATGATCCTGCCCGAGTAAGGATACATACTGCCCTGCGGGTTTATTTCTGGCTCTGGGACGGACTGGAAATTAAATTTGATGCCAATGTGTCCCTGGTAGCAGGAGTGGAAATAGATAGCAAGACCAATCAGATGATGATAGATTTTGCTCATTCCGATATCGAGGCACTGGCCGTGAAATACCGGTATAGTATGGAGCAAACCGTCACCTTGAAGCTGGACCAGATTATGGAAAATGCGGTTCGGGCCTATCTGAGTGACCAGAACAATTGTTTCAGCTTCAACCTGCCCAGCATCAACCCGCTGCTTCCATATATGGATGATATACCGGAGAATTACCTGCCCCTGAGTGTGCGTTCCATAAAAACCCTGGATGCTACCACTTTGGCTATGGCTGTCAATGTCCAAATCGATGACTATGAGGGCGGAGACGAACAGCAGTTAAGCAACTTCGCCCGCAACTGCAGTGCCGCAGTAGCCGTTTCCGAGATTGCCATGTATAAGGTTTATGACTTTTTCTGGGAAAGAACCAACGGGGACAAGTGTTTCAAATTCAAAAAAAGCTTCGAGAGTGAGACTCTAAATGACGTGGTGAATGTGATCGGCAAAGTGGTAGATATTACCCAGCGCATAGTCACAGAAATCGCTACCCTGGGTTTTGTGGAAACTCACTTTGAGATGAAGGGTATGAGGTTTGAAGTAGGTGCGGATGTTAAACTTTTGAGCAAACCGGAATTCGATCTGATGCCGGACAACAAAGTGAAAATAAAGAAGCTAAATACCAATATCATTTTCAGCCTTAAAGTGTTTTTGGATGTTGAATATTCGGTGGAGATCGATCCAACCGGTTGGTTCCCTGATATAATACCGGATTACGAAGTAGTGAATGACCGGGTGGAGGTAAAGATCTTTGAAATGCATGTGCCGTTCTTCAATATGCAGTTGAAAAAAGGTGTTGGTAAGATAGTCCTGGATGATGCCACCAATACTTTGCAGATCAAAATCGAACAGCTGGATCTGTACTGGGATTTCATAGCTTTCACCGACTGCCCGTTTCTGAATTTTCCGGAATGGCTCTTTAATAAGATACTGGATCTGTGTGAATCAAGCATAGCCGATGCAATTCCCCCGATAGTTGTGACTCCATCTTTCACGGTGGACGTTCCTCTGGTGGACTGGGATCTTAAAATTGAAGGCAAAAAGCTGACCATCGATCCTGATGAAGTGACTCTGGCAGCTGATATATACTTTGCAGAACTAAAAAAGGATATTCCTCATGTGCCCAAGTACATAGTCAATATTAATAATAGGGAGATACACAAGATAGGCTGCGATTCACTGATGGATACCTATGAAGAGCACCAGCGCGGTTATCATCTCTTAAATGATGCGGTAAACCGGGGCTATGACGGATGTAAACGTTGCCTGCCCGCTTATCATACTAAGTAATGGGGTCTGGTTTAGTCCTGAATACAGGTTGGAAAAGCTGCTATAAAGAGGATAGTGTTTTTCATATAAAAGAAACTGGCTTCTGATTCATAGCAGAGGGGGAGTTGGTTCTGCTGAAAAAAGCCATCATAGCGCTACTGCTCATCTTTTTGATATTGATATTCGCTGGTAATGACATTCTTAATATGAGTATGGGACAGGATGTCGTAGCCAGTTTGGAGGGACGAATATTCTTCCTGCAACGGGAACAAGGCGTGTTGAATTTGTATGCTGCTGATGCCCAACTAACAAATATAAAGCTTGTTTACAGCCATAGAGGCCAAGGAGAAGAGAACGAGAATATAATCGAATACTGCTATGATAAGTCAAGAGATGAAATCAGCTTTATGGCTATGAAAGGTGGAAATTGGGGATTATTCTCTATCAAGATCGGTGAGGAAAGCCCTCGTTTTATTAGAGAAAATGAATCGTGGCCGAAAGATTTTCAAGCTTACGTAAAGCCGGAACTCACAGGTATTAAAGCAATCAACAAAAGGGGATCTCTGTATCTATCTGGAAACGGGGAAGAAATCGAGTTGAAGCATTACTACGGCATTTATGACAGTAAATTTTCCTCTGGTTATTTCCCCTTGGGTTTTTCACCTGATGGCAAATATCTTCTGTACAGTTGGAATGGACATTTGACCCCTGTGGGAGCAGTCTTGGAATGTCTGCTGCAAGGGACTGAAGATAGCGTATACATAATTGATTTGGAAAGCTGTAAAAGTAACTATTACATTGCTGGGCAAAAAGTTCAGTGGATCAAATAGAAGTAACCTGCCATTATTCTCTCACTGGCCATATTAGTATGGGTAACTTCGTTAAATGAATAGCTATATTTATCCCGTTTTGGTCCCTGCTAATCCTGTAACAGCTTTTTAACATATTCTCTTCGTTCCTACAATATGAATGCTGTGATGAGTGGTATCTGGTCGGCAACGGAATTTATTAACTCAGCTCCGTTGTTACAATATTGGAGGCATAATTAATGAAAATTTCGGAGTTTAAACTGGAAAGATTTTTTGCCAGGTATGAATTTGAGGCTCCTTATTTAATGTGCTGTTCTGATTGTGAATCCTGGACAATCCAGGAATTGCTGGCTTTTGATTCTGGTAACATGGAACGCTTAATTAATATGGGATTGGGTTATACGGAATCCAGGGGAAACCCGGCTTTGCGGCAGCAGATCGCCTCGCTTTACCGGCATATTGATGCTGAGCAGGTGCTGGTCTTCTGTGGAGCTGAAGAAGCTGTATTTTTGTATATGCAGGCAGTATTATCACCCGGGGATCACGTTATAGTGCAGGCTCCAGCTTATCAATCTCTACTTGAAATCCCAGCGGCCATGGGCTGCCGGGTGGATAAATGGGAGATGAAGCGACTGGACGGACAGTGGGGAATAGATCTGGAAGAGCTCAAAGATTTGCTTACCGAGAAAACCAGGGCGATTATCATTAACACCCCCCACAATCCTACCGGATATCTAATATCAGAACAGGAAATGCAGGAAATCGTCAAGATAGCCTGGGAAAGGGATATTCATCTCTTTGTGGATGAAGTTTATAAGTATCTGGAGTATGACCTGCATAAACAGGTGCCCTGGGGCTGTGACCTGTATGAAAAGGCGGTTTCCCTGGGAGTAATGTCAAAATCCTTTGGGCTGGCCGGACTGCGTATCGGTTGGGTGGCCACCAGAGATCAAGACGTGTACCGGACTCTGGCAGGATTGAAGGATTATACGACTATATGCTCCAGCGGTCCTTCTGAATTATTGTCTATGATGGCTCTGGAAAACAGGGAACAGATCATAAACCGCAACCGTAAAATTATCATCGAAAATTTAAAACTGCTGGATGAATTTTTCAAGCAATATGATGAGATATTTTCCTGGTATCGACCAGGTGCGGGACCGATAGCCTTTCCGGCCTTTCGGGGAGGGCTGGATGCTGAAATAATGGGCCAGGATTTACTGAAGCATACCGGAGTTTTGATTCTGCCTGGCCGGGTCTATGATTATGATCATCAGCATTTCAGGATCGGTTTCGGCAGAAAGGATTTCGCAAATTGTCTTAGCAGGTTTGAACAATATGTAAAAGAAAGACTGCTATGAAAAATTTTCGCAGAGCACTCTTTTCGATGATATTCGTGGGCACCGTAAAAACTGGATTAGGTTCTCATTATATAACTAGAGTATTTTCCCCGGAAAATGAAAGGAATACCACATCGTCCGGTTTCCAGCCTTTGTCTTCAGGTGAAGGCACGTCGACTTCAACAATACCATCACTTACCCTGACCAGGTAAGTAGTATAAGCCCCGGTAAACTGCTTCTGGGTTATAGTTCCTGGGGTGGACCCTGATACATCAGATATTTGAATTTGCTCCGGCCTTACCGCAAGTAACCCTTGTTTCTCACCACCTATAAAGTTTATCCTTCCTATAAATTCGGCTACAAATCTGCTGGCAGGTGAATTATAGACGGTATTCGGGGTACCTACCTGTTCAATTCGACCGTTGTTCATAACAGCGATACGGTCGGATATACTCAATGCTTCCTCCTGATCATGGGTAACATAGAGCGTGGTTATACCCAGCTCAGTCTGCAGATGCCTGATTTCTTTACGCATTTGCAGACGGAGTTTAGCATCTAAATTGCTCAAAGGTTCATCCAGCAGTAATACCTTGGGATTCATAACCAGTGCCCGAGCAAGAGCAACCCGCTGCTGTTCACCACCGGATAATTGCTGTATAGATTTATTTTTATACGGTTTCAGCCCTACCAACTCCAGCATATGTTCCCCTTGTACCAGCATCTCGTTTTTCCCTAACTTTTTAAATTTTAGTCCATAGCAGATATTTTGGATTACGTTCATATGGGGAAACAGCGCATAACTCTGAAATACAGTAGCAGTGGGTCTGAGATTGGCTGGAACTGAGCTTATATCATTGCCTTCCAATATAACCTTTCCATGATCCGGAGCAATAAAACCACCGACCATTCTTAGGGTGGTAGTTTTGCCGCAGCCGGAAGGTCCCAGAATAGACAGCAGCTCGCCTTGGTTAACCTCCAGGTGCAAATTATCTACCGCGGTAATATTAGGGTATCGCTTACCTAATTCCTTCAATTGCAGATACATAGGTTCCCTCCATTTTTTCGCTGTCTTTATATCTTTGCGGCCGCAGAATGAAATATGAAAAAGCCAGATTAACAGCCAGGGTAACGATTATTATCATATTGGCAATGACCGCACTGACTCCTATCTGCCCGGTTTTTATGGCATTAAACATCTGTACCGTAGCCACTTCAGAACCAGGTACCACTAGAAATATTATAGCTCCGATAGTGGTCATAGTTGTTGTAAAAGTATTTATGAATCCGATCAGAAAAGCAGGTTTTAGTGAAGGTAAGATTACATCCTTAAAGGTAGATATTTCATCGGCTCCCAGGTCACGGGCTCCATACTCTGTTTCCGGGTTCAGCTGGGTAAGAACTGCGGTGCCTGCCTTGGTACTGATAGGCAGTTGGCGGTAAATGCAGTTAACAATTACTATAAAAACTGTGCCCGTCAGTATCAGTGGTTTATCATGAAATGCCAGCACATAGGCTATCCCCAGAAACGGCCCGGGTATCATATAGGGCAGAGTAGCCAGGAAATCTAAAATCCTATAACC
Organism: Syntrophomonas sp.; assembly: GCA_016841245.1. Taxonomy (GTDB): domain Bacteria; phylum Bacillota; class Syntrophomonadia; order Syntrophomonadales; family Syntrophomonadaceae; genus JAAYJK01. Next base: position 113,099 of record JAENZN010000005.1, read on the forward strand.
CGGGAACTTCTTTCTTTCTACCATATAGGCAATGATCATCCCTATTAAACTGCCGGCCAGGGCTGCGATCAGGGCATATTCCAGGCTGCGGGCAAAAGCCAGCAGCTGACCTATTCCCAGGGCCTGAATGTGTTTCATACTGAAAGTGAAATCCACCCCCCAGGTTTTAGCAAAAGCTCCCCAGAGTATGGTGGCATACTGCAGCAGCTGGAAAAGAATAAAAGACCAGGTTACCAATGCCAGGACATGATTGATCCACCTGGATAGTGCCAGTGAACTGTCACTGCCAACCCGCAGGGAGAAATATTCTGAATTCTCTACCACCCGACGGTAGATAACGAACATCAGAAGGGCTGGTATCATCAACAGGGTCCCCATGGCAGCAGCCCGGGGCAGATTATATAATCCGATTACGTTTAAATACGCCTCCGTAGCCAGTACGGTAAAATTACCTCCGATAATTATTGGCGTACCGAAATCGGCCAGAGATTGTATAAAACTTATTAAAACGGCGGCAATGATTCCAGGTTTGGCCAGGGGTATAGTGATTTTTAGCAGGGTACTCAGACTGCCTGCTCCCAGGTCCAGGGAAGCCTGCTCCAGGCTTTTATCGATCCCCCGTAAGACTCCCAGGATAATCAATGCTGCCAGGGAGGCGTGACTCAAGGTTTGCATTAATACTACCCCATGCCATCCGTAAGGGTTAATGCTCAGACCCAGCAGGTAATAGGTGATAATCCCCCTGCGGCCAAAGAGCATGATATAGGATAATGCAGATACAAAAGGAGGTGAAATCATAGTTAAGAGCAGTACGGCAAAAACCGTCTTTTTGCCACGATTCCCCGAATGGGTAATAAATAAGGCTACGAACAGGCCGAGAGTTACGGCCAGCACAGTCGAAGATGCGGATACCAATATGCTGTTCAAAAGCAGCTGTCTATTTTCGGTAAAAAGCTGGATATACTGTCCAAAGGTGAAATTTCCGCCGTAATATACGCTTTTTACCAGTATCGCTATCGTGGGCCACAGTATAAATAGTATAACACTGGCAGCTATTAAGACGTAGATAAGACCGGCTATAAAATCAGAAAAAGAGGTGCCTTTAAAAGACACCCCTTGTTTAATTTTATTCACCATACTTGGTCTGCCACTGTTCAACCACACTATCCCGTACATTACCAGCTACCACAAAATCTATATCCTGTAATTTTGCTTCTTTAATTGCAGCCAGACATTCGGGGGGTTCTATTCCTTCACGCACAGGAACTCTGGGGCAGTTATCCCTGAGTATTTCCTGTCCTTTTTCACTCAAGCACCAGTCCACAAATGCTTTGGCACCTTCCAGGTTTTCCGCTCCCTTTAAAATAGCAACCGGTGAAGGCCACCATGGGGTACCGTCCTGGGGAAATATAGATACAATCGGATAACCTTCGGCCTTAAGACTTTCGCCGGTGTCAGGGGCAAGACCTACGGTAACTTCACCTAGAGCTGCTTTCTGGGGCGGTTCACTCCCCCTCTTGGCGTAATACGGTATCTGTTGATTTAATTGATCTATGTATGCCCATCCTTCTTCCTCGCCCATAGATTGAAGAATTCCACTGAGTATAGTATAAGATGTGCCTGAAATAGATGGGTTAGACATTAATATCTCACCCTTTAACTCGGGTTGAAGCAGATCCTGCCAGGTCTGAGGTGTCTCAATCCCAATTTCTTCACAGCGGTCAGTATTGACAATAAAGCTGACTGTTACCAGTGATACACCGGTCCAGTAGCCATCAGGATCAAGATACTTGGCAGGAACATGTTCTGCTTCTGGAGACACATAGCTTTCCAGCAGTCCATCATTCTGGGCGGCTATAAAGCTGTCAACTCCACCGCCAAACCAGATATCTCCCAGAGGATTTCCCTGTTCAGCCCTGATGCGGGCCAGAACTTCACCGGATGACATATCCAGGTATTCAACTTTAACACCGGTATCAGCTTCAAAGGCCTGGAAAATTTCATCTATACCACCATAAGCAACGAACACCTTTAACGTGGTTCCAGTCAGATCAATTATACTTTCCTCAACCGGAGCCGGATCTTCAGTTGCTGTATCAGCTGAGCCTGCACATCCTGCGAAGCTGAACCCAAAAACGACAATCATTAATAACGCTAGCAGCTTTTTCTTCATGATAAACCTCCCCATAATACTCTTATCCTAGAGATATAGTTATTGCTGATATACTACCGGCTTCATGAATTGGACAAATATTATACCTGCCCCCCCTCCTATGGCAAAAAACCCTGAATATAGATATTCATTAGTTGTTTAGGCAGATGAAAAACCTAAAATCGATTAAAAAACCGTATCATGAATATCCGGTATAGCTTTTATATCAACAAAACTATCAAAAATAAACTATGCACTCTGAATAGCACGCCAGTTAACCTTTTGGAAACCTTCAGGGGTTAAACTAACTGGATACACCTGTCCCATCTTAACTGCGGCAATAAGATCATTTTCATCCTGCATGCCATCAGGAAAAAAGGTGGCGAATTTACCCAGGGCATTAAGTGTATGGGCGTCACTGGCTCCCAGCAGAGGCAGTCCCATTTCTTCAGCCATCTTGACAGCTCTCAGGTTGTTGTGCGAATCAGTACTGCCATTAAAGGCTTCTATTCCGTGTAAACCGTATCTGCGTGCTGTATTCCCCATCCCCCGGTTATTGGTGCGAAAGGGATGGGCACTCACTGCAATTCCACCGCTCTCCAGCACCATATCCAGCAGATAATCGCTATTTACCCTTTTGCCTGGAAGTTTATCCAAGCCAAACACCAGGACATCACCTTCATAAGTGAAAACTTCCGCTCCAACAAATATAGGAAACCCGATCTGTTTTGAATAATCTAAAGCCCTTTCTCTAATGTCCAGAGAATCATGATCAGTAATACATACTGCATCAAGCCCTATTTTTAATGCCTGGTCAATAATCTCCTCCAGCATCATCTTACTATCATCTGAAGTCGGGTAAGCATGAACATGAGTGTCAATAATCATAATAAATCCCCTTCTGAGGTATAATTTTTCTCAAAGTGATTTAATTAGATTATAATCGACAGCCGGGCATCATTCAATAACTTTAATGAAACAATGTAATAACTTTTGGTTATAGATAACTATAAGGCATGGCAGGCAGGGGATAATCAAAAAGTGTTGACGTCGGTAAAGATACTCCCGTGAAATGGCAAAGGATATCGCACAATTTGATAACCATCGGGTTGGATATAAGTTTAGCCCGTCGATGTGGGGGATTAGCTCAGCTGGGAGAGCGCCTGCATGGCATGCAGGCGGGCAGCGGTTCGGCCCCTCTATTCTCCACCACAACGATATAATCCGAACCCTTTTCCAATTGGCGAAGGGTTCGGATTTGTTGTTTTTTTGGAGTAATGTTCCACACTCTGCTATAATCATCCTATCAAAAGTTGTGAGGGGGTGACTGCTATCCAAGGTCTTATAAACAAGCACCGGTTGCTGATTATAATACTTGCTGCGTTTTTAACAGTTATGGCCCTTATGTTTTTTGTCCGGCTTCCGGGTATGATAAACAGCGAGCCTGTAAGCATCAATGTCGAGGAGGCAAATGGCGTCTTTGTCTTGACAGGTATCACGGATTGGAAAGCAGTCGTCACCCTGCCGCCCGGCCCCACATACTATCCTAACACTTTATTGACGCCGAAGGATGTTGAGTACACCACGCCGGTCAGCACAACGCAATATGACAAGCTGCACGCCGATTATTTGTCCCAACGGTTCGTGGCAGCGCTGCCTGACAACAGCGATGTCTATACCCTGACCTTTTCCTTGTCGGGGCGTCACGCCATGCGGGTCTATGTAAACGGTGAACTGGTCGGACAGTCCGGACAGCCGGGGACCACAAAGCGGGATACTGAGGTTTGGGAAAATAACCTCACCTGCTATGCCTCGCCAATAGATGGCAAAATGGATATTATTTTACAGTCGGCGCAGTTTTACCATTATCGCAGCGGTGCGCGGCTGGCAACCTTGAGCATTCAGAATACGGCATCCGCGCCAAGCAGCGGTCTGACTGGCGAAACCAAAGGCTTTCTTGTTATGGGAGCGTTTTTGTGTGCGGCGGCGCTGCTGCTGTGCATCTATCTGCTTCTGTCGCATACGAAGGCAACGCTGTATTTCGCGCTGGCCTGCCTTGCCATGGCGCTGCGGGAGTGCATTCAAAGCCAGGCGTGGACGGATTTTTCTTTTCTCTCCGGAAATACATCCTTTATGCTCGAATATCTGAGCGTGGTGTTACTCACCATCTTTTTATCTTTGTATCTTGGACAGTACATCGAGAGACAGTTCCTGCGCGCCGTTCAATATGCGGCTATCGTCGGATCGCTTGCTTACGGCTTATGTGTCCTGTTCGGCGATTCGATTTTTTATACTTCCATTTTGCAATACTATCAGGCACTGCTGGTGCTCTGCATCGTCCCTGGAATATCCGGACTGTTTTGGACGATGCGGAACCCAAATAAGGAACAGTCGGCTGCCATCTACGGCATTGCGGTGTTTTTTCTGGCAGCGATCAGTGATATTTTGCTGTACAACAATGTTTTTAGCTATCAGCACCCCAAAACACCGATTTCGGAAGCCGCCATGCTGGTGTTCGTGCTGGCACAGACGGTGTCTTTGTTCCAAATGAACAATCGGGTGCTGGGGGAATCCAAAGAAGCAGAGCAGAAACTGGCGGCGGAAAAGGAAGCGCTGGAAAGCCTCAACCGTCTGAAAACCGAGTTTCTGGGCAATGTCTCCCACGAGCTGAAAACGCCGCTGACGGTCATGTCCGGCTATGCGCAGACTACGAATCAACTTGCCGAACGTCCCGGTGAGCTGGATGGCGGTGAAGTCTCCCGCCGGATGAAACTCATTTCCTCCGAGGCGGAGCGGCTCTCCCTGATGGTGGGGCAGATTCTCGACGTGACTCGCATGGAGGAGGGCCGCATGGCGATGGAAAAGCGCTCCTGTCACATTGATGAAATCATCCACGGGGCCGTTGAAACCCACTATCCCATGCTCAATAAAAATCAAAACCGCCTGAAAATCCAGATTGAACGGGGGCTGCCTGATATTTGCGCCGATCCCGCCCGCATTTCGCAGGTAATTGTGAATTTGATTTCCAATGCGGTACGCTTCACCTCGGAGGGGGTCATTGCCATATCCGCCGAACAGAACGAGAATCAGATTCGTATCTGCGTTTCAGATACGGGGATCGGCATTGCACCGGAGCGGCTTGCGCGTCTGTTTGAGCGCTATGGAGGAAAACAAAAATCCGGCGGCGGTCAGGATACCGGCACCGGACTTGGGCTATATATCTGCAAGCATATCGTAGAGCAGCACGGAGGAACCATCTGGATTGAAAGCGAAGCGGGCAAGGGAACCTCTGTTTTCTTCACCTTGCCCGCTGCCGTTGCTAATACTGAACCTTGCTGAAAATGTATTCGCTTTTCCCAGCGCTTGCCAGCTCAAACCAGCCGCTGTCATCCAGCCTAAGCTTTCTGCGCAGATTCGCCACATGGGTCTTGACGGTTCCAACCGCGCCGGGGGACGGATCGCCCCACGCCCGACGGTAGATTTCTTCCGCGTTCAGCCGCTGCCCGGCGAACAGGGCAAAGCAGCCGAGAAGCTGCAATTCCTTCAAGGTGAGCGGAATACGTTCACCGTCCAGCACGGCTTCCCCTGCCAAAAAATCAATGGTCAAGGGCGGCAGCTCAATGATTCCGGCAGACATAAAGCCATTGCGGCGAAGCTGCGCCGCAACACGTGCGCTTAAAACATTCAAATCATAGGGCTTGGTGACATAATCGTCCCCGCCCTGCAAAAGCCCCTTTACAACGCTCTCATTTTCATCCCTGCAAGTCAGGAAGATGATGGGGGCGTTTGTTTTTTGCCGCAGCTCCGCGCAGAAGTCAAAGCCGGAACCGTCCGGCATCATCACATCCAGGAGAATCAGGTCGGGGGCGTGCTCCTCCAGAAAAAAGCGCGCCTTGGAAAGCGTGGGGGCACAGACCGTTTCATAGCCCTTTCCCTCAAAATATTCCCGGTTGATTTCCAGCACCTCGGCTTCATCCTCAATCAGCAGCAACGTTGCTTTTTTCATTGCTTCACCCACTTGTCATTATTATAAACTTACCATATTTTATTTTAAAAAAGAATGCCGCAAATATTTTTTCTGAAAACAGATAAGATTTCTTAACCTTTCGCACAGAGTAAAATTTTTCTGGCACCCTTTTAATATGTCGGAGTAATAGAAATGAAACCGGCTGAAATGAGGTGATATTTTATGCTGCAAATAACCCGGGTGGACATCGTTGATGGTCAGACACTGGATATTGAACTAAACAACGGTCATTTGATTCTGTTCGATACCCAGCGGCTGCCGGAAACGGACCACAGCTACGACAGCCTGCGTGACTTGGAGGTACTGCCCCGCCCGAATACCGACGGCCAGAGCATTTTCTGGCGGAATGGCCCCCGGATCGCTCTGGGAGAAATACTGCACTGGCTGTCGATGCAAACAATCAAGAAATGAAGGAGGTAATATTAAAAATGAAACGAACAAGGAAACAAATCGGCAGTCTGCTGCTTTTGGTGTGCATGCTATTTACAATGCTGCCTACAGCAGCGTTTGGCGAGGAGGGCACTCAGGATTCCGGCACATCCCCTGGCACAAGTGAAATTACTGCCTTTGCAGATTTAGCGGAGGATGTTGCTTTACAGGAAGTAGAAACCGGCACAACTTTGGAGGAATTGAATCTTCCAAGCACTTTGACTGTTACCGCAACAGTCTATTCATCTTCATCATTTACTGCCACTTATATGTCCAGCTGGACTTCCGAACCAACTTATGACGGTGATACGGAGGGAGACTATATCTTTACGCCCACTCTTGACTTGACGGATGGTACAACGCTGGCCGCAGGCGTTACACCGCCACAGATTATGGTGACGGTGGAAGCACCGGCTGCAACAATGCTGCGCAGCAGCCCTGCATTATTGGGCGGCAGTGCTTATGACTACGTAATCGACCTTTCCGGCACGCTGGACACGGGCAACACCGATGATACTGACGGGTATGACATTTCTGACGGAGGTACTGTGATAATACCGAATGAAACTGGCAAAAGCTACTGCATTACCGGAACTACTACTGACTACTATCTGGTTGTGAATTATGATCTTGCGTCTTTGACACTGGATGACGTCAGTATTGAAACGAGCAAGAGTTATGCAATTACATTATATAAGAATACAACGCTTACACTAATTGGCACAAACAGCCTGACAGGCGCGTCAAGAGGCATATCCGGAGTCTTAAACCCTGACCTTACCATTGACGGAACGGGTGCCCTCACCACCGACATGATTTCAGACATCGACTCGCTTACTATTAACAGCGGTACAGTAAACGCTGTTCTTGTTGCTAATAGCGTCACGGTTAACGGCGGTACAGTCAATGCTGTGACTGAATTTGATTATGGGATTGCTGCAGGCACAATTACAATCAACGGAGGCAGCGTCTATGCGGCTGGTAACGATGGAGCCACCAGCATTCAGCCGACAAACGGAAGCGATTCTGTTTACATGACCACCCTCTGTGGGATGCCCGCGAACACTGCTGTTACAAACCTGACCGCCCCCGCCGGTTATGGCTTTGAGGGCATGAAAACTGACGACGATGGCAAGCTGTACCTTTGGCTGCCGGAAGGTAGTCAAACCGTTACTTTTACGGTTGGGGCAGAGAATGTCGACAAAACTTTTACCATAGCTGCTAACAACAACAACCTGTTTGCTGCCGTGGACGTTATAACCGACGTTGCCGATGCCACGGAGCTGCAGACGGCACTGGAAGTGAATACTCCGACTACTATTAACGTCACAGGGAATATAAATCTAAATTCCGGCGCTTTTATCTCAGTGGGATCAAACCATACACTGGTCATTCCGGGGGGGAGAACAGTCACCGTCACAGACAGTAGCTGCATAAACATTGGCAGCAACGCCTTGACTATTAACGGCGGTGGGACCTTTGCTTCTAGTAATGAGTCAACGAACGCGCTCTGGGGAACAACTGACAGCACGCTGAATCTCGAAAATATCACTGTTGAGCTAAAAAATACTTCATCAAGTGGTATAAGAGTAAAGACGGTCAATGTGAACAACGGCGCAACGATTGTTCTGGATTCCAGCACTGGCAGGCAGCTGATGTCTTTATATTCCGGCTACATTTGCACGGTAAATGCAGGAGGCAAAATAGAGGTCAACAACTTTTATGTGATTGGCCTGTACCTGCAGGGCGGAACACTGCACCTGAACGGCGGCACCATTACTGTGAACAAGGGGCAATCTGATAACAGAGGCATTTCTCTCATTTCCTCCAGTACATTAAAATATACCTCCGGCACTTTGAGCGGCGCAGAGGGCAGTAGTATCTTCCTGTTACAAAATACGAAGGTTGAAGGAATGAATGGCAGGTTTAACGACTGCAATACAACCTTTACCGCATCAGGGCTGGTTACCGTGGGTGCAGCGGATGCCATCGCATCCGCTGACAGTCTGAGTCAAGGACAATATTATTGGGATGGCATGCGGTTTTTAAAAAGCGCAATTACCATTGATACCCAGCCGCAAAATGCCACCGTTACACAGGGCGACATTTCCAGCGTTCTCACTGTGTCGGGAACGACGAGCAATGGAAAAACGGTTGGGTATCAGTGGTTTTATATATTAAGCGAATACGAATATCTCACAGTTGACGGCGCTACAAGCAGTACCTTTACTATCCCAGCAGATTTGACCTCGGGAACCTATGATTATTATTGTGTGCTCAGTGCAGATGGATGCAGTGATGCCAAAAGTGACACAGCTGCTGTGACAGTCAATGCGTCTGGGGAAACACCTGCCTCCCATGCCGTTACTGTCAATAATGGTACTGCAAGCTCGTCAGCAGCGGCGGAGAATGCAACTGTTTCAATAACCGCAAATACCGCGCCTAGTGACAAGCAGTTTAAGGAGTGGACGGTAGTCAGCGGCGGCGTAACCCTTGCCAATGCACAGGCATCCAGCACCACCTTTACCATGCCAGCAAACGCAGTAGAAGTTACGGCAACCTATGAGGATATTCCTGACGGGATTACACCGGTTACAGGTATAACGCTTAATAAAACTACGCTTACTCTTTACAGCAACAAAAGCACCAAAACCACAACACTAACTGCAACAATTACACCTGCTGTTGCCACAGATACATCCGTAACATGGCAGAGCAGTGATACATCTGTTGCCACAGTGAATGAAAGCGGATTGGTTACAGCCGTTGGAAACGGTACAGCGACGATTATTGCTACCACAACCGACGGCGGGTATACAGACTCCTGTACCGTGACTGTAAAAACCTATACAAGCGGCGGAGGTTCATCCAGCAATACGCCGTCTGCCACTGTTTCCGGTTCTACCGCTGCCGCCACGGTTACAGCCAGTACCGGCTCCGACGGCACGGCGACCGCTTCAGTTACGCAGTCGCAGATGAACAAGGCAATTACAGCGGCGCAAAAAGCCGCCGCAAACACCGGTGAAGCTCCCCGGGTGGAAATTCAGGTGTCCGGCGCATCCGGCGCAAGCGGGGTAGAAACCTCCCTGCCGCAATCCACAATTCAGGCGCTGGTAACCGGCGAAATGGAAGCCCTGACGCTTTCCTCCGATGTTGCAGATATTACCTTTGACGCACAGGCCATCGCCGCTATAGCGGGTGCGGCCTCCGGCGACGTGACCATCTCCGCCGCTCAGGTGGAAAACAGTACTCTCTCCGACGCGGCTGCCCAAGTAGTGGGCGACCGTCCGGTCTATAACTTCAGCGTCACCAGCGGCGGCAATACGATTTCCCAGTTTGGCGGAGCTGTCACAGTCTCAGTACCCTACACCCCGGCGGCGGGCGAAGACGTAAATGCCATTGTGGCCTATTACATCAACGCCGACGGCGAACCGGAGCTGATGCAAAACTGCTATTACGATTCTGAAGCGGGCGCGCTTATATTTACCACTACCCACTTTTCCCAGTATGCGGTGGGTTATAACAAGATAGCATTCAGCGACGTATCCGACAGCGCCTGGTACGGTGAGGCAGTCACTTATCTCGCTGCGCGCGGAGTTACCTCCGGCACGACAGAAAACACCTTCAGTCCCGACGCGACCTTGACCCGGGGACAGCTCATCACCCTGCTGATGCGGGCTTATGATATCGACCCGGACGATTCTTCCTCCGACAACTTCTCGGACGCGGGGAATACCTACTATACCGGTTATTTGGCGGCAGCGAAGCGGCTTGAAATAACAAACGGCGTGGGCGACAACAAATTCGCGCCAGAGCAGGCTATCTCACGTCAGGATATGTTCGCCCTGCTTTATAATGCGCTGAAGGTTGTTGACCAACTGCCCGAGGAAAATTCTAAAACAACGCTCTCCGACTTCACGGACAGCGCAACCATCTCTTCCTACGCGCAGGAGGCCATCACTTATCTGGTAGAAACCGGTGTGGTCGGCGGCGACAACGGGCAGCTAAGCCCTACCTCCACCACCACCCGTGCCCAGATGGCGCAGGTGCTGTATAATCTTTTGGCCAAGTAGGAATCTATAAAAATTGCAACATTTGATTCGGGCGGTCTGGTTTCTATCGGCCGCCCGAGCGGTTTGTGTATCCCATTGCGCCCATACGAAAGACAATCTGTGTATGTTCCATCTACATAATATTGTATACTTGAAAAATTGCTCTTGATTATCCTGAAAAGAAGGATTATACTTAAGCACGAGATTGATACTGATGGTGCATATGGAGCCTGTCTCCTTAAGTGAAGCAGTTGTCAATACAGAATTTCATAGATTGATCAGGTAAAGACGCCTTGAACCCCTAGAGGGAGCAAGGCTTTTTTTTATTGCCAGGGTCCAGGAGTAAAGGTGCTTCCGGTAATATTGCTGAAACATCTCTCTTTTTTTTTGCAGGTATGCCTTTTCCTGCCCTGGTATATAATAGTTGGTTACAGTTAGCCGCCTATCTGATTATATTTTTTGGCGTGGAATCAAAGTTTAATATTTGTTTAGGGTAATGGTGCCTTTCAATCAAGGGTTGAGAGACACCATTTTAACATTTAAAGGAGGTATTCTTATGAGACAAATAGCGATTTATGGAAAAGGCGGTATCGGAAAATCTACAACCACCCAAAATACAGTAGCGGCGCTGGCTGAAGCGGGTAATAAGGTGTTGATCGTGGGCTGCGATCCGAAAGGGGATTCTACCCGCCTGGTGCTTAACGGACTGAATCAGAAGACCGTTCTGGATACGCTGCGTGATGAGGGGGAGGATATTGAATTGGATGATATCATCCATACCGGTTTCGGAGGCACTCGATGCGTGGAATCCGGTGGACCTGAACCCGGGGTTGGATGTGCCGGCCGAGGAATCATTACTTCTATCAACCTGCTGGAATCTCTGGGAGCCTATACCGAGGATACGGACTTTGTTTTTTATGATGTTTTAGGAGACGTAGTCTGTGGTGGTTTTGCTATGCCGATCCGAGAGGGGAAAGCCAAGGAGATATATATCGTTGCTTCAGGAGAATTGATGGCTCTTTATGCAGCCAACAATATTTGCAAAGGGATCTGCAGATATGCTGATAACGGTGAAGTTAGACTGGGCGGCATTATCTGCAACAGCCGCAACGTTGATAATGAAAGAGAACTTTTAGAAGCTTTCGCCAGTGAACTGGGATCTCAGCTGCTGTACTTTGTACCGCGTGACAATGTGGTACAGCGGGCTGAGATCAACCGCAAGACGGTTATTGATTATGAACCAAACGCTCCCCAGGCTCATGAATACAGGAACCTGGCCCAAAACATGGCGGAAAACAAGATGTTTGTAATTCCCAGGCCGATGGTACAGGATCGCCTGGAAGAACTGATGATGGACTTTGGCATCCTGGATGCCCTGTAGAAAAGGAGAGTGTCTTATTATGATTATGATTCGAGCCATTGTAAGGCCGGAAAGAACCAATCATGTATTGATGGAGTTGAGCAAAGCAGGATTTCCTGCAGTAACCAAGATGGATGTAGTAGGCAGAGGAAAACAGCGCGGAATCAGCGTAGGTGAAATTGTTTATGATGAGATACCTAAAGATCTTTTGCTGCTGGTAGTGCAGGATGAAGAAAAGGAAGATGTATTCAGCATTATTACCAGATATGCAAAAACTGGAGAAAAGGGTGCCTTTGGTGATGGCAAAATATTTGTAAGCCCGGTCGAGGACGTATACACCATTAGCAGTGGTGCCAAGAGTTTATAACGAGCTTTCTTACGATGCCTAAAGAATGGAGGTGCTGTTAAATGAAAGAAATTATTGCCATAGTCAGAATGAATACGGTAAATGAAAACAAGAAGAATTTGGCAGATATCGGCATATGCAGTCTTCATGCCATGAAAGTTACCGGTCGTGGTCGTGCACCGGTGGGGTATTCAATTGTCAATGAACATGGGGTACGGGAAGAAATCGGAAATATTATTGAAGAAGGTCTTTCCGCCGGAGCTCGTCTGGTACCTAAACGGATGTTGACCATTCTGGTTCAGGATGGTCAGGTGGAAGAGGTGGTTGATACTTTGATACGGGTCAACAGCCAGGGCAGTCCTGGTGATGGAAAAATATTTGTACTGCCGATTGAAGATGCCATGCGTATCAGGACGGGAGAACGCGGAGAAGAGGCTATATAAGAAGCAAAAGCAGTCACTTAAGGGGGGATTCCAAATGATAAATAATAGAATTCTGGATGAGATTCTGGGTCAGTATCCGGTCAAAGTAAAAAAGAATCGTAAGAAGCACATTGTAATTAAAGATGCTGATATGGACAGGCAGGAAATAGATGCTAATACCCGAACTATACCAGGCGTAATTACCAATCGGGGTTGTGCTTACGCTGGATGTAAGGGAGTTGTCCTGGGGCCGCTAAAAGATGTAGTGCATATAGTGCACGGCCCGGTAGGCTGTGGGTACTACGCATGGTTAACCAGGCGTAATAAAGCTAAAAGCGAAGACCCAACTAAAAATTACATGACTTACTGCTTCAGTACAGATATGCAGGAAAGCGATATTGTGTTTGGCGGAGAGAAAAAGCTGACACGTATGATTGACGAAGTTGTTGAAGTGTTTAAACCAGAAGCGGTAACTATATCTGCTACCTGTCCGGTAGGGTTGATAGGAGACGATATTGGGCAGGTGGCTAAAAATGCTCATGCTAAATATCCGGAAGTCAACTTTACTGCGTACAGCTGTGAGGGGTACAAAGGGGTAAGTCAGTCAGCCGGACACCATATAGCCAATAATGGTTTGATGCAGCACGTGATCGGACAGGGAAATATGGAAGAAGTGCCCAGCTCTTTTACCCTGAATATTCTAGGGGAGTATAACATCGGTGGTGATGGCTGGGAAATAAAACAAATGCTGGAGGAGATTGGTTATCATATTCAGACAGTTATGACCGGCGATGGTTCTTATGAGGAACTTAAAAATGCTCATGTTTCCAATTTAAACCTGGTACAATGCCATCGATCGATCAATTATATAGCTGATATGCTGGAAATTAAATATGGGACTCCGTGGTTGAAAGTTAACTTTATTGGTATTGATTCCACAATTAAGTCACTGCGGGATATGGCTCTATATTTCAGCGATCAGGGGCTGATGGAGAGAACTGAAGCGTATATCATGCGGGAGTTGCAGAAGGTGGAAACCTTGCTGGAACCATACAAAAGGATATGTGAAGGGAAAACTGCTTTTTGTTTTGTTGGAGGGTCACGCGGTCACCATTATCAAGGTTTATATAAAGAACTGGGAATCGATACTATACTGGCAGGTTATGAATTTGCTCACCGGGATGATTATGAGGGAAGAGAAATTATTGACTCGATTAAGCTTGATGCTGATTCTCAGAATATTCCAAATCTGACCGTTGAACCGGATGTCAATCGCTATCGGGTGAAGGTTTCCCCGGAAAAGATGGAAGAACTCAAGGAAAAAATTCCTTTGAATTACTATGAGGGTATGATGCGGTCTATGCACGAGGGAAGCATCATAGTTGATGATTTAAACCATTATGAAACCGAAGAATTGATACGTATCTTGAAACCGGATATTTTTTCTTCCGGGATTAAGGATAAATACGTTGTCCAAAAAATGGGAATACCCACCAAGCAGCTCCATAATTACGATTACAGTGGTCCTTATGCTGGTTTTGGCGGAGCGGTGAATTTTGCCCGGGATATCGCAATGAGTTTGGCCAGTCCGACCTGGAATTATACTGTGCCCCCCTGGCACAGCAAACCACTCCTGGAGGGAAAAATTTTGGAAAGGGTGAGTGACAATGCTTGATTGTACACCAAAAGAAATCACCAAGCGCAGCGGAGGGCTTATCAACCCGGCCAAGACCTGTCAGCCTTTGGGTGCTATGTATGCCTCATTGGGCATTCATGGCTGTTTGCCCCACAGTCATGGTTCTCAGGGATGCTCTGCTTATCACCGGGCTCATCTAACCAGGCATTTTAGAGAGCCGGTTATGGCTTCCACCAGCTCCTTTACTGAAGGGGCGTCGGTCTTTGGTGGAGCTTCCAATTTGAAGACCGCTATTAACAATGTGTTTACCATATATAATCCTGATGTTATGGCTGTGCATACAACGTGTTTATCTGAAACTATCGGGGATGATGTGGCTACGATTGTCAAAACCGCTGAAGTTCCTGAAGGTAAAGTGATAATCCATGCCAATACTCCTAGTTATCAGGGATCTCATGTAAGCGGGTTTTCCAATATGACCCGGGCCATGGTTCATTATCTGGCTGAGGCGGATGAGGAAAACAAAAAAAGCCAGATAAATATAATTCCGGGATTTGTGAATCCGGGTGATATGAGAGAAATTAAGCGTCTTGCGGATTTGATGGGGTTATCATCCATAATGTTCCCGGATACATCAGGGGTGATGGATGCACCCCTGACCGGCCATTTTGACATGTATCCCCGGGGAGGGACTACAGTAAAGCAGCTTAGAGATACTGGCAATTCATCCCTTACGCTGGCTTTAGGCAGCTATGCTTCTGCAGATGCTGCTCACCTCTTAGAGAAAAAGTGCAGGGTTCCGGCATTGGTTTTAAGGACTCCGATTGGGGTTAAGGCAACTGATGAATTCATTATGGCTATGCGCCAGCATTCTATTAAGGAAGTGCCCTATGAATTGGAATTAGAAAGAGGGCAGCTGGTAGATATCATGACTGATGTCCATTACCATTTCCATGGAAAGAAAGTTGCTATTTTTGGTGATCCCGATATTGTTATCGCTTTGACAGAATTCATGCTCAGCCTGGGTATGAAACCAATCCATGCCTTAACTGGTACACCTGACAGCACTATTGGAGGGCCCCAGGGCAGTTTTGAAAGAGAAGTAAAAGGGATGCTGGAGCAGGCCGACCTGCAGGGACAGGTGAAAGCCGGGGCTGACTTATTTACTCTGCATCAGTGGATCAAGAATGAACCGGTGGATCTGCTCATCGGCACCACTTATGGTAAATATATTGCCCGGGCGGAAGATGTTCCGCTGGTAAGGGTCGGATTTCCGATCCTGGATAGGGCGGTACATTCCTATCTGCCCATTGCCGGTTATAAAGGGGCGATGCGTCTCCTGGAGATGATTGATAATGCGCTTCTGGAGAGAATCGAACGTGATTGTACTGATGAAGACCTGGAGTTGGTGATGTAATCCTCGCATCAAATGTAAGGATTAACACCATTTAAGGAAAAGAGTGAAAAATATGGCAATGAAGGAATTGGATAATGAAATCATAAAGGAAAGAAGCAAATCTATACGGACCAAAGGCCGGCAGTCACAGCCCATTCAGTGTGAGGCTGACAGTGTCGCGGGCTGTGTCAGCCAAAGGGCTTGTGTATACTGCGGAGCTAGAGTAGTTTTAAACCCGATTACCGATGCAGTTCATCTGGTCCACGGTCCCATTGGCTGTGCCAGTTATACCTGGGATATCAGAGGCAGCTTGAGCAGTGGTTCGGATTTGTATCGCTACAGCTTTTCTACTGATTTGCGGGAAGAAGATATCATTTTCGGGGGCGAGAAAAAATTAGCCCGCTGTATTGACGAACTGGTGGAACGTTACCATCCTGGGCTCTTGCTGGTGTATGCCACCTGTATTGTAGGAGTTATCGGTGATGATTTGGGGGCAGTTTGTAAAGCTGCTTCCCTCCGCCATAAGATCGATATTATTCCAGTTGAATCTGCCGGGTTTTCGGGGAATAAATCAGATGGCTACCGGGCCGCCTGTGATGTGCTGCTGAGAATGATAGCTTCCGAGGAGGCAGTTCCCAAAAAGGATAATTGTCTCAACTATTTGGGTGATTTTAATTTAGCAGGTGAAGCCTGGATTATTAAGAGTTATCTAAACGAAATAGGAATACATGTAAATGTTGCTATTACCGGAGATTCGACCTATGATACCCTTTTGGAGGCTCCGTCTGCTTCCCTGAATATTGTACAATGTGCGGGTTCTATGGGGTATATGGGCAAGAGGATGGAACAAATATACGGTATGCCCTGTATGAATATTTCCTTTCTTGGTCTGGAGGATACTATGGATTCTTTACGCAGGATCAGCAGTTTTTTTGATAATTATTTTATTTCAAGCAGGGCTGAAGCTTTGATCAAACGAGAATATGAGTTATACGCTCCTGTTGTCGAGAGCTGTCGTGCCAGACTTCAGGATAAAAAAGCTGCAATATTTGTTGGGGGAGGATTTAAAGCTATTTCCTTGATCAAGCAATTTCGTGAATTGGGCATGGAGGTAGTCATGGTTGGAACTCAGACCGGTCGGGAGGAGGAATATGATACTATTCATCAGATGGTGACGGATGGTACCGTAGTGCTGGATGATGCCAATCCTTCTGAATTGGAAACGTTCATGCTGGAACAGGGGGCAGACCTGCTGGTAGGTGGAGTTAAGGAACGACCTCTGGCTTTTAAACTGGGTATTGCCTTTATTGATCATAACCATGAACGCAAGCATCCTTTAAGCGGTTTTATCGGAGCCGCCAATTTTGCCCAGGAAGTATATGCAACTGTTTGCTCCCCAGTATGGAGATATTTGAATTTAGATGGAATATAAAATTAATTGAGATGGGAGGTGTTCGTAATGACAAAACAAAATCGAGTTCGCAATGTAACCGAAAATCCCTGCAATATGTGTATGCCCATGGGAGCCATTGTTCCTTTTAAAGGTATTGAGAATGCCATGATAATAATACATGGATCACAGGGATGTGCAACTTATATGCGCAGGCATATGGCCGAGCATTTTAACGAGCCTATTGATGTAGCTTCAAGTTCTATTACAGAACAGGGCACAATTTATGGTGGAGAAAATAATCTTAAAAAGGGATTGGAAAATGTGATGCAGCTGTATAAACCGGAATTAGTAGGCATATTGAGCACCTGCCTGGCAGAAACCATTGGTGAAGATCTGGGACGTACCGCTTCATCCTTTACTAGAGAGCAGGGTGAAGGATTCACAGCCAGATTGGTTCCCGTATCTACACCAGGATATGGAGGCGGTCACTATGAAGGTTACATTCAGGCTTTGTACAGCATAGTAGTACAGCTTAGCCAAAAAACTGAAAAGCATGATCGCATTAATGTATTTGTTCCCCATATTAGTCCGGCTGATATACGAGAAATAAAACGGATACTGGAATTGATGGAGATAAAATATACTCTGCTGCCTGACATATCGGAGACTCTGGACAGCCCTTATATCCAGCCTTATCGAAGAATACCGGCAGGGGGAACTCCTCTGCAAGAAATTGAAGCTATGCCAGGCGCCAGGGCTACTATAGAATTCATGACTATGTTGGAAGATGAACTTTCACCGGGGAAATACCTGGAGTCCGAATTTGGAGTGCCTTTATACCGCCTGCCCTTGCCTATGGGAATTGAAGCCTGCGATGAACTGCTCAGGGTATTGAAGAAATTGAGCAGCAAGGCGGTTCCTGAGGTTATAAAGAAGGAAAGAGGCAGGCTCCTGGATGCGATGGTTGATTCTCATAAATATAATGGTGCAGGCAGGGCTGCAGTTTTTGCAGAGCCTGAAGTCTTATACGGAGTTACTCGCATTATGGCGGAAAATGGAATTTTGCCGGCTGTCCTGGCAACAGGCAGCAAAAGCCCTGCTCTAAAGAAACTACTTCAATCTTTGACCGCTGACTGTGATGAGAAAGCAATTATTCTGCTGGATAGTGATTTTGTAAGCATCCAGGATCATTGTGCAAACAGAAAAATTAATCTGGCGGTTGGAAATTCTGATGGACGTTTTATTAGTGAACAGGTGGGTATACCTTTAGTTAGAATTGGATTTCCTATTCACGACCGTATAGGTGGTCAGCGCATCCTATCAGTAGGTTATAACGGAACCATGATGCTTATGGATCGGATAACCAACACCCTGCTGGCCGAAAAATTGAGCAGCTATCGCCAGGATATGTACCAGAGTTTGTACAAATACCCGTCTGCTGCTGCTAATGACCACTAAGTCTGGAGGAATTATTTATGATAGATATTAAGAATATGAACTTAAAACATCCCTGCTTTACCAAAGAAGCATCACATACGAATGCCCGTATTCATCTCCCGGTGGCCAGGCGCTGCAATATAAGCTGCAATTACTGCAACCGGAAATATGACTGCTTAAATGAAAGCCGCCCGGGAGTGACCAGTGAAATATTAAGTCCGCAGGAGGCCTTAAAACGCTATTTATTTTATAAAGAGCAGCTGAATAATTTAAGCGTAGTCGGTATTGCCGGCCCTGGAGATGCTTTGGCAGACTGGGAATTGACCAGCGAAACTATTCGCTTGATTCGTCAAGAAGACCCGGATGTCTTGCTGTGCATGTCCACTAATGGTTTAAAACTGCCTGCTCTAGCTCCAAGCATTATTGAACACGGGGTCAGCCATGTAACTGTCACCGTGAATACTATACTTCCTGAAACTGGAGCAAAAATATATCGCTATGTTAATTACCAGGGTAGAAAATATACAGGTACCAAAGGGGCCAGCCTGCTGTTGGAGAAGCAGTTGGAAGGAATACGCTATATATCGCAAAAGGGCATGATACTAAAGATCAATATTGTAATGATTCCAGGGATTAATGATAATGAAATTCCTGATATTGTAGGCAAGATGAAAGCTCTGGGGGTTTATATCACTAATATTATGCCTCTTATTCCGGTAAAGGGGAGTGAATTTGAGAATCTCCCTGCTACCAATATTCGTGAACTATCAGACATGCGGATGAATTGCCAGACGCAAATGCGGCAGATGTTTCACTGTCAGCAGTGCCGGGCCGATGCAGTAGGCCTGCTGCAGGAGCATGGCTGCCCTGCTAATGCAGCTCGACAGGTTGTATGAGAGGAGTCAAAGTGCAGAAAGGGGAAACAGAGTATGGAAATAGCCGTATTTGCAGGGAGAGACGGGTTAACTGCATCTATACAGGAAGCAGGTGAAATCCAGGTTTACCAATATTATTGCGGTAAATGGGACATGTGTCGCAGCATGCCTTTTCATCTTCATGCAGCAAAGGAGTTGCAGGGTATGAGAGAACATATGAAGACTGTGCTCCATTTTCTGGGTGAATGCCGGACTTTTATCGGACTTTCGGTGAACGGACTGCCTTTTTTTGAACTGGAAAAAGCCGGTTTTACCGTGTGGGAAGCAGAAGGTCTGCCTGCTGAGGTTTTAGACGGTGTTCTGGAAGAAGAGAAGAAGCTAATTGCTGCAGCGGAAGAAACAGCCGAAGCCGTAATTATACCTGAACCTATGGAAATATCGCCAGGATATTATTCCATATCATTAAAAGATATTCAAAATTATAGCGGCAAGGTTACATCCAAACAGTTGCTTATCCCGCTTTTACAAAAGATGGATTTCATAAACCTGGAAATTATCTGTTCTCATGTACCGCCCTGGCTGGAGGAACAAATATTATCAGGACAATTAGAGGCCAGAGTAAATAAGCTCAGCAGTTTTGAAAGCCGGGTCAACATTACTGGGAAGAGTGCTTTTTGTTCCTGAAAAGGCTCAATGCTCTTTTAAAGAGTATGTCCAGATATACTAGCGAACGGTTGAGGAGCATGGAGCAAACACCACCCTTTCCCCTCCGGTACTACCCAGAAACGGGACAACTGATGTGCATTCACTTCGTTACTGCACTATTAAGGTTGCTGATGTTCCCGTTGGTCCAACCTATACTCCCTCTGGTCGTCTTCAATATGATGCTGTGAAGCCGGCTGAGCGGGAGGGGTGAACGCCACCGACAGCATACCCCCGGGCACAACTGTAACCAACTTGCGGTTTCTGATGAAAGCATTTATCCAACTTGGTAGGAGGTAAATAATGGCGCGCACAATCCATATTATAGATACCACTTTGCGAGATGGAGAACAGGCAGCAGGGATAGTGTTTAATAAAAAGGAAAAGCGAGACATTGCTGTCTATCTGGATCAGGTAGGGGTGTATGAAATTGAAGCAGGAACTCCGGCCATGGGTGGAGATGAATGTGAAGCACTGGCAGAAATTCTTGCATTAAAGCTGCAGACCCGTGTATCGACATGGAATCGAGCCAATTTAAAGGATATAAAAGCATCATTGGATTGTGGTGCTCATCATGTCCATATATCACTTCCGGTATCAGATATCCAAATCAAATATAAGCTGAATAAGGACCGTGAATGGGTTTTGCGGCAGTTAGAGGAAACTGTTGTTTATGCCAGGGAGGCTGGGGCAGATGTTAGCGTTGGAGCCGAGGATGCATCTCGGGGGGATTTTCGATTCCTGGTACAGTATGCTTGTTTGGCTCGTGAACTGGGAGCAGAAAGATTGCGTTACGCTGATACGGTTGGAATTTTAGACCCGTTTATGACCTACAATATTTTTCAGAAACTTATTAAAGAAAGCGGTATGGAGATTGAAATACACGCCCATAATGATTTTGGTATGGTTGTAGCCAATACATTGGCTGGAGCTCAAGCAGGAGCTTATTTTGCAAGCACTACGGTTTTAGGATTGGGTGAAAGGGCTGGTAACTGTCCACTGGAAGCAGCGGTAAAAGTATTGGATCGCTTTCTGCCCATTTCTGTTAATGTCAACCAGTATGCTCTGCAGAGCTTAATTGAGTACGTAAATTCTATAACAGATAAAAGATGCTGCACACCTGCATGATTATTAGAAAGTTGATAGTCCGTTAATAGCTTAAATTCCATTGATGAATTCTAAGTTATCAACCCGACTGAACAATAAATCTTAATTATGGTTTTACCATGCCGACCTGTCTTTCAGGACCTGGAACAGAGCCAGTCCAGCACCTAGACAGAACATATTTCATACTTGCACCTCGCCGATGGCTGCTATAACAAAAGGCCGCATTTGGACCCCATTCGGTATAAGTTCCCTGCTGGTAATCTATCCTGATATTACCTTTGACGATAATCCATTGCTATAGATAGAATTGTATGTATAAATGTGCAAGTAACATACAGGAATGGAATTTAGAAGTCTAATAGAATAGGAACTTATAGTGAAGGAATACAATGGATGGAGATATTATTATGAACAAGAGACTTTCCTGGAGCCTGGTAATTGTCGTATTAGGATTTTTCATAGCCTTTTCAATCTTTACGTCGGTTTATGGGGGGGACAAGCCCACGGTAATAACGGCTGAGGCACTGGCAGAAGAGACCGGGAATGCTTCATTGAATGGTCAGATCAGTGACCAGGGTGGGAAAGAAATCACCAGGTATGGTTTTAAATGGGGAAACAGCCCCAGCCTGGGTGAAGAGGCCTTCTGTCAGGACAGCCCGGATAAAAATAAGTCATTTACCGTTAGCATTAATGACTTGCAGCCCGGTACTACATATTATTTTCAGGCATTTGCAGTAAATTCTAAGGGTTCTGCTTATGGAGATATCAAAACTTTTACGGTCCCCATAGATGCTGCGCCTACCGTTACTATCAGCAGTCCGGAGGATAATCTAAGCATTTTTAGCGGGGAAATAGTTAAGATAGCAGCGGCAGCTGCAGATGACAAAAAAGTAGAGTCTATGGGGCTTTATGTTAACGATAGCTCAACTGTCAGCGTAGAAGGAGATGCTCTGACTTATGATTGGGATACCAGCGGAATAAGCCCGGGAGAATATGTGCTCAAGGTCAGTGCTGATGATGGAACCCAGGAAGAATATCAGTCGATTACGGTATTGGTGGAAGAAAAGCCGGAAGTGATTAATCTGGCTGCCAATGACCAGCAGCCTGTAATTAAGGAAACTTATACTGAAAGCGTAGCAGTATCTCGATCGGCGGAAGCCACAGATACTTATAAATATCCTAATTTGAGCAAGGTTCAGGGATCGTTTGGACAATTCTATTACCGTGATACTTCGGGCGGCAGAATTGAAATAGATCCGGCCTGGATAGCCGAAAATATAGTGACTATAACTTTGCCTGGATTGAATCGACAGGTACAGGTACATAAGGATGCGGCAGATAATTTTATAGCTGCTTTTAATTACATAAAAAATGGTACCACTTGGATAAATGGTAAACAGGTTTCTCTATTAAGTCTTATAGATAGTATGGATGGAACCTTTGTCACTCGTCATGTGAATTGGGACTCGGATCGGGGTTTGAGCAACCATTCCTGGGGGATAGCCATTGATATCAATGCCGCTGATCATTTCAGGTATGTTGATCCCAGCTGGGAAACCAGCGATCCAAATCTGATACTCTGGGAGAAAGCATTTAAACCGGCGGGATTCAGCTGGGGCAACTCCTATTCAGATGCCATGCATTTTGAGCTGCTGTATTAAAAGATGTAGATAGAATAATTGGTAATATTTCACCCCTTAACGTAATCCGTAAGGGGTGTTTTTGTGGGTGCAGAGCTAATATTAACCCTTCTAATCCGACTTATATCAAGAAGATACCGAGAAATATGACCTGGTTCGCGAAAAATGTTGTTGAAAAATATAAAATATGTATAAAAAAGGAAGGAATTCTCCGTTGGGAGTGGAATATGTAGATACAACAAAGCCATAAAGTGCGTTATTGATGAATAAGAGAGAACTGAACTTCTAACTGCTTCAAATCTTCTGCTTATATAAATTACTCGAATATACAAGATATGGGTTATTTATATCACTTTATTTTACTTTACATCTAAACTCGCTATTAATCTTCATCAAGTGCATTTTGCCATACCGGTTGGCATATTAAAATTAAAGGAGCATTAATGAAATGATACACGAGGAAGAGCGCATCCTGATTGTGGATGATGATCGTTTAAACATGATGGTTTTAACCGATATTCTCAAATCAGATTATACATTGTATTTTGCTCAGAATGGAATCCAGGCTCTGGAATCAGTATTGCAGCAGTTACCTGATTTAATCTTATTGAATGTAATAATGCCGGGAATGACAGGTTTTGAAGTTATGAACAAACTTAAAAACCATGATCAGACCAAAGACATCCCGGTTATTTTTGTTTCCGCCCTCAGTGGGGATCAAAATGAAGAAAAAGGGCTTTTGCTGGGGGCTGTGGATTATATCGCCAAGCCGTTCAACCCGGCTATTGTTAAAGCCAGAGTTAGAAATCATCTTAAAAGTGTGAGACATCGAAAGCTGCTGGAGAAAATTGCACTATTGGATGGCTTAACGGAAATACCTAACCGGCGCAGTTTTATTAATCGTTTTTCATTTGAGTTTAAGAGGGCCATCCGAAACTCATCAACCTTATCTCTGGCAATTATTGATGTGGATTGCTTCAAAAAATACAATGACAACTATGGACACAGCATGGGAGATCTGGTACTAAAGAAAGTAGCAGTAGTTATTGCCAAAACCATAAAAAGGCCGGCTGATTTTGTCTCTCGTTTCGGGGGAGAGGAGTTTGCTGTTTTAGCACCGGAAACTTCTGTACAGGGAGCAAAACAGCTGGCAGAGAAGATTTGTCTTTCCATACAGGAACTCGGCATTGACCATCCTTATTCTGAACCGTTAAAAACATTGACTGTAAGTATAGGCGGGGCTTCTATGATTCCAACACCCGAGGACGAGGAGCTAATGCTGGTTGGGGAGGCAGACAAAATGCTCTACAAGGCCAAAAATGAAGGCAGAAACAGGGTGGAGTGGCAGGATCTGTTGGGGGCAATAGATTAATATAAGCATTCGAGAATCGGAAAATGTATTATTCCTTCGAGATATTAAAGACATGGGAGCAATGTTTGCTCCTTTATTCGTAAAATCCTCGATCCGGTTTAATGTGGCAGGAATTGCAGATATTAAATAAGGAGATTACGATAAGGGGTGAATAAACCATGATCCTTAGTTTAACCGGCTTATTGTTAGCTGGAATAACCGCCGCACTATATTTTTTGATTAAGTACCGTCAGGAATACCGGCATTTAAGAAAGATTAAATTAGATATACTGCAAACCAGCCATGACATGTATCAGACTATGGCGTTGGGTCTATACCAGCGGTTTAAACAGGAAGAAGGCAAAGAACACAAAAAGGAAAATCCTATGGAATTTGAAAATTTTGTAGCCCGGGTAATGGTGAATTATTATGGGGGACAGGCTTTCGTAACCGGGGGATCCGGTGATTATGGGATCGATATCGAGCATGATCACCGGGCCGGCAAGTATCTGGGTCAGGTAAAATGCTATGCTCCAGATCATTTTGTTCCCTATGAGCCGATTGCTGTAATACATTCTCAGATTACCAAACAAAATGCCAAAGGGGGATATGTAATTACCACCAGCGATTTTACCCCTCATGCACGCAAATATGCGGAAGGGCTTGACATAATGCTGATTAACGGGGCACAGCTGGTTGAATTATGGATGCAGGGACTGGAAAAGGCAGCTAAACCATATAATTATCAGAAGAGCAAATCTGAATCAGCATAATAATACTGTTAAGGATGGAAAAGCGGGGATGATCATACTGTTTCCAATATCAATTAAATCAAAAAGAAACTTCAAGAGACTTATTGTTAATGGGTGATAATTGTATTTGAGCTGCTATTTAGTTACCCTCAAAATTCGACTTGGGTGTAAGGGAATGCATAAATATACTAACGCCCAGTCTTCACATGGACAGCAGCCACTGTTTGCTGACTGGCTTCAGGGGGACAGGGCTAATTCACATCCTTGTTCAGCAGCCCTCTTGCCTCGTCCTGGGGCTCGCCCCCTTCCATCAGTTAACTTCCCAGGATGCTGTAACCCAGCTCCGCCAACGGTCATCAGACTGTTTATACATACGCTTGAGTAGTTTTTGGAGTTTTTCAGGGGCTGCTAATCAGGGTCAGCCAATATCTGGATTATAAAGTGGGTTGTGAATATGGGGATTATATCTAAAAAACAGATAATTATGGTTTCCCTTCTCCCGGGAGGAATATTATTAACCTGGCTTTTGGGCTACATACCTGAAATGGTCGAGAAACTGTATTCTAATGGATTTTATAGAATATTGGGGCCAGTTTTGAGCAGACTTACCGGTTTAGTTCCATTATCAATAGCTGAACTACTCACCTTGATCGCCTTACTGGCTTTGGCTTGCTTTATGATCAAGTATTTAGTAAACATGGTCAGAAGAACCTCATCGCCTAAGATTGTACTTGCAAGAGCAGCAGTTTTAATGCTCGTGGTAGGCAGCATAGTATACTTTACCTTCTTGCTAATATGGGGGTTTAATTATTATCGCCTTCCTTTTGCGGATATTGCCGGTTTAGATACTGCCGATATAAGGG
This sequence comes from Syntrophomonas sp., assembly GCA_016841245.1. Classification (GTDB taxonomy): domain Bacteria; phylum Bacillota; class Syntrophomonadia; order Syntrophomonadales; family Syntrophomonadaceae; genus JAAYJK01. The sequence continues at coordinate 139,039 of JAENZN010000005.1, forward strand.
CCGAGGAACTTGAGGTACTATGTACAGAGCTTATCCAACAGGCTAATGAACTGCGTGCTGCAGCTGCCGAAGATAATAACGGAGTAATTAGTATAGCTAAACAAGAAATACTGGAACAGGCCTGGCAGGGTTATGCTTTGGCCGAGTCCATGTATCCAGAACTGGGAGGGACTTACGGCAGACCTAAAGCGGTAATTTCATCGAGAGCCATGTCGGTCTTCGGGATATCAGGGATATATTTCCCTTTCACCGGGGAAGCCAATCTTAATATGGAAGTTCCGGCCCCTCTTTTTCCGGCTGCGGTGTGTCATGAAATGGCTCATCAACGAGGATTTGCGCGAGAAGACGAAGCTAATTACATCGCTTACCTTAGCTGCCAAAAGCATACTGATCCTTTTTTTCAGTATTCAGGTACTCTCTTGGCCCTCATTAATTCAATGAATGCCCTGTCAGCTTATGACTATACCCAATATCTGGAGTTAAGGCAGGGGTACGCAAAGGGAGTTGAGCGGGATTTGTCTGCCGTACAACAGTTCTGGCAGCAGCACCAGGGACCTGTTTCCAGGGCTTCGGCCCGGGTAAATGACGTTTATCTAAAAACTAACCACCAGCAAGATGGTATAAATAGTTACGGCAGGATGGTAGACCTTTTAGTCGCAGAAAGAAGAGAGCTTTAGAGCTAACAGGAGGTACGGTTCTACATGGTAGTCTTTAGCCGAAAAGATGACAATCCAGAACCCCAAGTGCATTTAGAAAATGCGGAGTGGAAAGCAGTGAAAAATAAATTAATATTTTTGGATTGGGGGGAAATAATATAGCTAAGATGTAAAATTGCCGGGCTAAGAATCTCATATACCAACAGGTGTATATGATTCGACTTGAGGTTAATGCAGAGGTGTGAATTTCTGTATTGGTCGATGAGAAGGCCTGATGTAAATCCATCTATACAACAACATTGCATGGAGGGATACAAAAAAGGCAATTTTACATCTTTATATATATACAGCCTTCACGGAAGGCTATTTTTTTGCCTATTTATATTTTATTGATTGCAATATTAATCAGGTTTGATCCATGAATAATTTTAGCCAGTTTCTATCGTGAGCTGTCCTCATAACGGCGTTTCCTGAACGTGGAAAACCTTTCTTGTGCTATGATAATTATTACGGGCATGTATATTGGCAGGATTGACTTATATTGGCCAGGTAATGTTAAGGAGAAAACATGGATAGTTTTGAGAAAGTAAAACTTAAAGCGAAGAGTTTAAAGAAAGAGGTCAGGGCCTTATACATAGCATCAAAAAGGCCTGATGTTCCACTCCTTGCCAAGCTGCTTATTATTATAGTGGTCGGATATGCTCTGAGTCCGCTTGACTTAATACCTGATTTTATACCGGTTCTGGGCTATTTGGATGATTTGGTTTTAATTCCCCTGGGGATCTGGCTGGCGTTGAGAATGATACCTGTGAATATCCTGGATGAATGCAGAATGGAAGCTCAAGATAACCTGGCTGTTGGAAAACCGGTCAGCTGGACCGCAGGGATAATAGTGATCATGGTTTGGATTGTAGTAATAATCGCTATAATCTTGAAGGTGAAGACATAGTTCTGGTAGGTCCACGAATAAATAGCAGGGGCTTAACAGATAGAAGTGAAGATGCTTGAAAAAGCAGTGGGAGTAAAAATTTTGAGGAAGTGAAAATAATGATCATCAAAGTTGAGGGGGAGGAGCAGATAGAATCTATCAGGGGATTATTTCTGGAATATGAGCAATCCCTACCTTTCAGCTTATGATTCCAGGGTTTTAATGAGGAACTGGCAGGTCTGCCAGGGGAGTATTCTAGACCAGACGGAGTGCTATTGTTATATGAATGGCAAGGCCGGGCAGCAGGGTGTGCCGGCTTAAAGAAAATCGACTCTGATATATGTGAGATGAAAAGGCTCTATGTAAGGCCCGCATTCAGAAAGAAGGGTATAGGAAAGAAGTTGGCTTTAGAAATTATTAATGAAGCCAGGATTATTGGATACCAATATATGCGATTGGATACGCTGGCTTCTATGCAGGAAGCCGTTCAATTGTATGAGTCGCTGGGTTTCAAGTACATAGTACCCTATAGATATAATCCTCTGCCAGATGCTTTATACCTGGAATTAAAATTGGATACTGATATCAGGCAGTAAACATGATCGATTAGTGGAATATCAAGCAGTAAGGAACTAATAATTATCACTCTAATTGAGTAATCTAATTATCAGCAGCTTGTATTCATGTTATTAATTTTTACCAGGAGAATGATCGAATTGAGTACTGATATCATGACCAAAATTACGAACCTGGAAAGAGAACTTCTTCAATTTAGAATGGAACACTGGCATGAACACGATTTAGGGTCTATTCAGTGGTGGCTGCTTTTGGCAGTATTAATCTTACCCTGGATAATATGGTGGAAGTATGTGGACAAAAACCGCTTAATAGAAATCAGCCTTTACGGATCTATGATTCTTATCATATCGTGTTACCTGGATGTCACGCTGACTGATATGGTACTCTGGGTCTATGAGTATCATATACTGCCGGTATGGCCCAGGTTGGTATCGGCGGATTTTGCGGTATTACCGGTTGCTTATATGCTCATATATCAATATTTTCCAGATTGGAAAAATTTCTTTATTATAATAAGCATTACTTCCGGGATATTTGCTTTCGTTGGTGAACCTTTTCTGGAATGGGCGGAAATTTATAAAGTCTATGGTTGGCAGCATTATTATTCTTTTCCCATTTATATAGCTATACCAGCAACTGTTAAATGGGTAATGACCAAGATGATAAGCAAACAAGCTTCATCTGTATAATAGTAATAATTCAAAGCCTTAACATTCAGCCTGTTAACAACTGCGGAATATTTCCTTCGTCAAACAGCATTAGATCGTTGGAACTGCTGGCAAAACCACCCAACAAAATGATAACAACAAGTAAAAGTTAATCATCTTCCCCAAATTAAAGCATAGGCGAATAGCCATATCCAGTTGATGTGGATGGAGTTTTTCTTTTGCTATAACACCTGCTTATTTCTATGATGCCTTTTTTAATATCTTTCGGGTAAAGTCCGGCGAAGCTGAGTCGAAAGAATTCGCTATCCCGCTGCTCAGAAGCCGAGAAAAGGCTGCCTGGGCTGATTATTACCCCCTGCTCCAGACACTGGGTATAAAATTGGTTAGCTGAACTGCCGGTGGGGAGTTTTAACCAAAAATTCAGACCGCCGCCGGGATTGTTGTAAGTGATCTCTGGTGGGATATGATTCTGCATAGCTTCAAACATGATATAATATCTCTGCTGGTATATGTCTTTCATATATTCTATGTGTTTCTCCCACAATCCCTTTCTCAAGTAAAGGTCGAAGGCTCGCTGTATTAATCCTGGAGTCGATATATCGGAAGAATGCTTGGCTGATAGGAGGCCGGGGATGATGGTTGGGGGAGCCAGCAAAAATGCCAGTCTCAACCCGGGCATGAGGATTTTAGAGAAACTCTTTATATAAACAACTCGCTGGTCTTGGTCCAGAGTTTTTATAGGCTGGTGTTCCTGTCCATCATAGGAGAGCTCAGTAAATGAATCATCTTCTATAATGATTACGTTTTGTTCTCGGCACAAGGTGAGCAGAGCTTTTTTCTTGTCTTTATGGTAACAGACCCCCGTTGGAGTATGAAAATTTGGAATCAGGTAAATCAATTTGGGGTGATATTTTTTTAGAGCAGTTTTAAAATCCTCCAGGGAAATACCGTCTGAATCTATGTTTACAGGGACGATGAGTGCGCCTCTAGATCTAAAAGCCGCAATAGCTCCGGTATAAGTTGGATTTTCGGTTATAACATAATCACCTGGATTTAGTAAAGATTTAGCGATAATATCGATACCCTGCTGAGCCCCGGAAATCACCTGAATACTGCCTTCGTCAGCCTCAATGCCTTTTTGTTTCAGGTATATCGCAAGACTTTCCCGCAAGGTAAAAAACCCCTGGCTTTCCTGATAACCGAAAGCGCTGCCCCCATCTCTATCCAGTACCTCATTCAATATATTTTTAAAATCTTCTACCGGAAAAAGTTCCGGGTTGGGAATGGCGCTGGCGAAATTATAAGCTCCGGCTGGGATCTGCAGACGTCCTTGATCCATGATGTTTAGGCCCGGAATGTTATACTCCTGCTCTGAGTAGGCCGGGGTGTTGTTTGGGGTATATAGCTGCCGGTGATTGGGTTTTACAAAGGTCCCGCTGCCTATCTTGGAATACAGCAGACCTTCCTGTTCCAGGCGACGATAGGCATTTACAACCGTAACATTATTTACCCCCAGCTTTTGAGCCAGTTTACGTATAGGCGGAAGTTTTTCGTTTTCTTTCAGCAAACCTTTTACTATAAAGACTTTAATCTGTTCGGAGAGCTGTTGATAAAGAGGGGAGATGCCTTTATTATCTAAATGTATCGATACAAAGTTGTCCATAAAACTTCTCTCCTTAATTATTGACAGTGGGTTGGCTGTGTGTGATACTTATGCTTATTGTATAAGTATACAGTAAAAAATGTAACGGTACAATTAATGCTGTGCCATATGGAAATAGTAAACTAAAGGAGGATATAAACTATGGACAGGTATACTCTTAATAAAAATCTGGCCCAGATGCTCAAGGGCGGAGTAATAATGGATGTTACCAATGTGGAACAGGCTCTCATCGCAGAAGAAGCAGGGGCAGTAGCGGTAATGGCTCTGGAAAGAGTACCCGCAGATATAAGAAAACAGGGCGGAGTGGCTCGCATGTCTGACCCCCAGATGATTAAAGAGATAAAAAAGGCGGTTAGTATCCCGGTTATGGCCAAGGTGAGGATTGGACATTTTGTGGAAGCTCAAATTTTACAGGCTATAGGTATTGACTATATCGATGAAAGCGAAGTGCTCACACCGGCTGACGAAATGTTTCATATAGATAAAAAGAGTTTTGATATTCCTTTTGTCTGTGGCGCCAGGAACCTGGGAGAAGCACTGCGCCGCATTGGTGAAGGGGCAGCTATGATCCGTACCAAAGGTGAAGCCGGTACCGGCAATGTAGTCGAAGCAGTGAGGCATATGCGCTCAATTATGTCCGAGATACGCCGGGTGATGATGCTGCCGGCAGAAGAGCGTATGACTTTCGCCAAAGAAATCGGGGCCCCGGTTGATCTCTTGGAATACATTGCTGAACATAAGAAACTGCCGGTGGTAAATTTCGCTGCCGGTGGGATAGCCACCCCGGCAGATGCGGCTCTGATGATGCAGCTGGGCTGTGACGGGATATTTGTAGGATCAGGTATATTTAAGTCTGGCGATCCGGCCCAAAGGGCAAGGGCTATAGTCAAAGCTACCACCCATTATAATGATCCTAATATTATCATGGAAGTATCTGAAGGATTGGGAGAAGCCATGGTGGGAATAGAAATTGATAAATTGGAAGACCAGTATGCTAAACGAGGCTGGTAGGAATGATAAAGATAGGTATTTTAGCTTTACAGGGTGCGGTTATTGAACATATTCAATCTCTTAATAAAATTGAGGATATACTGGTAGTTGAAGTGAAAAGAGCAGAACAGCTGCTGGAAATAGATGGACTTATTATACCCGGGGGAGAAAGTACTGCTATTGGCAAACTGCTGCGGGAATATAATATGATGGAGCCTTTAAAGCGGCTCATCAATTCTGGTCTGCCGGTATGGGGAACCTGTGCCGGTATGATCCTGCTGGCCAAAGCTATAGTTAATGATGAAGAAGTATACCTGGATGTTCTGGATGTTTCAGTCCGGCGCAACGCCTACGGAAGTCAGTTAGACAGCTTTCAAAGCTCAGCGATGATAGAAAAAGTTGCTGAGCATGATATTCCTTTGATCTTTATCCGGGCACCATATATTGAAAAATGCGGCCCGGATGTTGAGATTTTGCTGACTCTGGATGGCAATATAGTAGCAGTTGAACAGGACAATATACTGGCTACCTCGTTTCATCCTGAACTGACAGAGGATTTAAGCTTTCATAAATTTTTTATAAATAAAATAAAGGCTTTCTTGGGAAAATCATATGCGGCAAGTCTATAATAAGGAATTTCAGCCTGATCCTGACCAATACCATTTTTACCGCTTACATCGACTCCTACCGTAGAAGCTATTCTTCTAAGAAAACCTTCAAATGCTCTTCCTGCGCATTCTATAGCACCTCGTGCATCAGTAGTACATTTCTTGTATGCATCAACTAAGGAATTTGGGCTGCTGATAAACAGGCGAGACATAAAGAAAAGTTTATCCGAGGGGACAGCAGCAGAAGGTATATCCTCGGGAAATCTATTTACTTACATACTGCGGCATCCCAAGTTTCTCCCCAGCATAATCGAGGTTTTGACTTTCATCCAGTACTGCAGTGAATAAATCGCCAAACTGCTTAACTCGAGGCAGTATAGTCTTTATAGTAAAATCAGCCGGTGATATCATGGATACCTCTTCCCACTTCAAAGGAGCTGATACCGGTGCACCTTTTTTGGGGCGAACGCTGTAAACTGAACAAAGGGTTTTGCCTCGTACGTTCTGCATGTAATCAATATATATCTTGGGGCCTCGTTTATTTACCGTTCGCTCAATGGTGCTTATATCAGAACGTATCCCTGCTATAACTGAGGCTATTGTCTTTCCCAATTCGCGTATTTGCTGGTAGCTGTAAATATTATTGACTGGAATATAAATGTGCAATCCTTCTGATCCAGAAGTTTTAGGGTATGATTTAAGTTTTAATTCATCCAGGATATTCTTGAGCAGCAGTGCAATATCTACTACTTGTTTAAAGGTATTATCCGGGGATGGGTCTAAATCAATTACTAAATAATCTGGATTTTCGAGATTATGAATCCGGGAAAGCCAGGGATGAATTTCGATACAGGCATGATTAGCCAGCCATACCAGCACAGCTGCTTCCCTGATAAGGATATAATCTATATCCCGCTCTGATTCACTGGCATAGTGGGTATAAGTATCTATCCAATCGGGTAAATACTCCGGGGCATTTTTTTGATAAAAATGTTTTCCATTAATACCGTCGGGATAGCGGGTGAAAACTATGGGGCGATCCTGCAGATGTTTTATTATATAAGGTGATATTTCCAGGTAATATTTAATAAGATCACCTTTGGTATATTTTTCTTCCGGCCAGAATACTTTATCCAGGTTGGAAACTGAGAAACTGCGGGTATCTACTAGAATGTTCATTTTTTCCATACCAGAACTCCTTTCGATATTATTAACTGCAGAAGTAAAATACTTAAAGTGTACATTCTTCAGGTTTGGTGATATTTAACTCTTTGATAACGGGAGACCTTAAGTGCATATTTTCAGTCCATTCTGCATACTCAACCCGTACAGTAAGAAGAGGCCTGGTATAAATAGCCGGAGGAACTTCTGTATTTATGCTGAAAGGGGATAAGGAAGAATTAATTTCTCCCAACCTCGCACTCAGTAAATCCTTATTTCTTTCACTGAGGCCGCTGCCGGACCGGCCTATATATATCAGTTTTTCATTCTGGTAAATTCCCAGCAAGAGTGAATTTACCCTGCTGCTGCGCAGAGTGTAACCACCTATAACACAATTTATGCTGCGGCGGTATTTTATCTTAAACCAGTCACGATGTTGTTTGCCTGCAATGTACAGGCTGTTCTTTTTCTTGGCTACAATTCCTTCCAAATCTTTGTTCCTTACCGCCTCAAACAAGTTTTTTCCCTGGCTGAAATTTTCCACCAGGTGCAGCGGAGGAGAACTGAAATCAACGGTATCGGCTAATAGTGCAGCCCGCTCCAGGTAAGGGGCAGCAGTAAGGCTGCTTTTGTTTAAGAACAGAATATCAAATACCATATAGTTTATTGGAAGCAGGCCACATAGATAGGAGATGGTCTTTGCATTGGAAGTCTGATCTCTTTTCATAACTGATGGAAAGCTCGGTTTGCCATCTTTTAATACTATTATTTCTCCATCCAGGATAACCCTATCACTTGTTAGAAACTCCGGCAGCTGCTGCAGTTCGGGATACTGGACCGTCCTGGGATTAAGTTTCTTATTTATCAGCCTGACTTCATTTCCATCGATGTATGACAGCATGCGAACACCATCCCATTTCACCTGGTAGACGTAATCGCTGCTGTCAAATGCTTCAGGGTAAGATATCGGTTCCATGGGTCTGATAACATCCATATCAGTATCTCTTAGCTTCCTGTTTTTTTTCTGCGTTTTGGTTTTTTATCATCTGCTGCTTCTTTTCGTTTTTCCTCTGATAGTTCGATGCTGGCCTTTAAAGCTTCCATCAGATCTACAACATTTCCCTTCATGTCCGGGGCGGCGGGGGAAACCATCTCTTTACCTGCGGCTTTTGCTTCGATCATTTCCCAGAGAGCCTGTCGGTATTCATTATGGTATTTAGAAGGATCAAAATCAGCAGACAAATTTTGTATCAGGTTAACCGCCATTTTAACTTCATTTTCATGGGGCTTAACCTTATCCAGACCCGGGTTCAGGGAAGCCGGGGAACGGATTTCATCCGGGTAAAATATAGTTTCCATCAAGAGAGTCTTTTCCTTTACTCGCAGGGCGGCCAGGGTCTGCTTGCTGCGGATAATTACTTTAGCTATAGCTACTTTTCCAGTCTGCTGCATGGCATCGATCAGTAGGGTATAGGCTTTCTCACCCCCCTGGGATGCTTCCAGATAATAAGTTTTATCAAAGTACACCGGATCTACCTGGGTCAAATCAACGAAGTCCAGTATATCTATAGTCTTCGTGTTTTCCAGGGGTATGCGTTCCAGGTCTTCATCATTGATTACCACATAGCTGCCCTGCTGGTATTCGTAGCCGCGGACAATTTCTTCACTGCTTATCTGCCGGTTGCAATTGGGACAGAATTTCTGGTATTTAACCGGTGTCATACACTCTTTATGCAGATAATTGAATTTGATATCCTTCCGCTCAGTGGCGACATACATTTTCACCGGGATGTTGACCAGACCAAAACTAACGGCGCCTTTCCAGAGAGTCTTCAAAATAATCTTCCTCTCAGTTCTTTTGTAGTTAGCTTTTATTATTGAGCCTGCTTTTATGCTTAAAGCTTTATTGAGTAGAAAACTATAATTTTTGCAAAATATATTGACAGGAAAAATAAAAAAAGGTATAAATATATTGTAGTGATTACAAATCGAAAACAAATACAAAAATGAAATTATGACAGTAATGGAGGTGCCGTATTAATAGCTAAAGGAGAAGATAATAAATGGATATTAAAGAAATTGAAAAATTTCTTAAGTTTAACCAAATAAAACCTTCCCATCATCGCTTAAAAATATATGAATATCTGGTGAAGAATAAGAATCACCCCACAGTGGATTTAATTTATAAGGAATTGGTCGATGAAATACCAACCCTTTCTAAGACTACGGTCTACAATACTTTGAACTTATTTGTTGAAAAGGGAGCAGTGCAGTTGATTACCATTGATGAAAGTGAAAACCGCTATGATGCTGATATGTCTATTCACGGTCATTTTAAATGCAAACACTGCGGGAAGGTTTATGATTTTCCAGTAAAATTTAGCGCTATGGATATGGGTGGGCTGCAGAATTTTCAAGTAGAAGAAAATCATATTTATCTAAAGGGTCTGTGTAATGAATGCCAGATCAAAAAAGAAGTTTAAAATTTTGTAAAGAAAGAAGGGCGATATTAATGAAAAAATGGGTTTGTTCAATATGTGGTTATATTCATGAGGGAGAAAATCCTCCGGATCAGTGCCCGCAATGCGGGGCATCATCAGATAAATTTAATGAATATGTAGATATCAATAACCTGCAGTTTGCTGATGAACACCGGGTAGGCATCGCTAAAGGCTTAGATGAAAAGGTAGTAGAGGACTTGAGAGCCAATTTCCTGGGAGAATGCACCGAAGTCGGTATGTATCTGGCCATGAGCAGGCAGGCCGACCGGGAAGGATATCCGGAAATCGCTGAGGCTTATAAGAAATATGCCTGGGAAGAAGCCGAACATGCAGCAAAGTTTGCTGAGCTCCTGGGAGAGGTACTTACTGCAGATACCAAACAAAATGTAAAAATGAGAGCTGAAGCTGAACATGGCGCCTGCCAGGGCAAAAAGGATCTGGCCACCCGGGCCAAAGAGCTCAATTATGATGCCATCCATGACACAGTTCATGAAATGTGTAAAGATGAAGCCCGTCATGGAGCCGGATTTGCCGGATTATATAAAAGATATTTCGCATAATAAAATATAAACAGCACGGTGAAAGCCGGGATTTTCCCGGCTTCAGACCCTCAAAAAACCCGAATAGCTTTCATCGATATAAGACAGCATGCCAACACCATCCCATTTCACCTGGAAACATAATCACTGCTGTTAAACACCTCGGGGTTGAGATATCGGTTCCATTGGTTTGATAATATCTATATTAGTATAGCTTGGCTTCCTGTTTTCTTTCTCCGTTTTGTTTTGTTATCATCAGATACTCCTTTTCATTTTTCTTCTGATAGGTCAATACTGGCCTTCAAAGCTTCCATAAGATCTACTGCATTTCCTTTCATATCACACCTTTCCCCAGAGCCTTCAAGGGATCTTCCTGTCATCAAGTTTCTTAGCTTTTATGAAGTTGACTTAAATTTTATTCCTGGGGTTTAAACGACAATGGATTAAGTGCCTGATTGAACATTTAATGAAATAGTCCATATAGATCAGTTTGTGTAGGTATATTAGTTTTTTTGTTCAGGCCTTTAGGCTGGTTGATTGCCCGATGGCAATCAATTACAATTTAGCATAAGATGACGAAATAGGGAGAATAGTGGAGAAAAAAATAATTATATGTCAGCTTAAAATTCAAGATGATTGGCATTAATGAAAGGGCGGTGATCAATTATTTAAGGCTTTGGCAGGAAAATCAGAATAGGAATACCGTAAGGTGAGCAGGGATTAACAGTGCTGCAAAGGTTAAAAAACTATATACAATAATGAATGTGGAAGGGAGTAACAGCTGTGAAAAAACTATTTGTAAAAATAATGATTTTCTCTTTGGTACTGGCATTAATACCCATGAGTATGATCGGGTGGGCCAGTGTTAACCGTTTTTCTGATACCCTGAACAATGAACAGGTAGATACCATGGCCAGTCTGGCCCAACAACGGGTGACAGTGTTAAGTGAAAAGATTGATGGTCTAAGGCAGGAAATGGAAAAGGCGGCTGTAAATAAATCAGTTATCGAGTATATGCAGGTATCTAATAAAGTGGGCGGAGAACCTGCAGAACTACAGGCGAACTATGCTGATATCGATCGTTCTTTTAAACAGGATATCGAGAAAAGAGGAGGCCTTATTGTTGATTTGATTCTGGTTGGTGCTAACGGAGCAGTATATTATAATGCTAATGGCAGTATACCAGCCAGCTTCAATGATGTGAATTACTACAACGATATGATGAATTCTGGACAGATATTAAGTGCGGTTTTTGCATGGGAAGAAACCGGGCAGGCAGTTACGGTTTTAGCTACTCCGGTCAAAAATAATTCCGGGCATATTCTAGGCGGTTTGCTGACGGTAATTGATTATGAATTGCTTACCGCCACTACTATAGGCCATGATCCTCTGCACGAGGAACTTATCTTTGGTATCATTTCTAATGACGGCTTCGTTATTTCTCATGATAATAAAGATTATATACTAACTTATGATTATAAAGTGCAGACTAATGGGCTGGAAAAAGTATTTGGGAAAATGCAGGAGAACAAGGCGGATCATGCCTTTTATTCCCTGGACGGGGTAGAAAAATTGATGGCCTTTAATCCCTACACTTTTAATGATAATCTGGGGCAAAACTGGTATATCTGGTGTGCAACAACGGTAAATTTGTACATGGCTCCAGTTAAATCAGCCACCAATTATGTATATTTAATAGGCCTAATTGCAGTATTAATTGCTAGCCTGCTTGCTTTTTTCTTTGGAAATAATATTGCTAAACCAGTAAAAAATTTAACCGGGGCTGCAATGGAAATTGCTCAGGGCAATCTGGCAGTTGAAATACAAAGTTTTTCTGGCACAGACGAGATAGGACAGCTGAACTCCCATTTTATTGAAATGGTAAAAAGCCTGAGGAACGTTATCAGTAATGTCTTTATGGAAGGACAAAAGTTAAAGGAAGCGGTCACAAAGGCAGGGGGGAGTTTCGAAGAACTACAGGGATCGGTGCAGGAAATATCTATGCGGGTTGAGCAAATATCTGCCGGTATGGAGGAATCCGCAGCATCTACTCAACAAGTGAATTCATCCTCCCAGGAGATTAATTCGGCGATTGAAATTACAGCGGAGAAGGCAGATGATGGTGCCAAGTATGCTCGCGAGATGTTGGACCGAGCGATAGAGCTGAAGGCTACGGCTCAGAAATCTCAGGCTAACACGACTGCAGTTCTCCAGGAGACTCGGGGTAAGTTGGAGAATGCGGTAGAAGAATCAAAAGTTGTATCTAAAATAAATAAACTTACTGATGAAATACTAGAAATATCTGCTCAAACCAATTTATTGGCTTTGAATGCTGCTATAGAGGCTGCAAGGGCAGGGGACGCTGGACGTGGTTTTGCTGTGGTCGCGGAAGAGGTCAGGAAACTTGCAGAGCAGTCATCAGATACGGCTAGTAATATTCAAGGTATAACAACTCAAGTCTACCAATCCGTTCAGAATCTGGTGCAAAGTTCCAATGAACTAATGGGATTTATCGATAAGAATGTATCAAGTGATTACAGGCTTTTGGTTGAAACCGGAGAGCAATATAACACCGATGCAGAAATTCTGGCAAAACTTATGGATGATTTCAGTCAGACTTCCAGCCAGCTGATGAATACTGTTTCTCAGGTAGTCATAGCAGTTGATGAAATTGCTCAAGCGGTTGGCAGCAGCGCTGCAGAAGCAGGAATCATTAATGCTAATGTAGTGAGGATTGTAGAGCAAGCCGAACATATGGCGCAGATGATAGATGATAATGGTCAAAGCGCCGCCAACTTAATTGGAGTAGTGAAGCAGTTTAAATTATAATTCCAGGTGTTAAATGAAGGGAGTGCTGCCTGGGCACTCCCTTTCTGGTTAATTAGGTTTTAATTACATAGAGTTTTTCGTAAATTCTATAATAAACTCCCGCTAGGATTTGGAGTGCAGATTTTAAGACTGTTTCGCTAAGAAAGCACTTTTCAAAATGCTCTCGTTCAGCAGGATCAGCAATCCTTTTTGTCCCGTTCTCATTATAATCTATCGGGTATAGGTCATATTTGGCTGCAATGCTCCCCAGCTCGAAAAGTTCCCTAGCAGAAGTCCACTAGGTCTAAAAACCTTCATAAGCCAAAGAGATTGCACCCTTAATCATCCTCAGCATTGAGAACCTAAATTGTTGTGCTGTAAGTCTGCCCTTATTGGTGTTAGCACTTGGCGATACCACATCAGCTGGCCAGGCACGGGTGATTCCCGGAGGGGTTTTTTGTCATCGGTTTGGCAGGACGTATTTTACGTCCCATCAACAATTTCAATTAAAAAAAGCCAGCATATCGGCTCAGGAAATGCTGACCTGGTATTTTTGCTTTAATGCTTCATTTACTGATATGGGCACCAGACTCTCCACGTTACCACCTACCATAGCAGCTTCCTTTACGGTACTGGAACTGATAAAAATATAGTTTTTATTGGAAGTTATAAAAATGGTATCAATATCAGGAAGAAGTTCTTTATTCATCATGGCCATATGCAGTTCATATTCAAAATCTGTAACTGTTCTAAGACCCCGTATGATAGCACAGGCCTGTTTTTCTATAAGATAATTGGCCAGCAAACCGCTGAAACAATCGATTTCCACATTGGGGATATGGGCAGAACTCTGCCTGATCATGTCAACTCTTTCTTCCAATGTGAACATGGCTTTTTTAGTAACATTGTGAACAACTGCAATAATAATCCGGTCGAATATTTTACTGCTTCTTTCCAGTACATCTACGTGGCCGTTGGTAATCGGATCGAAGCTTCCCGGGTATACTGCCACACGCAATTTGATACCCCCCTTTAATCCCACAATCACAAAATAGAATTTCTACCTTGTGATTATAATTCCCTGCCTGATATAATATTTTTCTTTCTGATTAGGCATAAAAAATCTTTATTTTCGAGAAATAATAACATTATTCGTATAATTAGTAGAGAATATATGACGATAAATAAAAATAACCAGGACTGTTTATGCAAAAAAAAAAGCCCCTGGTAAGGGGCAATATTGATTAGTCTAGAATAGTAACCGTCACGGTTTTGATACCCCAGTCCAGTGCTTGCTGGTGAGTACTAAAGCATAAATCCAGTCTATTTCCATTAATTGCACCGCCCTGGTCAGCAGCTATGCCTTCTCCGTATCCCGGAACATAGAGTCTGGTTCCCATGGGGATAACATCAGGGTCGGTGGCTATTATTCCATATCCCAGGGGATAGCCCAGGTAAGAAGGCTGACCATAGAACGGATAGTTGCACTTGGCGCATGGACAATAACCGGTGGCTACCATGGTAATAGTCCGACTGCTTCCAGATCTTGACACCTGGGTGCTGCTGGCGGCCTGACTTCCCAACCCTAAATATTTAAGAGTTACCGGGCCCGCCACACCATCGACGCTAATGCCAACGTCTTTTTGAAAACTTACTACTGCATTATAGGTTTTGGAACCGAATATGCCGTCCGCACTACCGCACCAGTATCCATTATTATTAAGTGTTTGCTGCAGCTGGGTTACTTCACTGCCGGTATCTCCCCACGATAGTACATTGTCTGCCGCTATTGCGCTACCTGTCATCAAACTTGTAAATATTAAAATAAAAGCTGTCAAACATAGAGAAAATAATAGTTTCTTATTAAACATAATCTTATCATTCCTTTCTAAACTGTTGGGTCGTTAAGTTCGTAACTAATTTCCTTTCTAACGGCTTATCAGTTTAGTCAGGCAGCAACGACATGCCTTATTCTATTAGCATTATGGAAATAGTTCAAACAGGTATAACCGGGTCTGGAATAGATGTGCATTTTTGTAGAAGGTTTGTCCTGCTGTCAATAAAGGTATTCTTAGTGATCATCTGCTTATCACCCTCATGGGAAAATATCACAGAAAACCGTTAATATATCTGCGGATTGAGCTATAAAGCTGGCTTATGCTGCCATGGTAAATGCCGGAAGCTAATAGGGGAGCGATAAACGCAGCAATGGCAGGGAATAAAAATATACCCCCTGCCCGTAAAGATTAGGAGTTTATCAGTTTTAGACTTTTTTGGTAACGCCCCGAAAGTTCCCGATACAGGGCCGGAGCCTTTTCGCTATAATATAATAATTTCTCGTCCAGAGGCTTTTTCGGCGAGGCCGGGTTGCCTGCTGCCATGGTTCTCTCTGGAATGTGCTGTTCCGGTAAAAGAACACTCCCTGCGGCCAGGAAACCATATGAACCAATCTCGCAGCCGACAGATACGATTGCTCCCATTCCAATTATCACATTATTTTTTATTAAACAGGGACCATGTACTATAGCTCCATGACCAACAATAATGTCGTTTTCCATTATCACAATGCTGTTGGGTTCAGAATGGATTATGCAGTTATCTTCAACCGCACAACCTGATCCCAGACATACTTTTCCGTAGTCTGCCCTGATAACAGCACCCGGGCCCACAAAACATTGAGCTCCAATTAAAACATTGCCTATTACTGAAGCGCTTGGGTGGATAAAGGCGGACTCGCTTATTTCGGGACAATTGCCTTCAAATTCATATACTGCCATGATCATTCCTCCAAGGTTGGTAGAGTAAGTAAGTTAATTGGATGAAAACATGTCTGATTTAAAGGTACTATATTTTTACTTGAATTAAAACTATATAAATATATTTTTGAGATGCTCCCACTGCAAAAAGGTATAATGTGCTGGCTTGGATGCAGGAATATTCCGTCGTCAAGACTCCGTATGAGAAAGACCAACTGCTCGTTTTGCGGCTCCAGTCTGACGTACCGATTCCGCATCCGTGCGGAGCGTCACTCTCGTTCCGTCCATGGGGCTCGCCCTCTTCCACCGCTCCACCTCGCAGGGTGTTCTACCATGCTCCGTCGACGGCTCCTGCATATTTATGCAACCAACCAGGGCTTTTGTAGAATTAAAGTTATAAGGCATTAAATTAATCTTTTCTCAAAAATTTTTTAAAACTGCTGCATTTGTGGTTATAATTACTAATGAAGTAGTATAAATAAAGGAATGTTAATGTGATTAAGCAAGACTATTTAATTAAAGCAGTTGACAATGATAAACAGGTACGGATCATCCTGGCCAGTACTACTGGCCTGGTGGAAGAAGCGCACCGCAGGCACAATACCTCGGCGACTGCTTCTGCTGCGCTGGGCAGGGTCTTGACGGCCGCTCTGATGATGGGAAGCGACCTGAAGGGGGAAGAAGATGCACTTACTTTAAGAGTCAATGGGGATGGGGCTGCAGGTTCTATCGTTGCTACGGTTGATGCTGCAGGTAATGGAAGGGCTTTGATATCATCACCTCAGGCAGACCTGCCGTCTCGGATGCCGGGTAAATTAGATGTGGGTGGTCTGGTAGGGAAAAATGGCTACCTGGAGGTTATTACTGATTTGGGGCTTCGGCAGTCCTTTACTGGCCGGGTGAATTTGCTCAGTGGGGAGATAGCAGAAGATTTGGCCCAGTACTATAGTCAGTCAGAACAGATACCTTCCCTGGTTTCACTGGGAGTGCTGGTAGATAGAGATTTGAGCATCAAATCAGCCGGTGGCTTAATTATACAGGCTATGCCAGGAGCTGGAGATGATATCCTGGAACATCTGGAAAAGAATGTAACCAGGATGGGGCCGATCAGTGAAGCTGTACAAAATAGTGAATCGCTGGAACAAGTGTTAGTTGCGGTCATGAATGGTATACCATATCATCAGATTGAAGAAAGGGAACTGGCTTTTAAGTGTAAATGCAGCAGTACAAGGCTGGCGGTAATACTGTCAGGTTTATCAAGTGAAGAATTAGCAGATATTTATAAAGAAAATGGCAGGCTGGAAGTTACCTGTAACTTCTGTAACGAGGCGTATAGTTTTACCATGGAAGAAATCGAGGCCTTAAAAAACAAAAAACCCAAGATATGATTTATCCTGGGCTCTGCTTATTATATAGCTCTCTGTACTTTCCCTGAACGCAGGCAGCGGGTACATACATAAACTCTCTTAGGAGTTCCATCAACAATAGCTTTTACTCGTTGAATGTTTGGTTTCCATTGCCGGTTAGTTCTTATATGGGAGTGGCTGTACTTTTTACCAAAACCAATGCCTTTCCCGCAAATTTCACATTTAGCCACGTTTCTTGCCCCCTCTCTTTCAAGTGCACTTACATATTTTATCAAAATGAACGATAAAGGGCAAGAAAAAGGAATAAATATTCTGTTGTAGAATTATGAATTAACAGATAGGAGGTAATCACATGTATACCATTAAGACAAACGATATTGGTGCAGTGAAAGTAGCGATAGAGGTAGTCCAGACTATTGCTGGTTTAGCCGCTCTTGATTGTTATGGCCTGGTGGGCATGGTCGCTCAGGATTTACAGTCCGGGCTGACTAGTGTTTTAGGGAGAGAATCAGTACGTAAGGGTGTTACCGTTAAAACAAGTGAAGATGGACTGGAAGTGGACTTACATGTTATAGTTGGCTATGGTATCAAGATAAAAGAAGTCGGCAACAATGTCATGCAAAAAGTAAGATACGAATTGGAGAAGAATGCAGGGATACCAGTTGCCGCTGTCAATATTAACGTAAGAGGCGTCAAGGTTCTTGCAGAAAAATAGGGGAGGATAATCAAGTTGAGTCTCGAGTTTGTTGAAGGAATTGATCTGGTAAGAAGTATAAAAGCGGGCTGCATTAAACTGGAGCACAATAAAGATAGAGTCGACCGGCTCAATGTATTCCCGGTGCCGGATGGAGATACCGGGACCAATATGTATCTTACCCTGATGTCAGCAGTAAGAGAAGGCGAAAAGAATCAGGAACAAGCTCTGGGTAAGGTGGCTAAAGCTATATCCAAGGGGGCGCTTATGGGTGCCCGGGGAAATTCCGGGGTTATTTTATCCCAGATTTTCAGGGGAATAGCCCGGGAACTCGAAGGAAAAGAAAAAGCCAGTTCCATGGATATAGCCCAAGCCTTTAAAACAGGATCAGATACTGCCTATGAAGCAGTTATGAAACCGGTAGAAGGGACTATCCTTACAGTTATTAGAGAGGTAGCCCGGGCTTGCGAAAGCGAAGCGGTTCGAAATAAGGATATCATAGCTATGCTTCTGGCAGGAATTAACGCTGGCCTGATTACCCTGAAGAAAACCCCGGATATGCTGCCGGTTTTGAAAGAAGCGGGAGTAGTAGATTCGGGTGGGCAGGGATTGGTATATTTCCTGGAAGGTTTTATGGAAGGATTTGCTTTCGAAAAAGAAATTCCTCTGGATACCTATCACTACGGTATGGTACCGGAGGCGGCAGATGAAATAGATAGGCTGCATGAAGAGCTGAAATACCAGTATTGTACCGAACTGCTGATTAAAGGTGAGGATTTGGATGCCGAAGAGGTAAAGCAGCATCTGGGCCCCCTGGGTGACTCTATGCTGGTAGTTGGCGGGGATGATCTGGTTAAAGTGCATATACATGTCAACCATCCGGGTAAGGTTTTGGAATCGTGCCTGCAATGGGGACATTTAAGCGATATCAAAATTAACAATATGCTGGAAGAAATACATGAACACCGTCTTAATATGGAACAAGACCAGAAGCAAAATCTGGCTCCAGCTAAAAAGATCGGACTGGTAGCCGTAGCAGCTGGTGATGGGGTTATAGAGATATTAAAGAGTCTGGGGGTAGACGAAGTGGTCGAGGGTGGGCAGACTATGAATCCCAGTACCGAAGACCTTTTATGTGCCACTGAGAAAGTAAATGCTAAAGCGGTGATAATATTTCCCAATAACAGCAATATCATTATGGCTGCTCAGCAGGTGGACAATTTAAGTGACAAGAAAATCTTGGTAGTACCTACCAAATCGGTAATGCAGTCCATAACGGCACTTGTTGCATACGACCCCGAGGGAGAGATTGATGACATTTTTAATGAAATGCTCGAAGAAATTAAACAGGTCAAATTTGCTGAAATTACTTATGCCGTAAGGGATTCAGTGATGAATGGGCTGGAAATCAAAGAGGGAGATAAAATAGGAATTGTGGATGGGGAAATCTCTGTTACCGGAGATGACGAAAACGAAATCGTGCTTAAATTATTGGAAGAAATGGTAGATGAAGATAGCGAGCTGATTACCCTTTTCTATGGTAATGGCCTGCAGGAAGAAGAGGCGGCAGTTTTAAAGGATATTATAGAAGAAGAATTTCCCGAGCATGAAGTTGAAATGCATTGGGGCGGCCAGCCTCACTACAGTTATTTTATTTCAGTAGAATAAAACGTGAAGCAAAAAGGAGCTCAAAATCTTGAGCTCCTTTTATTTATGGTGCTTGTGCGAAAAAATATCGTCAGTGCAGCAGTATATGGTGTTAACTTGCAGGATTTGTTAATAATATAAAGAATGGTATTTATCAGGAGTATTTTTCATAATACTTAACAGTATTTAAGGAAATTCCTGCTTAGCTTTACTGAATATAAGGTTACTAAAGAATTAGGTTTACATCAATGTTTGTTCTTTTGGGGCTTTCCCCCCGGGAAGCCAATTTTAATGTTTGCGAAAGCGGTGGGGGAAAATGAGTAATAAGAGTAAAGTTGAACCGACCAGTATCGGTGCGGTATGGGAAAAGTTTATTATTGACGGGAACGCTGAATCCCTTCCGATAAGAACGGAAATACTTGAATCATGGAAACGGTGTTATGCAGCGGGAGTAAACCCATATGATGGCACCAGTTATCGAGCGCTGGAAAATGGCGAGTTGACGGAACTGTTATATAGGCACCGGGAAATGATTAGAGTAGCCAAGCCTTTTATGGTTAAGTTATATGAATTTGTCGCAGGATCCGGTTTTGTAGTCTTCCTTGCTGATGAACGCGGCTATATGCTGGAAGTGATGGGGGATTACGATATCCTGGAAAACGCCCGCAAAGTTAACTTAAGCAAGGGATTTGGCTGGATGGAAGAGGAAGTCGGAACCAATGGCATAGGAACTGCCTTGGCTCTGGGGGCGCCTTGCCAGGTTTCAGGCCAGGAGCACTATTGTCAGAAGATTCATTCATGGACCTGTTCCGCTGCTCCCATCATGGATGAAGACGGAAAGGTGTTAGGGGCTCTGCAAATGTCGGGGCCTTCGCGCAAGGCTCATTTACATACTCTAGGGATGGTAGTGGCGGCTGTCGAAGCTATTTTTGACCAGATGAGGATAAATAAGCAGAATCGGGAATTGACAGTATTGAATAAATGTATGAACGACATATTCCAGACTATGTCCGATGGAGCTATGATTGTAAGCCTGGATGGTTTGATCAGTCAGATCAATCCAGCTGCGGAACAGATACTGGGCAAAGAAGTACTGGGTGTTTCCATAAACGAGGTTTACGGGCGGTCCGAAGTAATAAGCCTGATGTTGTCAGAGGCCAGGGACTTTGCGGATGTGGAGATTATAGTGGATAGTTCAAGGGGCCATCTGCACTGCATGGTTACCGGCAAAGCACTGAAGGATGGGAAGGGCCAGGTAAGTGGGGCGGTTATTTTCTTCAATCCCATTAATAAAGTTAAAAATTTGGTTAATCGTATAAGCGGTGCTCAGGCCAGCTTTTATTTCAAAGACATTATAGGCCATAGCCCTAAATTGTTACACGCCATACAAACAGGTATGCAGGCGGCATCTTCAACAAGCAACGTCCTTATTCAAGGAGAAAGCGGAACCGGCAAAGAGCTTTTTGCCCAGGCTATTCACAACCATAGTCCTCGCCGCAATGGACCTTTCATCGCCCTGAACTGTGCCGCTATACCGAGGGAATTGATAGCCAGCGAGCTTTTTGGTTATTCTGAAGGGGCTTTTACGGGAGCCAAACGAGGGGGGAGGCCTGGAAAGTTCGAATTGGCAGCAGGAGGCACACTTTTCTTGGATGAAATTGGTGATATGCCTCTTGATCAGCAAGCTTCTTTGTTGAGGGTCCTGCAGGAAAAGAAGATCACACGGGTAGGAGGCGAAAGGATCATTTCTGTGGATGTAAGAGTGGTATGTGCTACCAACAAGAACCTCCAGGAGGAGATTAGAAAAAATAATTTTCGTCAAGATTTATATTATCGTTTAAATGTAATATATATTTCCATACCTCCTTTTCGGGAACGGCGGGAAGATATCCTATTGCTCTTTTATTATCTTTTGGATCGGATTACCAGTAAAATGCAGGTGGAAATCCAGGATATTGAACCTGAACTCCTGGAATGTCTTAAGAACTACGATTGGCCGGGTAATGTTAGGGAATTGGAAAATGTGGTAGAAAAGATAGTCAACCAGGCCAATGGACCCTTTTTAAGATGCGAACACCTTCCTGCTGAAATTATGGCTATAGAATCCAACAGCTCATGTTTAAGTTCACTCTTACCGGTTGAAGAAGAGAGGCAGGAACATCGGAAAGAGGTAATTACTGATTTTCTGGCTGAACGACAGACTATTGTTAATTCCCTGGCAAGGCATCGGGGGAATATAAGCAAGGTGGCCAGAGAACTGGGGTTATCCCGCAATACCGTTTATCGTAAAATTGAGTTTTATAAAATATCCCGAAAACAATCATTTGATTAAGATTTCCTTAAGGCTCCTTTGGGTTTTATGTTCATCTTAAAAACAAAGCAATCATGTCCACCCGAACTGGGATGCAGTTTTCAAAACCCTATCACAGAAACACACCTGATTTTTCTTCCTTATTTTATAATAAACGCTGTTTCATTCACATTTCATATGGATTTGTGCGTTGTTCATCGTTAACATATGTACTATTTTCCGCAACATTTGTCCAATAACATGACATACATTAAATCCCCCGACATCTTATCTCCCATAAATAAAAAATAATATGAGTAATCATAATATAGGATCTGCGCAAACTATACGGGTGATTCTTGACACGTGTGGCACCACTCTTGCATGAATAGGTGCGTCAGTGGGATGAATCACAACTAAAATAAATGCAAAGGGGGAATAATCAACATAATTAACCAGCATGGTGACGATAGGGTATCCAGCTCAAATGCGGTAAATACGAGGAGGAAATAACATGTGGGAAACCAGGATGAATATCAATCAGGTAGTTGAAATTAGGAGTAAAACACTTTGCTACTTTGGAGTGGGAGCATTACAAAAAGTAAACGATATCTGTGATTATCTGAAAAAGCAAGGCATTTCGGCAGTGCTGGTGACAACTGATGAGATAGTGTACAAAGTGACCGGAGTCTGGGAAGTATTACAGCCTGCTTTGGAATCCCGGGGCATCAAGTATGCGCTCTACACCGGGGTAGTGCCCAATCCAACCGTGGATGGCATTGATGAAGCCGTAGCCATCGGCAAAAAAATCAACGCTGGGGCAGTCATAGGTATTGGCGGAGGAAGCGCTATTGATACGGGAAAGAGCGCAGCTGTACTGCTTCACCCCGATTATGTCCAATATAATGCCCGCGATCAATATCTGTTAAAATTCGATATTGAGAAGGCTGTCCCGATAATTGCCATCAATACCACACATGGTACCGGTACTGAGGTTGATAGATTCGCGGTAGCCAGTATTCCCGAACTAAACTATAAACCAGCTCTGGCGGTGGACAGCCTATATCCGGTCTTTGCCATTGATGATCCGGCTATCATGACCAAATTACCGCCCGGACAAACCATTTACACGGCTATCGACGCGCTTAATCATGTAGTAGAAGCAGCTACTTCGGTGGCTACTAATCCTTACGTGGTAATGTTGGCAGTGGAAACCGCTAGACTGGTAGCCAAATATTTACCCCGGGCGAAAGCTCAGCCGGAGGATCTGACCGCCCGTTACTACTTACTTTATGCATCGATGATGGGAGGCATTTGTTTTGACAATGGTCTGCTTCATTATACACACGCTATGGAGCACCCATTAAGCGGGTTAAAACACGACCTGCCGCATGGCATGGGACTTGCTATGCTCCTGCCGGCGGTGATAAATTGCATCTATCCCGCCTGTCCGGAAATATTGGCATCAATATTTGCTCCGTATGTACCGGGACTAAAAGGGGAGCCGAATGAAGCGGCACTATGTGCCGCAGGTGTGGAAGAATGGCTGTTTAATGTGGGGGTAACCGAAAAACTTTCCGATATGGGCTATACCGAAAAAGATGTCGATACTTTGACCAAACTCACCTTTGAAACACCGTCTTTGAGCTTGCTTCTAAGCATGGCACCTGTAGAAGCTACAGAAGCCAATGTGAGAAAGATATATATGGATAGTATGAAACCTATGCAATAGCCTATTCTGTGTGCAGTCTCTCGACAGACTGGCGTTTGCCGGGAGAAGGATAAATAGTATCAGAGGCTTTGGGCACCAATATGTACTGATTTTAACACCTGTTACATGTCTATGTAACAGGTGTTAAAAAATATGGAAAAATTATATTAAAAATAAGTTCTATTTATCATTAAAAACCTTCGTTTCTCTGGCATTAATTGAATAAGTAACCATTTGGCACAAATTTTGCTAAATAGTTGTTTAGTACATACCGGGGTACACAAATCCTGGATAGCTATCAATGTGGGAAAGAGGTTGGGAGACCAGAACAGAAGTTGCTTGATAAGGTTAGTGAGGGAAGGGAGGGAATTAGTAGAACCTTTATAAAACAATGGACGGAGAATTACTTGTATCGGAAAAACAACAATGGAGGGATTAATAATGCAAAAACCTATCGACAAAAATTACAAACTTTTTATTGATGGAAAATGGGTGGACAGTAAAGAAGGACAGACTTTCGACGTATATTGTCCTGCCAATGGTGAGATGCTGGCTACCTGTGTGAATGGCAGTCGGGAAGATGTTGATGATGCGGTAAAGGCAGCATGGAAAGCATTCGAAACCTGGAAAAATGTTAGTCCCGCGGAACGGGCCGGCTATTTGCTCAAGATAGCAGATAAAATTGAAGAGAATGCAGAGAAAATGGCTATGGTCGAAACCCTGGACAATGGTAAACCCATCCGGGAAACCACCGGTATCGATATTCCCTTTGGTATAGATCATTTTCGTTATTTTGCCAGCGCTATAAGAACTGAGGAAGGTTCTGCCAATATGCTTAACCAGAGCCATTTAAGCCTCATTCTAAGGGAACCTATAGGTGTGGTAGGCCAGATCGTCCCCTGGAATTTTCCCTTCTTAATGGCCTGCTGGAAATTGGCCCCTGCTCTGGCGGCGGGCGATACGGTAGTATTCAAACCTTCTTCTGATACTTCCCTGAGCGTATTGGAATTAGCCAAGATATTAGCAGAGGTACTTCCTCCCGGTGTTGTCAATATTGTAACCGGCAAGGGGTCTACTACCGGCAATTATGTTCTGGAGCATGAAGGTTTCCGCAAATTGGCCTTCACCGGATCTACTGAAATCGGCTATGAGATTGCCAATGCAGCAGCCAAGAAGTTAATCCCCGCCACATTGGAACTGGGCGGAAAATCAGCCAATATTTATTTCTCTGACTGTAACTTTGATAGAGCGGTGGAAGGAACTATGCTGGGAATCCTGTTCAACCAGGGCCAGGTTTGCTGCGCTGGTTCCCGCATCTTTGTCCAGAATGACATCTATGATAAATTCCTGGCAGCAATGGTTGACAGATTTAATAAGGTCAAAGTCGGCATGCCGTGGGAAATGGAAACCCAGATGGGCAGCCAGATCAACCGCACTCAGGTTAATATTATTCTTGACTACGTTGATATTGGCAAGAAAGAAGGAGCCAAAGTGGCCTGTGGAGGCTATAAGATCACTGAAAACGGTATGGATAAGGGCAACTTTGTCCGGCCAACCATTCTGGCCGATGTGAATAACAAGATGAGAGTGGCCCAGGAAGAGATCTTCGGACCTTGCGTAGTAGTTATTCCCTTCAAAGATGAAGGCGAAGTCATCGCTATGGCCAATGACAACGAATACGGTTTGGGCGGTGCTGTGTGGACCCAGGACATCAACCGCGCGCTCCGGGTGGCCAAGGCGGTGGAAACCGGCCGGATGTGGGTCAACACCTACAATCAGATTGACGCGGGGGCTCCTTTCGGCGGCTACAAGAAGTCGGGTATCGGCCGCGAAACTCACAAGATGATGTTGGCGCACTATACTCAGAGCAAGAACATTTATATCAGTATGGATGAAGGTCCCTTTGGACTTTATTCATAAAAACCGGCAAAGATAAAACGATACCATTTGCCCAACCTAAATGCTGCCCCTGTTGGTGAGAACCTGATCTTCCATCGGCTGATAATCATGATAAGAATCGGATATCAAGATGTTGGGGCAGAGAGCATCAGCGGTAGATGCCGGGCCTGCAGCCCAGGTGAATATATGTGTCCCTGCCCCGTAGGGGGGCAGGGACGAATATACAAAGCAGACAGAATGAAAAGAGGCGGTTTTATGAAAGTTCTCATCCTCCATAAAAACGGACCCCGGGCTTATGAACTGGCCTGTACAATTGAGGCCGACCTGAAAGCCAGAGGCATAGAAACTGTGGTAAGGGAAAGTCATAATACAGCTTCATGGGATTGGCAGGATATTACTCTGATCATTGTTCTGGGAGGGGATGGAACTATTCTGGAAACCGCTCGTGTATTGACTGGAAGTGATATTCACCTGCTGGGGATAAACTTTGGAAAGATCGGCTTTTTAAGCAGCATTGAACCAGAGGACTGGCCGATGATCCGGGAAAAAATCATAAATCAGCAGTATACCCTGGAAAAGCGAATGACAATTGAAACTCAAATTGTAAGGAACGGGCAGACCCTGAACCTGGGTCGGGCTATAAACGATGCAATCATCAGATCTCAGGTTTTACATATCGTTACTCTGGGGCTGTACATTAATGGTATCCCGAATGGTACTTACCGGGCTGATGGGGTAGTCTGCGCCACCCCCGCTGGTGCGACGGCTTATTCTTATTCGGCAGGCGGCCCGGTTCTGGCAGGCGATTTGGATGCAATGGTAATAACTCCGATTTGCCCTCAGTTGTCCTGCTCCAGGTCCCTCGTGGTAAAGGGCGATGCCCAACTGGAATTCACCATTGATTGTGATTGCACCTCGAGAATCGCTCTCGACGGGGAAATAGAAATGGACCTGATCAAAGGGGACCGAATTTTAATACGACAATCAAGGGAAACCGTAGATTTTGTCCAGATCAATTCGGTCAGCAGTATGGAAAAGATCATGCATTGCCGCCACAAGATGCCTTATTAAAATGACTTTGCAATAAGAGAGGAGGAAGGTATCTTTTGACAAATCATATTTTATTCAAGATACAAAGAAAAGTAGTCCTGGGACCAAAACTGAAACTGATGGATATTGAGGCCCCGGAAATAGCGGCCAAAGCTCTGCCGGGGCAGTTTATTATCCTGCGTACCGATGAAAATGGGGAGCGCATCCCCTTAACCATTGCCGACCTGGACCGGGAAAAAGGCATTATCACCATCATATTCCAGGAAGTGGGGCGCAGCACCGATGACCTGGGGGAAATGGAAGCCGGGGAATGCCTGCAGGATTTTGTCGGTCCTCTGGGCAGGCCTTCTGAAATTGAGACCTTCGGCACGGTGGTTTGCGTGGGAGGTGGAGTAGGTGTCGCCCCTATTTATCCTATTACCCGGGCTATGTTTGAAGCCGGAAACCGGGTTATCGGTGTCATCGGGGCTAAAACCGCTGATCAGTTAATCCTCCAGGAAGAGATGGAGCGAGTCTGTCATAAACTTCATGTAGTCAGCGATGACGGCAGCATCGGAAGAAAAGGGCTGGTGACAGCACCCTTACAGAGAATCCTGGACGAGGAAAAAATTGACCGGGTGATAGCTGTAGGCCCGCTGGTAATGATGAAAGCAGTATGCGAGGTCACCAAAGCTTATGGTGTGCCTACTATCGTATCCTTAAATCCTATCATGGTGGATGGCACCGGCATGTGCGGCGGCTGCCGGGTGGCAGTGGGAGGAGAGACCAGGTTTGCCTGTGTGGATGGGCCAGAATTCGATGGACATAAGGTTGACTGGGACGAGGCCCGGCAGCGTTCCCGTATGTTCCTGCCACAGGAAAAAGCAGCTCGAGAATGTAAGGGAGGTGGTTGTACATGCCGGAAATAAACTATGTTCGTGAAAAAATGCCTGTCCAGGACCCATCAGTACGGGTGAGAAATTTTAATGAAGTAGCCTTGGGCTATGATGCGGAGACAGCCATCAAGGAGGCGTCACGCTGCCTGGACTGTAAAAAGGCTTCCTGCAAAGACGGCTGCCCGGTGGGAATAGACATACCGGCTTTTATCAAGCTGATAAAAGAAGGGGACTTTAACGGAGCTATTGCCAAAATTAAAGAAAAGAACAGTCTGCCGGCCATCTGCGGACGGGTGTGTCCTCAAGAGAGCCAGTGCGAGAAAAACTGTGTGCTGGCTAAGAAAGGTGAGGCGGTGGGAATTGGCCGCCTGGAAAGATTTGCCGCCGACTATGAAATGCGCCGGGAAAAGATAAAATTAAAGAAACCGGCGACTTCCAGCGGCAGGAAGGTAGCCATAGTGGGTTCGGGTCCTTCCGGGCTGACCGCAGCAGCGGACCTTTGTCAGATGGGACACGAAGTAACCCTTTTTGAAGCCCTGCACACCCCGGGCGGTGTTCTGGTCTACGGCATTCCGGAATTCCGGCTGCCCAAGAACATAGTAGCCCGGGAAATAGAAAACATTAAAAAATTGGGAGTCAAAATCTGTACCAACATGGTCATCGGGAAGATTTACACTCTGGATGAATTATTAAACGACGGCTATGACGCCATATTTGTCGGTACCGGGGCAGGTTTGCCCTACTTTATGGACATCCCTGGAGAAAATCTGAACGGAGTATACTCAGCCAACGAATTCCTGACCCGATCCAATCTTATGAAAGCTTATCTATTCCCCGAACACCTTACCCCCATATATATAGGAAAAAGAGTAGCGGTAATCGGGGGAGGCAATGTAGCCATGGATGCAGCCCGCACCGCCCTGCGGCTGGGAGCTGAAGAATCTTTTATCATTTACCGGCGCAGTGACAAGGAAATGCCGGCCCGCCATGAAGAAGTGGAGCACGCTCATGAAGAAGGAGTACAGTTCTATTTCCTCACTTCGCCTACCGGAATCGAAGGCAATGAGCAGGGCTGGGTCAAAGGCTTAAACTGTCTGAGATATGAACTGGGAGAGCCGGATGGCAGCGGGCGCAGAAGGCCGGTGCCTATTGAGGGATCGGATTTCTTTATGCCCATGGATACGGTTATTATGGCTATCGGACAGGGGCCCAATCCTCTGGTGCCGCATACCACCCCTGACCTGGAGACCAACCGTTGGGGGAACATCGTAGCCGATGAAGCATCAGGCCGTACTTCCAAGACTGCAGTATTTGCTGGGGGGGACGTGGTAACCGGAGCAGCTACAGTTATACTGGCCATGGGAGCCGGTAAAAAGGCTGCCCAGGCAATTGATGAGTATCTAAAAAACTAGTAATAGGAACAACCAGCGGAATCAAATGAACTCCAAACTAGCTATTTAGAACGGCAGTATTCAATGCCCAAACCCTGGGTGGTATATGATAAATGTTAAGGGAAAAAGTTATATAGCATATATAGATAATGATACGAAGGTACCAATAATATAGGGATAAAAAATCAGAAAGGCTGTAACGCAAAGCCTGAAGGCTAGGCGATTTATTATCAGCCACTATGCCAGTTCAGCTGCGGTATTTAATACTGCGGCCCTTTTTTATCTGAAAATATATCTAAAGGCAGAAAACATCAGGTTTTCGACAAATGCAGTCATGTACCTCAAGCAGGGAGATTAAAATTAATGGAGAATTTTTTATCAATAACATCTTTAGAGGATGGTTCCCGACTTATGCTGCACGACTGGGACGGTTTTGCCGATTCATATCCATTATAGTAATGGAATAAGTCTTGAATCATCCCCCAAAAGAAATTCATGGAATAAGTCAGCCGAATCGTTCCCTAATGAGTCAAAGCCCCCCGGCACTAGGAGGAAAGAATGGAACATCTTTTTCAGGATATACAATACTTAAAGGGAATCGGTCCCAAAAGGAGTCAGCAGTTTAAACGACTGGGAGTGGATAATATATTTGATCTGCTCTGGCATGTGCCGCGGGCTTATTTTAACCGCAGCAATCCGGATAAGATAAAATCTCTGGTACATGGTGAACCTGCGGCGGTGCGAGGAGTTGTTAAAGGCACCCATTCTTCCCGCAGCCGAAGGGGCATGAATATTTTTAAAGCTCTGGTACAGGATGATTCAGGGGCAGTGACGGCGGTATGGTTTAATCAGCCCTTTTTAGCTGGCATAATCACTTCCGGACAGGAGATCTTTGTGAGTGGCAAAGTCAAGGGAACTCAGGGAGCCTGGGAATTGAATGTCAGCGAATATGAGGTGCTGGATGAAAGCTCCCAGCATATCGATGTGCTGCCGATTTATACTCTTACTGAAGGATTGAGCCAGAAGGCCTTAAGAGCCATTATGATGAATATCCTTACTGAATATCTGCATCATTACCCGGAAATACTTGGTGAAGAAATTAAGAAGCAATATGATGTTTGTGATATAGCCTTTGCCTTTCATAATCTGCATTTTCCTCAAGATGGAAAGGCCTATTTGAGAGCTAGAAAGCGGCTGGCCTTGGAAGAATTGCTCTTATTCCAGCTCAGCCTGCGTCTGGAACAGGCGAAATCACAGCCCCAGTCAAGTATAGTGCATATAGAAAAGACTGATCTGGTCCAGGATATGAGGGATAAACTGCCCTTTGAGCTGACCCAGGCCCAGGCCAAGGTGGTGGATGAAATATACTATGATATGGAGTCACCACGCCGTATGAACCGTCTTTTACAGGGAGATGTAGGTTCGGGAAAGACTATCGTAGCTGCTTTGGCTATGGCCAGAGCAGTGGCCAGTGGATTCCAAGCCGCCATCATGGCACCTACGGAGATACTGGCAGAACAGCATTACCTGTCCATAAACAGGTTGTTTAATCATCACGAGGTGGTCGTTGCCCGCCTGACTGGTTCCACCTCCATGGGAGAACGCAGGATGATTCTGGAGGCCCTGGCTTCCGGGCAGATAGATATACTGGTCGGCACCCATGCTCTGATTCAGGAAGATGTGCAGTTCTGGCGCCTGGGTCTGGCGGTGATTGATGAGCAGCACCGTTTTGGGGTAAAACAGAGGGCGCTGCTGGGTTTAAAAGGGGATATGCCTGATGTGCTGGTGATGACAGCAACACCCATACCCCGTACGCTGGCTTTAACTGTATATGGTGATTTGTCGGTATCAATTATCGATGAAATGCCCCCGGGCAGAAAAACAGTCCAGACCATATTTGTAAGAAATTCAGACGGAAACAAAGTATATGATTTTATCAGCAGTCAGATTGATGAGAATGCTGCCCAGGCTTATATAGTATGTCCTCTGGTGGAGGAGTCAGAAAAGCAGGATCTCATTGCAGCAGTTACCCTGTATGAAGAATTGAGAGAAGATGTGTTTGCTGATATTCAGGTGGGCTTGATACACGGAAGATTGAAAGCAGCGGAAAAAGAATACATAATGGAACGTTTCAAGCAGGGTGAGGTCCAGGTGTTAGTATCTACCACAGTAATAGAAGTGGGGGTTGATGTTCCGGCTGCCACCATCATGGTGGTGGTACATGCCGAACGCTTTGGCTTGTCGCAGCTGCACCAATTGCGTGGCCGAGTAGGCAGGGGTAATAAACAGTCCTACTGTTTTCTAATCGGTGATCCACACACAGAAGATGGTTATAAGAGGCTGAGAATAATGGAGAAGACTAACGATGGCTTTAAGCTGGCTCAGCATGATCTGATGATTCGGGGGGCAGGCGAATTCTGGGGGGTTAAACAGCATGGTCTAAACCAGCTCAAGGTAGCCAGCCTGGTAAAAGATCAGAAATTGATTGAGACCAGCCAGCGCCTGGTTGAAAATCTGAATTGGGCAAATTGCAATTATCTGGAAAATTATATAAATAGGAAATTTAAAAAAACCCAGCATATTGCCGGTAATTAAAATATGGCAATAAATGCTTAAATAAAATAGCAGAACAAGAAAAAAGCTAATACTGCAGGCGCTAAAGCCAGCAGTATTTTTTATTTTGAAATGTAAATTCAGGGAGGTGAAAAAGTGGACAAAAAGAAAAAGGGATCTCCGGATGCCCCAAGAGCGAAGTCAGAAGGGCATCAGGAAGCAGCAACCGTTAATGATGATTCTAAGCAAAACAAGAAAAAAAATAAAAAGTCATGAAAATACTTCTAGCATATAAGTTACTACTCGGGAGACACTAAGACTACTAAAGCAAAGGAGGTGAAATAAAACATGGCAAGCAATAAACTTTTAATTCCTCAGGCCAGACAGGCCATGGATCAGTTCAAAATGGAAGCAGCTCAGGAAGTAGGAGTAAACCTGAAACAGGGATACAATGGCGACCTGACTTCACAGCAGGCTGGTAGCATAGGTGGTCAGATGGTTAAGAAAATGATCTATTCTTACCAGCAGAACCAAACCATGAAGTAATAATATAGTTTGATTGACTAATCATACTACTTTAACAAGCGGATTATTTAAAAAATATCCGCTTGTTTTCATTTTATTTGAAACGTAACAAGGGGACGGTTCTGTTGTTACATTACCAAATTTAAAGATGTAACAACAGAACCGGCAGACTGTGTGAAAAGTCCATTTCACGCATCCCAACTATACTCATTTTTGGGTAAAATAAATATAGTGGGAGGTGCTAAAAATGGCATATGTAAAGGGAGAGAACCGGCAACAAATTAACATGTTTCCGAAAATAATAGATGATTACGTTGGTGAGGATAATCCAGTTAGAGTCATAGAAGCCTTTGTTATAAGTTTAGACATGTCTGAGTTAGGTTTCGAAAGAGCAGAAGAGCCTATTTTAGGCAGACCAGCATATGATCCACGAGATCTATTAAAACTCTACCTTTACGGATACTTGAACCGTATACGTTCATCCCGCAAACTTGAGAGTGAAGCAAGCAGAAATCTGGAAGTAATATGGTTAGTATCCGGACTAAAACCCGATTTTAAAACCATAGCCGATTTCAGAAAAGATAACAAAGAAGCGGTTAAAAAAGTGTTTAAACAGTTTAGCCTATTATGCAAAGAATGGGGATTATATGGACAAAACCTGGTAACTGTGGATGGCTCTAAGTTCAGAGCTAGTAACTCCAAAAAGAAAAACTTTAATGAGAAGAAGCTAAACCGTCATCTCAAATATATTGACACAAAAATTGAACAGTATCTAAACGAGCTTGGTCGCGATTATCACAATTACAAAGCTTGTAAGAAATGTAAACTGAGAGATCATTGCACAAAGGCCAAGCGAGGCAGATCAATATACCGAAGTATTCACCAGGATCTACTAGATGAGGTTGATAAGCGAACTCGAGAAAACAAAGAACTTTACACCAAGCGGCAAATGATAGTGGAACACCCGTTTGGAACCATCAAACGTAGTTGGGGCTATAATTATTTCCTAACCCGAGGACTTAATTCAGTAAATGCTGAATCTGGTCTTGCTTTTCTTGCCTATAACATAACCAGGGCAATAAATATCCTAGGAGTTAAGGAAATAGTGAGTAGATTACAGGCCGTATAAGCCTTAGACAAATCATTTTTTATACATTTTACTGTTCAACAACCGAGACAGGGGAAGTAAACTGTGTGCTATTAGGTTTGTGGGCCATTAGAGTGACTAATTTTTCACACAGTCTGCCGTCCCCTTGTTACGTTTAGGTCGTATAGAGTTCCAGTTGTTCCCGGGATATGCCGGGGAATAGTGATTGGGCTACTCCCATGGAAATGGTTTTGGAAGTGTTTTCGATAATGTCATCAATTTCTTTGGGAGTTACTGCCAGGCTGCCGCCAAAACGAGATAAAATAGATTTAATGGTATCGCTGGAAACCGATTCATTATACATAGCACCACTGTTAACACAAAACTGTTTAACCGCCTGAGTAGCAATAATCGAGGCGCTTACTATGGTGGGACAGCCAATGGCAATTACGGGCAGACCGAGTTCTTCTTCTGTTAATGCATGCCGGGCATTGCCTACTCCGCCTCCAGGTTGAATACCGGTATCTGACATCTGTATAGTGGTCCCGATGCGGTCAACGTTCTGTGCCGCCAGTGCATCCACTACCACTAATAAGGCAGGTTTAACATTATCTACCGTTCCTTTTATAACCTCAAAAGTTTCCAACCCGGTAATGCCCAACACTCCCGGTGCAATGCCGCAGACCGGCCTCATACCTTCAACCAGTGCATCGGGTGCAAATTGATGATATTGCCTGGTTATAGGACTGTACTCGATGAATTTTGGTCCCAGAGCATCGGGGGTAGCTCGCCAGTTGCCCAGGCCTACCATTAACACTAGATCCCCGGGATTAAGTTTGCCAGTAGTAAGAGTAGTCATGGATTTCTCTACCGCCTGAATTACTTCATCATTAACATAAGGGTCATTGATTTTTAAAGGGGGAGATTCGATGGTTATATAAGTACCTACAGGTTTGCCAACCTTACCAGCACCAATATTATTAAGAATATTAATGGTAGTAATTTTAATGTGTTCCAAATTTTCGACTTTTTCTTCTACCCCTTCGACTTCAACATCAGCGGCCCCCCGAGCCAAATCTCGTGCTTCAACGGCCAGGTCTACATGCAGCTTGAATTCTTTAATGCTTGTTTCCATAGTTCATTACCTCCTCTAATCTATTCTCCATACAAAACAGTATAATTATTCAAGAAATTATAAGTTTTGATACCTTATAGAATTAAAATGGCGATCTAAAAGACCGCCATTTTGGGGAGAGGAGAATTTTGTAAAGTTGTTGGGGAGGGTTTGTTTACCAGAATATCTATCTGGTACTAATATCATTGCCTCTGATTGCAGATTATATACAATATTTTAAAAAAATTTTGTGATAAAATATTAGAAATAAGTGGTAGATAATTAGAAAAGCAAAGGTGAGGTATTTGAGGGTTATTTCAGGAACTGCCAAGGGTAAGCGGTTAAAGGCTCCCCCGGGTATGACTACCAGGCCGGTAACCGATATGGTAAAAGAAGCTCTGTATAACGTACTCGGCTTTGACGTGGTTGGTTCGCTATTTCTAGATCTGTTTGCAGGCAGTGGAAGTATAGGTATCGAGGCACTAAGCAGGGGGGCGAACCTGGTTATTTTCATAGATCGGGATGCCAGAGCAACTCAGGTTATTAAAGGCAACCTCGATAATTGCGGTTTTGACCGCAAACTATATGAAGTTCACCGTAATGATGTATTTAAAGCCCTGGATATACTGCAGAAACGGAAAGTGAAATTCGATTTCATATATATAGACCCTCCATTTACTGACGAAGAGATCTTTGGCAGGATTTTGCACCGAATGGATGCAGCTGATATTATGAAGCATCAGGGCCGAGTTATTATTAGAACCCGCCGCAAAAAGATACTGCCAGAAGACCTCAAAAATCTAAGAAAATACCGCGTAAACGATTACGGTGAGTCCACCTTGCATTATTATTATAGGAATGAGGAGGATATTAACATATGATGGAAATATACAGGATACTGGATGATCTGGAAGCAATGGCCAAAGCGAGCAAAAAGGTACCGTTATCAAGCGGTAAAATTATTATTGACAGCAACGACTTTCTGGACCGGGTAGATCGCATCAGGGCCATCATGCCCGAGGAACTGGAAACGGCCAGATTAGTTATATCAGAGAAGGAAAGAATTATTAAAGAAGCCTGCAGCCAGGCAGACCAGTATGTCGATGAATCCAGAGATAAGGTGGCGCGCATGGTGGATGACAATGAGATAACCCGCAATGCAGTTAAAATGGCGGAAGAGATTGTCGAGCGTTCCGAAGAAGTAGCCGCGGATATCCGAAAAGAAGCTAACGAATATGCCAAGCAGATTCTTACTCATATAGAAATGGTATTGAACCGCAGTCTGGATACTATAGGTCAGGGTAAGGATGAACTGCATCGGGAAATTGAAAAAGGTTCTATTTAATATTTCTGCTCAGACTAAATATCATCATCATTACTATAATAAACAAGCAGACAACCATGCACCACAGCGATAAATGCCAGGCATCGAATGAATAGAGGACTTTTTCAATCGGAAATGATATAGTGGAAATTGTACCATAGCTGAGAAATATACGGTATCCGGCCCAGGATATTATCACCGAAAGGAACATCTGTATCAGGCGGGATTTTAAATAAAAGGAAAGACGAACCGGCATATCGGCAACAATACCCATAATCTGGGCTATTATAGAAAAGCCGCTGAATGCCAGTACCATACTAACGGCCAGCAGCTGGCCCAGAATGTCATGGTCAGCAGCCGCAGCAATAGTTTGTGATCCTATGGTGATTTCAAACATTCCCATCCCTATCCCATAAGCAGTTTGATAGGGAAGGTTGAGGAAAAAAAGTAGTTTACTCCAAAAAATAGCGATATAGTGCATAATACCCCATACGGACAACATCCGGGTTAAAACAGAGAAAATAATAATAAAGCCGGCTATGGCCAGAATATTATTGATGGCGGTTTTGATAGATTCACTGAGCAGCTTACCTGGGGATGTATCATCATTTTTATTATCGGCCAGCATCTTGATCGCTTCTGTTAAAAGCTGCCGGGGGGCAGTTTTTTTTAACGGCAATCTCTGGGGGGCAGTTAATCCCCATATTAATCCCACTAGAAGGTTGGCCAAATAGTGGGATACTGCCAGAATGCAGCCCATCATAGGTGAGTTGAACATACCTACTCCGACCGCGCCGAGTATAAACAGGGGACTGGAATTGTTGGTAAAAGATACCAGGCGTTCAGCTTCCGGTCCGGTTATCATTTTATCATCATACAGCCGCCTGGTTAAGATGGCCCCGATGGGAAAGCCGGAAGTGAATCCCATAGCTACCACCAGCGAAGAACAGCCGGGCAGTTTGAACAGGGGCCGCATTACTGGTTCCAGAACTACTCCCAGAAATCGGGCAAATCCCAGGCTTATCAGGAGATCCGCAGCAATAAAAAATGGCAAAAGAGCCGGTACTATTATGGAATACCACAATTCAAAACCACTTCCAGCAGCATTAACGGTCTCATTTGGATTGATGATCATAAAAAAGGTTAGAATAATTACTATACCCAGAAAAAACATACGGCTGTAACTGGCCAAGATAGCAACTCCTCTGTGTAAATTTTATAAGTTAGAGGGACTGTTTTCATCCATACATATGTATGCTATAGATATAAATAGAAGTACACAAGCTGTGGTGGCATGCTTTGCGTTTGCGGAGTTAACAACAAATCGGGAGGTGAGTAAAATAATGGATAAACCTATAGTGGCCCTGGTATTAGGTGCGGGCAGTGCCAGAGGATTGGCGCATATCGGAGTTTTGCAGGTGTTGGAGGAGAATCAAATCCCGTTTGATTTAATAGTGGGAAGCAGTATGGGCGCTATGATAGGTGGTATCTATGGTTCTGGTGCAGATATTAAGATGCTGGGCAAAGTAGTAGAACATATGGATATGGGCAGATTTTTTGAAGTCAGCGTTCCCCGCATGGGTTTTATTAATGGCAATAAAATTAACGAATTTATAAAGTTGCTTACTAAAAATAGAACTTTTAATGAGTTATCTCTGCCCGTATATATGGTGGCTACAGACCTCTATACTGGTGCCAGCATTATCTTACAAGAAGGAATAGTTGCCGAAGCAATTAGAGCCAGTATATCAATCCCGGGAATATTTAAACCGGTAATGAAAGATGATATGCTGCTGGTAGATGGCGCAGTTACTGATCGTGTGCCGGTTGAAGCTGCTGCCCAGTTGGGTGCGGATGTTATTGTTGCTGTTGATGTAAAGTATGGAGTAGGCAAACAAATCGTAATTAATAATACTTTAGATGTTATCCTGACTGCCCTGGACATCATGCAGAAAAGACAATTAGAGACCATATGCGGTATTTCTGATATAGTGATACAACCTGCTGTAGCTGGTTATAACTCCTGGGACTTTGACAAGGCCTATGAACTTATAGAACTGGGAAGAGAAGCGACTCTGGCGAAACTTCCCGAGTTAAAAGAAGTAATCAAGCTTGGCCAGAGGTAGGGTACCATGTCGTTTATACTTTGACCGGCGATGTGGTATAGTCTCTGGCACCAGTTCTGGAGTCAGGATCGGGCATAAGCAGGCTGTAGATATCAGTAGCCTTTATATCAAGTTCCAGCATGGAACCCGGAGCGTACCCTTTATTTTCCTCATAGAAGCGTTTGACGTCTTTGCCCCGATTTAAAACCTGTAAGCTGCTGCGAGTATTTATCTCCTGGAGTATTTGCTTGCCCCGATGGGTAAAACCCAGGACATGCAGGTAAGTAGGTCCCTCTTTATCAAGATCCTCAACCAGAGATTTATTTACTTCCAGGAGGCTGTATAAAAGTATGCGGTTAATTCTGGTGAGGCTGTAGCGCCGGGATTTTATATACTGCCGCAGACCGGCCAGGGTTCCACAGCTTCGGGATGCTTCATAGATTCGGTATTCCAAACCTTCTGATACTTCATACAACTGCTTTATTTCAGGTATAGACAGGGTGCGTAATCTGCATAAGATAGCCTGTTCCAGGGAGTCGCTCAGAATCGGGGCCTGGCCGGAGTCAATTTCCTTGCTCAATATCTCCCAGCTGGCCAGGGGCATTGTGCTTTGGATTTCTTCACCATGGCGGCCATCCAATAAGGAACTGCGGATAGCTGTAGCACTGGCCAGGGTTGATAAGTCTGGATCGTGGTAGGCCTTGCCTTTTCTGCTTATAGTCAAGGGCATAAGAGGGAGGTTTAATTCTTCTATAACTCTTAAATATTCCAGAGCCAGTATATTATTAGGTCCTGAAAGCAGTTGGTCTAAATCTGACTGGCTGGGCTCCAGATAATCCTGGAGAGCTCTGGACCGTGCGGCTGGATAACTTAGACCAGAGGCCAGTTTTTCCCTTAAAATCAATTTATATTCATCCGGTTCGAAGGCTAATATTCTGGCCACATATTTTAATGGTTCCAGATTCCCCGCTTCGCTTCCAAAAGCCAGGTGGGATACTATTCTGGAGCCATATAGAGATTGGATTGCTCCCCGGGCAAAATAATAGGCGCTTCTTACCGCATATATAAAGGGAAGCTCAATAACCAGATCAGTTCCGCATCGCAGAG
The DNA here is from genome assembly GCA_016841245.1 of Syntrophomonas sp. Taxonomy (GTDB): domain Bacteria; phylum Bacillota; class Syntrophomonadia; order Syntrophomonadales; family Syntrophomonadaceae; genus JAAYJK01. Next base: position 177,635 of record JAENZN010000005.1, read on the forward strand.
CCATTTCTGCTCGAGCCCATTTGCTGCATACTGCTGGTTCACCACGCTGAACAAAATTTCCGCTCATGATGCATAAAACCGCGTCGAAATGCTGCTTTTTCTTAGCTTCCTCTATTAAATGCCAATGTCCATTGTGAAAAGGGTTGTATTCGGCAATAATTCCCAGTACTTTCATAAACATGCTCCTGTAAATATTTATGTGATAATAGTAACATAAATGTTACCACTAATATTTTGATTTATGCTAGAATTAATGAAGAATGTGAATCGTGGAATTATTAAAAAATTCGATCACAAGACAAAAAAATGGGGAGGTTAGTCCATGAGTTTGTTAGCTCAAATTAGAGAAAAAGCAGCAATAAAAGGGAAAACAATAGTTCTTCCCGAAGGGACCGAAGAAAGAACACTTCAAGCAATCAAAGGCATCGTTGACAATAAGATAGCTAATCCAATTTTGCTGGGGGATGAAAGTGCAATTAAGGGATTAGCAGTCAAATTGGGTGCCGACATTTCAGGAGCAGAGATTATCAATCCGGCTACTGCTTCATTTAAAGATGATTTTGTACAAGCATTCTATGAAATGCGTAAAAGCAAAGGCGTAAGTATGGACCAGGCTGCAGCAACTTTACTGGACCCGCTGTATTTTGGCTCTATGATGGTCATGATGGGAAAAGCTGATGGAGAGGTAGCAGGAGCTGAAAATACTACTGGTAATGTATTAAGACCAGCACTGCAGATCATAAAGACTGCGCCCGGCATATCTGCCGTTTCCGGTTCATTTATTATGATCGTACCCAATTGTGAATTTGGAGATAATGGATTATTTGTCTTTGCTGATTGTGCAGTTACTATCGTTCCAACCGCACAGCAAATGGCGGAATTTGCCAAGGCTTCAGTTGCAACAGCAGTTAATATTTGTGGATTCAAGGATCCCAAAGTCGGAATGTTATCATTCTCTACCAAAGGCAGTGCCAGTCATGAACTGGTAGATAAGGTGGTTGAGGCTACCAATATCGCCAAAGCCAAATTCCCCGAACTCAAGGTCGATGGAGAATTCCAGTTTGATGCTGCTATCGTGGCTAGTGTAGGGGCATCCAAAGCACCGGGAAGCGATATTGCCGGCGACTGCAATGTGCTGGTATTTCCCGACATTCAGGCAGGTAATATTGGATATAAACTGGTACAGAGGCTGGCCAAAGCTGAAGCGATTGGACCTATCCTGCAGGGAATTGCCAAACCTGTTAACGACCTGTCCAGAGGCTGCAGCGTAGAAGATATTGTGAATGTGGTAGCTATGACTTCTATGCAGGCATAATAATAAAAACAAGAAATTGGTCTGAGCAGGGAGAAAAATATCAACTCCTGAGCTAAATATTCTTTATTATTTAGGGAGGTAGAATGAAATGAAGGTTTTAGTAGTAAATGCGGGTAGTTCATCAATCAAGTATCAAGTAATGGACATGACTGATGAATCAGTATTAGCCGTTGGTCTGGTAGACCGGGTAGGTATTCCTGGCAGCACTCTGGAACATAAGCCTATGGGCAAAGACGAAGTGGTTATCAAGAAAGACCTGCCGGATCACACCGCGGGAATGGAATTGGTTCTGGAAGTACTGGTTAACCCTGAATACGGCTGCATCCAGAGCATGGATGAAATTGGAGCCGTTGGACACCGGGTAGTGCACGGGGGAGAAGCTTTTGCAGAATCGGTAGTTATCGATGATCAAGTTAAGAAAGTAATCAGAGACTGTTTTGACATTGCACCTTTACATAATCCTCCTAATATGATGGGAATTGATGCATGTCAAAGACTGATGCCCAACGTTAAGCACGTAGCAGTTTTCGATACTGCTTTCCATCAGACTATGGAGCCTGCTAATTATATGTATGCTATTCCTTACGAGGCATATGAAAAGTTCCGTATAAGAAGATACGGTTTCCATGGTACTTCCCATTATTATGTAGCTCATCAAGCGGCTGAAATGCTGGGCAAACCTTATGAAGAATGTAAGATTATTACTCTTCATCTGGGGAATGGAGCAAGTATGGCAGCTATCAAGGATGGCAAGGTAATTGAAACTTCCATGGGGTTCACTCCGCTGGAAGGGTTAGTTATGGGTACCAGGTCCGGTGATATAGATCCAGCTATAGTATTCTTCCTTATGGATAAATTAGGCATGGATTCACAAGAAGCTAATAATTACTTTAACAAGAAATCAGGTATGCTGGGACTATCTGGAGTATCTAACGACCTCCGAGATGTGCTGGAAGCTGCCGCATCAGGTAATGAAAGAGCCCAGATTGCTCTGGACGTATACTATAACGCCATTAAAGGATATATTGGAAGTTATTTTGCCAAGCTGAATGGCTGTGACTGCCTTATCTTCACTGCTGGTGTAGGTGAAAATGCCATAGATATCAGAGCCAACATCTGTGCAGATCTTGAAGCTCTGGGAATTAAAATGGATGTAGAAAAGAATAAAGTTCGAGGCAAAAAAGTGGATGTAGCAGCAGCAGATTCTCAAGTTCGTATTTTTATAATACCTACCAATGAAGAACTGGTTATTGCCAGGGACACCTACGGTCTTACCAAGTAATTTATTTTTGAAAAAGTGAGGTGGGAGTTGTTCCCGCCTCACTTTTAATTTGTGAGTCAAAAAAACCGTTCAAACCGTCCCTTTGACTTACGAGTATGAATGGTGATAGGTTGACAATAATAATAGGTGCAGACTATAATTAATCTGGTGTTTTTGTGGGGTGGTATGGTATGAAAGTTGATTTGAAATCGCTGCAGATGCGCACCATGGAATCTGAAGAGTTCCATCTTAGTACTCAGGGCAGAGATTCGTTGCTCTCGGATATAGGTGGAAGGTTTTTGGAATCAATAGATGTTGATCTGATTATTGAGAACACTGGTAAGATGTTTATGGGCAGAGGACAGGTCTCAACAACCATCGCATTAACTTGCGGACGCTGCCTGGAAGAGTTCAAATTTTCAATTATAACCGACCTAACCCTGACTGCATCTGAATCATCATCAGGTTATGGGGAAAATGAAGAACTGATTGTGCTGGAGGATAACCAGGCAGATATTATGCCCCGGATAGAGCAGGAAATATTTTCCTTAATACCGTTGAATCCCCTGTGCAGCGAGGAATGCAAAGGTTTATGCCCCCTTTGTGGGGTCAACAGAAACTTGACCATCTGCAGCTGTGGAAAAAATGATATTGATCCCAGGTGGGAGAAATTAAAACAATTGAAATAGAGTAAGGAGGTTAAGAGAGATGGGTGTTCCAAAGAGAAGGCATTCTAAATCTCGGAGCAATAAACGAGCTTCAGAATGGCGTAAGATTGATAAACCTGGCCTGGTTGAATGTCCCCAGTGCAAGGAATTAAAATTACCTCATCACGCCTGTTTAAGCTGCGGGTATTATAAAGGGAAATCTGTAATGTAATATTTAATAGGAAAGCTCAAAAAGTAAGATTTAAGGCCCGCCAGCCGAAAGCTTACTTTTTGTTTTTGGTGCACAAATGTACTCAGGATATAATAGTAATATGATTTCATACCTGCAAGAGGCGTACAAGGAGGAATATGATGAAAATTGCAGTTGATGCCATGGGTGGCGACTATGCTCCCGTGGAGGTAATAGCCGGTGCTGCAGAGTGGGCGAAAAATACCCGGAACCAGGTGATCCTGGTGGGTAAGCAAGAAAACATAGTGAAGGAACTTAAAAAGCACATTTATGATGAATCGCTGCTTACCATAGTAAATGCCAGTCAGGTTATAGATATGGACGAATCGCCTGCCCTGGCTCTTCGTAAAAAAAGGGATGCTTCAATAATAGTGGCTACCGGGTTGGTTAAACAAGGACTGGCTGATGCAGTTGTTTCATGTGGCAGTACCGGAGCTCAAATGGCTGCCGCCCTATTTTTATTGGGCAGAATGGAGGGAGTAGAACGGCCTCCTATATGTGTTTCTATACCTAATCAGGCCGGCGGTACAACTTTGTTAATGGATGTAGGTGCCAACGTTGATTGTAAAGCTTCTCAGCTGGTGCAATTTGCTGCCCTGGGCAGTTCTTATGCCGCTTCAGTCCAGGGTATAGAAAGACCACGAGTAGCTCTTTTAAATAATGGTGAGGAAGAAACCAAGGGGAACAGTGTAAGTGTGGAAGCCTATGCGATGTTGAGGGAACAGAAGAGTCTTAATTTTATTGGCAATGTCGAAGGACGGGACCTGTTCAATGCAAAAAGTGATGTTATAATATGTGACGGATTTACTGGGAATATTGTACTAAAGAGCATAGAAGGTCTGGCCATGTTTATGGCGGCCTTAATCAGTCGGGAGCAAGGTATGGTTCCTAAAGCAATCTCTAAGTTGGATTATACCCAGGTAGGGGGAGCTCCGCTTTTGGGTGTAAAAGGAATAAGCGTAGTTTGCCACGGAAGTTCCAGGCGTAATTCGGTTTACAGTGGCATAAATATTGCCAGTGATTGTATTAATAATAATATGATGCAAATGCAGCAAGAAACTATAAAAAGTCTAACTTAATATAGAGGATTTTTACTAATTATTAAGAATCGATATATATGAGGGATGCACTGTACTTACTAATGTTAGGAGGTTATGAATATGCAGGAATTTATTGAGCTAGCCAGAAAAATATTTGCCGAACAGTTGGACCGGGAACCACAGGAAATAGAGATGGAGACTACTTTTGAAGAACTTGATGCTGATTCTATAGATATTGTGGAATTAATTATGGCTCTGGAAGATATCTATGATGTGGAATTTCCTGAAGAAGATCTGGAAGACTTCCCGGCTTTCGGCTCTCTGGTGCAAGCACTCTATTCCTATATTCAGAAGGCAAAAGATGAGCAGTGAGAAAGATCTGATTCTAGAATTTACTGATAATATTAATATACAATTTAATAACTATAATCTGATCTATATGGCCTTGATACACCCGTCTTATTCGCAAGAAAAAAATGCTGTTGGCAATAACCAGCGACTGGAGTTTCTGGGTGATGCAGTTCTTAACTTTGCAGTGGCCGAGTACCTTTACAATAATTATAAGGAAAAAGCGGAAGGCGATTTAACCAAGATAAGAGCTCGGGTAGTATGCGAAAGATCGCTGACTGAGGTAGCTCGAACCATTGACCTGGGTAAATACCTGCTGCTGGGTAAGGGTGAGGAAATGTCCGGGGGGCGTAAAAGGAAGTCCATACTGGCAGATGCGGTTGAATCGGTAATAGGTGCCATATATCTTGATCAGGGTTATGAAAAGGCGGTTGATTTTATCCTGACCCATCTGAAGGGTTTAATAAAAGAAGCTTCCCAGGGTGATTATTATGACTACAAGTCCCGGCTGCAGGAACTGGTTCAGGGTAAAAATAAACAGAATGTTTATTATGAAATAATAAACGAAAGTGGGCCAGCTCACGCCAAGGTATTTGTGGCAGGAGTATATTATAATGGACAGTTGTTGGAAACTGGAAGCGGAAAAAGTAAAAAGGAAGCTGAGCAAAAAGCTGCTGAAGCAGTTTTGAAGGACAACAAAGTACTAGAATGTCTGGATAAGGTTTTAAAATATGAAACACTATAATATACCTATCTTCATTCCCCATCTGGGATGTCCGTTTAATTGTATATTCTGCAATCAAAAGAATATCGCCCAGCATGAACCGGCACCTGATTCGTCGGTAGTATCCCTTATGGTGCAGAAGGCTTTGGATACCATTCCATCCCCTGAGCCTGAACGAGAAGTAGAAGCAGCTTATTTCGGCGGTAGTTTTACCGCCCTGGATAATAAATTGCAAGAGGATTATCTGAGGGCCCTCCAACCATTCATAAATGAAGGATTTATAGATGGTATACGTATATCAACTCGTCCTGATTTTATAAATGAATCTATTCTGGAATTTCTCATGAAAAATAGTGTTAAAACTATCGAATTAGGAGTTCAATCTTTGAAAAATGAGGTTTTGCAGGCTTCTGGCCGCGGTTATACGGCCGAGACGGTTTTTTATGCCTGCAGTCTGATCAAACAGTATGGATTTAAACTGGGTGTGCAGCTTATGATTGGACTACCGGGTGATAGTTTTGATTACGATATTGATACTGCCATCGGCACTATTTCTATATTACCTGATATGGTAAGGATTTATCCGGTACTGGTAGTGAAAGATACTGCACTGGAAAAATTATATTATCAGGGTTGCTATGAGCCGCTGCGGCTGGAAGAAGCCGTCGATATTTGCTGTGAAATGTTTTTGCGCTTTCAACAAAAAGGTATAGAGGTTATACGTATGGGACTCCATCCTTCAGAAGAATTGAGAGAAGATGGTGTAGTAACCGCAGGACCCTTTCATCCAGCCTTTGGAGAAATGGTGGAACAGGAGGCTTTTAAAAAACAGGCCCTGGTTTTGCTGCATAACTATATTAATACCGGGATTATAGATCAGGAGTTAAAATTGTACAGTAGTTACCGGGATTTATCTAAAACAATGGGGCAAAAAAAGGCTAACCTGTTATATCTTACCCATCTGTCTGACCTGCCCCGCATAAACGGCGTTCAGGTTGATGAGCAACTAAAAAAAGATGAACTGGGAATAGGTCCAGCTGGTTCTGAGCAGTCGGCCATGAGACTGGCCAGGCAGGAATTTATAGAAATATATCTTCAATAATCGACCCTGTAAATACCCAAAACAGATAAAAAAAGACTAAAGAGGTAGAACTATAGTCTTTTTTTGTGTAAAAGTTTAGGATATTTTTAGTATACTAACAATATGTTGGTTTTTACTGGAAGGGATTACTGCTCTGGATGTATAAATAAATAATATCTGATAATATTGATTCCTGTTAGAAAAATAATAATCTGCTGATTTTGAATAAATAAATATTTTGCGGACAGATTTCCTGTACAGCAGCTGGTCCAACTGCTCCTGCATATTTATTCCTTCAAAATAAGCAGATGATTTTGCTAGAGGGGTTTAGCACTAAAGCAGTTAAGTAAAAAATAAGGTGGTTTTATTCTTTGCCAGATAGGTTGATGAACATTTCCAAAAACAAGCTGTTAGGTAAGAGGATTATTCACCTGGCTAAGGTGGATTCAAGCAGTAATTATATTAGGAGGGAAATTGAGGCAGGAGAAATAACTGAAGGGACAGTAGTTGTGGCTGGCAGTCAGATGAAAGGCAGAGGCCGTGCCGGCAGAGCATGGGAATCTCCCCCCGGGGGTTTATGGTTCTCTGTACTTCTGCGTCCCAGGCTGCCGGTAGATGAGAGGGCTCTTTTATCTCTGGTATTTGCCGTAGGTATCAGCAGGGGGTTAGATAGTTTCATAGAGCAAAAGTGTCAAATCAAGTGGCCCAATGACATTTATCTGGACCATAGGAAACTGGCCGGCATACTCCTGGAGACCAGCGGTGTTGAGGAAGATGCCTATCTCATTGTAGGGGTGGGAATCAACGTAAATATCGATTGCGATAAACTTGGTTCTTTGAGCAGCAGGGCGGTATCTTTAGGTGACTATTCATCAGCCGCCCTGGAACTGGATAGTATTCTCGAAATTGTACTTCAGTGCATGGAAAGGTATTATTTTAATTTCCTGCACCAGGGATTCCTTGAAATACTGGAGGAATTTAAAACAGTGTGTCTGCACCTGGAGAAGAGAGTGGAAATTGCCAGCGGCAGCCGAATAATATCGGGAATTAATGTAGATATTGATTCGAAGGGTAGATTGCTGGTAGATACGGGTATAGATATTGAGAAAATAAGTACTGGAGACGTTAACGTATTGTAAAAAACTTATGTAATCACCAGCAGCATTAGAGCAACATTTTAAACGGGAGGAACCAGAGTGTACCTGAAAAGAATGGATATCAAAGGTTTTAAATCGTTTGCAGATAGTACCGAGGTAGTATTACAGCCTGGTATAAATGTTATTGTAGGACCCAATGGATGTGGGAAAAGCAATATAGTAGATGCGATTCGCTGGTGTCTGGGAGAAAGCAATGTACGCAATCTGCGAGGACACAAAGGAGAAGATGTAATATTCAACGGAACTGATGATAAAAGAGCTCAGAGTATGGCTTTTGTCCAGCTATCGATTGATAATCAAGACCAGGTGCTTCCCTTTGACTACAACGAGATAACCATAGCCCGCAAGCTTTTCAGATCTGGGGAGAGTGAATTTTATATTAATAAGTCACGGGTACGTATGAAAGACATCTATGGTATGTTTACTGGTACCGGGTTGGGTAAGAAGGGATACTCAATAATCAGCCAGGGAGAGCTGGAACAGGTATTAAATGGGCAGCCTCTGGATAGGCGTTTTATATTGGAAGAGGCTTCGGGAATAATAAAGTACCGGCATCAAAGGGATGAAGTAAGAACCAGACTGGCCAATACCGGTAATGATTTGACCAGATTGCGGGATATTCTGGCTGAGTTAAAAAAGCGCCGGGATGAACTGCAGAATAAAGCAGAAAAAGCCAGGATACATATTAGTTTTAATAGTGAGAAAATGCAGCTGGAAGAAAATATTCTCCGATTCGAAATTCATAAGATGCAAAATGATCTGATTAAAAGAAACGATTCTTTAAAGAATAAGAAAGAGGAGATAGAAGAACTTAAAAAACGGGTGCAGGAACAGGAAGATGCTATAGCCCAGGAAGAACTTAAGCTGTCAAATTACCGGGAGATGATTAACAGCCTGAAGGATGATAGACATAATGGAGACAATCGGCTCTCAGCTTTGGATAGCGAGGTCAGGTTAAGTGAAGAGAGAATTAAGAACTATGGGGAAAGAGCAGCTGCAGCAGCCGAAGATGAGAACAAATACCAGGCAATGCTGCAAAAGATCAAAGAAGATTTGACCACCAAGCTGGAGGACTACGAGCAGCAGAAAAAAAGCCTGTCTGTTTTGACCGCCAACTTTGAGCAATTAAATTTGCAAATTCTTGACCTGGAGAATTCTATGCATGACAGCCTACAGCATTTTGAAGAAAATAAAGCTCGGGTCTTTGACCGTATGCAGGAAGAAAGCAGGCTAAATAATCAGGTGCTGGAAATTGAAGAAGAACAGAGAAAGCTGCGGGAAAAGAAAGAACGGATGGATATACTCAGCAGCGATTTAAAGAGTAAAATAGGCCAAAAGGAAGCCCTGCTCAACAATATAGAAAATGAAAAACAACAGTTCCTAAGAGTTATTAAAGAGCTTAAAAATAGTCTGGAAATAATAGAGAATAATAAGCAGGAGCTGGAAGAATTATTAGAAAACAATGCTGCTCAGTATGCCCTGCTCAGCGAAGAAGAACTCAAAATAGATAAAAAAATTCTGCTGCTAAACGATATGGAAAGGAACCTGGAGGGATATTCCCGGGGAGTAAGGTCAGTTCTGGAAACCTATCAAAAAGGAAAACTCAGTGGAATCAAAGGTTTGGTAGGAGAGGTGATTGACGTACCTATGGGGTTGGAAACAGCGATAGAAACTGCTCTGGGAAGAAAACTGGAAAACATAATCGTTAAAAACAGTGAAAGTGCCAGAGAGGCCATCGAGTATCTGAAAAAGACCAGGTTAGGAAGAGTAACCTTTTTGCCCTTGGACATTTTGTTAAGCACCCCGGTACCTCATAACATTAAAGAAACCCTGGGAAGGTTAGATGGGGTATTGGGGATAGCTTCAGATATTATTAACTATCAGCAGGAATATAAAAAGGCGGTAGAATACCTGCTGGGGCGAGTGGTACTGGTAAGAGATATGGAGACGGGAATAAAGGTTTTCAAGAGCAGCAGCTATCCTCTGCAAATCGTCACCCTGGAAGGGGAACTTATAAATGTAAGCGGAGCCATGACCGGGGGCAGTAATGATCACCGAAGAGAGACCCCCTTGCAGCGAAAAAAGGAAAAGAAAAATCTTCTGGAACAACAGGCTCAAGTAAAAGAGAGTCTGGAGCAGAATCGACTGGAAAGCGAAAATATATATCGGGAATTCGAGAGGGTTAAAAAACAAGTGGAAGCTCAAAAAAATACCTTGATCGAAAAGGAATTCAGGTTTGAAATTATCGATAAACAGGCTCTTCAGACTAATGGTGAAATAGTAAATGATCGAAGGGAATGGGAAGCCAATGTTGAGCAATTAGGCCGGTTGGAGACCAGCTATGAGCAGCTGCTGCTGGAAATGGAAGACCTGCAGCAGAAGAAAAACGCCATCCATGGCAGCAGCGAAAGTGAGTCAAAAAAATTAGAAGAATTAAAAGAAAAAATCGATATTAATAAAAGAAACTATGAAGTACACCAGGAACGGCTGATATCCTATCAGGAGCAGTTAGATTCAAAAAGAAGAGAATTGGAAAGCATAGAAAAAAATATAGCCCAGTTCAGGCAGGTTGAGAATTCCTATCAGCAATCCAGGTTGGATGCCGCTGAACTACAGGAGCGTCTTTCTGATCTAGCAGCAAGCGAATCGGCTAAAATGGCAGGGACCAGAGTAAAAATAAGCGAAGAAAAGCAGGCTCAAAGTCTGATACAAGATAAGATATTGACTCAGCAGGCAGAAGAGAAGACGTGTCACAGCATGATAGGAAACATTCGTAAAGAGATATCGCCCCTGAGGCATAATCTGATACAGCTGGAAAACAACTCCAGGAACGCTGAAATAAGTTTAGCCCGTCTGGAAACTGAATTTGAGACCCTCTGCAGTAGATGGCGCCATGAGTATGAAAAGGAATTGCATGAAATAGGAGAGCCCAACCTCAATGCTTCTCAGCTAAGAGACTTCCGCCAACGGGTAGAGTTCTTATCCGGCCAGCTGGATGAAATCGGGTCAGTGGACTTGGATTCTATACCGGAATTTGAAGCCCTTAGTGAACGTTTTGGCTTTATCAACCAGCAGTATGAGGATTTATTAACTGCCCGGGATTCTCTTAACAATTTGCTGCAAGAAACGGAAAAAATAATGTCCCGGGATTTTGCGGATTTTATTTTGATTGCTGACCAGAGTTTTACCCAGACTTTCCAGGATATATTCGGCGGCGGTGAAGCTTGTCTCAGGATGGAGCAGGGGAAGGATAGATTAGAAGCAGGCATAGATATTGAAGTGAAGCTGCCAGGGAAGAAAACTCAGTCCCTGAACCTTCTTTCGGGTGGAGAACGAGCCCTGACCTGTATAGCATTTATTTTTGCTCTATTAAGGCTAAAACCGGCCCCGTTTTGCATACTGGATGAAATTGATGCGTCTCTGGATGAAACTAATTTGATACGATTTTCAGATTTCCTGAAGAAAATGGCCCGGGAGATGCAGTACATAATCATCACCCACCGGCAGTCTACCATCGAATCGGGTGAGAATATTTATGGGGTTACCATGCCTGAAAAAGGAATATCAAAGGTACTAACCCTTAATATTAATGAGGCAGAGAGTCTGGCCGGATAATAACTAATCAAGGTGGAGGAAAGTAATGGCACTATTTAAACGTAAAAACAAGAAAAATGCCAAAGAAAATGCAGTTGAAGAGCAGTTACTCCAGGAAATTAAAGAGCCAATGCAAGTAGAAAACTCTGAGGCAGATGCTCAGACCAGTATAGCTGAAGCTCTAGTGGATGAAGAGCTTAGGAAAAAGAGTAAAACCGGATTGTTTGACAAATTCAAACAAGGATTAAGCAAAACCAGAAGCAGCCTGAGTGGAAGAATAAATGAGTTAATCCAGAGCAGCAAAAAACTTGATGAAGATTTCTGGGAGGAACTGGAGGAAATTCTGATCCAGGCGGATGTGGGAGTAAATACTTCCCTGGAATTAGTGGAAAAAGTTAAGCAAACCGCCCGCAAGAGAAAAATTTCAGATTCTTCTGAAGTTATGAGCATTATAGCTGATGAGGTGCGGGAGATGCTTAATGATGGAGGAGCTGAACTAAAGCTGCAGGCCCATACTCCCAGCATAATTATGGTGGTGGGTGTAAATGGGGCGGGGAAAACTACCTCTATTGCCAAGCTGGCCTACATGTTTAAAAATGAGCAGCAGCGGGTTATACTAGCGGCCGCAGATACCTTCAGAGCAGCCGCTATAGACCAGCTGCAGATATGGGCTGACCGGGTAGGTGTGGAGTTGATAAAACATCAGGAAGGTGCTGATCCGGGTGCGGTGGTGTTTGATGCCATAAGTGCTGCAAAGGCACGGAAAGCGGATGTTTTAATCATAGATACTGCAGGCCGGCTGCAGAATAAAACTAATTTAATGAAAGAAATCAGCAAAATTAGAAAAATCATAGAGAGAGAAATACCTGCAGGACCTCAAGAAGTGCTCCTGGTCTTAGACGCTACTACCGGTCAAAATGCTATAAGCCAGGCTAGAATTTTCGAAGAGGCTACCGGGGTAACCGGTATTGTATTGACTAAACTGGATGGAACTGCTAAGGGTGGTATAATACTGGCGATTGCCAGTGAACTCAAGATCCCGGTGAAATTCGTAGGCGTAGGTGAGGGTATGGACGATATGAAGGCTTTTGATCCAGAAGTATTTGCTCAGGCCCTATTTGAAGAATAAAAATAGATCTCACAGGATATTATTTTACAAGCCTATACTCATCAGCTAAGTTTACTATGTTATTAGAATTAGTATTAGAAATATGATATTAAAAACTCGTATCTAAGGGAGGAAGTTAATGTGATAAAGCTGGCTATTATCGGGGGTACAGGGGTATATGATCCCAAAATGTTAGATGATATAAGGACGACTGTCCAAAGTACTCCTTATGGAGAGGTGACGGTTACCATTGGCAATTATGCCGGTGAAGAAATAGCATTTATTCCCCGGCATGGATCTTTGCACAGTGTACCACCGCACTTGATAAATTATCGGGCTAATATAATGGCCTTAAATATCTTAGGGGTTAAGAGCATCCTGGCTACTGCTGCAGTAGGTTCCTTAAATCTGGATTTGAAACCGGGCATGTTTATCCTGGCCGACCAGTTTCTGGACTTTACTAAGACCAGAAGAAGCACTTTTTATGAAGGCGGGGCAGAGGGAGTGATTCACTGTGATATGACTGTCCCTTATTGTAAGGAACTCAGGCAAGCCCTGACCAAAGCCGGTGAAGATCTGGGGTATTCCATGCAAAATGGCGGTACTTATGTTTGTACGGAAGGACCTCGATTTGAAACTGCGGCTGAAATATCCATGTTTAAGCAGCTGGGTGGTGATCTGGTGGGGATGACCAGTGTGCCTGAAGTCTGTTTGGCTCGAGAACTGGGGATCTGTTATGCTAATATTTCTATTATTACCAATCATGCGGCAGGCATCTCACCCCATATCCTAACCCACAGCGAAGTACTGCAGGTTATGAAGGACAGCACCTGTGATGTAAGGCAGCTTATGATGGACAGTATCAAATATATTCCAGAAGATAAAAAATGTGACTGTGCTCAAATTCTAAATGAAACTGGAGTTAATAAATGATAAGAACCGTTTTTTTTGAAGAAAATGCGGTAATGCTGCTGGATCAGAGCCGACTGCCAGAAAAGCTGTCTTATATGAAATGCAGCAGCAGCCTTCAGTTAGCTGAAGCTATTAATGAATTAAAAGTGCGGGGCGCACCTCTAATAGGTGTGGCTGCCGCTTTTGGGCTGGCCATGGACATGAATAATTATATCGGTCCTGCTGCAGAACTGGGTGAATATTTTCGAGAGACTAAAAAACTGCTGGCATCAACCCGACCAACAGCAGTAAATTTATTCTGGGCGTTGGAAAGAATGGATAAGGTATTTCAAGAAAACCGGCATGAAGATCCGGCTGGAATAGCTCGGGCATTAATCACCGAGGCGGAAAAGATGTTTGAGGAAGATATTAATATCAACAAAGCCATTGGGGAGTATGGTCAGGAGATAGTAGACCCGGGGGCCAATGTTCTAACCATATGCAACGCCGGAGCCCTGGCCACCTGCGGCTATGGGACCGCACTGGGGGTAATACGTTCAGCTGCCGGCCGCGGCAAGTTGGAAAAGGTATGGGCCTGTGAAACCAGACCTGTTCTCCAGGGTGCACGCTTAACGGTCTGGGAGCTGCTGCAGGACCAGATACCAGTAAGCTTGATTACCGATAGCATGGCTGGATATACTATGAAACTGGGGCACATCGATCTGGTAATAGTTGGTGCAGACCGTATAGCAGCTAATGGAGATGTAGCCAACAAAATCGGCACTTATTCTCTGGCGGTTCTGGCCCATTATAATAAAATACCCTTCTATGTTGCTGCACCTCTATCTACAGTAGATTTGAGCATCGCAACCGGCGATTCAATTCCCATTGAAGAGCGGCATCGAGATGAGGTTAGGCAGATAGCAGGTAACTATCTTACAGTACCAGAGGTAGAAGTATTTAACCCGGCCTTCGATGTTACCCCCCATGATTTGATATCAGGAATTATTACGGAACAAGGCATAATAAGGCCACCGTATTCTTATGGATTAAAAGAGGCTAAATAAGTAAAGAGGGGTGAAGTTTTGCTGTACCTGGAAGAGCGCCGGCAGGTATTAAATACCGCCCGGGAGATATCAAAAACGGGTATGGTCATGGGAACCTGGGGTAATGTAAGTGCCAGGAGTGCTGATGATCTAATGGTTATTACCCCCAGTGGGGTGAACTATGATTCCCTGACTATCGAAGACATGGTGGTAGTGGATAGCAGTAACAAAGTAGTGGAAGGGAATTTCCAGCCTTCCAGCGAAACTCCTCTGCATATGAGGATATACCAAAAACGTCCGGACGTAAATGCGGTTGTTCATGTGCACAGCCTTTATGCTGCCGCATTTGCTGTAGCCCGAAAAAGCATCCCGGTGATTTTGGAGGAAACGGCGCAGGTGATAGGGCATGAGGTGCCAGTAGCTGATTATGCCCTTTGTGGCAGCAACGCCCTGGCAGAAACGGTAGTGAAAACTTTAGGGGAGGATAAAAAGGCGGTTCTGCTAGCCAATCATGGTGTGCTGGCAGTTGGCTTTTCTATGGAAGAAGCCCTGAGGATATGTTACATAATAGAGAAAACAGCCCGGGTGGCTATCTACGCCCGGGGAATCGGAGAGATTAACTGCCTTCCGGAAGCGGAGATCGTAGAGCTTAATCAGAAATTTAAAAGTTATGGGCAGCCTAAAAAACCGGCTTTATAACCATATTGCAGGCAGCTCTTAATAATTACAAGGAGGGATTCAAGGTGCGTATATTGCTGGAAAATACCTGCATCATACCGGTGACCGATCAAAATACTTTCATAGATGAAGGCTACTTGATAATTGAAGATGATATGATAAAAGAAATAGGTAAAGGCCAGCCACCAGAGGGAAGATATGATAAAGTTATCGATGGTCGGAATAAGGTGATGATGCCGGGGTTTATTAACACTCATACTCATGCTGCAATGAGTCTTATGAGAGGTTATGCTGACGATTTGCCGCTTATGGAGTGGCTGGAAAAAAAAATCTACCCGCTGGAAGCCAAACTGACCGCAGAGGATGTCTACTGGGGAAGCATGCTGGCAATTCTGGAGATGATTAAGTCTGGAACTACTACCTTCAATGATATGTATTTTTTTATGGAAGAAACTGCCCGAGCCGTTCAGGAAACGGGGATAAGAGCGGTTTTGGCCCGAGGATTAATAGGTGTTGGTCCGGCAGCGGAAAGCGGCTTGCTTGAGAGCCGGGAACTGGTGAAGAAATGGCACCGGGCTGCTGATGAAAGGATCAGCTTTATGCTGGGCCCCCATGCTCCTTACACCTGTCCCCCCGATTACCTGGAAAAAGTGATAGCTCTGGCCGGGGAATTTAATATCGGTATACATACTCATATTGCCGAAACTAAAGGTGAATTTGAGGATATACAAAGGCAATATGGTAAAACCCCGGTGGAACTAATGGAAGAAGTGGGATTGTTTGAACTGACCACCATCGCTGCCCATTGCGTGCATATGACCCCAGCTGATATAGCCATACTCAAGAAACATGGCGTAGGAGTTGCCCATAACCCGGAAAGCAATATGAAATTGGCCAGCGGTATTGCTCCGGTACCTGAGATGCTGGCAGCAGGTATTGCGGTGGCCCTGGGTACAGATGGAGCCTCCAGCAACAATAATCTGGATATGCTGCAGGAAATGCGTACCGGTGCATTATTACACAAGGTTAATACAATGAATCCCACAGTTCTGCCGGCTTATCAAGCCATAGAGATGGCAACTGCCAATGGAGCAAAAGCACTGGGAATAGAAAATGAAACGGGCCGGCTGCAGGCCGGATTAAAAGCGGACTTGATACTTATCAGTTTAAATCAACCCCATATGAAACCAGTTCATGATGTAGCAGCCAATATAGTTTATTCTGCTCTGGCCAGTGATGTAGATACAGTAATTATTAACGGGAATATTGTTATGGAAAATAGAAAGATAATGACTTTTGATGAAGAAAAAGTACTGGAGCAGGCTGAAAGAGCAGCCAAGAAACTGGCCGCTTCTCTATAAGCGATCGGTTAATAACCCTGTTTACTTAAGCCTTCTTAAAAGGTTTCTTGCAGAACAGGGTTTATTAATTTATAATTAATTTGTATACAAATTAATTGTTAACCAGGTATTGTTTATTATAATTCCCAACCGGAAACAGGTCAAAAAATATATAGGGCTGATTTATAATAAAATCAAGAAAACATTTAAAGAGGGGTGTTTGGTGTAATGAAGGATTACCCCGGTAAAATACTGGAGATTAATTTATCCACCGGATCAATCAGTTCCAGGGCAGTAGAAATTGATTTAATAGAAAAGTATCTGGGCGGCATAGGTTTTAATGCCCGAATCCTATATGATGAAATACCGGCAGGGACAGAACCTCTAAGCGAAGAGAATGTGCTGGTATTTGCTGCGGGAACTCTGGTAGGTACTCCTTTTCCAACCGCATCACGTACCGAAGCTTCTGCTAAATCCCCCTTAACCAGTCAATTTGGCACCTCTAATTCGGGGGCATTTTTCGGTATCCAGTTAAAAACAGCCGGCTATGATGCGCTGGTAGTTAAGGGTAAGTCATTAACCCCGGTATATGTAGCTATCAGTGATGAGGAGGTTCAGATTCTTGATGCTGCTTTCTTATGGGGAAAGGAATGCTGGGCAACCGTAGACATACTGGAGAAAAAACATTACGGAGCAGAAATCGCCCTGATCGGACCGGCGGGAGAAAACCTGGTCCGATTTGCCAGTATCGAGAATGGACGCTATGATGGATGGGGACGCACCGGACTGGGAGCAGTCATGGGATCCAAAAATCTCAAGGCCATAGCAGTTAAAGGAACCCGGGGCCGGAAAGTCCATGATTCGGCGGCTTTACTGGAAGCAGTGAGAAAAGGACAGCAGCTTATAAAATCGGCTTCTTCTTATATAGCATTTACTGAATATGGGACGCTGAATGCCAGTATACCCTATGGCAAAAACAAAGCCATCTCCGCCCATAATTTTACTCTGGGAACCCTGCCTGATTGGAAGGAAATCGGGGGCAGACAAATTGTTGATAAATATGGCAGCCGGCATGTGGCCTGTCAATCGTGTATCATAGCCTGCGGGCAC
This sequence comes from Syntrophomonas sp., assembly GCA_016841245.1. Taxonomy (GTDB): domain Bacteria; phylum Bacillota; class Syntrophomonadia; order Syntrophomonadales; family Syntrophomonadaceae; genus JAAYJK01. The sequence goes on from JAENZN010000005.1 coordinate 195,225, forward strand.
TGGACCGAGATAAAGGAAGGTAAATATGCTGGCTTAAAGATTAAGGATCTGGAAATTACTCCGGTAATGTCTTTCGGTGCTACGGTAGGTTTGAATACTGAAGCTATCATTAAGGCCAGCGAAATCTGCCAGAGATATGGTGTGGATATGGTTAGTGCGGGTGGGGTACTGGGTTTTGCTATAGAGTTATATAAAAAGGGCATCATCACTACCGAAGAGGTGGGTTTTGAACTTGATTTTGGAGATGATGAGGCAGCCTTTAAACTTCTGCATCAGGTTATTGATAGAGAAGGTATCGGAGATATACTGGCAGAAGGCACCAAAAGAGCCGCAGAACAATTTGCCAATGCAGATAGATATGCCATTCATATTAAGGGCATGGAAATACCCATGATCGACCCCCGGGGCCGCTGGTCCACCTGGTCCCTGGGTATGCTTACCAACATAAGAGGGGGAGACCATCTGCGCTGCCGTAATCCGGTAGAGAACCTGCGTTTTAACGATAAAGATGAAGAATATATGAAAGAAAGATTTGGATTCAAGAAGCCCATGTATGATAGATTGGATATGCCGGAGGATCTTAAGAGTCAAGCCATTGATCTTGAAAGTGATACCGTTGACATTGCTGTAATGTCTAAATGGGCCGAGGATCTGATTAACCTTTATAACTCGGTAGGGATTTGTATCAGACCGCCGGTTATGGAAAAAGTTGGACCTACTATTATTGCAGAAGCCTGCCGGGCTTTTATTGGAGTAGATATTTCTGCTGCTGATTTAATGAAAAGTTCCGAACGAACCTGGAATTTGATCAAGCTTTTTAATCTTAGAGAAGGGGAAAAGGTGGATGCCAGCAAATTCCCCCGACGTTTTTATGAAGAGGATATCGATGGAAATATTCTTAATGAAGAGAAAATACAAGCAGTTCTGGAAAAGTATTATCTGGTCCGGGGTTGGGATGGCAGAACCGGGAAGCCTGATAGCAATACCCTGGTCAGGCTGAATCTGGTTGATGATTTAGGATAATAAGTGAAAAGATGGGATACAGATGAAGAGAATTGTTATCAATACTGAGGCCTGTGATGGATGCGGTATATGCCAGCTGGTGTGTTCAGCGTATAAGGCAGGGCAGTGGCATCCAGCCTTGTCCAGAATAAAAATAAAACCGCTGCAGGAATTTGGTCTCAATCTGCCGGTTGTTTGTATGCACTGTACTTATCCCCCCTGTGAGATATTCTGTGTTATGAACCTGATATACAAGGAGCCGGATACAGCTTATACCCTGCGCCATGAAGAAATATGTATAGGGTGCCGGGCTTGTGAGATTGCCTGTCCTTTTTCCGCTGCGGTTTGGGATCCCATAAATGAAGTAGTTGTAAACTGCGATTTATGTGGGGGAAACCCAGAGTGTGTAAATTACTGTCCTACGGGGGCCTTAGTATTTATGGATATATCAGAAGCAGCTGATAAAAAAAGAAGGGAAGCAGCTGGAGTACAGATACTGGAGTTATCCAGGGGCTTTTTGGAATAGGGGAGGAAACCTATGAGAGTAATAATTATAGGCAATGGTGCTGCGGGTAATCAGGCGGCAGCAAGTATAAGAAAACATAGTTCGGAATGTGAGATCGTCATGTTTGCCAGAGAATCATTTCTGGAATATTCTGCCTGTGCTCTTCCCGATGTTCTGGCTGGATGGATTCCCCTGGATAAAACCTTTTTAAAAACATCAATAGATTATGAGCGGCTGCAAATCAAGACTTGTTTTGCTCAGGAAGTAAATAATATTGATATTAACAAGCAATGCCTGCAAGCAGGAAATGAAAAATATTATTGGGACCGCCTTATCATAGCAACCGGAAGCCAACCGATAATACCAGCAATAGATGGCTCGCAATTGCAGGGCAACTTCGTGGTTAAGACACCTCAGGATATAGAGAGAATCATTGAACATAAACCAAGCCGGGCAGTGGTAGTCGGTGCAGGTAATATAGGAGTAGAAACCGCCGGTGCCCTGAGAAACAGAGGGTGTATGGTATATCTTATAGAAATGCAGGACCGGATAATGCCTCTTCTATATGACCAGAAGCCGGCAGATATAATACAAACTATGCTGGAACAAGAAGATATTCGAGTTTTTACTGGTGAACGAGTTACCGGGATAGAAGGGGAACCAGGGGTAGAAAGACTGTTTACGGACCAGCAGGAGATTGAATGTGATACAGTTATTTGGGCCGCCGGGGTCAGGCAAAATGTGGAATTAGCCCGCCAGGCGGGTTTAAAAATCGGAGGTCTGGGAGGCATTGAAGTCGATAAGTATATGCAGTGCAGTGAACCGGGAGTCTTTGCCTGTGGTGATTGTGTGCAGTCACCGCATGTTTTTACCGGAAAACCATCTTTGAGCTTGTTATGGTCAAGCGCCAAAAGACAGGCTGACGTAGCTGCCGCAAATTGCATGGAGCAGGTGGATGAATACGAAGGTAACTGCAGTGTAGTTATCGAAGAAATAAGAGGTATACCCTGTGTTGCAATAGGATTAAACCTCCATGGTTTGGTTGGGTATGAAACAGAAGTCATTGAAAACGAGAGTAAAGATTTCTACTACCGTCTTCTGGCTGTCGATGATAGAATAGCAGGATTTCAATGCATCGGCAGCCTGGAAGGTGCAGGTGCAATTTTTACCATGATAAAAAAAGGAACAACTCTAGAACAGGCAAGGAAAGTACTGCATAATAAGGATTCAATTACGAATATGGCTTGGTATTTGGACAGCAGCAGATATCTTCGGTAAATATTGAAGCAGGCAGCGGCAAAGGAGGAAAAGATGGATAAATTAATTTTTGTAGATTATCATAAGTGCGTAGGATGTGCTACATGTGAAATGGTATGTTCTCTGGTTCATGAAGATATATGTTCACCAGCCCTCTCACGAATAAGAGTAGTCAGGTATCCTACACAAGCTTTTAATGTACCGATCACCTGTGCTTTCTGTGAAAATCCACCTTGTGTCAATGTATGTCCCTCAGGTGCCATAACTAAGAATTCTGATAATGGTGAAGTGGTAATTAACCCTGCCCTGTGTATTGGCTGTCGACAGTGTGTTCAGGCCTGTCCCTTTGGGCATGCAAATTTCAGCCTGGCCAGAGGCACAGCATTCAAATGCGACTTATGCGGGGGATCACCACAATGCGTAGAGTTTTGCTGGACCGAAGCTCTGCAGTATATTCCCCTGGAGCGGGCATTAGGAGAGAAAAGGGAGGCCGTAGGAAGGAATATCCTCCAGAATGGTTAGACTATATTATTTTATCCACTTTTGATAGATCGCTGCATGGTATAATACTTGTTTTCGGAAGCAGAATAGGGTAAATAAGCCCGCAAACCTAGCAATA
>JAENZN010000054.1 GCA_016841245.1 Syntrophomonas sp.
TATTGTCTCATGTTTGCTGCCACCTGCATATGTGTGAAGTATTTTACGCTTACATTTATGCAGAAAATACGCCCCTATAAACAGGTTCCCTCAGGGCATAAGTCTGAGGGAGTCTCAGTCAGTTTTTTTATCTTCAAAGAAGATTGTTATATCAGCCCATATTAAAAAGCTCCTGCCTTTCAGCAGATGCTCTTAAATTTACTTTTAAAACTTTGTATGCTTTGAAAACAATGCTAAGTTGGATCAGTTTTCATTGCTAGACGGCAAAGTTTGAATGAGGGCAAAGAAATGTTTAGGCTCACCGGTACTAAAATATTCATACCAAGATTCCAGTGTGTTTGATTGAAAAACACCTAAATGCTCAATAATTTGTTTCGCCCACAACAAAGCTCCGGTGGAACTTGCAGTAATAAGGTTGTTATCCGCTACAGATGGCTTGTCTATATAAAAACTTTGCCCTTTATAACCAGGAGAAACCATTTCAAGAAATCCCGGTCCATTACTGGTATGCGGACGCTTATCCAATAGCCCAAAGTTGGCAAGCGCAGCGGTAGCCCCACAGATTGCACACACCATAGCGCCTAAAGAAAGAAATTCGCTTGCTTTTTCGATGATAGCGCCATGCTTTGAGTCGTTCCATGTATCTGCGCCCGGTAATAGCAACATGCTTGTTTCACTCACAACAATATCATCAATTAAGCAATTGGGCATTATTGTCATCCCGCCCATTGTATTGATTGGCTCTTGAGAATAACTAACCGTTTTGAGCGATACACGTTGCTCGCCCTTTTTGAAAAATCGACCAGAATTCAGCTCCGAAATAACATATCCCAGTTCCCAGTCGGCTAAAGTATCGAGAACGTAAACATAGATTGTAAACATAAATTCCCTCCATTTTCATTGCATTTATAATTCGCCGCCTCTATAATGTTTTTGTGCTTCAAAGATGTGATTAGGCTTTTTTCTGCATAGTGTTTCCTCCTGATAGGTAGATTGATTTGTTTGCTTTTTTATTATACCTTGTAATTGTTGACAACAGTATGGCAACAATCTATTATGATAACAAGAAATTTTGGAAGGCGGCTATCATATGAAAGTTGACAGGCTTGTTAGCATTATTATGATACTCCTTGATAAAAAACGTATAGGCGCACAGGAGTTAGCAGATATGTTTGAAGTTTCACCCCGCACAATCTACCGCGACATAGACACTATCAACATGGCGGGTATTCCTGTTCACTCAACATCGGGAGTGGGCGGCGGCTTTGAAATCATGCAGAAATACAAGATTGATAGAAAGGTTTTTTCAACTGCCGACCTTTCCGCTATCTTGATGGGGCTTTCCAGTCTTTCCAACATGATACGAGGTGATGAACTGGTAAACGCCCTTGCGAAAGTCAAGAGCTTTATCCCCGCCGACAGAGCGAAAGACATTGAATTAAAAGCAAATCAAATATATATAGATTTAAGTCCGTGGATAGGCAACAGGAACATACAACCATATTTAGAAATTATCAAAACAGCTTTACAGGAAAGCAAGCTACTTTCGTTTGAATATGCAGACCGCTACGGAAATAAAACCGCACGAACAGCCGAGCCGTATCAGCTTGTATTGAAAAGTAGTCATTGGTATTGGCAAGGGTATTGCCATAAAAGAAATGATTTTCGCTTATTCAAACTATCCCGCACATCAAACCTACAAATACAAGAGGAATTTTTTACGCCACGAGATTATCAAAAACCGCAGTTAGATTTTACTGATATTTTGGCAACTATGCAAACAAAAATCAAAATTCGTATTCATAAATCTGTCATGGACAGGGTACTTGATTATTGCACTTATGAAGACTTTTCGCCAGACGGTGATGAGCATTGCATTGTTAGTTTTCCTTTCATAGAGAACGAATACTACTACAATATTCTTTTCAGTTTTGGGGATAAATGCGAGTGTTTAGAGCCGTTACATATCCGCACAGAAATGAAGCGTAGAATACATGATATAGCTACCATATACGAAAGTTAATACCCTTTTTATTCCGTTCCAACTATCAAACCTATCAATGTACGATATCCAGGCTTTTTTTTGAGATTCATACGCTGTTTACACAAGATTCTCCGGCGTACCCGAAATTTAGGAATATATTTATATTACTGGCTCACGAAATCCGGACTAGTGGCTCAGTGCTTACGGGACTGCCGGCTCTGGGAAACCGGTATATGCATATTATTTCCTTCTTTTGAGAAAGCCCCCACACAACCCCACCCCTATTTCCCGTCTGGAGAAACATATTTTCCGGCATCACAAATGTACTATTTTCCATCCTTTACCCACGATATATCCTTACCACTGTCTCAACATGCCTTGAGTCGGTAAAAAAGATGACGGGGGAGCAGAGGAAGGCCTTGGCGGAAGGATGTTTTCTATCGTTTTTATGTCGTTAACATGAAATGGAGCTCATAACCGATGATCCCAAGTACTGTATATGAACAAAATGAAATAAGTGATTTCCTATGATAGGTAAGCGTTATGTTCTCCAAAACCCGATTGTTCCAAAAAGAAAACACACCAGAATCATTTACGGCTGTTTCATACTGCATTTGCACTAAAAGCCCTCGTTTATGATAGACCATGCACTGTTATCTGCTCTCGCTACACTAATTGTACGGTTTTCTGTTTCTCTATCGCGGATTGCGGTTACATCAAAAATTATAATATTACCGGCGGAATATTCCGCTTCAATTCCGGTATTATTGTACCGGCTGTTACTGTCTGCGGTTACACTGATCTTTTCAATCTGCCAAACCGTATTTTTGTAATAATCCATCGCGACGACCTTTGCCGCTTCGATTTCCTTTTCAGACAATGCTAATTGATAAGAAGGTTTGCCTTTTGAGTTTTGGGAAGCGGCATCATCTCCCTCTGCATATAGAATATCGCGACTGATTGAGGGACTGTCGGGTTGCTTGATAAACTCATCCTGCTCTGTAATTGTATAGTCGATAAAAGATGCGACAAACTTCCCATTATCCTGCAAACGGATTTTCATCGCTTTCGTAGCACTTCTGCCATTTTCATAAGTGATTTGTAAAACAATGATGTCTTCTCGAAGTTCGATTGGTAAGTTTTTAATCACAGAATCCTTGTTATCCGTAAGCTCTCGAATCGTATTTTTGGGAACCCAGTCTATTGTCAGGTAGTAATACTCGCTTTCATCTTCACCATAGGAAACCGAAAAGTTCTTGCCTATGCCGTACTCATCACGCTTCTGCGTCCAATCGACAAAATCAATCCATTGATTTTTGCACGAAAAGCGTATTGTCGCAATGTCTTTACCAACGAGATAGAATTGAAGAGGATGCCCTCTCATTTCACCATCATCAGTGATTGTACCAGAGGATAAAACCGTATTAACTTTCGATATTTCTTCATTGGTTCCATAGGCATAAGCCTTAACCGTTAACCCACCGAATGGTATAAATACACCAAAACCCACCAACAGGCACAGACAGACAGTAGCAGCAATGATTGATCTGCCAAGGGGCCTTCTAAAAATACTTGCTTTACTATTAGATATATGGTAGTTCATAGCTTCATTGATATGTTTTGTATCAATCTCACCAATAGCTTTTGAAATGGTTTCTTTTTTCATAGAGAAACACCCTCCTCTTCTAAATATTTTTTCATTTTTGCCCTTATACGTGAAAGGCGAACGGAAACGTTATGTTCAGTAATTCCAAACATTTTGGCAATCTCCGATAATGGATCGGAAAACCAGTACCGGCGAACGAACATAACACGATTGTCTCTGCCCAGTGTGTCAAGGAAAGCATCAATGATCTTTGCGAGTTCCCTGGCGTCAAGTTCTTTGTTAGCGGTATCTGATGACGGCAAACAATCTTCCAGTTCTTCAAGCGAGACATCATAAAAACTGTTGCGCTTGACAGCGGTATTCGCATGATATTTCTTGATGGAAAGGTTGCGTACAATGCGACAAACATACGTAAGCAATGGATTTGGTCTTTGAGGCGGTATACTGTTCCATGTACCTAAATAAGCATCGTTGACACATTCCTCGGCATCAAGTGCGTTGTTCAAAATGTTTTGGGATACTTTCTTGCATACTCTGCCGTATTTTTTAGATAGTTCATTAATCGCTTGCTCCGAGCGCTCAAAGAACAAATCAATGATTTGACTATCATCCATCGGCACGTTACCATCCTTTCTACCTCAATCATGTACTACGAATTTGAAACTAAATATCACGGGTTTTATATTTATTTTTTTAGCACTCGCCAAAATGTATTTGAATTCTTTCGGGAGAAATCTAACTCAGTCAAAATTTATCATACTACTGAAGATAGACTGTCGATTCTCAAATTAAACCAGGAAAAATTCTCATTTTAAAATAGTCAGCAAGCTCTTAAAAATCATAAAATTATCAAAGAAACCAAGACGAATAAATGGTAATTATTAAAATCAAATAGTATTAGTAAAAACAATCCAGATTCTTCTCTTAGGCATGATCCGGAAATAAATCTTTGCTGCTTGAAAAACATGAAAAAAGGCAGTCGGATGACTACCTTTTCATACTATTTGTATAATCGATGGAGATGCTTAAGGAACCATTATTTCATAGCATATTCTCCGATCAGGCAAGAAACTAATAACTAAGAGAATGTCTTAGATTCCGTGTAAATGACAACAATCAAAACTAAGGAGTTGAA
>JAENZN010000026.1 GCA_016841245.1 Syntrophomonas sp.
TATTGCTAGGTTTGCGGGCTTATTTACCCTATTCTGCTTCCGAAAACAAGTATTAACTTATTCTGCTGAATATATCCAGAATATTTAAAACATAATAAAATAAATGTCGCAATTTACTAATTATGGGAACAACTATTGACATTTGTAAATAATCCTGGTTTAATAACCTATGAAAAATATTTGTGCACAAAGTATGCGCTAAAAGACTTATAATTATGAATCCCAATAAGGTGGTGCTATGATGAAAGCTTTGGTAAAGGGTATGGGGCATGCCCTGCCCGAACGGATACTTGATAATAAAGAACTGGAGCAGATGGTGGATACCAGTGAAAAGTGGATAATTGAAAGGACTGGTATACGAGAAAGAAGAATCATCGATGAATCGGAAACAACTTCGGATTTGGCTTATCGAGCTTCGCTTATGGCTATTGAGAATTCTGGAATTAGTATAGAAGAACTGGATTTAATCATCGTTGCTACAGCTACGCCAGATATGTTGTTCCCGGCTACAGCCTGCTTCGTGCAGGAAAAGTTGGGAGCCTGGAACGCAGCAGCTTTTGATGTGTCAGCCGGATGTACTGGATTCGTATATGGAATTACAGTTGCGGAAAAATTTCTGCTGTCCCCGGAATATAAATATGTTCTGGTCATCGGAGCGGAAGCTATATCCCGAATCATAGATTACAATGATCCGACTACCTGCGTTTTATTTGGTGATGGGGCCGGTGCTGCAGTACTCGGCCGGGGGGATTCTGAAGCAGGTATAATGGCCACTTATCTTGGGACTGATGGAAGGGGAACTAAGCACCTTTACCTGCCTGGGGGCGGTGCATCCCAGCCGGCCAGCCTGGAAACGATGGAAAAGGGCCTGCATTTCCTTAAAATGAATGGCAATGAGATATTCAGGTTTGCAACCAAGATCACGGTAGAAGTCAGTGAGAAGATATTCGCTATGACAGGAATAAAGGCGGAAGATATCGATCTCTTTATACCGCACCAGTCCAACATGCGTATTATAAAGACTGCGATGAAATGGATGAAGATACCGGAAGAAAAGACCATAGTCACTGTTGATCAGTACGGTAATATGTCAGCTGCTTGTCTGCCGGTAGGATTATCATTGGCGGTGCAAGAAGGACGACTAAAAGCAGGTGATCTGGTATTAATGGTCGCTTTTGGGGCAGGATTAACTTACGGTGGAGTATTGCTTCGCTGGGGGAGTGATTGAAGTATGTTTAAGACTAGACTATGTGATTTGTTAGAGATAGAATACCCTCTTTTGCAGGGAGCTATGGCCTGGATTGCCGGAGGGGAACTGGCAGCAGCAGTATCGAAGGCTGGTGGGCTGGGTGTTATAGGTACTGGAAACGCGGACCGCAGCTGGCTTAAGGAGCAGATAGACATAGCCAGAACCATGACTGATAAGGCCTTTGCAGTCAATCTTATGTTGGCCTCCCCCCATATCGAAGAAGTAGTAGCTTTAACTATACAAGAAAAAATACCGGTAGTAACTACTGGAGGTGGCAATCCCGGTATTTATATGGAGCGATTTAAGAGTGAGAAAATAAAAGTGATTCCGGTGGTAGCTTCTCTCGCATTGGCTAAACGTCTGGCTCGCCTGGGTGCAGATGCCATGATTGTAGAAGGAATGGAATCGGGAGGGCATGTCGGGGAGATGACTACTATGTGTCTGGTACCAATGGTTGCAGATGCTATTGACATACCCGTTATTGCAGCCGGGGGCATTGCAGATGGAAGAGGTTTTATAGCTGCTCTGGCATTGGGAGCGGAAGGGGTACAGGTGGGTACCAGATTTGTGTGTGCCCGGGAATGTAATATTCACCTGGCTTATCAGGAAAAAATCATCAAGGCTAGAGACCGGGCTACGGTAGTATGCGGAATTACTACTGGTCATCCCGTACGGGCCATACATAATAAATTTACCCGCCAGTATCTGCAGGTCGAGGCGCAGGGGACCAGTAAAGAGGACTTGGAAAAAATGGGCCAGGGTAAGTATCCTGCTGCAGCTGTGGACGGTGATGTAGAGTATGGCTCTGTTCTGGCGGGACAGATTTCAGGATTAGTATCGGAAATACAGCCGGCAGGAGAAATAGTGATGGATATCATTAATGGTGCTGTAGATATAAAACGGCGATTGGAGGGATTGAGGTGCGACTAGCATTTATATTTCCTGGTCAGGGAGCTCAGCACCTGGGAATGGGCAAAGAATTATTTGATAATTACGAGGAAGCAGCGAGTGTTTTTCGCACAGCAGATAGGTTAGCTGGATACCAATTTAGTTCGCTGTGTTTTAAAGGCCCAGAAGATACATTGAACCAGACCGTGTATGCACAGCCGGCATTACTGGTTACAGGACTGGCAGCATATGAAGTTATTAAAAGCCAGGGCATAGTTCCGGTTATGATGGCCGGACTGAGCCTGGGAGAATATACAGCCCTGGTTGCTTCAGGAGCCATTTCATTGGAAGACGCTTTTCCTCTGGTGCAAAATCGGGCCCGCTTGATGCAGGAGGCTGTACCTCTGGGAAAAGGAGCTATGGCTGCCATCTTTGGCCTTGATATCGAGGAGATCCAGGCTGCCTGTGATAAAGAGCCAGGTATAGTGGATATAGGCAATTATAACTGCCCTGGGCAGGTGGTGATTACTGGGATCAGAGAAGCAGTTGATAATGTTTCCGCTGGGTTAAAGGAAGCCGGAGCTCGTGTTATCCCACTGGCAGTGAGCGTGCCAGCCCATAGCCCGCTTCTGCATGATGCGGCTATGCATTTAAAACCCCAATTAGAAGGGAGCCAATGGAAGGAACCTGAGTGTGGAGTGGTTAGTAACGTAAATGCCAGGGAAAATAAAGCTTCTGAGTTTTCCGATCTGCTGGTGAAGCAGATTTATTACCCGGTGCTGTGGGAACAAAGTGTGAGATACATGATGGAAAAAGTGGATTATTTTATTGAAGTAGGCCCTGGCTCAACTTTGTCGGGTTTGATCAGAAAAATAGACCGGAATCGAGTATTAGGACAGGTCAATAATGTAAAAACTTTAGAAAAAACTTTGGAGAAGGTGAAGTCATTATGAAGGAAAGGGCAGCTATAGTAACTGGCAGTTCCAGAGGTATAGGCAGGGCCATAGCCATTGAGCTGGCCCGCGAGGGTTACCGGGTGGCAGTTAACTATCACATTAGCCGGGAGGGAGCCCTGGAGGAGGCCCGGGAGGTACTTGCTCAAATTGAATCCGCTGGGGGTACTGGAATAACTGTTGGAGCTGATGTATCCACTTCTGCAGGAGCACAGCAATTGGTGGATGAAACACTGGCAGCCTTCGGGCAGGTGGATGTACTGGTAAATAATGTTGGGGTAAATAAAGATCAGTTAATACTTAGAATAAGCGATGAGGAGTGGCATCAGGTAATCGATACTAATCTCAGCGCTGCTTTCTACTGCAGCCGGGCTGCATTGAAAAGCATGGTCAGGAAACGCTATGGACGGATAATAAATATTTCGTCAGTAGTAGGTATTAGTGGAAATGCCGGGCAGGTACATTACGCCGCAGCCAAATCAGGCCTTCTGGGCTTCACCTATTCTATCGCCCGGGAATATGGCCGACGGGGTATTACCGCCAATGTTATTGCTCCTGGCTACATACAGACTGATATGACCGCTGCCTTGAATGAAGAACAAACAGCTAAAATAGCTGAAGGAATTGCTGTAGGAAGGCTGGGGACCCCTGAAGATGTAGCCGGAGCAGCAGTTTTTCTAGCTTCTGATCGAGCAGAATATATTAATGCCCAGGTTATAAGAGTAGATGGAGGCTTAGCCTCTATGTAATACCCCCGGGACAAAGACCGAGTTAGGTTTTGTCCTTGAAAGAAATAAAATATTTTAAGGAGGAATAACTATGTTAGTGTTTGAGGAATTGAGAAAGATAATTGCTGAGATCAAGGATATTCCGGAGGAAGAAATCAAATTGGAATCCAGCTTTGCTGAGGATTTAGAAGCCGATTCACTGGATATCGTGGAAATGCTTATGCTACTGGAAGAAAAGTTTGATATCCAGATACCAGAAGAGGAATCAGAGAAAATGAAGAAGGTTGGGGATGTAGTTAAGTACGTTGAAGCAAGGGTATAATAAGAATGGATAAGGTAGAGGTGATAAAGTTGCCGGAACGCAGGGTTGTTATAACCGGTATGGGAGTAATTTCCTCTATCGGCTTGAATAAAGAAGAATTCTGGGCCAGTCTTATGGCTGGCCGCAGCGGCGTTGTTGAGATCGATCGTTTTGACACCGATAATTTTCCAACCAAGGTTGCCGCCCAGGTTCAAGGATTTAATGTTGTGGATTATATCACCCGCAAAGATGCTAGACGTATGGATCTGTTTGTCCAGTATGCTTGTGCCGCAGCCCGCATCGCAGTAGAAGATGCCGCCCTGGAAATCAGTGCTGCCAACCAACAGCGTACCGGAGTATGGGTGGGATCAGGCATAGGCGGAATGGATACTTTTGAAAGCCAGCACCATGCTTTTATAAAGAAAGGTGTGGGGGGAATAAGCCCATTCTTTATTCCGATGATGATTCCTAATATGGCAGCCGGACAGGTGGCCATTATGCTGGGAGCTAACGGCCCCAACGGCTGTACTGTTACCGCTTGTGCGTCAGGCAGCAATTCAATCGGAGAAGCTTTCCAGATTATACGCAATAGTAAGGCTGAGGTAATGATTGCCGGTGGTACAGAAGCTTCTATTACCCCGCTGGCCGTGGGAGGGTTTTGTGCCATGAAAGCGCTTTCCACTGCTAATGATGATCCTGCCCGGGCTTGCAAACCGTTTGATATTAACCGGGATGGATTTGTCATGGGTGAAGGGGCAGGAATCCTGGTTCTGGAGGAAATGCAGCATGCCTTAAACCGGGGAGCCCATATCTATGCTGAGTTGATCGGATATGGAAGCAGTGGGGATGCAGTTCATATGGTTCAGCCAGATAGTGAAGGAAGAGGTGCTGCTCTGGCTTTCAGGAGTGCTATTTCCGAGGCAGGTATAAAACCAGAAGAGGTTGATTATATGAATGCTCATGGAACAGGTACCAATTTAAATGACCAGGTAGAGACTGCAGCGGTTAAAGAAGTGTTTGGCCTGCATAGCCAAAAAATGTTGATCAGTTCTACTAAAGCAGCTCATGGACATATGCTTGGAGCTGCTGGAGCGGTAGAGCTTATTGCTGCGATTATGGCTCTTATTAACAATACGGTACCGCCTACTATCAATCTGGAGAATCCTGATCCTCTGTGTGACCTGGACTATGTGCCAGGGCAACCCAGACAGCAGGAACTCCGAGTAGCGCTTTCCGATTCTCTCGGTTTTGGAGGCCATAATGCAGCATTATTAGTACGAAAAATCAGTTAGGAGTTTAACCATGAAAATAGAGGAAATAATGAAAATCCTTCCTCATCGGTATCCCTTTCTTCTGGTAGACCGGATTATCGAGTTAGTACCAGGAGAGAAAGCCACCGGAATTAAGAACATAAGTATTAACGAGCCTTATTTTGCCGGCCATTTTCCCGGGCTGCCGGTGATGCCAGGGGTACTGATGATTGAAGCCATGGCCCAGGTTGGTGCTTGTGCCCTCTTGTCCGATGACAAATTCCGGGGACAGCTGGCTTATCTGGCTGGCGTGGACAGAATACGTTTTAAGCGTATGGCAGGACCTGGAGAAACTCTACTTATAACTACAGAATTAAGCAGCATCAAAGGGAGTATAGGTAAAGGGAAAGGCAGAGTAACAGTAGATGGCGAATTAGTCTGTGGTGGTGAATTCTTATTTGCCCTGACTCAAAGAGAGGGGAGTAATTCATAACTATGTTAAAGAGTGCCTTTGGTAAACAGAAATTAATTCCCATTCCTGACAGCCGAGAATATATGCAAAGTACAGAAAAGGACGTGGGGCGAGAAAAGTGTCCCTCCTGTTCTAGAAGGGTATCGGAATTGGAATTAAAGGAAAACCACAAGGTTTGCCCTGAATGCCAATATCACTTCTCCATGACTGCCTGGGAACGGATACATTTTATGGCTGATCCGGATACTTTTCAGGAATTTAATTCTGATTTGAGATCCATAAATATTCTTGATTTCCCAGGATATGATGAAAAACTAGAGTCAGCTATGAAGCAGACTGGTTTAAAGGAAGCTCTAGTAACCGGGCAATGCACTATCGGTGGTTACCCGGTTATATTGGGAACTATGGATTCCCGCTTTATGATGGCCAGCATGGGCTCAGTAGCAGGGGAAAAAGTATGCCGCGCCGTGGAGAAGGCAATTGATTTGAAAATACCGTTGATATTATGCACTGCATCTGGTGGAGCACGTATGCAGGAAGGCATGCTCTCTTTGATGCAGATGGCAAAAACAAGTGCAGTTCTGGATAGATTCCATCAGCAGGGTTTATTGTATATGACACTGCTCACTAATCCTACTACCGGCGGGGTATCGGCCAGCTTTGCATCCCTGGCGGATATAATTCTTGCTGAACCAGGAGCATTGATTGGTTTCGCTGGACCCAGGGTTATTAAACAGACTATCAGCGAAATCTTGCCGGCTGATTTTCAAAAGGCAGAATTTATGCTTAAACATGGTATGGTAGACAAGATTGTAAACCGCCTGGTATTAAAAGACACAGTGGAGTCCCTACTGAGGCTGCATCTGGGAGGAAAGAATGGTTAAAAGACATTTTGATTATGAGGAAAAGTATAAAAACCTGCAGGGTAAATTTGAAGAACTTCAGGAGCTAAGCAAGAACCTGCAGTTTGATTTAACCAACGAGTTCAAACTTATGGAAAAAAAGATGAAAGATATCAGAGATAATAAGTACCAGAACCTGACTGCCTGGGAAAAAATTTTATTGAGTCGTCATCAGGAAAGACCTACGGTCAGGGATTATATAGAGTTCATCTTTGATGATTGGATAGAAATGCATGGCGATCGCTGCTATGGTGATGATCGGGCAGTGATTGGGGGAATTGCCAGTCTAAAGGGGATTCCAGTCACTGTTCTGGGACATCAAAAAGGTCGGGGAACCAATGAGAACCTGCACACCAATTTTGGTATGCCCCATCCAGAAGGATACCGGAAAGTAGAACGATTGATCCTGCAGGCGGAAAAGTTTAAGCGGCCGGTACTAACCTTAATCGATACTCCGGGAGCGTATCCGGGTGTAGGGGCTGAGGAAAGGGGGCAGGCGGGAGCTATTGCTCAGGTATTAATGACCCTTTGCAGTTTAAAGGTGCCGATTATTTCTGCCGTAACCGGTGAAGGCGGTAGCGGCGGAGCACTGGCTCTGGCAGTATGCGACCGCTTGTTGATGCTTTCTAATAGTGTATTTTCGGTGGCTTCGGCCGAGGCATGTGCCTCCATAATATGGAAGGATGCTGGAAGAGCCGAGGAAATGGCATCAGCTTTAAAACTGACGGCCCAGGACATCAAGGACCTGGGGATTGCTGATGAGATTATCGAGGAACCTATGGGAGGAGCCCATAAAGACTTTGAAACGATGGCTAAAAAACTGGAGGAATCGTTAGTCAGTAATCTGAAGGAACTGCTGGCTTTAGAAAGCCATGAATTGAACGAACAGAGGTATAAACGACTTCGACAGATAGGCCGGTTCCAAGAAAACTGAACATGAGAATACATAAGTCAGTGCCTGGCATCAACTACAGGCTTTGGAGAATTACCAGAGTCTCTGATCGATAACAAAAGCCCCCTCCATTACCCCGGGCCGGGGGAACTGTGATGTGTTATCGCTAGCGCTAACACTGATAAGGGTGTCATGTGTGTTCGCACAAGGCTCACGAATAATTAAGAAATGAATATCTATGTTATTTAATAATCCCGCTCAATCAACGTACTCAGGTACGGCTTAATGGCGGGGTTTTTTTCATGCCTTGATCCTCACTTACATATTACTTCGAGCGCAGTGAGCTCAGAAATACATCCTTAATCTGCTGTGAGCACTGCAAACAAAAATTGTTATGCTATAAATGTACCCTTTATTGTACCGCAATGAAATATGGTTAAATCAGATGTCCCGATTTAGCGGGGTGGTCCTGTGGGCTTCTGTTATCGGTCTGGTAGTTAGCCGACTTAATTAGTTAGTGCTGGCAGCAATTATTATTGACATGCTGCTGTAAGCAAGCTAGAATATAATCGTAGACAAAGAAGATAAAAAAAGTCCACAATAAATTTTGGCAAG
Organism: Syntrophomonas sp.; assembly: GCA_016841245.1. GTDB lineage: Bacteria > Bacillota > Syntrophomonadia > Syntrophomonadales > Syntrophomonadaceae > JAAYJK01. The sequence continues at coordinate 8,251 of JAENZN010000026.1, forward strand.
TAAACAATGCGAATTTGGAAAGGAGAAGTACTTCATGAGTATGTTTTGTTATCAGTGTCAGGAAGCGTCTAAAAACAGTGCTTGTACTATTAAAGGGATTTGCGGGAAACAGAATGATTTAGCCAAATTGCAGGACCTTTTGATCTATGTATTAAAGGGGATCTCCTTTTATGCGTTACAGGGCAGGCAGAGGGGAATTGAAAACGAAAGAATAAACCGGTTTACTTTTGAAGGGCTATTTATGACCATAACCAACACCAATTTTAATAAGGATCGGTTTATAGACCAGATCAAAGAAGGATTAGTTTTAAGAGAAGAATTAAGAAGAAAGATTGCAGGATCTGGTGATATCGAAGGAGATATTCCAGAAGCAGCATCCTGGTGGGGAGAAACAGAAGCAGAATTTATGGATAAGTCGGTTGGGGTAGGCATACTGGCTACCGAAAATGAAGATATCCGCTCCCTGCGGGAATTATTGATTTACGGTATTAAAGGAATGGCAGCTTATACAGAACATGCCTATAATTTGGGTTATGAAGATAACAACTTATATCAGTTCATGCATAAAGGTTTAGCAGCAACGCTGGATGATAATTTGGCCAGCGATGATTTAGTAGGGCTGGTGCTCGAATGCGGTAAATACGGGGTGGATGCCATGGCATTGCTCGACCAGGCCAATACCTCAAGCTATGGCCAACCCGAGATATCCAGGGTTAATATTGGAGTGCGCAACAATCCTGGTATATTAATAAGCGGCCATGACTTAAGAGATATGGAAGAACTCCTGCTGCAGACCGAAGGAACTGGGATAGATGTCTATACTCATTGTGAGATGCTGCCGGCTAATTACTATCCCGCTTTTAAAAAGTATGCACATTTTGCAGGCAACTATGGAAACGCATGGTGGCAGCAGAACGAGGAATTTGAAAAATTTAATGGACCCATTCTGATGACTACTAACTGCATAATTCCACCCCGGGAAAGCTATAGGGATAGAGTTTACACCACCGGGTCGACTGGGTATGAAGGGATCAAGCACATTGCAGACGGAAAAGGGTTAGAACCGAAAGATTTTTCGATAATTATCGAACAGGCAAAAAAATGTTTACCCCCGGAAGCGATTGAACAGGGTGAGATTATCGGTGGATTTGCCCATGCAGCAGTCATGTCACTGGCAGATAAGGTAGTAGAAGCAGTCAAATCGGGGGCCATAAAAAGATTTTTTGTTATGGCGGGCTGTGATGGAAGAATGAAGAGCAGATCCTATTATACCGAATTTGCCCGGCAGCTGCCGCCTGATACGGTAATTCTTACCGCAGGCTGTGCTAAATACCGCTATAACAAACTGGCTTTGGGAGATATTGATGGAATACCCAGAGTATTGGATGCCGGACAATGTAATGATTCATATTCACTGGCGGTAATTGCTCTCAAACTAAAAGAGGTATTTGAGTTGAAAGATATTAATGATCTGCCGATATCATATAATATTTCCTGGTATGAACAAAAAGCAGTGATAGTACTACTGGCACTATTATACCTGGGGGTTAAAAACATCCATCTGGGACCGACCCTCCCGGCCTTCCTATCACCTAACGTTATAGATGTTCTAGTTAAGAATTTTGGTATTGCGGGAATCAGCAGCGTGGAAGAAGATATCGCATTGTTTATGGGAGAATAAAAGTAAGAAAATAAATAAACCTTGATACCAAGAGAGGCCCTTTAAGCAGCGGATGAAAGGGCCTCTTACAATTATTTATTTGGCGTTACTAAACCTGCCTGGTTCCCAAATATGCAATAAGCAGTTATAGTCAGTATAAAGAGAACAATGATAAAATATCCTACTTTCCTGATGTTTAATTTTATATACCCTTTGGCAGGTGCTTGAATAAATGGTACTAAACCAATAATATTAAAGGTAGGGGGGGATTTTGATGGCTAAAAGAATACTAAGTGTACCAGAAAAATTTAAAAAATTCGTGGAAAATTTACAAATCGATAATGAAGTCATTATCAACCGAAGGTTCAAAAAAATTGCTCAGAAAATAAATCTGGATTATTGGAATATTCGTTCAGATTCCAGGAACACCTATTTCATAGGGTCATATGGAAGAGGTACAGCTATTAAAGGAACAGGAACTATAAATATACTGGTGGTGCTGCCGCCTGAGCATTTAGAGCGAATTTATAATTGCGAAGGTAATGGTCAATTGTATTTGTTAAGAGAATTACAAGATAAAATGATGGAAATATTTCCAGAAACAATAATGAAGGAAGAGGAAAAAGGAGAAGTGATCATTCCCTTTCAGGATGGCATGATTTTTGAAATAATACCAGCTTTCACAAATTCCCGGGGAAATTATTTTTATCCTAATATAGCCGAGGGCGGCAGTTGGAATGAATTTAATCCCCTTAAGGAAATCGAAGCTGTTAATTCTATGAACTATGAATACGCAGGTAAGATAAAGCATCTGGCCAGAATGATGAGAGCCTGGAAACATGCCAATAATGTTCCGCTGCCTGGAATGCTGCTGGATACGCTGGTAATGAATTTTATGGAAGAATGGGAAGGCAAGGAGAGATCCTATCTATTTTACGGTAGCATGATCCTGGCTTTTTTTGAATACCTGGCCGGTAAAAGAGATGACCAGGAACACTGGTATGCTAAAGGGAGCAACCGAGAGTTGATAAGAACCGGGTTATTTGGAGATGCGGCCAATACTGCTTATAAAGAGATAGTAGAGGTACTGAATTGTGAAGAAGAAGGGGATTATGTTCGTGCTGATGCTGGTTGGACTCAAATTTTCGGGCGCTATTTCCCATCTTGAGGCGTACCCATTGTACGGAATAACATTCTTAATTACATAATCGCAAGTTAATCAGTGAAACATAATAAACAAAACCGAGTCAGGGTGTACTCGGTTTTGTTTTTAAAAAGGAGGAAAAGTAAAGAGAAATAATATTTCCTATCTGTTTCCATCATAAGTCACAGTGATTAATCAACCCCTCTTTTACTTAGGAAGGGGGATGTATATAATGGATCTCTATTTAGTTTCTTCCAGTTCCAGCTTTACCTGTTTTAATTCTTCTTCTAAATAATTCCGGTATTCTTTTAAGTTTGCTTCATCAATAGTTCTTCCAGCGGGTTGAACACCTCTGCCGGTACCAAAGAATCCACGACCAAAGCCAAATCCACGGCCCCAACCGCAACCTCTGCGTCCACCCCGACTTCCGGTATACCCCTGGCAAATTCCTAAACCTCTACCTGTACGGGGGCCTGCTCCCAAAGGTCCACTGCCATCTCTTCCTGGCATAGCTACACCTCCTCACAATAATTGATATGGGCATATGCACACTATTATTATAGAATCATTTCGGACATATGTCAACAATAATTGGATATAAAAATATCAATTGGGTGGAGAATATAGTAAAACAAGTATCTAATAAGGATTATAAGGTGTTTCCCCGCTGATTTTGACGTGGAGGAGCGGACAACCTTTCAGGGAAGCTGCAGAATGCGTTTTGTCGGTAGATGACCAGGGGCGCGGAATCCATCTTGATATTTTGGGAGAAATCGAAACGTCATTTATTACGACTAAAGAAGAAGGAAGCGGTCTGGGGGGTACCTGTATGGTGCAGTATAGCTGCCCGGTATAATGCTGCCATAGAAATTGAATCAGGTAATGGAGGAACTACTTCTTCGTAAGATTTAAGATACCTGCAGGTATTTAACGGTTTAGATTACTTTACGGTTTTAACATTTTGTTTACTAACGGAGTGCTGCAACAGATTATTAGCAAAATCGATTCTATCAAAATAAAGCCTGAGATTATGGATTTTGTTACATTGATCAAATTCTAAGACCTCGGCCTGCCTGGATTGAATTTTTAATCCCCCGTTGGTTACTGCGTTTAAGGCGTATTCCTCAAATAGTATATTATCCTTTACAATCACATTAATAATTACAAATCTTATTTCCTCGATATTCTCAAACAGCCAAGTTAGCCATTCATTTACACCTTCCCGGCCCTTTAATGTGATGCCTAAGAGTTCTATCTGGCAATCATCAGAAAAATATGAGGGGAGTTTTTCCAGGTTTTTAGATTCCAGGTCATTATCGAAGTTCATAGCCAGCTTAATAATCTGATTTTCTCTTCTGTCATTTCCCATATAGCTACCCTCCTTATATCAAGCTCAAGACAACCAGTTGATACAACATCTGCTTGCCTATATTTTACCACTTTTAGGAGATATTTTATAAGTATTCACAACCGTGTTTCTGCCTAACTTACATTTCTGCTCCAGTGTCTCCGGCTTAAGGGGAAGCAGTAGACATACTTTAATTTGTTAATCGTGTAGGTAAGACTTATTATTCATATTTCTCCTCTGCCAAGTTCGTATAAGACCATTGCAAGAAGTGCGGCCCTTTCCAATAAACTGTGATGTAAGATAAATTCCTGTTCATTATGCTGCCTGCTTCCCAGTGGTCCCATCCCGTCAACAGACGGAATGCGGTCATCCAAAAAACATATATCAGCGGAACTCCAGCGATGTTCTTCGATTAACCGGATATCGAGTTTATTAGCGATATTAAATATGGTTCTAATGAGAGATGCCGAATGTTCTGTTGGTTCCATCGGTGGGCGTCTTATTCCCCCTTCTATTTGGAAATCTAGAAGATGGCGGTATTTTTTACTGGGGATAATCTTGTTAATCTTCTGGTCGATGGTTTTCATCTGGTTAGAGTCATTAAACCTGATACTAAGAGAAGCATCACCATGGGCATACAGTTGCATGATGTTGGTATTCATCACAGCTTCCCTGGGAGCGACTACCAGTCCGCTGGCGGTATCGGTCAATTCTGACCACTGAGTAATGACCTCAGAGAAAACACGCATGGCCAGGGCAACATCTTCAGCCTTTTTAGGGTTGCGCAGGTTCTATAAACTGCAGCTCCTGATCTGGAGGTGACGATGGCTCCATCGAGAGAACATCCGATCCTCTTCCAGGACCCGGGGCATAAATTCCTGCAGCTGCTGAATAACGTGCATATTCCCATCGATGACAGCCACGTTATGACCTGCTGATTCTAGAGCCGAAGCCACATTGTTTACGATTTCAGGATTATAAACCTCTTTATTCTGCATACTCAATTGGTTGATTACACCTGTAAAATCCTGGTTGTATATAATAGCGACTTTCAATTTCCAAGTCTCCCCATCTAGTTAATAATATAGTATCTTTGAAGATAACAAAATTATCTTACCCGTTATCAGCAAAAGCGGATCGTTTTTTTAATCCAGTGATAATAAACTATCAGCATGAATTTCTTTTGTCAAAGGAATTTTTCGGACCATTTTGTATTCTAAGGGAGTATGGGGGGCTCGGAGGATAAGCTGAATTTTATCTCAGGTGAAACAAAAAGTTCAGAAAGGTTCGATTATCCAGCTTCACTGGGCATTATAAGCTTGTCTTTTCTTATAAGTTTGATGAACAGCCGGGCCAGGCTCGGATCGAATTGGGTACCGGCACACCGGTGGATTTCTTGCAGGGCTTCATCAACAGTTATTTTTTCCTGGTAAGGTCGTCCGTGCAGCATAACATCATAGGCATCGGCAATCGCCAATATACGTGATAGGAGAGGTGTATTAGTTTCTTCCAGCCCCAGTGGATAACCGTTGCCATCCCAGCGTTCATGATGGGTCAATATACACTCGGCTATGGCTGTCAGCTCTGGAGAAGACATGGCAATACGATAGCCTGTTTCAGGATGCTTCTTCATCATTTCCCATTCATCAGAAGTGAGTTTATCCGTCTTATCCAGTATACTGTTCGGTATAGCTATTTTTCCTATATCGTGTAAAGCTGCCAGTAAGGTCAAGTTATTAATTTCGCTGCTGTCCAGCTCTAGAGCGTTGCCGATCTCTGAAACCAGCTTGCGCAGACGGTCGGTATGGTTCTGAGTTTCATGGCTGCGGGTCCAGAGGGTTTTTTCCAGGGACCGTATAAATGTACTGCGATTGCTCTTACTTTCCAGCAGCTTGTTGCGGTACATTTTATCTTCTGCTTCTCTACTGATTTCTGTCATTTTCTGTTGTGGTTCAGTTTTAGTAGATGCACCTAGAGAAATACTCACCTGCAGCGGGAATTCTTTTTGGCCATTAATAATACTGGTTATTTTATCACATATTGCTGATACGCTTTTTCCTTCAGTGCGGGGCAGTAATATGACAAACTCATCTCCCCCCCAGCGGGCTATTAGATCTCTTTTCCGGCAGCAGGATTTAAGTGAATCAGCCACCATATTCAGCAATCGATCACCCTGATGATGGCCCAGAGCATCATTTATCATCTTTAGTCCATTTACATCCCCCATTATGATACTTAAGGGCAGGTGGTTCCCATCGTCTAATTCTGTAAGCTTTTCTTCCAGAAAAGCCCGATTGAAAAGACCGGTTAAGCGGTCATGATAACTGAGGAATTTAATCTGATCCATAGATCTTTTGCGTTCGGTAATATCTATACCTACTCCCAGAGAGGCTGGTTGGTTATTAAAATTAATAATACTAACTGCAACTTCGATCCAAATCGAATCTCCATTTTTACTCAAAATGATTGTTTCATAACGATCAGGAACATCTTCTCCCCGTTGGCGGGCCAAAGTAATATCGGTTACCCACTCCCTGTGATCAGGATGAATAAATTCCCATTTCTTCATATTGACCAGTTCTTCTCGGGTGTAACCGCTGACCCGTTCAGTCTCCAGGTTGAAGAATACCAGATCACTTCCTTGTATTACATAAATTAGGGCAGGAGCGGTTTCTGCCAGCTGGCGGAAGCTTGACTCACTATTTTCCAGAGCTACCTGCAGCTTATGGTTATCCGTTACATCATAGGCGGTACCTATTATGGCCTGCTTACCCTGATATTCAATGGCGCGGGCCGAAAAATCAATCCAATATTCTTGCCCGTCTTTATTTATCATCTTAATTGTTTGACGGGAAATACTGATTTCACCGGATTGTATCCTGGCCAGGTTATCTTTAACAATTTCCCTGAATTCAGGATGAACAGTATCAAGAGAATTCATATACTGCAGCTCATGGCGGCTGAATTTGGTAATAGCTCGAAACATTGAGTTAACATATATGTACCGGTATTGATGGATAACAAAGATCAAGGCGGAAACCGTATCAGTAAGGGCGCGGAAGTTTTCTTCGCTATTTCTCAATGCGTTTTCCAGTTCCTTTTTAGCCGTAATATCATAAGCGGTAGCGATAACCGCAGGTTTTCCTTCATAATCGATAATATCAGCTGATACATCCATCCAGTATTCCTGTCCGCTTTTACTGAAAATAATGATGTCATGGCGAAAATCTGATATTTCTCCGAACTGCAGTTTCAGCAGGCTAGTTTCTACCAGGGTCTTAAAATCTGGGTGAACGATATCTAGAGCATTTAATTCCTGGATGTCATAGGCGTTATATTGAGTGACATTAGTAAAGATAGTATTAACATATCGGAAACTATATTTCTGGATTACCAAAATTAAAGCAGGAGCTGTATTGGCAAGGGTGCGGAAGTTCTTTTCACTATTCGTGAGGGCATTTGCCAGTTTCTTTTTTAAGGTAATATCATAGCCAGTTCCAATGATAGCAGGTTGGCCCTCGTATTCGATTAGGGCAGCAGAGAAATCAATCCAGATTGCTCTGCCATTTTTGGTATTAATTATAAACTCATAGTGGGCTTCCAATTTGGCGCCCTGCTGCCTGGCCAGACCACGTTCTCTTACCAGGTCTCGATAGTCAGTATGAATTATATCCCAGTAATTCATACTCAGCAATTCTTCTTCTCTGTAGTCGGTTAGTTTTTCGAAGGTGGGGTTAACATACTTATAGCTGTTTCCCTGTACAACAACTATAAAAGCAGGAGATGTCTCGGCCATTTTTCGAAATTTAGCTTCGCTTTCCCGCAGGGCGTCCTCAGTATGCTTGCGCTCGGTAATATCTCGAGCTATACCCATTATGGCATAAGGCTGGTTTTCCTGATATTTTAACCGGGAGCTTATTTCCAGAGTCCGCATCTCTCCGCCTGCTCTGATTACCGGGATTTCATAATTAGTATGCTGTTCATTGTCTAGTTTGACTTTGAGCATTTCCCTGACCAGCTGGTACTTCTGAGGCACTATAATATCGAAAATAGATCTGCCCTTTAGAGTTCCGGGTTCAAATCCCAATATTTTTTCCCCATTCTTATTAATGTGCAGCAAGACGCCATCGAAATCATGGGAGTACATAATTTCGTTAGCTTTATCAAATAATTCATAATAGTCCTGTTCCGCCTGCCTGTACCGTAGGATTTCAGTATGCAGATTTTGTCTAGTCTGGTCAAGAACTTTTTCAAAAAGTTTTTGCTTAGAAATGTCTTTTCCTACCAGCTGAACTTCAACCAGGTTATGATCTTTAAAAAGGCCGCGTATTTTCCAATTTTTATAACCAAGGGTATGGTTTATGGCAGGCAGGCCTTTTCCGCAATTTATTACCTGATTTTCGGGGGAGAGGAGAGTTATCAAATACTTTAGTTCCTTGTTATATTGTGGCGTTATTATCTTATCAATATTAACTGAGACTAAATCTTCAAAGGGTGTACCAAAATAAAGTCCTCCGGCTGGATTCATAAATAATATGGTACCATCAGGTGCCAAGCGGGCTATTATCTCACTGTGATCTTCGATAAATGGACTGAAATCATGTTCCGGGGGATAAAATGGGGTAGACCTATTTTGCAGCAGCAGTAATTGCTTGTTAAGATCCTCAATTTCATTCAATAAATTTTCTCTGGTCATATTTGCATATTCTTTCATGTAATTCCTCTCCCTGCTGGTTAGTAAATCTAATGGGATAGAGTATATTGGCTGACTTCTAAATGATATGCATACACAAACAGACTTATTTTTGTTTATTAACCATTATTTTATATACTAATTACTAACTTATCATATTTTTAACAAAAAAAAAGTCGAAAAAAATAAAAAGGCAAATTTAATTAGGAATAAAGTATTATCATGCTTAATAAATCAGGACGGCTGCCCGGTCCTATTGGAGGATAGTATTTAGGTGAGGCCGAAACAATTGTTGACATGATTTGAATGAAAGTGCTATAGTACAGAAAAATAATATTATGATGAGACGAGATGAGCCGAGTTTAGAGACGAGATGAGATTAGATTAGTTCAGGTAATGATTTTTATTGCCGGTGCTCATTTATGCAGCGGTTTTGCTTTTTTCTGTTCTTAATTTTATACCAGACCAGATCAATTGGGTATTCAAATCTTATTAATCATGCTTTATGTTCCTGAACCTCGGCACTTCTAAAATGTTCTTAAATGATCAATTTCAAATTATACTTTATTCCTAAATAATACTGGATACGGAATGGATTATATGTTTATTGGTATTTTGTCCATAATAAATCCTATTTTAATTTCCAGGACTTGTTTGGACTTATTGGATACAGACACCCGGCTGCGCAGCAGGCTATATAAGCAGTGAGTTAGGAGGCATCCACAACATGAAGACTTGTGTTATGATGCGATGGCCCCTCAGGGCCTGGTCGTTCTTAATTGAGGTGGAAAGCTGAATGTGTGTTGATTTAAAGGAGGCAAATTAGATGTTAAATTCAGGGATGCCCGCCAAAGGCGGTTACTTTGATAAATATGGGGGGAGGTTCATGCCGGAAACCCTTATGCCAGCGCTGCAGGAACTTGAAACAGCTTATTTGGAAACCCAAAAAGATAAGGGTTTCACCAGGGATGTAACCTGGTATTTGAATAATTATGTGGGTCGTCCTTCGCTGCTGTATCCTGCTCAGCGCTTGAGTAAATACTTGGGTGGAGCCCAGATTTATCTGAAACGTGAAGATTTGAACCATACCGGTTCTCATAAAATAAATAACACCATGGGCCAGGCTCTCCTGGCTCAGCGTATGGGTAAAACCCGGCTTATTGCCGAGACCGGAGCTGGTCAGCATGGGGTGGCTACAGCTACTGTAGCTGCACTGCTGGGCTTTGAATGTGTTATATATATGGGAGAAGAGGATACGGTGAGACAGCATCTCAATGTATCCCGGATGAAACTTTTGGGCGCAGAAGTGATACCAGTAAAATCTGGCAGCCGAACGCTTAAGGATGCCATGAACGAAGCCATCCGAGATTGGGTTAGTAATGTTGATAATACCTATTACCTGCTGGGTTCGGTAGGTGGGCCTCATCCTTATCCCATGATGGTAAGGGATTTTCAGACAGTCATAGGAAGAGAAACCCGGCAGCAGATCATTGAACACACCGGGAGGTTACCGGATGCGGTAGTTGCCTGTGTAGGAGGAGGATCTAATGCGATAGGTATTTTTTACCCATTTTTGCAGGACACAGAGGTGCAGTTGGTGGGTGTTGAAGCAGGGGGAGAAGGTCTTGACAGCGGCAGGCACTCGGCAACCATTAATAAGGGGCGCCCGGGTGTACTGCACGGTTCATTAAGCTATGTTTTACAGGATATAGAGGGACAAATCAGTGAGGTTCATTCTATTGCTCCAGGATTGGATTACCCGGGAGTTGGTCCTGAACATGCGTATTTGAAGGACATCGGCAGGGTAAGGTATACCAGTGCAACTGATAGTGAAGCTCTGGAGGCTTTCAAACTGCTCAGTTTTACTGAAGGCATACTGCCTGCCATAGAAAGTGCTCATGCTCTGGTAGAGGCAGTTCGCATGGCATCGAGTATGTTGGCAGATAAAATAGTGGTGATAAATCTATCGGGCCGGGGTGATAAAGATGTCGAGAGTATAGTTCAACACAAGGGGGAGCATATATGAGCATAATTACTGAAAGACTTAGAAACCTGGTCAGCTGCGGGGAAAAAGGGCTGATTACCTATATGACCGGTGGGGATCCTGATATGAAAAGCAGCCAGGAGATAATGCTTTCCATGGCCAAAGCAGGAGCTGATATCATAGAGGTAGGATTGCCTTTCTCAGATCCGGTAGCTGATGGACCGGTTATACAGGCTGCTTCCAATCGAGCCCTGGCCAACGGTGCTGCAGTAGGGAAAATCTTACAGATGATTGCCGATGTTTGCCAGGAAGTCGCTGTTCCGATAGTTATAATGAGCTACTATAATCCTATCCTTCAGTTTGGTCTTCAAGAGTTCTGTGCTCAAGCCCAAGCATGCGGAGTAAATGGAATGATCATACCCGATCTTCCCTATGAAGAAAGCGAACGTCTGCGCAATTATGCCGATGGGTACCAGCTGGACTTAATACCTATGGTAGCCCCTACTACTACTCCTGAACGCTTGGAGGCCATATGCAGTTCGGCTCGGGGCTTCATCTATTGTGTATCAGTTGCCGGAGTTACTGGGGTACGAGATCATATTCAAACAGATCTGGATTTATTAAGCTCAGCTGTGCGCAGGTATACCGATCTGCCGCTGGCGATAGGATTTGGAGTATCTGGTCCTGACCGGGCCAGGGATATGGCACCGTTCTGTGATGCGGTTATTGTCGGCAGTGCTCTGGTAGAGCTGATTGCAGAGCAAAAATATAAAGAGATGGAGAAACTTACAGAAGATATCAAAACTGCATTACGTTAAACGACTAAAACTATGGGGTCAGGCACTAACTTACTAACTTATGGGACACGGGGACAGGTTCCTTTTCCCTACTATTATTTGGAACGGGACAAGGAACCTGTCCCCGCGTCCCATAAACTATGGTGCCTGACCCCACTAAATTACTTGCGGGCGGATTTCTTCATTATTTCTATGCGCTGTTTGGCAGCTTCCAGGCATTTTTCTTGTTTTTCACTTTCTATTAAAAGCGGTGGTACCTTGCTGGGACGCCCGTTGCGATCCAGGGCTACCATGAAAAAATAACCTTCTGAAACCTGGCGGGTGACTCCTTTTTCCATATCTTCTGCCTTGACGCACACATGAACCTCCAAGGATGTAGTGCCGGTATAAGTGAGTTCCGCTTTGCAGATTACTAGATCTCCTACAAAGACCGGCTCAATAAAAGAAAGATTGGTTACACTGGCAGTAACCACATTGCACCGGCTGTGTCTGGCTGCTGCTACTCCAGCGGCCGAATCCATCATTTTCATGACTTCACCCCCATGCATATTGCCGGCTACATTGGCCTGGAAGGGGAGTACTATCTGGGTTAGTGATACTGCTGAAGCTGAACTTGGTTTGGGCTTAGAGGCCATAAATATCAACTCCTGTATTTTGATTATTAGTAAGTATAGCATTTATTGGTAAAATGCAGTTAAATAATATGTAAAGAGCAGGACAATCAAAAACTATGGAAAATCCTGCGGGTGCGGCGATATCGCAGGACATTTTCTTGTTTTCAGTGAATATACTGAGTATAATGAACCGTAGTAAAATTTCGGGAGGGACTCTATTGGGAAATATTTTGTATTATTTTCTGCCCGCGATTCTCTTCAGTTTCTATTTTGAATATACTGGCCAAGAGATAGCGGTGTTTTTTTCCGCTTGTCTGTCTATTATCCCCCTGGCAGGTATTATGGGTGAAGCTACCGATAACCTATCCTGTTATGTGGGTGAAAAGGTGGGAGGCCTGCTCAATGCCACTTTTGGTAATGCCACCGAGCTTTTGATAACACTGTTTGCACTTAAAGCAGGTCTGTTTTCGGTGGTTAAAGCTTCTATAGCCGGTAGTATTCTTGGAAATATTCTGCTGGTTTTAGGGCTTTCTATTCTGGTGGGAGGGATCAAAAATGGCATTCAGTCTTTTGATCGGGTACATATTACCAATCAGACCAGTCTGATGTTTCTTTCTGTGATTGCCTTGATTATCCCGGCAGTCTTCTTTCATAATCAGGCCGGATATGCACTGCGGGAGTTTAGTCTGCTGGTAGCGGTTATTCTTTTTGTCATTTATTTTCTGGGATTGTTCTTCAGTATGCGGCGTCAGGATATGGTTTGTGAAATGACTGAAACTTCTAGTCGGTGGAGCAAACGTAAGTCCTTGATATTGCTGGGATTGAGTACGATATTTATAGCGGTAGAGAGTGAGTTTTTGGTTAGTGGTATAGAACCGGTCACCCAGACCCTGGGCTGGTCAGAATTCTTTATAGGAATAATTATCATACCAGTGATAGGTAATGCTGCTGAGCATTTTGCCGCGGTATTAATGGCCTTTAAGAATAAGATGGATCTGGCCTTTGAAATAGCCATCGGTTCCAGTACCCAGATTGCACTCCTGGTGACCCCCGTACTCATATTTATTAGTTTTTTATTGGGAACTCCCATGACCATTGAATTTAATTATTATGAAATTGTGGCCGTTGGATTGGCAGTTGTAATTGCCCAGTTTATAAGCCTGGATGGAGAGTCAAACTGGCTGGAAGGATGTTTGCTGCTGGGAGCATATGCTATTGTAGGCTTTGGTTTTTATTTGGTGTAGATATTTAGTTCCTGGTTCCGGTGAGTTTTTGAATAATTATCAGGACAGTTTCGGAGATGATCAACAAATGGTCATTCATGCCCAAGAACGGAGTTTAGTGTGGTTAACTTCCACAAACCCAAGCCGATGACAGAATCCCCCCAGGGGGGGCTTCTGTCATCGGCCTATTGACTATGGTTCCAACTTATTAGATTACTGGCATTTATTAACTACTGCATAGGCTGAGAGAAATTCTGCTGCTGCTGCTGCTGCACAGCCTGATGGCCCTGTTCTACCTTTTGCTGCTCGTTTTGATTCAGCATATAAAGCAGCTGCTGCAGTTCTCCTACATGTCGGCGTTCTTCATCAGCTATATGGCTCAAGACTTTTTTGACTCGAGGATCAGGTGAAGCGGCAATATGTGCTTCGTATCCTATGATTGCTTCTAGTTCGCCGGCCAAGTCGACCCGCAAAGCCTGCATAAGTTCATCATTGGATAGCTGTTTAGGAATATTGCCAACAAAAGGGTCACCCAGTTGGGCCATTTTGATCACTCCTCGCTGTTATTATAGAGTTATCTTTTGTTTTTAAGATTAATAATATACCCGGCTGCCTTGGGAAATGTTAATAGCTGGTACTAAAGGGAATCTGCTTCCAGGTCTTCTTCAAATACCGTATGTTCCATTTCGCCAGCAGCTGTTGCACTTTCTTCCAACAGTGAGGTTAATGTCTGGGAGTCGATTTTCCATTTCGAATTGCTTTGAATAGTCTTGATAAGGAGATTTTTATTATATGAAGTGGCTGAATTATTATATATTAGTCTTACTTCAACTTGGAAGGTATTATCATCGATGGGAGAGATTTTATAAGATTTTATATCAGTGATACTAGCCAGGTTCAGCAGCAGCAAAGTGTTACTGCTTCCTGTGTCCAATAACTTGCCGGCAATAATTATTTCTCCCTGGTCAACTGCCGCCAGGAAGACATCTATAGTGTCGATGGCTTCCAATGAATTTATATGCTGATCTACTATATCGGCTGATTTCCATATCATTAACTGGTGGGCAGTATCTACTTTGCGACTTCCGTGAGTTTTGCTATCTTTGAAATGAATACAGAAGTGTCCATCAAAATTGTTGTCTCCAATATTACCCAGGCCATGGGGCATTCCGTTCATTGAGGCAGCTATCTTCCGACCGCTATCAAGTTCAACTATTACTGCCCGCCTTTTCCAGCTCCACTTATCTTGATAAATTGTTTTCATAACTGCAGTATCTTCAGTGGTTAACGGCTGCACATCGGCATGGTAGGTTCCACCTCTCCTTTGAATCATAAAACACCAGCCAGTTTCAAGGTCAATTACTCTTGCATCGCAATATTTAGGAAACAGATCATTCACATCATCCCAGCCTAAATATTCCCCATATAGGACAGAATCTTTTATTTCCGGCTGCTGATTTTTGGAGTTATTATTCGGCCACATAAAATATAATATGGAGGATAATACTCCTATTACGAAAGCTGCTGCTATGGCAGTCCGGTATTTATAGACGTTTATAATCAATTCCCAAGGCCTCCTTTTTTATTATCCATAAATAAATATGTTGGTAGTAAACAGGTATAGTACCCAGCCAATAACTTTATTCTTTTTGCAGGCATTATATACATCAGCTTATATAACAGCTAATTTTTTACTGCCAGATGGAAATAATAATTCATAATATTGATGTTTTTGGAGGTAGGCATGCTGAGTGGACAACATTATATCTGGTCTTTTTCAGGAGCCTTGTTGGGTTCGATTATTACCGCCATGATAACTCCGGCGGTTATAAATTTTACTATTGATAAAATAATCCGCAGCTTGATGACAGGAACAGCAGACAAAAATTCTTTGCTATCTTATCTATATCATAATATTCCAATCATGCGGATATTGGATATCACTCACCGCGCTAATTCAGGAATGCCGCTGCTTAAGTCATTTGAACATTATAGAAGAACTCCATCATTGGATAATATTCTGTTTAACCCTGCCCAGCTGTCAGAGCAGTCATTAGAAGATTCCAGTTCAGTTGATGCCCGGGTAATCCTTGGTATTAAAACTGAGCTGCCGTTAGAATTATAGCATCCTCTTCTTATTGCTGCTCCATCAACCGGGCTGCAGCTAAGTCATCAGGTTCGTTCAATATTGATAAGTGCTGCTAATAGGAGCAATTTACCACTTGTGATAGGTGAACAGAATTTCTCAAAACAGGAAATCGGGGATATGCACCAAGCGATTTATACTATAAGCGACTACGATATTACAAGGTAACTTGGATGTAGTAAATCAGGCCGCTATGATAGAGATAAAGTTAGGGCAGGGTACGACGTCGTCTTCTGCCTGCACCATAAAACGTGAAGACGGAGATGTACAGGCTTACCTGCCCAGATTATATAACCTTAGAAGTAAACGGGAATTTGGAAAACTGGTCAAACAATTAAAAAAACTTAGGTCAAAGTAGGATAACTCATCCAGATCGTCGCCTGCTGATATACTGCCACCGGTAATTCTTGCTAAAAACCAGATCCCTTCATTATGCATAGCCGGGTCATGGAAATTGGATTGAACAGTAAATAGAGCATAAAAGCAGTAACCACAGCTAATACAGGTTAAACGGGGTTCATCCTTATAATAACGGCATTCAAGTTTCGCCGAGCATTTAGGACAGAAATTAAAGCATTGTTGTTCCTGAGACAGAGAAAATCACCTGCCCTCATTCAAGTTGGATATAGTGAAAGAATACAGTAATATCAACACTTTTTCTAGTTCATATAGATTGGCTTAAAACAAAATAGAAGGCGGCCAGGCCTGTTATCAGTGACTCTATCAGCATTAATAGGCTGGAAATTGTGCTTAGAGGCTTTGAGGGGTGTAAACCTGATATAGATTTAGTTGTACTCAAAAATAAAGCGGGTTGTTTATGATTTAGAACCTGTGCTACTTTAATATCCCGGGTCTTATAGAGATTAATCTCCTTATCGGCCACGGCCATCTTCAGGTTGGAATCACAAATAATCCTTACCGATGGAAGAGTGGGAACCTGAGGATGAACATTAACCACTAGTGCTAATTCACCAGAATTTAGTATGACAATACTATTAACTGCGCAATGATGCTGTCGGTAAAGGCATCCACTACTTTGCGATCAAAATAATAATCAGACATGGTAGTTATATACTCTACCGCCTCGTCAAAGGTATATGCTGGACAGTATGGTCTATCAGAGGTAAGAGCTGAAAAAATCTGCCGCAGCTGCTATTCTTGCATATTCATGGATCACTTTTTATAATACTTTTATCGATGATTCTAAATGGAAGATCAGAACCCATATTTAATATTAACCATTAGCTTGTAACCACCTTTTCTTCATAAATACTATGAAGCCACCAGTGTTCCTTGTCTGATCAAATCAAGTATAAACCTCAGATTTAAATCCATAGCTTCGGAGATTTCTGCAGCGGTTTGGCCTGGGTGATTTCTTAAATATTGACGTACTGCTGATAATTTTTTCTGCTGTTCGCTGTTGCACTCAAAACAGAGATTATTGTCATGTTTAGCAATAAAGAGACAGCCGCATTCTTTGCAGTTGCTGAGTTCGCCGGTCATAAAAATCACTCCTAAATAACTATTTTTATGATTCAACCTTCAAATCATTCTAAGGAATATATTTACTGCTGGGTAAATAATAGTGTATATAATAATGCGTAAGGATTTTTTGATTTTAGGGGTCAATAAGTCCCGTTAATTGTAATGATATAATAAATATATAAAAATATCAATCCTAAAGTCCCAAAAAATAATAGGACCCAAGGTCTGGGGTGTGGTTGGTCATGCCTGAGTAATATGCTTTTGCAGCAGGGTGAGTGGTAATAAATATTGAGAGTAAAGCAGGCGGCAAAAAAATATTGAGAGTTTTAAATTCTTGTTATAGTATTAATAGTACTTAGGGTCAAAATAGGCCCACAATAATAATATGTCTCCGAGACTTTAAACCTAAGGCACATGCTATGGTTTACTGGCCGGGGTATAGCTGGAAACGGCTGTGCCTTCCGTGTTTGTAAAGGAGATCAGGAAGAAGCATAATGATTTTTCTGATCGTACCTTCGGGTGCTATTTTGTTTTTATGGAAATACCTGGGTTGTTCTCCCTGCTTGCACGGATACGGATACGGCTATATATAAAAAATTATTGAGGTGATATTCGGGTGTTAGTATGGAGAGAGAGTGAACTGGGGAAATTTCAATATACAGGAGGTAAAGAGGACTGGGAAGAAGTGATTAAAATAGCCGCAGGCTGTGATGAGTTCTTAATTGATGACGAAGATGAGCTGGTCTCTGATGAGGACCGGTCATGCTATAATTGCCGATTCAGGCGATGGACCAAGGACTCATTTATTTGCATGAGGTCTAAGTGATAGATAACTGCAGGAGGTGTTGATAATGGAAATCTATGTAGGAATCGATGACTTTCATAGTTGTGATGGTGCAGGAGCAGGTGAAACCGCTTCTCTATTTACCAGAGTCATAGAAGAAAACAGGTGGGGACAAGCTAAGTTACCCAGCCGACATCGCCTTTATCAACACCCGGATACCGGTTGCAGGAAACACAATACGGCCCGGAGTTTTTCGGCACAAATTGAAGAGCAGTATCTACCGGTTTTTATTGATTATGCTTGTAAAGTGGTTTGGAGAGATTCATCTCCTGATTCTAATGCCGGTCTGGTTATTGCAATTCCTGAACGCATGACCAATACTGATGAGATTATTGCTTATGCCAGCAGGGTAAAAGAAGGATTAGTCAGCAGAGATGAAACAAACCGGATGATCGGAAAGCCAGGTCTTCATGTATTTGTACTAAGTGGAAACGGAAAGGGCATAATTGGGGCTCTGGCCGCCGCCGGGCTTCGCATGACTGGAAATGATGGGCAATTTCGCGGAAAATTGCAGCTCGGGTCAGGGGATGGGTATATAGCAACAGTACAGGAAATCATGGAGAATACTTATGTGGAGCAGATTAAAAACATGGATTTAGAAAATATTGATAAGGATCAGTCTGTGCGAATGGGAGAAAAAGTAAAAGTAGTACTGCTTGAAAACAAATATTCTCTAATGGTCTTTCCCACCGAACTCCAGTATCCCAGATGGCAAACCAGCACCACCCATATGCTGCGCATGTTTTAAATAATTAACGATTTTATTCAGGAGGATCACGGTATGACAAGAGTTATAGGTTTTACTGGTTATTCCAATTCGGGTAAGACTACAGTTATTTCTAATTTGATAAGGATATTCAATGATCGGGGCTTGAAAGTGGCAGCGGTAAAGCATGCTTCACATGGCTATGAGTTAGACACTCCAGGTAAAGATTCCTGGCTGCATTATAATTCTGGCGCGGCCAGGGTTATAGTAATGGGTCCGGATTCCATTACTACTCATCAACGTTTAACTACCCGCCCCCCACTGCAAGAAATTCTGGATAGTATTACCGATACAGATCTTATTCTGGTAGAAGGGCTTAAACAGGAAGTAAATCCCAGAATACTTGTTTATCGACCAGAGGATCAAGATGAGCCGGTTTTTCCGCCGGGAAGTTATGCGGCCGTTATTTCAGACCTCGGGATTCCCCTTGAGATCCCGCATTTTCGCTTCGATGAACTTGAACAGGTAGCTGATTTTATTATTAATCTCAGCAATCAATAACCTTGTAGTACTTTGAATAAAAAATAAAAGCTTGATTAGAACAACACCGCCGGTAAATTAGAACCAGGGGGTGTTTTTGTTATGGAAAAAACGGACTGGATCACGTCTATAGGGATAATATTCATTAATCAACTGGCGGCAGGTATTTAGGAAAAATCTTAATGCAAATGATAGCGAAAATTAGCAAGCAGGTTCATCAGCTAAGGAACATTTTTCTTATTCAGGTAATAAAATGTAGTAAATAAATAGAAAGGAGATGAAAGACTATGTTTCTGAATATTCTTCATCCTAATGAAGATGCCTATATATCACAGTATTATGCCAATTCGAATTTTGGGGGAGTACCCTATTTGTACACCAATCGATACCATGGACCTGGAGATGAATATCAGTCACTGCTCAGATTTGACGGATTTGATGGATTTGATGGATTTGATGGATTTGATGGATTTGATAGATTTGATAACAGATTTGACAATAATCAGCACCATCGTCGTCCATCCAGATTTCAATCTCAACTGCGTTTAAAGATATATCGTAATGAAATACCTTCTGCTACTACCTTATTAGTCCATCGAGTTATAGGTAACTGGAATGAATCAAATGTTACCTGGAACAATCGGCCGGCAATAGACGCGGTACCGATAGGATCAGCAGTAATATATGCAGGATATTTTGGTTGGGTAGACATTAACCTTACTGATTCTGCAGACCATGTGTTTAATAACGGCCTGCTCCTGAAATGCGATGAAACTTTTAACAGTCTCCTGGGTTTCTATGGCCGTGGATTTGGTGATTCCAGCTACTGGCCCCAATTAATACCTGTTTCTGCTCCGGTATCTGATGTTGAGAAGCCTGTTGTTAGAGTTCAGCCTGCTCCAAGTGTAGTACTCCCATCTAATTTGGTGAGAGTACGACCTGATCGTAAAGAACGCAGATTTTCGAGACACAATAATAACTTTCCTTCCAGGTGCCGATTTGATGATTGTGGAGAACGCAGAGTTTTCGGATCTACTAACAACTTTCCTGTCAGGCGCCGTTTTATTTAATAATAAACACATTGAGGCTGGGGTTTAAACGCTCCGGCCTCTATCTACTGAAAACATTTAAAGTTCTCATTAAATGCTTAGCTTCTCGATTGTTCAATATGGGTCAGTATTATATTCGTTAGATGGGTTGCCTATCTAAATGGAGTTTTCCTCTGATCGATTCTTTCCATTCCGGCCAAATCGATTTAGACACGATTGTTTGTATCCTGCTTAGATGTCAGTATTCTTGAAAGCTGACTGTCTACGTAATAATCAGCTATGGTTTGACTCGGCTTGGATTTGAATGATATGATATCTAGTTGTAAATACTTCTTCTCCCTGATATAATTGCTACGTTGCCCAAAAGCAGATGTCTACGATAAATTAGTAGATGATATAAATGGAGAGGGAAGATAATGTCAGAAAAATTACTGCGCAATATTGCTATTATTGCCCATGTAGATCATGGTAAAACTACTCTGGTGGATCAGTTGTTGAAACAATCCGGGTATTTTAGGGTTAACCAGTCCGTTCCTGAACGTGTAATGGACAGTAATGACCTGGAACGGGAAAGAGGTATTACTATTCTTTCTAAAAATACTAGCATTGTTTATCAGGATACTAAAATAAACATTGTCGATACTCCCGGTCATGCAGATTTCGGTGGGGAAGTTGAAAGAATTGTGGAAATGGTAGACGGAGTTCTGCTTCTGGTCGATGCCTACGAAGGACCCATGCCCCAGACTCGATTTGTGCTCAAAAAGGCGCTGCAGGCAGGTTTAAAACCCCTGGTAGTTATAAATAAGATTGACCGAAGCGGTGTAAGTATTGATAAAGTCAATGATGAATTGTTAGACCTTTTTATTGACCTGGAAGCAGATGAAAACCAGCTTGATTTTCCGGTGGTATTAGCTTCTGCCCGGGACGGTTATGCCAAAGATAGCATGGATGAATGGTCAGATGACATGAAACCACTTCTGGATGCCATACTCCAGTACATTCCAGCACCATCCGGTGATCCTACGGGAGAACTGCAGTTGGGAATATCCTCTATAAGTTATGACCCCTATGTAGGTAGAATAGGGGTTGGGAAAATTTCTCGAGGTACCATTCAAAAAGGGCAGGAGTATATTCTATGCAATTCCAGTTTGGACCAACAGCGGGTAAGGATTAATACCCTATACACCTTTGAGGGCCTACAGCGAAGCGAAGTTGAAAATGCATCAGCAGGTGAAATCATAGCTGTATCAGGAATTGAAAATATTAATATCGGGGATACTATCTGTTCACCATTTAACGTAACTCCTGTTAATTTTGTTAAAATTGATGAGCCAACCATATCTATGAATTTCGTAGTAAATGATAGTCCTATGGCTGGATTAGAAGGCAGGTATCTAACTAGTCGACATCTTCGGGATCGATTAATGAGGGAATTACTGTCCAATGTCGCTTTGAGAGTAGAAGAATTAAGCCCGGATACTTTCAAGGTTTCAGGTCGGGGAGAACTGCATTTATCAATTTTGATTGAAACCATGCGCCGTCAGGGTTATGAATTTGCAGTTACCCGCCCGGAAGTTATTTTTAAGCATGAAGACGGGTTAATTAAAGAACCTATAGAAGAGCTATTTATCGAAGTCCCAGAGCTATATGTAGGTACAGTAATTGAAAAGGTTAGCAGCCGTAAAGGGGAACTTTCCAATATGGTTAACTCGAACAGCGGAACCGTTAAACTTGAATTTAACATACCCGCCCGGGGACTTATTGGATTGCGCTCTGAATTTTTAACTGATACCAGAGGAAATGGAATTATGCATCACATCTTTTCTTCTTATGAATCCTACCGGGGTGAAATACCAGGACGCACTCGGGGATCACTGGTTGCCTCAGAAAGCGGCACTGCAGTAACTTATGGATTATATAATGCCCAGGATAGAGGAATCCTTTTTATAGGCCCGGGAACCGCTGTATATGAAGGTATGATCGTAGGTGAAAACAGCCGTAAAGAGGATATAGCTATAAACGTATGCAAGAAGAAGCATCTAACCAATACTCGTTCCTCCGGGGCAGATGAAGCACTGCGTCTGGTCACTCGCACTACTATGAGTCTTGAAAAGTGCCTGGAATTCATCGCTGAAGATGAGCTGCTGGAGGTAACTCCTACTGCTCTGCGACTTAGAAAAATGACTCTTGATAAGGTGAGAAGGGAACGAATGGCTAAACAAAAAACGCAAGTATTATAAAGCTTTAAAAAAAGACTTTAAAATATTCATAAAAATTCTATGCTGCCGGTATTTGCCCGGCAGTTTTTCATTAGAATATTACTGTTGTTTAAAGTGGGTGGGGGAACGCTAATTGGATCATGGCTAATGAGTAAGAAATTTAAAAGGAGTTGTGCTGTAATCATTGCCATAAAGATAGGTATTGACCTGAACCTTATGTATCGTAGATAGAATAGCAGATAAATTTCACCGATGGGAGTATTGAGTTTCATTACTTGTGAGGATTTTATGTGGTGGAAGTTATAAATAAAGGCTGTAATTTGGGCGTAGTATGCTGAAAATAAAAAATGGGTTAGTATGAAAATACTAACCCATTTAAATGTCTAGCTGTTTACCTGTAGCTGCTGTTCCGTCTAGCCTGGAAACAATCTCTGCAGTAAACTGGTCTATCACCGGTGGGCTCAAATGGTACTGTAGTCTCTTGACCGCAAGAAGCACAGATAGTCTTAAACATCTGACGATCTTCTCTGCCGCGTGAGTTACCGTAGCCATTGCGCTGCTGTTTGCGTGCTTTTCTACACGATGGACACCGACCCGGTTCATTTTCAAAGCCTTTTTCTGCGTAAAATTCTTGTTCGGATGCTGAGAATAAAAATTCATTCCCGCAATCTTTACATACTAAATACTTATCTTCCATGAATATAGTCAACTCCCTTCAGGTAGTACTCTTGGACTTCGTTACCCGAAAAGGAGTAAGCGTCAAGAACAAGGCACTAGTATCATAATCTAACTGAATGACATTGTCAAGTCAAACCACCTGATTTTAAAGATTTTCTTTAACTTACAGCTCATTGTCTATTGAGTTTAACTCCTGTTAATCACCAGAACTTATATTCTGGAATAACAGAATCGCCGAGTGCTATTTTATTCCATACTTTCAGGGGAACAAATATTGGAACAAAAATAAGTGAATCTGGGCTCTTACCGACTTTTTCAACAAGGAGCCGAGGTATACCCTGCCAGGGTGAGCAAAAAAGGTCAAGAGCAAGGCAATTAGAAGGCCCCTGATGAGGCGTGCATGAGTACGTCGATTGAGGGGGCGCCTTTTGTATTAACGCAGCTATTGGCCTTTTTTGACGGTCTGAGCCTGGTGTAAATTACCACGGCTAAGGTTTTTGAAATGCTAATAGCATTTAGCATAAAGTTTTTTTGGATAAGGATTCCTATCGGATATTATGAAAGAAGCTGCACGTTAGAAGCTTGCTGCCCCTTGGGTCCCATGGTAACCTCGAACTGTACCTGCTGTCCTTCACTTAAAGATCTTAAGCCAGAGGTTTGTAGAGCCGATTGATGCACAAAAACATCGGTGCCCTGTTCAGTTCCAATAAAACCATAACCTTTACTGTCATCAAACCATTTTACTGTTCCAATCAAATTAATCCCTCCTATTAAAAAAACAATCTGCTGATATTATTCCCGAATAGAACATTAAGATTGCACGTAGATTAATCCATAAGAGTAAATAAATTCAATTGTGTTTATCCCTAAGTTTAAATTTATTTCATATTTTAATCTCTAATTAAAGTTCTTTAGTCCTTGGATATACTATTAGAGTTTCATTTCCTTCTCCCCAGAACAGGACTCGAGCATATTCTGCTGCCTCGGAAGTCGAAATAGCTATAGCTTCTCCCGGGTATCCCTGAGGTTCCAGGCAATGCCAGGGGCCAGCATCAAAAAAGAACGCATCAGGATCATTATTAAAGCTCAGTTGAATTTTAACTTTCACATGTGATGAATCAGAATTATTGAGAATCATAAAGGTAGCCTTTTTTCTTGGCCCCAAAGCAATTGGCTTTGATTCAACAATAGGAGTATCGGGACTTACTGGTATTATTATTTCCTCCTCATCTTGTATTTCCAATATGCCATCAACGAACTTAATAGCCAGTTTGGGCCAGTCATTACTATACAAATAGTTGGTGCTTCTAAACGCAATCAGGTTGTTTTTATCCTCACTACCAGCCAGCAATAAACCATTATTAGGAATCGAGCCATCATACCATCCACTGACCAAATTGCTTATATCAATGCTCTGGAGGCCGAGCGGCATTGATGGGTCAATACTCAGATCACCATCCCGGAATGGACTGAAGGGGGGGTGGGTGTTCCAGGTTACAGTAGGATCAGACCATTTATTTAATAGGCGATGGACACTAACAGATATAGGATAAGATGAAACTTCATTTCGATACAGAGTGAGCAGCAACTCGGCTTTTTCAATGGTACTGGTCTTTGGAATACTGCTTAAATCAAACTGTAGTAAAGATCTGTATTTATCTCCGGTTTGTTGAAACTGGCTAACAAAAAGAGCCTGGCTGTAAGCAAAATTCTGACCAGCATACCATTCTGATATATAGGTATCCATATTAGGGAGGAAGGTAATGGATGCCACGGTAATCATCCCCTCTCTTTCATATAATATAAAATATTACATAGGAAGGAATAGTGTTAATCAAATTTATCGATTGAAGTTTTCTGCCAGAAGTATACAGCCTTTTCTTTTCGTTTATTGAAAAAAAGATTTAGTTTATTGTAACAGGTTTTAGGCGATTGAATAAATTATTGTATCAAATGGTAATATTAACAATCTAAACCATTTACTATTCAAAGGTTATTATAAACAATTATTAGGAGGTATTATTTATGTCAAATTACAAATTACCTGAAGAAGATAACGGTTGTTTTCGCCAAGATTATCATGATCCACACCTTCCCCAAGGCACCCATGGTCCCAAATTAGTTTTGAATTGTGGAAACGGTACCGGGTTGACTCTTCCGATAGATTCTAGAGGTGGTTGTAAAACGTCCTTTGTTGCAGGTACAGTATCGGTTGATGCCAGCGGAATATCTTGCCCTAAGATTAAAATTGATTTTTCCTCTATGATTAATTTTAAAGCAGAAAGTAGGGATGGAGAATTTTTCATCCGGCTTATCTTCCAATTAAGCCGAGCTTGCGATTGTGGTCAGAAGATTCCTCTAAGCACTTGGGTCTATGAAAAGGAAGTAGATCTAGACAGGTGCAGGCGGATTGGTGTCGCCAATGGCGGTGAACCTAGCCAGATTAATTTTAATGGTGGCAGTTATTCAGAGGTGGAAGTGGATTTTAAGGAGTCTTTTGGATTTACCTGGTGTGAGTGCAATAATTGCTCGGGTTGCTGCCTTTATGTGGTGGAAATTATTGATATAGATACAGATAATATCAGGTGTTTGTCGCTTACCAATATAGGGATCAATGCCCTGGCATCATAACTCCATCCAATGTGATTCAAGCAGATAGCCAGTTCGTTTTCAGCAAATCAACCTATCCCCAGTTTCCTTAGCCGATTGATCAGCAATTGCTTTATATTTGATGAAACCAGGATAAGAAGACTATTAAGTGACCGCAGAACATATCTGCGGTTGCTTAGGTTATCGACAAAGTCGGAAGCCTTCCAGGCCCAGGATAGAAGCCCCTTTTAAGGACCACCCCGTTCTTGCTTAATGTCTGGTTCTATAATATTTCCCCACTATCCCACTCGAGAAAAAATAGCCGAATAATATATAATTTAACCTGTCCATAATTTTTTGTGATAAAATATATCCTAGTTTGAATGATACTATTTAGCTTAAGCTACAAAACAAAAATATGGGGGAGTAGTAAACTTGAGAGGAGATCATATTAAAGTATTCCGTTATTTTTATTTTCATCATGCTATCGATATGGGTGATGGTACCTGCATACATTTTACTGGTGAACCGTTTAAGAAATTTGATTCCTATATCCAGAGAACAGATATGAATGTATTTTTAAAAGGTGGAACTAAAAAGACGGTTGTATATTGTGAAAGCAAAGATGTAGATGAAGTAGTTACTACTGCATTATCTTATGTTGGACAAGCAGGCTATCACTTGGTATGGAATAATTGCTATCATTTTGCCCGATACTGTAAGACGGGCATACCTATGCCGCTTAAATTTCATGAACTAAATCAAAAGGCAGCATCTTTTACCGGATTTAGCCCCTTAATGGTAGGGCCATCAAGGTGTCAACCGGAAATGACCGTGAACAGTTTTAGCGCCCAGCTGCATATGGCGGTTGAGACACTAAGAAATTTCAATAAGTCACTAGTAAACAAGATAATTAATGGCTTTAAATTTTAAAGATTATAGTATTTATAAATCCAGAAAAATAAACCGATAGTGTCCAATCTGATTGAGCTATCGGTTTTATTACTTCTGATTATTACTTGGGCAGCTTTATAAGATTATAAAAGGGGTGTAAGGTTCTTCTCTATAAGTATATACTCAAAAATTTCTAGCAGGTGGGCGGTCAAAGTAAATGCAACCCTCAAGAAGCTGGTAAAAATTAGGTGCCTTGTGGGAAAATGAACACTATTTTTTCAATAAAGTAGATGGATTTATCGCTTACCCGAAATTCATTGCGGTTATTTACGACAATGTGATGAACAGATTGGCCTTTCAAAATGAGAGGGCTAACAAACTCGTTTAACAACAAAAGTTCATCTTCAGAAATATTAGCTCCAGTTCTTGACTGCACCAACGTTTCGCGGTACGCTTTATGCGCCTGATGGTGGAGATAGGACCTTTTTCGCAAGGTACACAGGCGTTCGTCGGTGCAGACATAAGGCTGCACCGACAGTTTTATGCAGACGTCTTCTTCAAAG
This sequence comes from Syntrophomonas sp., assembly GCA_016841245.1. GTDB lineage: Bacteria > Bacillota > Syntrophomonadia > Syntrophomonadales > Syntrophomonadaceae > JAAYJK01. The sequence continues at coordinate 35,427 of JAENZN010000026.1, forward strand.
TCAGGGCAGAGGTCGTTACACAGTCGACAAGAACGACAAATCCTGGTGCAATCGGCTTATCTTCACAAAGATAACGTCTATTACAATCATGTTGTTTAATACAGCGATTAGGTATTCTATGGGGAGCGGATTTGTCACTGGAAACAGCATGGGCGCGTATTTCCCTCGAGATTGTAGATGTGCTTTTACCAAGCTTCGCAGCAATTTGCTTGATCGAAACCCGTTCTTTAAGCAAACGTTCAATATGTAGGCGTTCTTCATCTGTTAAATGTTTATTTTTAGGCATAATACACACTCCTGATCGTCCCGCAAGACATTAAAATAATACCTCACTCAGGACAATCAGAAGATATTTATATTTGTAAGATTAAATGCATCCTTTACTTTGTAAGATTAAACGCAACCCTTTTCTCTTGGCAGGGTCGTATTTATTTTGTCTATTGAGGCAATTTCTAGTAGACGCTACTTGAAGGTAAAGACGATTGACATAAACCTCAAAACTATTGTATAATACCGTGTGTCGGCAACGACAGCACTACTTGTGTCGGAGTGGTGGAACCGGCAGACACGTACGTTTGAGGGGCGTATGCCGAAAGGTGTGCGGGTTCAAGTCCCGCCTCCGACACCAAAACAAAAACTAACCGCAGAGATGATCTGCGGTTTTGTATTTTCTATCTAAGTGCACATGCAAGTCAAGAATCGTCCTTGCATGTGAAGAGCGTATTATGGTTGGCTAGCTTTTTTACGGGCTATTTCCTGGTCCTGTTTTTCATAGAGCATTTTACATAAACGGGCAACAACTGAATCGGATAGCTTGGTGACCGGACGACCACTTGTAAGAGCATAATAATAGGTGCGAGAAATCTTTTCAAAAAGCTCTACATTGCGATAGGCATCTTCAATTGATATTCCCAGGCTTAGAGCTCCATGGTTTTGAATAATATAACAGTTACAGCGGTTTTTTAATCGGGGCACCAAGTTTTCCGATAACTGATGACTGCCTGATAAGGCATAAGGGATGATATCAATAATATGTCCGGTATTAAAGGTTACCTCATCAAAAAGAGCTGGAATTGGTTCATTGATTAAAGCGAATATGCTGGCATATATTTGATGAGTGTGAATGATGGCATTAACATCACGCCGCTGTTTATAAACTTCTATATGCATTTCGGTTTCAAGGGAAGGCTTAAATTTTCCTTCCAACACATTCATTTCAAAGTCAACTATGCATATGTCATCGACGTGAATACCAAAGTAGTCCATACTGGTTGGAGTTATTGCCACAACATTTTCCCCTTCGATCAGCATGGATATATTACCGCCAGTACCAACTGTATAGCCTTTCTGCGATAAAAGCTGACTGTAGTGTAAAACTGATTCTTTGTAAGCTTGATACTTACTCAATTTTGATGTTCCTTCTTTCCTATAAATATTTTCAAATTTCTTAAACATAATATTATCATAATAAAAACTGCTTTTGAAATAAATCCGAAAAACTTCCCATGTTTCATGATGTACTGGACCAGGCAGCAGGCTGTATTGGTATTTGAATTAGTTAGAATATGTCATGGATGTGAGTATACATTGGCATATCAATGGTGGTACAACTTCCTTGATACCGTGCTGTACTGGGGGAAGGGTAATTTTAGTCAACGTTCTTGAGGAGGTTGGATAATGTTAGCAAAGCAATCTCTTAACCCATTAACAAGCCTGGCCCTGAGAGGTTATTTTATACGGCAGTCACTACCAGCCTTTAGCCAAAAAGATCTGCAAAATACCTGCTTTGATAATATATGCTTTGGCAAATCGGCAATATATGATGGATATTCAGCCTTTTCCGTTCCTTTGTTGCAGCATATCTACAAACAAATCTGCTAAATCCGGATCAAACTGAATACCGGCACAGCGCCTTATTTCATCGACCGCATTTTGGTGACTCATGGCCTTACGGTATGGACGGTCGTTAATCATGGCATCGTAAGCATCTACGATAGCCAACATTCTGCATTCGAGGGGAATATCCGTTCCCTTCAAACCCAGGGGATAGCCCTGGCCGTTCCACCACTCATGGTGTTTCAAAATCCAGCCGGCGATAGGCTGAAGATCGGCTGAAGATCGGGCAATACGTTGGCCGATCTCACAGTGTCTCTGCATTTCTTTTCTTTCCTCCATGCTTAGCGGTCCTGGTTTAAATAGAATATAATCTGAGATGCCTACTTTGCCGATGTCATGAAAATGGGCCAGTAGGCCTAAATCAGCCCAGCTGCTCTGGAGCATTCCGCTATGCAGGGCAAAGGCCAGCAATAAATCCTGTAAACGCCGGCTGTGATCCTCGGTAATAATGTCCCTTGCTTCGAGAGTCCTCATTAGAGTCTGTACCAGATCGCTGTGAGTGCTCTGGTTGCGGTGTAGTTTTTCCCTATACATTTTATCGTCGGCATCCTTAAAAAGCATTCTAATGCTGGTTGACTTATCTTCCGAGCAGGAAAAACCAAGCGATATACTTAATGGGACGGCGGGATTTTCCAGGTTATACAGGTCCACTGCCTTGCGAACTCTACGGCAATGTTTTTCAATATCGGATCGCGAAATATTGGATAAGAGGATGGAAAACTCATCTCCGCCAATCCTGGCTACCACGTTTCCAGGGTCAGATGTGGATCTTAAGATGTTGGCGGCTGCAATTAAAATTGCATCCCCCATATTATGACCAAAAGTGTCATTAATCAATTTGAGGCCGTCCACATCACATATGATGATACCTGGTGAAGCATCTTCTAGCTGAATCAGTTGCTGCTCAAAATAGCCACGGTTAAAAAGCCCGGTAAGCGCATCGTGCATACTGGTATATTGTAATTGTTCATTCGCCATCTGCAGTTCGGAGGTTCTCTCATTTAGTTCACTGGTTACGGTGTTGACAAGGCAGGTCAGTGCTCTGAGTATCCCTATGTTTCTGGTGGTAACGTTATCTACTGTTTCAGTAATCTGGGCATTTACTGGTTTAGGATCAATGTCCATATTTCGTTGAGTTTTAGAATTCTTTTTGATACTTCCCGGTTCGGATAGGGCCATGGTAGTCATGGTATTGTTAAGTAATTGGTTGCTGTTATCCACATGGAAGAATTCGCCGCTGGTAAAAAAACCGGCCGTAGGGGCAATAGTTTGCAGAGGAAGTGTTTCGATCTGGGCAGACTCCTGAAGAAAGCTCCGGCGGGCAGCACAGGAATATACAAATATGCTCTCGACCGGTTGTTGACGGATGGTTTGCAGCAGGAATTCTATTTGTTCGAGAATCAAATTAATGTGGCCAAAACTAAAACGCACCTTTTCACCCGGGGCTATATCACCAAAAAAAGCCAGTGAATCGTCATCATATCGGTGAAATGGTGATCTGCCAATATAAAGATCATGCTTGCAGATAGTCAGTGGAAATTCAATTCCGTTAAGGATATCGAATTCCTCGTTGGCCCCCAGGTAGTGGCGGTAAAGCTCATAGGCCGGTATATGATCAATCGTATATACCCGTGAGCCTTCAGATCGGGTGATTGTCATTTCTTTGCCTATGGGCTGCCAGCCCAGGTGACTGTGCCGGATAACCGTTAAACCTCTGCCCTTGAGAAGGGCCCCCACCGCCCCGCAATCCGTGATGTCTTGATTGGCAAATACAAAACATTGTTTATTGTTAAGATTGTCTCCTGCAATACCTCCCGCTACTGGTAAGCAAGCACTTACCGATTGAACGCCTTTTATTAATTCAGTACCATTTACTGTCACCCCGGTCGCAAACAGGATCAATACCTTTGCTTGATCAAGGTTTAGGTTGGATGCGATCAATCGACCCAACTCATGGTCAGCAACCTTATTCTTGTCCATGAAAACTACCTGAACATCACTGTATTGAAAAACGGAAAAGGAAAGCACGATGGTTAACCCGCTTACCACTCCGTTTATAATCTCTCCATTGGTGGTTGCGCCAATAATTTGGGCCTGAGGAATCAACTCGCGAATCTGTTTTGATATGGCGATTAGGACATTTTTTTCAGCAATGCCGGCAAAAACTTGTACCAGAACAGCTTTATTGTTTGGATCTAAAAGTAGATCTCTATGGTCGTTAACGAACTGTATCAAACCATGCTGACTTTTGTAATATGTATTGATGGTATGCATATCTGGCCTCCATTATATCGTATTAACATGAAAATATTCCTGTAAATGGATCAAGTGGTACTTTATATTATATCGTTCTAATGTAACGCTTACATTAGATGTAATACAAGGTATAATGAAGATTGCAGCTTTATCAGGGTCAGTTGGATAAATTTGCACATCAGGCGAAGTCTATGCTGCCGAAGGTTATCCAGATTAAATGTGGTGGGTAGATGGGGAAGCAGCCCCTATTTGTCCAGGAGAATGAAGACAATAGAGAATAGTATGTGATCCTGCTAACCCTTGTTTCCCGAAGTACATTGTAAACTTCTCTAATTCTCGTCACAATAATTTTCTTTGAATTGTCTAAGCTTTTCAAGGAATTCTGGAAAACTCGTAAAAAAGTCGTTCAATATTTTTACGTTTTTAAGAGTATCAATGCTCAGATAGTGCTCGATGAGTTCGGTTTCAAGCAATACAGTATCCTCCTGAACCCCGATATATCTTAAAAATACTTCAACAGTGTCATGGCGATCCAGGAGAAATGCTCCCATCATTTCACCTTTCGGTGTCAGCTGAATGATGCCGTATTTTTCATATGCAAGATATCCCAACGCTGACAACTTACTTACAGTCTTGGAAGCTGAAGATGCCTTGACATTTAGCTGATCGGCCAGTTGGTTAACACGAACGTAGCCTTCTCCCTGACAATTTCTATAGATCATTTCCAGGTAGTCTTCCATGCTTGGAGTGAGATGATCTTGGTTTTTTTTTATGATTTCATAACCACGGAAGGTATGGAACTCTTTGTTATCCACTTTTCTCTTCCTTTCTCCCAAGGCTTCCCGTTCATGTCCGTGCGATTATTAGTGCTTAGATGAATAGATGTAACCGATTAACTCTTTGGCTCATAGAATGAGACGGGGGAAAAAAAATTTCCCTAGTCTAACTTATGTTTACTTATATTAAAGCATGAATATATCAGGGGGTTGGTTTATGGAAAGGTTAATTCCGCTGCATCATTTGTCGCTCGGCGCTTTTGGAAAGGTCAGGCATTTGACCGCAGATGGCAATACCAGGAGGAGGATGCTTGATTTGGGTTTGATCTGCGGTACAAGAGTGGAAGCTTTGCAAAAAAGTCCTTCAGGGGATCCAATTGCTTATGAAATCCGCGGAGCGGTCATCGCACTGCGCTCTGAAGAGGCCAGTAAAATACTCGTAGAAGTGCTTTAAAACTGCGAAGTGGAGGACTATAAACCGTGAGCGTCAGGCAAGTGACCAGGGAGCGAATGGAGAAGGAAATGTTCCAGATAAATATGCAACATGAGGAATTGCTTATTGCATTAGCTGGCAATCCCAACACAGGCAAAAGTACGGTCTTCAATAGTTTGACCGGGTTAAACCAGCATACTGGTAACTGGCCAGGAAAGACGGTGACTAATGCTCAGGGTAAGTATATTCATAAGCATTGCAAATTTATCCTGGTTGATTTACCTGGAACCTATTCTCTATTCGCTAACTCGGTAGATGAGGAAGTCGCCCGTGATTTTATCTGCTCTGGAGAACCACGGGCAACGGTGGTAGTTACCGATGCGACCTGTCTGGAAAGAAACTTGAATTTAGTATTGCAGGTAATGGAGATCACTGATAATGTTATACTTTGTGTAAATCTGCTGGATGAAGCGAAGCGGAAGAAAATTCAGGTTGATTTGTCAACCCTTTCAAAAATACTCGGCGTACCTGTAATTGGAACCAATGCCAGGGACGGAGTGGGCTTGGAAACCCTGAAAGATGCAATTTATCAGGTAGCGCTGGGAAATTCAAAAAACACCCCTTTGCGTGTCAGCTATGGTGATGTGGTGGAAAAATGTATTCACATACTTGAACCATATTTACAGGCAATTATAAAAGACCAAGTTAAGAGCAGGTGGGTAGCGCTTCGGCTGCTGGATGGAGATAGTAATATCGAAGCTTTGCTTGTACAGTATCCCTTTTTAAGGACTGGTGAAACCGGTGAAATCTCGGGTGCTTTGGAAATTGTTGATCAAATGCTTCTGGAGGATCATCTGGAGAGAGACACCCTGCGTGACCATATTGTCACCTGCCTTGTTACCCAGGCTGAAGAAATAACTCAAAAAGTGCTTAGCTATGAGAAGCAAAATTACAATGGTATGGACCGTAGGATAGACAGCATTCTTACCTCCCCAATATGGGGTATTCCGGTTATGCTTACTCTGTTGGGATTGGTCTTCTGGATCACCATTAAGGGTGCAAATTATCCTTCACAAGTATTGGCCATTGGCTTGTTCTGGGTGGAGGAGCGCTTGACGCATTTATTTTTGTCTGCGGGCTGGCCGGATTGGCTGCATGGGTTACTGGTTTTGGGGATGTATCGAACTCTGGCCTGGGTAATATCAGTTATGCTGCCCCCGATGGCCATTTTTTTCCCCTTGTTCACCCTTTTAGAAGATTTAGGTTATCTTCCCCGCATCGCATTCAATCTGGATAACTATTTCAAGAAGGCTTGCGCCCATGGCAAGCAAGCTTTAACCATGTGTATGGGATTCGGATGTAATGCAGCAGGGGTGATTGCATGCAGGATCATCGATTCGCCCCGGGAACGACTTATCGCCATTATTACCAACAACTTCGTGCCCTGTAATGGACGTTTTCCGACCTTGATTGCTCTGGCTACCATTTTTATCGCTGGGGCGATGGGAAGCTGGCAATCCGTTGTAGCTTCCGTAAGTATCCTAGCAGCGATTGTTTTAGGTGTTGTGATCACCCTCATGGTATCGAAATTATTATCAAAGACAATTTTGCAAGGGCTTCCCTCTTCTTTTGCTCTGGAACTTCCCCCTTACCGTAAACCTCAGTTAGGGAGAATTATTGTCCGTTCGATCTATGACCGTACCCTGTTCGTCCTTGCTAGAGCTATAATCGTTGCTGCCCCGGCGGGTATGATCACCTGGGCTTTCGCCAATATATATGTAGGAGAGCTCAGTGTTTTACAGCACGGAGCGAAGCTGCTGGAGCCTTTCGCTAATTTATTAGGGATGGATGGATTTATATTAATGGCATTTATCCTTGGTTTGCCAGCCAATGAGATTGTCATTCCCATCCTGGTAATGAGCTACATGTCTGCTGGACAGATGATTGAATTAGACAGCCTGCAGACCCTGCGAGCCCTTTTTCTTGCTAATGGGTGGACCTGGTTAACGGCGGTATGTACGATGCTATTCTGCTTGAACCATTTTCCCTGTGGAACGACGCTGATTACGATTAAGAAGGAAACCCAGAGTACGAAATGGACCCTAGTAACCTTTGCTGTAACGACTATCACCGGGATAATTTTGTGTTTTATTGTGGCCCAAAGTGCTCGCCTGTTGGGACTCGTCTAAGAACAGGAAAAAATATACCTGGATTTCAATGGGAAGCACAGATGATACCGCTACGGGATTTACAATTAAGGTTGTTATGAGAATAGAACTCCTTGTTGCCGGTACATTGCAATAGTGCTTTTTGTCCCTTATAATAACAGTAGACAAAGTGGATATAATATATCCACTATAGGAGATGAGGCTATGCAAATTACGAGACAAACCGAATATGCTATAAGGACCATGCTGGAGCTGGCTTCCAGGCCCAGGGGTGAAGTGCTGCAGGTGAAGATAATTTCGGAGCGACAGGGTATACCGGTAGAATTTCTAAAAAAAACGGTTCAGCTTTTATCACTGGCGGGACTGGTGAAGACTCGCAGGGGGGTTCAGGGAGGCATCATGCTTGCCAAAGCTCCGGAGGATGTTAATATGGCTGATATTGTTAAGGCCATAGAGGGACCGATAGCATTTAACATATGTTTGGAACCAGGTTATATCTGTCCTAACCGTGATATCTGTCCAGTTTCTCCAGTACTGGCCAGGGCCCAAGCGGCTTTCCTGCAGGAGTTAAAACGGGAAAGCCTGGCCGATTTGGTGAAAAAACATGATTGAATCCTGACTAATAATGCTTATTCATAGCGATACTATTCACTAGCAGGAAAAGAGGGATGGGAATGCGTTGGACCGAGGAGGCCCGTATGGAGATCCAGAAAGTACCTGGTTTTGTCAGGAAGATGGCCGTCAAAGCAGTTGAAAATGATGTAAAGGCCCGGGGTCAAGAAGAAGTATATGTTGATGATGTTCGCAGGAGCCGGGAGCAATATATTAAGTTTGCCGAAAAAAGCGCGGATGATAATGAAAAGACTTGTATTGCGATTGTAAGGTGTGAGACCGTGGCTGAGGTATGTCCGGGTATTGCCTGTTTTAAGGCTTTCAATAAACGGCGCCAGCATTTTGAGCAGTACGGTGATAATGTTGAAATTTTAGGATATTTTACATGTGGGGGGTGCCCGGGTCGACGGGTATCCAGGCTGGTTGATACCCTGTTAAAATATGACCTGGATGTGGTCCATCTGTCTTCCTGTATGGTTATGGAGGGAGACTATCCCGAGTGTCCCCATAAAGAGGAGATAAAAAAGTGCATTGAAAGTAAAGGAATAAAGGTGGTCGAAGGAACCCATCACTGACCAGATTATTTGCCAGCATTTGGCCTGACATCTGCCGCTCTTTAAGTTATATAATGGGGTTAGGCACAGGTGCTGAGGGATGAGGGAAAGAATTTAAGGTTTCAGGTCGGTCCCTCATTTGATATACCTGTCTGCTCAGGCAGGAGATGAGATGCTTTTAATCTATAACTTTCCTTTTTTTTAGCCTTGGCTCTTCAAGGCTCCTTTTTTGTCCATGTTTTTCCATATCATAATCGAGATCAGGTTTTAATAATGCAGTTGATGGATAACGAATGCTGATGGAATCCAAAAAATCGTGAATATTTTCGAATAAAAGACCGGCTATGAACCAGAAGGGGAAAAAATCCAAACGGATAAAGCCATCCACTACATAAGGACTAAACCCTGAATAATCCCAGGGGCAGAAGCCTATACCATTACTGAGCAGCCATCCGCTAATATATTCGATAAAGAATATTAAAGAAACCCAAATGACTCCCCGGATGGGCCAGGGAGCTAACCTGATTCTGTTATGCACCGGCTCCAATAATACTGCCATCCCATAAATAGGGAACATCCACAGGTAGGTGTATCCGGTCAGGCTCAGTGAGCCCCGTAGTAGTGAACCAGTTCCTGTGAATACTATTTCAAATATCCAACCTACGAAACCATAGATAATAAATCTTTTCATCATAGATATAGTTTGTATAATGCAGTATGTTTCATTACCTGTTAATTAGTGGTATTATTCTAGGGTATCAATGGAGACGGTTCTTTCGTCTTATGTTTGGAAAACAGGCAGGAGGCGGCATAACAGATGGTCAGGGCTGCAATAAGCCGGGCTATTTGAACTGGAATAATAAAGGCTCCCAGAGCCATCCAGATAATAGTATCTTCCACCAGGCCATGGCAGATTACTAAAAACAGGTTTATAACATAGATTTCATCTGCATCCAGGTACCCGCTGCGTCCCGAGTCGATGATTACCGCAGCGCCATAACTTATGCCTAAGAAGGTACCGGCCAGCAGAGGCAGGTTACCGGCCTGCGGCAGCTTGAGCAGCCGGGTAATCGGTGAGGCTAGAGCAGTCAAACGATGCAGAATCTTATATTTCTGCATAAGCTCAACCGCTATCATCACCGAAGTTATAATGAATCCCAGTTCTACAACTAGTTTTAGGCTGTTTTTGAAGATTTCCCAAGCAATGGCTGTCATTATTTATCTCCACTATAAAATATAATTAATTCCTATTCCGAAAGCACAGGCTGCTATTACCCGAATAATTATAAGGGAAGTTATTCTGCTGCCGCTTTTCTTGCTTACCGCAGCTTCTATAGGAAGGTCATGGGCCAAGAGCAGCATGGCTGCCACAATAGTTAGTTCTCTGGGGGCGAGACCCAGAGGCACGACTGCTCCTACTCCAGCGTAAAAGCTGACCAGAGATCCCAATACCAGCGGCAGGGCCGCTTCTCCCGGCAATCCTAGAAGATTCATAAAAGGGGATAGTGAGTCTGATAGCCAGGGTATGACTGGTGTATAATTGAGCAGGGATACAATTATATAGACCGGCAGTACTATCTTAATAACCAGTTCCCAGGTCAAATTTAATCCTTTTTTAGCCCCGCGGGACAGAATTTCCAGCATAATTTCAGTTTCCATTCTTTGACAATATAAAATCGGATTCATTCAACAACAGCCTTATTATACATCAAGTTGAGGGTTGCTGCTGGAATTTAGCTTGTGTCATGGGGACGCAAGTATGATTCTGGATTATAGCTCGATTTCGTTGTGGCAGTAGGGACTGATTGGTCATGCTTCAAGAGCGAGGATGGCCTGGCATTACAAAAGACTACTTCCATAAATAGAGCTAATATTTAAATGATTTTTTTAAGGGAATTATAGTAATATGTTAATTAGGTTCAGATAGATATAACTAGCGATAAGTATAGCTTGTACATAGAGGGAGCATTCCTGTAATCCTTAAGAATGGTCTTTGAAAAAAGAGACGCCAATCAAT
>JAENZN010000055.1 GCA_016841245.1 Syntrophomonas sp.
CCTGATTTTTCTTTGTTTATAGCTTTTTATGCTTTTTTGTGCTTCCGAAAAGGCGGGGAACAACATATCTGGCGTAGCTGTAGCAACGATGATTAAATCCAGTTCTTCTATACTAATTCCAGAATTCTCAATAGCCATAAGCGAAGCTCGATAAGCCAAATCCGAAGTTGTTTCCGATTCATCGATGATTCTTCTTTCTCGTATACCAGTCCTTTCAATTATCCACTTTTCACTGGTATCCACCATCTGCTCCAGTTCTTTATTATCAAGTATCCGTTCGGGCAGGGCATGCCCCATACCCTTTACCAAAGCTTTCATCATAGCACCACCTTATTGGGATTCATAATTATAAGTCTTTTAGCGCATACTTTGTGCACAAATATTTTTCATAGGTTATTAAACCAGGATTATTTACAAATGTCAATAGTTGTTCCCATAATTAGTAAATTGCGACATTTATTTTATTATGTTTTAAATATTCTGGATATATTCAGCAGAATAAGTTAATATTCTTGATATGAAAATGAAGTGGAGGTAAACCATTTTGAAATTACCTGAATTAAAAATAGGGAAACTGATTCCCCACTTTCCCATTATCCAGGGTGGTATGTCTATCAGTGTTTCAACTGCCTGCTTGTCGGCTGCTGTGGCCAAGGCAGGGGGTATCGGAGTTATAGGAGCTACTGCCATTTCCCTGGATGAATTAAAGGCCGAGATCCGTAAGGCCCGAAAACTGGCGGGGTCGGGGATTATCGGAGTGAATATCATGTATGCAGCTCGCCAATTTACCGAACTGGTTGAAACTGCAATCAATGAGGGCATAGACGTAATATTTACCGGAGCCGGGTTTTCCCGAGATATTTTCCTGCGGGGTCGGGAAAGCGATACCCCCATAGTACCCATTGTGTCGTCGGCCCGGGCGGCCATTCTGGCCGAAAAATCTGGTGCCGCAGCTGTTGTAGCCGAAGGCGCAGAAGCCGGGGGGCACCTGGGTACTGACCGTTCTATTAAAGATATACTGCCCGAAATCAAAAAAGCGGTTAAAATACCGGTTATCGCAGCAGGAGGGATAGTCGATGGCAGGGATATGGCAGAGATGATTAAATTGGGCGCAGATGGAGTACAGATGGCTACTCGTTTCGTACTCAGTGAAGAGTGCTCAGTAGCCGGCGAATACAAACAGATGTACCTACAAGCCCGGGAGGAAGACGTCATCATCATAAAAAGTCCGGTAGGATTACCAGGGCGGGCCCTTAAAAATGCCTTTACCGAATTGATCCAAGCGGGAGAAGTTCCCGAACCCGAGAAATGCAATGCCTGTTTAAGAAACTGTTCCAAGGATTACTGCATATATAAAGCACTGGTTAATGCTCGCAATGGGAAGGTAGATGAGGGAGTAGTATTCACCGGTCAGAACGTCTTTAAAATTAAGGAGATACTTCCTGTTGCAGTTATATTTGAAAGATTGCTGGCAGAATATGCCGCCTGTTAATAGATAATAAGCAACGAATCAAAAATGAAATGCTGCAAACATATGAAATTAGGGTTCATGTGCAGGGAGCAACTGCACATGATTTTTTTTTGGCGTTTATCTGATAAATATATGTAAAGCAATCATAGGCAGGAAAACTTCACCTGGATTTTCACTTTTAATAACCGGTAATTCTTTAATATCAGATTAATATTGGTGAACTCTATAAAAATCATGAATTTATTTCATACTAAACAACCTACTCTTTTAAATCACTGCTTTTATAATCTCTTCAAGAACGACTTTGTTTGGATTCAAAAATGCGGACTATAACATAAGCAATCAGGGCAATAACGAAAAAGACCAGCAGCATCCAGGCTATACCGCTCAGGGTATCAATAATTGTCTTATAAATTTCCAATGCCCAGCGCTCACGGCTGAGAACTAACAATGGCTGGCTTACATCTATTGTAGTCAGGAGTCAGGTAATTCTCGATGCTCCAGATATTTACCCCACTGGATATCCCAGACCACATAAATAGCAAACTGCAGATATTTAAGCCAGGCCTGGCCGATATCTTCCAGGATCAGACGATGGAGGATACTTTCCAGCGGCGCTTTAAATATCCGGGCGATAATAAAGCATACTACCACCGAAATACAAAATATAATGGCCAACAGCATAATAATCACAACCCTTATACCCCCTATCATTTTTCTGTAAGGTAAACAATACCAAAACTTCCAGGCCCTACATGGATTCCTATAACAGGTCCTATAGAAAGCACCAGAACATCTTTAATACCCAGGTTGTCACCGATTTCCCTTGCTAATTCCTGGCCTCGAATCGGGTCATGAACCTCGTGTACTACCAGTTTTCTTAAGCCATGCAAGTCAATATCTTTCTTAAGTATTTTGTAAAGATGTTTTACCACAGCCTGCACACCTCTTACTTTTTCAAACACATCTATCTTTCCATCACTGGTAATATATAATACCGGTTTAATGCTCAAGACTGAACCTATCAAAGCTGCTGCCCCTCCTATGCGCCCGCCTTTTTGTAGATAGTCCAGGGTAAGGGGGACAAAATAAAAATGAACTCTCTCTCTGACCGAGCAGGCAGACTCCATAACTTGTTCCATAGTCTTCCCCTCTCGGGCGGCCTCGGCTGCTGCTAGAACTTGCAGTCCCAGACCCATGCACACATTTAGAGAATCCATGATCTCTATGCGAGCTTCCGGGTATTTTTCCAGTATCATTTCCCGGGCACTTGCTGCCGAACCGCAGGTTCCGCTTATTCCAGTGGAGATAAAAATACCCAGAGCCTCATCTCCGTTGGCTACTATTTGCTCAAATATTTGGTAAAACAAGCCGGGAGCCGGTTGAGAAGAAGTAGGAACAATCCCTCCCTGCTCAATTTTATCGTAAAAATAATCATAGTCTACTTTGGTTTCTAGAAAATATTCATCGGGAAAACATACTCCCAGAGATGCAACCTTTATGTCATACTCATCACACAAACTGTCAGCTATATATGAAGTGCTGTCCGTAACCAGTTTAACCGCCATAACTTCTTCCTCCTGCAGAGTTACCGTCCTAATTTTATGATTTTAATAGAATTCCTCTCGAATTTATTAGTGCTTCCAGGGCGCTGGTTATATATCTCACGTTTTCCTCGACTTCCTGTGGGAAGCGCTGGTTCAAAGTGAAGAATAATCCCAGGGTAGAGATAATCAACCGGTCAATAAGATTTTCTTCAATTTGCCTATCCTTAGGCATCATATCTTTCAGGATGGCTCCAATGTCTATTACCAGCTGGTTTTTTATTTGCTCAAAAAGCAGGTTCATCTGCTTGCATTGGCTATCAACAGAGACAGTTAATATCCCCTCCAAAAACAGCAGTCTAACTGCTTCCTTCCTGGAACTGGTAACCTGAAATAAGAAGGTCAGGTATTGGTTCAGCCTTTGTGCCGGATGAACACTCGAGTTTTTTATTTGCCCCAGGGTTCCAAATAATCTATCCAGGCTTTTTTCGAAAGCAGAAATAAATATCCCTGTTTTATCAGAAAAATGATAGTATATAGTACCTACGGAAACCCCGGCCTCCCTGGCTATCAGCCTCATATCTACCTCCTCATAGGAATATTTATTAAACAATATTTCAGCACTTTTCAATATTTTTTCTTTGACATCCGGTATTTTCTTAGGCATTCATTTTTCTCCTGGTTTTTAAAATATTAAGAGGAATTATATTGAACATTGTTCAAATAGTCAATCGCTTTTTTCTTGAACAGATAGGTAGTTCGGTTGCTCTGGTAAGCCAACCTGCCTGCACAGTGTTTTTTTACGGAAGTTTCGAAAAGATCATTGTTCCTTTCCTGCTTGAAGAGGCCCTGGTATTCAAGACCAAGACCAGGGTCAATGTAGGAAAGATGGGATAAGAAGGACAAATATATGTCCCACTTAACCATTTAGACGGCGATATGTTGTTTTTTATAAGTAAGGTCAAGTTAAAAAAGCTGATCTATCCTGTTCATTGTAACAATTGAATGAATTGGAAACGAATATTTAGAACAACGTATACGATTATAGATGAAGACGGGGCACCCAAAATCATAAGAATCTATCGCAGGCTATTTGGGTTAGACGAAATCACAAAATTTCTTAATAGTAGTAATTTTAAGGTTGAAAAGATTTATAAGAATTTACAAGGTGAGGCTCTAAGCGAGGATTCAGGAATATACGAATTTTCACAGAAAACATGCGCCTAGTCGTTCAAGAATTGGCTGCTGCATACCTGCCAGGTTGTTGACTTTGTCATCGGCCTAACATCTTGTTGCCTTTGGTAACAACTAGGCACCCCGGTAAAAAACCGGGGTGCCAGACCGATGACAAATGCGAATCTCTGCGTTATTTCAAGAAGCCCGCTCAATCAACGTACTTAGGTACGCCTCAATCGCGGGCTTCTTT
>JAENZN010000027.1 GCA_016841245.1 Syntrophomonas sp.
ATCTTTGGGTTTTGGGGCAGCCGATATAACTTTTGGTCCAGGTAATTTTAATCTGTTTAGCCAAGTCATATCCCTCCTCAATTAATCAACTCATCTATGGTCTTGCCCCTTAATTTTGCAACCTGCTCCGCTTTCTTCAAACTTTTTAGTCCTTCCATAGTAGCATGAACCATATTATTTGAATTAGAGGATCCCAGTGACTTAGTCAGAATGTCTTTAATCCCCGCTGCTTCTAGAACTGCTCTGACAGGTCCACCGGCAATAACACCAGTACCTGCAGAAGCAGGTTTTAAAAATACTCTGCCAGCTCCAAACCGGCCAGTGATTTGATGGGGAATAGTTCTTTCCTCAATTAACGGGACATCTATCATATTCTTCTTAGCATTCTCAACCGCTTTTCTAATGGCTTCAGGTACTTCATTGGCCTTACCTTTTCCGGTACCTACTTTGCCGGCTCCATCGCCAACCACTACCTGGGCACTGAAACTGAATCTACGGCCACCCTTGACAACTTTGGCAACTCTTCTGATGTTTACTATCTTTTCAATTAATTCCGGAGCAGCCATATCTCTGTCGTTCATCGTTTCCCTCCTTACTAAGTAGATCCTGCATTAAAATTGTAAACCTTTTTCCCTGGCAGCGTCAGCTAGAGATGCTATACAGCCGTGATATTTATACCCACTGCGGTCAAACACCACCTGCATAATACCCTTTTCCTTTGCTTTCTCAGCGATTCTGCTGCCGATTATTTTTGCTGCTTCTTTATTAGTCTTGGATTCCAGACCTGCAAAATCTTTTTCCAGGGTTGAAGCAGCTACCAAGGTCTCACTCTTTTCATCATCGATTATTTGAGCATATAAATGATTAAGGCTTTTATAAACACATAGTCTGGGCACTTCTGTAGTACCGGAGACTTTTCTGCGCACTCGTTTATGTTTTCTCTGCCTGAGTGATGTACTACTGGTTTTCTTAAACAATATTGCCACTCCTTTCCTAGTTATTTGATACCTGATTTGCCAGCCTTACGTCTAATTATTTCATTTTCATACTTGATCCCTTTACCTTTATAAGGTTCCGGTTTTCTTATAGCACGAATATGCGCCGCAGTATTTCCCACCAACTGTTTATCAATTCCTCTAACAGTTATCTTAGTTACTGCTGGCACCTCAAAATCGATACCTTCCGGGGCATCTATCAGTATGGGATGGGAATACCCAACCGTGAGCATAAGTTTGCTGCCCTGCATCTGAGCTCTATAGCCAACACCTACTAGTTCCAGCTTCTTCTCATAGCCGTTGGTGACACCTTCTACCATATTGGCAACTAAAGCACGGCTCAGCCCATGGAAAGCTCGGTGCTTTTTGGCATCGCTCGGTCTGGTGACTAATATTTCGTCATCACTTATGTCCAAACTAATATCTGCAGGTAACTTCTGAGTCAATTCACCCCGGGGGCCTTTTACAGTAACTGTATTATCCTCTATTTTAACTTCTACCCCTTTAGGCAGACTGATAGGCTTTTTACCTATTCGAGACACTGTTAACCCCTCCTTCTGCTACCAGATATAACATATTACTTCTCCGCCAAGTCCAGTTTTACGTGCACTTTTGTCTGTCATTAATCCTTTGGAGGTTGAAATAACTGCAGTTCCAAGCCCTCCTAAGACTTTTGGTATGTCATCTTTCTTAACATATACTCTCAAACCGGGTTTGCTGATTCTCTTAATCCCGGTAATGACCTTCTCTTTATTAGGGCCGTATTTGAGATATACTCTTATGATCCCCTGCTTACCGTCCTGGATATATTCATAATCCTTGATGTACCCTTCTTCTTTCATAATTTCAGCTATTGAAACTTTTATTTTAGATGAGGGTGCTTCAACGGTCTCATGCATGACCATATTACCGTTCCTGATTCTGGTCAGGAAATCAGCTACTGGATCAGTCATGACCATATCCTAAACCTCCTTTATAATAAAGCTTACCAACTCGACTTGGTAACTCCAGGGAGTTCACCTTTGTGGGCCAGTTCCCTGAAACAGATTCTGCACATTCCAAATTTACGCATATAGGCTCTGGGCCGTCCACATATTTTACATCTGTTATAATGACGAACCTTAAATCGTGGTTCCCTTTTTTGCTTTTCAATCATAGCCTTCTTAGCCATCTGATATTTTACCTCCTATCTAAATGGCATTCCTAAGCCTTTTAATAGTTCCCTTCCTTCTTCGTCCGTTTTAGCGGTGGTAACAATTACTACTTCAAGACCTCTTATTTTGTCGATCCTATCATAGTATATTTCAGGGAAGATGGTCTGCTCTTTTATCCCCAGTGAGTAGTTACCTCTACCATCAAAAGCCTGGGGGGATACTCCCCTGAAATCTCGTACACGGGGCAAAGAAAGATTTATTAAGCGATCTAGGAATTCATACATTCTTTCGCCGCGCAAAGTGACCTTACATCCAATGGGCATTCCTTCTCTTAGCTTGAAGCCCGCGATGGATTTTTTAGCTTTGGTAATTACCGGTTTTTGTCCTGATATGGTTGATAAATCATTAACTGCACCATCAAGCGCTTTAGAATTCTGTATCGCTTCTCCAACCCCTATATTTATTACAACTCGGTCTACTTTAGGAGCTTGCATTACGTTTTTATAATTAAATCTCTCCATCAACCTAGGAACTATTTCTTGCTTGTATAAGTCGTGTAGCCTGGCCATTCTACTGGCCTCCTTTCCTAGATTTGCTAGTCTACAATTTCTCCGCATCTCTTGCAGACTCTGACTTTTTCTTTATTGTCTAACACCTTAGTGCCCAGACGGGTTGGTTTATTGCATTTTTTACATAAATACATAACATTGGCTATGTTAATTGGTGCTTCGATCTGCAATATTCCACCTTGAGGAATTGCGCGACTGGGTTTTTGATGTTTTTTTGACTTGTTTATGCCTTCGATTACTACTTTATTTCGATCCGGCAATGACCTCAGGACTTTACCTTTTTTCCCTTTATCTTTGCCGCTGGTTACTATAACAATGTCACCTTTTTTTACATGCACCTGAAACACCTCCCTAGTTTATAGAACCTCAGGAGCTAGAGATACGATCTTCATGAAGTTCTTTTCCCTTAATTCCCTGGCAACCGGTCCAAATATTCGAGTACCCTTAGGATTCTTGTTGTCATCTATAATCACGGCAGCATTTTCAGAGAAAGCTATATATGAACCATCCTTACGTCTGATCTCTTTTCTGGTTCTTACAACTACAGCTTTTACCACATCGCCCTTTTTGACAACTCCACCTGGCGCCGCTTCTTTAACCGCTGCTACTATAATATCTCCAACGGTTGCGTACTTTCTAGTGGAACCACCCAGGACCTTGATACAGAGTACTTTCTTGGCACCGGTATTATCGCCAACCTGGAGCATTGTCTCTTGCTGAATCACTGCTTATCCTCCCTTCTAGCGTCATCCGCATCTACTGCAAAGTCTTAGCTTTTTGTATTATTTCAATGAGTTTCCATCTCTTATCTTTACTCATCGGCCTGGTTTCCATAATTTTTACAATGTCGCCCGCTCCGGCTTCATTATTTTCATCATGAGCTTTATATTTTTTGCTGGTTTTAATGGTCTTTTTGTATAGAGGATGCTGTTTCACAGTTTCAACACTTACTGTGATGGTTTTATCCATCTTGCTGCTGGCTACTGTTCCCATTATAACCTTCCTATTACCAGGTTTTTCCGCCACCCTTAGACCTCCTTTATGCGTTCTGATGCTGCGCAATTTCTCTTTCGCGTAAAATCGTCTTGCATCTAGCAATGTTCTTTCTGACATCCCTGATTCTCATGGGATTATCCAGCTGCCCGGTGGCCAGCTGAAATCTTAAATTGAACAGCTCTTCCTTATAATTTGAAACCTTCTGTTTTAATTCCTCATCGGTTAGTTCCCTTATGTTGCTAGCCTTCACTAACCTCACCACCTATTTCTTCTCTTTTTACGAATTTGCATTTTATGGGCAGCTTATGAGCCGCTAGTCTCATTGCTTCCCGGGCAACTTCTTCATTAACCCCTGATAATTCAAACATAACCCGCCCTGGTTTAACAACCGCTATCCAGTGCTCAGGAGAACCTTTTCCTTTTCCCATACGAGTTTCAGCCGGCTTAACCGTAATGGGCCGATCGGGAAATATCTTTATCCATAATTTCCCGCCTCTTTTTATATAGCGGTTAATAGCAATACGTGCTGCTTCTATCTGTCTATTGGTCACCCAGGCTGGTTCTAAGGCCTGAAGTCCGAAATCGCCATAAGTGATTTCATTGCCCTTGTTAGCATTGCCGGACATGTTTCTGGGCCGGTGCTGCTTTCTGTATTTAATTCTCTTAGGGGTAAGCATTACTTATCTGCCTCCTCCTTTTTATGATCGCTTGGTCTATGTTTTGCCTCGGGCATTATCTCGCCCCGGTTAATCCAGACTTTTATGCCTATTTTACCGTAGGTAGTGTTAGCTTCAGCAAAACCATAATCTACATCAGCTCGTAGAGTATGAAGGGGCACTTTACCTTCAGAATACCACTCGGTTCTGGCTATCTCAGCTCCACCTAACCTACCCGATATAGCCACCTTAATGCCTACTCCATTGGCTCTCATAGTTCTTCCCACGGTCTGCTTCATAGCCCGGCGAAAAGCAATTCGTTTTTCTAACTGCTGGGCTATATTTTCCGCTACGATTTGAGCATCTAATTCTGGTTTTTTTATTTCCTGGATATTTATATTAATGTTCTTGCCAGTCATTTTGGTCAGGTTGACTTTCAGTTGTTCTACCTCAGTACCTCCCCGGCCAATAATTATCCCTGGCTTGGCGGTATGAATAGTAATTCTAACCTTGTTGCCCGTTCTCTGTATCTGAATTCTGGACACACCAGCCATGTAAAATCGTTCTTTGATATGAGCTCTGATCTGGTAGTCCTCATGCAGCAGTTCGGTATAATCGCGATCCGCATACCAGTTAGAATCCCAGTCTCTGATAATTCCTATTCTAAAGCCCTTAGGATGAACCTTTTGCCCCACTATTTAACCTCCCTTTCTTTTACTACCACCGTAATATGGCTTGTTCTATGCCTTCTTACGTCTGCCCTGCCATATGCTCTAGGCTTCATTCTCTTCAGGGTTGGTCCTTCATCAACAAATATTTCAGCGATGAATAATTCATCTACATCCATATCGTAGTTATGTTCAGCATTGGCAATAGCAGATTTAACGATTTTGCCGATAAAGGGAGCTGACTTTTTGTTAGTGTATTTTAGCATGGCAACTGCCTCATTAGCATCCTTACCCCGAACTAGATTCGCCACCTGACGAGCTTTAAAAGGAGATACTCTAAGATAACGCCCTATTGATTTAGCTTCCATCTTACTTATCGCTCCTCCTTTCTACCTTGATCTGCTGGATTTTTCAGACTTTCCTGCATGCCCCCGGTAGGTTCTGGTCGGTGCAAATTCACCTAACTTCATCCCCACCATATCCTCGGTTATATAAACAGGTATATGTCTTCTACCATCATGAACTGCAAAAGTGAATCCGATCATTTGCGGCATTATTGTAGATCGTCTCGACCATGTCTTAATTACGCTTTTCTGACCTGATTGACCCATAGCTTCTACTTTACTAAGCAGCTTTTCTTCGCAATAAGGTCCTTTTTTCAATGACCTTGACATCTATATAGACCTCCTTTATTTCCTTTTCCTGACTATCATCTTGTCAGAAGCTTTCTTTTTCCGAGTTTTGCCGCCGATAGCAATTTTACCCCAGGGAGATACGGGATACTTTCTCCCAATGGGAGCACGCCCTTCACCACCACCATGGGGATGATCGGTTGGATTCATAACCGAACCCCTTACTGTTGGTCTTATGCCTAACCACCGTGATCTTCCGGCTTTACCAATAGTTTGATTTTCATAGTCCAGGTTACCAACCTGCCCTATGGTAGCTCGGCAGGTAACATGCACTAATCTCACCTCACCCGAGGGAAGCCTTACGTGTGCATAATTACCTTCTCTAGCCATTAACTGAGCAACTGTCCCGGCCGACCTAGCCAACTGACCGCCCTTTCCTGGCCTTAGTTCCACATTATGAATGAGAGATCCAACTGGAATATCTTTCAGTTGCAGGGTATTCCCAACTTTAATATCAGCTTTAGAGCCGGAAACAACAGTATCTCCCACTTTCAATCCATGGGGTGCCAAAATGTATGTTTTGGTGCCGTCAGTGTAATGCAAGAGTGCTATGTTAGCAGAACGGTTGGGATCATATTCAATAGCAGCTACCTTGGCTGGCACCGAGTCTTTTATTCTTTTGAAGTCTATAATCCTATATAAGCGCTTGTGACGACCGCCAATATGTCTGACCGTCAGGCGACCTTTATTGTTACGCCCCCCGGTTTTTTTTAAGGGTTCAGTAAGACTTTTTTCAGGTTTAGTTTTGCTTATTTCATCAAAAGTCAATACTGTCATTTCTCTTCTACTGGGTGTTGTAGGCCTGAATTTTTTTATGCCCATCTTATAATTACCTCCTTAAACAAGAGCAACGGAACCTTATATTCCTTCAAATAGTGGTATTTTTTGTCCAGGTTTGAGGGCCACAATAGCTTTCTTCCTATTAGGGGTTTTGCCCACCGACCTACCCATCCTTTTTGGTTTTCCTTTAACATTCATGGTATATACTTTATCAACCTTAACATTAAAAATACTTTCAATGGCGTTTTTAATTTCTGTCTTGTTAGCTCTTTTATCAACGATAAAGGTGTATTTGTTTTCTACCAGTAAATTCATGGTTTTTTCTGTGATTACCGGCTTGATAATTATGTCTCGATGGTCTCGCATTACGCAAACACCTCCTCAATTCTAGCGACTGCATCCCTAGTAATAAGCAGGGTTTCGTATTTCAATAAATCATATACATTTATGAACTCTACCTTGAGTGACTTAACTCCAGGTATATTTCGGGCTGATTTGGATACATTTGCATTACCGTCTGCGGTAACTACCAGAGTTCCATAGTCTAAATTGAGTGAATCCAGTATTCCTACAAAATCTTTAGTTTTAGGCTCATCCATTATCAATTGATCTAGTATAATAATGCTGTTATCGATCACTTTGCTGGACAGAGCAGATTTCATAGCCAGTCTTCTGACTTTTTTAGGTAGTTTATATGAATAATCTCTGGGTTTAGGCCCAAATGTAATTCCGCCACCCTTCCATACCGGGTTGCGTGAACTTCCTACCCGCGCACGTCCTGTTCCCTTTTGTCTCCAGGGTTTCTTGCCTCCGCCTCTCACTTCAGCTCTAGTTTTAGTTGATGCGGTTCCCACGCGTTTATTAGCCAACTGCATTTTTACAAAATCATATAATACAGCCTGATTGGGCTCTATCCCAAAAATATCGTCATTTAATTCATATTCTCCAATTTGGGCCCCGCTAACGTCATACAGTGCAACTCTAGGCATTTTCATAACCTCCTTCAAATTCAGTTATGCCTTTACTGAACCTTTTATCATGACAAGACCTCTTCTGGGCCCTGGAATTGAACCTTTAATTAAAATCAAGTTTCTCTCAGGGTATATTTTGGCTATTTCTAAACCCTGCACGGTGACCCTCTCTCCACCTAATCTGCCGGGCAGTTTTCTTCCTTTAAATACTCTTGCTGGGCCTTTAGCCGCAAGAGATCCTGGACGACGGTGATATTTCGAACCGTGTCCCATCGAGCCTCGTGCAAAGTTGTGCCTCTTTACTCCTCCAGCAAATCCTTTGCCTTTGGATTTACCCACAACATCCACCTTACTGCCTGCTTCAAATATATCAACCCTGATCTCCTGGCCGACTTCATATTCATCAGCATTTTCAACCAGAAATTCCTTTATGTGCCGCAGTGGTTTAAGATTGGCCTTTTGAAAATGTCCTTTGGCCGGTTTGTTGACTTTATTTTCCTTTATTTCCCGGAATCCTACCTGAATAGCATGGTATCCATCGGTGGCCTGATTTTTTTTCTGCAGAACTTTACATGGCCCGGCTTCAACTATAGTAACGGGAATAGCTTTTCCATCGTTATCAAATATTTGCGACATACCAATTTTTATACCCAATATAGCCTGAGTATGGTTGGACATCTTGAGCTTCCTCCTTTTTCTCAGTGATAGGTTGGCAGCGGGAAAACCAACGTCACTTCTTTAATTATTACGCCTCGAAATCTTTTTTCCCCACTGATTCCTCAGCCTTAAGTTTCTTAAAGTTTAATTTCAATATCTACCCCAGAAGGTAAATCTAAATGCATAAGTGCATCTATTGCCTTGGGGGTAGGATCTAGTATATCAATTAAACGTTTGTGAGTCCTCATTTCGAACTGTTCCCGGGAGTCTTTGTTTACATGGGGCGACCTTAATATGGTATAAATGTTCTTTTCTGTAGGTAGCGGTATGGGACCAGATACATTTGCGCCATTTTTCTTAGCGGTTTCGACTATTTTTTGCGATGACTGATCTAATAATTTGTGGTCAAATGCTTTCAACCTAATCCTTACTTTTTGCTGGACATTCACTCGATCAAAAACCTCCTTAGTCACTTGCTTAATACACGCTGCCGAGTGTGTGGCAGTGAAGGATATAATTATCCTTCACTGCGTTTTTATCGACAGTAATTATTCGTTAATACCGATAACAGCGCCAGCACCAACAGTTCTTCCACCTTCTCTAATAGCAAATCTTAAACCTTCTTCGATGGCTATCGGTGTAATCAGTTCTATTTTCATATTGATATGGTCTCCCGGCATTACCATCTCTACTCCCTCAGGCAGCTCGATTACTCCGGTTACGTCTGTGGTACGGAAATAAAACTGCGGACGGTATCCTCCGAAAAACGGAGTATGTCTTCCACCTTCTTCTTTAGTCAATACATATACCTGAGCAGTGAATTTGGTCAGCGGTTGAATACTCCCCGGCTTGGCCAGTACCATTCCTCTTTCTACTTCTTTCCGGTCTACTCCCCTTAATAGGGTCCCTATGTTGTCTCCTGCTTCTGCATAGTCTAACAGTTTCCGGAACATTTCTACTCCTGTACACACCGTCTTCCTGATTTCATCTCTTAAGCCTACTATCGCTACTTCGTCCCCTACTTTTACTGTTCCTCTTTCTACTCTACCGGTGGTTACGGTTCCTCTTCCGGTTATTGTAAATACGTCCTCTATTGGCATCAGGAACGGTTTATCGGTTGCCCTTTCCGGCAGCGGTATATAACTGTCTACCGCATCCATCAATTCCCATATCTTCCCGCACCATTCACAATCTCTAGATCCGCACCCACATTCCATGGCCTTTAATGCTGATCCCATTACTACCGGAATGTCGTCTCCTGGATAATCATAGTCACTTAATAATTCCCGGATCTCCATTTCTACCAGTTCTAGTAATTCGTCGTCATCTACCATGTCGGTCTTGTTCATGAATACTACCATGTATTGTACTCCTACTTGTCCGGATAAGAGTATATGTTCTCTGGTCTGCGGCATCGGTCCATCGGCTGCCGATACTACCAGTATTGATCCATCCATCTGGGCTGCTCCGGTTATCATGTTCTTTATGTAGTCGGCATGACCCGGGCAGTCTACGTGTGCATAATGTCTAGTTTCGGTCTGGTATTCTACGTGCGCGGTATTGATCGTGATTCCTCTTTCTCTTTCTTCCGGCGCTTTGTCTATGGAATCGTATGACGTCGCTACCGCACCACCTACTGTTGACAATGTCAGGGTTATCGCTGCTGTTAAAGTCGTTTTACCATGATCTACGTGACCTATCGTGCCAATGTTAAGATGAGGTTTTGTCCTTTCAAACTTCTGCTTTGCCATTTTCTAACTCACCTTTCCTTTCTGTTAATTCTTGATTAATTGGACTTAACTATTTATCTTCTGGAACTTTTATATTCCATAATACTAATTTGATACTGTATCACATTGGCAAGCCATATCGTTTTGCAACTATTTCTTTGCTCTTCGATGCAGGAACCTCGGCGAAGTTTTTAATCTGCATTGAAAAACTGGCCCGCCCCTGACTCGCCGATCTCAAACTGGTAGCATAACCGAAGGTCTCTGCCAGCGGGACTAAAGCTTTTACAATCTTACTTGCTTTATTGTCTTCAAATCCCAGCACTCTGCCTCTGCGAGCATTCAGATCAGATATTACCTCCCCCACATATTCTTCTGGACATACTATTTCAACATCCATTATGGGTTCCAGCAGAACAACTTCAGCTGCCAGGAGAGCTTCTCTTACCGCCATTCCAGTGGCAATTTTAAATGATTGCTCGGTTGAATCCACTTCATGAAAACTTCCACCTAGCAGGGTAATTTCCAAATCATCGACTGGATAGCCAGCCATGATTCCTCCCTGCATAGACTCCAGGCTTCCAGCTTCTATGGCCCCTATGAACTCTGGAGGTATTTCCTCGACTTTAGATTTATTGATAAATCGTTTACCTTCACCTTCTTCAAGAGGGCTTAACTGAATGATTACATGGGCGTATTGCCCGCGTCCTCCTGCCTGTTTTTCAAATACTGCTTCAGCCTGGTGTTTCTTTTTAATAGTTTCCTTGTAAGATACCTGGGGGTTGCCGACATTAGCATTTACTCTAAACTCTTTCAATAGGCGATCTATGATTATTTCTAAATGCAATTCACCCATACCAGATATTATGGTCTGTCCGGTATCCTCATTGATTCTAGTCCTAAAGGTCGGGTCTTCTTCTGCCAGTCTTCTTAAACTCTCACCAATTTTATCCTGATCATTCTTGGTTTTCGGTTCAATTGCCACATCAACTACTGGATCAGGAAATTTAATTGATTCTAATAGAATAGGATTTTTTTCGTCACACAATGTATCTCCAGTTACTGTGCCTTTTAACCCTACTCCAGCTACGATGTCACCTGCATTTGCTTCCGCAATCTCCTCACGATGATTAGCATGCATTTTTAAAATTCTGGCAATGCGTTCCTTTTTGTTTTTTTCACTATTAAGAACATTTGATCCGACTTTTATTTTTCCAGAATACACCCTGAAATATGTTAGTTTACCTACATAGGGATCAACTACCACCTTAAAAGCCAGCGCACACATGTCTTCCCGGATATCAGCTTTTCTCTGAATTTCAATGCCGGTATCAGGTTCAATTCCTGTGACCGCCGGTATATCTATCGGCGCCGGGAGAAAACTAACTATGGCATCCAGCAGCATCTGAACTCCTTTATTCTTAAAAGATGAACCGCATAATATCGGCACTATCTTATTGGAAATGGTTAATCTTCTTAAGGCCTGATTTATTTCATCAGGTGAAATGCTAAGTCCTTCCAGGTATTTTTCCAGTATACGGTCGTCATTTTCAGCTATTTTCTCTAGCAGTATACTGCGGTGCTCCATCACTTCTTCCAACTCATCATCAGTCAAATCCCTGGTTATATAGCCAGCTCCCAATTCATCTTCATAAATATAAGCCTTAAGATTAATTAAATCTATAACCCCGCAAAAGGAATCTTCCGCCCCCACCGGTAAATTTATCGGATAAGCCTCACTTCCAAGTGTTTCACGGATCATCCTGACTACCCTCAGATAATCAGCACCTATTCTATCCATTTTATTAACATAAGCTATACGAGGAACATTATATCTATCAGCCTGTCTCCAAACTGTTTCGGATTGAGGTTGTACTCCAGCCACTCCGCAGAATATTCCAATTGCTCCATCAAGCACTCTTAATGACCGCTCAACCTCAACCGTAAAGTCCACATGCCCAGGCGTATCGATAATATTTATTACACAATTATCCCACTTGCAGGTAGTAGCAGCGGATGTAATAGTAATTCCTCTTTCCTGTTCCTGGGTCATCCAATCCATGGTAGCAGTTCCTTTGTCAACCTCCCCCATTTTATGGACTTTCCCAGAGTAAAAGAGTATCCGCTCGGTGGTTGTAGTCTTTCCGGCATCAATATGAGCCATAATCCCAATATTTCTGATAGCAGCTAAATCTACCTTTTCCGGCATTTATACCACTCCTCGCTCAGGTTGCTTACCAGCGATAGTGTGCAAAAGCTTTGTTGGCCTCAGCCATCTTATGGGTGTCTTCTTTTTTCTTAACGGATCCGCCCGTACTATTATAAGCATCCATGAGTTCACCTGCCAGGCGTTCTGCCATAGTTTTCTCACCGCGTTTACGCGAATAATTAACCAGCCACCTGATAGCCAGAGTCTGTCTGCGGTCGGGTCTAACCTCAACTGGGACTTGATAGTTGGCGCCTCCAACTCTTCTGGCTCTTACCTCCAAAATGGGAGTTATGTTTTTCATGGCTACTTCAAATACTTCCATAGGATCTTTATTTAATTTCTTTTCAACTATTTCAAGCGCACCGTAACATATTTTTTCGGCAATACTTTTTTTGCCATCCCACATAATCTGGTTTACAAGTTTTGTAAATATTTTGCTATTGTATATGGGATCTGGCAGTACGTCTCGTTTTGGAACTGGTCCTTTTCTAGGCATGAAGTGCCTCCCTCCTATTTCTTCTTAGGTCTTTTGGTTCCATATTTTGATCTACCTTGATTTCTATTTTGTACGCCTGCCGCATCCAGTGTTCCACGTATAATATGATATCGTACCCCTGGTAAGTCCTTTACCCTACCCCCTCTGATTAATACAACCGAGTGTTCCTGTAGGTTATGTCCTATACCCGGAATATAAGCAGTTACTTCAATTCCATTGGTTAACCTAACCCTGGCAATTTTACGTAGTGCTGAATTTGGTTTTTTAGGAGTTGTAGTATAAACGCGAGTACATACTCCTCTTTTTTGCGGACAGCTTTTCAAAGCTGGTGCTGTCGATTTCTTTATTTCCTTTTTTCTACCTTTTCTTACCAATTGGTTGATTGTTGGCATGCCTGCACCTCCTTCCCAGGGTTTATTAATTGATCAGTGCTACTGCTGCAGATCCTACATCAATACCACATGCATCTCCTAGTTGCTTCATACTATCAGCCAGCTGATAGTCTACTTCATGTTGTAAACATAGTGCTTTTATAGGTTCGATAATATGAGGTTCGGCATCATCAGCAAGATATACTTTTTTAGCCAAGCCTTTGGATATGGCCTTTTTGACCTGCTTAGCCCCTATCACTTTAGAACCATTTCGAAGTTCTTCAAGGGACAAAGTTATTACCCTCCTTTGTGCAAATAAAGTTGGGCGCAATGATTTCGCAGCGCCAATTTTTGCGCACTTAGACATTTTAGCATCTGATAGGCCCACAGTCAACTAAAGTTGTGCTTTTGCCTTTATAAAACATCCATCTTTTTAATTAACACAAATTAGTCCGTATATGCTTCCTCTATGCTAAATTCCTGTTCCTCCTGAACTACACTTTCATCTATATTTATATTTCGATAGGCTGGATAGCCTGTACCCGCAGGTATCAGTTTGCCAATAATAACATTTTCCTTCAATCCTATCAAATTATCTATTTTACCTTTTATAGCTGCTTCGGTCAGTACTTTGGTCGTTTCCTGGAACGATGCAGCTGACAAGAATGAGTCAGTGTTCAAGGAAGCTTTGGTAATTCCCAACAACATAGGTGAACAGATAGCTGGCAGGCCTCCGTATCCCATCATTTTAGCGTTTTCATCTTCAAAAGCAGATATATCGATAAAAGCTCCGGGCAGCAGAGAGGTATCTCCAGAATCCTCGATTTTGACCTTTTTTAACATCTGCCTGATCATTATTTCAATATGTTTATCACTTATATCTACCCCTTGAGAACGATACACTTTTTGTACTTCCTGCAGAATATATCTTTGAACATCCTGTAATCCCTTGGTTTTTAATATGTCATGGGGATTTAAGGGTCCTTCTGAAAGGGCATCTCCAATCTCCACAGTGTCACCTTCAGCCACTTTTAAGCGGGAACCATAATGCACTATATAAGCTCCCAGAACTTCTTCATTTTCACCTAATACTTCTATCTCTCGTCTTCCTTTATTCTCTCCAAATCGAACCGTACCGGTTGCTTCAGAAACCACTGCCTGACCTTTTGGTTTCCTTACTTCAAATAATTCTTCTACTCGTGGCAAGCCGCGGGTTATATCCTCACCCGCTACTCCCCCGGTGTGGAAAGTGCGCATGGTTAACTGGGTTCCCGGTTCCCCAATGGACTGCGCAGCCAAGGTACCTACTGCTTCTCCAATTTCTACGTCATATCCGGTAGCCAGATTTCTGCCATAACATTTCCTGCAAACTCCATGCCTGGTTTTGCATGTTAATACACTCCGGATTTTTACTTTTTTAATTCCTGCTCTTTCTATTTCATATCCCGCCTCATCGTCTATCATCCGGTTTTCTTCCACAATTATTTCCCCGGTTTCGGGATGAACTATGGTGTCTACAGAAGTCCTCCCAATAATTCTTTGATGCAGGGGTTCTATTAATTGTGATCCTTCCGTAATTCTTTCTACCCAGATACCTTCGACAGACTCACAGTCTATTTCTCTTACAATAACATCCTGGGATACATCAACCAGTCTGCGGGTCAAATATCCAGAATCAGCGGTACGCAAAGCGGTATCCGCTAAACCTTTTCTTGCCCCGTGGGTAGATATAAAGTATTCGAGAACAGTTAATCCCTCACGGAAATTAGCTTTAATAGGCAGGTCGATAATTTTCCCCTGGGGATCTGCCATTAATCCGCGCATACCGGCTAATTGCCTTATTTGCTGGAAATTGCCTCGAGCTCCCGAGGTAGCCATCATGTAGACCGGATTATCTTCGGTTAATGATGCTTTTAACGCATCAGTTACGTCATCTGTAGCCTGATTCCAGATGTCCACCACCTGCGCATGCCGTTCATCCTCGGTAATCAAGCCAATTTGGAAGTCGGCTTCAATTCCATCAACTACCATGTCAGCTTCTTTTAGTATCTGGGCTTTTTGCATCGGAGGCTCAAAATCAGTAACTCCCACGCTTATTCCAGCTCTAGTACTATACTTGTATCCAATTCTCTTCATGCCATCCAGCATTTCAGCAGTAGCCGCATTGCCTTCCACTCTATAACAATCATAAACTATGTTGCCCAGTTTCTTTTTATCAATAACCTCGTTGTAATAACCCAGGCTATCTGGTATTACTTCATTAAATATTGTTCTGCCTACGGATGTTTCAATCAGTTTTTCTATTGATTCATCATTTATTTGCATATTTATTTTAACTAATATTTTCTCATGAAGGGTGGTACGTCCTAACTCATAAGCCATTCGGGCCTCATTAGCATTACTGAACGCATGCGGGTGCTTAATATTCCTATCGGCCTCCCCCATATAAGTCAAATAATACATACCAATAACCATATCCTGAGTTGGTGTACATACCGGCTTACCATCCTTGGGGTTTAATATGTTATTACTAGCCAGCATGAGCAGTCGAGCCTCTGTTTGTGCTTCAGCTGACAGCGGTACATGTACTGCCATCTGATCTCCATCAAAGTCAGCATTGTATGCGGTGCAAACCAGGGGATGAAGCTGTAGGGCACGACCCTCTACCAACACCGGTTCAAATGCCTGTATTCCTAATCGATGCAAAGTAGGAGCCCTATTTAACAATACAGGGTGTTCTTTAATAACGTCATCCAGTATATCCCAAACTTCTTCTCTGCCTCTTTCCACCATTTTCTTGGCGCTCTTTATATTAGATGAAATGCCCCGGTCAACCAATTTCTTCATTACAAATGGTTTGAATAACTCCAGGGCCATTTCTTTGGGAAGGCCGCACTGGTGCATTTTCAGGTTGGGGCCTACTACTATTACTGATCTGCCCGAATAATCAACCCTTTTACCTAACAAGTTTTGCCTGAACCGTCCCTGTTTCCCTTTTAACATATCGCTTAAAGACTTGAGGGGACGATTCCCCGGACCGGTAACTGGCCGGCCTCTTCTTCCATTGTCAACCAAAGCGTCTACCGCTTCCTGCAGCATTCTTTTTTCATTCCTGACTATAATATCAGGAGCTCCTAAGTCCAGCAATCTTTTCAGCCGATTATTACGGTTAATTACCCTGCGGTAGAGATCATTCAGGTCAGAAGTAGCAAATCTACCTCCATCTAGCTGTACCATAGGCCTTAGTTCAGGAGGTATTACTGGCAAAACATCCATGATCATCCACTGCGGATTATTCCCTGATAATCTAAATGCCTCTACTACTTCTAATCTTTTGATGGCTCTGCTTTTTCTCTGTCCAGTACTACTGGCGATCTCTTCTTTTAATTCAAAAGCCATGGTTTCTAAATCCAGGTCATAAAGCAGCATTTTTACAGCTTCCGCACCAATCCCGGCCTCAAACGAGTCACCGTATCTATCCCGGTTTTCTCTATATTCTCTTTCATTCAACAGCTGTTTTTTGAGTAGCGGGGTATCCCCGGTATCTATAACAATGTAGTTGACAAAATAAATGACTTTTTCCAGCACCTTGGGAGACATATCCAGGAGCAACCCCATCCGGCTTGGAATTCCTTTTAAGTACCATATATGGCAAACTGGAGCCGCTAACTCTATATGCCCCATTCTTTCGCGTCTAACTTTGGAGGTGGTCACTTCTACACCACAACGGTCGCATACTATGCCTCTATGACGTACTCTTTTGTATTTACCGCAATGGCATTCCCAATCTTTGACCGGGCCAAATATTTTCTCACAAAACAGCCCTTCTTTTTCCGGTCTTAAGGTGCGATAATTTATGGTTTCGGGTTTCTTTACTTCTCCACTACTCCATGAACGTATCTGCTCCGGAGAAGCTAGGGATATTTTTATTCTGTCGAAATTATTAACGTCTAACAACTTATTCTCTCCCTTCAAGAAGATTGGTAAATTACCCATACAGTCGTAAAAATATCTCGATCCAAACTGCTTTGATCTTTGGCTTTCAACCTTAACGTTAGGAGTCTTCTGTTTCTATTTCAGCCATTATATCAGGATCATCATCTATGCCCAACAGTTCCCCTTCTTCCGAGCTGGCTGGTTCCATTTCGTCCTCTGCTGGATCAGGAGTTCTTACTATAGCCGGTTCATTTAATTCTATACCCAATTCTTTGGCTTTCTCCTTTTCATTGAGTTCATAATCGGCATCTTTTATCTGAATCTCCTTATCATCCTGGGATAAGATCCTTACATCTAATGATAAGCTTTGCAATTCCTTAATAAGCACCTTAAAGCCTTCCGGTACACCAGGTTCGGGAATATTCTCTCCCTTAACTATAGACTCATAGGTTTTCAATCTACCTACTACGTCATCGGATTTAACAGTAAGTATTTCCTGTAGAGTATAAGCTGCCCCGTAGGCTTCCAATGCCCACACTTCCATTTCTCCGAATCTCTGCCCTCCAAACTGAGCTTTACCACCCAGCGGCTGCTGAGTAACCAGAGAATAAGGGCCAATGGATCTGGCATGGATCTTATCATCAACCAGATGAGCCAGTTTAAGCATATAAACATATCCTACTGTTATATTCTGATCAAAACGCTCCCCGGTTCTGCCATCCAAGAGTACCATTTTGCCGGTTTCAGACAGTCCTGCCCTCTTTAGTGCCTCAAAAATATCGTCTTCTGAAGCACCATCAAAAACTGGAGTAGCAATTTTCAATCCAAGTTTTTTAGCAGCCCAACCCATGTGGCATTCCAGTATTTGCCCAATATTCATTCGAGATGGCACCCCTAGCGGATTCAATACTATTTCAACTGGAGTCCCATCTTCCAGGAAGGGCATATCTTCTTCTGGTAATATTCTAGAGATAACCCCTTTATTACCATGTCTTCCGGCCATCTTATCGCCTTCGGATATTTTCCTCTTCTGGGCTATATAAACTCTGACCAGTTGGTTAACGCCAGGTGGTAATTCATCACCTTTTTCCCGCGAGAAACGCTTAACCGCAACTACCTTGCCTGCTTCGCCATGGGGTACCCTCAAGGAAGAATCTCTTACCTCCCGTGCTTTTTCTCCGAATATGGCCCGCAGCAATCTTTCTTCGGGAGTAAGCTCAGTCTCGCCTTTAGGTGTAACTTTTCCTACCAAAATGTCATCTGGCCTGACTTCAGCTCCTATTCTGATAACACCCTGGTCATCCAAATTTTTTAACATATCTTCAGATACGTTGGGAATATCCCTCGTTATCTCTTCGGGACCAAGTTTGGTGTCTCTTGCTTCACATTCGTACTCTTCTATATGAATAGATGTAAAAACATCATCCTTAACTAACTTTTCAGATATAAGAATCGCATCTTCATAGTTATATCCTTCCCAGGGCATGAAAGCAACCAATACATTGCGACCCAGTGCCAGTTCACCATAATCAGTACTTGGTCCATCCGCAATAATGGTGTTGGCCTCTACTCTTTCGCCCACCTGCACTATAGGTCTCTGGTTATAACATGTTCCCTGATTAGATCTGACAAATTTATGTAAATTGTGTTTTTCTTTGACGCCTTGGTCGGTTTGTATCACTATTTTATCTGCGCTAACGCTGGTTACTATTCCCGAGTTTTTCGTAATGACTGTTGCTCCCGAGTCTTTAGCTGCCTTGTACTCAAGACCAGTGCCGACAATTGGTGATTCTGTTTTAACCAGTGGAACCGCCTGCCTCTGCATGTTGGCTCCCATCAAGGCCCGGTTAGCATCATCGTTTTCAAGAAAGGGTATTAATGAAGTAGCTACGCTAAATACCTGTTTAGGAGATACATCCATGTAATCCGCCCGACTAACTGGTATTTCCATAATTTCTTCTCCAAACCTGGCCTCTACTCTTTCTTCAATAAAATATCCATCTTCATCCAGGGGAGCATTAGCCTGGGCGATATGATATTCTTCTTCTTCATCAGCTGATAGATAATTAATCTCGTCCATTACCCGTCCAGCTTCTTTGTCTACTTTTCTATAGGGGGTTTCAATAAATCCAAAATCGTTTACTTTGCCAAAAGTAGCCAGTGAACCTATTAATCCTATATTAGGACCTTCTGGAGTTTCTATGGGACATATCCTGCCATAATGAGAATGGTGAACGTCCCTTACCTGAAAACCTGCTCTTTCCCGGGTCAAGCCTCCAGGGCCCAGGGCGCTGAGTCTTCTTTTGTGGGTTAATTCTGCCAATGGATTAGTTTGGTCCATGAACTGAGAAAGCTGTGAACTGCCAAAAAACTCCTTGACTGCAGCAGTGATTGGCCTGATATTAATTAAAACCTGGGGAGTAAGGGTTTCCACATCATGAATACTCATTCTTTCTCGTACTACTCTCTCCATTCTAACCAGACCAGTTCTAAACTGGTTCTGGAGGAGCTCCCCTATAGACCTTAACCTCCTATTTCCCAAATGGTCTATAACATCAGTTTTTCCTTCCCCATTTATTAGTTTAAGTAAATAGCCAATAGTTGAAGTAATATCCTCCAGAGTAAGATATCTAGTCTCCTCCGGGATATTTAACTTTAATTTTTTGTTTACTTTATACCGTCCTACGGTAGCCATATCATAGCGGCGGGGATCAAAGAACAAATTCTTTAATAGCTGCTCAGCCGCATCTTCGGTAGCCATTTCTCCTGGCCTTAATCTTCTATAAAACTCGATCAAGGCCTCCTTTTTATTATTGGTAGTATCCTTGTCTAGAGTCCGCGCAATCGTGTCATGATTGTCATACAAACCTAAGATATCTTCATTACTTTCATATCCAACCGACCTCAAAAGTACTGATACCGGTATTTTTCTGGTTTTATCGATTCTAGTGTATATTATACCTGCACTATCCATTTCCAGTTCAAACCAGGCTCCCCGGTTAGGTATGATGGTTGCTCCAAACAATTTATTTCCAGCTACATCGAAACGCTCGCTAAAATAAACCCCAGGGGATTTAACCAGCTGGCTTACCACCACCCGTTCCGCACCGTTGATTATGAAAGTCCCCTTATCAGTCATTAGCGGCAGGTCACCCATATAAACTTCGGATTCCTTTATTTCGCCATTTTCCTTGTCGGTCAATCTCACCTTAAGCTTAAGCGGCGCCTGAAAGCTTACATCTCTTTCTTTGCATTCGTCTACATCATACTTGGGATCTCCCAAGCTGTAATCAATAAAGTCTAGTTCAAGATTTCCGGTGAAATCAGAAATAGGAAAGACTTCTTGGAGGGCGTCACGCAAACCTGATTTTAGAAACCATTTGTATGAACTGAGTTGAATCTCAATAAGGTTTGGCAGTTCGATCGGTTCTTCAATTCGTGAATAACCTAACCTTTTACTTTTTCCGTATTCCTCAATTTTTGGCAATTGATGATCACCCCTTATAAAATTTCCTAAAAGAGTGAAAAGCAAGGCTCCTTGGTAAACCTCGCTTTTAAGTCCAAGCTCTAAACTCAGCCATAAATACACCATTATACAATGCAAATGGCAAGTACTAATGTTATCACAATAATTATTAGTCGTCAAGCTAATCAGCTTTTTTAATCATTTTCTTCTTCTTTTTCTAATAATTTTTCAATATTGGTCAGGGAATATTCCTCCGCAATCAATTTGTTGACTCGTCTGATATAAGTTAGATACCATATGGTTATGCCTATAAATCCGAACAGTAAAATGGTTAAACTAATCACCAGTCCGTTAAAGGTGATTACCTGCAAAAATATGGGTACTTGCGACACGGCATTTTTCTCCTGGTCCAATGTCAAATGCCAGATAGCAGTAGGATCCTGGTCAAGGTTGTTTACTTCCGAAGCCGAACTCTCTTGTATTATACCTGCTGCTTGAATACTAATATCTCCATCAGCAACAGATACCAGTTCATTAAAGAGCTTGTGCTGGTTAGATTGATTGTCATAGCTCAGTGTAGTGGTTGAAAATATTAAATAGTTTTTGATTTCAGCTTTTATCGGAAGCCCGTTTGATTTTGCACTATATTCATACCAGTCTTTATGAAAGCGTTCCAGTTTTTGTGTTCCTTCCTCACTGCTAGAATACCATCCATCCGCATTAAGTCCTGATTCTAAATCCTGTATGCTCAGCGTTTCATGAATATTGCCTCGTTGATCAGTTACCAGCTGCCACTCATATTGTCCAGCCAGGGCTGCGGGAGTAAAACCTAAAACTATTAACCACACCAAAGATATCGCTAAAATAGATTTATTCATCTCTAATCCCCCCCCCCTTCTCCAGAGAAGATATCCATTGTTTAAGATTATACCAGAAAATAGTGGATTTCAACCTAGAAACAGTAAATCTTATTGTCAATTGGTGGGAAGAAATGCTAATCCAACTCCGATGATTCATAGTACCCGTATCCCATAAAAAAAGAGGTGCCCCGCATGGCACCTCTTTTTTAGTACGAAATCGATATTAATTTTTACTATTTTACGTCTACGCTTCCGCCAGCTTCTTCGATTTTGGCCTTGATGGCTTCGGCTTCTTCTTTGTTTATTTTTTCTTTTACCGGGTTGGGAGCTTCATCAACTAGAGCTTTGGCTTCTTTCAGTCCCAGACCTGTAATTTCTCGCACGACTTTAATAACGTTAATCTTCTTTTCTCCTGAAGAAGTCAGTATTACATCAAATTCGGTTTGTTCTTCTGCAGCTTCAGCTGCTGCTGCAGGTGCAGCTGCAACTGCCATTGGAGCAGCAGCACTTACACCAAATTCTTCTTCCAATGCTTTAACCAATTCGGATAATTCAAGAACTGTTAATTCCTTGACGATATCTATTACTTCCTGTACTTTACTCATTATATATTACCTCCTAATAAATTACATTTTTTTCTTAACTTGCCTCTTTTTGTTCTTTAATCTGATCCAGTGCTCTAACCAACCCTGTGAGATTAGCATTAAGTACGTATACAAAACTGGTAATAGGCGCCTGCATAGTACCCACTACTTGAGCCAGCAGCACGTCCCGAGGCGGCAAATCCGCCAGGTTCTTTATTTTTTCCGCCGAAACTACCTGCCCCTCAAGTATACCAACTTTAACTTCCAACTTTTTATATTGCTTGATAAACTCAAAAATCGTCTTAGCAGGCCCCACCGGATCTTCCTTACTGAATAGAACCGCATTGGGTCCCTCCATCTTTGCTATGACCTCTTCATAACCCGTATTTTTAAGGGCAAATTCGGTCATAGTATTTTTCACCACCCGGTATTCAACCCCGGGAACTCTCAGTCTATCTCTTAAAACGGTCATTTCTTCAACGTTGATACCCCGGTAATCTGTAAAAACGACTAACGCAGCATCCTGCAGCTTCTGCTCTATGTCTTTTACTGTTTTCTGTTTTTGTTCTATTTTGGGCATTTCTAATTTCACCCCCTTTTTATCATCTTTACCTTGCATTTACTTCTTACTACAAATTAAAAACCTCCGCAGACATGCAGAGGTTGAATATTGACTACTAAATAATCAGTATTTATATCATAACCTCGGCAGGCGAACTTTTGTTCTTTAAGGCATCAGCCACCGGCTGTCTAAAGTTTCAATTTGCAGTTTTTAATTAGTACCGCGGTACTATATATTATTTGTTGGCAGCCATTAATACCAGGGGATTTATTTTAATTCCTGGCCCCATGGTAGAGCACACACTTACAGATCTCATATACTGCCCTTTGGCTGCAGCAGGCTTCGCTTTAATAAGCGCCTCGGCCAGAACATTCAAGTTGTCCTGCAATTTTTCAATATCAAAGGATACCCTGCCGATCGGAGCATGTATTATGGAAGTTTTGTCGACCCGATATTCGATTCGACCCGCTTTTAATTCATTCACGGTTCTTTCAACATCGAAGGTAACGGTACCGGCTTTAGGGTTAGGCATCAAACCTCTCGGGCCCAGGATTTTACCCAGTTTTCCGACTACTGCCATCATATCCGGTGTAGCTACGGCAACATCAAAATCAAACCATCCACCCTGAATTTTTTCTGCCAATTCTTCAGCTCCTACGTAATCAGCTCCTGCTGTTTCAGCTTCTTTCTGCTTCTCTCCCTTAGCAAAAACCAGTACTTTCCTGGTCTTTCCGGTTCCATGCGGAAGACTTACAGTTCCTCTGACCTGCTGATCAGCATGACGAGGATCAACTCCCAATTTGATATGAACTTCTACTGTCTCATCAAATTTGGCTGCCGAGAGCTCTTTAACCATTTTTAAAGCTTCAGCCGTATCATAGAGTACAGCATTGTCGTATTTTTTATTCTGTTCCTGATATGCTTTGCCACGTTTCATATTTTTTACCTCCTGGTGGTTAAACGGATAAAATCCTCCCACATCATTTGTCTATCCTTAGTTTTTACTCAATCTACTACCTCTAATCCCATACTGCGTGCAGTTCCTTCAATCATTCTAACTGCTGCCTCTATATCGGCAGCATTTAAATCTTCCTTCTTTAACTCAGCAATCTCGATTAATTTTGCCCGGGGTACTTTTCCAACCTTTTTTAAGTTTGGTTGACCAGAACCCTTGTCAACATTAGCAGCTTTTTTTAAGAGGTCAGATGCGGGCGGAGACTTGAGTACAAAGGAAAATGACCTGTCTTCGTATACACTGATCTCAACTGGGACAATATAGCCCGTTTGATTAGCTGTTTTGGCATTATATTCCTTGCAAAAGCCCATTATATTTACTCCATATTGACCCAATGCCGGACCAACCGGGGGTGCAGGTGTAGCCTTGCCTGCTGCTATTTGCAACGAAACTTTACCCATTACTCTTTTTGCCACTTTTTCACCTCCTTATGTTTTATCTATTTGTTCGTAATCGAGTTCAACAGGTGTTTCCCTGCCAAACATGGTAATATTGACCCTTACTTTACCGCGGTCGGGAAGCAATTCTCTGACTATCCCGGTAAAATTAGCAAACGGTCCAGTCTTAACTTTAATATTCTCCCCAATATCAATATCGATAAATTTAGGTTTGCTGTCAGCTAGACCCATTTGTTTGAGAATTTTTTTTATTTCTTCTTCACGAAGGGGTATGGGCTTACCACCACTACCAACAAATCCAGTTACTCCAGGAGTATGGCGTACAACATACCATGAATCTTCACCCATGATCATGTTTACTATAACATAACCCGGGAATACTCTTTTGCTGGTAATCTTCTTCTTCCCGCCTTTAAACTCTACTTCCTGTTCTTCGGGAATAATAACATCAAAGATTTTATCCTGCATATTCATTGATTCTACTCTTTTAGCCAAATCAACCTTTATTTTATTCTCATATCCCGAGTAAGTATGTACCACATACCATTCACCCTGGTTCTCATGTGGAGCTGCATTTTCATCCTGCGTGGGCTTCTGGTCGAGTTGTTCCTCTATGGTAATTGCATCCACCTCCCTTTGGTCATGCAAAGGCATCAAATAATTTTTCCAGCAAAAATCCCAAGCCAGTATCAAACAGCCAGATAATAAATCCTACTATTACAACTGATACTAGTACTACTCCTGTATATGCAATCAATTGAGTCCTACCCGGCCAGTGGACTTTCTTCAGTTCGTTATAAACACTGGTTAGATATGACTTTGCTTTTTGATACAGGCTAATTACATTACCTTCTTTTTTTTCGGTGGTATTATTGGTTTTATTAGCCAAGATCTTCACATCCCTGTTATTACTTAATCTCCCTGTGTACAGTATGTGCATTACAGAACTTGCAATACTTTTTGAACTCCAGCTTTTCGGTCTGTTTCTTCTTGTCTTTAGTGGTCATATAATTACGTTGTTTGCATTCAGTACATGCAAGAGTAACTCCTACTCGCATTATGTCAGCACCTCCATCCTGTACGCAAAAATCCTACAATACTCTATCATAATGGAAGAGTATGTGTCAATAATCTGTTCCTTAGCTATTAAGAAAAAGCACAGCCGGGGGGTAATTTGCTCCTGCTCAGATCGATGATAGTAACCAATCTCATCATTATTGCAAAAAGCCCTTACCGGACTACCCCGTACCGTGGGAATTGATGTGCCTTCATTTCATTGCATCACCATTATAGGTGCAGTTCTGAGCTCACTGCGTTCGAAATAATAGATAAGCCCGCTCAATCAACGTATTCAGATACGCCTCAATCGCAGACTTTTCTCATGCCTTGATCTTCACTTCCATATTGTGTCGAACAAAGTGGGCCCAAATTGTGGATCCCGAATGGGCTTCTGTCTTTGGCCTGCCATCTTGCCGACTTTGTCGAAATCTGCAGCAGGGTGTCAATTCCCCCCTGCTGCAGCAAATAATCACATTATTTAGCAATAATTTCTTACAACTAATTATTCGTTAATACCGATAACAGCGCCAGCACCAACAGTTCTTCCACCTTCTCTAATAGCAAATCTTAAACCTTCTTCGATGGCTATCGGTGTAATCAGTTCTATTTTCATATTGATATGGTCTCCCGGCATTACCATCTCTACTCCCTCAGGCAGCTCGATTACTCCGGTTACGTCTGTGGTACGGAAATAAAACTGCGGACGGTATCCTCCGAAAAACGGAGTATGTCTTCCACCTTCTTCTTTAGTCAATACATATACCTGAGCAGTGAATTTGGTCAGCGGTTGAATACTCCCCGGCTTGGCCAGTACCATTCCTCTTTCTACTTCTTTCCGGTCTACTCCCCTTAATAGGGTCCCTATGTTGTCTCCTGCTTCTGCATAGTCTAACAGTTTCCGGAACATTTCTACTCCTGTACACACCGTCTTCCTGATTTCATCTCTTAAGCCTACTATCGCTACTTCGTCCCCTACTTTTACTGTTCCTCTTTCTACTCTACCGGTGGTTACGGTTCCTCTTCCGGTTATTGTAAATACGTCCTCTATTGGCATCAGGAACGGTTTATCGGTTGCCCTTTCCGGCAGCGGTATATAACTGTCTACCGCATCCATCAATTCCCATATCTTCCCGCACCATTCACAATCTCTAGATCCGCACCCACATTCCATGGCCTTTAATGCTGATCCCATTACTACCGGAATGTCGTCTCCTGGATAATCATAGTCACTTAATAATTCCCGGATCTCCATTTCTACCAGTTCTAGTAATTCGTCGTCATCTACCATGTCGGTCTTGTTCATGAATACTACCATGTATTGTACTCCTACTTGTCCGGATAAGAGTATATGTTCTCTGGTCTGCGGCATCGGTCCATCGGCTGCCGATACTACCAGTATTGATCCATCCATCTGGGCTGCTCCGGTTATCATGTTCTTTATGTAGTCGGCATGACCCGGGCAGTCTACGTGTGCATAATGTCTAGTTTCGGTCTGGTATTCTACGTGCGCGGTATTGATCGTGATTCCTCTTTCTCTTTCTTCCGGCGCTTTGTCTATGGAATCGTATGACGTCGCTACCGCACCACCTACTGTTGACAATGTCAGGGTTATCGCTGCTGTTAAAGTCGTTTTACCATGATCTACGTGACCTATCGTGCCAATGTTAAGATGAGGTTTTGTCCTTTCAAACTTCTGCTTTGCCATTTTCTAACTCACCTTTCCCCTTTCAAAAAGTATAGCTATGTTGCTTGATCTTATTTTACCCAATATATGAGTAAAATAATAGGAGTGAGTATATTTCTCACTCCTGGTTTTTTCTATATGGTAGCGGCGAAGGGATTCGAACCCCTGACACTACGGGTATGAACCGTATGCTCTAGCCAGCTGAGCTACGCCGCCCGGTTGGAGCCCTTAACCGGACTTGAACCGGTGACCTCATCCTTACCAAGGATGCGCTCTGCCGACTGAGCTATAAGGGCGAATATACATGGTTGCCCCCTTGCGGGGACTACTTATTTCAATTCCCTTACGGGAATGAATTTTTTGGTTGCCCCCGAGGGGACCATTTATCTCAATTCCCTAGGAATAAATTATCATGGTTGCGGGAGCCGGACTTGAACCGGCAACCTTCGGGTTATGAGCCCGACGAGCTACCAACTGCTCCATCCCGCGTTGACATGGTGGAGGGAGAAGGATTCGAACCTTCGAAGGCGTCGCCAACAGATTTACAGTCTGCCCCCTTTGGCCGCTTGGGTATCCCTCCAGGAAATTCACTTTTGGAGCCGAGCACAGGACTTGAACCCGCAACCTGCTGATTACAAATCAGCTGCTCTACCGATTGAGCTAGCTCGGCTCAGCAAGTAATATTGTATACGCTGAGCCTAACAAAGTCAATAGGTAAGTGTTGATTCAAGTCGTTTACATAATATGGTGCACTACTGAGGGAAAAAAGACGACCAACTTAGATTTGCCTTATAGCCATAAAACAACTCGAGGTTGTATTCCATCCTAAATCATACTGTCCATTAAGCACTTACAGTTCGTGCCTATCTTCGAGATACTTTTCCAGCTTTCTTTTTACTCTCTGCAGGGCATTATCGATAGATTTAACGTGCCTTTTTAACTCAACCGCTATCTCCTGATAGGATTTGCCTTCAAGATAAGCCATTAAAACTTTCCATTCCAAAGAGCTGAGTATTTCTCCCATTTTCTTCTCGATAAATATGAATTCTTCTCTGCTTATTATTATTTCTTCTGGATTGGTGATTTTAGTGGTGGATAAAATATCTATTAGAGTTCTATCTGATTCTTCATCATAAACAGGTTTGTTTAAGGAAACATATGAATTCAATGGAATATGTTTCTGACGGGTTGCAGTTTTTATGGCAGTGATAATCTGCCTGGTTATACATAATTCGGCAAATGCTCTGAAAGACGTTAACTTGTCCAATTTATAGTCTCGAATGGCTTTAAATAAGCCTATCATTCCTTCTTGAATAATATCTTCTTTATCTGCACCGATCAG
This sequence comes from Syntrophomonas sp., assembly GCA_016841245.1. Taxonomy (GTDB): domain Bacteria; phylum Bacillota; class Syntrophomonadia; order Syntrophomonadales; family Syntrophomonadaceae; genus JAAYJK01. The sequence goes on from JAENZN010000027.1 coordinate 27,848, forward strand.
AAAATACGATCTGGCTTTGGCCCGCACAAAATTCTTATATTTGTCTACCAGATACTCAACCGCAAACTGTTCCCCTTGTTGAGCTAATTCTACTATTTCCTCGTCGGTCATATCTGCATATGTTAAGTAATATTGTTGAGCAGCGAGAGAACTAAGCAATTCAGTCGCCTCCATTAGCTATTTATTCTACTGTACTGACAAAAAAGTTTGTTACACTTGGAACACTATAAATCATTATAGTCGGTGACCCCTGAATCGTCAAGGTGTCCGCTGGTTTGCAATTAATTTCTCTAAATATTCCAGACATATTATTCCATTTAATACTATCTAATTTTTTTATCGATTTTTAAATACTAATTATTTAGTAAAAAAAGCCCGCCGCTTTCCACGATTTAACCCCATTGTAGTTTCCTGTTTAGTATCCCCCAAAAACATGATTGCCTGATTTTACTTAATTTCTTTTTGTCTGAGTATCTCGTATATTAGTAGCGCTGCTGCCACAGATGCATTTAATGAACCCAGCTTACCTTTCATGGGTATTTTAAGCAACAGATCACAGTTCTCTTTCACCAGCCGCCTTAAACCTTTACCCTCACCTCCAACCACCAGAATAGTCGGAGTGGGAATAGAAGCATTAAAATAATTATCCCGGGCATCCATGTCTGCACCAATTATCCACATACCCTGCCCTTTAAGCACTTTCATCATGTTAACTAAATTGGTTTCTTGAATAATATGCATATATTCAACCGCACCTGCGGAAGCCCGTGATACGACTTCATTCACCTGGACTGAGTTATGCCGAGGAATAATTATGCCATGAACTCCGGCACTTTCAGCAGTTCGTACGATAGCCCCAAAATTTCTGGGATCCTCTATGCCGTCCAGCATTATTAAAAAGGGGGGCTCGTTTCTCAATGCGGCGTACTCCAGCACCTCCTCCAGGGTGCTGTAACGGTAAGCATCAACTACAGCGATAATCCCTTGATGGTTGCCGATGGTATAAATTTTGTCCAGCCGTGTTTTTTCAACCGTCTGAACATAAACCCCCTTTTTTTGAGCTAGCTTCATTAATTCATCTATTCTTTTGCCTTGCCGGCCCTCCTGGACCAGTATCTTTTCAATCTTCCTGCTTCCCTTTAATGCTTCCATTACACTGTTTATACCAGCAAGTTTTTCTTTCATCACTGCCTCCAGTATTTATATCAAGGGCGTGTCATGGGGACGGTTCTCTTGACACACATTGCCCCGTCAATTACCAATTTCATGCGTGTCAAGAGAACCGTCCCCGTGACACGTTCCAACGCATCAGATATATTGCTTATTAGAGTTTCTTTATTCAAACATTTCACCCACTTTCTCATTCACATATTTCACAAACTTGTATTGAATATTATTATAGGTCTGCAAATTACCTGCAGATATTAATCTCCAGGTTTGATCTTGGTCCAAGTTGGGGAAATGTTTATCAGCGACATAGGTGTTCTCTATCTTAGTAACATAAACTTCGGTACAGAATGGTAAGAGCTGGGTGTATACTAATTCTCCACCTATCACAAAAACATCGTCAGAATTATACTTTTCTAGTTCATAGAATAGTTCCTCTAGAGATCTGCATATTGTTACTCTTTTATTGCTAAAACGTTTGTTCTTACTTAACATAATATTTATTCTATCTTTTAGAGGTTCTTGTCCTGGTAATGATTCAAAAGTTTCCCTACCCATAATCACTACTTTTCCCAGGGTCATCTGTCTAAAATATTTCATATCCTTTGGAATCCGCTGTAACAAGTTGCCCCCACAGCCGATTCCCCAGTTTAGATCAACTGCAACAATAGCTTTCATAACGCTCTCCTTTTAAATAGCAACCGGAATATTAGTGATTTGAGCACCGCTTTGATAGCCTTCTAATACAAAGTCCTCAACCTTAAAATCATAGAAGTCCTTAACGTCCGGGTTAATCCATAATTTTGGTGCTGGAAATGAAGTTCTATGTATTAACTCTGTAATTAAGGGTATGTGCCTATCATATATATGTGCATCAGCTATTACGTGCACAAATTGCCCCACCTCTAAATTACTTACCTGTGCGAGCATATGGATCAGAATTGCATATTGGGCCACATTCCAGTTGTTGGCCACCAAAATGTCTTGTGATCGTTGATTAAGAATCGCATTTAGTTTCCTACCGGTAACATTAAAGGTCATACTATAAGCACAAGGATATAAGTTCATTTCATGTAAGTCACTGTGATTGTACATATTAACAATAATCCTTCTGCTATATGGGTTATGCTTTAAATCATATAAAACTCGATCGATCTGATCAAAATCCCCCTCATAGTATTTATGCTTAATGCCTATTTGATAACCATATGCCTTGCCTATTGAACCTTTTTCGTCTGCCCAACTATCCCAAATATGACTATTGAGATCGTTTATATTATTGGATTTTTTCTGCCATATCCAGAGTAACTCATCTATGGCAGCTTTCAAGTTGGTTGGTCTTAAAGTAAGGATCGGGAATTCTTCGGAAAGATCATACCTGTTGATCACACCAAACTTCTTAATTGTATGGGCAGGGGTTCCATCAGCCCATCTAGCTCTTACATTCTCCCCTTCGGAAGATACTCCATTTTCAAGAATATCCTGGCACATGGCTACAAAACCATTATCAGCTTTACTCATAGTAACGTACCTCACTTACCCTTATAGTTATATAGTTCTAACCAATAAGGCTCCTATATACAGAAAATATATACTTATGTCAGGTCTTATACCTTATTTCCTGGCTCTATTACCCTGAGGGGACTATAATCCGAAACCCTGACTATGCTCAGTTCTCCTCCAGCACTTTTCCGGTCAAGTACAGCAAACGTTCCTGATCACCTTTTAAATAGAGATATCCCAGTAGGGCTTCAAACCCGGTACTCATACGATATTCTATTACATCTGCATGTTTCGGGGGGGAACTTTTAGCATTTCTTCCCCTCCTGGCTATATCTTTCTCCTCTTCGCTGAGCTCTTCATACAATCGTCTTATGGCCTGGGCCTGATTTTTTGCCTTCACCATATCTACAGTATCATGATGGATATCCTTGATCTTTCGTGGCCCAGATGCTATAGTATGTTCTCTCACTATTAGTTCAAATACTGCATCGCCAATATAAGCCAGGATAACAGCCGAATATTCGTTGAGTTTATTAATATCCGGCCTTTCATGCATTAACAAATTTCCATCTAACTCCTTCCCTGGTGTCTTCGATGATTATACCTCTCTCCAGCAGAGCATCTCTTATATAATCAGCCCGCTCATAGTTCCCCTCATGCTTAAAAGCGGCTCTCATTTCCAGCAGTTTGCCCAACAAATCACCAAGTTCCGGTTGTTTCTGGTATCTAAGCCGGCTGCCCTTGCTGGTATCTTCGATACTTACTTCCAGGGTGGTTAAAAAGTCCCGCAGAGTATCTGCTACTTGATAATCCTTTTCCTGTCGAGCGGTTTGCCTCAAGTTTACCAGAATATCTAATATTTTATCTACTATTCCTTGTTCATCATATCCGGCTTCTATAAAAATACCCAGGACTCCACCCAGTTCTCTTAACACGCTGCTGCCCTGCTCTACTGCACTCTGATCCATCAGACTGTTTGCATCGGCTCCGGCTATATATGAGTTAATCTGGTGAGCCATCTCAAACAGGGAACCTACCGCTTTAGCAGTATTAAAGTCATCCTCCATGGCTGCCGTAAATTCATCTTTTAAGGCAGCCAGAGTATTCAGAAATTCCATAGCTGGACCTTCAATTATTACCCGGTCAGATTTTTCTTTAGTAAATTCATCAGCCAGCATAAGTGTTGTTTTAAGCCTTCCCAGAGCTTTGCGAGCTTCCTCGAGTTTGCCGTCATCAAAATCCAACGGACTTCTATAATGAGTGGATATTAGATAATATCTAACCACATCTGCTGGATAGCGAGCCAGTATATCCCGGAGAATGAAAAAATTTCCCAGTGATTTGGACATTTTTTCATTATTTATAGTAATGAATCCATTATGTATCCAATATTTAACGAATTCCTGTCCGGTAAGTGCTTCTGCCTGTGCTATTTCGTTTTCATGGTGAGGAAAGATAAGATCACTTCCTCCCCCATGAATATCAAATGTATCTCCTAAATATTTAGTTGACATTACCGAGCATTCTATATGCCAACCCGGCCTTCCCTTACCCCACGGACTATCCCAGGCTGGTTCACCCTCTTTAGCTGCCTTCCAGAGCGCGAAATCAACCGCTTCTTCCTTACGTTCATCAACTTCTACCCGAGCTCCTGCCATCATATCGTCCAGGGTTCGTCCGGATAGCTTACCATACCCTGCAAATGCCTTTACTCTAAAGTATACATCACCATCAACTGCATAAGCATAACCTTTATCAATTAATCCTTTTACTGCTTCCACTATATCGGGTATGTGTTCACTTACACAGGGGTGGACATCGGCTCTTAAAACATTAAGGGCATCTGCATCCTGAAAATATTCTTTAATATATTTTCGGCCCAGTTCCAGGGCATCAATTTCTTGTTCTTTAGCCCGGTTTATTATCTTATCATCTACATCAGTAAAATTCTGTACATAAGTCACATCATAGCCCTTATAAATTAAATAGCGTCTTACCGTATCGAACACCACCAGGGGCCGGGCGTTTCCCAAATGAATATAATTATAGGTGGTAGGCCCACACACATAGATGTTAGCTTTATGCGGATTCAGCGTCACCAATTCTTCTTTTTTCCCACTCAGGGTATTGTATATCTTCATGCTGGGGAGCCTCCTTTTCATAAGATTCTATCCTTTGCTCCAGGACATTAATTTTTCCCTGCAGGGCGGTTAGCATATCTGCTACCGGGTCGGGCAGAATATGATGCTCCAGATCTGCTCCTTCACGGCTTATTTTAGCTCCCTCCCTGACTACTATTCTTCCCGGTACTCCCACAACAGTACAATCCGGAGGAACACTATTTAATACTACCGATCCTCCACCTATTTTAACATTATCTCCTATGGTAAAAGAACCCAATACTTTGGCACCAGCACTTATAGTAACATTATTTCCAATAGTAGGATGTCTTTTCCCTTTTTCTTTTCCCGTACCTCCCAGAGTGACTCCCTGGTATATAGTAACATTATCTCCTACTTCCGCAGTTTCACCAATAACTACTCCGCCCCCATGATCAATAAAAAAGCCTCTTCCTATAGTGGCTCCGGGATGAATCTCAATACCAGTCAAAAAACGGCTGAAATGTGAAATAAGACGGGCCATAAAAAACCGCCGTTTTTTATATAAAAAGTGTGCCATCCGATGATGGATAACCGCATGAAATCCAGGATAACAGAACAATACTTCCAGTACGCTTCTAGCGGCCGGATCCCTTTCAAAAATAACATAGATCTCATCCTTCAAGGTTGTAAACATAGCTAACCTCCTTTAAGCAAAAAAGCCTTTCGTCTCCTTAGAGACGAAAGGCTAAACTTCCGTGGTTCCACTCTACTTGAGTACATAATTAATATATATACTCCACTTCCTTACTATAACGGTTCAACCGGATATGCCTACTATTATTTTCAACATACCTGCTCCCGGGCGCAGATTCAGACGATTTCTTACTGTGAAAAGGCTCTCAGCCGGTGACCTCTTCTCTCTGGCAGCGATAACCACCCTACTTATCCCATTCTTTGCATTTATTTATTCGATTATTGTTATTATATGCAGGTATCCGTACAATGTCAACGCGGATTATAAAATAAGGCTGCTGACCCTTTGGTGTCATTAGCCTGTACATATGATAGCTGATTTTACTATTAAAGGGCTACTTTGCTCCCTGCAGATATTCATCAATAGCCTGTGCTGCACTTTTCCCGGCACCCATAGCTAAGATTACCGTAGCTGCACCGGTGACTACGTCTCCACCGGCATAAACGCCTTTCATAGAGGTCGCCCCGGTTTCAGCATCAGCCATAATATTACCCCATTTATTTATTTTCAAATCAGGAGTAGTCTGAGGTACCAGAGGGTTAGGTCCCTGTCCGATAGCCATGATCACTGTGTCAACCGGTATCTCAAAAACCTCGCCGGGGATGGGAATTGGACTCCGCCGCCCGGATTCATCCGGGTCTCCCAGCTCATATTTCTGACAGATAATTGAGGTAACTCTCCCTTCGGTATTGCCCTTAATTTCTATCGGACTGGCCAAGTATTCAAATTGAACTCCTTCTTCCATGGCATGTTCAATTTCTTCATAGCGAGCTGGCATTTCTTTAATCGTTCGGCGATAAATGATATTAGATTCGGCACCTAATCTAAGAGCAGTTCTGGCACTATCCATGGCCACATTTCCCCCACCAATAACTGCTACTCTGTCTCCTACTCTTATGGGGGTGAGATAGTCTGGAAATTTGTAAGCCTTCATAAGATTATTTCGGGTCAGGAATTCATTAGCTGAATAAACTCCATTCAAGTTCTCCCCGGGAATATTCATAAAGTAAGGTAATCCTGCTCCTGTTCCAATATATACAGCATCATAACCCTGTTCCAGTAATTCATCGATGCTGTTAAGTTTTCCTACCACAGCATTCACTCTAATGTCAACCCCCAGCTTGGAGATATTCTCTATTTCCCGGGCTACAATTTTTTTAGGAAGACGGAATTCAGGAATTCCATAAATCAGTACCCCACCCGCTACATGCAGGGCCTCGAAAACTGTCACCTGGTATCCCTTCAGTCCCAGACAGGCAGCCGTTGTCAAGCCGGAGGGACCTGACCCTACAATGGCGACTTTCTTTCCATTGGGTGTAATATCCGGAGTAGACTCTAACCCTTGAGCCATCTCCCAATCGGCTATGAAGCGCTCCAGTCGGCCAATGGCTACTGGTTCGTTTTTCTTGCCGATGGTGCATTTGTTTTCACATTGGCTTTCCTGCGGACATACCCGGCCACAGATAGCCGGCAAATAGTTCTTTTCTTTTATTTTGCTAATAGCTCCAGCAAAATCCCGTTCAGCAATCATTTTTATAAAGGCAGGAATATCGATCCCAACCGGGCAACCATCTATACAAGGACTATTTTTACATTGGATGCAGCGATTAGCCTCCAGTACTGCGGTTTCCTCAGAGTATCCCAGTGCCACTTCTTCGAAATTAGAACAGCGCACACCAGGATCCTGATATGGCATCGGTTGTTTTTTCGGTATTATTTTTCGTTTTTCCTGTGACATTGACATTCTCCTTCCCCGCATCTGTGACTCAGTGCTTCCTTTTCCTCTTTTATAAACATCTTAGCTCGCATTTTAACCAGTTCCCAGTTTACCAAATGTCCATCAAATTCAGGGCCATCTACGCAGGCAAACTTGGTCTGTCTGTTCACTTCTACCCGACAAGCACCGCACATACCGGTACCATCTACCATTATCGGATTCAAACTAACCATGGTGGTGATGCTTCCCGGTGCAACCTTGCAAACTGCCTCCATCATAGGAACCGGGCCAATGGCGATGATCCGATCGACTTGGGTTGAATCTAGAATCTCTGCTAAAACATCACTAACAAATCCTTTTAGCCCTGCACTGCCATCATCAGTAGCCACATGAAGCTTAGAGCTGATTTGGTTCATTTCCTGTTTCCATATCAAAAGTTCGGCGTTTCTGGCCCCGATTATAGAGATAACCGTGTTACCGGCTTCTTTTAATGCTCGGGCTATGGGGAAAACCGGAGCCACACCGACGCCGCCGCCAATGCATACTACAGTTCCATAGTTTTCGATCTCAGATTCCATCCCCAGGGGGCCTACAAAATCCAGCAGGGAATCACCCTGTTCCATGAATCCCAGTAGATCCGTGGTTTTGCCGACTTCCTGGAATATAATAGTTATAGTCCCAGCATCAACATCAAAATCGGCAATAGTCAGCGGAATCCGTTCTCCCTCCTCGTCAATCCGCAATATGATGAATTGACCAGGCCGGGCTTTCCGCGCTATTTCTGGTGCCAATACTTTGAATAATTTGATTTTAGGGGCCAGTTCCTCCTTTAATACAATCTTAAACATGACCTTTCCTCCTATCCTCTTTTATCAACGGGTGCTATTTATACTGCCCTTGCCGCTTCCAGCACTGACTATCTATCTAGTTTCATTCTATCTGCTAATAATTTTTGCTGATTTTAATAGTATCATAATTTTAACCCATCCCCGGCTTGTATACAGGATTCTATATATATAAGCCGGTATAGAATTTATAATTCTTATTATTCAATAACTACAGCCCATTATTAATCTGGAAACAGGTCTGTTTTCATCTCAAGCGTTATCGCATTACTATTTTTCAGAACTTCAACCAGACACTCCATCTTCCAGTTCATACTTATAATAATACTGGAAAGTATGTAATTTTCCATGGTATAAATTAGAATCGCTTTCACTTACACCCGAGGTCAGCGCTTTGACTGCCATTATGGCTTGCAGCAGCCACTGCCAGGCAATAACACCACTCCAGCCATTTCCAGATAAATAGCGGCGCAAAAATGAAACATGCAGGATAATCCCTATAAAATGAAGAAAAACCCCTAGCTGCCATAGCCACAAAAGAAGCCATAAAAAGAATCGACGAAAAGCTGGCGGCAAACCCCCAAAAATAAAGCTGATTGAAAAGATTATCTTCCTCGGATGAAGAAGTCTGAAACAGTTACCTGCAACCCCTTTAAAGAAAAAAGGAATAGCAAAGCAAGCCATCCGTTGATGACTTAAGAAAGATTTTATCAATAAGCAATTAAGATGCTGCCATAATACGGTAACCTTGAGTTTCAGCCAATAGAATAGCTTGTTCTACCGTGATTGCACGGTTTACTGGAAGAATATCTGATTTTCTATACAAATGAGCATTATAAGGTTCTTTCTTTTTAAGAATATTGTAAATGGCTGTCAGAAGCATTCTTGCAATAACAATGATGGCTTTTTTATGACCTCGACGCTTTTTAATTCTTAAGTAGCGGTTACGGATTTCAGGATGCTTTTCACTCTTGACTACAATGGTGGCACATTGTACCAAAAGCGGCTTAATGTAACAGCCGGCTCTTGAAATCCGTACTGACTTTTTCTTTCCGGCACTTTCGTTATTTGTAGGTGTAAGTCCTGCCCAGGAGCATAGATGCTTAGCTGTCGGGAACACGTCCATGTTAACACCTATTTCGGAGATGACCGCTATAGCGGAAAAGATGTTCTTAAAGGACGGAACAGTTAAGATCAGATTAATTTCTTCAAAGTAGGACTCGGAAAGAGAGAGAGGATAATTTTTTCGAGATCAGCCTTACGTGATTTAAGATCTTCGTAGTGTTGCTTGATTACCTTAAGTTTTTCAGCTTGTTCAGGCGTGATAAACCCATCGATGGCAAGCTCCAGTTCTGGGAGTTTATCTTTCATAGAACCGTGAATGAGTGGTTCAATATCAAAACTTATAAATGGGGAGGTTATGTATGAGCACAGAAATTTGCCATAAAAATTAAGGTGCTGAACTAGCAGAACAGCACCTTAAGCGGTTAGACTCAAATATATTAAAAACCCTTATGTATAATCTTTATGGCTGCATCGATTCTATTTAATGTCTCTTCTTTACCCCAAATACTTATGAGGTTGGGCAGATCAGGTCCATGTACTTTTCCGCTCACCGCGCAGCGCACAGGCATAAAAACATTTTTCGCTTTGGCCCCGGTCTTTTTCATAACTGCTTTTAGATGCTGCTTCATATCCTCAGGAGAATTACTAGCTGGAAATTCATCTGCAAAGGTCTGCAGCACCGCTTGTACTCCTTCACTCTGCAGGACCTGGAGAGCTTCTGTTTCATATTCAATCTGGTCGAAAATTACAGCTACCTCCTGCGTGATGTCACTCAGGCATACTAGATGGTCGCGTACAGTGGCAATCATCAGTTCATACTTTTCCTGGCTCATTTGCCCTATGGATCCTGCATATGGGGAATTATCAAGAAATGGCTTGACCAGACTCGTCAACTCACTTATATCCAGCTTTTTTATATACTGCTGGTTTATCCAATTCAATTTATCCATATCAAAAACCGCCGGACTTTTGGATACTCGATCCAGGGTAAAGGCTCCTGCAATCTCTGACGGGGACAAAAGCTGTTCCTCCCCCTCCGGAGCCCATCCCATCAAGGATAGAAAATTAAACATGGCCGCCGGCAAATATCCCATTTCTCGGTACTGGATAAGTGATGTGGCACCGTGCCGCTTGCTCATCTTCTGACGGTCACTTCCCAATATTAAGGAAATATGGGCAAAGGCTGGTCTTTTAAAATTTAGGGCCTCGTAAATCATAAGCTGCCGCGGGGTGTTGGGCAAGTGCTCTTCGGCCCTTATTACATGGGTTATTCCCATAAGAACATCATCAATAACTACTGCAAAATTATATGTAGGCAGGCCGTCTGATTTTAATATGATAAAATCACCGATGCCGTCACTTTCAAAACTTACCCGGCCTCTGACTATATCGTCAACCACGTATATCTTATTAGCAGGAACCTGGAAACGAATCGTCGGTTTAATACCCTGGTCGATTTTGGCCTCTTTTTCTGCATCACTCAAATACCTGCATTTACCCAGATAACGGGGAGTCTCCCCCTTTGATATTAACTCCTGACGTTCCTGTTCTAATTCCTCTTCCGTACAAAAACAATAATAGGCCTGTCCTGATTCCAATAAATTCTGGGCGTATTCCTGATAAATAGAGACCCTTTCAGTCTGACGATAAGGTCCGTTTTTGCCCCTGGCACCCATACCTTCAGTCCATTTTATCCCCAGCCAATGCAGAGATTCTATAATCTCCTGTTCATATTCGCGTTTGGAACGGTCCACATCGGTATCTTCTATGCGCAGTACCAATTCTCCCTGATTACTTACTGCAAATAGATAGTTGAATAATGCCGACCTAGCTCCTCCTATATGAAGCGGACCGGTAGGACTGGGGGCGAACCTGACCTTTATATTACTCATTATATCTCCCTCCCTTGCACAACAGCTAATTATATCATCCACTCTAACTTATCAGCAAGCTAAGCTCCTACCAGGCTCTTAATCATGGTAATAAGGTCCTCCAGGGCTGCCAGTATCTGTTTTAACAGGCCCACGGCCTCTTTTCCACTGTTCTGCAGTTCATCTAGTTTTCTCTCCAGATTCTGCATCTGGTTTCCTAATTGCCCGGCGCTGATATTTAACTGCTGAATTTTTTGCATCAAGACTACAACCTTACTTATATCCTGCTCTGATAACTTTATGTTTAAGTCAGCGCTGATCTCCATTATTATTTTCCTTATTTCATCCGGGTCACTTATGTCTTCCGCCACTACTTTTTTCTTTACTTCAAAGATAAATTTCTCGGCATTGTCCTGACCTATGCGATCACCTAACTCCGAAGTCTCAGCCATTTCTTCATAGGCAGTCGCTTTATTTTCTTCTTTAAGATTTTCTCCGCTGGCCGTTTCAAAAGCCTTTATAATACCGGTTAAAGCCGCGGTCCCAGAAACATCAAAAGGTGCTGCCACAACTACCCGAGCATCCTCTATGCCAGCAGTTACCAACGCATTGGCGTACATAAAGGGCGTAATATGCGTAATATTTTCCGTCTGAACCTCGATACCCTTTCCTTTATCCAGCAGTTCACAATAAACTGAGGATATAGCTCGGCTGCCAATAAGCTCTTCGTCCACCACACCTTCCAGATAAATTCTCTCTTCCTGGTTACTAACAGTTATATATCGCAGGCTCTTTCCTTTTTCCCATGCTTGGAAATATTTCATTACCGCTTCTTTTTGCTGGGGAGTTAAATCTTCTCCCAGGCTTATTACTGCCTGAGGTTGTTCCTGACCGGTTCCAGTGGTCGTAATTTCGCTCCTCAGATAAACGGTCCCCAATAAAAAAACTATGACTGCCAGCCATAAAATCTTGCTCTTATTAATGCCCATCAATCATGATCATCCCCCTGGATTTTTCTTTTAGCTTGCCTCAAGCAGGGGGATAATATTATATTTCTTCAATTAATGCAACTGCCTGTGCGGAAATACCTTCCCCCCGTCCCTCAAAACCTAATCCCTCGGTAGTAGTTGCTTTTACATTAACTCTATGTGTCTCTATACCAAGCTGGTGGGCAATATTATTTCTCATGGCTTCCATATAACCTGCTAACCTGGGCTCCTGAGCTACTACCGTACTGTCAACAGTATAAACCCTATACCCGGAGTGATTAAGAAGCGAATTAACTTCAGCCAGAAGCAGGAGGCTGTTTATTCCCTTATAGCGCATATCGGTATCAGGAAAATGTTTTCCGATATCCCCCAGCCCAGCTGCACCTAACAAGGCATCACATATGGCATGAAGCAGAACATCTGCATCCGAATGACCCAGCAATCCACTTGGATGTTGGATTTCTACTCCACCCAACACTAATCTTCTGCCCGGCTGCAGGCGATGTACATCATAGCCGATACCAATACGCACAACTTCTCCCCCTTTTAACTGAAGCATAGAGCATCCTCATTGATTCTCCAATATGCTTTCCGCTACCGCTATATCTTCGGGCATGGTTATTTTAAGGTTGCGGGTGTCGCTCTTTACTATTTTCACTCTTCCTATGTACCTCTCAAAAAGACTGGCATCATCGGTGGCATATATCCCTTCCGCATAAGCCATTTGAAAAGCTTTTAGTATCATTTCATATTCAAATACCTGTGGTGTCTGCACTGCAGCGATCCTGGATCTATCCAGAGTATCAACTACAAAACCTTCCTCATCAACCATTTTCAGAGTATCCCGGGCCCATACCCCTGGAACTGCCGCCCCCCATTTTTGAACTGCAGACAGCAGATCTGCCAGCAGCTGCCTGGTTAACAGCGGCCTGGCCCCATCGTGTATGGCAACCAAACCTGTACTGTTAGCGCAAGCATTCAGCCCTGCCCATACGGAGTCCTGTCTTTCCTTTCCTCCGGGAATCACTCCTATAACCTTCTTATAGCCATATCTTTTAATAATTTCATTTTCACAGTATTTGATTTCGGATTCATTAGCAACTACCACCATACTGTCAACTGCTTCGAAGCTTTCAAAGGTATCCAGGCAGTAAGCAAGTACCGGTCGTCCCTGGATCAGCATATACTGTTTATTCAGCTTACTGTTCATTCTGCTGCCCAGACCGGCAGCAGCAATAACCACCTGGAGGCTTTTATCCAAATAAATTCACCTCTGCTGTGTCCTGCAAAGATTGCGTAATACCGGCCTCTGACCGAATTTCTCTGGCCTTACGGGTAAATATCATGCGACCAGCAGCCGTCTGGAAGACACTGGTAACCACCACTTCTAAATCCTTGCCAATTTCATGGTGGGCTTCTTCAACTACTACCATGGTACCATCCTCTAAATATCCAACCCCCTGGCCGTATTCCTTGCCCTCCTTAATAATAGCTACCTGCATGGTCTCACCTGGATAGACGATCATTTTTACCGCATTGGTCAGCTCATTAATGTTCAACACCTTAATACCCTGCAGTTCGGCAACCTTATTAAGATTATAATCGTTAGTGATTATACTGGCCTGCAATTGTTTGCAGAGACATACTAATTTTCCATCGACATCTTTTTCTTGAGTAATATCAGCTTCAATTATATCAATTTTTATGTTGGAATGTTTCTTCATTTTGGATAAAAGCTCCAGACCTCTTCGTCCCTTATTACGTCTGATGGCATCTGAGGAATCAGCAATGTGCTGAAGTTCTTCTATAACAAAGGTAGGAACGATAATAGGTCCCTCCAGAAACCTGCTCAGGCATACATCGTATATACGCCCATCAATGATAGCGCTGGTATCCAGCACTTTATAGTTTTCCTTTAATTCTGTGAGGCCATTACTGCGATGGTTGCTCCCGGTTACCCAAGGGATAGTATTGAAAACATCAAAGGCACGTCGAGTACCTATTTTTAGACCCAACCATACGCTGATAGCAAATACTAGCAGAGTCAGGTAGCTTCCCAATCCTCGAATCATGGAAAGCGGAAAACTGCTCAGTACGCCGACCAGTATACCTATGAGTAGGCCGGCCATCCCACCGATAATTACTTCGATAGCAGTATCATCCAGCCTCTGATTTACTACCTTAATGAAATTTTTCCCCCTACTCATAATCCAGTTCATGAAAATATAACATAAGACAGAGCACACCATTCCTATGCCAACCATCCAGGCCATATTCAATTTGAGTATGACCTGGATAATATATGCTGACCAGGCTCCTATGGCAAGGGAAATAATAAATAAGTTCCTGGAAATTAATAGTTTATTATGCATATTATGCACCTCCTTATTTATATTTTGATGTTCAAAACGCCCTATTATACATAATTTCAAATTCAACAGGCCTTTTTACAGAATTAATAAGTCGAATTTATATGAATCAGCATTGAATACGCGTTTTACCTAAATTGACAAATATTCTTCTGCAAGGATATAATTAATAAAATCACACAATTAAAGGGGGGCAGGTCTTCGTGAAGGACTTGATTTGTGATGAGTTTCAGAATGTAGTAGGTGATTTACTTATAAGACACCGAAGCATACTTGATATTCTTTCTAAGTTATCTGAATCTGCCTGCCGGGTAAATAGAGCAGTAGTAAAATCAATCACTGACTGCGGCTGCGTATCCATTAATGCGGAGAAAGTTCAGATTCCAGAGCATATTGATTCCTTTGAAGAATTGAAAAAGTGCCTGGATAACCACCTTCGAGGGGAGCTCTGTTCCAGCTGCGAAGACGTGATAGTCGATGAATTGGGCAAACTTCTGTTTTATTCAGCGGCTTTATGCAATACTCTTGATTTAAACCTTTATGATGTTTTTCTTGAAGAATACAAAAAATCAAGTGCTCTGGGAGTTTTTAATTTAACCTAGTTTATGGGTCAGGTACTAACTTAATAATTTTCTGGATATCGATAAATAAATTCCTAATAAAAAGCAGGGGAGCATTACTTCTTCCCTGTTTTTATATTCATTCTCAATTACAGTTCTAGCTTACTTTACTTATAGTTATTAAGTCAACTTTCGCAGTTGAGTTATACCGCAAAAGCATTGATATTACTAGATTAGATGACATTAAACAATATAAAAACACCCCTTGTTTTGGTAAAATAGAAGGTGAAACAATCCACTATTAACCGAAACGAAAGGGTGTGTTTTCATGTCTATTTTACCAGAACGATTACATTTTGAAAATCAAATCCAATCGACAACTAGCCGTTTCTTTCACACTCTCGGCCTTAGAAAAATCCTTCGTCAATCTAACTTTTCTAAGACCAAGGGGGTGTCTTGTTTTGATATCTTTAGTTTCATCTTTTCCTTGGTCTTTACTGGGAAAAATTTGTATCGTATCTTTGAAGCAGAACAGCATTCTGTCCCGTTTGGCAAGCATTGTATCTATCGGTTTCTCAACAACCGTAACTACAACTGGAAGAAATTTTTGTTTCTGTTATCCCAAAAGGCAATTAACCCCCGCTTATCCCCCCTAACCGATGAAGATAGGGTTCGGGTATTTATCGTCGATGACTCAACGTTTAGCCGCAACCGCAGTAAATCCTTGGAGATGCTTTCCCGCTTCCGAGATCACGTGGGGAATCGTTTTGTCAAAGGTTATCGTATGTTAACCCTTGGCTGGTCTGATTAACCTTCTGCCCAGTCATCTCAAGGGAGGAAGAGCTGTTTTCTCCTGTCGAGTAGACCGCGGGAGTTTCACCCGCAGTCTCTCACGGAACCGTACGTGAA
>JAENZN010000028.1 GCA_016841245.1 Syntrophomonas sp.
TATTTAATCTGATATTATCTTAAGCCTTTCTATGTCTTATATTTGAGAATCTACAATAGACGCAAGCGTACCTGATCTCATTTAAAGAACTGTTGCTAAAGTCTAATATTTCCATTCGCCATCAAATGAACAAAAAAGGAGATGGAGTGCTTATGCTAACATAAGCTTGGTAAAATTACATTGCCTGTCTGTCGGTTGTCGTTAGCTGCTTATATGGACACTGCCCATTATTCTCAAATCATCAAGCAGGTCTTTTAAAATTTATGAAGCAGTCGCCAAGCAGTTATCTAAGTGAAAAGAGACGGTCTTTTATTTAAACCGGTCCACATATCGGTTAAGACAATGTATATCTATTTCGAATGGTCATTGGGGGGGATAGTATGGGCAGGTAACACGCTTTCTGGTTAGCAAATATTACATTTAAGGCCAAAATGAGAAAGTCCTTGAAAACATAGTTTTTTCAAGGACTTTCTCATTCTGGTGGAGATAAGCGGCATCAACCCGCTGATCTCTAGAATTCTATTCAAGTGCTCACCCAACTGAGCTATGGATAAGTGAAAGACACTTTGCCGTTTTAGCTTGTATACAAAACAAAGGCATCAAAATTTCCAGACTGACGCCTTTGTGTACTGCTCAATAAAATTGTGTTTTTGGAGGTAGTCTTCAATAATTTCAGAATGTCATCTATGAAATGCCTCAAAAAACAGGGTCAAAAATTGCAGTTTTTCGCCCCAAAATTTGCTCATTTTTCACTCCAAAACCACTACATATAGTGGTCGATCTGCCTTATTCGTCCTTAAAACCACTATTCGTCATCAGAATTACCGTCTCAACATGGGTGGTTCGCGGGAACATATCCAATGGCTGCACTTCCTTTACCACATATCCTGATTCTGTAAATCTTTTTAAATCACGGGCCATAGTGGAGGGATTACATGATACGTAAACGATCTTTGGGACTCTTGTTTGTGCCACGGCATTTATTACTTCTGCTTTAAGCCCTGCCCGGGGTGGGTCAACGATAACTGCATCAAAATGTGTATGTAAATCGGGCAGCAGCTTTTCACATTCACCGGCTATAAATTCACAGTTTTTGATTTCATTTAAGCTTGCATTGTCTTTGGCATCTTCTACGGCTCCTGGAAAACTTTCAATTCCAATCACTTTGGCTGCTGATCCGGCCATATTCAAACTGAAGGTACCTGCCCCACAGTATGCATCCAGCAGTATTTCATTTCCCTGCAAGTCCAGGTAATTTTTCACTAAATCTATCATTTTATCTGTCTGTTTAGCATTTACCTGAAAAAAGGCACCCGGTGAAAGCCTAAACAGCATTTTGCCTGCTTTATCAGTTAAATATTTTAGTCCATATTGGTGATGAAAACCCTGTTTATCCAGAGTGAAAATGGAATCAACCATGCCGGAAAGCTTTTTCAGTAGGCTTTTGTCTATCTTACAATTTTCCAATATAAGCATGATTTTATCATCGTCATCGGATTTACGTATTGTAATACCAGAATTTGTTCCTGCACTTATACTACTTAGTGAAGCAGCTAAAAACGAGCTTATCTTTTGTATTTTCTTCGGTAAGAGCAGGCACTGGTTGATAGGAAGAAGATTATCTGTTGCCTGCTCAAAATACCCTAGTTTTTTACCTGAGTCTCCGTCAGCTATATGCCAGCTAACTTTATTGCGATATTCCCAGGGGGATTCCACACGAATTACCGGCTTAACATCTATGTCCAGCTTTCCGATTCGCTGCAGACTATCAGTTACTACCTGTTGTTTTAACTGCAGTTCCCTCTCATAACTGACGTGCTGATAAGCACACCCGCCGCAGTTTTTGAAATGGAGGCATTTCGGATCAACCCGTTCTGGTGATGGTTCTAATAATGCTGCTGTACATCCTCGGGAATAGCTTTTGTTATCCTCCAGTATATCGATTTCTACGACCTCTCCGGGGATGGCGAAAGGTATAAATACCACTTTTCCATTGATCCTGGCCACCCCTTCGCCTTTATGGGTAATGCCTATGATAGCACATTGCAAGATTTTCCCTCCAATTGTGTTAAATTTTTTTTTAACCTTCTAGCTTTTTTTATGTGGCCTCTGTTCTTCCCGGAATTGCGAAACCTGGCCTGGCAATCCTGTATCGACTATATTATGTTATCTTTATCTCATATGACTACAGGATAAATTATATCAGGCTCATTTCCCATAATTGCGTGAAGTTCAAACATTTCCAATCCATCAGCTATTCTCATATTCCCCTCCGTATAGTTGGTCCTTTATACTGAGTAATATTGTTGTATGTTTAATACCATATTTCCGTATGCAGTGTCAAACATAAGTAGGATATGCTAAAAATAAAAACCAACCCAATAACAACTGTTGGTTTTGATGCTTATACTTGCTTTTGGTTGTTGTGTTGAATATTTATTGTTAATATAACGGGTGAAAATATGTCTGAAGATAAGGAATTGATAAATGCTCAAGTTCTAGCTGATGCTTTAGACCTGTCTGCAGAAACTATCTAGAGATATACCAGGGAGAATAAAATACCGTATATTGAATTAGGAAAAAACCACTACCTATAATCTTGCTGATGTAATCAATTTTACTGACTGACCCAATCATTAAAGAAAAGACTGCTGATTATGAAAGCGATCCCGTCAACAAAAAGCTAACTTACCAGGACTACCTTTTAATACCTGATGTTTTCCAGGTTTATCTATTAAGTTAAAAACCTTATGGTAACATTCGCCAGGTATATTTTTTGTCCATTCTTGACTGTGCTTTAAGCAAAGCCTTTTGGGCTGAAAATTAGGCGTTTCAAAATCACCCAGGTTGAAGCAGCATTCCGAAAGTCAATAAGATGATAGTCGTAAATTAGCAAACGGTTTTATTTCATTTACCATCTCTTCTAAATACTGCTCAACCAGCAACTTATCCTGGAATATTCCATAAAGATTTGAACTTAACGTACAAGTATCATTATAAGCAGAAGCTGCTATTTGAAAATATGGATACATCTTAGTTGACCATGAAGCGTTTACTGTTTTACATAAGCTTCATACGTCCGCATTACAAGTACAATTCCCTGTTCACGTGTAGTATGTCCATTTGGGTTTATCTTGTTTTCCCCTACACCCTTCATAATATTCTCCTGATTCATATATCTGACCGCTTCCAGAGCCCAACCTGCAATCTCATTTTGATCTTCAAACACGATTTCATTTGAGACGATACATTTTATATTTGGCTTTGCGGTGTTAATTGTCCGTAAGAACATTACGCATATCTCCTGGCGGGTTACAGGGTTATCCGGAGCAAAGCTGCCTGCTCCAACACCTTTTACAATTCCAAGTTTATACGCCTTAAGTATTTCTTCATTGTCGGTGTCGGTAAAGGGATTATCAAAAACCGGCTGAACAGCTTTTCCGGAAAGAGACTCATAGAGCTTAACTGCTATCTCACAAAATTCTTCACGTGTAATATCCTGCTGGAAGTTGTTCAATATACCGTAAGTGGTCAGTCCACTCTGGACAGCCTGCTCTATCTCAGGTTTTGCCCAGTTACTTGCAGTACTGTAATCTATAAATGCATCCTCAACAGGCAACTCATCAGTTTTTGCATCCTCAACAAGCAACTCATCAGTTTTTGCTGCCGGCAGTTTAATAACCGCAGAGGTTTTTCTTTCAATTTCGTTCGAATAGTCGGATTCACCATATCCGTTAAAAGCCTTTACCCTGTAATAGTATTTTGTCCCGGGCTGAAGGCCGGTATCAAGATAAGAAGTGGCATTTGCTTCATTGTTATTATCTACTACGATGTAGTCTTTCCCTTCTTCCTTTCGCTCAAGTATAAAGCCCATTTCATTGTCTGAACAGTCCTCCCATGTGATAAAGCATTCGTTTGCCGTGACGTTGGCATCTATAATTACGGGTGCTGATGGCGGCCATGAAGGAGTAAATTTCTTAGTAAGATTGATCTGTATGTCGGGCTTTATTATAATTCCCGTTTTACTTGCCTGCGGTGTAGATACGCTTATAATATTTGAATAGCGTGACCAGAACAGGGAATAATAATGAAGCCTCACCTTGTAATAGTAAGTGGTGCCCGGCAAAACATTATTATCAGAAAAGCTTTCAGCATTCTTACCCAACACGCCTACTTCAACGTAATTCGTTCCATCAGTGCTTCGTTCCACGCGGTATCCATCTTCAATATCACTGTTATCCTTCCATTTCAAATCTATCTGTGTACTTGGTTCCGCCGCCACAGTCAGTTCCGTCGGCTTTCCGGCCACAACCACTTTACCTTCATTGGAATAACCTGAATAAACAGGACCATATCTGAAAGCACGTACCCTGAAACAATACTTCGTATCACATTCATTCAGACTTCCCAACGACTCAAAATGCCATTTCCACTGAGTGGTGTTATTATCAACCACTGCAACCTTAGTATAACTTCCCCCTTCCGCTTTCCTCTCAATTTCAAACCCGTCTTCATTATCGGAATTATCAGACCAGTTGAGTTTGATATCATTACCCATTGCCATCCCTGACATGTTGGTAGGATCTGCAGGATTCAAAACGTATATATCTGAGGAATCAAAGTATACTGTCACAGTAATCTCGCTGGAATACCCAGAATATCCAAAATCATTCTTTGCTCTGACACGGTACTGGTATTTCCTTCCCTGCCCTGCACTTACGTCAGTGTAAGTGGTCGGATACCCATCAACCCGTGCAATAAGCTCATATTGATTTGTTCCGTCTATTTTCCTCTTAACCTCTATTTCCTGTCCGTCGGTATTTTCCCATTCCAGAACAACGTGGGCACCGGAAGTTGAGGATGCCTTAAGATTTTGGGGTGCAGATGGCAGGGGAAGAACTATCGAAGCCTGGGATTTCCACGCAGTAAAAGCAGCCCCCTCGTAGTCCTGATGTTCACTAGGAATATGCGACCAGTCTGAAAGAAACCAGTGGGTAGTATCTTCATGGTCATAGTACCTGTAGTACGTATTGGTTTCAGGAATATTTGCATAATAACCGGGCCTAAGCACATAACAGGCAATACCTTTATATACATAGCCGTTGTACTGTACAGCGTTGTTTTTTTCCGATTCATGTATGGTATAAAAATGATCCCCTATATTCGAATTATGCATATGGTAAAGAGGAACAAGTCCAGGCTTTTTAACAGGAGAAACATAACAAAAAATACCCGAATAAATGTACCCTGATGCTTTTAAACTTTCAATATCCTGCCAACTTGTAGTGTATATATACTCTAAAGAATGAGTTGTCGAAACATAATATAAAGGTACCGCAATCAATTCCTCAGCCTGAACCGGCAGAGCAAACAATTGCATAATAATAACAAGTATTAGACCTACCCGGATAATTTTATTTTTTTTCACAATACTCTCCTCGCTTTATTTTTATTATTTATTAATGAGTAATTCCAAATTTTCAACAGCCCTTATACCTGATGTTTTAAGTATGGCTCTATTATCTTCATCGCTGGAATTTCCTACACCAATTACAATATAGTAATCCCCTTTTAAAATATGTATTCCGGGAGTTGCGATAAACGCTTCATCTCCGATTCCATCAACTTGTGTCAATTCATCTGCAAAATTTTCTCTGATAGATTCAAATATAGATAAAAGTATATGATTTAAATTATATTTAACTTTCCAGGCGTTCAAATACAAAGTCCACGTGATTTGATAGTTTCTGAATAACAAACGAAGTATCACTCCCTTCCTGAAGGGCTACTACAAGATTAAAAATAATACCCAGGAAACCATAATTCAATTCTTCAGCAACGATTCTTAAATCGGTATCATCACGGATCCTTCCTTTTGATACCATTGTCCTTAGTATTATCTCGTAGTAGTTAACAGGCTCTTGAAGCATGAATTCTTTTATGAAATCCCTGGCTCTTTGATTTATATATTGTTCCATCATAATAATCAAAGCTATTTTATCTATTCGTGGGTTTCTGTTTTTACTATATTTAATAAATATCATCCTGAAAACTTCTCGAGGAGCCATAAATTCAATTTCATACTCAATTTCATCTTTATGCGGTCTTTGGGCCAACATTCCTTTCTGGAAATAGTCAAATATACATTTCAGAATATCCTCTTTATTTTCAAAATGGTTATATATGGAGCTTTCTTTTATCCCTGACATATAAGCAATTTTTCTGACCGAAACTCCATTATATCCATACCTGGAAAATAAATTCACTGCCGCATCAAATATTTTTCCTCTTGTCCCTTCTAATGTTTTCATTGCTTAACAATCCCCTTGCTAACTGTTGTTAATATTATATACCTATTTTACTAACACTTGTTAGTAAAATCAAACATATTTTCCCAGCCTACTCTCTGTCCTTTTTGTTTCTCCTCATTCCGTTTTATCAGCTGCCAACGCCAATTTGATTTTCCGGATTTTCGCCAGTTAAAAAATGCAGGAACTCAAACATCCAATCTGCTATGTACATTGAAAATCCGCTTCGGTGGATATGTTCTAACGGTGCAATGAAAAAGGGATTTTTTGAGTTTCAGCTTACGAGCTGTTAAATCTCAAAAACCCCTTATTTACTGGCTTTTTTCTATTACTTATCCACTCTTGACATCCATACCACCGTCTCCACGAGTCCAGTGGCAACTAAAACACATTCATTGATCTCGTGTTCCCAACGGACAATCTGATTAGTTGATATTTTACCATCTTGTATAATGTAAGCATAATAATCAACACACCCGTTTCCAGCAATGAAGAGTAATTCATCTAAGCCATCATAACATTCTGATAAATTTTCTCTTATTAGATTATTGTCTTTTATAATCTGGTCAATTAACAATAGCAAACATTGGTCGCCGTTAACCGCTAAAAGTAAATCTTTTAATTCTTGTGGAAATAAAACCCCTAATTTTTCCTCAGCATTTTGATTTTCTGATAAGTTAGCACCGCATTTAGGAACAATAAACTTATTATGTGACATGTGTTTTCTAATTAGCTCAAGCCACATAACCCCCCCCTACTGAAGAAATATAATTTTGCCTTATAATCATATCTGACAAGTCATTTTTATTTTTCTACATTTTTTTCTTATTCTTATAGAAAACAAAGCCACCACAAATGATATAAAAAATTAAGACAACAATTCCTGTTGGCATTTCATTGATAATTTGTCCCGTCTCTTGTGTTCCCATATAAATTAGATGAATTGCAGGTAATGCTCCCAATAAACTACCCCAAAAGACATTTTTATTTAGAATAAAACCACTAATAAAGAACAAGGCTAACCAAACTACGACAATAGGTGAAATAGCTCCAATATTACTAATTGCTATCACTCCATAAAGAATTGCAAAAATAATAGCTGGTATATAAAATACAATTTTCTTCATTTTCAACCCTCCAAATAAAAATTCTCTTTGCTGCATACTTTTCCACTTTCACGACCTATTATAAGAATATCAATATATCTCCTGGCACATAAAGTTTTTGGGTATTATCTTTGAAAATCCAAATGTCATCTATAAAACGTCCCAAAAAGCAGGGTCAAAAAATGCACTTTTTCGGCTCGATTTTTGCCTATTTTTTGCTCAAAAACCACCATATGTAGTGGTTTACCTGCTTTAATTACCCTTCGAACCACTATTCGTCATCATTATTATGCACTCAACGCGGCTGGTTCTCAGAAACATATCCAGCGGCTGCACTTCCTATACTATATAGCGAGATTCTACAAAACCTTTAGGTCACGGGCCTTTCACCCATTTCAATGAGCTCCTCAATTTCTCGGTCGCTGAGCCAAGTTCCTCCTGACTATCTAAAGGATTAAAAAATATCCCTGAAGCGCAAAACACGGGGGATGAACTGCATCATCCCCCGCATACCAGCATACTAATCAGCAATAATCTTCATGCCTTCTTCAAAAGCTTTTAGATTTATATTAATGGCCTTTTCTGGCACCAAGGCTCGGATGGCACTTTCCATTTCTTTGACTGGCAGTCCGGCAACTGCTGCCAGCACTCCAACCAGCACTACATTGGCGGCCCGTGCATTACCGCATTGGCCGGCGATTTCTGTAGCATTGATCAATCGAGTATTGGGAATCAAGTTTTGTATTTTATCTACTATATCTTCCGGGTATTTTACCTTGCCACTCATCACCGGCAAGGGGTCTACCCTTTCGTCATTTATTATTACCATTCCGTCTGGCTTTATATAATCTAACCAGCGAGCTGCTTCTAATTTTTCGAAAGCCAGCAATATGTCAGCATCCCCTTTTTTAATTATGGGAGAATATACTTTTTTTCCGTATCTTACCTGGGTAACCACACTGCCGCCCCGCTGAGCCATACCGTGAATTTCTGATACCTTAACATCATAGCCCATCTGTACCGCCACATCAGCCAGAATACGGCTGGTCAACAATGTACCCTGTCCACCTACGCCCACTATCAGAATATCAGTTACCTGTTTGCTCATAAGTTATACCTCCAATACCTTTATAGCATCGAATTTGCATATTTGGGGACAGAGACCGCAGCCCACGCAGTTGTTATCGTTCATAACCGCGATCTTCTCCTCATCCAGGAAATTAATTCCGGTACAGCCAATTCTAATGCAGAGTTTACATCCCGTACAGAGTTCCGGGTCTACATAATACTTTACTCCAGACGGTTGTCTTTCTATCAGGGCGCAGGGACGTTTGGCGATAATCACTGAAGGCTCTCGTTTCCCAAGTTCTTCTTTTAAAGCATTCTGCAGTTCATCCAGTTTCAGCGGGTCAACCACCTGTACGTTCTCTATGCCGACGGACTTGACTAATGCCACCAGGTCCAATTTTCTGGTCGGCTGACTGGTGATGGTTTTCCCGGTCGCAGGGTGTTCCTGATGCCCGGTCATGGCTGTGGTATCGTTATCCAGTATCAGCACCGTAGAAGTCCCCTGGTTATATACGATATCTATCAGCGGAGTAATTCCAGAATGGACAAAGGTAGAATCCCCGATCACTGCTACCATTTTTTCTGCGAACTCTTCCCCCCGGGCCTTTTCCATCCCCATGGCCGTGCCAATGCTGGCTCCCATACAGATGGTGGTATCTATCCCATCCAGAGGACTTAAAGCTCCCAGGGTATAGCAGCCAATATCACCTGCTACTATTAAGCGCATTTTCCTCAAGGTGTAAAATACTCCCCGGTGCGGGCATCCGGGACAGAGCAGAGGAGGCCGACCGGGTATTTCTTTTACCAATCCATACATGTCCTCGTTATTTACACCCTTTAACACTTTTTCTATCAATTCCGGGCTGTATTCCCCTAAAAGAGAAAATAATTCCTTCCCTTCCACTTGAATGCCCCAGGATTTTATTTGTTCTTCTATTACCGGCTCCAGTTCTTCTATAACTACCAGACGATCCACCTTTTGGGCAAATTCCTTTATTAATGTTTCCGGCAGCGGGTTAACCATGCCCAACTTGAGTATAGATACTCCGGGCATAGCTTCTTTCACGTACTGATAAGGAACCCCACTGGTGATGATGCCGATCTTGGTATCAGCCAATTCTATCCAGTTTAACTCACTGCTTTCCGCATATTCCTTTAGCTCCAGCATGCGTTTTTCAACTTCCACATGCCGGCCCCGGGCATTAGCTGGAAGCATAACATATTTGGGAGCGTTCTTTTTATATCCCTTGACCTCATATTCCTCTTTTTCACCGGTTTCCACCATGGTCTGAGAATGGGCCAGACGGGTAGTTATTCTCAACATGACCGGAGTATCAAATTTTTCACTAATATCAAAGCCCATTTTACAGAATTCCAGAGCTTCCTGGCTGTCCGTAGGTTCGAGAACTGGTATCTTAGCAAATTTTCCGTAGCCCCGGTTGTCCTGTTCATTCTGAGATGAATGCATTCCCGGGTCATCCGCTGAAACCAGAACTAATCCCCCGTTTACCCCGGTATAGGCAAAGGTGTATAAAGGGTCTGCGGCCACGTTCACTCCTACATGTTTCATTGCTACCAGAATCCGGGCCCCTCCAATCGAGGCTCCAATCCCGACTTCCAGGGCAACTTTTTCATTAGGAGACCATTCAGCATACACACCATCGAATTTTGCAAAGCTGCTTACTATTTCCGTACTGGGAGTACCCGGGTAGGCTGTGGCTACTGTAGCTCCAGCCTCATAGGCCCCCCTGGCAATAGCTTCATTTCCAATCATCAGTCGTTTCATGGTATTCCTCCTTAGCCATTATCAAATAAAAACCCCTCTTCCAGACGGAGGAGAGGTTCCCTGATCCTTATAATAGTGCCTGGTCCAATCTTAACTTTTATATGAATAATACCACAGGTCAGCTCATTATACACTAAGATTAATGGTTGACCGCTTTCGGTGCCAGGCACTAACTTACTAACTCATTCCGTAAAGTTACCGGATGAATAAGTTAGCAACTCAACTTTAGCACTTTACCACTGACAAGTTTTATGCTTTGTCTTAGCAAGGATGGTAAGGCGCTTTACAGCGGCAAATAGCTCAGATAACAAGCATTACGTATGCAGACAATATTCCTCCATTTGCTAAATTAAGACCGGCAGACGGCGGGACAAAGCATAATACTCGTCAAGCCGTAGCCGTGACATTATGTTAACTGTGAAAGTTGAATATGTTAGTCTCTGATAGCGTTTCTGCAGTTTCTGAGTTCTTTTTCCCAGTTGACAATAGCGTCACTGATCACCCTGGACATACTATAAACATGAGCCAGACTGATTACATCTGCTGCAGATGTTGGTTTCCGGTTTTCTCGGTTCCCCACCAGGCCTGTTATGGCAAAATCGCCTACTCTAGGCAGGTTCTTTTGTACCGCCTTACCCGGCTTGATCGGACCGGTCTTTAGTTTAATCAGCCCTGGCGGTTCATTATTGCCTATCGAAGCGTCTATAGCCACCATATGCCGAAATGGATATTCAGCTCTGAGGTCCCGCAGCTTGAGTCCAAGATTGCCAGCATGCCATGGTTCCTGCAAAGTCCCCATAACTATAATATCAGCGCTCTGTTCTGCCAGCATAGTACCTGTCAAGGGCCCCAGACAATCCAGCAGGTGACGGTCTGAGCCAATACAGATAAATACTGGGGGTTCATCTGCATCATTAAAACTACCCATGAAGGCGCGGGTTAATACCGACCTGGAATCAGGTTGAGCATAGTGAACAGCAGCGATTAACCTGGAATCCATTAATTATGCCTCCAAAATATCCTGCAGGGCTTTGATAAAGCGCTGATTTTCAGAAGGACTCCCCACCGTTACCCTGATATAGGTGGGATAGCCAAAAATATCTCCGGTTCTGATAATAACACCTTTAAGCATAAGCTGCTTAAATACTTCCTGACAGTCCCGGCTGGTATCCACAAAGATATAATTTGCTTCGGTAGGTACGTATTTTAGTCCCATTTTTTCGAATTCTTTATATAGATAAGCCTTACCCTCCGAATTCAGCTTCTGACTGGCCTCCACGTGGTCGTTATCATCCAATGCCGCCAGAGCAGCGATCTGGGCTAAGAGATTTACATTAAAGGGCTCGGTGACCCGCTCTACCGCGGCCACGATTTCCGGGGCAGTTGCCATATAACCTATGCGCAGCCCAGCCAGGCCATATATTTTGGAAAAGGTGCGCGATACTATTACATTCCTGCCCTGCTGCAGATAATCCATTCCATTGGGAAAATCCGGACACTCTACATATTCAAAGTAGGCCTCGTCAAAGACTACTATCACGTCATCCGGCACCCGGGCCATGAATTCATCTGCTTCTGCTCTGCTCACAGCAGCACCGGTGGGGTTATTGGGATTACACAGATAAATGATTTTGGTTTTATCGTTAATTGCAGCTGCCATAGCCGTTAGATCGTGTCTGAAGTCTATAAGCGGAACAGCAATACATTTAGCTCCCATAATGGTGGCAGTAAATTCATATTCCGAGAAAGAGGGCAAACCAAAGATAACCTCATCTCCCCTGTTAATGAAGGTTTCCACCAGCAGTTTCAATAACTCATCAGAACCATTGCCAACTAGCAGCTGATTATCTTGAACACCTAAAAACGAGGCTAGTCGCTGCTTGAGATAATAACAATTGGCATCAGGATAAAAGTGCATCATGTTCAGTGAATCTCTAAGTGCCTCTATAGCCCGCGGAGAAGGTCCCAGGGGATTTTCATTGGAAGCCATTTTAATTATATCTTCCAGACCCAATTCTCTCTTCACTTCTTCGATGGGTTTTCCGGGAGTATAAGGTTTCAAATCGAATATTTCGGCTCTGGCCTGTTTTTTAATAAAGTCGCTCATAGCTTATCCCTCCTGCTTTTCCTGATTGCGTAGATCTATTACTCTTTTGGCTTTGCCTGCACTTCTTTCAAGGCTGAACGGTTCCACAAATTTTAGTTTGGGATTAAGGGACAGGGTTTTATATAACTGCTGACTGAGTCTGCGTTCAATAGCCTCTATTTCACCGTAATTGTCTGAGAATATCTTCTCGGATACTTCTACCTGAATTTCTATATCTTCTAAATAGCCCTTATTATAGCGAATAATTTGATAATGAGGTGAGAGCCCTTCTATATTCATGAGGACACTCTCTATCTGGGAGGGAAATACATTAACTCCCCTGATAACCATCATATCATCGGTACGGCCTGCTAGCTTACTGATCCTGGCGGTGGTTCTGCCGCATTCACAAGGTTCATAAGTTATAGAACTGATATCCTTACTGCGATATCTTATTACTGGTATGGCTTCCCGGCACAGGGTAGTAATTACTACCTCTCCTTTTTCTCCTGGTTTAACCGGCTCCAGGGTTTGGGGATTTATTATTTCGGTAATATAATAATCTTCCGCCACATGCTGTCCATTGATCAGATGGCACTCACCTGCAAAGCCCGGACCGCCCGCTTCACTGAGTCCATAATTGTCGGTAGCCAGCATACCCCACATTTCCTCGATCTGTTTCCGGTATTCTTCGGAAAATGCTTCTCCGCCGAAAAGCCCGATTCTCACCTTAAGATCCTCCCTGGGATTGATACCCATATTAAGAGCGACTTCACCCAGATGCAGGGCATAGGTGGGAGTACTTACCAGAGTCGTAGTCCCAAAATCTTTCATGACCATCAACTGCTTTTCAGAGTTTCCGCCGGATATGGGAATAACCGTAGCACCTACCCGCTCCATCCCATACTGCAGTCCATGGGCCCCGGTAAACAGACCGTAACCAAAAGCTATCTGAGTAACATCCGAAGAATCCACCCCGGTCATACTGATCATACGAGCCAGCAGTTCTGTCCATATTTCCATATCCTTGCGGGTTAAACCTACCACAGTCAATTTCCCGGTGGTACCTGAGGATGCATGCAGCCTGATTACTTTATCCATAGGAGCTGAAAACATTCCAAAGGGATAATTGGCTCTAAAATCTTCTTTACTGGTAAAGGGCAATTTTCGGATATCTTCCAGTTTGGTTAAATCTCCCGGTTTAAACCCTACCGCATCGAATTTGCCGCGGTAAAGTGGTGAATGCTCATAAACATATTCCAGAGTTTCCTTCAATCTCTTTAATTGCAGTTCTTCCATCTTTTCTCGGGGCATACATTCTATTTCTTTATTCCAGACAGCCATATCATTCTCTCCTATCCTGTTTTCTATCCCTGAATAGCATAAATCTAAAATCTCCTTAGTTTATTACCTTACCTGATTATGCAGCTGAAGAGCTTTCTTTGTTATAGATCCGGTCTATATGTTCAGCCGGGTAAGACCTGCTAATAATACTTACCAGTGGTACTACTCCTAATGGTATTATCATGGCCAGGGAGCCAAAGAAGGGAGTACCCCACTTGGTTAATAATCCCATAATATCGCTGCTAATGAATGAGGGGCTGGTATTTATTATTAAATAACCCCCTACCGCGATAACAAGACCGGTTATCATCCCTGCCCATGCACCTGCCCGGGTAGTTGCCGGCCAGAAAAGACCATAGATATATGGTGCCAGGAATGAACCTGCCACTGCTCCCCAGGAAAGGGCCATCAAGGTTAATATTATTCCCGGAGGGTTTAAGGCCACATAAAGGCAGAACCCAATAAAGGCAATACATAAAAACCGCATCAGGCTCATCGTGGCTTTTTCACCCAGGTCTTTTTTAACCGCTCCTTTTATCAGATCAATACTGACTGATGAACTGGCGGTTAATACCAGTGATGATAAGGTTGACATAGATGCTGACAGTACCAATATCAAAATCAGCACTCCGACCAGCGGCGGGAGGGTCTGCCCTATGATGGTGGGCATAATTAAATCCGGTGTGGCGGTACCATTAAATACCGGTAATTCGCTAAAAAACAAATGTCCGGTGGACCCCACATAATAAGCTCCCATGGTTATTATCAAAGAAAAGATAGTCGATACCCAGGTAGCTACCGGTATAACCTGTTCGTTTTTTATTCCATAAAATTTCTGCACCATCTGGGGGAGACCCCAGGTACCCAGACTGGTTAGAATAATAAGTGATATCAAACCCACCCAGCCTATTGAAGATGAGGGCGTTATCAATCCCGGGTCAATGGCTTTTAGAGCTGCAAATCCATGGGCAAAGCCATTAACCACCTCATGTCCCATCACAAAATATACCATTAAGACTACTCCGACTATCATTATCAATCCCTGTACAAAATCTACCAGAGCTACCGCCATATACCCCCCCAGAACCAGGTATAGACCGGCCAGCAGCGCCATTATGGACAGAGCCAGCACATAGGGTATACCAAAAATCTGTTCAAACAAATAGCTTAAACCCATAAATACCGAGGCGGCATAAGGAACAAAAAATATAAATATAATTAAACTGGAAATAATTTTCATACTGGAAGAATCATACCTGTTTTCTAAGAATGAAGGCATGGTTAAGACATTGAGCCTGCTGGTCATTTCTCGGGTTTTTTGGCCTAAAATGCGCCAGGCCAAATAGGTCCCGATTATACTGTTGCCCAGGGCTATCAAGAGGGCGGACATTCCGTATCCCCATCCGACCTTACCAGCAAATCCAATTAAAAGAACTGCGGAAAAATATGTGGTTCCATATGAAAAAGCGGACATCCATGGACCAACGGCCCGGTTTCCTACCACGAAGTCATTAACTGTATTAGTTTTACTGCGGGTGTAGAAGCTCAAACCGATAATAACGGCAAAAAAACACACCAGCATAGCAATCTTAGCGAACAACAATTCTACCATCCTCCCGTACAACCGTAAACTTCATGTTTAATTATTGGCTAAACTACCGTACTACCTCAACATTTCCTTTATAAACTGAGGTAAGATGAATGCGCCTTTATGTACATATTCATTATAATATTTTAAACCATTTATCTGCTTTTTGTCACCAGCAATTCTTTCCGGATCCCATTTTTTACTGCCCACAGTGAATGACCAGGGCCCTGCCGTATAGGTAACTATAGGTGCCAGGCAGACCTTAACCGTATCAAAAACCGAACTCAAGTTTTCAAAGACATTGACAAAGAGATCCTGGTAAAATATCGGGGATTCAGACTGTACTGCTATCATGCCGTCGGTATTCAGCCGATTATATACATCTAAATAGAATTCTTTACTGTATAGTTGTACTGCGGGGCCTATGGGGTCAGACGAATCTATGATGACCATATCGTAATGCTCTTCGGTATTCTGAACGAATTTGATACCATCCTCAATGTACAGGTTTAACCTTGGATCTTGAAAAGAGCAGGCCATAGTTGGCAGATAAATCTTGCTGTTTTCCACCACCCGGCTATCAATCTCTACCAGATCAACCTGCAGGACGGCGTCGTGCTTCAGTACTTCTCGGGCCGTTCCTCCATCTCCCCCGCCGATGATTAAAACCTTCTCCGGATGGGGGTGTGAATTCATTGCGGTATGAACTATCATCTCATGGTAAATGAATTCATCCATTTCACTAACCTGTATATTTCCATCCAGCACTAAAGCTTTACCGCATTCAACTGTATCTATGATCGCCAGTTCCTGATATTGTGTTTTTTCGGCGTGTAATACCTGTTTGACTTTCCACTGCACCCCATAGCCTGAAGTGTGTTTTTCATAAAACCATATTTGATTCATAACTGGTATTCCTCCTTTGAACAGCCTGTTTATCTTACACCATCTTTAAATTTCTCATTTATCAATTCCTCAATCATAGTTTGATTTTCTTCCAGCGAAAGAAGGTTTTTGAAATCAACGTTTAACAGAGTTGCTTTAATAATCTGGTCTATCTCTTCATCCCCCTGACCCGGCTTCCACTGTTTTAACAGGTCAATGAAATTCGGCTTATCTTTCTTAATCAAAACCAGTTCCAGGAGATCTAACAGAAACTTCATCTCATCTACTGTAATCCGCCCTCGTATGCCCAGATCGGCGATAAGACTGGCGGTCTCGTCATATATTCTTATGATGTCCTCATCGCCTGCACTCATTAATTTCCAACCCTTTCAGCATCTTTCATAGTCTGTTTCTGCAGGTCGAAGTTTATAGGAATTCTAACTCCGCTTCGTCCATCCCGGTTTTTTTCGATATACAAGTAGTAGTTGGGCTTCCGGGCATACTTATTAAGTTCTTCGTTTTCTTCCAGTTCTTCCTTGGAAAAAGGACTGAGCTTTAACATCAAATCACATTCATTTTTCATTCTCTTGGCTCCCTGCAAACTGCCGTCAGGGTTAAGCTGTACCAGAACCATCACTGCAATTTTGAGGTTCTGGGCCAGTAGTTTCTGGGTCTTTATTATCTGTTCCAGGATCTGCCACTCCTGAAGCTTGGGATCTTGTTTTTCCATTCGTCCTACATAATCTATAATCATCATATCGATATTTTTCTGGGACCTGAATTTACGGGCAATAGAAATAGTTTTTTCCGGAGTAAGATTGGGACAGGGATAAGAATAAAAACCACTGGCCCTTAATTTTGAATATCCATTTAAAATCATGGATAATTCATTCTGGCTTATGTCCCCCATCCGAATACGGTCATGTTCAATTTCGGAAAGTATTGACGCCCATCGCAGGGCAATCTGCTCCCGGCTCATTTCCGTATTTAGATAAAGGATGTTCTTGCCATAGTTTACCGCTATCGATTTAGCGGTATGAAGGGCGAAGGCGGTTTTTCCGTGCCCGGTTTGGGCACCCAGGATGATCAGATCTCCGGATTTATAGCCCAGAGTAATATGATCCAGGTTATCAAAACCCGTAGGCAGGCCATCCAGGGGTATTACCCCTTTATGTTTAACTTGTATTTCCTGGTATCTAAGAAAACGACGTTCAACTTCGTCGTAACCCAGATTAGCCATATCTTCGGGGGTATCTATTTTATCGTCGATTTCCAGAGCAGTCAGATTGGTCAGGTGGTCTTCAGCATTCATCAAAAGCTGCTCAATATCCTGCTCCTGTCTTTCTCTTAATATCTGATAATTATTTCTTAAAAAATCAACAAATCTCCTGATCTTGGCTTTATCTTTAACTCTTTTTATCCAATATTTGATATTTTCATCATCGATATAGTGTTCAGCTATGTATTTCACTTCTTCAATATCTCGAGGATTATTCAACATCCCTAAACTGTGAGCTTCCTTTAACAATTCCACATAAGTGGGCCGGATTTCCCTTTCGAATAAAGAACAAAGCAGGTCAAATATAGCCGCATGTTTGGGAACATAAAAATCAGCCGTCTGCATACAATGATAGGCTTCAACACATGCATCCTCCGAATGCAGCATGGATGAAAGAACCCTTCTTTCGCTCTCCATATCCATTAATAATTCATCCGGCAATGCCGATTGAAAGTTGACATTCACAAAATCACCATCCAGCTCTATTTACTATAATCTCTCTGCAAGCAGGCAGAAGCTTTTCTTATAATCAGATAGCGGAGAACATAATCCTCCGCTCAGACCGATGACAGAAGTGAATATCTGCGTTATTTCAAAAAGCCCGCTCAATCAACGTACTCAGGTACGATTCAATCGCAGGCTTTTCTCATGCCTTGATCTTCGCTTCTGTCATCGGCCTGGCAACTTGTCGTCCTTGCCGACAAGTTGAGCGGAGAACATAATCCTCCGCTATTTTTTAGCCTGTTCCGCATACCTATTCTTATTTTACTGTATTATCCCATAATATTGGACTATTTTTTTACCGGAGGAATAAATATTTCGTATTCTTCCCCGGCAACTGCGGATGTTTTGGGCGGGTTACCGCTAGCAATTTTTTTATTGGAGCGCTTTTTCTCTTTAAACTCTTTTACTTCTTGATCGGCTTCTTGAACTTGACGTATTTCCTTGGCCATCCAATTATTTAGAACACTATCCATGTATTCCAGTCCACCATTTTTAGTGCGCTGACACATGACTTCACCGGCTTTCATGATCATGGAATGAGAAAAACCCCAATCATATCTCCATTTGTAATAAACCCTGCGTCTGGCTTCAGCATTCATATCAATACCGGTAAAATTGCCAAATTCTACGATGTCAGGATCAAACCTCCTGGTCCGCAGCGATATATTTTTACCAGTGTCCACGTAATTCTTAAAATACATTTCCAGTCCATCCAGGCTGTTTATGGAATATTCTTTTAAATCACGGGCTATCTTTGAAATATCAGTGGGATTTACTATCTTTCGTTCAAAACATAGTTCCAGTAATACCAGCAGAAATTCTGGTGAAAAGGCCATTTCATCCAGCCATATTCTTAATTCATTGGACATTTTGACACTCAGGAGATTTCCAGTTTTGCGAGCAACAAAGTCAGCTACCTTCCTGAAATTATCATCACTTTTTATGGGGGCTGGAAGTGAATGCTTAGTTGCCGGTTGATGGTTCTCCTCCAGTTTAAGTTCCAGTTGTTCTATTTTGTATCTATACTCATCCAGCATATCTTCCAGTTTTTCTATTTGGTGCTTTTTGGCCTGGTCGCCATTCACGTTACTTGATAGGCGGGGATGATCTCTGACTATAAGAGCTTCCAGTTTAATGATTAACGGCTGCAGGGATATTTCTTTTTCCGCAAAGCTCTTCTTGCCATTATCCAGACTGATAATTCCAGCATTATTGAGGCTGTTTAGCTTACGGGATAATTTCTGCCGTGATAAGGCAGAACAAGATTCCAGCACCTGCCCCACTTGCACACCGCTCTGAGCCAGCGGTCGGGTATTCTCATAGGCACATATAATAGATGCTACTATACCTATATCTTCCATGTCCAAATCCAATTCTTTGGCATAAGCGAATAAAACGCCGGGTATATTTACATATCCCCAGCGAAAAACCTCTATAATAGCTGAGCTTTGAATCATGTATTATCCTCCTACAAAATATGTATGCAAATTATAGCACTAGAAATGAATGGATAACAAGAATAGATAATTCTTAATTTAACCCAAAAAGACTATCTATTTGAATAAATTTCATTAGCACCAATGCTATATCCTATTTTTTCCGCTTAACTCGACTTGACGATTCTTATTTCCCAATACATCAGCATTGATAGTTATATGAAATAAATGCCGTTATTAAAAACGGCATTTATTTACTATTTGCCAATGGCTTCTTCAATTTTTTCAACCATTCGAATAATTTCTCTATAATTAGAATCCTTGACGCTATCTCGGTACATATCATGCAGTTGCAAACATAAGTCTAAATATGCTTTTTCCGCCCGACTGGCTTGATCCTTTGGTTTTTCCGTATAATACTGCAATTTTGGAGCTTCTTCCATCTCCTCCAATACAAATTCGTCAAGTATTTCGGGTATATAAATGGGAATATCAAATTCCGCTTTAATGGCTGCTGCCAGACCATCTTGTGATTCTTCCTCTCCATGAACCAGGAATATACCTTTAATATTCGACTTGAAATGCCTCAGCCAATCTAACAGACCTTCTTGATCAGCATGGGCTGAATAGGTTTCAATATTATTTATTTCTGCCTTAACGGCTACTTTTTCTCCATGAATGGTTACCAGCTTTTCACCATCCAGTATTTTTCTGCCCAGGGTACCTTGCGCCTGGTAGCCTACAAAGAGTACCGTTGCTTCGGGCCGCCAGATATTATTTTTGAGGTGATGCTTAATCCTGCCGGCCTCACACATGCCACTGGCGGAAATGATAATCATATTACCCATTTTGCAATTAAGGGCCATCGATTCCTGATGGGTATGGGAGAATTTCAACTGATCCAGCATCAAAGGATGACTGTTGTCATCCTCTAATATTTTTCGGGCATCGTCATCATACAAATCTATGTGTTTTTGAAAGATCCGGGTGGCTGCTATAGCCAGAGGACTGTCAATATATATCTCTATTTTAGGGTCCAGTCTGCCTTCCGCATTAAGCTCATATAAGTCATATAAGAGATCCTGAGTTCTTTCCACTGCAAAGGCGGGAATGATTAAATTGCCCCCTTTCAGCATAGCCCGATCAATAACCGATTTTAAATCTTCTTTGCGGCTAGCCGTCTTGGGGTGCAATCTGTTGCCATAAGTTGATTCCATGATAATATAATCGGCATTTTCAATAATGGTGGGATTCTTTATAATAGGCTGGTCTGGAGTACCCAGATCACCGGAAAAGACCAGTTTAAGTTGTTTCTCGTCCTGTTCTGCTATCCAGAGCTCTACAATGCAGGCCCCTAAAATGTGCCCGGCATTTCTCAAGCGGACCTTCACTCCCGGTGCCAGCTCGATGATTTCATCCATATTAAGAGAACGGAACTGATCCAAACATTCCACGGCATCTTTGGAATTGTAAATTGGTTCTAACAAAGGTTTACCGGCCCGTTTGTTTTTACGGTTTTTTCTCTCTACTTCAAATTCCTGTATGTGTCCTGAATCCGGCAGTAAGACTCCCGCTAGATCTTCAGTTGCATGACTGCAGTAAATTTTACCCGTAAACCCATGTTTGCACAGTTTGGGCACCAATCCTATGTGGTCAATGTGTGCATGAGTTAAAATAACAAAATCAATTGATTCCGGTTCTACTGCAAAATTACGGCAATTTCTTTCCTGTAAGGCCCGGGGCCCCTGAAAAAGCCCGCAATCTACCGCGAATCTGCTGGTCTCAGTCTCGATAAGAAAAAAAGACCCAGTTACAGTCCTGGCCGCTCCCAGGAAGCGTAGTTTCATATATATTCCCCCATAACCTTTTTATCTATGTTTTTATCTCTCTAATTATATCGCAACCAGTCTTCTGGCGTCCTTTTTTCTGGAAAGTTTATAATATTGTTCATAAAAATCGAGAACCTCAACGCTTATTACTTTTCTATCCTGAGTTTTCAGGGCGCGTAATAAGTTATCGAAACTGATCCGTCCAAAGTCTTTTACTACTTCGTTGCTGTCCAGGTTTTCAACCACTTCACAATAACGACCGTGAACCTGTTCAAATACTCCGAAATACAATTCCCGGATCTGTATCACTCGTTTCATGATCTGCTCAACCTCAACCCCCTCTATATCGACCATTGCCACCAGGTCATCGATCAGATTGTTAAGCAGTCGGTTATTAAATATAGCAGCCATTACTTCCTTGCGGTACTGCTTGGATAACAGGTAACGCATATAATCCAGAAATTCACCTTGAGCGGAAGATCTAAGCAGTGAGTATCCATTCAGCAGCTCCAGTTCCCTTTCAGATACATCTCCATTCACCGTACCTCTCCCCTTCTCTATATTATTTATTAACTAAGGAGTTCAACCCGGTACAGCCTTAATCCTCCAGGGAATTATCGTAATATTAGTAGCTAATCCTAATCTATTCGTATACTTTCGACACCGCTGTTTGCTTTATTTGGAAGATTATCCTTTTCTATGTCGAGCCAGAAAAGAGCCAATTCTATCCAGGGCCTGATCAATATCAGCTACACTTGCAGCATAACAGCATCGTACATGTCCATTGCCTATTACTCCAAAGGCATTACCCGGCACTACCGCGACTTTTTCTTCCATAATCAATTTTTCGCTGAATTCTTCACTATTCAGTCCAGTATTTACTATGGAAGGAAACGCATAGAAAGCACCCTGGGGCTCAAAACACTCCAAACCAATTTCCCGGAATCCTGAAAGCATAATCTTTCTCCGGTAATTGTAATTCTCCACCATTTTTTTCATTTCAGTCTCGCCATGACGAAGAGCCTCCAGGGCAGCTTTTTGGGCCATAATAGGTGCACACATAATAGTATACTGGTGTATTTTAGTCATAGCCCCAATCAGGTCGGGATGACCACAGGCATATCCAATACGCCACCCGGTCATAGCAAAAGCTTTGGAAAAACCATTAAAAACGATGGTACGCTCCTTCATCCCCGGCATGGCAGCTATGGAAACGTGCTGTCCATTATAAGTCAGTTCCGAATATATTTCGTCAGACATAACAATCAGATCATTTTTAATAATAATATCTACCAGAGCCTCAAGGTCTTCATGACGCATAATACCACCGGTAGGATTATTAGGATATGCCAGTATAAGTACTTTGCTCTTCGGGGTTATGCTTTTTTCCAGCCTATCAAGTCGAACCCGATATTCGTCTTCAGCAAAGGTCTCCACTGCTACAGGAACACCGTAAGCCAGAGATGCTCCAGGCGAATAAGATACATACGAAGGTTCAGGAATCAGAACTTCATCCCCCGGTTCAATTATAGCTCTTAAGGCTAGATCTACCGCTTCACTAACTCCTACGGTGACCAGGATTTCTCGCTCCGGGGAATAGCTTACCCCTATATGCCTTTTCATATAGAGTGCAATCTCTTCTCTTAATTCAATCAAACCCTGATTAGAGGTATACATGGTATAACCATGTTCCAGGCTGTAAAAGCAGGCTTCCCTTATATGCCAGGGAGTTACGAAATCCGGTTCACCCACCCCCAGGGAAATGACCCCCTCCAACTGAGAAACCAGATCGAAAAATTTTCTTATCCCGGAAGGGGGGATGGTCTGTACGGTTTTAGATACATATTTATCCATAGTGCTCATGGACTGATCACCAGCCTTTTATCTTCCTGCGGACTCTCGAAAATAAAATTATCTTGTTTATAGCGCTTGAGAATGAAATGAGTAACTGTACTCTGAACTTCATCGAGAGTCGACAGTTTATGGGAAACAAACAAGGCAATTTCCTTCATAGTATCCGCAGTTACTATAATAGATAAATCATAAGTACCACTCATCAAGTACACTGATCTGACTTCAGGGAAACGGCTGATTCTTTCCGCAACACCGTTAAACCCCACTTCTCTGACCGGGGTTACCTTGACTTCAATCATGGCTTCTACCCCATTCTCACCAAAGCGATCCCAGTTGACCACCGTGTTGTATCCCAGTATATATTTTTCCTTTTCCAGATGCGCCAGTACTTCCCGGACATGTGCTTCGTCCTCATCCAGCATAGTAGCTATAGTCTTGGGACTGATTTTCGCATCATGCTCCAGGATTTTTAATATTTTCTTCTCTAGTTCCATTTTTCTCAAAAAGCCCCCTTAGTTTATTTTATTTATAAAAAAATAAAAACCCTCATCCCACCAAGGGACGAGAGTAATATTTCCCGCGGTACCACCCTAATTGCATAAATGCCCGCTCCGTAAATCATAACGGTTTCCATGAAACCGTCCGGCTTAGTACCTGTTGAAGTATTACACCGGCGCTCCCAGGTGGCTTTCACTGTTAACCTGCTCCCGGATCGCAGCAACCCCGGTTCTCTGCCAGCAGGCCTTCAGATACTCTTCTGATCATCGCTTTAAATATAAGTTTTAACTATGCTATCACTACCAGGAACCTACGTCAAGTCGAAAATTATGGACTGTTAAATCAGGTATAGATTTCCTGCACTATTTTTCCGAATTGTGCATATTTATAGTTCTATCTGGAGGTGATGCTGATGCACTATTTATCAAATCTGAGCCAGGAAGAACTTAATGTAGCTCGTAAAATTGATGAATATTTTAATCTTGAACATATGAGTTTTCAGGAAAAATTGTTTCATGCCCTGCTTATAGCCCAGCATGAATTAGAGGCCGAGTATTACGGCAATGAATTCGAAAAATCCAGGATACTTGAGTTTCGTGATATTCTGCTGATGCTCCTAAAGAAATTCCCCCGGGAATAGGAGGAATATTCATAATATCAGGCCGGCAAATACTCCTACTTGAAGAGCATAAATTTCTTCTTCAGCCATCTATATTCTACCAGATAACCTGCGAGCATGAAGAAAAATACACCCAGACACAAGGCACGTTCCCAGGTAAGCCTGGTTTCTAAAATATTAATAGTCTTTTCTTTCTCACCAGCAAAGTTAGAAATACTCTGGCGTTCTTCCTTTATGGAGGCCATCTGGTGAATGGTACTATATAACTCGTCCTGGAT
Organism: Syntrophomonas sp.; assembly: GCA_016841245.1. Taxonomy (GTDB): domain Bacteria; phylum Bacillota; class Syntrophomonadia; order Syntrophomonadales; family Syntrophomonadaceae; genus JAAYJK01. Next base: position 24,469 of record JAENZN010000028.1, read on the forward strand.
CTCGTAATATCTATTCCATTGGGCAGTTCTCTCCTTTTTCAAATCAGCTGCCCACTTAGTATAAACATAATTCTTATCCTCTTCCCGGATAGTCATGGCATCGTATATGGGAACTCCTACTGATGCCGCCGGTGGATTCAGCCCGATAAATCTACATATAGTGGCAGCGGTATCCAAGACCAGAGTAGAAGATGTTTTCGTGCCCGTTTTACAGCCCGGACCATTGATTACCAGAGGCACCAGATCACTGGGAGAGGTACTTCGGGCCGACGTCACTATGATCAAAGAATTATTGTACAGCTTATTGTTTTTGAGACTATTTATTAATTGGCCCAGACTGGTATCAAATGACATCAAGGAATCGTAATAGGTGTTTTCATCCAGGGATAAAAGTCCATCCATACTGTCATTCACATATATAAAAGAGAAATAAGGCATCTTGCCCGATATATTCTCCATGGCCACAGCAAAGGCCTCCTGGTCACTGCTGCAGGCCTTCAAACCCACATATTGGTCTTCTCCATAATTAAACACCTTGAGTTTTTCACCGGAGCCATCGATCACCTGAAAGGTCTTTCCATGTTTCTTCAGCAGGGCCAGCAAAGATTCAACTTCTATATCATTACTGCTGTTATAGTATCCATGTTCTGCCGGCAGGGTTCCGGTCAACAGTGATGCCTGGGCTGCTTCCACGGAATCAGTTCTGACGGATAGGCTTTTTTCATCCATCAATCCTTCGGCCGCCATTTGTCTCAAGTTATGCATGGGGGTACTGATATACCCTTCGTAATTTAATCCCTCCACATTAATTAATATTACCTGCTGTACAGCTTCGTCAGCAAAAGCAGGCTTCAGCATCAATGCTATAGTAAACAGCAAGGTTATTATCCCAATACTTAGCAGCAGATATAAACTCCTCATCAATCACATCCCCTCCTTATCGGTCTATGCTAATGTATATTGATAGGAGGGGGCTAATATTCTTATCTTCAGAATCTGCCGCTGCGCAAAATAGAATAAGCCAGAAAAAGCCCCAGGATAACCGCCAGGATAAAACCTAATTCAGCTATGGGTATCCGTGCTATTATGCTGCTGCCGCTCATATTAACAAACAAGGAAGTCCCGATAATAAGGCTGGCCAGAATAATGGCCAGGGAGAGCCGATTGGATATCAAATCCAGCTTGCTCCCCAGTTTATCCAGGCGGTGATGTTCCATTTTTATCATAATTTGTCCATCACTCAATTTTTTGAAGGTATTACTGACATCCCGGGGCATGGTTCTGGCGATATGTCCATAATCCAGCAGGATCTCGGTGATTTCCTGTTTGATCTTTTTCCCGGAAAATCTTGCCCTCAAGGCTCTTTTTCCATAAGGCTCGGCAATATCAACCAGACTGATGGTAGGATCCAGCTGGGATATGGTACTTTCGATGGTCATAAGCATCTTAACCAGCAGAGACAGCTCGGCAGGAAGCCTTACTCGATAATTAACCGATAAATCGATCAGCTCCGCCAGTGCCTCCCCGATATTTATCTGGGATAAGGGCAGACCGTAATACTTGCGGGAAAGATTGGCTACATCTCGTCTTAAATCTTCTACACTGACATGACTGGCATCATCAGCAATTTCTAACAAAACCCGGGTAACCCCGGTTACATCGTGATTCATCATACCAATTACCAAAATCATGTATTTATCCCGGTCGTATTCGTCAATTACACCCACCTGACCAAAATCATAGAATATGATCTTTTCCCCGCTGCTTACCGCCATGTTTCCCGGATGCGGATCGGCGTGAAAAAACCCATGTACATATATCTGTAAATAGAGGGCTTTGACGATATGGGCCGCTACTCTGCAGGTATCATAATGGTGTTCCTTCAGGGCGGCAAAATCCGATATTTTTACCCCTTCCACATATTCCATGGTTACCACCCGTTTGCCAGAATAAGCCCAAAATACGTTGGGAATAATGACGGTATCACTATCCTGAAAATTACGGTGGAATATTTCTATATTGCGGGCCTCTTTCTCAAAATCCAATTCATTAACCAGGGCTATTCCCAGTTCTTCAATTACCTCCGACAGTTTGTAAAACCTTATCCATTCACTCCGTCTTTCTAACCATACTGATATTTCCCGCAGTATCTCCAGGTCGGTCTTAACCATCTCATCAATACCCGGTCTTTTCACTTTCACTACTACCCTTTCGCCGGTTGCTAATGTGCCTTCATGCACCTGACCAATAGAAGCGGCAGCTATAGGGCAGGGATTAAAATAGCTAAAATCTTTTTCTATATCCATACCTTCATCAGTCAATATTCTCTTAACTTCTTCCCAAGGGAAAGGGGGCACATTATCCTGCAGATTTTCCAGCTCTTTTATGTATTCAGGATTCAACCAATCTGCCCTGGTGCTGAGCAGCTGACCCATTTTTATGAAGGTGGGTCCCAGTTCTTCAAAGGCATAGCGCAGCCGGCGAGCCGTATTTTTTTGCTGCAGCCGTTCATCGACTTTATCATTTCTCTTCTCAATCTTTAAAAAAGGCAGGTTTAAGCGGTCATATACCGAAGCGAATCCATATTTGATAAATACATTGGCTACTTCCCGATAACGTGGCAAATGTCTGACCGTATTGATTGAATGGTTTAGTTTCATCCATTTCCTCCCGCCCTGGCAAGTACTGCCGGGTTCAATCCCGGCAGTATCACCCATAAAGGAATCTTCTAGGATATCCTTCCTTCCAGATCCTGCATTTTACTTTTCAGGTCTTCTATCTCGGACTGACTGCTGGCAAACAGGTCTTTCAGATCATTTAATTCTTCCCGGATGACATTTCTTAATTCCTGTTTTTCTTCCTCGCCTCGTTTAATAGCATCATCCACGAAATTCTTAGCTTCCTCTTTATTCATTTCACCCTTCTCCACCATTTCATGTATCATTTTCTCTGCCTTCTCTCTAGTTAAACTGATAGCCCCCAGGCCGAAATAAATAGCTTTTTTCATCATAACCCTGAAGCTTCCTCCTTATCGTTTATTTTCCTGTATTTTTTACCACCTGAAGCATAGCTATACATTCTCTTGCCTCACATCGAAAATATTTCCCCGGCCCGAATGCAAAACCATGGAACCCAATATCATCTGGCTTGCTTATGGGTTCGCCCCCTATATATTCCATGAATTTCTAAGATTTATATTCTAATCCCTTAAAAATAACCTCATATAGATTGGTATTAAGCAAAAAAGAAGTTGGCGAATTATGAAAATAGTGTCGGTTTGTGAAGCAGAAGGTATGCTGCTTGTCCACGATGTGGCCCAAATTATTCCCGGTAAATTTAAAGGCAGGACCTTTGAAAAGGGCCATATTATTGGAAATAAAGTCATTAACCGGGTAAAATGATGGAGATTCAATTAATACTCAGACACCCGTATCCCCAGTTGAATTCGAAATGAGATATTTTGCCGGGAACTTTAATGATTCTGATACAAATGCTCAAGCATTTTCTGAACTTAGAACCGATTTTATAGCTTCCGTTATTTCCTGGTAGCTGGTACAGCGGCATATATTGGATTGAAGCCATTCCTGCATTACTTCGTCACTGGCATCGGGGTGGATGTTGATCAGACCCTGGCAGTTCATTATAAAGCCTGAGGTACAGTAACCGCATTGAAAAGCAAACTTTTCCACAAATGCCTTTTGTATTGGAGCACCGTTAAGTCCTTCCACAGTTTGTGTTTTTCGGCCCACTGCTTCCACAGCCAGCATCAGCTAAAGTTTCTGGACGGTAGTATTCAAAATTTAATGGGATGATGCTTTTTCCTCCTCCCTCTTCTGCCAGATAAGTTCTGGTATAACCGGCACCTGGTCCAGTTCCACCTGGGCAGCTCTGCTCAGCGCGTTAACCAGAGCCGCGTGAATAGCTACAATGCCATGTTCGCCAATTCCCCGAGCACCAAAAGGAGCATTGGCATTAGGTGTTTCCCCCCAATCTACCAGGTATTCCGGCTGTTCTCCAATTCGCAGCACCTTATAAGTACGCAAGCTGGTATTTTGAAGCTCCTGCTGTTGGTCATATATAAAGCTCTCCCGACTGCCCAGTCCCAGGCCCATGCTCATACCACCCATAACTACCCCTTTGGCACCCTTAGGATTTATCACTTTACCGGCATCAAGAACCGTGGCTGCCCGTAAAATCAAATTGAACTAACTTGGTAAAGTTTGCGCATTTATATTAAGTTTATTCATCAGAATATAGATAAGAAATCAATGGAATTACATTTAGAAGCTTTACATGGCTTTGTTAATAGATGCGGTTGACATAACATTTCAATTATGATTTATAAAAATTAGCACTCTAGGGGCGAGAGTGCTAACAATATTAAATTATAAGGAGTTGTTGATCATGGCTGGTTTAGTACCTTTTAACAGGAACCGATTAACCGTAAGAAACGCTGGCTTCGAGGACTTCTACAACATGCTTGATGACTTTTTTAGCGATACCTGGACACCCAGAAGAAGTTTATCAAGTGACACCTTTAAAGTAGATGTCCAGGACAATGAAAAGGAATACTGTATTGATGCAGAACTTCCCGGGGTTAAAAAGGAAGAAATCAATCTTGAGATGAACGAAGGAAAACTGACCATATCTGTAAATCGGGAAGAATCTCTGGAGGAAGAGCAAAAAAATTATGTCCACCGTGAAAGACGCTATTCCTCCATGCAGCGGGCCATCTATTTGCAGGAAGCATCCGGTGATGACATTAAAGCAAAGATGGAAGACGGGATTCTTAATATTATTGTTCCCAAAATAGATAAAAAAGAGCAATCTGTCAAAATCAACATCGATTAATGCCGATCGCACCAAATGAACGCACAAAATCTTGAGCCCCACTTTGTGCGTTCAGCAATTATTGTTATAATTAGAGTTATTACACTGACTGGGAATACCAGCTATATTTTTCATATTAAGGAGCGTTTTAACATATGGCAAGAAAACAATTCAAGGCAGAATCGAAACGACTGCTGAATCTGATGATCAATTCAATCTACACTCATAGGGAGATCTTTTTAAGAGAGCTTATCTCTAATGCCAGCGATGCTATCGATAAAATTTATTACAAAGCACTGGCTGATGATTCCATCACCTTCAATAAAAACGAGTATTATATCCGCATCACCCCTGACCGGGAGAACAGAACCCTGACTATTTCCGATACCGGTATAGGCATGAGCAAAGAGGAATTGGATGACAACCTGGGAGTCATAGCCAAAAGCGGTTCCCTGACCTTCAAAGAAGAAAATGAGCTTAAAGACGGCTATGATATCATCGGGCAGTTTGGAGTTGGATTCTATTCAGCTTTCATGGTATCCGATACCGTAACGGTCATCAGTAAAGCCTATGGCAGTGACGAAGCATATAAATGGCATTCCAAAGGTGTTGAGGGCTACAGCATAGAGCCCTGGGAAAAAGAAACTTTTGGGACTGACATCATTCTTAAAATCAAAGAGAACACCGATGATGAAGAATACGATCAATACCTGGAAGAATTCCGGGTTAAATCCCTTATCAAGAAATACTCTGATTTCGTAAGATATCCCATAAAAATGGATGTTACCTCCCGAAGACCCAAAGAAGACAGCGAAAATGAATATGAAGATCATGTAGAAGAACAGACCGTCAACAGCATGGTTCCCATCTGGAAGAAGAATAAAAATGAGCTTTTCCCGGAAGATTACGAAAACTTTTATACAGAAAAACGCTACGGTTTTGACAAGCCGATAAAACATATCCATATCAGTACCGAAGGAGCAGTAAGTTATAATGCCATTCTATTCATACCCGAAAAACCGCCCTATGATTTCTATACCCGGGAGTACGAAAAGGGCCTGGAGCTCTATTCCAACGGCATATTAATCATGAATAAGTGCGCCGATCTGCTGCCGGATTTCTTCAGTTTCGTAAAAGGAATGGTTGATTCAGAGGATCTGTCTCTTAATATATCTAGAGAATTGCTGCAGCATGACCGGCAGCTGAAGATCATCGCCAAAAATATTAAGAACAGGATAAAGACCGAACTGTCCAATATTCTGCAAGAGGATAGAGAGCGTTATGAAGAATTTTATGAATCTTTCGGCAGACAGCTGAAATATGGGATCTACGAAGGTTATGGCACGAACAAGGATATCCTGCAGGACCTGCTGCTATTCTATTCATCCCAAGAGCAGAAAATGGTCACCCTGGATGAATACGTGAGCAGAATGCCGGAAGATCAGAAATACATTTATTATGCGGCCGGAGAATCAGTGGAGAGGATCGAGAAACTGCCGCAGACCGAAATGGTGGCAGATAAAGGATATGAAATTCTATACTTTACTGATGATGTAGATGAGTTTGCCATTAGAATGATATTGGCTTATAAAGAGAAAGAATTTAAATCCGTATCCAGCGGCGATCTGGGAATCGAACCGGCTGCAGATGCAGATGATTCCACTGACCAAGAGCAGGATAAAGAGCTGTTTGAGTATATGAAAAATATCCTGGCCGGCAAAGTCAAAGATGTCCGGGCATCCAAACGGCTCAAGCATCACCCGGTATGCCTGGCCAACGAAGGCGAGCTTACGATAGAGATGGAAAAAATACTGAACGCCATGCCCAGTGACCACAAAATGAAGGCCGACAAAGTCCTGGAGATAAACAGCAGCCACGAAGTATTCAAATCCCTGCAGGAAGCTTTTGAAAACGATAAAGACAAACTAAATCTATATACTAATCTACTATATAATCAAGCCCTGCTTATCGAGGGTTTAACCATAGATGATCCACTAGAATTCACCAACGATATCTGCAGCATAATGAAATAGATCAAGGTAAGGCCCAAACCTGTTTTCGGGCTAAGTAAGCAAAAGAATCGACTATTTCAACTTAATCAGCCGGCGGCTCCCGCCGGCTTGAATTATCTACGGGATCAAAGAGCGCGAGAGTATCGGAGCATGTTTATTGATATTTCACTGTTGATGCACTAGTGCCATTGATAAGGTAAAATAAATTTCGCAAATTAGAATATCGTCCAGTAAAAAAGGACATGGACGCAGCCACTTTAATGAGCGATGAAAGGTTTATGTCAAAGATGGGTCAAAGCTAAATATTTCTACTTTATTCCAGAAAAACAAAAATCCCGCCGTTGCCGGCGGGTTCTTTATTTCTATGGTGGGCCATGAAGGAATCGAACCTTCAACCTTCTGATTAAGAGTCAGCTGCTCTGCCTGATTGAGCTAATGGCCCGTTTGTTGTCACGAAAGATATTATACCTCCTGTTACCATATAAATCAAGACAATTGGGATAGATTAATCTTTCATTATGACTGCTGACATCTAATCACACGGCAGGAAAGACATCCGGCAACAGTAGATAAATCCAAAATTGTGAAATGCTTTGCTTGATATTCTAATAATCGTATTTTATTCTTTATCTAATATATACATTTTACAACTCCATCTTCCCTTGCTAAGTAAATAACAAAAATCTAATCTATCCGAGGTAAACATTTGCATTATGCCAGTCTAGATAATACGGTTCCGGAAACTGTTCTTTTCGCTCAGGTAAAATGATCAATTTACTGCCATGGTGGGCATAGTATTCTTTACCGTTGCCGAAATCTTCTTTGATTCGATGACTTACCTCTACTGTAAGAGTCTTATCTATAGTAATATATCCTCTATCAAATAAAGTATGGAAATCTCTTCTCAAAAGCAACCCATTATTAATTTCGTGAGGTCCCTCAAGATTATATGGTTTAATATGTGCTGCTTCTAACACCGGCAGGGTTTTCTCTCCTGTAATCGCACATCTGCGGTGGTAAGCATCTGTGATCAGCACCTTGAAAGCTCCCTGTCCGATTCTCGGCTTAATCATTTGCTCTTTCCCGTAGCGATTTTCAGAACTTTCCATTACCATAGGTTGCACCACATTTTGATATTGAAGCTTTTCCTGCACCTGTTTATAAAGCTGCAACCCGTTCAATTCTCCGGTATCGTATGTTTTACCTTGAACAATATTCCGACTCCAGTCTCGCGGGACCGGAATCCAATCCTGTTCATCAAAATAAAATGGCATGGATAAGATAATGCATCCTATATATGGATCTGGATCAGATAAGCGATCGGTTTTTTTGTATTTATAAATCCTATTATTTAGTTCCATGAGGCTATTGGCACCATTAGCAATTCCAAATGCCTCCCAGGCTAAGGAAGACGGCAAAATAGAAAACTTCAGAAATAATCCGCCACCAACAATATAGTCTTTGGGGCTATGCAGCTTGAACAAAAAAAGGTCGCCTTCATCAAGGGCCTTAAAGTTGGTTCGGCCTCCCGGCTTCCAAAAATTAACCTCATCACAATTTGCCTGTTTTAAAATTTTGAACCAGTCAAAATCGGTTATTCCAACATATATTTTCATAATAAACTCTACACCCGTGATATTTCCTGGGTTACATCCACGCTACTCAAAGAGTGGTTTTGAAATCTATAACTAATATAGAAACACTAAAATAATTCATCAAAACGGCTACTTCTAATTTGCATAGCATTTTCCCTGCCACCCTCAACAGATATGCGGAAGGCTCGCTCGTTCTTTTTTCGACTAATAGTAATTGAGCCCTTTCCAAGATTGCGCAGTTCGATTATTTGCTGCTTATCCAGCAAAGCAATCTCGCTGTCAGAAAGTCCTGCAACCCCACATACAAGAGCAAACACAAGATTATATCCATTGTTTATATAATCTTCCATTTCTTTTCTATCACTGTCTGTTGTGGTAAAACTCCACCTTACTAATTTTCCCTGATATTCTATTCTTCAAGATACCGATCCATAATAAAGCTATTCAATTCATCTTTAGTCACTCGCCAGTCAGGTAATAATTTATCCATATAGTCCACAAAGGCCTGCGTGTGATTTTTTTCGAGCAGATGGACCAGCTCGTGGACCACAACATATTCCAGGCAATTAACTGGTTTTTTGGCCAGCTGAAGATTAATCCATATTCTTTTGTTTTTGGTATTGCACGTACCCCAGCGGGTCTTCATGTTTTTAACGCCCCAGGAGTTAGCTTTGACGCCCATAATCTGCTCCCATTTTTCAATCAGGGTGGGGATTTTGTTTTTCAGCTCGGTGCGATACCACTCATTCATTACATTTTCCCGCTGCTGTTGAGTGCTTTTCTCACGAACGGACAATAATAGTTTGCTGCCTTTTGTCTCAACATGGTTTGCTTTGTTGGAGTATCTTACTTCCAATCGGTATCTACGCCCCCACAGATAATGGCTTTCACCTGAAACGTATTCACGTTCCGATTGCCGCTCCTGATTTTCAAACTTTTCAACCTGTTTTTTGATCCAGGCAATCTTTGCTATAGCAAACAGCCGAATCGCCTCATCACTGGCATTAAGGGGTGCAGAAATACGCACCTTACCCATCGGCGGAAGTACGGATAAGTGCATATTTTTTATATTCTTTTTTACTATATCAATTTCTACATCGGAAACTATCATTTTATCACCAATATTCTTTCTGTTCTTTTGCAATTTTAAATATTGTGTAAACTGCTTCATCTTCATTAACTATGGAATAGATACCTCTTTGAATTACCTTTTCTTTTGCCTTATCACCAAGCCATTTATTAGGTTTAACCGTTTTTATTTTTCGGTCTATCTCTAACAAAATTTCTTCATCCTGAGAAAAATTGTCATACATGGCTCTCAGTGCCGCCGACTTCTTTATTTGTTCGGGATAACCTGAATACTCCTCCGGTTTTTCAACTTTCCTCGTCAGATCAACTATTTTTTGCAGATACTTTTTATAGTCTTCCTTCAGGTTTTTACGCTCCTCAATAATCTTCATCAATAGCTCTGACATCTTCTCATAGTAACGTGGGTTTGTACCGCTTTTTTCTATAATCTTTCTGCGAACATTGTTTTCTATAGTCTCAGCAGCCGCTTCTTTGTTTTTCTTAATTCCTTCTGGCATAGCATCAATGAAATCCACACCTCGTTCAACAATTAATTCTATCAATGACATATCATCAAATGCTGATATTTTTTCACTTTCGCTGGCACTTATATAGTTATCTATTAAATACCGCATATCTGCTTCGTATTTTTTTAGATCTATATAGTCACTGCTGGCAAGCTTAATCTCATCTCTGACCTTTTTATAGAATACTACCTCATTCTTAACAGCTTCAATTTGCTGGGGAGTATACTGAAGCTCATCAAGATTGTCAACCACATCAGCATATGCACGAAGCAATGAAGCAGTAAATTTATACAGGGACAGTCTCTTGGGTTCGTTTTCCTTTAGTTGATCTACATCCCCATCGTTAATCCAACAGAAATATCGAATAAATTCAAGTGTTGTGCGCGGTAAAGCTACCGGTTCACATAAAGCCCGTAAGCTCTCCAGTAATTCCTCCAAATGACTCTTGGCTTCTATAGCTCGATTTTTTAGCAGTCCGGTGACATCTTCCTTTTCAAATCCATCAAAGGCTTCACTTGTATAATCATCCACTGCCTTTTCCAGGCTCTTAAACAAATCCATATAGTCTATAATATAACCGTATTCCTTATCCTCACCGTCTATACGGTTTACCCTGCATATAGCTTGGAATAGCCCATGGTCACGCATCGATTTATCTATATAAAGATATGTAGCACTTGGTGCATCAAAGCCTGTTAATAGCTTATCAACAACGATTAACAGCTTCATTTGTCCAGGCTCTTTCACAAATTTTTCTTTGCTTTCTTTTTCGAATGATTCTATGTCCTGCCCGTTAAGCATTTTCTGATATACAGCATATTTGAAGCGGTTTTCTGTATCCCTTTGTTCACCGGTTGCTTCACCCTTAATCTCAGATATGTCTGCTGTGTAGGATGTTATGATGGCACACTTCGTAAAACCACTATCAGTAAACAGCTTGTAGTATTTGCACGCCTCATAAATGCTCGCAGTAATTAAAATAGCATTTCCACGGTCATTATTTAACCTGTCCTTCATTTCCATATCAAAAATAATATCTGTAACGATTTTGGATAGTCTAGCCTCGGAGCTGTAGACTTCTTTAAGCGTACCCCAGCGTTTTTTAAGCTTGGCCCTGGCTAGTTCTGTAAGTCCTCTGGTTTTAGTTTCAAACCATAAATACTATTTTATCCTGGGCTGTAACATCCTGGGGAACATCCCTGGCTTCATATCTCAAATCCAATACGACCTTATCCGCGACCGCTTCAGGGTATTTGTAAGTATGAATATATGTACCAAAGACCTCTATACTGCTCTTAATTTTCTGTTTCCTCATTTCTTTCCTACTTAAAAGAGGAGTACCGGTAAAACCGATAAAAATTGCATCGGGTAATATGGTCGTCATTGCTTTATGAAGTTTTCCTGACTGAGTTCTATGGCACTCATCAACAAAAATGTAGAACTCCCCTTTGGCTTTGAAGTTCGGCGGTAAACAGGCCAATAGTTTTTCGATATAACTATCATAGGCTTTATCGTCATCCTTATGTCGTCCAAATTTGTGTACCAACGAGCACATAACTCGTGGTATTGTTGCGTTCAGTTTTTCAATTAAATCAGCACCACTTTTGGTACGGTATATTTCATCACCCACGCCATCAGCACCGAACACCTTGTTTTCTATCTGATCATCAAGTTCCTCCCGGTCAGTTACAATGAGCACCCTGCCTTCGGGAATGTTTTCTTTAATCCACCGGGACAGCCATACCATAGTTAAGCTCTTGCCGCTGCCCTGAGTATGCCAGATAATACCACCCTCTTTAGCCTTTATCCTATGCTGAGCAGCCAGCACACCAAAATACTGATTGTGGCGGCACATCTTTTTTGTCCCGCCGTCAAATACAATAAAATTATATATAATACCAAGCAAACGCTCTTTTTGGCAAAGGCTAATTAAGTGACGGTCTATTTTGTAACCCTCATCCGTACTTAGTTCTTTTATATGCAGCGATAAGGCATCAGCAGCTTTATCATCCTCTTTCCATTCGATATACTGCTTTTCCGGTGTGTCTATAACCCCGATGCGAAGTCCCTCTGTATCGTTACCAGCCATCACCAGCTGCATCGTTGAGAAAAAAGGTCTAATAAAATCATTGGTCTGGTTGTCTAAATTCTGCCTTATACCCTCTGAAACAGAAACAATACTTCGCTTCAGTTCAATCACGCATACAGCAATGCCATTAATATAGAGCACAACATCAGGGCGCTTGGTGTGCTCACCTTTTACGGTTACTTCCTCGGCAATATAAAAATCATTTTTATATGGCTTTTCCCAATCGATAAGCTTAAGCGTTTGGTGATGGACGCTAACATTTTCCTGTACAGAAACGCCATAACGGAGTAAAGAATATACATCTTTATTGGCATAATAAATGTCGGGCTTTGTGGAAGCATTAAGCAGAGTATTCACCGCCCGGCGAATAAGTTCATCAGAATATTCTTGTTTTTGCAGATATTTTCTAAGCCTTGTTGTGTCTATATTCGTATTATCCTGGTCATACAAATTGCCAATATACTTGTAACCAAGCTTGCTTTTAAAAAGCTCAATAATCCGATTTTGCGTTACTCGTTCTCGCTGACCTACCCCGCTCATTACCTAACCTCCTCCACTAATCTGATTCTGCCCGTTAGAAGTTCCTGCATCATGCCTAAAGTTCCCCGAAATGATACCATTCATCTTCAGTTAACTCTCTAAGATAAGTACCAATTTCGTCTATCTGTTCATTGTCCAATGCCCATTGAATGTGTTCTTTAAAACGCATTTGCTTTTCGATTGGCATAGTAACATCCCATGCAGCTAAAATCAAAGGAAGCGGTGGCAGCCAACCGCCGGATGGCTGTTGCCTTTTGTTTTTCAGCAAATTATATAGCTTTTGGCATTCCTTTGGTATTAGTCTCTTATTTGCGGTACAGTATTCCCACAGGCTGTCAAAGCTTTCCATCGTTTCACATCCCTTTAGCATCAGTATTATTGCGCCAATATCATTTAATAATGCGATATTGTGTTACTCGTTCTCTTTGGTCAACTCTGTTCATTCCATTGCCTTCTCAACCAATCTGATTCTGCCGGTTAGGAGCTCCTGCATCATACCTTGTTTTATGGCTTTGTATTTGCTTAGTTTAGTTTCCATACCAGCAATTTCGGCATCCATGTCTGAGAAGATAGTTGCGATGCGGTGTTGCTCAGATAATGCTGGTAAATTAATAATAATACTTGCAAGATTACTTGAACTTATATGTACAACTGCATCTCCTTGCCCTTTACTTGCTTTTTGCTTAACAATTTTCGGAGTGTTTAAGTAATAGCCCAAAAATAATGAGTCTACATTCTGCGGTGATAATATAATGATATCTCCACCCACATAGGCTTCTTCATTTTTCGTAAAGGCCACACATTTTCCGATTTCTTCCTTCGTTTCACCTGATCCTGCAAATAGAATATCCCCCATCTTTATTCTCTTTGAGGTCTTAGCAACTTCCCTAGAAATGAATGAATAGTATTTATTAATGAAATCGTTATGCCTAGTGTATATTTCACCATATCTAATGCACGGTAGATTGCCGCTTTGAGATTGTTCTCTGGTAATTCCAATCCCCTTTGAAAAACAACCAACCTCCCCTAACTTCTTGCATGCCCAGTCTTCTTTTGGGTTAAGCAGCTCCTGCATTGCTCCTTGCTTTATGTTTTTCTTTTTATCAATCAACTTTGTAAGTGAGCTAATAAGCCCGTCAATGTCGGATATGGCCGTGGATATCGCTTGTTGCTCAGTTTTAGATTTTGGTAATGGAATATAAAATGAATTCAAGTTGTGATTCGTTATTTGATTAATTGTAGCCCCCAGATTATTTTTGATTTGATTCTTAACTATGTTTGATTGAAAACAATTAAATAAGTATCTACCGTATTCACTTCTGAAAACTGACATAAATGCACCAAATGTTTGACCTGCTGTTTTTTTATCAATTATTGCACATTTACCAATTAAATTTCGGCTTCCGTTTCTAACACAAACTAAAATATCATTTTCTTGAACTATCAATTTTTCGTTTATTTGCATATCAACATAAACATTATCAGTAAAAACCAATTTATTGTCATCAATATTAGAAGAACGGAGTACCAGCTTACCGTAGCTTTTAACATCTGAGGGCTTATATGTTAGTCCAATTATGCTATCCCCAACATCTTCCAGAAGCAAGCATTCCCACTCCTCCGGAATAACCCCAATCTCAGTCTTCTTATACCCCTCTCTTACTTCCATGAAAAGCCCATCCTTTCCAGATGACCTTTTACCTTGTTTTCGAAATCTGCCACTTCTTCCTCAATATCTGGCAGGGTTTGCTCATACCGCTCGACCAGTTCGGTAATTCGGTTAGTCAGGCGGTTAGAAATGGCTGAATAGATATCATTTATAGAAGTGAAAATTGAATTACACCATTTCTTCTCTACCACGAGCTCTTTGATCTCTTCAATACTTAGATCGCCATACTTGGCAAAAACCAACTTATCCAGCACAGCAACCTCATTTTTAATAGCGGTGTTTGCTGCGGCTTCGCTCGTCATCAGCTTTTCGTATTGTTTTAATATCTTCATTTCATCTGCAGACTCTTTATCTTTTTTGATGTCTTTTATGCGGTTTTTCAGCTCGCCCTTGGTTATGTTCCCTTTATCGTTTATGACTTCAGCAAGTAAACCTTCTTCCCCGCTGTGTTCCTCTTTCAGTTCGTCCATCCGGCGAATCAGTTCATCCCGCTCATTTTGCAGGCGGTTAATCTCTTCCTGCTTTTCGGGAAAGAATTCATCAATAATCACCTTTTTAGGAATAATTCTACCCTCAAAGGATTTCATCTTGCCTGTTATCGTGCCATCTTTTTTCTTAACCATTTCGCGCTCTATGTCATTGCCTGCTTCCCAGCCATCAAAAGCAATGGCATAAACATCATCCTGCATGGTTTCTTCCCAGTATGACATCAAGCACTGATATACATCATATTTATCTATTAGAGAAATATCATTGAACTGCCCCAGAAAAGCAGTTGATAGCTCATCTATAAAGGTTTTAGGATTATCGCCTATTTTTATTTCATTTAATTTTACCCAGTTGCTTTTTTTCCAGATCTGAAAAGCTTTGCTAATTTTTTCAGCATATTTTATAAATTCGTCATTGCCGTAAATGTTATTGCGAATATCTTCTTTAGCTATTTTCAGTTTTATATAACCATCCCGATCTAAGCTGTCAAATAACTCCGCCTGCAGGGTTGGAAATGCCCTCCAGTAAGCCGCCAGTTCATCAATATCATGCTGAGGCAAACCGCCTAATAAATGAGATGATATGTCCTGCAAATCCTCCGCTTCACTTCCGTCAATATAGCGAGGAATATTCAAGTTGTACTCATTACTCTCAATCTCGCTATATGGGATCATTCGCGAAAATTTAGAGATTTCTATAAAGTTAGTAAAACAATCTACTATTTTTCGAATATCCTGCTCGCGAAGCCGGTTCTTATTTCCATCTTTGACAAAGCCATGACTGGCATCTATCATAAATAAGCCTTTTCTTGCGGTGGCATTTTCTTTATCAACCACAATAATACAGGCAGGTATACCAGTTCCAAAAAACAGGTTGGCAGGCAGGCCAATAATACCTTTGATTATTTTTTTCTTGATTATTTCTTTTCTGATTGTGGCCTCTGAGTTTCCGCGAAACAGTACCCCATGCGGCAGAATGATTGCACCCTTGCCTTTTTCTGGCTTCAGAGAATAAATAAGGTGCAAAAGCCAGGCGAAGTCACCATTTTTTGCTGGTGGCACTGCATTATATCCGGCAAAGCGTTCATCACTAGTCGGGTCAATTCCATTACTCCATGACTTGTAGGAAAATGGGGGATTGGCAACTGCAAAGTCAAATCTATCCAGACTATCACCAGTTTTAAACTTAGGTGACGAAAGTGTGTTGGCATTGGCTACTGTACCAGTTGACTTGTTATGCAAAACCAGGTTCATTTTTGCCAGACCTGCAGTTGTTGGGTCAAATTCTTGCCCATAAATAGTAATGTCATTAGGAGCTTCATCAGATGCACGAATAAGCAACGAGCCAGAGCCACAGGCAGGATCATATATAGTTTGAGATGCAACCGTTGCACCGCTTATTCCAATTACCTTGGCCATTATCCGGGAAACCTCTGCCGGTGTATAAAACTGTCCTTTACTCTTGCCGCTTTCACTGGCGAAGTTCTTCATTAAGTATTCATAAGCATCACCAATAATGTCATCGCCACCAGCCCGATTTTTACGAAAATCCAGGGCTTCATTCTGAAATATTGCAACTAAATTAGTTAACTTAGTTACCTTTTCCTTACCGCTGCCAAGTTTACCATCATCATCAAAATCAGCAATATCAATAATCCCATGAAGATCATTTTTATCAGCAAGTTTTCTGATTATTTTATTCATTTTATCGCCAATGTCACTCTTTCCCTTGGCGTCGATCATATCGAGGAAGCTGCCACCCTCAGGTATCTCTATCTCCGCATAACGGTCCCCCATAAATCTGTCCGTAACATATTTAACGAATAATAATGTTAACACGTAATCCTTATATAGCGAGGCATCCATTCCACCCCGTAGCTCATCACAACTGCTCCATAAAGAACTATAAAGCTCACTCTTCTTTACTGCCACTTCAAAACACTCCTAGATATATTTTTAGAACAAATAAATATTGATTAAGTAATAGCTATGCTTATTTATACGATATCGTTAGCTTCCTAAATACTTCCATGCACTTCTACAAAAATCCTTTCTATTCCGCGTATTGGTTCTGTTTTCGCGTAAAGGTGAACCCCCGGATGGCAAATTTTCTTGCCTTCCCTCTGTGGACTATAATCAGTTTTTTGATATTGATGTTTTGTATCCCCTCATCTAAAAGAGCACCTACCTCTAAGTAGATGCTCTTTGTTCTCATGACACAATTCCCCGCGCTTTCCTTCATTCGGCTAAAAATCCTTGCATCCATAATATGCCTCTTAAAGGCTCGCCAATAGAGATTCCATATTTTAGTATCTTATCGCTTACATACAATACTCCTTCTATATCTGGATCATGCATGAAGGTTGCTTTAATCTTATAAATATTAACATCATCTATCTTAAAACTTGTTATATCATTAATTGGAAATTGAAACTCATGGGTTTATAAATGCTGAAAAATAGCCAACAAAAAGAAGTCCCTCTGTTGGCTTTATAATTCTATTCCTGTTCTTAATATCTCATCAACAATTCCTAATCTCTCACTATATTCATCAGGAGTGAAAGCCAGAGGTTCAATATCCAGGTCATAATCCATAGCATGTCCGAGTAGAAATGCTATGCTGTCCACTCTCCTCATACCCTGGAAATAATTTGAGAATATAGCCAAATCTATATCACTTCCGTTATCGAAAGTGCCACTGGCATAAGAACCAAATAATATAGCCTTATCCACGGAAATCTCTTGTCTAATTTTCTCTACATACTTTTCAATTCCGGAGCGAACTGCTTCAGGGATATTAGCCATATGAACACCTCCTCTGTCAAAGTCAGTACATCCATAGCTTCTTGCTGATCCACCGCTTGAGAAAGTTTTTCTTTGTAAGAAGGATATCGTTCCGCAATATAGTATGCTAGCAATTTTACGAAAAAAGCATTATATTTATCTAATTTCCGAATAAATTCCTCAGTATCTTTAGATTCTCCGTCTATGGCCTCTACGATCTGTTTAAAGACCTGTGCTATATTGTGCGTTCGGGGAGGTTCTTGATCGCAAAACATAACAAATAACCCTTTAACCAGCTTCTCAATCGATTGTTGACACATAAATACTACATAAAGATAACGTTTTGAAGCCAGCATTGCTCCGGCTGTTTCCAGATCATATGTGGCTATATCTTCCCAGTAGGAGTATTTCTGATTCCTATCCATAATGATCAACCTCCAGCATCACCATATATTATTATTATACCAATACAAGCTGTAAGGTGTTGGAGAACATTGTCGGCCAGAAATACTGGCCATCTTTAAGGTTATACCCCAATAATCTACTACTCATTACTTGCCAAATTTTACAGCGTGCTGCATCTTAATCTTTGTAATATCCTCTTTACTGCTGATCTTCCCCTCTAAATACTGTTTCCCGATGGCCTGTGCCTTTGCACTAGGTTTCATATCTTTTTATCGTTTAATCAGATAACCATCAAATAAGAATGAAAATCATTGCAAGAAGGATTGCCATACAAATGAACATACATAGATGTTTTCTCATTGAATCCCTCCCATCTGCTTATTATACGTTAAATACGTATATAAGCTTGCTTGGTAATACATCCTGCAAAATCCTACTACTGGAATGAATACTAAAAGGATGTTATTAGGATTAATACAAAAGCGAACCAATACTCCCGCTGCTCTTCTTTTACAGCATTATCGAGCATCGTTTGAACCAGGTTATCATCAGCAATAATTTCAAGGGGAGATAATATCATATCCAAATATTTTTCCAGCATGTATCGTAAACGTAAATTATGCCGCAAAATTCTGTGTAATTATGCTAAATCGTTAAAGATACACCCCTCATATCAAAGAAACGGATATGGAGAGAAAACAATGAAGTTTGCAATTATTAATTCTGCTTCCTGCAGGAGCCCAAAAATTAAAACTCGTCAATAACTCGGGGTCTGACCCCGAGTTATTGCTTATTGCGCTTTCTTACAACTTTTTTCTTTCTCTTTTTCTTTTCAGCGGCCATCTTCTTTATATAGGTCCCGGGTTATCCGTTTTAATAGCCATATTCGTTGTAACCGCGGGCGGATATTCCTTCAGCGTGTTAACCATGTTGGT
>JAENZN010000029.1 GCA_016841245.1 Syntrophomonas sp.
AGGCTTATGTACAAATTCGCTGCCATGTTGTGTATTTTTTACTTGCCAAACACAACCCTTGCCGATTACTACGTTGATTCTTGTAGTAGTCACAGTATTTACCATGGTTGTTGTGGCTGGGTTTAGCAGCAAATCTTTTGCAGCTACTCTGGGCACGATTGGTGGAGTGATGGTGGCAGGGTATCTGGCGTATCGGGTAGGTGATTTGGCTCATTTATATGGATTGGCTACAGAAGAAAGCCGGATGTTGTTGTATGTACCCAATCTGGAATTGGATATGAGAGGTCTTTTGTTTTCAGGTATTATTATCGGCGCACTGGGTGCCATTATGGATGTGGCTATGTCGGTTGCTTCTGCCATGGATGAGATCCGTAAAGCGAATCCCAGATTATTCCGGTGGAAACTCATGTTGAGCGGAATGAACGTGGGACGAGATATCATGGGTACCATGGCTAATACCCTGATTTTGGCCTACACGGGTGGAGCCCTGCCGTTTTTATTGCTCTATATGGCTTACAGTACTTCTGCTTTGCGGGTTATTAACTCCGAACTTATCGCCAGTGAAATTGTGCGGGCATTGGTAGGGAGTATAGGATTGATATTATCCGTTCCGATTACCGCATTTTTTGCTGGAATGTTTATGGGAACCCGAAGATGACCATTTATCCTATTAATAATAAACTGAGTGCCATTGCCATCATACCTGCGATTATCCCATATATGGAGGTATGAGCTTCGCCATATTCTCTGGCTGCAGGCAGAAGTTCATCCATGGTAAAAAGCAAATTTTAACTGTAGCATTCCTTATGGAAATAGTTCAAATCATCAATAAGATTAGAGCTAAGCAGATGATTCCAATCTTATTCCAAGGCTTCACTGCATGGCTCTGGTATCCCGTTTTCACAGGGAACTCCAACCTGGCACTTGCCACAGCCATATGCTGAGTTGTGTTTTTGGTATACTTTGTCCAGGAATTTAGAGCACATACTGTGGTTTTTGCCATACTCAATGGATATTGCATTTACAGGACAATTTTTTACACATGCACCACACATGGAACAGTATTCATAGATAGAATTATATTCTCTTTTGTCAGGAGACAGATATAATTCTGTGATGATACTGCCGAATCTACCGGCGATACCTTTTTTGGTAATGAGACCTTTGGAAAGCCCGAAGGTTCCGAGCCCACACACAAAGGCTGCATGCCTTTCAGACCAATTGCTGGTAAATGATTGAGCGAGTTCGTTATTATCTGGATGCTGAGAAGCGTTATTTAAGGTAAACCTGTACTTTTCATCCAAAGAGGGAACCAGACTATTATATCCCGCATCTATTAAACCTGAATTCAGATGCTGGCACAGCTTGTTTATAAAAGCCTGGCCGTGAAAACGTGCGTACAGCCATCCATCAGAAGGCCAGGACATATCCTGCTGGTTGCTCTCTTTTACTGCTTCGGTAAGGGGAAGGAAAAATGAGATAACGGTTTGGGCATGCGGCAGCCATTCTGTAGGAAGTAAGAAATGTTCACCTATTACTGATGGGTCTTTTAATAATATGAAATTTTCATCATCTGCAGCTCCAAAACTGAAAATAGGATGATCATACATTTTCATACCAACAACATTATCTGAAAACGCTATATCCTTTGATATTATATTGTCTTTGCAGTTATCCACAAAGTATGAGGCCGACTTTATTAGATGATCTTTGTTCATATTACCCTCCCTTATTTTTGATGTTTAGCTATACATATTTTCCTCAATAAATTCAATTTTGTCCGGGTATTTATACTTCAGGCAGCTACTCAGCCATTTACGGGCAAGTGACTTTTGTCATTTTTATTATTTATATCTGGCCTGACGAAATTTATGTACATGTATTTTACAATAAAAACTTAATGCTGTATATTTTCAGTGGCATTTATGATGTTATCTGTTATAACAATGTATAAAAAATGGGCAAATTGCCAGCGTGTATGAGGTATAATTGTACCATGATTCATTTTATAAATTTTAGAAGGAGGGGATTATGAAAAATAGTATATTTAAGAATGGAGTGATTCTTGATTCGTGTATATATGCCCTGATAAAATAGTAAGCAGTAAGGGATTTTTAATTCTGTTGGATTTTTGGGAAATGATACCCTTCAGACTCCAGCATTTTAAATTTGCTATGCTGGGACTCATACCTTATGGGGCGAGAATAATCAGTAAGCAAACTATGCCGCGCCCAAATCATCGAAGAATCAAGCGCCCGATATAAGATTTCAAGTACATCTTTGGATTATGGTTGTTGAGTGGTATCCGGTTCATAATATACATTATAGTAATCCGACCTGCGACCGACATCTCTATTGTATGCAATAATATTAAAATGCCCCATGGTATAATCAGGAACCTCCCAAATATATTCCGCAACATTCTGGTTAGGAGTAACCTCATCGATTAGTTTTTGTAGTTTATATGTCTCCGTACCAGTTGGGGTCACAAAAAGCTCGATCTGCTGGCAATCTCCTTCTAAAGTAACAATGATTCTCACTTGTTTTTCAAGAGTAAACCAATTAGCTTCTTCTTCAATTACCTTTCCGTCTATAGTTTTAAATGTTATATCTTTTATCAATGGGGCCTGATCTTTCATTACTGCTTCATACATTTGTTGATAATCTATGTTGTCCTGTTCTGGAATACTGGTATTTGAGCAAGCAGTGCCGCTAATAAGCATAAATAATATGATTATCAGTAAAATCTTTTTCATGTATTTCCCCTCAATAATTTGGATTGGATGCCTCTGATATCATTCTCTATATATTAATTTAACATATATAATCACAATTCCCAAGAGTCGGTAGTTTAAGCTGTTTAGCGTAAAGTTTAATTATTTCCTGCTGTGGGTTCAGATTGATACACCCCCTGTCAGAAGTTGATCGCATATAATCATATTTACCGGCTGGACTACGGGGCCAGTGATCGTTAATGGGGCTGACTGTGCCTTACTGCATATATTTTTTTGGATAACCTCAAACGAATACTGTTGTTGATTACGAGCATTTTGGATGCTTCGTAATACTAACTCTATACCGGAATCAATAATCAGCCGCAACAGTCTGACCATGGTTTTGTTAGGATCTGGAGTTTGCCATGCATACTCAGATTTTCTCGTGACCTTCTCCTGGATAGCAGAACACCGCCCGGTAACTATAGTGGCTCTAAAGGCAGCAAATTTGTCCTGCTCCCTGGCTGTTCCCCCAGGCCATCTTTTACTGCGGTTCTTAAGTTGTCATAGATCAAATCGTGGCTAACTTATTCTAAAAAATTGGCGATGGAGTACCTATGCTTAATCTTGACAAAAAGAAATAGCATGTCTAAAATAAAACATATAAGAGTGAGTGCTCACTTATTTTTATTTTGGGGGGCATATTATGGTAAATCAAAATCATCCAACTAAATTAGCAATTTTACAAGCTGCTTTTCGCGTTTTTGGAGAAAAAGGATTCAAAGGAACGACAACTAAAGAGATCGCTTTGGAAGCAAATGTTGCTGAAGGAACATTGTTTCGTTATTTCCCATCCAAGTTGGATATTCTCTATGGTGTTGTGGATACCTTGATAACATCAATTGGTGTTGAACCGCTGCAAAACTTTCTTGGAGAAATTAATGATTTGCCTACCGTAGAAGCACTCCAGTATATTATTCTTAATCGAATGGAGACTATTGGTGCAGGAAAAGATTTGATACGGATTATATTAACAGAAGCTCAGTATGATGAGCATTTGCGCGAAGTATATGTGGAGCAGGTTTTTAAGCCTATTCAGCAAATACTTAGCAGCTTCTTTGAACAAAAAATGGCAAATGGAGAATGTCGTGAAATGAACCCTAAACTACCTGCAAATATACTGCTTTCATCAATTTTCTTTACTGTTATTAGCCAGCATCTTCTTACAATTGAAGCAGAAGATAATATTTTTGAAGCCAGTGAATTAACTAATATTCTATTATACGGAATCCAGGAAAGATTGAAGCCCTGACCAATACTAGATTAGCAAATAACTGGCACTATTGAGCAGACCGATTATGCAAACTGCAAAAAGCAAAGAAGAATTTCGCTGCAAAATGCTGGCTTAATCAGTCTATTGAATATTGCTGGAAAGAAAATGAAGAAAAATGATGCGAATTATTACTTATTTACGCAAGGAGGTTATTGCCATGAGCAAAAAACAAATAGCGAATATTATGGTTCTCATACTTGTCTTTGGTTTTGGGGGGGCATTGCTGCATGCCAATGGAAAAGATGCAGTTTCAGCAAGTGCCGAAAAAAAAGAAAGCCTTCTTGCCGCAGAACAAATAAATGTTTCCTTCCAGCAGGTAGGGGGGCGTGTTATTGATATACCGATTAAAGAGGGGCAATTTATTAAGCAAGGTACGGTTTTAATGCAATTAGACACAAGAGACATCGACCTGCAAATCGAACAATATAAAATACAAATCAACAAAGCGGATGTTCAAATAGAACTGGCCAATACATCTCTTGGCAGTGAGGATGTGAATAAACAGCAGTATGCAATTCAGTTGGCCCAAGAGACCTTGGCGAATGCCAAAAAAACTTTTGAACGAGTAAATACTCTGCATAGCCAAGGAGCCTGTTCTACAGCAGCTTTGGATGATGCACAGCTAAAACTTAGTTCAGCAGAAAATGCTGTTAGTCAAAATCAGGAGTTACTGCAAAAATATCAAAATAATCTAGAGACTGCAAGATTAAATGTCACCATCGCACAAGAACAGAAAAAAATGCTGGAGGTGCAATTGCAGTCATTGCTTGATCAAAAGAATCGCATGCTTCTAAAAGCACCTTCTGACGGAACAATACTCAGTGTAATACCAAAGGTAGGAGAAAACGTGACAGCCAGTTCGACAGTATTGTTACTGCAAAGTAATGATCTTTATTTTGATCTATATGTTCCTGAAACTCAGGTGGATAACTTTTATGTTGGGAAACCGGTATCCGTTTATGTTGTAACCCTGAATAAGACGATTCCTGGTATCGTTCAGTTTATTATGAGTGCACCCCAATATACCAGCATGCGTATGTCGCGTGACAACGCGCAAGGCGACTTAAGTACGTATCGGGTACGTATCAATTTAGATAAAGATGCAAAAGATTTGCTTTCAGGAATGACTGTGGAGGTAAGAACCGATGAAACAATTTAGAGAGCAGATTGAAAAAATGAGGCATGATAAAGTTGCCATTACAGCCTTAATTATTCCTATTATTTCCGCTGTAATTTTTGGTTACATGTTTAGTAATAACCAAATCCTTGAGACCAGTGTTGCCGTAATTGATTTGGATAATAGCAATTACAGCAGACAATTAATTGATAAATTAGATGCATCTCCTTATATTCAGATTAACAAAGTTTTTAACGTACCGCTGGAGCCAAGCCAGGTACTGATTAACGAAAAGTATCTAGCTGTAATAAGCTTACCAAACGAGTTGGAAGATAATGTGTATCGTAATAAACGGACCAATATTGGTTTTATTGTTGATAATACGGTTTTGGCAAGTTCTGCTAATCTTAAACAAGCAATGTCTGAAATCTTTGCCAATGAAAATATTACCCTGAGTATGTCAAAACTGAAAGGTATGGGCTGTTCTGGGGAACAGGCCCTTGGCCTGATTAACGGCCTTTCCGTACAGCAGCGCGCTCTTTTTAACCCTACAGCAGATTATGTCAATTCGAATGTGTTTGGATTTATTAATCTTGTAATTCTTGGAGTACTAACTGCCCAATCTATTAAGATCATACCTGAGCTCAGAGCAGAAGGTAAGCTGCAGCAAGCGCTAAACTCGCCTCTGGGAATTATCTCACGGGTTATTCCATATGCACTGCTATATTTTGTAAGCTCGATCCTGGTTCTGGGTCTTATGAAGCAGATTGCCGGCCTTCGTTTTTCCGGAAGTGTTTTTGAATTTTTCATTCCATTATTACTCTATACTTTTGCTTCAGGACTGGTGGGGATGCTGCTCGGTTGGTCGGCCAAAGAACCAGCAAGCAGGCTTATAATAGTCGTAATGCCCTCATTTCTCTTATCCAATGTGATATTGCCGGTAGCTCTTATGCCAAAACCCATTCAATATCTGGCAATGGCATTTCCCCTTACCTGGTATACCAAATTCTTTAGGGAAATTGCTCTGCGGGAGGCATCAATTTCACATCTGTGGAAAGATCTCGGTGGCTTTTTGATTCTCATCGCAGTTATATTGTTTTTGTTAACATTAGAGATGATCAAGGAAAAACACAAAATATTGAAGCAGGCAGCTGGAGCGGCTTAAACAGCTGATTGAACCTTTCTACCGGATTGAACGCTCCAGATCACGCCATTATTTAAAATGAATCTATTTTGAAAATCATTTACTATTGAAGTTTGTTCGGAAATTGGCGGTTTTAGTACACTATTGTTAACAAATTCCATATTCATATTATTAAAAAAGCTATCCATAAACATGATGCTGTATTCATATAACTCATCTTCCAGTTCCGGTCCTATTGGTTCAGCGTAGCAAAATAGTTATCATAAAAAAAGGCGATAACCGTGTAACAACCTCATATGTTATCGGCTCTGCGTCTCGGAAACTGGCTTTTTGACAGAGCCTAATGTCTATTCGTATTTCATAGAGGCACGACTATCTCCCATTTGCCTTGACTTTTACTTTTTATCATTTAACAAGCTGGATTTTGAAAATGTCCGTAATGCCACCGCGGTCAGTTACCAGAATAATGGAAACCAAGTCGCCTTCAACTAAATCGGAAAGACTGATGGGAGTATTGCGCAACTCCAATTTTGTTCCTTCTGATACATCATACCTAAATTCACCTTGATAGCTTTCATCATTAAGCGAAATACCTTCAACCAATATGGTGTTGTCGCCGACCTCTTTTACTTCCGCATAGAAAGTCTGAATATCGAAAGTCGATGTATGTGACAAGCTCTCCTCGTATTTATCATAGGCAACCTTATATCCCACGAAGTAGCTTATTAACAGACCGACGATTAAAACCACGATTGTCAGCACGATTGCAACTTTATACGGTGGCGTCATTGGGCCGTGAGTATTTGCGTTTGTTTCTAACGCCTTATTGATGTTTCGCTTATACACTTCAAAATAAACCACAACCGTCGTAACCAGTAAAGCGACAACTGCCAATACTATAAGAAAAAAACTTGGGAAACCCATTGTTTTACCTCCTATATCCCAAAGTATTCTTTGAAGATGTAATAATAACTTCTCGTTACATCAACTTTCCTACCGTTCGACATTGTTAGGATAAACTTCATGGAAAGTGTCGGGGCAATTTGTTTTACCTTATCCCTTCCAATCACAACAGAATTACTAATCCGTAGAAACTTATCCGGGTCAAGCAAATTGTTGATTTTATACAAGCGGTCAAAGGCTTTATAGGTTTTGCTTTGCGTATGTATTTCAACCGCATGACCAAAGGTTTCTAAAAAAACGATATCGGAAACGGGCAATACAACACGCTCATTTGAACTTGTGTCTTTTACAAGTAAATTATCAACAAACTGGTTACTCTCACTCAACACCAAATCCGCATTGTCGTCTATCTCAATTCCGTATTCAGAGAGCGCAGCTTTTATCTCCTCGTATCGCTCATTGCTAACAGCTAACTTAAACTTCAAACGGGCACCCCCTTTTTGTTGTAATGCATTATCAGTATATAGATAAAATTTCTCTTATTCAATGCAACAGAATACTTTACAGATATAGCCCCATAAAATGCAGATATAGCAAGAATCTGTGCAGCATATTTTTGCAGAAATATCTCAAAAGGTGTGCCCACAAAACACATATAAGGGTATTTGGCAAGCAGAATTGGAACAACTCGCTGTATGCAATAATAGGCATCAATTATACCTGCCATCAATGGGAAAGTAACCAACCACCAAGCGACAACTCCAATGTTTATTTAATTTAATTTCCCAATGATTAGATAGGAAGTTATTAACATAATGTAGAAGGGTTAAATAGTTCCTGGTGTCCTAAAACTTGATATGGGAGTGAATCATATGAAAAAATTATTATGGAAGCCCTCTGCTGAATATGTAAAAAAGACTAATATGAACGCTTTTATGGGTTATGTAAATGCCAAATTTGGTCTTGCATTTGATGATTACCGGTCTCTTTATAACTGGTCGGTTGATTATCCTATCGAATTTTGGGACACACTATGGCAATATCTGGATATCAAGTGTTCCAGGCCCTATTCGGCACCGGTCAATGATTTATCAAAATTTCTCGGAGCTGGCTGGTTCATTGGTGCTGAATTAAACTATGCGGAGAATATGCTTCGATTTTCTTCAAGTTCAGCTCCGGCTATTATATTTCGGGGTGAGAACCAAATCAGAGAAGAGATCAGCCATAAGGAGTTATATGAACAGGTTGCCCGGCTTGCTGAAGCGCTTAGACAAGAGGGAATAAAACCAGGTGATATAATCGCCGCCTATATGCCCAATCTACCTCAAACACTTATTGCAATGCTCGCGTGTTCAGCTGTAGGTGCGGTATGGTGCTCGTGCGCTACTGATATTGGACCACAGGCAGCCATTGACCGGCTTGGCCAGGTAAAACCTTCGGTTTTATTTACAACCGATGGATATTTCTATAAAGGAAAACGATTCGATGTTCTAGAAAATGTAAAAGCAGTTTTGGACGGAATCAGTTCCATAAAAAGAGTGGTTATCACTCCTTATGCGGGTAATAGTCCTAAAATAAATAAAATTCCCAATAGTGTTGGTTATGCAGACTATCTTAGCAGGAATGTGGCGCAGGATTTTGAGTTTGAGCAGCTTCCTTCGGAACACCCTCTTTTTATAATGTTTTCATCGGGAACCACCGGAAATCCCAAATGCATGGTACAATCGGCGGCGGGTGTTTTGATCAATCAGCTAAAAGAACTGGTTTTGCATAATGACATGAAGCCATCTGATCGCATGCTCTATATCACTAGCTGCAGTTGGATGATGTGGAACTGGCAGGCT
Source organism: Syntrophomonas sp. (assembly GCA_016841245.1). Taxonomy (GTDB): domain Bacteria; phylum Bacillota; class Syntrophomonadia; order Syntrophomonadales; family Syntrophomonadaceae; genus JAAYJK01. The sequence continues at coordinate 9,056 of JAENZN010000029.1, forward strand.
GCAGCTATAGGAACGGGTGCTTCAATAGTCCTCTATGACGGTAACCCGTCCTATCCCGATACATCTGCCATATGGAAGATTCTAGAGGAAGAGCGGGTTACTATATTCGGGCTCAGTGCCAGCTATGTGCATACTATAATGAAAGAACACTTTTCACCCAGGCAAGCTGTTTCGCTCCCATATCTCAGGGCCATATCCCAGACCGGTTCGGTGCTCACCGACGAGGGCTTTGAATACATTTATAAAGAAATCAAAGAAGATTTGCATTTTAATTCGATTGCCGGGGGAACTGAAATTAACGGCTGTTTAGCATCAGGTAATCCTATCAGTCCTGTTTATCGCGGGGAACTTCAAGCCCCTGGGCTGGGCATGAAGATAAATGCGTACAATGAAAAGGGAGAGCCGGTCAGAGATGAGCAAGGGGAACTGGTCTGCGAGCTGCCTGCCCCGTCAATGCCGATCTACTTCTGGAATGATCCGGATAACAGCCGTTATATGGATGCTTATTTTAGAATGTATCCTGGCATCTGGCATCATGGAGATTACGTAATGATACATTCTGATACCGGGGGAATAACTTATTTTGGCCGCTCTGATTCGATCTTAAAACCTTCCGGGGTTAGAATCGGAACTGCAGAAATCTATAATCAGGTTGAAAAAATTTCGCAAATTACGGATAGTCTGGCAATAGGACAGAACTATAGGGGTGACCAGAGGATTATCCTTTTTGTTCAAACCCAAGAGGGGATTGAGCTGGATGAGAAACTGAAGGAAGAAATATCAAAGGTTCTAAGGGTAAATGCTTCTCCCCGGCATGTTCCGGCAATTATTATGCAGGTGCCTGATATCCCCAAAACACTTAATGGCAAAAAGGTTGAAAGTGCAGTTACCAATATTATAAACGGGCGCAGGGTTACTAATAGAGATGCCCTGGGCAACCCCGAATCACTTGGTTATTTTACCGGGATTCTACCCTTGTTGAATGAGCCCGGTTAGACCCAAAGGGATGTTCCCATTCTGTCCCCCAGCGCTGTGCTATTTTCCTTTTTATCTAGCAGATTGCATAGAATGAATAAACAAATATTGTAAGGTGAAGATTTTGATCAACCAGGCATAGTCATGGAATAATAATTTATGCCGGTTGGAGTTTACAATTAAATAGTCACAAATATAAAATCGAGCGTATATTATTTCATTTGTGGTTGAACTGAGAGGGGGAAGGTATGAAATTAAGTTGTGAATCTTGTTACCTTAAAGATTATTTACCTGAACTGATGTGGTTGATTATAATCATCCATTAATAAGGATAAAAGTAAATGAATTAGTATCTACTTCATCTGGCAAAATTGAAACAATCAAGACTGCATTTGAATATGTTCGTGATAATATTGACCATTCTTTCGACATACAAAGTTCTCGTGTTACATGCAAAGCCTCAGAGGTTCTTCACTTAAAAGAAGGTGTTTGCTATGCAAAATAAAACTTGCTGGCAGCCATGTTAAGAAGCCGGGGTATTCCCACAGGTTTTTGTTATCAAAGGCTTACCATGGGTGACACACACACACCTGATACAGGCTATTGCATACATGCTTTAAATGCTGTATATCTTGAAACGCTTCAGCGTTGGATAAGATTAGATGCCCGGGGAATAAAGCAGGGGTCAATTCTCAATTTTCTATATTTATTTATTGTTTTTAGCCGAAGCACTGTCTTTTATCATCGCTATTTCTGCAACCTTCGGAATTTTATTCACGATAGCGGAATAGTTTCTTCGATCATGAGGAAAGAAGCATTTACTGCAATCCTTGATCCCTTTGTCATTATAGGAATAATTACCGTTACATTGTTCTCCTAAAGAATACAGCGGGCAATAGCAAAATAGACAGTTAAAATCCTCTGGTTTGTCAGTGGGATGGCACGGAAAATACTCACATTCTGTGTGGCTAAAAAACCAAGCTTTTTTCTCCTGATGATTCACAATATTCCTCCTTTCAGTTTTTGATATACGGTTGTCATACCATTAATAATACATAGTATCTCGCTCATTACGCCCTCGTGATAAGATACATCAGCGCGTTTACGATGGCAGCCGCGACATTGCTGCCGCCCTTTCGACCTCGCGCCACAATGTAGGGTATATCGGTCTGCATGATGAGCTCCTTGGACTGCACCACGTTCACAAAACCTACTGGTACGCTTATAATAAGCGACGGAGATATGCAGCCTTCGTTTATAAGCTCATACAGGCGGATAAGTGCGGTAGGAGCGTTCCCAATAACGAAGATGGGATGGCCCTGAAGGGATGCGGCTTTATCCATGGAAGCAGCAGCACGTGTGGAGTTATACTGTTTTGCAGTTGAAGCGATATCTTCATCTGCCATGAAGCATAGCACCTCGGTTTGAAGCATAGCAAGTGCTGGCTTGTTGATGCCCGCCTTTGCCATATTAGTGTCGGTCACAATGCGCTCACCAGTGCGAAGTGCGCCAAGCCCTGCTGAAAGCGCCGTCTTTGAAAAACACAGTGTCTCTGCATAATCGAAATCTGCCGTTGTGTGTATGACCCGTTTTATAATTGGCGCGAGCTCCGGATCGAGCTGATGGGGAAGCTCGTTCTCTATGATTTCAAAGCTGCGGCGTTCAATTTCTTCAGGCAGTAATTTTTCAAACTCCATGTTCATACTCCTTCCTCTAATATTCGATAAATCAGTTTCATATCAAGACTTTCGCGTATCCCCTTAGCAAGCAGGTCGTGTTGGTCCTCCTTATACGCTTTTAAGTCAAATGCTTCCGTCTTAAGTGAAACACCCTTCTTCTTGCACAGTGAGGAAAGAACAGCCTCGCGGCAGGCTGCTGCGTCAAAAAAACCATGAAGATAACTGCCGTACACATTGTCGAGAACACAACCGTCCATGGCGCCGCTTTCAAGTAGAACAAGCGGTTTTGCGCCTTCTGAGAGAATTGTCCGTCCCATGTGGATTTCATACCCTTCGAGTTCTGCTCCAGAGAGCATGGCAAGCGTGCCCTCCGTCCCAAGCACCCTCGCTGTGGTGCGGGAACGGTGCTTTTCGGAAGTGAATTCGGTTTGTACGGGCAGCAGATTGATTCCCTCTACCTCTCCGCCTCCTTCTACACCTTCAGGGTCAACGATACGGCTACCGAGCATTTGATACCCTCCACATAAACCAAATACAACAATCCCCTGTGACGCAAGCTTCTTAATCGCAGATTCCAGTCCGCATTCCCGCAGCCATTTAAGGTCGGATATGGTACTCTTTGTGCCGGGGAGTATTACCATGTCAGGACTGCCCAATTCTTTTGCACTGTTCACATATCGTACACCCACACCTGAAGTAGCTTCAAACGCCGCAAAATCTGTAAAGTTTGATAAGCGCGGCAATCGTATGACCGCTATGTCGATAATTACGCCAAGCGTTCTTCGAGTCAACCTCTCGGCAAGGCTGTCCTCGTCCTCTATGTCCACAATTAAATAGGGTATGACTCCAGCTACAGGCTTTCCTGTGAGATTTTCGAGCATATTAATTCCTTTATAGAGCAGGCCTATATCTCCACGAAACTTATTTATGACAGTCGCCTTTATCATGCTTTGCTCATTTTCCTCCAGAAGGGCAACGGTGCCGTAGAGCTGCGCGAACACGCCGCCTCGGTCAATGTCTCCGACAAGCAGCACGGGTGCTTTGGCGAGCTTTGCCATGCCCATGTTGACGATATCATCCTCTTTTAGATTGATTTCGGCGGGGCTGCCCGCACCCTCGATTACGATGATGTCATTTTCCTCAGCCAGGGAGCTGTACGCACGCATGATGTCAGGTATGAGACTACTCTTCATGGCGAAATATTCTTTCGCGCTCATGTTACCAAGAACCTCGCCGTTTACAATTACCTGCGAGCCAATGTTTGTCACCGGCTTGAGTAATATCGGGTTCATGCGTACGCTGGGCGCGATTCCGCATGCCTCCGCCTGCACCACTTGTGCGCGCCCCATCTCGAGTCCCTCGTCCGTAATGAAGGAATTGAGCGCCATGTTTTGTGATTTAAAGGGTGCGACACGATAACCGTCCTGCCTGAATATCCGGCACAGACCTGCACAGACAAGGCTTTTTCCGGCGTTGGACATCGTCCCTTGTACCATAATTGCTTTAGCCATTAAGTACCTCCGATACGGCACTCAGCAGTGCCATATTTTCATGGTGATTTTTGAGCCCGATGCGTATAAAGTTTTCACCCAGCCCTGTAAAATTCGCACAGGAACGCACCAGGATACCACGCGCCCTAAGCGGCGCATAAAGCAGCTTCTTACTTTTAATCAATAAAAAATTAGCGTCACTTTGATACACGGTGAGCCCAAGGCTGCGAAGCGCCGCTGTTATAAAATTACGCTCGTTTTCAACGATCAGCCGTGTGCTTTCTATCCAATTCTGTTCATAGAGCGCTGCAATCCCGGCAGCTTGAGCCACCATCGATACACTCCATGTCGGCATATGTTCGGCAATTTTTAACAGAAGACTCTCATCAGAAGAGTATAACGTGCCTAGTCTCAGTCCTGCCATGGAGTAAATCTTGGTGAACGCCTGAAGTATTAAAAGATTAGGATATTTTTTAAGCTGCGGGAGCATACTTTCCCCGCATGTAAAATCTATAAAACACTCATCAAGTATGAGAAGCGTTTTGTTGTTGAAGCATATCTCCGCTATACGGTACAGCAGAGATGGTTCAGCAAGGCGGCCGGTAGGGTTGTTGGGATTGCAGAGAAAAATCATATCTACATCCGGTGTGAGCTTAGCCAGAAGATTCTCTGTGAGGACAAATTCCTGTGATTCCAAAAGGCTATGTTCGCACACCTCGCCTCCAAAGAGCGTTACCGCTCGCTCATATTCCGAAAAGGTCGGAGCGAGGGTAGCTGCCCGTCGCGGTCTTAAGCTGGCGCACAGCGCGAATATAAGCTCGATTGCACCGTTCCCGCAGAGTACCATAGAGGCATCATCTAACCCATACTGCGCTGCAATTGCCGACCGAAGTGCACGGCAGGAGGGGTCGGGGTATCGTACATACTCGGGAACTTGATCTATAATCGCCTGTTGAACGGATTCAGGCATCCCCAACGGATTGGTGTTGACGGAGAAATCGAGCGAAATGCTCTCTCCGGCATAGATATTTCCGCCGTGTTCATATCGTAACATAGAGCGCCCCCCTTGCAATCAGTGAGAAAAGCAGCATGAGTACTGCCGTAGCGTAAAGTAATTTGTGTGCACGGCGAATATCATCTGTCTCAATAGGTCGAATATCATCACCTATATACGGTTTCTCATACAGTTTCCCAAAATAATAGGCGTTTCCGGCTAAGCGAACTCGGAGTGCACCCGCCATTACGGCCTCGGTCTGCGCTGAGTTGGGGCTCGCGTGTCTGAGACGATCCCGCCGCCAGATGTGCAAGGCGTTTTTGGCATCCATACGGTAAAGCCATGCTGCACATATCATCAAAAGCGCACACAAGCGAGAGGGGATGAAGTTTAGTGCATCATCGAGTTTTGCGGCAAAACGGCCAAAATCCAAATATCGTTCGTTCTTATAACCTATCATAGAATCCATGGTATTGGCCGCCTTATACATGCAGCCCAGCGGTGCACCACCCAACATAAGATAAATAAGAGGTGCAACTACTCCGTCGGAGGCGTTTTCCGCTACGGTTTCAACCGCTGCACGCGTTACTCCTGCCGCATCGAGCTTATCCGTATCTCTGCCGACAATCATGGAAACCGCCTTTCTCGCCCCTTGTAGATCTCCCGCTTTGAGCGCACTATATACTCTGCCGCTTTCAACCCTCAAACTCTTTGTGGCAATAAGCTGCCAGCACAGGAGAGTCTCCAGCGCGAAATAAAGCCATGGAGAAATGCGGAAAGCAAAGTACAAAAGTACAGCAGGAATCGCTGTACATACAAGCAGCATAATCAATGACAACAGCGCACCGCCCAACCGCTTTCCCAAAAGCGGATAAAAAAGATGTTCGAGCTTCTCAATAAGTAACCCCATCCCACGCACGATGTGTGGCCAGCCTTGGGGGTCACCTATCATCATGTCAATAAAGAAGCCCGTGCACAGCGCTAAGGTCGAATAAATCAGCATATTGTGCCTCCTGTAATTGTAAGAGTCCCATTTTCGCAGGCGCACATGATATAATTGCAATTGCCGATATGAAAATTATAGAAGTCGCGTCTGGGACGTACGAAATATTCCATTATGGCCATGATGCAGCCTCCGTGTAACACAAACGCCGCAACGCATTTTTCCGGCAAACTGAAAGCTGCATTTGCAAACGCCCGAATGCTTCGTGCCCTAAATGCCGATACATCCTCACCATCTGGAATGGGGCCAGTGCATGCTGTTGCCAGCCATTCATTATAGGCGAAATCATTGGCATTTTTTCCTTCAAACAGGCCGAAATCGCATTCCCTCAGATCGTGGATGATCTTGATTTTTCGTTCGGGGAAGAGAATACCTGCTGTCTGCCGGCACCGAAGGAGCGGGCTGGAAAACACAGTATCGCACTGGGGAAGGCCTGGAGTCAAATCGACTGCCTGTGGCTCGCCCAAAGCGCAGAGGGGCTCGTCCGTACGACCGATATAACGTTTTTCCAGATTGCCCGCCGTCGTGCCGTGGCGGATAAACAGAATAGTTCTCATAGGAAACCTCCTATCAGCGCACCAGACAGAACGCAAAGTTCGCAAAGCAGGATAAAGAATCCAGAGGTGTCGCCGGTTACGCCACCGAACTGTTTTTTCGACATATGCGAATAACCCCAAAATGAAATTGCCGCAAGGAATGTGACACATAGTCCTGACCAAAGATGAAAAAACATCATGCTTCCCGCGCAAAACAGGGCAAGAACATACATAACTGCCATGGCACGACGGTTTTTGGCGTTTCCCGTAAAGACGCTCAGCATACCTCCGCTGCGGGCATTGGGCAGGGTGAGTGCACCAAGTGTACATAGGCTACGGGAGAGAACAAATCCAATGCCAACCGTCCACAAAGCAGTTCTGTTATAGAGAGCCGAGTATAGGCCGAAGTTCAAGAGCAGATACGAAGCGCACCAAATTACCGCAAACGCACCGGCATGTGAATCCTTCATGATTTCCAGTTTGCGTTCTCGGGGCTGATGAGAACAGAGTGCATCGGCCGTATCCATAAACCCGTCCATATGAATGCCGCCGGTTTGCAGCAGGGGCAGTACAACTGCTACTGCTGCAAACAGTGCTGTTTCCACCTCGAATGCCAGGCAAAGCCATTGCCACAGGATAAGCGCTCCTCCGATGAATGTGCCTACTACAGGTAAAAAGCAAATGGCAGTGCGCATATTTTCACTTTCCCATTCGACATGAGGTGTCGGCAGTATACTGTATGTACTTATGGCAATCCATAACGGGTTAAATAAGTTCATTTTTTGCTCCTTTTCTGAAAATTGGTGTACCTTCGCACATTTCCACCACTGCGTCTGCCAGAGTGTATAACTGTTGATTAAGGCTTTGAAGTGCCCGGATATACCGCCGAGTCTCTTCATTGTAAACGCCTGGGTCAAATTCGCTGATAGTTACCGCTATCACGCAGTCGACACGACGGCAGAGCGTTTTTATATCATCGAACACTTCCGCCTCAGATACGCCCTTATCAAACATTGCGTTCGAAAGCAGGTTAGAAACATCCTCTACCAACACTGCCGCATCTGCCGGTACGGCTGCATCGCTCACGGTATAAGGTAACTCCAATGTAATGAAACCCAACCCCGCGCGTTGAGCTTTATGCTTTTGTACCCGGGACGCACCCTCCGCACCATATGGCAGCATGGTAGCAATATAATAGCGTGTCTTTCCCAACCAAACCGCCAGCTCTTCGGCGTAAGAGCTTTTTCCACTGTTGTTTTTGCCCATTATGAGTATCATCATGGGTTTCGCCTGTATACGTCCACGGCGATATCGGCAAAGGTCGCGGAACTATGATAGACCGCAGCTGCCATATCCAAAAGGGGGAACAGCGCCACTGCTCCCGTACCTTCGCCCAACCTCATGTCCGCATTGAGAATGGGCTTTAAGTCCATGGCCTCGCAAAGCAGCCTGCCTGCCGGTTCCGCACTGATATGGGAGGGAATAATATAGTCACGTACATGCGGATTCAACCGGACGGCGCACAGAGCCGCCACGGCAGAGATCACACCATCCATCACCATGGGTACGCCGTATGCCGCACCCCCTAAAAACGCTCCTATCATGGCGGCGATGTCCAACCCGCCAAGCTTGCGAAGAATATCCAGCGGGTCGTCGGGATTGGGTTGGTTTCGTGTGATTGCACGCTCAATGACGGCTCGCTTGCGATCAAGTCCTTCATCTGTCAGACCAGCCCCCCGACCGGTTACCTCAGTGACCGATTTCTCAAGCAGGACACCTGCCATGGCGCTGGCTGTTGTGGTGTTGCCAATACCGGTTTCCCCTGTGGCAATCAGCCGGAATCCTTCATCTTTCTTTTGCCGCACCAGCTCGGCACCAAGTTCGATAGCCTTGACTGCCAACTCTCTGCTCATGGCGGCACTATTTGCGATATTCTCTGTGCCATGCGCAAGCTTTCGGTCAATCATACCATTTACCGTGTCCCTCATTCCAACGTCTACCGGGAATACCTGTGCACCGCAGGCCTTGGCCATGACACAGACGCAGGATTTGCCAGCGGTCATCATTTGCGCAATAGCCGTGGTGACGTCGGCATTACTTTGGGCAACCCCCTCAGATACCACGCCATTATCAGCGCAGAACACCAGCACGCACTTTTTTTCGATATTAATATTCGCATTGGCGTATACCGCTGCAATGCGGGCAAGTAAAGTCTCCATTTGTCCCAAGCTGCCTACGGGCTTGGCAACCATGTCGAAGTGCTCAATGCAAGCGGTATACGCGGTATTTTCGATGGGACTAATGTGTTTGAGTAAGTCATCCATTTGCATATTTAATAGCCTTTCTGACAAAATTTTCGGCAAACACGGGGTTTGCATTTAAATACAGGTGAGGGAATCCGGCATACAGCGTCTGCGTCGTATGTACGCAAGGCCAGTTCCGCTCAGACCGCGGCTTTTCTGCAATAAAGTCAGCGCCGCAGGAAGTGCTCTCATAATAATGGAATTCGTGTGAGCGTATGCACTCACCGGCTGCGCAAAGAAGGTTGTCCTTTTTTGCGTACAGCGTGATGTAACCGAAGCGTTTAAGTTTTTCCGTTCTGTATGCATCGGCATGGATGACTCCCGCCATGGAGATGCCATCTAGCGTGTCATGCAAATAAAGGAATCCGCCGCACTCGGCGATAGTCGAAATCCCCCCGAGTACCGCCGTACGTATGGCCTCAAGCATTGCAACGTTTCCAGACAGCGCTTCCAGATGCAGTTCAGGATATCCGCCGCAGAGGTAAAGCCCGCCAATGCCATTGGGTAGACTCGTATCGTTAAGCGGACTAAAAAAAACGAGCTCACATCCAAGCGCAGTCAACAGTTCAAGGTTTTCCTCGTATAGAAAACAAAAGGCTTCATCCCGAGCAACCGCAATACGTACGGAACCCAGTGGACGGAGGTCCTGTTCAGCAAAGTTCAGCGTGTCTGCGCCCGCCGCCAGCGCAAGGAGGCTGTCTATGTCGATATGTCTCTCAGCCAGCTCGCCGAGCAGGGCGAGCTTTTCCTCCATGTCAGTAATTTCTCCCGTCGTTATCAGGCCAAGATGACGGCTTTCGATGTAAGCTTTCTTCTCTTGCGGCAAAAAACCTAGCGGCTTTACTCCGATTTTCTCTGCGATGGAGCAAAGTCCCTCATAGAGCAAGGGGGATGCGTTATTGAAAATAACCCCTTGAATTCCGTTATCAGTCTTGTAAGTTGAAAAGCCTTTGAGCACCGCTCCGGCAGAGGCGTACATGCCCTTTGCGTCTACCACCAATACAACAGGGGTCCTGGTTTGCATCGCTACATCATACGCACTGTAAAGTCCTTCAGCGCCAACGCCGTCGTAATAGCCCATGGCCCCCTCGAGCAGCGAGACGCTGCCTGCGTGCGCCATAATCTGTCGATTTAGCTGCTCTTTGGTGCAGAAGAACGGATCAAGATTGTAGGAAGGTACGCCGATGGCGCGGCGGTGGAACATTGGATCAATATAGTCTGGCCCGCATTTGAAAGCTGACGGATTTAGATCTCTGTTCTTCATCGCCTTAAGCAATGCACAGGTAATTGTCGTTTTACCGCAGCCGGAATGGGTACCTGCAATCAGTATCCTATTCATTTTGACCTCCGCTGATTATGAATACAGGCGAGCCCGATTGCAGCATGTGCCGGTTTCCAATCGGTTTCGCACGCGTCACACCGATTTGTATAATATTGGGGATTATGCCATGCGCTTCGAAGCTTTGTGTCGCCTCGTGCAGCGTTTCCAGCGTGACAGCATTGATTACGATGTTAGCGCGCGGGTTTCTTTTAATTAGTACATCGAAGATCTCGCCGAGTTTGCCCGAACTCCCGCCGATAAAAGCTGCATCCATGGGAGGCAAGATAGCGAGTGCTTCAAGCGCCTCGCCCAATACGGGCGTCACATTCCCGATGTGAAAGGCGTGGCAGTTGGCTGACACAAGTTGAATTGCCTCCTCATTTTTATCCAGTGCATACACCTGTCCCTCGTAAGCGGCAAGCGCCATCTCGACTGTGACTGAGCCGGTTCCCGCGCCGATATCGCAGCACACCACTTTGGGGGAGATAGCAAGTCTGCTCATTGTCACGGCACGCACCTCAGCCTTTGTCATGGGTACATCTCCGCGTATGAATTCCTCATCGGGTATACCGAAGCGCACACGACTGTCATGTCCAAAATTCTCAATCAGAAGCACATTCAGGCCGCCTGTTCCGGTCGCACTAAGGCCGGACACCGGCAATGTCAGAATCCTCTCCTCCGGCAATCCTAAGTTTTCACCTATGTAAGCGTTGAGGCTCCCGAACCCAGCGTGGGTCAATTCATCTCCAAGCTCCGCTATATTGCCGCCGGTCAGGGCAAACGTCAGGCTGTTACGGCGAACAATATCTACCAGGTTCGACTTTCGACCGTGGCAACTTACTGCTGTAACATCCTGCCATGGGCGCATAAGCCGGGCGAGGAAATAGCTCAGCGATGAAACCCCAGGGATCAGCGAAAGCTCACAGCCTTTAAGCACGGAGCAGAGTCCATCTGCCGCACTATAAAAGCCCGTATCTCCGGATACCAGTACGCAAAAGCTTTCATTCTCGCTCTCATTTAAAAAATGGGCCACCTTCTCCGGCGCATATTCGGCCAAGGAGGGTTTGCCTAAAGCCCTAAATTGTGCAATCAGCCTTGGTGCTCCGATAAGTATATCTGCCTTTTGCACGGCGCGTAGGCCTTCTGTTGTTAACGTATCAGCACTCATGCCAAGCCCAACGATTGTAACTTTCTTCATAAAGCATCCTCCTCAATCAGTTTAAGCATAGCGCTAAGCGTTAGTCCGGTTTCCTCACTGGGACGCGAGAGCAACGCTACAGTCATGGCACACTCGCGAGCAGCATCAATCTTCTCCAAATACCCGCCCGTCAAGCCTGATTCTTTTGTGAGCAGAATATCCGCTTTTGTTTCACGGAACATGGCAGCGTTGAGCTCCCTTGAAAAAGGCCCCTGCATACAGATAACGTGCCTGGCAGGAAAACCTGCCCTAAGGCAGGCCGAAAGCCCCGCCGTATCGGGGAGTATGCGGAGCCATAAGCGCTCCCTATAACCTTCTATCACAGAGAGGGCAGCGGCCTCCTTTGTGCCAAGCGTAGAAAAAATCGTACCGCGCTGGTCCTTGAGCCAGCTGATGAGTCCGTTCATATGGGGGAAAATTACACAACCTTCGTTATCTAATGTTTCACGGAGAAGGCGAAGATGTTTTGTACCGACTTTTTTACAGGCGGTGCTAATATTGTCGCTGACCTGGTTGGCATAGGGATGTGTGGCGTCTATAACCAGGCGAGGGTTTTCCGTTTTGAATAACTTTTCCATCGCCGCTTTATCAAGCCTTCCCATGTGCACATGTAGAGTTTCCTGTGGAGTCAAAAGCATTTCCCCGTATTCCGTTGCGATGCACACAATAGTTTCTATTTGTTTTTTGCTGAGAAGTTCGCAAAGCTCTCTTCCTTCTGTTGTTCCGCCGAACAGGACGATCTCAGTCAAATCGATACCCCCTTGGAGTCACCATTTTCCCGTTTACCATTTTGGTTTGAGCATTGCCAATAAAAACAGTGGTAAACATGTCCACCTGCTTCCGGCTAAGTTGTTCAAGGGGCATTATTTCTGTGTGCTGCCCCTCGCGGCCGATGTTACGCACAAGACCGCAGACGGTTTCAGGTGATCTGTGTCTCAGAAGAATCTCACAGGCCTTTTGCAGGTAATCAAGCCGTTTTTTACTGGCCGGATTATACAAGGCAATGCAAAAATCCGCAATAGCCGCACAGGAAAGCCTTTTTTCTATAACCTCCCACGGCGTCAGCAGATCGGAAAGGCTGATAACGGCAAAATCATGAGTCAACGGAGCACCCAGCACGGCAGACCCTGCAAGGGCAGCCGTCACGCCGGGGACTACCTCAATCTCTATAATGGGGAATTCTTCTGAAAGCTCGTAGATAAGCCCCGCCATACCATAGACCCCTGCGTCTCCGCTGCACACGACCGCAACGGTTTCGCCTTTCGCCGCAAGCGAAAGCGCCGCTCGGCAACGTTCAGTCTCACGGGTCATGGGAGTGTCCAGCGTGCGCTTCTCAGGATAAAGCGGCGCAACCAATTCAATATATCTGGAGTAACCGACAATTACGTCTGATTGTTCAATAGCATCACGACAGGCAGCCGTCATATTTTTTGTGTCACCCGGTCCAATTCCCACTACATACAGTTTTTTCATGTTTTGTTTTCCTCTTCAAAGCAGATTGTATATGGCGAGATGGCGAGAGCCATAGTCACGCCATTTCCCGCATTTTTACCTGTAAGCAACCGCCCGCCTTCTCCGCTGCCAAGAACCGCGCTGCGCTCGCAGACATTGTCCACACCCGTTACCTGTTTTACAAATGCGGATGCGGTATATATTCCGGGAACCGCCATCAGTTCTTGCGCCGAGAAAGTCTCGTAGGGCAGTGAGTGTATGCGACAAAACTCCAAAATACCCGGCTCCTGAGCTTTCAAATCAATGCTGCACACACGTACGATGGAGAGTGGATGACAGCTTGATTTCTTTAACATAAGTTCGTAAGCCCGCTCTATACTTTCTGTGGTTACGCCCTTTTTACAGCCTATGCCCAGTGTGATGACAGGAGGAACCAGCTTGAGTGCTGCCTCACTTCCGCGGGTACGATAGGTGATAAGTATATCGCCGCCTTTATCACGGAGCTGGATACCTTCCGGCAATCGACCTACTACCGGAAATGAGCATTTGATTCCAATTTTTACACCAGCCAGCAGACGAGTCGAAATCCATTTTATACGCTCGGGATTGGCTATTTTAAGACCGCGCTTTGCTGCCCAGGCGTCGATGGCAAACACGCCGTTTCCATCGGTTGCGGTTGTAACAATGGGCATCGCTCCAAGAAAGCGAGCGAGGTTGACCGTCAGATCGTTGGCACCGCCGATATGTCCGGATAACAGCGAAACGGCAAAATTTGCAAGTTCATCAATTACAATCACGGCTGGATCATCTGTTTTGCCAGCCAAAAATGGGGCTATTGCGCGGACAGCTATGCCGCAGGAGCCGATAAAGATGAGCGCGTCATGCTCAAAATGTGCTTTCGTCCATTCTGTGAGCTGCCCTTGCCCGCAGCGGGTAAGATCAGACGCAACGCCGTTTTGTACAAAATACGACATGACCCGCTGTCCCAGAGCATGACCTCGCTCGCTGAATGCGATCACAGAGGCGTTCATGCTTTCTCTCCCTGACGAAAGGCGGTGGTAAACGTCGGGTCATACAATTTCGATAGCTCATAATCATTCCCCAGAAAGCCGCCCACCAGAATGAGAGCGAGGTTTGAAACACCACTTTGCGCCGAAGTCCTGGCCAGGGTGCCCACCGTGCAGCGAAACACCTTCTCATCCGGCCAGCTTGCCTTATACACAATAGCAGCAGGCGTATCCTTACTGTATCCGCCCAAAAGCAGCTCGCGCTGCAAATCTTCCGTCATTCCAGCACTCAGGAATATCACCATTGTCGCTCCATGCGCTGCGAAAGACGCGATGTTTTCTTGCTCCGGTACAGGCGTTTTTCCCTTTATACGGGTAATAATAACGCTCTGGCTCACCTGCGGCAGGGTGTATTCAGCTTTCAGCGCTGCCGCTGCGCCGCAAAAGCTGGATACGCCAGGGCATATGTCGTATGGCACGTCCTCCGCCTCAAGCCGGTCCATCTGTTCGCGGATTGCTCCATAGATCGATGGGTCGCCTGTATGCAATCGCACTGCTGTCTTTCCCTCGCGGTGCACATGGAGCAGAACGGTAATGACCTCGTCAAGGGTCATTTTGGCGCTATTGCGTATTTCGCAGTCTTTTTTTGCAAAATCTAAAAGCGCCGGATTAACCAGCGACCCGGTATACACGATGGCATCGGCTGTTTTGAGAAGCTCGGCGCCGCGCAGGGTGATAAGATCCGGTGCTCCGGGGCCGGCGCCAACAAAATGGATCATTCTTTTATCCTCCATATATTCATAAGATCATTTGCGTTGTCACTTTTAATAAGTACGTTGTTTAACAGCTGTGTATTGGTAAAACAGAGATAACCGATGGTAACATGCTCCGGGAGGCGTCTGCCCAGACAGGCATCTATTCGTTTTCCAAGCTGGGCCATAGTCTTTTCAAGCAGACCAGCTTCCCAGATCAGCATTAGAGCTGCGTCGGTGGTAGCGCTGTCCAAAATGCCCCTGAGCAGAGGAAGCTGAGCCCCTGCCGTGAGCGCACATGCCAGCAGTGTTTCCATCCGCCCGTCCCCGAAGGAGGAATGGGTGTTGACTGCACCGATGCCCAGCTTTACCAGCTTGCCTATATGCCCAACCAGCAGTATCCGGCTAAAACCCAACTCAACCGCACCGTCGATAGCGTCTCCGATGAAGTTTGAGCAATTTACATGGCTTTTCATGGAGAGTCCAAGGCTCTTATGCGAAAAGGTCTCGCCATAATTGCCAGGGGTGAGCAGCACATCGCACATCCCCGAAGCTTTAAGCTGCCTGAGCTCAAGACGGACTGTGTCCATTATTGCCTGATTACTCATGGGCTCTACAATACCCGTAGTTCCTATTACGGAAATTCCACCCTCTATCCCTAATCGAGGGTTAAAAGTGCGTTTTGCCAATTCCTCACCGCCGGGGATGGAAATAACGACGGAAAAACCGCCTTGATATCCGTATTTTTCCGCCACCTTAAGCAGCTCCCCGGTAATCATCTCACGTGGTACGCTGTTGATCGCTGCGGCACCCACCGGTTGATCAAGTCCAGGCTTGGTCACTCGACCTACGCCTTTGCCCCCGTCGATGGTTATCCCATGGGAAATCCTTTTGACCCGAGAGAAGATAAGCGCCCCATCTGTCACATCCGGGTCATCGCCCGAATCTTTCCGGATTGCGCAGCTTGCATAATCATCGGCAAGTTGGATATCCAACACATCCAGCGTCAGGACAATGCCCTTCAGCGTGGTGATTGATACCCTGTCTACCGGAGCGCCGCAAAGAAGCATAATCCCGGCTGCTTTCGCCGCAGCCGCAGCACATGCGCCGGTAGTATAACCGCAGCGCAGTAATTTTCCTTTTACGTTTCGTATCTGTTCCATATAAAAAACCCCCGGCGTCGAAGCGCCGAGGGCTAATTTATAAGAGAAACGGGTTCTCACTTAAATCATATCCTTCGGTGCCCGCAAAGGAATATGAATCCTGGTAACCCGGCTTTTACGGTAACGGACTTGCGAGGGAATTTCACCCTGCTTCCCCAGTTTTATTTAAAATCAGTATGAATGAAAACCACATGCTTGTCAAATTGACAATATGATTTTTCCAATGATATACTTACTTAAAATTGAATATCGGAATCAGGTCATGGAAGTTGGGTGTGAATCCCACGCAAGGCCGTTGCTGTAATTCACTGATACTTTGGCAAAAGTCACTGGGATAAATTCCGGGAAGGCGCCAGGGTTGCGTTCTTAAGTGGACGCTGGTGATAAGCCAGAATACTTGCCTGTTTCCTGCCGCACGATTTGTGCGGTGCATACAGCCCTGCGGACTACCGGGGTCATGGATGAGAATGAGGTATACTTGCCCTTATGAAAGTGTATCTCGGTTTCGTATGTAAACGAACGTCTGCAAGCAATGCGGACGTTTTTTTGGTTTGTCTCCGGCTGTATTTTTGCTGAGGGGTTATTTACGGCAAAACTAATCATCAGCGATAATATCAAACAAAACTGTAAAAAAGGAGAATAAGAAAATGAAAAAAAGGTCTAAGGCAATGGCAACATTGACACTGGCTCTGTCGCTGCTCCTAATGACAGCGACGGGCTGCTCAACGAATCAGGCGAATCCGTCCAGTGGAAATTCTGCGACTGACGCACAGAAAAAGGTTTTATTAGTGATCAGCTTCGGCACCAGCTACAACGACAATCGTGATTTGTCCATAGGCGGAATCGAAAAAGCGCTGCAGACAGCTTATCCCGACTACGAGGTTCGGCGTGCATTCACCAGCCAGATTATCATTGACAAACTGCAAGAGCGCGACAAACTCGAGATTGATAATGTAAAAGAAGCAATGGATCGTCTGGTAGCCGATGACATTAAAGACGTCGTGATTCAGCCTACGCATGTGATGAATGGGTATGAATATGACGATATCGTTGCTGAAGTTACGCCCTACCAGGATAAATTTGACAGTTTCAAAATCGGTAAGAACTTGCTGAGTTCCGATGCCGACTATCAAGAGGTCGCCAAAATTATAACTGAAGAAACGAAAAGCTGCGATGTTGATGGAACGGCAATCGTCTTTATGGGTCATGGTACCGAGGCGCCGTCGAACGCTACATACGCCAAACTACAAGAGATTCTGACCGCTGAGGGTCACAACCGCTACTTTGTCGGGACAGTCGAGGCTACGCCCTCTTTAGAAGACGTTATGGAACTGGTTAAGGCCTCCGGAGCGACGAAAGTCGTGCTGGAACCGCTCATGATTGTCGCTGGCGATCACGCCAACAACGATATGGCTGGTGATGAAGAAGGTTCCTGGAAGATAGAATTTGAAAAGGAAGGTTTCCAGGTTGAAACAATCATAAAAGGTCTTGGACAGATGCCGGGTATTCAAAATCTTATTGTCAAACATGCGGGCGAAACAATGGCTGAGAAATAAAGAAAAATATGGACTTCCAGCTGGCTGGTTTTCAGTCAGCCGGAAGAACCGTACCATGTGTTTCGTTGACTCAGACAAACAAGACTTTATTTCAGGAGAAAATAAAATGAAGAGGATACTAATTTTTTTATTGGCAGCCGTACTTGCCTGTGCCATATTCACAGGCTGCGATGCTAAAACTCCGTCTGCCGAAAGTCTGGAACCTTCGCCAAGTTTAAGCAGCGAAAATATGCCATCTGATGCAAGCGGCGAACAAGCCGCCAGTGAGAGCGAAGAACTGAAACCCATTTATGGAAACCAAATTAAAGATGGGACGTATAAGATAGAGGTTTCGTCCAGTTCATCCATGTTTCGGATCATTGATGCACAGCTGACCGCAGCGGGAGGTGAGATGTGGGCAGTCCTGACATTGAGCGGTGACGGCTACGAAAAGTTGTACATGGGTACCGGGGAGCAGGCTCTTGCCGATTCAGACGATAAGTGCATTTATTTTGTGGAAAATGCTGAGGGCAAGTACACTTATACAGTGCCGGTTGCAGCACTTAACCAGGACACCGACTGCGCCGCGTGGAGCATCCGAAAGCAAACATGGTATGACCGGGTTTTGGTATTTCAGTCTTCGTCAATACCCCAGGACGCAATTTCCGCCGATTCTGCGGCACAGCTTCCTGCGGATGGGCAGTATACCATTGAAGTAACCCTGTCGGGTGGTTCGGGTAGAGCAACGGTGGAGTCGCCCGCGAAGCTGACCGTAGCAAACGGCGCAGCAATAGCAACCATTATATGGAGCAGTCCGTATTACGATTATATGCTGTTGGACGGAAATAAATATAATCCGGTTAATACCGAGGGGAATTCCACCTTCGAAATCCCAGTTGGGTTGGACACGGATATGCCGGTAAGCGCCGATACCATTGCCATGAGTACGCCACATGAAATTGATTATACGTTTCGTTTTGATTCCGGTACATTGAAAAAATGAGAAAAAAAAGATATATAATATTGGGAATCAGCTTGATATTAACATTTGTACTGCTTGCGGGGTGTTCAGGCAATACAATTGATACCCAGAAAAAGGGGCTTGGGAACGGCTGGCAGATAGAAAGCAGCATGGATCTCAAGTATGCAAAAAACTTCAGCGTGGATTATTATAAGGGCGGTTATTCCCTGATTACTATAGTCGATAAAAGCAGATATCTGGTTGTTCCGAAGGGACATGAGATCCCGGAGGGTATAAACGAGGATATTACGGTTTTGCGACAGCCAATCAAAAACATCTACCTGGTCGCTACTTCGGCGATGTGCCTTTTCGACGATCTTGATTCTCTGGGTAGTATCCGGCTGTCCGGTACCAAGGCAAAAGACTGGTATATACAAAACGCAAGGACCAAAATGCAGGCTGGCGACATCCTATATGCGGGAAAATACATGACGCCGGACTATGAACTTATCATGACCAGCAAATGCAGTTTAGCTATTGAGTCCACCATGATAAACCATACTCCGGAAGTGAAGGAAAAATTAGAATATGTAGGTATACCGGTACTTACAGACCAGTCGAGCTACGAATCTCACCCGCTTGGGCGTACCGAGTGGATTAAACTTTATGGGGTTCTTACTGGCAAGGAAGATACTGCGGAACGACTGTTCAATGAACAAATTGCCTATATGGATGAAGTCGTCAGTCAGAAAAACACCGGTAAAACAGTGGCGTATTTCTATATCAACTCTTCAGGATATGCAGTTGCCAGAAAATCGGGCGACTACGTGACCAAAATGATTGAGCTGGCCGGTGGCAGCTATATTTTTGAAAACCTCGGCGACCCTGCTAAAGCAACCAGCACAGTAAATCTTGAAATGGAAAAGTTTTACGCGACAGCCAAGGAAGCGGACTTTATCATATATAACAGCACCATCGGCGGAGAAGTTTCCTCCATGGCAGAACTGTTAAGTAAAAACAGCTTGTTAGAGGACTTCAAAGCTGTACAAAACGGCAATGTTTGGTGTACGGACAAGAATCTTTTTCAGGAAACGACCCAGCTTGGACTGATGATTTCGGATATCCATAGGATGCTTGCGGAAAGCGATGGTAACCTGACGAAACTGAATTTTATGTACAAGCTGCAATAATATCGACATTTAGGTGCGTATAAGTAAGGACGATGAAATAATATTGACAGGCGAAAATACGAAGAGGAATTTGAGATACGGTATTATGCTGGCAATCCTTCTTATCCTCTTCATAATCTTAATTATTTTAAATATTAATTTAGGCAGTGTGTCCGTACGGATAGGGGACATCGGTAAAATATTGTTCGATCAAGGGGCAAACATCACCGAACATGATATTATCTGGAAGATCCGCCTTCCCAGAACGATGGCTGCGGTTATTCTCGGCGGCGCTCTGGCGTTGTCGGGTTTTTTGTTGCAGACATATTTCAACAATCCCATTGCAGGACCCTATGTGCTGGGAATTTCCTCCGGTTCCAAACTGGTGGTAGCTATTGTTATGGTCATGGCACTCAGTCGGCACTATGCAGTTAGCTCCGCGGCTCTAATTACGGCGGCTTTCGTCGGAGCTATGATTACCATGGGATTTGTTCTCCTGGTGGCCCGAACGGTTCAGCGGTCATCAATGCTGATTGTCAGCGGTGTTATGATTGGCTATATTTGCTCAGCCATCACCGACTTCATTATTACCTTTGCCGACGACGCCAGCATCGTGAACCTGCACAACTGGTCAAACGGCAGTTTTTCGGGCACTTCATGGGTGGATGTCAAAGTCATGGCGGTGGTGACGCTGCTTACTTCGGCAATTGTGTTTCTGATGTCCAAGCCCATAGGTGCTTATCAACTGGGCGAGAGTTATGCGCAGAATATGGGCGTGAATATCAGGCTGTTTCGCATCATTTTGGTATCGCTTTCAAGTATATTATGTGCCTGTGTTATCGCCTTTGCCGGGCCAATATCTTTCGTGGGGATAGCTGTGCCGCATCTGATCAAAGCGTTATTACGAACCTCCAAGCCGCTAATTGTTATTCCCGCATGTTTTTTGGGAGGCGCAATTTTTTGCTTAGGCTGTGACTTGATTGCAAGAACCGTTTTCGCTCCGCTGGAATTGAGTATCAGTTCCGTAACCGCGGTGTTCGGAGCGCCTGTTGTTATAGGTATTATGTTAAGAAAGAGAGAGCGTGGCTGAGTATGGAATACTTTTTTCGAACCAGCAAGCTGGCGGTTGGCTATAACGGGAAGCCCCTTATTAAAGACATTGAAATCCGTCTGAACAAAGGGCAAATCCTGACCTTAATCGGACCAAACGGCTCGGGCAAGTCGACCATTCTGAAAAGCATCACCAAATATTTAAAAAGTATTTACGGTACGGTTTATATTGACAACCGCTCTATTGCTGACATGAGCAGTAAAGATATGTCCTATCAGGTATCCGTTGTTTTAACCGAAAGGATTAAAACAGAGCTTATGACCTGCGAGGATGTCGTAGCCACAGGTCGCTATCCTTATACAGGCCTTTTGGGCATTCTCTCGAGTCAAGATAAGCTTCAGGTCCGTCAAGCGATGGAGATGGTGAATGCATGGGACATTAGGGAAAGAGATTTCACCCAAATCAGCGACGGGCAAAAGCAGAGAATCCTGCTGGCCAGGGCTATATGCCAGGAACCGCAGATTATCGTTTTGGATGAGCCTACATCCTTTTTAGACGTCCATTATAAACTCGAGCTGCTCAGCATTCTTAGAGCCATGTCGGAAGAACGTGGGATAACAGTCATCATGTCGCTTCATGAGCTGGAAATGGCGCAGAAAGTATCTGATCTGGTAATGTGTGTGAAGGGCGAATACATTACACACTGGGGCAGCCCTCAGCAAATATTCCGGAAAGATTTGATAGGAGAGCTTTATGAATTATCAAACGGCAGCTATAATCCACTCTTCGGCAGCTTTGAGATGGAAAGACCGAAAGGTGAACCAAAAGTCTTTGTGATTGCGGGAGGCGGTACTGGGATTACAGAGTTCCGGACACTACAGAAAAAGAGGATTCCGTTTGTGACGGGCGTCCTGCATGAAAACGATATCGACTATCAGCTTGCTAACGATCTGGCCAGCGAAGTGTTTTGGGTAAAAAGCTTTGAGCGAATCGGGGAAGATATATATCGTCAGGCATTGAAGAAAATGGAATCTTGCGATACGGTAATCAACTGCTTGCAGTGTTATGGCGAAATGAATGAAAAAAATAAAAAGTTATATGAAGAAGCCGTATTGATGGGGCTGAAAATCGTTACAAATGCTGATGTACTATAATAAAACCACGGAGGACTAATGATGAAACGAGGGAAATTATATGGTGTGAGCGTGGGACCGGGAGATCCCTCACTGATGACGCTCAAGGCGGTGTCCTGCATTCAACAATGTGAAGTATTGGCAGTGCCGCGTACATCCGATGGAAACTCGCTTGCCCTGAAGATAGCAAAGGGTACTGTGGACACCTCGGAAAAGCATATCGAATATCTAAATCTCCTCATGACCCGTGATTTGGCTGAGCTGGACAAAAGTTATCAGGCAGCGGCGGAGCGTATTGAGGCCCATTTGGAAGCAGGCAGAGATGTGGCTGTACTGAGTCTCGGCGACGCCTCACTGTTCAGCTCGTATTCCTATATTTGCCGCATTCTCATCGAGCGCGGCTGGGATGCTGAAACCATCCCCGGCGTGACAAGCTTTTCCGCCTGCGCAGCATTGCTCAACCGCAGTCTTACTGAAAAGAATATGCCGCTGCACATTTTTCCTGCATCCATGCCGGATCTCTCATCCGCCCTTTCTCTGCCGGGAGGCAAAGTGGTAATGAAATCCGGCCGTGCCTTGTCGGAGGTTAAGCGTCTCTTGTCTGAGCAGGGACTTGCGGAGCGTTCAGCGCTCGTAACCGACTGCGGTCTTCCAACCCAACGTGCCTTCTCCGATATCGATGAGGCAGGGGACGAGAGCTATTTTACCACCATCCTCATCGCCCCGTAAGTTTGCCCTGTTTCTGCCTATGATGGCATATCACATCACCGATTATGAATGTTCAGCTTCGGGGAATATAGTACGCTGTGTGCGAACTCTCGTTAAGCTGAAAACTAGAGAAAACGACCCGCAGGGATCATACCTGCGGGTTTGTGTTTTGAAAAGAATAAAGTGGTAATATACCATAAATAATTGACAATGAATTTATAATGTTATATATTTATAACACAATGTTACAAATATATAACAAGGAGGTGCTTGAGATGAAGAACGAGTTATGCCTTATAGGTCTCATTGGGTTTTTGGGGTTTTTAGGAGTATTTACAAACAATCCAGGATATTACGGATTCTTTTCTTTCTTTAGTTTCTTTTTCTTTGCAAAAGTGCTGCCTGATGAAATGCTGAAAAGAAATATCAATAAGGCAGCCAAAAATGCTTTTTTTTCAAGTGTGATATTTTTTCCTATTGTCGCAATTTGGGGAGCTTTAGCATCGTTTTCAGTTGAAAATGGCCTGGTTTTTGGTTTTGCCATTAACTTTGCTTTGCAAGCTATTATCTTTGGTATTTCATTGGCTAGATATGAAGCAAAGGGTGAAGTATAAATGGCAATGATAACAAAAATCAAAGAATATAGAGCTAAAGAAAATATTACCCAGGGTGCATTGGCTAATAAAGTGGGTGTAAGAAGGGAAACGATAGTTCATCTTGAAAATGGTAAGTATAATCCGTCACTAAAATTAGCTCATGACATTGCAATAGCGCTAAATACCACGATCGATGAACTATTTATCTTTATTGAAGAGTAGGAACCTCGGACCACCGATGAATAATTTATAGAAGCAAATCATAACACCTTATCAACAGCTTCATTGAGAATCATTTATAATTGACCCGCAAACAAATCTCTTCCATTGAACAATTAAACGACTTACTACTTGACAAAAATGTAATGCAAGCTTAACATGTAGTTAAGCTTGCGTTACATTTTTATTGCATTCAAGCACATTTTTGTACAAGTGAGAAAGAACCAGCTGCATGATATATCTAACCTCTATTTGCCAGAAAGGAAGGTTGCTGATCATGAAAATTAACACAGACACATGGGAAAAAATCGTTAAATATTATGATGAATTAAAACAGACTTCGATGATAGGTTCCGTTAATAATATGGGGCATCCAAATGTTACGCCGATTGGTTCATTGATCTTAAAGGGCGATTGCTCAGGTTATTACTTTGACTTATTTACCAGGGAATTATCAGATAATCTGGATCAAAATCCAAATGTCTGTGTTTTGCTGGTTCAGACCGGAAAACTATTCTGGTTTAGATCACTATATGCCGATGAATACAAGAAACCTCCCGGAATAAAATTGACTGGTTCTGCCGGGAACAGGCGTGAAGCATCAGCAGAAGAAATAGAATTGCTTAGAAACAAGACCAAGACGTTAAAAATGCTTAAGGGGTATCATACTATCTTTGGAAATCTATCCTATGTGAGAGACATTAGATTTACAGATTACTTTATGATCAACACCGGTAAAATGACGTTTGAGCTTTGATAACCGCAAAAGACTGGCTAAGAATCAGGAGATGATAAAAATGAAGTCCAAGTGCGAGAACTGTAAATTAAGAGCATATGCCGAGAAGCATAAGAGTTCCTTGCGGAGTAAGCTGTGGTACTGGCATAGCAAATGGTGTCCGGGCTGGAAAGCCTACCAAAAAAATTTAAAAGCTGCCGGAAATAATTCCAGAGTATAGGGGGTTATTGTGGATATGCGCACCGTTAACAACTGGGGAATGACCTCCCAGGAGCGGAAACTGGTTTTCCCCTGTGATAATTATATAAAAGAATATGATCCGGCCTTTACCCTGTATCGGGGTATTACTATAAAAGCACCGATGAGTACGGTTTTTAAATGGGTGTCCCAATTGCGTATCGCACCTTACAGCTATGACTGGATAGATAACCATGGCCGACCAAGCCCCAACCGCTTGTTATCTGACCTGCCTCCCCTGGCAAACGGTCAAATAGTATGGAACATCTTCGAATTGATCGATTTCGAGATCGATAGAAGTATTACCCTCCGTGCTACACCGGCAGGTCTTATGAAATATCAGCTTCAAGATTTGGTGGTCAGTTATCTGATATATCCCCAGGATAATCAAACCTGCCGCCTGCTGGTTAAAGGCTTAATGAAGTACCGAAATAATTTAGCAGGCAGATTAGCAAAGTACTTAATGCCCGGGCTGGATTTAATAATGATGCGCAAGCAATTCCTGAGACTAAAGATGCTGGCGGAACAACAAGGTGAAGAGCGATGAGAACAGCCGAATATCACCCATTTAAATCGCCTTCTGCCAGAGATAAATATCTGAAAGCATATGATGATACTGAAAAATTTTGGCCGGTTCCCTCAGAATCAAAAATGGTAAATACCTCTTATGGCCAAACACTGGTGCGGATTAGCGGACCAGAGGAGGCTCCTCCTCTGGTGCTGCTGCATGGGATATGCTGCAGTTCATTGATGTGGCTGCCTCAAATAAAGGAATTATCCAAAGATTATCGTGCGTTTGCCATTGATGATATTTATGATTATGGCCGCAGCATATACACGAAAGCTGTTAATGGCCCGGCTGATTACGTGAACTGGCTAAACGAATTATTCGATAGGCTTGAGCTTAATAATATAAACCTCATTGGCATGTCTTACGGAGGTTGGCAGGCCAGTCAATATGCCATCCGATTTCCCGAAAGGCTGAATACCATTGTGCTAATAGCGCCAGCCGCTACCATACTGCCGGGAAGTTTTCCTATCAGGCCCGGTTTTGCAATGCCTGCTCTACGAACCTTTCTTCCCCTGGTAATGCCGGAACATTTTTTTGAAATGCAAATGCGTTGGCTGGTTAAAGACTATCTAAAAGAAGATAGAAAAGCGGCGGAAAGCTTTGTACATTGTTATTCTCTGGCATCCAAATGTTTTGCCCCCAAACCTACACCTGGTCCCACGGTTTTGCAGGACAGTGAATTGAGCAGCATAAGGACACCGGCTCTTTTTATAGTTGGGGAAAACGAAATAATTTATTCTGCTCAAAAAGCTCTGCGGCGGCTTAATCGTATCGCTCCTCAGATAGAAACTGCATTAATCCCTGATACTGGACATGACCTGCTGTGGGCACAAACCGAAATGGTCAACATGAAGATATTGAAATTTCTGCAATCAAAAGGCTAAAGCATAGTCGCTTCTAAAACCCGCTTGACAATATTGTAACGCTAGCTTAACGTATAGTTAAGTTAACATTACCATATTATCTGGAGGAGGCAGCATTCTGGGCAAAGTAGGAAACAACCTTAGATATTTAAGACGCATACAAGATTTGACTCAGGAAGAGCTGGGCAGAGCCCTGGGGGTTACCAGGCATACGATTATGGCCCTGGAGAGCAGAAAATATGAGCCTTCAATTGCCGTGGCATTAGCCCTGGCCCGGTTTTTTGAAGTCCCGGTGGAGGAGATATTTTATTTAGAGAATGAAGGGGAGGGTATATAAATGGTCAGAAAAGACTCGTTTGTAATCATTGGATGGGCACTGTTGACCGTTTTGGCCATTGCCGTTGCTGCCATAAGAATCATCAGACAAAGCCCTTACCATATATCTTTAATAATAGCTCTGCTTATGTTAATCATATTTGTATATTTACTTATTCTTAGAAAAATTGATGGACCTTTGTTTATGAATGGGATAAATGATGAACGCCTTTGGCAAATATCAGTAAAAGCGCAAAGAAACTCATTCTGGTTTTTATTCATCAGTATTTGGTGTCTGGCAGCTGTCCTGGAATTTTTTGATCCTGCCTTTCTCAAGGAATATTTCAGCCTGGCTCTGGCTGTGATAGGAACCATAGGCCTTTTTATATATATGTTCTGTTTTATCTGGCAGAAATACAGGGTGCAGGACTAACATTATTCCTTAATAATCAGGTCCATGACATCACGCCGCATACTTGGTGGGACTTCTTTAGTGGGCTTGCCTAAGCGCACAAGCATCTGAATAGTTCCTCCATCAGGAGTATAGGTTAGATGGATGCCGCTATAAAGTTCGTTCATTTCAGGGTATTCCTCCAGAATTTGACTAAGCGGCTGCATAACAAAGCCTTGCTGCCGAGCTGCCAGTATCAATTTACTGTAAAGCATTCCGCTTTTGACCTGATCTTCACGAGTGTTATTTTTTGTAATAATCATGGCATAAGCAGGTGTATTATCTACCGATGTCCGAGTAGACTGAATGAACATATTTGATGCAGCTTTTCCATTGTTCAGGGAAGGGAAAAGTGTGACCAGTCCCTGCATAAGATGCTTCATGATTCCCGACGTACCCTGTCCTTCAACCGAAAATCCATAGCGATATTTATTTTTCTGGTATTCATTAGCTCGGAAAATGATCTCCGATTCTTTCATAACACGATTTACGTCCGCTTCGACACAAGCCCCTTTTATTGCATAGCTTCCTAATTTCTCTTTATCTTCTTTATCCTGAAAAATCTTAATAAACATATTATCAGCGGTATTTATATTTTCCAGCTCATTTATCTGGTCAGACGTCAGCTTAGCCGACTGATATGGTGCTCTATTTGTATCCGGCAAAAACATATTATTATAAAGAGGGGTGTCTTGGAGCGTTGTTTTATTAAGCGTAATTTTGGCCACAGGTGTTGTTTTCATGCTCTCAGCCAATTCCTGCTCATCATAATTGCCTTGAGGAAACAGTTCTATCCTCAGTTCATAGCCTAATTTATCTCCTGCGATATCGACATATTCCAAAAAGGTACCCTGCGAAATCATCAATTGTCGTGCAAAAGGGTCCACCTCATTTGTTAAGCGATCGCTGTCAGCATATAAGTAAAATACCATAGGGTCAGCCTTATCCAAACGTATTTTCCAGGGCTGCATATTATGACCGTTTGCCGCCAGCAGCCCATGTGCTGCAAGCTGGATTCTTGGATCATCAAATTGTTGTGTATAATCTTTTTCCCATGGTTCCAGATATGTAGATTCCTTAAAAATGCCGCTAATGATGAACAAAGCTGTAATGGCAAGTATAATAAAAACGATTATTCCAATAAGTACAATACCCATTTTTCTTATTAATCCTTTCTTTACCATTTGAAATCCCCCACTTAATTTTGTATTGACCTGATTATTATACGAATAGCTTCGGAAACGAAATCGTCAGGTTTTACTCCGTGATAGTTCTCAATATAAAATTGCTTTTTCTTAGCTGTGTTGAATACGCCGATTATGCAGGCCCATAAGGTGAGAGCAGTCTTTTCAATATTCAAATCACTGTAAACAGAACCTTCTGCGATACCTTTTTCTAACACATCCATTAAATAACCCAAGGTTTTCTCTCCAAG
This sequence comes from Syntrophomonas sp., assembly GCA_016841245.1. Taxonomy (GTDB): domain Bacteria; phylum Bacillota; class Syntrophomonadia; order Syntrophomonadales; family Syntrophomonadaceae; genus JAAYJK01. The sequence continues at coordinate 36,909 of JAENZN010000029.1, forward strand.
GGCATAGCACTCTTCTTTTGAATGATCGGAAATGGTCTTTTGGAAATCAAGCGTACTGTTTTCATATTCCATTATTGCTTCAAAGTATTTCGAATAATCATCGCTGAACCGGTATAATGTTAAAGCCATCTGAGTTAGTATCTCAATGGCAGTATGAGTCTTATCTTTTGTTTGATCGGCTTTCAGCAATTTTATTAAAATCCGATAGCCTCTGATCATGATCTCAAAATAAATCTGTTCTTTACTTTTAAAATATACATATACTGTTCTTTTGCTGTACTCGGCCTCTTTTGCCACATCATCCATGGTGGCGTTATTATAACCCTTGGTAAAAAAAACTCTTTCCGCTGCATCGATGATATCTTTCTTACGGATTTCTTTCTCTTTTTCCTTGCGTTCATTACTTCCCAACTGTCAGACCTCCATATTGCATATAAATGCAATTAAGTAAACTAATAGTTTACTTAATTTTAAGAGCTAAATTTCTTTTTGTCAAATTGCCGCTCAACTATCTTTTATGAAGATATGGTTATAGATTATTACCATACGCTTTATACAGTTAATCATTAAAAAGAATTGTTGGAAAAGATTTTATAAAACACACAATTATTTGCAGCTTTGAAGTTCAAGATATGCCTTATAAGATTGCATCAGGCCCTGGTACTGAGTCAGGATTGTATAGCTTCACCCGTTACCAATCCCAGGTATTGTGGAATGGTGCGAGTTTCAATATTGGGAGCAGTCGTTATACTCATTTACTGAACTACCATCATTCTTTCTACTTTATCACAGTAGATCAACTATATGGAATAATGGGGATGGGGAGATAAAGTCGAGGCCGGCATACATAAATGAAATGAACCTTTTTATAATCGGCTTCGTTTATATAGCAGGAAAGAACTGCAGTGTATTTGAAAAGGGGGGAGTGTAATGCAGCCAGATAAAGAATTGCAGTTTTTGCAGGCTCTGCAAAAAGGTGAGCAGCAGGCTGTAGAAAAATTAGTCAATGAATACTACCCCTCTCTTTTGAACTTTCTCCTCCGTATGGGATGCCAGCCCGGTGATGCGGAAGATATTATCCAGGAGACGTTCATCAAGGCAGCCCGGGGGCTTAATAATTACCAATCCAGAAACCGGTTCCGCATCTGGCTGTTCAAGATATGTCATAACAGCCTGCGCGACTATTACAAGAAGGCTTCCCGGCGCCGGGAAATCCCGCTTGATCCGGTAAACCTGCCGGCAGCAGGAACGGACCATCCCGAAAACTACATAATGAAAAGGGAACAGGCTCTACGGGTACAAGCCGCCTTAAAGCGATTACCGTCCAAGCAGCGCCTGGTTGTGGTCCTACGTTATTACCACGGGTTTTCTCTTAAGGAAATTGCCTCAATGGTTCACTGTCCGGTGGGAACGGTAAAATCACGATTAAATAAGGCTCTCAGCAGCCTAAAAAGCATTATGCAGGAAGGAGATGGATTATGAGAAAAGATAGAAATCAAGAGCAAGAAATAATTGATTTTCTTATGTCTTACCCGGAGGCTATTCCTTCCCAGGCGCAAAAGGCACGAACCATAGCCCAAGTGCAAAGAGAAATACGAAGTAATCAGCCGGTCCGATTGAGCAGCATGGATGTTTTGTTTACCTGCTTGCTGCTGGCAGCTGCTCTGGTTTTATATCTTTTCAGTGCCTGGCTGCCGGAATTTTATTCGGGACAGATTCTAATCCAGTTTTACCAACTGCGGTATTTTCCTCATATCTTGTTCTATTTTGGTTTAACTGGTTGTTTAACCGTTCCCTTGCTTTTAACCATACTGCCCATAAAAAAAGGAGGTAATCAGTAATGCGAGCAAAAGCTTTTTCTAACCGAAAAATTGCCATAGCCCTAATATGTGTGTTGGTTTTGGGACTGTTATCAGTGGTCGGCGCCATGGCCGCTAATATGAAAATGCTTAACCTGATGGACTCGATAAACCCGGAGGTAAATGCTTCCGTGACCGAGCTGGGGCAGTTTATTCAAAAGGGTGAAGATTATGCTGTACTGCAGCAGCAATTGGAGAAAGTGATAGGCAGCAATGAGCAGCTGGGGGATTTGTTTATCATTGATCAAAATGCCGTAATACTAGCAGCTAAAGATATTGATGCCGTAGGGCTGGCCTACCCGATCAGTTTCAGAAGCAATTTAATCAAAGGACTGCCGCTGCCTTTTTCTTATGAAATATCAGAAATGCCGAGACCGGCGGACAGATATAAGGTAAGTACAAATCCTGATGAGATGTTCAAGTTCTTCGGGACTTATAAGGCCCCGGATAACAATATCTATCATATTATCGGCTATTATCGTGTAGCTCCCGACCTTATTGACCGGCAGAACCAAATTTCGGGCCTTATTACTTTTGGCCTGCAGGTTTACCGGATCAGCTTCATCCTATTCTGGCTGCTGCTTCCTCTCTGGGTCTACCGGGATGCCCGCCGCCGGCCAACTAACGCCGCCGCCTGGGGCATATTGACCCTGGTTACCAGTGTTATTGGCTGGCTGGTATATTTGATCGCCAGGCCTTCGCTTGGCGTTTGCCCCAACTGCGGACAGGAACAAAGCAGCAGCTTGAAGTTCTGCACCGGCTGCGGTACTTTGCTAAAAACATGCTGCTCCGAATGCGGCAGCGAACTCGATAAAGAATGGGAGTACTGCGGGAGCTGTGGTCATAAAATTGGGCCGGGTTCTGGTAATGGTTTATAATAAACACATCATATGGCTTAGTTGGTGAGGTTTTTATCATAACAACCATCAGAAGATGGGGAATAAATATCGTTATTGCTGCATCGTCAAAGCTGAAGCCTGGCTGCGCTGCACGGGGAACAAACAGAGAGGAGAAGAAATAATGAACATCTGGTTAAAAGAGCTGTTAAAAAGCTTAGATAAAAATCTAGACGGAAAAACAAAAATCAGCATACTGGAGGCATGCGGTGAAAAGTGCCCATTTACTCATCTTTCAGATCAAAAATTATTAGATATTAAAAAAGAATCCAAATCTGAATACGATTTTCTGGAAAGATTATCACAACAATGGCGGGTTAGAATGGAACAGGGCAATATTTATGTCGTCTTTGACAAATGTTATTGCCCCCTCATTAACCAAAATATTGAAGACTCATCCAAAACGCTTTGTTATTGTACACAAGGAAACATTAAAAAGAAATTTAAACTTGGCTTGGGCCGAGATGTAGATGTTCTCATGGAGAAGACTATCCTCGCCGGTGATAATGAATGTCGTTTTAAAGTTTTAACATGAGGCAGCTATGTGTGCACCCTAACTAACGTAGGGGGGGATTAATTCCTCTCCCACAACTGCAGGAAATAAACAGCCTCTATAAAGTGCAGGCGATGCTTCAGCTGCGCAAGGCCGCCGATGAAAAATATTGATTTGTTATTCAATCGCAGGGAGGATCTGATCTCTGTGTTTTGTATTTCCTAGGCAAATAAACGCAGTTCAGAAAATGCTCAACCTCTGGCACAATATTCTATTACTCTTAAAAATCACAATACTGCAGTTCAAGTCTGTGCCGAAGATTTCTCCAGGAATTTTTTAAAAGGTGGTGCCCTAAACCTTATATGGTAATGTCTTCATATATGCATAGAGTTCAATACTTGACAGCGGTTCAAATATTTCATATACTATACCAACCGGTCGGTATTTTTTAAAGACATTATATCAGAGATGACGATGGGGACTCGACTTTCATTTAAATCTTACAGGACGAAAAAACACTAAGGAGGATTAGAATATGTTTGAAGAGTTAACATTGAAAGGTTCATATTACACTATGGGAGCGAGTTATGGGAAAGCATTTAGAAAAGAAATTAGATACCTTTCAAAAATGTTTTATATAGGAATGACATTGTCAAAAAAACCAGGCTCGGCACCATTTAATCCAAACAAGCTGTATTTATTATCAGCATTGCTTAATTATAAAAAAGACAAAATAAAGTGGCAGTATGCAGCCCAGGAGAATCAAAAGTTTATCGACTTATATCATCCGGATGCTACTGATTTTATGAAGGGAATTGCTGAAGGCGCAGACTTACGTTATATTGACATTTTGCATTTTAATGTTGTAATGGAAAACATGTTCACTTGCTCTGCTTGGGGAGCAAGCGGAACAAGTACAAAAACCAATGAACCATTCATTGGTATGAATTCAGATGATGAACCAATGCTACAGAAATATTGTAAAATTTTAGATATTCAGCCCAATAAAGGTTATAGATTTAAGGCACTAACTGTTGCAGGCTGGATTTTTTGGGCTCATGCTATGAATGAAAAGGGATTGGCCTGTGCATTAAAAATGACTTTCCAGATACCTCAGACAAAAAAGCAAGTTGGAGTACCTGCATTAGTCTTATGTAAAGCTTTGAATACTTGTTCGACAGTGGAAGAGGTAAAAGAGTTTTTTGATTCGGTGCCAAATGCTGCTACTGGTTTTTTATTCTATTTTGCTGACAGTGAGAAATTTATGAAGGTGGAATGCTGCCCTGAGGGCAGAGATTATGATATCGTCCAAAATGGAACAAGAGGAACAACCAATATGGCCCAGTCGGATCTGGTCAAACCCTATAACATATTTCCAAGTGGTCTTGATCAAACATTTAACGCAGTACCACGGCAAATACGGATGAATCACCTGTTAGAAAAATATAATGGTAAAATAGACTGGAATGTTATGCATACCATCGCCAGTGATCATGGTGTGTTTGGCAAGTAAAAAATACACAACATGGCAGCGAATTTGTACATAAGC
>JAENZN010000030.1 GCA_016841245.1 Syntrophomonas sp.
TGGGGGGAGCCAGGGTGAGTTTTTCTTTCATGCTCTTTTCTCTCCTTTCCTTCGTGATCCTTCATATTCCATTTTATAATCTCGCTTTACATTTACTGTTTGCTTACTGAGATATGGATATATTAATAATCTATTATATAATGATTCATATTTAATAGATTAGCCATATTTGATGCCATGTTATTAAATTATAATACAAATATGACTCATATTGATGTTAATAGTTTGTTAAACTTTATACTTTTAACTGAAATAGTATACACCACTGTATACTATTATTTCCAATACTGTATCCATTATCATGTTTTAGCTCTTAATAGCCTGACCAGGACGTTAAATCTCGCTGTTCCAAGCATTAAGATCTGAGAGTAGCTATAATACGTATAGGATCGATAAGCAGATCCAGGGCGTCAATTATACTCTTAACTGCAATGTCCGCTGCTTGCATAGCCTCTATTGAACAACCTTCGGCTTCGATTACCAATATCGATAGTCCGGCATTAGCAAGCATGAGCCGGTCGTTATAACCATTACCCACAGCTATACTATTTTCTGCCTGCAGAGTATTAAGGATATCCAGTTTATCCTGTGCTCCATTTTCCGAGCTCACCTTTAACAGCTCCACTTCCAGCTCTTTCGCAATATCCTTGCCAGCTCCAAAGGTATCGGCAGTAAGAATGTATACCTTAAGTTTATCTTTGAGTACTTCTATCCTCTCTTTAACGCCAGCAAGTAATATTCCATCAACGGCTAGAGTACCGTTTAAATCAAGCAGGAGATTTTCTAAGATTAGAGTGATTTGCCGACCCGGTATGGATATTTTTATCATTTATATTACCTCCTTCAAGCTGTTTGAACCGCTAATATCCTAAACTATATTCTAACACCGTTCATTTCCCTAATAAATAAAATACGCCTTCTATAAACACCATAATTTACCGGGATAGAGATTTGAATCCTGCATATAATAAAGCTACAGTCAGTGATACCGCAACATTTTAAAGATCTGGTTCCTTTTAATTAAGGCAATCTAATTTCTTTAAAAGACAGGCGCTGCATACGCAGCACATGAAATGGTATCACTGGCTTTTTATAATGCAATGGAAATTTTATGAACAGTTGATCAACTTTCTAAAATTTATGGATGCCAGTGCGGTATAATAAAAACAGCTGATAAACGGTAAATAAATCAAAAGATAATAATATAAGGGTTTGTCAGAATAAACTGTTATTCCGGCCAGGGACAGCAGACCCACCAGAGGAGTATACCAGAACTGCAGCATAAAGATGGCATATTCATAAAGGCCCATAAAATTTAACCTGCTTATACAGATTCCGGCAAAAAATATGGCCGGAGCCTGCCATATTAAAACTATGATAATCTTTTTATTTAAGGGCAGTTCATAGGCTCGATGCGCTTCCAGAGCAATAACCAGCAGGTAAATAATCGAAACGATAATATCCAGGCCGGGAAAATAAATACTTAAAACACCGGCCCCAAAAGCACTGATATGAATAAAATATAATCTTATTACATTCGCCAGCATTTAATTTCCCTTCTCCCGGATAATACTAACATAGTGACTGTAATAGAAAGCATCCGGAGAAATCCATAAATCCCGGTGCTCATCCAGTTCAATTCCCTGTTCCACATAAGCTTTCCATATAACCTTACTGCAATTCCATATTCTATCCCCAGGTTTAAACGCCAGGGGGTAAAACATTTTACCCTGAAACTCAGCAGCATATTCTGCGGCCTTCTTTTTTACTTCTGGATCTGCTTCCACCCGGAGCAGACAGACTTCCGTATAGTCACGGAAATGGTCAATAGAACGCAGGTGTACTCCGTAATCCACAAAAGCTTCTATTACCTGTCCATTGCCGTTATATATCCCTACATGTGAAAACCGACCATAGGCACAATCGGGATATCCTCCCAGTACTATATCACCTACTTCAAGTCCAGCAAAGGAAATGTCGTTATAGTATTGAACATTAAACCCGTAGCCAAATTTACCCTGGGCTGCACTATCCACATAAGCATACATAACAGCTTCCTGATCCTGAAAAACCTGGCGGTTGTCGCTGACCAGAAGTACTGAACTTACCAGTACCAAAAAAGGAAACACTAATAGACTAAATTTATTCCACCATGTGTTTAAGTTCATTTAATGACTCCTTGTCGCTTGAGTTAGTATTTAAACTATATTACCACTTTTTCTTGCAGACAAACCTTTCTACTGTCTTTATGTTGGGTTAAAATATAAAAAAACTGGTGCGGTAGGATAAATGAGAGGTATACTTAGAAAACTTGATAAAAGGGAAAGATTAACTGATAAGGAATATGAAGAGCTCTTGAAATATATTGATACTCTCCTCAGCAGTTCGGCAGAGTCCTATGATTTGTTTTATACTAGATATTCTTCAGTTTTGTGGCGGGATTATTCAGTGTACATCCCCCATTTTAAATATGATATAGATGACTTGATCAATCACCTGATATATCACCCGGAGCTATTTGACACGATGGCTGGGACACCTGATATGCTTGAGCTATTCCCGGTGGAAATGCATCCTTATATTGCGTACACACTAAAACAGGAAAATCATTATCTCCTTAAACAGCTAAGCCGTTCTCTGGCTGAACCTGCTTCCAACCCGCAGCAATTACCTTCGGCGAGATCGGGGAGCGTGGTCATAAAATATGAAGATGCTAATCCTTATAAGGAAATAGGTTTAAAATCACATTTTAAGAGATTAAGCAAATACCAGTTTATTACTCGTCTGCAGTCCTACCGCTACCTGAAAGGCAGCAAAGCCAGTCAGGATAGAATAGATGTTCTGGAGGCTGATAAGCTGGGAGGGATATACACTAACAAAGAAAAATCTATTTATTATTACATATTTTTGAATGAAAAAGATATCATTAAAGCTGAAAATGCCTGTTATGTCTTAAATATAGCACTATACGGAAGATCCAATTGAGGAGAAAAAAATGCAAAGCATAGTACTCGAATTAAATCATGCTCTGGATAATAATAATAATAAGCTATTTGATATGTGGCAAAATGAACTCAGCTTGAGAGCATCCGCCCGGGCAGATATAAATGATGTCCATAACATATCTGTATCTAAAGTAAATGAATTAGAATTTTTTTATCGTTCCTGGTATTTCTCAAACAGAAAATTGGACTTTATTGACCTGCTGCTGAGTAATCTCCAAAATATACAAGTACTTAAATGGCTGGGGGATGGACCGGTTTTTCTGCTGCAGGACTTCTGGGCTTTCCTGCCCTGGCATATTGTTCTCAGACAGCCTCAGCCAGAAAAGCTCCAATTTATTGTTAATCTCTATAACTCGGAATATCATACAGCGATGATGCAGGTAGTAAATGCCCTTAATCTTGAATGCTGCCAGTATCTGCTATCAAGAACGGCCAATCCGGAACTGCGCAAGCTTTTTAAAGACCGGGAATCCGAACTATTCACTAACAGAAAGCAAACCCTTTATGGTTTTGAAAAATCTCAAAAAAACGAAACTTACCCGGGCCTCTATGGAGATAAGATAGAAAATATCCTGAAGGCGCTGGATTTATTGGAAGAAGGCAGCATTCATAATTATCACGACCCTTACTGTACCGAGCGGTTTTATAAGCTGTTAGCGGCAGGTGAAGAAATCTTTCATAGCGGTATGCTTGAAGATTGCCTGGCAGTGCTGGTTGATATATATGAGGATTATAAAAGAAAAAACCGATTGGTAAGCATTCTGGATGATGAAAAAATTCATCGTACTTTCTATCGCCTGCTGCGTAAGGTAATTCCTGTATACGCATTGTTAATCCAACCTTTAACTCCATATGAATTGGCGGATAAAGTTTACACCGAGTATTTTCCTCTTATTAATCGTGATTTGGCCAGCCTGCAGTATCTGGCTGTGTACGAGAGCATTGTCTCAGCTTTTTATAAGCAAAACCCCAACATCATGTATGAAATCTATATAAAGAGCAGCAACCTTAATAAATATCGGCCTTTTGATAGTCACCTGATCGAAGCAGACGAAATAAATAAGGGTATCGATCCCCAACGCATGAATAATTTTATGGAAATTATTCATCAAAAAATATCTGCTCTACCGCATGAATCTTTTATTATTATGGAATATCTCCGTATGTGCAGTATGATGAATATAATTTCCTTAAATAAGCAAATGGCTGCCAAACTGCTCGATCATTATATCAGTCTGTGGAACTGGCTGCCCAGCAGCATGTTCATGAATGAGACCATAAACTCGCAGCTGGCTCCGCTGGCCGGAGAACGGTGCAGATTCCAGGCCCGGCAAATATGCGATGCGATAGCGGAAAATAGCCGGCCCAACCTGGCTGGCGAAATATCATCCCGGCCAGATTTGTTCAAGACCAAAGATGCGCTGTTAAAGCGTCAAATATTAGGGGCTTATTTTCTGGGGGTATTGAAATGAATATTAATGATTTGAACCTGGAGACCTACGGTGAAAATATTGAACACTTCCTGCTTCTGCTGCGCAGTGAGGTAGAGGATATCAGCCAGCAGTTTGAAACGGGCCCTGATTCCCTGGAGAATCTAGACCGTTATCTGCTGACCGTAAACTCTTTTTATTATCGCAGCTTCCATGAAACCTTCTGGCCAGTGTACAAAAAGGACATAAAGGAAGAGATCAACCAGCTGCTGGGTCTGAAAATACAGGAGGAACTGTTAAAAAAGCATATCGCTGCCGTTATCAAACGCAATGCCAATTTATTCAATCAGGTTAAAAGAATTTCCGCCCGGCTGCAAGATTTAAAACAGCAAATTATGGAACAAAAATTATCCTTTAACGACGAAATAGAACGTCAGGTGCTGGAATTGATTTATGGTTTTAAAGAAATAAGGTATAAATTTGGGGAATTGGATGACTTCATGGACTGCCTCAATGAGATATCATCCGGACTGGCAAGTTTTCAGGGGCAGGCCCGTTCCCAGATGCTAATTATGGGGGCTAGATCATTATGTTATGTGAATTCAGAAGACCCTTCTTATTATCAAATGCTCAAACAGCAAGATCAGATTTTTCATCTAATCCAAAAATGTGCATCAGATGATACTATTATGCCGGAACGTATCTCAAAAATTCGCAGCCTGCTGTTAAGCAGCACCATCGATTGGCCTGGGGAAGATTTCCGCAATTTTTATGAAGCTCAAATTCGAGCAACTTCCCTGCATTATGCTGAACTTATGATGCTGAACTTACAGGTGCAGGATTACCAGCGGCTGAAAGAAATTATACTGGAATTCTCAGAATTCTTTGCCATCTGGCTGGAATTTTTGGATATGATCATACCTTATACATCTCGACCTGCTTTTCAACTGATACCGGAATTATATCAGCTTAACCTTAATAATCCGGGATACTTGAAAGAATTGTATTATGATGTGTCTTCCACCCGCAAGAACATCGACCAAGTTGGAAATGATATGGATAATACCCAGGATATTGATTTTGTTTATTTCAGCAGTCAGATGCAGAAGATTCTGGAATTTTCTGCTCCTCTTTATAAAACCATAGCCCAGGAAAGTCGAGTCACTGAAATAACCCCTTTAACAGCTCGTCTACAGCAGATCAGCTGTGCTGTTTCTATAATGGACAGCCGAATAAAAATTTTAGCCGAAGAACAATTGCATATGTCGAATATTATTACTCATTGTGAAGACTTATTAACCCGGCTGGATTCAGAAATTGAGCTGCTCAGCAATATCAAGAATGATCTGGAAAGACACCTGGCCCCCCGCAATTTGGCCAGAGTATGGAAGGATTTGGATATACGGATCACCCATATACCCTTGACCAGGGGACAGCCCCTGGCAGATGAATATCTCTACCTGTTAGATAAATACCATATCAATACTCGTATTACCGAGGAGCCTGATAATACCATCCTGCATGAAGAAGGCGACATTTTTATTATCCGGGTAGAAGATGAAAGCAGTGAAGAAATACCTTATATAATCGTCGGAAAGAAAGGTTAGTTAAGATGCACCTGGGTATAGATATTGGAACTTCATACACCAAGATCGCCGGTCTGTTGGAAGAAAAGTGGGTGGATATCAGCCCTGAAGAAATGCTTATTCCAACTGCCGCAGCCTATTTGCCCTCAACCGGCCAGCTTTATTTTGGAAACCTGGCTCTGCGGCTGGATGAGCCAGAAATAGAAAAGGTATTCTTTTTTAAACTCGATTTAAAACGATATGTGGATTTCCAACTGGGACCTTATAAACTAAGGGAAGTCGTAGAAGAATTCTTATCCTTTTTAAATATCCAATATATTAAGGTTAAGGTTCCCCATATAAAATCTATGGCCCTGTCGGTACCCAACTACTTTGGCCTGAAGTCCAGACAGATAATGCTGGATGCCGCCCGGAAAGTTTTTGGCCTTGCTGACATCTATTTAGTACCGGAACCTCTGGCTGCGCTGATCGCTTACAACACTATAAATACTATGCAGCCGTTAGATGGTACTATTCTAAGTATAGATATTGGAGGAGGAACCACAGATTTTAGCTTTTTGGATGCCGCCAGTGATATGCAGGAGCTTATTCTGGAAAGCCAATTCCAGATTGGCTATGATGCTTTTTCCGGTTCAGAACTCGACCATGGTATTATAAGAAATATATTTATACCCCTGTACCAAATGCAAACCGGGCAAAGCATCCCGGAAAAATTTATTACTGGCAAATCACTTTTGCCACCAGACCGCCAGCTTTATAACTTCTGGTTGGCAGAAGCTGAAAAACTTAAACTGGAAATAAGCAGAAACGGTTACGCTGCCTGGCATTTGAGCGATTTCTATCAAGGTGGGTCAATTTCATCGTATATTAACCAGAATTTATTTCTTGAATACCTGGAACCAGTGTATCAGAGACTCCAGGTATACTGCCAGAGCTTCCTCAGGGACCGGGCTGCCTTATTGGGTCTGGCCGCCGACAATCGCTGGCATATAGACTACATTCTGCTTCAGGGTGGAGGTTCACTGGCTCCGGGAGTAAATAAGATTATTAACGAGTGTTTTCCTGATATTCAGGTGATTCTATCTGATTCCCCGGATCTGGTAGCCAGGGGGTTATGCTGCTGGAACGCTCATTATGTTGACAGATACACCAGCCTTAAGACCATATACCCCTTCGATTTCTATCGGGAAATATATGAAGGTCTTGACGATCAGACCAAACTGGTAAAAATCCCGTTTGATACGGCAAATCTGGAACTGGACATATTAGGCAGGTATAAAATATTCACTTTTTCTCCCGCATCTAATGGGGACCTGACACCTGAAAATGAACTGTCCCTGAAGATATATGAAGTGGCACAGGGTGAAGCCATCATTACTCAGGAACGTTTCCTGGGTATGGAACCAGTTCTGGAGCTTATATGGCCGGGAAAAGATATTCCTGCAGATACCAATGTATATTTGAATATGTATGAATGCAGATTAGAAACTGATACCCAGGCAGCAAGTTTGACCTGGCCGGAAAAAACAATACCGATTTTTCGTGATTTATTATCCCGGCAGCTGGAATCGCTCAATTTGATAGAGAATTATAAGCATATCAATCCTGATCTTATTAGAGATTTTGCTACTCATCTCGAGAAACAGAAGCATAACACACGTACTCCTTATACTAATCATACTCAAACCGTGCTATATAAGCTTTTGTGTTTGCTGCAGATTCTCGATAGTAAATAAATAGACTTAATCCGAAGGAGTGTAGCTGAAATGATAAACACCTTTGCCATTCACCCGGCAGCATCTAAATACTTAATTGCCCGAGCCGTATGTGCGTTGCCGGAGGTAAAATCTGCTTACCAAAAGGGCCGGATCTTTATTGGTCATGGAACCACTAACCTGGCGGTAGCCGAACACTTGCTAAACCTGAAAACAGATCATCCAGATACTTATGTAGCCGGAGTAATTACCCAGCAAGCTTCCTGTGCCACCGACAGTCCATCGCGCCGTGTTCCCTGGTGCATTGAAAAAGGTCGTCTGGTAGAGGTAGACTGGCTGGAATTTTTAAATGTCTTTACCGTCGGCGACATTTTTATTAAAGGTGCTAATGCGGTAGATTCTTACGGAAATGCCGGAATCTTACTGGGCGACCCCCAGGGAGGAACTATCGGTAAGTCTATTGGCATCTTAAAGGCCAGGGGTATACAGATCATTGTACCAGCAGGTCTGGAAAAAATGATCCCCTCCTGCCTGGCAGCGGAGAAAGTAATGGGAATCAGCGCGACCGCTCAATGTATAGGCATGAAAACCGGATACATGTGTTTATCCAATGCTACCATAATCACCGAGATAGAGAGCCTTAAAATACTGCTGGATATTGACGCGGTGCAAGTAGCAGCCGGAGGAGTGGGCGGTATGGAAGGGTCAGTGGTACTGGCAGCCAGATATAAAAATGACGAAACTGCCTTCAAACTTCTGCAGATGATTAAAGAGGCTAATCGAACTCCTCGTTTACATATCAACAAAAAGAAATGCAGCAGCTGCGATCACCCCTGTTATTTTATTGATAAATAAGTGTATCCTGGGGTCAGGCACTAACTTACTAACTTATTAATCTGAGACATCTAGTAATAAGTTAGTAAGTTAGTGCCTGACCCCTTAACAACTGGCTATTTACCTCGGAAGCGGGAAAACCATGATTTCGGCCTTCCTTCCTGTTCAGCTTTCCACAAAGTTAAGAACTCGTTTATGGTTTTTTCCCTTTCCTCATTACGATGGTCGAGTTTTTTTTCCATCCTATCCAGTCTCTGTTCCATTTTCTTGTTTTGCTCAAACAAGGCTTCATTCTGCTCGATGATTTTAGCGGTTATGGACAATATCTCTGCAAGTTCCAGGTTTGATTGAGGTCGCGCAGTTTGCATAGCAGTCTCACCAGAGACACCTTCATCCTCCGTGTTCTCCAGAGCCATTTTAATAGCGGTAGTATTTAGTCCCTTATCCTTAAGCTGCAAAACCAGACGCAGGGTATCGATATCTCTCTCACTATAAAGCCGATCACCCCGTTCATCTCGTTTAATTTTTAATTTGAGAGTATTTTCCAGATACCTTAGAGTGTGCTGTTCAATAGCCAGCATTTCAGATACTTCGCCGATTTTATAAAATATTTCGTTCATCTGTAACCTTTCCTGCTTTTATTTCATAAATTGTTATCAGGTAAATAAATAAAGTTAAAAACACGGTAAATTCAAATTTATAACCTGAGAAACTTTTATCAGGTACTAAATTTTTCACCAACATTTTTAAGTTCACAATTAATTTAACAATTAACTTTATTGTTCACCTGCAACTTTCCCTTCCAAATCTATATGCTCGTATTTATATTTTTATTATAGATAATGAGCAAAGCCGCCCACCGGCCGGCTTTTTTTTTGACTTAAATACAGTGGGGACGGTTCCAGATTGTCATCTTAATGGATAAAAAAAGACCCCCGGTTCGCGGGGGTCCTTTCAGCTCAGCGATATTAGTAATCAAACGCTTCCAGAGGAATTTCCAGGGCAGATCTGTCTCCCAATTCAACAATGTCAGTTAACAACCATACATTAGGTACTACATTCAGGAGATAATACCTGGCCGACAGCACTTTACCGGAATAGAACTTGTAATCGTAGTGATCTGCTCCTACTTCATTGGCTTTCTGAGCAGCCAGCACAGCCTGATCCAGTATGCATCTTCCTGCATAAAGCTGAGACAAAGCAGTTAGAATCCGGCGGGAATACAGCGGCATCATGCTGAAATCCCCTTTGCCCAGATATCCTTGCATAATCTGCAGGGTTTTGTTCATAGCTTTAAAAGCTTTTATAAACACTTCAAATTCCTTTTTCAGCGTTTCGTTATCTTTGTTAGCTTCATAAAAATCATACATTTCCTTCATGAAATTCTGGAATGGAACCCCTTTCCCCATGGTCATCTTGCGTCCACAAAGATCCAGGGACTGAATAAAGTTGGTACCTTCCCAAATAGAATAAATCTTAATATCTCTGGCAATCTGGGCTACAGGATATTCCTCACAGTATCCATATCCACCATAAGCCTGTATCGCTTCAGCGCACAGCCACCAGCCTTCATCGGTGGGGTAGGCTTTGCACAATGGAGTAGTAATTTCTATCAAGTCATTGGCAGCTTTCTTTCTTTCGGGATTGGGATCGTGTTCACGAATATCAAAGGCCATATAAGTCTTATAAAACATAGCCCTGATTGCTTCGGCATGAGCTTTACCCAAAAGTAGTGTCCGGCGGATATCTTCATGATTGATTATCGCAGTACGTCCAGCTTTCGGATTGGTTAGCAGTCGGCCCTGTATTCTATCCTTGGCGTAATCACGTGCATTATACATGGCATTGGCAATACACGATAGTGCCATATGACCGGTTTCCATGCGGGCTTCATTCATCATCTGGAACATCTGGCCCATACCTTCGCCTCTGCCTTCGTTATCTAACGGGCTCTTCCCCAGCAGCCAGCCGCGGCAGCTGTTGGTATCGCCGAAGCTCAAAGCTGCAGTACAGGAACCATGCTGGCCCATCTTATGCTCAATACCGGTAGTCTCTACATCATTGGGTTCAAAACTGCCGTCCTCGTTCACCCAGTACTTGGGAACTACGAACAGGGAAATGCCTCCGGTTCCCTGCTTGGCACCTTCTACTCTAGCCAGGTAGAGGTGGATAACATTTTCCGTAAAATCATTGTCTCCAAAGGTAATAAATATTTTCTGTCCCTTAATCTTAAAAATCCTGGGATCATCGGTAGGTGTGGCTTTGGATAAAATATCTCCTACGTCAGAACCAGCACTTGGTTCGGTCAGGCACATGGTACCAGACCAGGTTCCATCCATCATATTGGGCAGGAACATCTTCTTTAAGTGATCATCACCATAGCTCTGGATTAGTCCAGCCGCTCCACTGGTCAATATGATAGTGGGACAAAAGGTTGGATTGGCAGCACCAATAAGTTCCCATACGGTAGAATGCAAGATATGAGGAAGAACCATAGCATCTTCAGAGTGATCTATGTTGCTGGTTCCCCAGCCTTCTTCCTGCAGTTGGTGAAATAAAGGCCCAAAAGACGGTGAACAGGTTACTTTTCCGTTCTCAAATTTAACCGGATTTTCTTCCCCATCCGTGTTAGTAGGTTCGATAACCTCTTTACACATTTTCAGAATTGGAGCTAAAACAGATTTCACATCATCTTTTGAATAGTAATCAGCAAACTTTGGATAAGCAAATACTTCCTCAGTAGGAAGCCATTCTTGAAGAATAAACTCCAAGTCTCTGGTGTTTAGATACGCAAAATTAGCAGCCATTCTATTATACCCCCTCTAATATACAGATGATCCTTCAACATTTTGTATTACCCCTTAATTAATACAAAAAGCATATAAGGATAACCCTCCTTTTTAACAACATGATAAAATTTTTTCCCTAACCACCCCCCTAAATCAGCAAGCCTCTCTGCTAACAGATATAAATGTTGTCTTATATCTTTATTACATAATACCTGTTACAAGACTTCGTTTATTACTAGTTGCTTTTCAGAAATACGTCAGTAAAACAACATAATTCTGGATATTTTTTATATTCTAAAGCAACTAACGTTTATCCTTTATGTCTATTAAAGTTTAAATTTTTTAAATTATCTAATTATGGGCAATGCCGGTATAATAATTTCCTTTCAGAGCCTATATTGTTTTAATTACTTATCATTTCGGGTCTTATTAATAAAATCTTGCCCGGATAATTTTGCGTTATCTGTGAAAAGCCAGTGTTTCTTTATGAAAATAATCACAAAAAAGACAGGATTTTTAAAGACTATGTTGAATATAATCATTGTTGTTCTTTGACTCTCATAAATCCTTTCGAAGGGAGTGAATAATAAGCTTAATAGTATATGGGGGGAATATAGTATTTGGGGGAGGAAATTATGGCTGATTTTAATGAAGTAAAAATATCCGGACATATACAGGAAACGGTGGCGAATCCATCTCCGCTTGGCTTATTGGGTCTGGCACTGGTTACCCTGGTAGCTTCGTCTCAAAAATTGGGAATAACCGACGGCACTCTATACATTATACCCTGGGCCTTCTTTTTAGGTGCTTTAGCTCAGTTCGTAGCAGGCCTCTTTGATTTTAAACACAATAATACTTTTGGTGCCACCGCTTTTTGTGGTTATGGCTTTTTCTGGTTTGGAGTGGCTATGACCTGGATGTTCTCCAACGGCATTATCGGCACAACTGAAGGCATAACCGCTGATGCGCATCAGCTCGGTTTTGCATTTCTGGGCTACTTTATCTTCACCATGTTTATGACAGTAGGGGCAATGGGAGCAAATAAGGTTCTTTTTATTATTTTCTTCTTAATCGATTTACTGTTCCTGGGGCTCTTCATGAGTACTCTGGGCTGGGGTGGAGAAGCCTGGCATGAACTGGCTGCCTACGCAGAATTAGGTGTTGCTATTATGTCCTTTTATGGCTCTGGTGCCATAGTATTAAATAGCCACTATGGCTATACAGTTCTGCCTATAGGAGCTCCTTTTGGACCATGGCATAAAAAAGCCACCGCCTTAAAATAGTAAGTATATTAAATAAAGCAAAGAGCAGGCTAATATGGCTTGCTCTTTGTTTATATCGCTGATAATGCTTATATAGCACCATCAGTTCCATCGGATCACCTCATAATCATCATTTCATACCAATATTGGAATGACCCGTCACCGAATTTCCTCGGTCCCATTTTCCTAACCTGGTTAAAGCCAACTTCTCATAACATCTGATTGCTCTTTGATTACTTTCACGTACGTTCAACCACAACTAGGCGATACCTAGATTGGTATCAGCTTCCTTTATCAATAACCTAATTGCTTATATCCTTTGCCCCAGTAATCAGGATCGCCAATAAATATACCCAGCCAGGCCAATTTCTCTTTTATATCAGTCTTTCCAACCAAATCGCCCCAATGGCTTCTTTATTCAGAATTATTAAATATATGCGATAGTTTGTACACGCAACGAGTTCTTCTGGCCATAGATGCGTCTGGTACAGCGATAAATCAGCCTTTTTTTTCCATACGTCCCATAGTTTAATATCTTCTGAAGCAGGTTTCTTAAGCTGGATATTCACATCTCTCTCCTGATAAGTTAATAAATTAGTGCCTGACCCTGTTTCTTCTGCAACCAACTTTTTTATTGGATCATTTTTTGTAAGCGCAGGACTTCCAGTTTTAACAACTGGTTGTCTTTTTCCAGCTGTTCTATTGTTTCAGCTTGAGTCATTGTTTGGGACTGACTGCTGCTGCTCTGTAACGCTTGGGCATAATAGTCGGTTAATATACTCTGCCCATAACCAACACCCGGTACGGCCCACCTGCCATCCAAATCGCTCCAGGTACTGGCAATCCCCCGACTTACCAGGATAAACCTGGGATCAACTAAGGTTTTGCCCGCTGGAAGGGCGGATTTACTAGTATATGCATAAAGGTGCTGTATATGCGCCTCAACACCATCAGCGCGGGTTTTAAATATGGCCCCATGAACACCCTCCGCAAACCATATCCGGGATGAATCAGCCCCGCGCAGGTCTTCATTACCAGTAGCCGGGCTGCCCGTAGCACCTAAACCGCAATAGTTATTCTGATAGGCCTGTACCAGTCCGCCAAATCTCCACCATCCAGTCTCCTTAGCAGCCTGACAGAAAGCAACGTCTCCCCGTATACCATAGTCCTTAGCAATCTGCAGGTACAATTCTGGAAGGTCGGCCGGAGCCTGCGGGTTATTGGCCAGCATTATCTGTTTAAGGGCTTCGGCACTGACTGTAGACGTACCTATTATATCTAGATCCCCGTTGGCTGGAATAATATCTTCTCCGCTATCCTCGCTAAGATCCAAGGCCGGATTGGATATAAGAACCTGGCGGTTTACTCCATCCCATTCCACGTTCATGCCCAGTCCTTCACTTATGGCTCTAATGGGAACCATGGTGCGATTATTTATGATTACCGGTTGAACATCCGAGTATACTTCGCTGCCATTAATGAATATCCTGATGGCCTGCTGGGCATCTGCTGATATGGGACCTATGAAACTAAATACTATTATCACCGCTGCCATAATCAAACCTGTTGTAGCATACCTTATCCTTGTCAATTGCTGCACCTCCAGTTTTAATAACCTATAAGTATATATAAATTCACCCCCTGCAGCGAAAAATCCTGCTGCAATATGATGAACCAGTACAAATCTATTCCTTCCCAGGGTGTGCACTCCCAAAATCATCACTTTCATACTATAATTCTATAAATTGGTATTTGCCAAAATACTTATCTAGCCGTATCAAAATGAGGCACTATTTACCCCCTATCAGGAACCTAATTATTTTGTCGATGCCATAATTTACATAAGGACGTAAAAATATGCTTGTTTTTACACAATTCGGCCACAAAACATAAAAATATCGCCATTCTCGTCTCATAAGAAGACATATTTTTCCAGTTATTTGGTGTATCTTATTAATACATAACAATTATTTCCATTATATTTAAGGTTTCGGGGAGGTGTATGACCATGTCAGTAAAACGAATAAATTATATCGTATTTGCTCTTCTCCTAATTTCTTTGATAAGCGACTACTTATTTATGTATTCATCGCTTCCTATAGAAAGCCGGAGGTTAATTTACATTCCTACTCTGGCCTTAATGATTTCTTCAGTTATTGTTTTAATATATCAGCAGCAGCTGCAGGAGCTTCGCTTAAAATTCAATACCTTGTTTAATGACCGGGCAGCTAAATCATGGATCGGGACATTGTCCGATGTATTTATTCAGGCATTCCACGATGTCCCCGAAAGCTTGGTTATCTTAAACCACAGCCTTAAAGTCATCTACCATAATAAAAGTGCTGCTAAGATATTCGGTATAGAAAACGGTCAAATATATTCCGATGAAACAGCGAACCAAGATTCTCCCTTTGAAAAAAAACAGCTCCGGGGCATTAAGCAGGTCTTAACATCTGGAAAAAAATGGGAGGATCAACAAACCCTTTATATTAATGGAGAGGCCAAAACCTATTTGCACCGGATAAACCCAATATATGAAAATGGACTGGTTGAGGGTATAATTATTTGTTCCAGTGATATTTCCCCACTGATCCAAAGCCGCAAAGATGCCGAAGCCGCCAATATGGCTAAAAATCAATTCCTGACCAATATAAGCCATGAGCTGAGAACTCCTCTGATAGGAATACTGGGTGCGGTAGAACTGCTGGAACGCAGTGCTATGGATGGTTTTGAGACTGATAACATAAAAATAATCAGTGATTGCGGAGAGCAATTACTGGAAATCATAAATAAGATATTGGATGTATCCAGGATGGGGCTGGGTACAGCAGCCTGCCAGCCGGGAGAGTGTAACCTTAGAAATATCCTTAATCAAACCTTAAGCTCGGTTTATCCAGCCATATATGAAAAGGGATTAAACATTGAAGTTCACATTGACCATAGTCTGCCAGATTATGTAGCTGTTGACCATGCCAAACTACAGCAAATATTACTTAATATTCTATATAACGCAGTAAAATTCACCCAACAGGGTGGCATTAACTTAAAGCTGCATTATACTAAAAGTCCGGCATCTTCCTGGATTACCATATCCATAAGCGATACCGGAATTGGCATACCTGAAGATCAACTGAGCAAAATATTCTCTCCCTTTAGCCAGGTGGATAATACATCCTCACGCGAATATCAAGGGATCGGATTAGGTTTATATCTCTGCAAGGAATTGGTTGATTTGATGAACGGAGAGTTGTGGATAGAAAGCGAGCCCAACCAGGGTTCTACCTTTTATATAAAATTCCCTGTCGAAGATATAATAGATCAACCACTGCCAGATTCAGAGGAGAAAACCCGGACTCATGACCCGATTAACGATCTGCTGTTGGGATTTACCCCTGTTAAAATTTTAGTAGTAGATGATAACGAATTAACCCGGAAAATTGTATGCCAGACCCTTCACAATTATGGTTTTCAAACCGGTTCCGCCGGCAACGGACTGGAAGGCTTTGATATGCTGCAAAAAAGTCATTACGACCTGGTACTCATGGATATGCAGATGCCCTTGAGGGATGGCTATGATACAACTCTGCTGATCCGCAGCCATGATCAGTTTTCTTCCTTACCAATTATCGCTATGACAGCCAACTCAGCCAACGATGCCCGCGAAAAATGCCTGAGCTGTGGTTGTAATGCATATATAGCCAAGCCCTTTAAAGCTGATGAATTAATCTATGAGATTAATAAATGTATAAAAGATACTCCCGACAATTCCGATTGTGCGGCTAAGAACGATCTAATAGCAGAATTGATTCCCGAGTTTCTTGACTCCCTGTGTGAATCTATCCATGAACTGGATGAGGCGGTAAAAAACAATAACATTCAGGAGGTAAAAAGCATTAGCCATGACATCAAGGGCAGTGCAGGCTTATACGGGTTTCACGAAATCTCTCATACAGCTGCCAGAATAGAGCAGGCAGCCGGAGAAAATGAACCACATACTATTACTAACTCTTTCTCCCAACTTCGTGATTTATATAAGAAATTAGGTGCCTAGTGAGTTAAGGGGACGGTTCCTCTGACTCACTTATAATCCGGCGTTTTTAACTATCTCTTTAATTTGCCTGGATTTATTCATGGTGTACATGTGAATTCCTGGTATCCGGTTAGCCAATAAATCTTCTACCTGCCTGCTGGCATACTCTATCCCGGCTTTTTCCATTTCCTCTGGCCGGTCATCGTATTTATCCAGCAATCTCAGCAGATCTGAAGGTACTGACGCCCCGGAGAGAAAAATCATTCTCTTGATCTGTTTGGCATTCAGTACCGGCATAATGCCTGGAACGATTGGGCAGTTGATTCCGGCTTGCAGACTTCGGTCCATAAAGTCGTAGATTTTCCTATTATCAAAAAATAGCTGGCTTATCAAAACATCTACTCCAGCATCAACCTTTTCCTTGAGATGTAATATGTCATTGCTGAGTTTTTGACATTCGGGGTGCCCTTCCGGATAAGCGGCTGCTGCAATTCCAAAGTCAGCCTTTTTCCTGGCTTCTTCTATCAGTTCCCGGGCATAGTGGTATTCTCTCTGAATAAGATCCAGACTTTCCACATCTGCCGGGGGATCACCTCTTAGTGCCATAATATTTCGTATACCTTGTTCCCACAGTATTCCCAGGATAGAATCTACTTCCTGCTTGCTATGAGCCATACAGGTTAAATGAGCTAAGGTCTCTATTCCAAAGTCGTTTTTTATACTGGAGGCAATCTCTACCGTCCGATCTCTGGTACTGCCTCCTGCCCCATAGGTGACACTGATAAAATCCGGTTCCAAATCTCTAAGCTCTTCTATGGTATTGAATAAAGAATCGACTGGATAGTTAGCCTGGGGTGGAAAGATTTCCAGAGAAAGTACTGTTTTTTCAGACCGTTTGTAAAACTCTATTATTTTCATAAAGACCCCTCCCCCCCTTTACTTTCTTCCAAAAGCTAATAATATATTTTATGCTGGTAGTTGTTACTACATGTTCATTATCAGATTATCTGCAAATTCTGAACACTTAACTTCGGCAGCCCCTTCCATAAGCCGGGCAAAATCATAGGTGACTACCTTGCTGGCTATAGTTTTTTCCATAGCTGATATTATTAAGTCTGCTGCTTCATTCCATTGGAGATGTCTTAACATCATTTCTCCAGATAGTATTACAGAAGAAGGATTAACTTTATCTAATCCCGCATATTTGGGGGCAGTACCATGGGTAGCCTCAAATATGGCATGTCCGGTAATGTAATTTATATTAGCACCGGGAGCAATACCTATTCCTCCCACCTGAGCAGCTAGCGCATCGGAGGCATAGTCTCCATTTAGATTCAGGGTGGCTACAACTTCAAATTCTGTGGGCCGAGTAAGAATCTGCTGCAGGAAAATATCGGCAATAGCATCTTTAATAATAACTTTGCCTTCTGCCTCTGCCTGTGCTTGAGCAGCGTCCGCAGCTTTCGCGCCTTCTTTTTCTTTGATCCGGTCATATTGATCCCAGGTGAATGTTTTATCCGCAAATTCCGATTCAGCCAGATCATAACCCCACTGTTTAAAAGCGCCTTCGGTATATTTCATGATGTTTCCCTTATGGACCAGGGTAACGCTTTTCCTTCCTTCGTTAATTGCATAGTTGATAGCAGCTCTAACAAGGCGCTTACTGCCATCCTCGGATACAGGTTTTATCCCAATCCCGGAAGTCTCTGGGAACCTTATTTTACTTACTCCCAGTTTGTCCTGCAAAAATGATATCAGTTCTTTGGCTTCCGGGGAATCATAGGCGTATTCAATACCCGCGTATATATCTTCAGTATTCTCACGGAAAATAACGATATTGACATCTTCTGGTCTTTTTATCGGAGAAGGTACTCCTGCAAAATACCGCACTGGTCTAAGGCAGGTGTAAAGGTCCAGTTCCTGTCTTAAGGCCACATTTAAGGAACGTATACCACCACCAATAGGTGTGGTCAAAGGACCTTTAATAGCAATGATATATTCCCTGATTGCATCCAGGGTCTCAGTCGGCAGCCACTCTCCCGTAAGGTTAAATGCCTTTTCTCCAGCCAGCACCTCGTGCCACACTATAGATTTCTTTCCCTCATAGGCTTTCTCTACTGCAGCATCCAGTACTCGATATGCGGCAGCCCAGATATCAGGTCCGGTTCCATCGCCTTCTATGAAAGGTATTATAGGATGATCCGGTACGTTTAAAATACCCTTATTAACTGTAATTTTTTCTCCCTGGGGGGTTCTAGTCTTAGTCATTAGCAAATCTCCTTTTCAAATAAAGCAGTCGGTCTGCTTCTAAAATTTTGACAACAGTGTACTTAATCAAGATTAAAAGTACCATATTTTTTGAAATGCTCCACTAAACCACCTTCGGACAATATTTTGAGCATTACCGGCGGAAGTGGAGTTATAGGTATCTCCAATCCTTTGGTCTTATTATAAAGAATCCCCTCTTTGAGATTTACTTCCAATTCGTCTCCAGGATCTATCTGGTCAGTATCACATTCTACCAGCGGTAACCCGGTATTGATACAATTACGATAAAATATCCTGGCAAATGATTTGGCTATTACTGCACTGATATCTGCGTTTATTATGGCCAGCGGGGCCTGCTCACGGGAAGACCCGCAGCCAAAATTTTTACCGGCTACTATGAAATCGCCCTTAGTTACATGGGAATAAAATTCCGGATCTAAATCTTCCATAACATGTTTGGCCAGTTCTCTCATATCCAGAGTTTTAAATTTGTAACGGCCGGAAATTATATAATCGGTATTTACATCGTCACCAAACTTGTGAACCTTACCTGTCAAGCTCATATTGCTCCTCCTAATCTATTTGATGAATTCCCGGGGATCGGTTAGCTTCCCGGTTAATACTGACGCAGCGACTGTAGCGGGTGATCCCAGGTATACAAAAGCCTTGTTATTACCCATTCTGCCTTTGAAATTGCGGTTGGCAGTTGAAATTACGTTTTCTCCATCTGACGGTACTCCATTATGGGTCCCTACACATGGTCCACAACCAGGAGTCACCACCGCAGCACCGGATTCTACAAATATCTCGATCAGCCCTTCCCGTAATGCCTGGAGCATAACCTGTCGGGATGAAGGGGCAACAATCAGCCGGGTATTCTCAGCTATTTTTTTCCCTTTTAATATTTCAGCTCCAATTCGCAGGTCTTCTATTCTGCCGTTGGTACAGGTTCCGATGAAACCCTGCTGTATCGGCGTACCAGCTACTGCGCTGATAGGAGCAACATTATCCACCGTATGAGGCTTGGCCACCTGGGGCTCAAGGCTGGATACGTCATATTCCAGAACCTGAGCGTATACTGCATCCGCATCAGCTTTAACAGGCTCGAATTCCTTCTTGCTGTGCTCCTTGACCCAGGCTATAGTTTTATCGTCAGCTTCCATAAGTCCGCACTTGGCACCCATTTCGATAGCCATATTGCTGATGGTGAACCTGGCTTCGATGGATAAATCAGCTATAGCCTGGCCAGTATATTCAGCTGCCATGTAAGTTGCTCCATCTGCAGTGATATCACCGATCAAATATAATATAAGGTCTTTAGAATAAACTCCTCGGGACAGCTTACCATTTAATACGAATTTTATGGTTTCTGGTACTTTAAACCACAGCTTGCCCGATATTATCCCAGCTGCCAGGTCAGTTGAACCTACTCCGGTAGAGAAAACATTGATAGCGCCATAGGTGCAGGTATGTGAATCAGCTCCAATAACCAGATCTCCAGGGACTACATGGCCCTGTTCCGGCACCAGTTGATGGCACACCCCGTCTCCAATATCGTAAAAATTGATCCCCTGATTATTTGCAAAATTTCTCATCTGTTGATGGAGGGCTGAAACACCCTCCAGCGGGCTGGGAGCACTGTGATCTATTACCATAGCTACCCGGGCAGGATCAAAAACTCTGGCAGCGTTCATTTCATTAAAGGCCCTTATGGCAAGCCCGGATGTTCCATCCTGTCCCATAGTAAAATCCAGATCGGCAATTACGATATCATTGGCTCTGGCATTCCGCTTACTTTTACTCGAAAGAATTTTTTCTGCAATCGTCTTCCCCACTTAGCTGTCCCCTCTTTCTCTTTTGTACTCTTCAAAAATATATACCAGTTCTTTATCAAATAAAGACCTTTTTAAGTCTATAGCCAACTGCCGGACTTTACCCAGTATCCGCTCAGAGGATTCATGGGATAATTCCACCCCATATTCATGGAGGAATTTAGCCCTTATAGCTGCTGAACCCGAGTGTTTGCCTATTACTATTTGTCTTTCCAGACCAACTTCTTCAGGGGTAAACACTTCATAGGTTAAAGGGTTTTTGAGCACTCCGTCTCCATGAATTCCCGACTCATGGGCAAAAATATTAAGGCCCACTATGGGTTTGTTAACCGGCAGCTCACGACCAGAGGCTGCAGCTACGTATTCTGCTACTTCTCTAAATAGAGTGGTATCATATTGCACATCCATATTAAGCAAGTATTTAATTACCATGATCATTTCCTGCAGACAGGTATTACCCGCTCGTTCACCCAGACCATTAATAGTCACTCCTAGATAATTAGCCCCCGCATAGATTCCGGCCAAAGCATTGGCAGTAGCCATGCCGAAATCATTGTGGGTGTGCATCTCTATATCCAGACCGGTTACTTCTTTTAAAGTTTTGATATAACGGTAAGTCTGTACCGGAGTAAGAGTGCCCACGGTATCACAAAAGCGCAGACGATCAGCACCGGCATGTTTGGCTACCAGAGCAAACTCGGTAAGATACTCGATACTGGACCGGGATGCATCCTCAGCATTAACAGAAACATATAGCTGGTTATCTTTAGCAAATTTAACTGCATCAGACATCCGGTTCAAAACATCCTGGTGGGTAGTCTGCAGTTTATGTTGGATATGGATATCCGATGTAGATATAGATATTGCTACCGCATCAACTCCACAACAAATTGACTCTTTCAAATCGGATATGACTGCTCTATTCCAAGCCATTATACTGGATTTGAGACCCATATTCACAATCTGTTTAATGCATTCTTTCTCAAATCCACCCATTACCGGGATACCGGCCTCTATCTGATCAACACCCATCTGATCCAGATATTTAGCTATTCTCATTTTTTCAGCATTAGCAAATACTACCCCTGCCGTCTGCTCCCCGTCCCGCAGAGTAGTATCGACAATATGTATTTGGGCTCCTTCTTGTCTAAACCAGTCATTAGATGACCAATCATATTTCATATCTCATACTCCTTTCCCTTAAGGGCACATGAAAGATTTTAACTTTATAATTTTATCACAGCTTGGCAAAAATAAAATAGCCCGGTAATCTTTGCCTAATCAGCTGGTTAGTTTTTCTGCCAGGATTTTATTAACCAAAGCCGGGTTGGCCTGACCTTTAGTTGCCTGCATAACCTGCCCTACTAAAAACCCGGTAGCTTTTTTCTTGCCATTCCGATAATCATCAACCACCCCGGGATTCTTGTCAATAACCTCTTGAATTATCATCCCCAGAGTACCTTCATCAGAAATCTGCTCCATGCCCTTTTCCTTAATTATTTTTTCCGGGCCGGCTCCTGTTTCGAACATGGTCTCAAAAACATCTTTGGCCATTTTACCGCTTATCCTGCCCTCATCAATAAGCTTCAGCATCTCAGCCAGAGCAGCAGGTTTTATCCTGCATTCAGCTATATCCATGTTCTTTTGATTTAAAAGCTTGGTTAACTCCCCCATCATCCAGTTAGATATTATTTTGCCATCCTTATAATATAAGGAACATTCATCAAAAAACGCCAGGTAATCCGGGGTCAGAGTTAGCAAATTAGCATCATATTCCGAAAGGCCATATTCTTCCATCAGCCTTTCTCTAGCCTTCTCTGGCATCTCAGGCAGACTTTGCAGAATTCTTTCCACCCATTCCCGGCTAATCCTTAAGGGAGGTAAATCAGGTTCAGGGAAATAGCGGTAATCATGAGCTTCTTCTTTAGAGCGCATGGAACGAGTAATCTGCCGCTCTTCCTCCCAGGTCCGTGTTTCCTGAATTATTTCCTCACCATCTTCAAGCGCTTCTATCTGTCTGCGCACTTCATAGTCAATAGCCTTTTCCACAGCTTTAAACGAATTTAAATTCTTTATCTCTGCTCTGGTACCCATTTCTTCCTGACCATAAGGACGAACTGATACATTAGCATCACATCTCAACGACCCTTCTTCCATTTTGCAGTCTGACACCCCCGCAAATAGCAGCAGGGACCGTAATTTCTCCATATAGGCCCGGGCTTCCTGGGAACTGCGCAGGTCAGGCTCGGATACGATTTCCAGTAAGGGTACTCCGGAGCGATTCAAATCTACCAGGGAAAAAGTAGAAGAACTAATCGTTCCCTGATGCACCAGTTTTCCGGCATCTTCTTCTAGATGAGCACGGGTAATCCCAATCCGCTTATTTTCTCCATTAGCCTCGATATCCAGGTAACCCTGTTTACATATAGGCAGATCATATTGGGATATCTGATAGGCTTTGGGAAGATCCGGATAAAAATAATTCTTACGATCAAATTTACAGTACTCTGCTATCTCACAGTTTAAGGCCAGACCTGCCTTGATAGCATAGTCCACTACCTGCTCGTTCAGAACTGGAAGCATCCCAGGAAAACCTGAACAGATGGGACAGACGTTGGTATTAGGTTTCGCACCAAACTCATTGGTACAGGAACAGAATATTTTACTCCTGGTTTTTAACTCTACATGAACTTCCAGGCCAATAACTGTCTCAAAGTCTTTACTCATCTTACATCACCCCCGGATCCGGTTTGGCAGTATGGTAGTCAGTATTCTGCTCAAAGGCATACGCGGCCCTTATCAAGGTTCCCTCATCAAATGGTTTTCCAATTAACTGCATGCCCACCGGCAGTGCATCGACGAATCCGCAGGGTATGGACATACCTGGTAGTCCGGCCATATTTATGGGTACTGTTAATATATCATTCATATACAGAGTAAGCGGATCTCCGGTCTGTTCGCCCAGTTTAAAAGCCGTGGTTGGAGTCGTTGGAGAAACAATCAAATCAAAATCTTCAAACACTTTATCAAAATCATTTTTTATTAGCCTTCTTACTTTTAAAGCTTTTAGATAATATGCATCATAATAGCCGGAACTCAATGCGTAGGTACCCAGCATGATTCTCATCTTAACTTCATCTCCAAAACCCGCCGCCCGGGTGGACGAAAACATCTGTATAACATTTTCCGCCTCAAAATCACGTCTGCCGTATCTTACTCCATCAAACCTGGCCAGATTGGCACTGGCCTCGGCAGGAGCCACCAGATAGTATGCAGGCAGAGCATATTCACTGTGGGGAAGGGATACTTCCTCGACTATGGCTCCAAGTTCTTCATACTTTAGCAGTGCTTTCTTAACCGTATCCTTTATCCCCTGTGCTATTCCCTCCTGGAAATACTCCCGGGGAAAAGCTATTTTCAAGCCTTTGATATCATCTTTTAAAAATTCTGTATAATCAGGTTTTTCTATATCAACACAGGTAGAATCCAGAGGATCTTTTCCGGCTATTATATTTAATACCAGGGCACAGTCTCTGATGTCCCGGCTGAAGACACCTACCTGATCCAGAGATGATGCATAGGCCACTACTCCGTAACGGGAAACTCGCCCATAGGTTGGCTTAAGTCCTACTACTCCACAAAATGAAGCTGGCTGCCGAATAGATCCTCCGGTATCAGTTCCTAGGGCAAAAGGTATTTCACAGGCAGCCACAGCTGCCGCCGACCCTCCTGATGATCCACCTGGAACTCTATCCAAATCCCAGGGATTTCTGGTTGGGAAAAATGCCGATTGTTCAGTAGATGAACCCATGGCAAACTCGTCCATATTCAATTTGCCTACCAGGACTCCTCCGGCTTCTTTGAGCCGGGAGGCAACCGTGGCATCATAAAACGGTACAAAGTTTTCAAGTATTTTCGAAGCACAGGTAGTCTTCATCCCCTGAGAACAGATAATATCTTTTAAGCCATAGGGTATACCAGTGAGACTGGAAAAATGGTCCTGGACATCATATTTTCGGGCCTTATCCAGAGCACCCTCTTCATCCAGGGTTATAAAAGCCTGGATCTTAGTTTCTACGTCTTTTATACGGCTAAATACCGCCTTAACTATCTCTTCTGACGAAGCTTGTTTATTATGTAATTTTTCCTGCAGTTCATGCAGCGTTAATTCGTATAAATCCACCCGGAAGCACCCCTTATATTATTTTTGGAACCCTATATTGTCCTTCTTCAACCAGAGGAGCGTTAGCAAGTATTTCCTCCCTATCTGGACCAGGAATCACTTTATCTTCTCGGAACACATTAAATATCGGCAGTATGTGATCCAGGGGTTCTACCCCTTCAGTATCCAGTTCGTTTAACTTGTCTGCATACTGCAAAATAGAGCCCAATTGTTCAGCATATTTTTCTTTTTCTTCCTCACCCAAATTCAGCCGGGCCAGAAGTGCTACGTGCTGCACTTCCTGTATACTAAGAGTCATGTCATTACCTCCCTGTTTTTAAACCCATGTGCAATATTATACCAAAAAGCTATTTGCTTAACTAAATATTTTACCATAAGTTCGGTACCAGGTACCTAACTTATTGCCTATTTAATTTATCCAGGAATTGGGTTTCATCCAGGATGCTTACCCCGAGCTCTGCTGCTTTATCATATTTGCTGCCCGGAGATTCACCAGCCACAACATAATCAGTTTTTTTGCTTACACTGCTGCTGATCTTTCCTCCCAGATCTTGAATTGCTTCACTGGCCTGAGTGCGAGTCATAGACTTCAAGGTGCCTGTTATAACGAAGGTTTTATTCGCCAAAGGCAGTTCTCGCTGAACTAATTTTTCCTCCATCATATTAACACCCTTTTGTTTTAGGTGGGTAATAGTTTCTTGATTACGAGGTTCAGCAAAGAATTTCACAATACTGTCTGCCATGATTGGACCTATTTCCGGTATCTGTGCCAGCTCTTCTTCACTCACCTTGAAAAAATCATCAATATCAATTAGCTGCTGAGTAAGTATTCTGGCACTCTTAGCTCCTATGTTCCTGATCCCCAGAGCAGTGATCAGTCGGTGTAAAGGACGCTTTTTACTGTCTTCTATAGCCTGCAGTAAATTTTGGGCTGATTTATTGCCCATCCTGTCCAGTGAAATCAACTTTTCCAAGTCCAGGTTATATAGATCAGCCACCTTGTTCACCAGCCCGCTGTTCACCAGCTGTTCAACAACGGCTGGTCCCATCCCCTCGATATCCATGGCTCCCCGAGAAGCAAAAAAGACTAAACTTTCCTTCAAGCGGGCCGGGCAATTGATATTTTCACAACGAAAAGCCACTTCGCCATCCAGCCTTACCACTCCACTGCCACAGGTTGGACAGTTTTCCGGCGGTATGATGATCCTTTCCTCGCCAGTGCGCTGCTCGGGAAGAGACTTGATTATTTCCGGAATAATATCCCCTGCCTTATGGATCAAAACTCTATCTCCGATACGAATATCTTTTTCTGCCACCAGGTCAAAATTATGCATACTGGCCCGGCTTACCGTAGTACCAGCAATAAATACCGGCTCAAGTATGGCCGTAGGGGCTATAACACCGGTTCGACCCACATTGACTTCCACATCCAAGAGGCGAGTCTCTTTTTCTTCGGCCGGGAATTTATAAGCAATAGCCCAGCGAGGGCTCCGGATGGTCTGCCCCATTAAGGAACGACCGGCATAAGGGTTCAACTTCACCACTACCCCGTCAATCTCATAAGGAAGATTATGTCTTTCCTTTGCTAGTTCTTCGGTAAAGTTAAATACCTCATCGATGTCTTCACAATATCTGGCCTGCGGGTTGACATTGAAACCGAAATCGCGCAGGGTCTGCAGGGCTTCTCCCTGAGTTAATATTTCTCTTCCTTCTATGTATAATATGTCATAAATAAATGAAGCCAGGGACCGCTCAGCGGTGATCCGAGGATTTAACTGTCTTAAAGAACCTGCCGCAGCGTTGCGCGGATTGGCAAAAATCTTTTCGCCTTTCTCTTCTTTTTCCGTATTAAGCCTTAAAAATTCCCCTTTGGGCATATAGACTTCGCCTCTAACTTCCAGTCGGGGCACCGTAATTCGAAGTTTTAGGGGAATAGTCTTTATCGTCTTTATATTAATAGTGACATCTTCACCTACCTGGCCATCGCCTCGAGTAGCAGCATTGATCAATTTGCCGTTTTCATATACCAGGGCAATGGAAACACCATCTATTTTGAGTTCTGCCATATATGAAACTTCATCCAGCTCTTTTTTTAATCGCTGATCAAAGTCCTGTAAGTCCTTGTAGGAAAAAGCATTGTCCAGGCTCAACAGGGGAACCCGGTGAACGATACTCCCAAACTTATCTAACGCCTGCCCGCCAACTCTTTGAGTAGGAGAATCGCTGGTTAACAGTTCCGGATGGGCCTCTTCCAGGTTCTTTAGTTGCTCCATCAGTTGGTCATATTCGGCATCGCTTATAAGGGGGTCGTCCAGAACATAATATCTGTATTCATGCCATCTGAGCTCTTCACGTAGTTTTTCTATATCACTGACGGGCCGGTTCATTCTTTCTCCTCCTGAAAAAAGGTATTAAGCAGTATTGGTTGGAACTGGTACAGGTTTGCCCCATCTATTAAGATATTTTCTCCAAAGGGGCTATATCTAAACGCAGCATTCTTATTCCGGCCCGCTCAAAATCTATAACTGCCACCTGATCACTTTCAGTGAGACTGGTGATTATGCCGATTCCAAACTTCTTATGCCTCACCTTATCGCCTTCGTAAAAAGTATAGGACTCAACTACTTCTTCTTCGGGAACATCCAGCAGTTCCTGCGGTATTTCTTTAACAAAACGTGAGGCCGGATTATTGCGCTCATATCCATACAGAAGCCGGGATACCGCATTGGTTAAATACAAACGGTCCTTGGCCCGGGTTATCCCAACATAACATAATCTCCGCTCTTCTTCCATTTCCTCTGGAGTTTCACTTCGGTAGGAGGGGAATACTCCTTCTTCCATACCAGTTAAAAAGACTACCGGAAATTCCAGTCCTTTAGCTCCATGCAGGGTCATCAGAGAAACTGAATCCGAATGGTCAGTATCATCCGTATCTTGTACTAGCGCAATTTCTGCCAGGAAGTCTTCCAGTCCTCCTCCCCCACCCGACTGTCCGAATTCTACCGCCAGAGACCTTAATTCCTGAAGATTTTCAATACGAGTTTGAGCATCTACGGCATTATTTTTTAGCAGGTTTTCCACATAAGCAGTCATAGTCATTACCTGCTCCAGAATCTCAACTACTGGCGCGCCTGACTCTTCCAGACTGCCAAAATACTTTATCATGCCATAAAACTGTTCTAATTGCTCGAATTTTTTTCGATTGATTCCGGTCATAGCAGAAGGATCGGCCAGCACCTCCAGCAGAGGTATATTCTGTTCTTCAGCCATCTGTTTTATCTTCTCTATAGTTTTATCCCCTATCCCTCTACGGGGTACATTAATAATACGTTCAAAACTGATCCGGTCATTATTATTGCAGCTTAATTTCAGATAGGCAATAATATCCTTGACTTCTTTTCTTTCATAAAACTTTCTGGCTCCAATAATTCTATAAGGTATATATCTGCGCAAGAGTGCCTCTTCCATTAAACGTGACTGGGCATGAGTTCGGTAAAATACTGCACAGTCATTATACGTTCTGCCTTCTCTATCCACCAGATCGGCAATAGTGTCAGCAATGAAGGCTGCCTCACCGAAACTGTCAAGTGCACAGAACTGCACCAGTTTTTCCCCATTACCTCTATTAGTATAAAGCTTCTTATTCTCATGGCTTCGATTATTTCTGATAATTGCATTGGCTGCTTCTAGAATATAGCCGGTAGAACGATAGTTTTGTTCCAGCTTGATTACTCGGGCATCGGGGTAATCATCAAAAAAGCGGGTAATATTATACGGTTCTGCACCTCTCCAACTGTAAATAGACTGATCCGGATCTCCTACGATAAACATGTTGCGGTGTCTGAATGCCAGCAGCTTGGCCCAAAGATACTGGATATAGTTAGTATCCTGATATTCATCTATCATGATATATTTAAACCAGTTCTGATATTTTTCCAGAGACTCCGGAAACTGTTGGAACAATTCAATGCATAATAAAATAAGGTCTTCAAAATCAACGGCGTTTAATTCCTTCATGCGCTGCTGATAAATCCGATATACCCGATAGAATTTGTCGCCCTTATCATAAGGAAGTTTTAATTCCCTGAAGTACTCCTGGGGATCCTGCCTTTTGTTTTTCAACTGCTTGATGCGATATAGGATCTCCTCTGGCTTAGTTTCGTAATCGTCTTCTTCTTTCAAAATACTCTTAACCAGAGCCTTTCCTTCCGAATCGTCCATTATGGTAAAGTTCTTATCATAACCCAGGGTCATAATATCCATTCTCAAAATACGATAGCAGGCAGCATGGAAAGTCTGAATCCACTGCCCGGTATATTGGGGGATCATAGCTGACACCCGGGAACGCATTTCCTGGGCGGCTTTATTAGTAAAAGTTATAGACAGTATTGAATCAGGAGCCACCCCATTATGAATCAAATTGGCCACTCGGCTGGTCAAAACCTTGGTTTTGCCGCTACCTGCACCGGCCAAGACCAAACATGGACCTTCTTTATGTAAAACCGCTTCTTTCTGCTCCTCGTTTAAACCCGCGATAATATCAGTCATTATTCAACCACCTTAAAAATAAATAAAATTTCACAGTATGGTACTAACCCTTTTTACTGTAACCTCTTTATTGTATCACAGCTCTGTAAACCGGGCCGCAAATTTGCCCAATAATCTGTTAAATAAAACCAGAATAACAACTTGAGTAGTGTAATAAAAGTTGATTCCACCGCAATAAGTAATATTGGTAATTTTGAATGCCCAAAGGTATCTTTAGGGTTTTTACAGTGGAACAAAGTTTATTTTTTGTTGTTAGCATGGTACAGTAAAAGTAAGGGTCTTGAGTCCATAAAATAGAATGGTGGAGGTTTTTTTGAAAAATAATCGTAACCTGTTGCTTCTACTGTTAATAATAATTGCACTGGTATTTACAGCAGGAAATATGTGCGGCTTATCTCTGTCCGGAAGTGGCAGCCAACTATTAAATAGATTCTTTGCAACCAGCGTCCATGATATCCCTTCCCCAGTAGAAAGTATACCACCTGAACAGCTGACTATACCAGATCTTATCCTGCTGGGAGCTAGAGAAGAAGCAGAGAAAGGCACAATATATGATGCTTCCTATCAGGTAATAGATTATCCGGGAGGAGACGTTCCAGCTGACCGGGGAGCCTGCACTGATGTAGTGATTAGAGCTTTGAGACATGCTGGAATTGATCTGCAGCAGCTGATCCATGAAGATATGCTGGGAGATTTTAAGAATTATCCCCAGAACTGGGGATCAGATTCAGCTGACTCCAATATAGATCACCGGCGGGTGCCCAATCAAATTACCTTTATGACCCACTATGGACAGACTTTATCCCTGGATCCTTTCCAGCACCCAGATGACTGGCACTGGGGTGACGTAGTATACTGGAAATTTACCAATAGTGATGAGCACTGCGGAATAGTCAGCGATCGTCTCAATAAAAAAGGCATTCCCCTGGTAATACATAATGCCGGAATATGTAAAGAAGAAGATGCTCTCCTGCGCTGGGAAATCATCGGACATTATCGGTATCCGTCGCAGTAATCCCGGCTGCAATGCAGGCGTCATGTTAAACACATGCAAGCAAGAACCGCCAAACTTCTATTTAATGCTATAGAAATATTTTAATGATAATCATAATCTGGAAAGGATTATAACAAATGAAGATAGAAAAGATTGACCTGCATGGCTTGTCCCTGGAAGAAGCCATGGAAAAAGCCCGAGGTAATCTGAATTGGTGTATAAAAAACGAAGTAGACGTACTGGATATCATTCATGGCAAAGGCCATCACAGCAGCAGAAATTTTTCGGTGATCAAAAAGGAAGTCAGAAAAATGGTGGGCGACCTCCCGGAAGTTCAAGAAAATGGCTACAAGATAGTTCCGGGTGAATCGGACCTGCCCATTGCTTTGACATTTGATGATGGCCACACTCTGCTGGTTAAACGCGGTTTGGAAAAACAATTTGTGGGCGGCAAGAAACAGCAGGAAAAAAACCAGCGCATATTTTCCAATGAAGGTAAAAAACAACGCAAAGAGCAAAAAGGTATCAACGCTCAAAAAAGAAGAAAACCAAGGTGAAGGAGCAATCGGATTATGGAGATCAAATGTGAAAACTGCACATTCCGCAGAGCGGCGGAAAAAGATCCCCGCAGCTTCAAAGCTATGCTTTGGCGGTGGCATACCAAAATATGTCCTGGTTGGAAAGCTTATCAGAAACAGTAAGTTTGTCAATGGGAACGATTCACAGTTTGCCTTCTCCGTGATACTTTGTCAATGGGGACGATTCTGTTTGACAACATTATTCTTGGTTTAGTTTGTCAAATACAACCGTCCCAATTGACACCTTTCACATAATCTGACCTCGCCGCGATACTTTGATCATTATGGCTAAAATTACCAAACCAAAAATAAATCCGGCTGCTACATCAGTAGCATAATGTACATTCAAATATATTCTGCTGAAACCAATCAGTCCGATCACTATAAAAAGAATATAAGCAGTTATTTTTCCATACTTGGATGGACAGTATATCAGCAGCAGGCAGGCTATAAAACCATAAAATACCAGGGACAGCATGGCATGCCCGCTGGGGAAACTCATACCGGCAGCAGCAGTTAAATGTTCACCTGGCGGACGTTCTCTCCCCACCAGATTTTTAAGAAATTTCATAACGGCCCAGGCCGTTATCAAACCGACATCTAATATTATCCCCTGCCTGATATGCCCCCAAATCCAGAGGTATATAAAAACAAGAACCCCCAGCAGTATGAAAGCTGTAGGTGATCCCAGATGGGTTAGGGCTTGAAAAATAACATCCAACCCGGGATTGTTGATTTCATTTGTCCAGCTTCTAATAAGTTCGTCTATATACCACGGTTTATCTAGTATAGCAGCAACAAAAAACACGTTCCTAACACCTCAGTTATAAATTTTAACATTTATATGTTATTTTATTATCAGCTTATTTATGTTATGAAAGTAGTAACCCCACCGCATTTTCATCTTCTGGATATTGTTCATAATATACGCCGCCAGGTTATCCTATGACAAAATGTCAAAAGTTCTTGACATTGCTCGCAAGCAGTGTCATACTATAAAATGTAAAATACATTTTACATTTTAGGGGAGGTTATTATGCATATGTTCTTATTTTACACCGCATGTTGTACTGTTGACTTTATTTATAGGCCATCTGCCCATAATTATACGAGGAGGCATACGTATGAGAAAGATGGATGAAATGGAAATGTTTATCACTTTACAGGCGGTAAAATGGTCGTGGTTTTATATTGTCATGTTTTTATGCGCATGGACAATACATGATTATCTTCAACAAGGTGTTTTTAATACTCCTGCATTCTTTCTGCTTATAACGCAAAATCTCATCTACCTGGGAATCAACCAATTCCTAAAATGGAAACTAAGTAAAGATGAAAAATAGAATCAAAGAACTTCGTAAACAGCTTGGATTACGGCAGGAGGACATGGCAAAAGAGTTGGGCGTTAGTCGTCAAACAATTAATGCCATCGAAAACAATAAATACAATCCAACTCTCGAGCTGGCTATGAAGCTTGCCAGACTTTTGAAAACGCCTGTTGAAGAAATCTTTGAATATGATAATTGAAAAAACTAAAAGCGAGGATTAATATTAGTAGTTTTTTCCCATATTATACAAATAGTTTAATCTTCGCTTAGCCGCCAGAATAGAACATAGGCGCGGGATCAGGCACTAACTTACTATAGTTAGTGCCTGATCCCCATAGGATATTTTACAGTCAGTCCAAAAGCTGTAAAATAGGAGATAATATGAACATGAAGGAGTTGACCGTCCATGCCCAAGGAATTAATCACCACCAGTTCCGCCCCCGCAGCCATAGGCCCCTATTCCCAGGCCATTAAAATTAATCAGCTCATATATACCAGCGGCCAAATACCTCTTAACGCAGAAGGCAATCTAGTCGGATCAGACATTATCGAACAGACCGTTCAATGTCTTATTAATGCTCGTAATATTCTGGAAGCAGCCGGAAGCAGTCTGGAAAAAGTCATTAAAACTACGGTGTTTTTGGATGATATGGCAAACTTTTCAGCCATGAATGAAGTCTATGCCAGCTTTTTTAGCGATCCATATCCCGCTCGCAGTTGTATTCAGGCATCCAGATTACCCAAAGACGTAAAGGTGGAAATAGAAATGATTGCCAGCGTATAACATAAGTAATTATTCTTTAAAACAGCAAGCTGTATGAGTTTAGAGAACCCATACAGCTGATCAATTTTCTGTTAATCTATATCAACATGCCAGCATTTATTTAACTGCCTTTATAAAGCGCTGATCAACCTCCTGCCAGTTGACTATATTCCGAAATGAATTCGGCCCGCCGGTTCTGATATTTCAGATAATAGGCATGCAGCCATCTCTATTAATAAGGAAATCTATGGAAAGATTATAACACAAGTGGTTTGGTGCCTGACCCCATTATTGGAAGATACGGTTATTTAAAGCGGCTATGCCCTTAAGATTGTCTAATACAGATATAAATAATTCAGGAGTTAATGACTGCGGTCCATCGGAAAGAGCCTCTTCTGGATTCTGGTGAACCTCGATCATCAAACCATCTGCTCCGGCTGCTACAGCCGCCATGGCAACCGGCTTGACTAAATGCCGCTTCCCGGTAGCATGACTCGGATCAACTATTATGGGCAAGTGGGATAAGTCTTTTAATAGAGCTACCGCACCTATATCAACTGTATTGCGAGTCATCACTTCAAAGGTGCGAATACCGCGTTCACATAATATGACTTTTTCGTTACCCTCGCACAGTACATATTCAGCCGCTAAAAGCCATTCTTCTATAGTTGCAGCCAGCCCTCGTTTAACCATGATCGGTTTGTTCACCCTTCCAACTTCTCTCAGCAGAGAAAAGTTCTGCATATTTCGGCTTCCTATCTGAATAATATCGCTGTATCTGCAGACCTGTTCTAAATCCCTGATATCCATAAGCTCTGTAATTACGGGTAAACCGGTTATATCTCTGGCTTCCTCCAAGATTTTCAAACCTTCGATGCCCAACCCGGCAAAAGAGTAGGGAGAGGTACGTGGTTTGAAAGCTCCTCCGCGCAGTATATGGGCTCCCATATTTTTAACCTGCATGGCAATCTCCAGATATTTATCCCGTGATTCAACTGCACATGGTCCAGCTATGATAGTGCAGTATCCTTTCCCGATCCGGGTAATTCCGGATTTACCTGGTATATCTATTACAGTGTCTTCCGGGTGATTATCCCTGACTGCAAGTTTGTAATCCATTATTTAATCCTCCTCCATTAACGTCTCAGCTTCTATATCAAACCGTAGTTAAAATGTCTTAAAACCCAGATCAATGTACATTATTTTTATCAGCTTCTTTTACTGCCATAATAAATTGTTCGATTTTTTCCAAGCTCTTTCCCCCACCTGGGAATTCCACACCGCTGGAAACATCTACTGCCAGAGGCCTGGCCGCATTAATGGCCGTAGCTACATTAGCGGAGTTTAGACCACCTGCCAGTATTATCCTGTTATCCGACCTTACTCCGTCAAGCCATCGCCAGTCAAAACTTTTTCCCGTTCCACCCCGGACTGCAGGAGAGTAGGTATCAAAAAGATAAGCCCACACCTTCCACTGCTTAATGTAATCCGGTTCTACCGGACCGGTCAGCGAAAAGCTCTTTATAACCGGTATATCTATCTCAGCTGCATACTCGGGCGTCTCCTCTCCATGCAGCTGCACCACATCAAGCGCACAAGTTTTAATAATAGATTTAATAGATTCAAGTTTCTCATTAACAAATACACCAATTTTAAGAATGTCTTCTCCCAGCTGCCGGTTAATCTGCTCCGCCTGTTCTATAGAGATTTTACGAGGTGAATCTGCAAAAACCTCGCCCATGGCCCAGGCTCCATATTTTATCACCATCCTGGCTTCTTCCAGGCTCCTTATTCCACATATTTTAACTCTGGTCATGGCTTTTCCTCCCCCTGTATTTCAGCAGTTCATCCAGCTTAGCTCCCGGGTCAGGAGACGATACCAGGGTTTCCCCGATCAACACGGCATTAAAACCATTTTGCTCCAGTAATAATATATCCTCCTGGGTTTTTATACCGCTTTCACTGACCTTGATAAATGAATCAGGAATCAATGAGCCTAATTTTATACTAGTATTTATATCAACTGTGAAATCCTTTAGATTTCTATTATTGATCCCGATAATGTTTATCGGCAAATCGATTACCATGCCTATTTCTTCATCATGTACTTCCACTAATGGTTCTAACCCTATTTGCTTACTTCTTTCACATAAACTGAGCAGTGACGAATAATCATGCATGGCAGCAATAAGCAATACCATATCTGCTCCCATTTCCATAGTTTCATAAAGCTGGATCTCATCAATGATAAAATCCTTGCGCAGAATCGGCAGATCTATTTCTTCCCGGATTTCTCTTAAATAATCTGCTTTGCCATCAAAAAACTTGCTGTCACTTATTACTGACACCGCAGCGGCACCATTCAGCTCATATTTTTTGGCTATTTCCAGATGATTAAAGCTGCTGCAGATTACTCCTTTAACAGGAGATGCCTTTTTAACTTCAGCTATAACTTCAATCCTGCCGGTATCATTCTTAAATATTGCAAAAGGATTAAAGCATTTTGTTTTTAGGATGAGTTTATCCATATCAAGAGTCTTTCTCAGTCTCTGAACTTCCAATTTTTTTTCAGCGGCTATACGGTTCAGCATGCGGCTACCCCGTCTCTGCTGTATTGAATCATCTTCAAGAGGATACCTTTGGCCTTGCCTGAGTCTATTAGTTCATCGGCCAACTGTATCCCTTCCTTCATATCCAGAGCTTTACCTGCAGTCATTATTGCCGCCGCAGCGTTTAAGACTACTGTATCTCTAAAAGATCCGGGGTGTCCGTCCAGGACTTCCCTGGCTATGCGGGTATTGACGGATATATCCCCGCCTAAAATAGAATCCAAAGTTATCGGATCTAACCCCAGGTCTACCGGGTCTATGTCATACATAGCCATCTCCCCGGCTTGAATATCATAAACCCGGGTTTTGCCGCTGGGACTAACTTCATCCATTCCATTTTCCGCATTAATAACCAGGGCCCGTTTTCGTCCCAGTTTGTTAACGGTAAGCGCTATTGATTCCTGCATACTGCCATCTGCTATTCCCATCACCTGGTAACTCAAATTACATGGGTTCAGCAGAGGGCCAAGAAAATTAAAAATAGTAGCTACTCCCATTTCCCTTCTCAGGGGTCCCACTTCTTTTAAGATAGGATGATAATGAGGTGCAAATAAAAAGGTAATACCTGCCTTTTCCAGCAGCATACGAGCCTCATCCGGACTCAGCATAATATTAACCCCCAGTGCCTCCAGTAAGTCAGCACTCCCCACCTTACTTGTCATCGCTTTATTTCCATGTTTGGCTATCGGAATACCCGCAGCAGCTACTACAAAGGCTGCCAGAGTAGATATATTAAAAGTTCCTAATCCGTCCCCTCCGGTACCGCAGGTATCTAATAGTTCCATATCAGCATCAATCGTCACCGCTTCTTCATAAATGGCTTGCACAAAACCACTTAATTCCTGGGCACATTCTTTACGGGTCCGCAGTGCGGATAGGAAGGCAGCCGCCTGTACCGCCTGAACATTATCATGCAAAAGCATTTTAGCACTGCTGTATGCCTCTTCAATATTGAGATATTCCCCTCCTACTACGGTTTTTAAATATTGGTTAAACATTATTAATACTCTCCTCTCTTCTCGTCTAATCTCGTCTAGCCCCCTGCCCTAAGGGGAGTTTCTCCCGGCAGGTGCACCTTTCAGCCGCCCATAGGACTGTAGACAAGGGTACTGTTGTCTTATCCCGCAGCACTTTTCCTCTTATCCACAGCCAGACAGGATAACCGCGTATGTCCGAATGGATAGCTCCTTATCCAGGTAAGAAAGTTTGCCAGCAATTTTTTGCCTTCGGCAGTCATTATCGACTCGGGATGAAACTGCACTCCCTCGACCGGATAATACTTGTGCCTGATTCCCATAATTTCGCCTATTTCACTGCAGGAACTAATCTCCAGACAGTGCGGCATCGAGTCTCTCTCTATCACCAGAGAATGATACCGGGCTGCATCAAAAGGTTCGCTGATTCCTTCATAGATAGTCTGTTGATCATGATATATTCTAGATACCTTGCCATGCATCATCCGTTGGTTAATAACAATACTGGCTCCAAAGGCATAAGCAATAGATTGATGACCCAGGCATACTCCCAAAATAGGTATCTTGTCATAACACTCCCTGATTACCTCAACCGAGATGCCAGCTTCCTTTGGACTACTGGGCCCAGGAGAGATAACAATAGCTTCCGGTTCCAGCTCCATTATTTCATTAATGCTTATGGCATCATTTTTATATACCTGTACTTCCTCCCCAAATTCCTCAAAATACTGTACCAGGTTGTAAGTAAAAGAATCATAGTTATCGATCATCAATATCATTCTAATTCCTCCGCTTTTTTGATTGCCAGCATCAGTGCCCGGGCTTTACTCAATGTCTCTTCAGCTTCCAGTTCAGGCACAGAATCAGCAACGATTCCTGCTCCACTCTGGAGATAATATTTTTTGTTTTTATATAATATGGCTCGTATAGTTATACACGAATCCAGACTTCCATCAAAGGAAATATAACCAACAGATCCTCCATATGGTCCTCGCACATCGGTCTCCAAATCAAGAATTATTTCCATCGCTTTACGCTTCGGTGCTCCGCTCAAGGTACCAGCCGGGAAACAGGCTTGAAAAGCTTCCAGTGATGTGACGTCATCTTTAAGTTCACCTTCCACCGTAGATACCAGATGTACAACATGAGAGTACTTTTCTAATTCCATGAATTCCAATACTTTCACGCTTCCAGCCTTGCATACTTTCCCCACATCATTACGGCTCAGATCAACCAGCATTAGATGTTCTGCTCTTTCTTTTTCATCCTGTAAGAGTTCTTTTTGCAGTAATTCATCTAATTCTTTATCCCCGGTAACTTTGCAGGTTCCTGCTATAGGCCGACTTCTTAGTTTGCCCTCTCTTACTTTAACCTGCATTTCCGGTGAAGCACCCATCAATGTAGCCTCAGGCAGTTTAAAATAAAACATATATGGAGATGGATTTAAGCTGCGAAGCCGGCTGTACACCTGCCAGGGATCAGCGGTACTTTTTTTCTCCCATCGTCTGGATAAAACTACCTGGAAAATATCCCCCTGCCTTATATGTTCTTTGGCCTTCCTGACCATATCACCGTATTTTTCACGGGATATATTCACCTGAAATTCCTCGTCGATATTACCATCTTTTGGCCCATAACCCCGTAAAGGTTCAGGAGCAGTATTTTCGCAGTATGATTCAATATTTTTTATGACATCATCCATCTGCTGGCAGAGCGAATCATAAGCAGCCTGATCTGCTTCAGAGCTTTTTACCCACAGGAAAATACTGAGTTCGCCGGTATGCCGGTCATAGACGATTATCTTACCAGGCATAAAGAAATACTGTTCTTCGAAAGAACTGGGTTCATTCAGCAAACCCTGGTAAAACAAACTGGTCTCGTAGCTCCAGTAACCAACCAGACCTCCGGTAAAAAAGGGAAAATCAAGTTTCGGAGTACGAAGTGAATTTATTGAATTTTGCATGGGTAAAATGCCCTGGGGATCATCAAGGGAAGAGAAAATTTCGTACAGTGGGCTGTACGCAAGAATAGAATAACGTCCATTATCATTACCGGTTAAGCTCTCCAGGAGACAGGAGATCTCTACCATATTTATTGCTTCATAAAATGAAACAATATCAAAATCATTAAGCTTCATCTGGCTGCAGATCGGAATATAATCATATA
Organism: Syntrophomonas sp.; assembly: GCA_016841245.1. GTDB lineage: Bacteria > Bacillota > Syntrophomonadia > Syntrophomonadales > Syntrophomonadaceae > JAAYJK01. Next base: position 38,895 of record JAENZN010000030.1, read on the forward strand.
CCCCGGACATATTGATAAATGTTTCCAGGTCAGGAAAAACCTCAACCCCGGAAAAAGGCAAATAAAAACCAGCACGTTCAAATGTGCTGGTACGATTCTCATACCTGCTCATCTCGTCGTTCTCTCCTCTTCTAATCTCATCTCGTCTCGTCTCGTCTAATAATATTAAATTGTATGCCTTAACAGCATTATTATTGTTAATTTACAATGATATAATGCTTTTGTCAAGAGCATTATATCATTGGGTCAGGCACTACCTTACTTTGGGAACCAGCGCCTCATACTATCTCCATATATTTTATAGCCTATTTCAAATATCAGCGTCCAGGGAACATCCGCAAACACTCCATAATCATCCAGGTATTCAATATAAAGACCGCCTTCCAGATCCAGCTGGGGCAGTACCGCATCATGTACCCCGTCAAACTCCACTGCCGATACTCCGATCCGTTTACAGATATCATAGTTAAAGGTGGGAGCCGCCTTAATCCAATGACCGTTTATATAGATATGATTATATACATGGGGGAAAAACACATTGGTACCCATCATCTCCACCGCTTCCGGGGGAGACTTGTGATTGCAAATTGAAGTCAGGATAAGCCGGCTGGGTATTCCAGCTGCTCTGCAGAGAGAGGTGAACAGGATAGCCTTGGGCATACACCAACCCTGGCCCTTTTCCAGAATCCATGATGAGCGGTATGATTTACGGTCATCACTTATGTCATACATATTGTAATGGCATTTATCCCGCACATAGTAAAATAACTGAACTGCTTTATCACCTGTGGTGATACATTCCCGGGTTAAGTCCTCAACCGTTCTAACGATGGCCGGGTGGTCACAATCAATGATGGAAGTCGGTTTTAGAAAAAGATCCACGTTTTCCAATACCATCCCTCCCTAATAAGTAGCTATTAGGTGCAAAACGATTTCTATATTTTAATTATATCATCATTATGCATAATAAATGGTCAGGCACTAATTTACTAACTTATTGCCTGACCCCAAAAATTAATCCTGGCAACGACCTACTCTCCC
>JAENZN010000056.1 GCA_016841245.1 Syntrophomonas sp.
TTATTGTCTCATGTTTGCTGCCACCTGCATATGTGTGAAGTATTTTACGCTTACACGCTGCTGGTGGCATACACCGACAGCGAAGGCGTTTCCGATTATGCGCAGGCCGGCGTCGTCTCCTGTATCCAAACAGGAGTCGTCACAGGCAAAACACCTGTGACGATTGCACCGCAGGACTCGGTCACCCGTGCCGAGGTCGCGGTCACGGTTCAAAGGCTGCTGGAAAAATCGGAGCTGATATAAACGAAGCACAGTATGTTGTATTACTTGGTGGTGCCACTGTACGATAGGGGGTAACAAAGAGACAGGCTGTCCGCATGGTGGTGAAGGACCAATGAGCAAATATTTCGATGGGTGGTTTTGCGAAATGCATCAAATTCCAAATGTGAAAATTAAGAACAACAACGAAATTATTCCATATGTTTTTAATGAATGGCCACATACAAAAGAGTATTTACCCTGTTTAATTCCTGTTTTCTGGTTGGATGTACCAGATGGCTGGAGAAACACGGTTGACTGCAGTAAATCCGGTTAGTCGGCTTGGGCTTATCCATATTTGGAGCTACTTAGTAGGCAATAATGGGAAGGGAAGTGGCAGAAAAAAACCGGAAGCGTTGAAGTGATAACTTGGAAAAATTTAAGGGAAAAAGTTAGGGATTAAACGAAAAGACATTAATTTAACTAAGATTGCTTGAAGAAATCTATATTATAAGCTTTCAAGCATACAATTTTTTTCGAGGAAGTATTTCGGATAGCGTAGGGTAAGCTAGCTCGCCTCCACCAAATTATGGAAATAAATAACCCCGGGTTTAGATGAAGCTTGGGATTTTATTTTATGATAAGAGAACCGTCCGAGACCACTGAAAAAGTTCTATAAAAGTATATAGCACTAAAAAAGCTTCCGTTATGATGTTCCCGATTAGCTTCGCTCTGCAGTTCCCTGGTACATGGTATCGGTCAGAACTAGTCCTGAACTCCATATTTCTGCCAGACAAAACAAACAGCATAAATAAGTAGGCCTATTGTTCCGATTGCTGCCAGGATAAGGCTGATAGATTCCTTCAGAAAGACAGAATTACAAAATTCCATAATTGCTGCCAACCCCCAAATACTAATGAATAGAAACCAAAAAGAATTTCTCTGTGCTTTAATTGAAATATGCCAAAGACGCTCATCATGAAATGAATATGCAAATGAGGGTCCATCAATTCTGCGCAGTATTAGTAAATAAATCAATAAAACAAACATGAGTATGGCAATTATTAACGCTATATAGTATGGGCTGTGTTTTATAATCCCACCTACAGCAACAGCAATGGCTAATAGAGTCAACATAGCCCATCCTGTAATTAACCCCGAGCTGTTTTTTATGTTCATTTACTTACCCTCTCCTTTGTTTTCAAAAAAGAATATTTCCTCCACTGGGACTTTAAAAAACTCAGCAATAGCTAACGCCAGGGCAATAGAAGGTTCGTATTTTCGGCTCTCCAAGGCCATAATCGTATGCCTAGTGACTCCAAGGGCATTACCCAGTTCCTCTTGAGTCAAATCATGCATACGTCTTATAAATCTGAGCTTGTTACCCACCTTACGCAAAATACGGCCCCCTCAAGTATTGCTGAGTTAAATGTAACTTAATCCAGCATTAACATAATGTCAAGTTAGTTTTAACGGTATCAGCCCTTTAGGGGTTTCTTTGTAAGAATTCCAAAATCTTTAGATTCACCATTTCGGGATTAACCCAAAGTAAATTGTGCCCAGCGTGAGGGATTAATTCTATTTTTATTTGAGGAGCGATTCTTCGGAGACGCCGCAGGGCTTTTTGAGCAGAATATATACGCTCATTTTCCCCGACTATAAAAAGTGCCGGGACTTTTAGGTTATTCAATTCGTCATCCTGTAAAACGGTCGGATTAGGCGGGGACTTATATATAAAACATTTAATCTGTAGCTGCTGGTGCAATCAATACAATACCTTTAAGTCTCCAGTCCAATAACATTGAATAATTCGTTAAGCCAAATTACATAATCTTCTTTACTGTTGACAACTTTAGTGTATATGCTGCGTCCATAATCGTATATATCATCAACGGCATATGTCCGGTAATCTTGGGAGAGTCTCTCTATTTGGGGCAACCACATCAACGAACTACAGCATATACCGTGCAATAATACCAGGGTAGGAGCATCAGCCGGTCCGCTAATCCGCACCAGGGTTTGCCCATAGGTGGTATCCGCCAATCTTGTTTCATATGGGACCGGCCAAAAACGTTCAACATTTTCATATGATTTCAGATATTTTTCTTTTGCGTGTAGTGATTTAAAAGGGTGATGAGCGGTTATATACATTATTCTTCACCACTGCGTTCTGCCAGTATCTTTAAATTCAATAATTGCTTGCGCATCATAACAAAATCCAGGCAGGGCATTAGCCGCTGTATACATTTGGCGGCTGGATTACTCCGGTATTTCATTAAGCATTTAAGCAGTAAGCGGGAGCTTCGGTCATCTATAGAATATATCAGATAACTCGCCACCAAGTGCTGAAGTTGATGTTTGCGAAGACCTTCTGGTTTAGCCCGAAAAGTCAGGCTTTTATTAATCTCGAATTCAATTAATTCAAAAATCCCCATTATCGTCTGCCCTGCTTCCAAAAGGGGGAGATCCTGCATTAACTTGCGGGGACTTGTTTGACCCCGATTGTCTATCCAGTCATAACTGTAAGGTGCAATGCGTAGTTGCGATACCCATTGAAAAACCGTATCTTGTTGGGCATTAATAACAATCCCCCGATAAAGGGTACTTGCAGGATCATATTCCTTTATCATATAGTCGCAAGGAAAAACGAGGCCACATTCATGTTCGGTCATTCCCCAGTTATTAAATTTGTTCATGTAAAGACCTCCCCCTATTACTTGAAAAGGTTACTCGTTTGTATAAAAAACACAGACATTGCATTTCTGAGCCAAATGGCCATCCATCCGAAAGCATTGTTATTTTTGAAAATTGAACGCAATTTCTATTTCGTTAATGCAGCATCTTCTTTGTAAATCATAAACTGGGCAGAATCTGCGACCTGCCATACCCCCTTTATTCGTCCATCAGGATTAATCCCCCATGTATGAGCAAAACGCACTAATGTTTCGGGTTCCCCCTCATTTCTTATGAATTTATAAAAACCAAGAACTAGTACAACATCTCCTCCATCTATGAAAACATCAGGAATGGCGCCAAAATAGTAAAAACTGCCCAAAAGTTTTGGATAAAATGATCCATAGACTTCATCCATACCCCTATAAATACTGCCATGGGGAAAGCCCGGGCAAACATTCCATATAGGATCGTTAACCAACAATTTGTTTATCGTCTCCGTATCCCTGTTTTTTGCTGCTGCGTAAAACTCTTTTACTCGTTTTACATTTGTCGTATCGTTGTCATCATGTTCTAAAAAACTAGCAATTTCCATGTAATTAACCTCCTCTTAAATTAATTCTTGTAACTTGTTTTACAGCTGTTATTCTGGATTAGAATATAAAATGCAATGTATGCTTTACATTAGGTTAAGCTTGCTTAACATTTTTGTCAAGAATTTTTTCTTTGCCGGATAGCGCCGCAAAACCATTGAAGAGAATGTCATATTAGTACTAATAGCAAGGGAAAGAGGATGTTTCCGAACAATTGAATTTGAGGATATTTGACCAGGCAAAATAGAGAAACGGTAAATATTTCTGAGCCAATACAGCCTTATAGATATTTAATAACCAATCCGGACCTTTATCATACTATTTCGCAGTGATTTTTCTATTTAATATAATGTAATTACTAATGCGGGAGATGAAATAATAAGGAGGTGCTGCTTATTACGGAGGTGGAAGCCATGAATGCGAATGTCAATAAAAAAGTGTACCACGTGATGGAAAAAAAGTAGACCACTTGT
>JAENZN010000031.1 GCA_016841245.1 Syntrophomonas sp.
GCCCTTTTCGGGCTTCCCAAGGCTTTTTCTTCTATTCAACTGTCAAAAACCCGGGCTTAAGGGAGTAAGATGGAATATAGCCCGACAGATTATTGTGGCCTGGTTTATAACTATTCCTTCTTCCGCTGTAGTTGCTATCTTAACGTATAATATTTTGAAGATAATAGATTTAGTTTTATAATTTCGACTCTTTCGTAAAGAAAGAGTTTATTTTTATGCCTATTTTTATGTACAATAGTAATACGAGATAGTGCAAATGGTAACATAGATAAATAAACTGCCATAAAGGGGTGGAAAAGTGAAAGCATTTAAAATACCGGAAGCAACCGTGCAGAGACTTTCAATATACTCTAGATTTCTTCATCAGTTGATGGACGAAGGGGAAGATACAGTATCATCCGGCCAAATTGCTCATGGCGTAGGAGTTAGTTCAGCTCAGGTCAGAAAAGATTTAGCTTACTTTGGTGAATTTGGGACTAGAGGAGTTGGCTATAAGGTTGATGAATTATACGGTTATTTAATGGAAATTCTGGGTCTTGACCATGAGTGGAATGTAATAATAGTAGGGGCAGGTAAATTGGGGTCTGCGCTGGCTATCTATCAGGGCTTTCGAGAACGTAATTTTATAGTAAAAGCCATTTTGGATGTGGCGGAAAACAAAATAGGTACCAAATTAGGTCAATTGCAGGTGGAGTCTCTGGCAGTACTTAAAAACAAGGTCCGGGATAATGATGTGCATGTAGGAGTGGTCACGGTTCCGGCTGCAGAAGCCCAGAAGGTCACAGATGAAATGGTGGAAGCAGGGGTTAAGGCCATATTGAACTTCTCCCCCCGGGTGCTTAAGGTTCCTAATGATGTTGTCTTGAGGAATGTTGATCTATCAGTTAATCTGGAAGTTTTGAGTTTCAATCTGGTTCAGAATAAATAAGTAGGTCACTATAATCATTATTACTTATGACCAAAAGGAATAACGAGGAGAATACTCTGGAATGGGAATTCTCCTTTTTTTAACGAACTTGTGTTTAGGGGGTAGTAATGCTACACTTGAAAAAAAATAGGTGGTTGTGGAGGGAGTGCATTGACAAGTAGAACGCGCACCTATCCTGGCTGGCAGATATTTATTTTGCTGCTGGTGCTTGGTGGTATTATTGGCGGTTGGATAGGGGACGCTATTGTGACATTATGGCCCGCTGCGAATTTACTGGGAGAAATGCAGAGTGTTGGGATTCCAACTTTTAGTATGGACCTTGGAGTTATTAGTTTTACATTGGGCTTTATGATGCATATAAATCTTTTTACTATTATTGGTTTTATAATAGCTTATATAGTATACAAGAGACTATAAGAGTGGAGATAAGATTTGAAGAGAATTATTCTGGCTTCCCAATCCCCCAGACGCAGGACCATCCTGGAGCTGCTGCATATTAAATTTGAATGCTGCCCAGCTGATATTGATGAACTTTTCCTAGCGGGAGAAAAACCTCGGGATGCTGTAAGAAGGATTGCACAAAGTAAAGCAGAACAAGTTCGGAAACAGGTCGAAAGTGGTTTAATAATTGCTGCCGATACAGTGGTAGTATGTAATGGAGAGATATTGGGAAAACCAGGCGACGCTCAAGATGCTTTTAATAAACTGTCTATGCTCAAAGGGAGAGAACACGAAGTAATCACTGCCGTTTGTGTTACAGATGCAGAAAGCGGTATCTGTGAAGTTCAGGATGAGACAACCAGGGTATATTTTCGAGACATTACAGATGAAGAAATAAGAGCTTATATATTAACTGGAGAACCAATGGATAAAGCAGGAGCATACGGAATACAGGGAACCGGGGCAGTGTTCATTGAAAAAATTGAGGGATGTTATTTCAATGTGGTGGGATTGCCTTTGAAAAATTTGTATTTAATGCTTAAAAGTCAAGGTGTAAGTCTGCTGGAGGTGTAGGGTTCTGAGTTTTTATCATACTGGTATCAAAGATATGCCTGAAGATATGAGACCAAGGGAAAAACTAATGCTCAAAGGGGAAAGAAACCTGGATGATGCGGAGCTATTGGCAATTATACTGGGTCAGGGAACTAGAGAGCTCAGCGCTCTGGAATTAGCTCAGTTGTTAATGATTAAATATAAATCTCTGCGGCATTTAAAAGACGCCAGTCTGGAAGAACTGTTGGAAGAGAAGGGAATTGGCCCTGCCAAAGCAGTTAGCGTCAAAGCATCCATAGAGATGGGACGCCGTATGGCCCAGGACAGTCAGCTAAAAACGCAGATAAAATCACCTGATGATGTGAAAAATATAGTCATGGAAGAGATGAGGTATTTTGATAGGGAGCACTTTCGGGTGATATATCTTGATCGTAAAGGCGGTATGCTGGAAATGCAGGATATATCGGTGGGAGGGTTGCATAGTTCTATCGTCCACCCCCGGGAAGTTTTCAAGGTGGCAGTGAAAAAAAGTGCCGCATCATTAATCCTGGTACATAATCATCCCAGCGGAGACCCTACTCCCAGTAAGGAAGATGTGGATATTACATTGCGTTTGATAGAAGCAGGTAATATTATGGGAATAACCGTGCTTGACCATATAGTAATAGGGGATAATACATACTGCAGTCTTAAATCAAAGGGTTTAATCTAAATTCTAAGGAGGCAAATGATATTGGTTTTCGGAAAAGACTTGGGAATAGATCTGGGCACTGCAAATACACTGGTGCATGTAAGAGGCAAAGGTGTGGTTTTGCGCGAACCTTCTGTAGTAGCGATAGAAACTGACAGTGGTAAAGTACTGGCAGTAGGTGAGGAAGCCAAACAGATGATCGGGAGAACTCCCAGTAATATAGTAGCTATACGGCCTATGAAGGATGGAGTGATAGCAGATTATGATGTAACTCTGGCAATGATAAAGTATTTTATTGCCAGAGCCATAGGGCAAAAGAATCCTTTCGTACGTCCCCGGGTGATTGTCAGCATACCTACTGGCTGTACGACGGTTGAAGAAAGAGCTGTAAGAGAAGCCACAGTGGCGGGTGGAGCTAAAGAAGCCTACCTGATTGAGGAGCCCATGGCTGCAGCCATCGGTGCAGGTATGCCGGTTCATGAACCTACCGGTAACTTGATAGTGGACATTGGTGGGGGTACTACTGAAGTTGCGGTAATATCCCTGGGTGGTATAGTTACTTCCAGGTCTATACGAGTAGCAGGGGATGACATGGATGATGCCATAATAAGTCACTTGAGAAAGAACTATAACCTGCTGATTGGAGAGAGAACAGCAGAAGCCATAAAAATGCTTATAGGATCAGCGGTATGGGAGGGAGAGGAAGAGTTTTATGAGGTCCGCGGACGAGATCTGGTAACAGGTCTGCCCAAGACTATACAGGTATCATCCACCGAAATACAGAAAGCTCTCAAGGAGACTGTGGATCAGATTGTTGATGGGATAAAAATATGTTTGGAAAAAACTCCTCCCGAACTAGCTTCAGACATTATGGATCGGGGAATAGTAATGGCCGGAGGGGGTGCCCTGTTAAAGGGATTGGACAAATTAATAAGCACTGAAACCAATATGCCGGTTTATGTTTGTGAGGATCCCCTTCTGGCAGTAGCCAGAGGGACCGGCAAAGTATTGGAAAATATCGATATACTTAAAAAGGTGCTGATATCACCAAAAAAATAGGTATTATTTGGGTGAGGAGATTTGAAAAAATATCTTAAGAACAAATATTTCTGGCTGGTCCTTATATTATTTATAGGAACTCTAATGCTTATAAATAATACCTCGTCAGAAAGAAACAATATTAGCCTTTTGGAACGACTTATAAGGGATGCCTATACCCCGCTGCAAAGCGGGGTAGTCGAGTTTAAAGACCGCTTCGGTAGTTTTAATACCTATTTCAGCAGCAAACAGCTGCTGCGGCAGGAATTAGACAGTCTTAAAGAACAGAACCAGGAACTGCTTATGGAAAACCAGCTGCTTCGAGAAGATAAAATGGAAGTGCGTAGATTGAGAAGTCTGTTGGGCTTCCAGGAAATCAGCCTGCAAAAATACGAGATGGTTGCCGCCCGGGTAATTGCTCGCAGTCCTAATAACTGGTACCGTAATATCGTCATTGATAAAGGGTTGGACAGCGGTATTGAGAAAGACATGACAGTTATAAGTCCTCGGGGATTGGTAGGCCGGGTGGCAAGTGTCAGCCGGGATTCAGCTCACATTGATTTAATTACCCACCGGGAAATAGCAGTGGGTGCTATTGTACAGGAAAACAGGGAAACCCAGGGTATTGTTGAGGGGCTGGGTAACAGTAATCTTTTGAGAATGGTTAATATACCTTACTATTCAACTATCAAACCAGGTAATAACATCATTACTTCCGGATTATCAGAGTCTTATCCTAAAGGTATCGATATCGGGATAGTAAAAGAAGTTGAGCTGCAGCCGGATGGGATACTGTTATCAGCTCTGGTTGAACCGGCAGTCAGTTTTGATAAACTGGAAGAAGTACTGGTAGTTATCAACTATTATCCGGAAGTTTTACCGCCTGAGGATAATGATGTCGAAGAAATTGGAGGGTAAAATATTTTGCGATATTTTGTATTGGGCCTGCTGCCTTTTATGGCAATATTTTTACAATCGACATTCTTCAGCACTTATAGTATAAATGATGCCCTGCCAGACCTGGTTTTAATATTTGTGGTTTTCTTCGCCTTTCTTAATGGAGAAAGAAAGGGAGCTATATACGGGTTTCTATGCGGTTTATTTGAAGATTTATATCTGGGAAGGTTCATAGGAGTCAGCGCCTTATCCAAAGCGGTAACCGGATATATTATCGGCCGTATGCAGGTGCGCTTTTTTAATGAGAACCTTTTAGTAGGGTTAATGATAGTCTTTATTGGAACAATACTAAATTCTTTTATTATGTTCATTATGGGCTGGAGTGTTTTTAGCGTATTTAACCTGGATACTTCCATTATCAGCGGCGCAATATACCAGAGTATATACAATGTGATCCTGGCAGTGCCCGTTTACATCTGGTACTATAATTCTACTCAAAAGGGAGTACTCAGCTCAACTGGGGAGAGATAAATGAAAGCTGAAGAATTGGATAAAAAATTAAAGACATATGCTTATATTGTAATTCTGCTCTTAGCCTTACTGGGTGTTAGATTGGCAGTAGTTCAGTTATTTAATAATGAAACTTACCAGACGCAGGCCAAAGAAAACCGGATAAGACTGCTTCCTATAAAGGCACCCCGGGGTGAAATATATGCTTCCGACGGTGAGATCCTGGCAACTAATGAAATCGTTTACTCCCTGAGTCTTACCTATCTGGGAGTTAGTAAGCAGGAAACAGTTATTGATAACCTGTTGATTATTCTGAAGGATTACTATCCGGAAATAACCCGGGAATTTATTGAAGAAAAGGTAGAATTACAAAAATATCGTTTATATGAACCAATTACGCTCATACGCGATATTCCCTGGGATCTGGTAGTAAAACTAGAAGAGAACAGGCAGATCTTGCCTGGGGTTACCATTGTGGTGGAACCCCTTCGCAGCTATCCCCAGGGCTCACTGGCAGGACATGTTTTAGGTTATATTCATTCTATTGACCAAAGTGAGCTGGAGAAGTCAGAAGATGGGGAATACAGCATAAACAGCCTGATCGGAAAATCTGGAATTGAAAAGCAATATGAAAAAATCCTGAAAGGTACTGATGGGGCCCGCAGTGTGGAAGTAGATGCACAGGGCAGGCCGATTAGAGACCTGGTAACTCTAAAGCCGGAACAGGGCAGCAATCTATACCTGACCCTGGATATGGAGCTGCAGCAGGTATTGCAGAAAAGTATGGAAAACACTCTTAAACAGCTGCAGGAGAAATATCCCAAGGCTCGGGTAGGCTCGGCAGTAGTAATTAATGTCAAGACCGGAGAAATTCTGGCCATGTGCAGCAGTCCATCTATGTATCCCGATGATTGGAAAGGTAATATTAGTTCCCAGCGAGCGGAATATTACTTTCCTCAGACCGAAGCTTATGATCCAATGCAGCCGGGTGCTATAAGCAACCGCAGTATACAGGCCACTTACCCTCCGGGGTCAACCTTTAAAATGATAACCGGTATGGCTGCGCTGGATAAAGGAATAGATCCATTATATTCTGTAAATTGTACCGGTAAGTACTGGATCGCTCCCTACATAAGATGCTCGAGTGTTCATGGCCATGTAAACTACTATTCGGCTTTAGCTGGATCCTGTAATGTATACTTTCAAGAAATGGGGCGGAGAGCAGGACAAGAAGAAATAATCCGTGTAGCCAGGGAATTTGGACTGGGTTCAAAAACGGGTGTCGATCTGCCCTACGAAGGAACGGGCTTGTTGCCGACCCCGGAGTGGAAAAGTGAAATAAATGGGATATTGATAGACAATAAATATGATCAGCTGCGCCAGAAACTGGAAGAAAAATATGATGATTTGCTGAAAGAGGCGGTGGATGAAGAAGAGATAGAACGCTTGAATAAGAAAAAGGAAACTGAAAAAATCAAGTTAGAAGCGCAGTATGAGATTGATTATAATTGGGATACTACCTGGCAGGCTTATGATACCTTTAACATGGCTATGGGACAGGGATATAATGATTATACGGTATTGCAGCTGGCTAACTATGTGGCGACCATTGCCAATGGCGGCTACCGTATGCAGCCTTATTTACTGAGCAAGATCACTTCCCAGAATGGCGATATTATAGAACAATTTGAGCCGCAAATAAGTAAGGAAGCAGATATAAAGCCCGAGACTATTGCCGAGACCAAGAGGGCCATGCTGGCAGTAACCCAGCCTGGAGGGACGGCCCATTTTCTTTTTTATGACTTTCCGAAAGAGATCCAGGTATGCGCCAAGACCGGTACTGCTGAGCCCGGTAGAACTGGGGACGATCCGAAAAAGGACTACCACGGAGTATTCGTTGCCTTTGCCCCGTTTGATGACCCGGAGATCGCCTATGCCGGGGTGGTAGAATATGGTTACAGTGGTGGTGAATCGGTCGGATTAATAGCGAGGGATGTATTCCGGCATTATTTTGGAATTAGTGATTATCTGGCGGCAGAGGAGTCGAAAACAAGCGATATGGAGTCGAATAACGCTGGCGAATAATTAGAGAAATTTCTTGACCGGAGCCGACTTAAATAGGGGCGATTAGAGAATATCACCCCTATTTTTATTTTTTTCATCGAAGGGAAATATTGTTAGATATAGAATTACATGACAAAATGGATTATTTATTGATATTTGTTATCAAGGGCTGTTTATGGAATGGGGGGCTAAATAGGTGAGTACAGCAGTCAAACAGGCCAGGGGCGGAATGCTGATAGACCTGAAAGCGTACAATACCTTTGCTCAGATGAAAAAGGGACTGGAGAAGAAGCTCACTTCATTAGCCGATTTGCCGATCGGCAGCAAGGTAAGTATCGATATCGGGAAAAAAATCTTAAGTAATAAACAGGTCAGAGAACTGGAAGATACTCTTTTGGATTACGGCATGCATCTAGAGGAACTTATGTCAGGCCGGCTGCCGGATGTCGAGGAGGAATTAGAAGAGGAGCCTGTCATTGAAGGTATGACTCATTATGATGATACTGCCTTAATATGCCAACATATTCGTTCTGGACAGAAAAGATTTGTGCAGGGAAATATAGTAGTTTTAGGGGATATCAACCCGGGAGCTGAAGTGGTGGCAGGTGGTAATATACTGGTCATGGGGTCCTTGCGGGGTTTGGCACATGCTGGAGTTTTTGGCGATGAAGGTGCGATTATAGCTGCTTATCGTTTGAATCCAACCCAGCTCAGGATTGCTACTCATATTACCCGACCTCCTGATGGGGAAAGAAATGCGGTTGATTACCCCGAAGTAGCCAGAATTCGCGAGGGAAGAGTAATAATTGAGAAGTTAAAAATATGATAGGGGGCTTAAGGATGAAGAGTAGAGTTATAGTAATAACATCAGGAAAAGGTGGGGTGGGAAAAACTACAACTACAGCTAATCTAGGAACTGCTCTGGCTATGATGGGCAAAAAGGTGGTAATGATTGATACTGATATTGGACTTAGAAACTTGGATGTAGTCATGGGTTTAGAAAACCGCATTGTATTCGATATCGTAGATGCGGTTAACGGGCACTGCAAATTGAAGCAGGCCTTAATAAAGGACAAAAGATTTGATGGTCTTTATCTTCTGCCTGCAGCTCAAACCAAAGATAAGACTGCGGTATCACCACACCAGATGAAGAATATGACTAATGAGCTGCGTAAAGATTTTGATTTCATACTGGTTGATTGTCCGGCCGGCATTGAACAGGGTTTCAAGAATGCCATCGCTGGAGCTGATAAAGCGGTCGTGGTTGCTACCCCGGAAGTATCATCAGTAAGAGATGCCGATAGGATAATTGGCCTTCTAGAGGCAGCCGGACTCACGGAGACGAGATTAATAATAAATAGGATACGCGGTAAAATGGTAAAGCGGGGAGATATGATGGATATCAGTGATATTAATGATATACTGGCAATTGAGCTGTTGGGAGTGGTACCGGAAGACGAGGCTATAGTGGTATCCACCAATCGAGGTGAACCGGCTGTACTGGAAAACATATCCAGAGCGGGGGCGGCTTACCGCCGTATTGCACGCAGGCTGAATGGAGAAGAGGTCCCCATGTACTCATTAGATGATCCGGAAAATATAATGGATAAATTCAAGAAAATGTTAAAGCTGGCCAGGTAAAGAGGGAGGGGATGACTTTGTTAGACGTACTCAGCCGGATATTTTCAAGGGAAAGTGTATCTAGTAAGGATGTCGCCAGGGAAAGGCTGCGTCTGGTCCTGGTTCATGACCGGGCTTCAGTATCTCCCGAGTTTTTAAATTCGTTGAAAGAAGATCTGATAAAAGTTATACGCGATTATTTGGATATAGATGAGGAAGCGCTGCAGGTAAACCTGGAAAACGAGGAAAATTCTATTGCCCTGATAGCCAATATACCGGTTAAAGGGTTTAGACGAAAAGTTGAGACGGCCTCTTCTTAAATAGATGTTAGGAGTGATGATGAATTCCTAGATTTTATAATTAGTTTACCAATTAATGATATAAAAACTCCACAATACAATTTCCTTGAGCTCTGTCTAAAAGATGAATCCGGGCAGCCCACCCCCGGGTTTGTCTTTTTTCTGCCGGATAAATAAAGGAAACCTGTATTTGCCATCTTTACATGCGAATTTCGTAAGCTTTATAATGTATGGGGAGGCAACATCTTTGAATTTAAAGCGATTAAAATTTATTGATAAACCGTTTATAGTTACCCTCTTGATTATACTAACCTTTGGTATCATCATTCAAAGCAGTGCCAGCAGTGGAATATCAAGTGAGGCGCTTTATTATGTAAAAAAACAGCTCTTTATGATAGCGGTCGGCCTTATCGGGGTTATTGTTATTATCCGTTATGACTTTACTGAGTTCAAGAATTTTGGTATACTGCTTTACATTTTATCGGTGGTGCTATTAATAGCGGTGCTGGTTTTCGGAACAGAAGTCCGTGGTACTACCGGGTGGATTTCATTAGGCCCCCTCCCGGCCATCCAACCGGCCGAGTTTACCAAGGTCATGTTGATACTGGCGTTTGCCGATTTCGTTAACCGCCGGAGAGGGGAACTTGACACTTTGATCAAGATGCTGCCGTGTTTTTTGTATATGGGACTGCCTTTTATTTTAATAATGATGCAGCCGGATCTGGGTACAGCTCTGGTTTATATAGCTATTACTTTTATAATGATGTTTGCCGCCGGAGCAAATCCCAGGGTACTCTTAGTTTTAATGGGAGGATGTACACTTCTAGCGGGGCTGGTCTTGTTTTTACACTTTAGCCTGGGCATGTCGGTACCATTGGAAGACTACCAGCTTAAACGCCTGATTGTTTTTTTAGATCCTTATAATGATGGACAGGGCGGACGCGGAGCAGGTTGGAACACCATACAATCACTGGTAGCTATAGGCTCGGGCGGGCTTACCGGAAAAGGACTCTATAATGGCACTCAGGTACAGCTGAATTTCCTTCCCGAACACCATACCGATTTTATATACGCAGTTATTGGAGAGGAACTGGGATTTATTGGAGCAGCCTTTTTAATCTTATTATATGGAATATTGATAATGCGTTCCTTATATATTGCCTCGGAATCCCGAGAATTCTTCGGAACCCTGGTCGTGATAGGAGTTACGGCTATGTGGCTGTTTCATATATTTGAGAATATAGGTATGTCGATAGGGTTAATGCCTATTACCGGCATACCTTTGCCGTTTATAAGCTATGGGGGGAGTTCAATGATTACCAACCTTCTTGCAGTTGCCTTAATCTTAAATGTAAATATTCGTGGTAAAAAAATAGTTTTCTGAGGATTAAGGCATAATAGCATAAAGGAGGGATACGATGAGAGAAGAAGTCAACACCCGAGAAGAACTTCTGCCCATGGCCAGGAATAGTATTAGAGAATTATTGATGCTGATCCCAAACTTATTGAAGCTTATTTACCGGTTAATGCAGGATAAAGATGTTCCGACAGCAGAAAAAGGCATGATGCTGGGCGCGGCAGCTTATGTTATATCCCCGCTGGATTTATTTCCTGATCGGGTACCATTTCTTGGCAAGGTAGACGACCTGCTGCTCCTGGCCTTGGTCATTAAAAGATTAACTGATAGTGTCAGCTATGAGGTTTTGGAAGAATACTGGGAAGGAAATGACGACCTGCTGGAAACCCTGGATAAAGTACTGAGTTATTCAACTCTGCTGCTCCCGCCAGGTATCTATCGAAAGCTGGTGAAAAAGGCACGACCTGCAGATGTTTGCATTTGAATCTTAATACCAAATAATTTAAACTGGATGGCATTGCTGTCCAGTATTTATATCCACCTAGTGCTCGCCGACTTTATTTCCCCCTGCAATGCTTCAGCTAGCGGCATTTTATTTATAAAGCGAATCATTTCACTTCTTAGTTTCTTTTCTCCCACCGGCTTCATGCAAAAAGGAAAAAGTATCCACCTGTTATGTCATAAAAAGTGGAGTAAAGATATATATTTTAAGAGAATAAGATTCTGCCCATTCGTTAAGCTTTAGAAGTTCATTTTAAAGGGGGCAATTCTAATGCTAGGGAACTTCAGAATAAGAATGCTGGTAGTAATAGTTATTGCTGCTCTGGTTGGCCTATCCATGCAGTCAGAACACAGCAGCAAAAAAATAGTTGAACCTGTAATTGGATATGTAATGAAAGACTACGGGGTACAGGAAAATATTGCTCGGTATTGGTCTAAACTAAACGTTAAGCAGAATACCGAGACCGTACCGGTATCAAACCCCACTACCCTGCAGCTGCCCTGTGATTTTGCGGATATAGAACGTGAATATGGCTGGTATTGGAATGAGGAGTCCAAGCAGCAGGAATTTTTCCCAGCGGTATTGATAAAGGTTGAGGATAACTCAGAGGTAAAACCGATTTATGAAGGCAGGGTAGCGGATATATCCAGTGATGAAAGTGGAATAACGGTGTTAATTGACCACGGTGGAAGTTTATATTCGTCTTATGGGGGATTAAGGGAAGTCCTGGTAGAGAAAGGGAATGAAGCTGACCAAGATACCATTATAGGCAGGACCAGCCTGGAGCTGTATTTTCAAATGACCAGTAAGGATGGGCCCCTCAACCCTAACAAATTATTTCAACAATAATGCGTTTGGCCAGAATAGCAGGTATAGGCTTCAAGATAAATGCGTTTTTTCTGCTCTTATGTCTGGCCTATATTTTGCTGGGTCTGGGGCAGGAAGTCTTGTTAATTACCGCGGCGGTCCTGGTACATGAATTAGCTCATACCATGGTTGCCGTCACTCTGGGAGTTAAAATATCTGAAGTTGAACTGCTGCCTTTCGGAGGGCAGGCTAAAGTTGAAGATTTTACCGGACTGGAACCGGAAAAAGAGATCTATGTCGCGCTGGCAGGTCCTTTAATGAGCCTGTCCATGGCAGCGGCATTCTTTTTTTTGCTGCCTGACAGGGGAGATTTAACCGAGCTATTTATTAACATCAACCTATTTCTAGGGTTTTTTAATCTCTTTCCGGCTCTGCCGCTGGATGGCGGTAGGGTGGTGCGGGCAGTTCTATCCAGGAGATTTGGTTACCGGAAAGCGACTCTAACAGCAGCATTTATGGGTAAATTGACTGCAGTTTTAGTTGGTGGGAGTGGAGTATATTTAACTTATACTGCCATGTCAGGAGCTAATTTAATTATCATCGGTGTACTCTTGTATTGGGCTGCCAGCCGGGAAAAAAACCTGCTGGCTTATGCTTTTATGCGATTTCTGATTAATAAAAAGAGCCAGCTTACCCGGCGTGGCTTTATGGATTGTCAGCAGATAGTAGCAACTCAGGATACTCTGGTTAAGAAAATACTTGATAGCAGCCGTCCTTCACATTATTTAACGGTATTGATAATCGGTGCTGATGAATCAGTAATAGGAATCAGGAGCGAAGCAGAACTGATAGAATGCCTGCTGGAAAAGGGACCTGCTGCTTGTGTTAGGGATGTGTAAAGAAACCAAGACGGTTCTGCTGGTTTGCACAAGCAGGTTATTATCTTTGTTTTTATGGTAATATATATATTACTGGATATTGCGGTGTTGGAGGCAGAACATGAAAGATAGGATTTTTAGAGATATATTACCTAATGTATCAAAACCTGCGCGTTATACCGGCAGTGAAGTGAATATTATATGCAAAGACTGGGACGAATGCAGGACCAAGATAGCCTTTGCTTTTCCTGATGTTTATGAGGTAGGTATGTCTCATGTGGGCAGTAAGATTTTGTATGGTTTGATTAATGAAAAGAGCGATCATCTCTTGGAAAGGGTATATGCTCCCTGGCCGGACATGGAAAAGGAAATGCGCAGCCATGAAATTCCGCTTTTCACTCTGGAATCTTTTAAAGCAGTGAACGAATTTGATGTGGTAGGTTTTACCCTGCAATATGAATTGGCTATTACCAATGTATTGAATATGCTCGATATGAGTGATATACCATTGTGGTCCAAAGATAGGAATGAACAATACCCACTGATAATTGCCGGAGGCCCGGTTGTTTTCAATCCGGAACCCTATGCAGATTTTTTTGATGTGTTTGTTGTAGGGGATGGAGAAGAGGTGCTGCTCGAATTCCTGGATTGCTGCTGGGAAAACCGGCACCTGAAGAGACAGGAGCAATTACTAAAACTTGCCTTGCTGGAAGGCGTTTATGTGCCTTCATTGTACAGCGTTCACTATAATGAAGATGGTACCTTTAATAAAATGATTCCTCTCTACGAATCGGTACCTGATACCATAAAAAAGAGAGTGGTAGCTGATCTGGATAATGCCTATTTCCCGGTTAAACCAGTATTGCCCTATATGAATATTATTCATGACCGGGCAGTTTTGGAAGTTATGCGAGGATGTCAGCGCGGCTGTCGTTTCTGCCATGCGGGTGTAGTCTACCGGCCGGTTAGAGAGAGGAGTATTAAAACACTTAAAAAACAGGCCAGCGAGCAGCTGGCCAGCACTGGTTATGATGAAATTGGTCTTACTTCCCTCAGCACCCTGGATTATTCTGGAGTAGATAGTCTGGTGAAGGACCTGGTTAAAGAATACCGGGAGCAGGGTACGGGAGTTTCCTTACCCTCACTGCGAGTAGACGCTTTTTCTATCGAACTGGCGAATGAAGTACAGAAAGTGCGCAAAACTACCCTCACCCTGGCGCCAGAGGCAGGCACCCAGAGAATGAGGGATATGATCAATAAGAATGTGAGCGAAGAGCAGCTGTTGACGGCAGTAAAAGCTGCATTTCAATCAGGCTGGTTATCGATAAAATTATATTTTATGGATGGTCTTCCCGGGGAGACGGAAGAAGATTTGGAGGGTATCCTGGAATTACTTAAGAAAATCAGGACTCTGGGAGATGAGAATGCTCGGAAGAAAGTTGAGATACGGGCCAGTATTGCCTCATTTGTTCCCAAAGCCCATACTCCATTCCAGTGGCAGGCCCAGAATACTATGGAGGAATTGGAGGAAAAAAGGAGAATTTTAAGCCGTAATAAAATGAAAAGAATCAAAATGAGTTTCCACGATAGCAGGACCAGTTATCTGGAAGGAGTTTTTTCCCGGGGGGACAGGCGATTATCTGCTTCAATTTATTTAGCCTGGCAGAAGGGCAGTAAATTTGACGGGTGGTCAGAATATTTTAATTTCAGCCGTTGGATGGAGGCCTTCAGAGAGTCTGAAATCAAAACAGAATTCTACACTTCTCGCCTGCGCTCTTATGATGAGGTACTGCCCTGGGATTTTATAGATACTGGAGTAAGTAAAGCTTATTTGCAGGATGAGGATGAAAAAGCAGCAGCCGGCATTACTACCGGAGATTGCCGCTGGGATGGCTGTACCGGATGTGGTATATGTCCTGCTTTTGCTATAGATCTCGATATCAAGGAGGAATTTCGGGGATGAGGTTGAGAGCAGAGTACAGGGTGGAGAGCAACTTGAAATTTTTGGGCAATCTGGATATGATGAATCTCATGACCAGGGCTCTGCGTCGGGCTGGTATCCCCTTTGCCTTGAGTGAAGGATTTAATCCCCATGTCAAGTTGTCTATGGGCACTGTTTTACCGGTAGGGGTCTGGGGGAAGCAAGAATACTTCGACCTGGAATTAATACAGGATATGCAGTCGGATGAATTTATTGCCAAGATGAACGGAGTCCTGCCCCTGGGGATGGAAATCCAGCGCTGTATTAAATTGGAGGATAAACAGGCCGCCCTGATGAAGATCATTAATGCGGCCAGCTATACTTTTATACTAAAAAATAGTGATTATGATTATGCAGCCCTGCCTGATACACTTATGAGTCAAGATAAATTGCTGGTAAAGAGCAGGGGCAAGCAAAAGGGGATCGATAAGGATCTGCGCCCGGGAATTTTCGAAATTACTGTCAACTTCCATGAAGAGTCTGTTATGATAAGTATATTGGTAAATGTAGGGGAACCAGTTAACGTCCGCTATGATGAACTGCTGGATTTGTTAAAAGACCATGGTGTCCAATACGAAGAGGTGTTAGATATATTCCGCAGTGAAAATTTCATGCGAACTGGAAATATATTTTGTTCTCCGTTTGAAAAGGTGAGGTAGTTGGAAAGAGAAATCATTGTCGAGATATATCCCTGGGAATCAAGAGTGGCTATTGTTGAAAACGGTCGCCTGGCCGAAATATTCTGGGCAGACCAGAATGACAATGTAGGTAATATTTATAAGGGTCGGGTTAAAGATATAATACCTGGTCTATCATGTGCTTTTATAGATATAGGTCTGGCCAAGAATGCCTTTCTTTATAAAGGAGATATTATAGTCCCTGGTTTAAAAAGGGGCAGCAATATTTTTGACCTTTTGGCAAGTGGACAGGATATCATGGTACAGGTAAAAAAGGAGGCCTTTTCAGATAAGGGAGCCCGGGTAACTGGAAACATGACTATTCCAGGGCATTATCTGGTTTTATTGCCTTTTCAAAACGAAGTATCAATTTCACGAAAGATAACCAACAATGACCGCCGTGAATATCTGCGCACCATTATTGAGCTGCATAAACCTGATCATATGGGAGTAATAGTAAGAACTGCATGTATGGAAACGAAAGATGAGGAAATTGTTGCCGAGTTAGAAGAACTTCTGCAGGTATGGTTGGATATTAAAGAACGCTATGATAAGTCCCGCAGTCCCAGCCTGATTTATGAAGATATCGACACTCTGGAGAGGACTCTGAGAGAGTACCTGGATATTCAGATATCCAGGATTGTTATTAATAATAAAAAGCTTAAAGACAAGATTAGCGCCTATGTGGGCAAGAAACATGCGTCCTGCCGGGAGATAATATATGAAGAGGGAGCCCTTTTTGAGAAATACGGACTGGAAAAGGACGTTAAGAGGACCCTGCGCCGGAAGGTATGGCTTAAAAACGGTGGCTATCTGATAATTGATGAAACTGAGGCTATGACAGTAATAGATGTTAACAGCGGTAAATTTACAGGTAATAATGATTTCGAGGATACCGTTTTTAAGTTGAATATGGAAGCAGCCATTGAAATTCCCAGACAGCTACGTCTGAGAAGTATAGGTGGTATAGTTTTAATAGATTTTATAGATATGAAAAACAAAGAAAACGAGGAGGAAGTCATTGATACGCTCAGGACTAGACTCGCCAAAGATAAGGCTAATACCAGAATAGTGGGTATGACAGGATTGGGATTTCTCGAAATGACCAGAAAAAAGTCTCGCTATGGGGTAAGCGAATTTTTTGCCGATGACTGCAGCCATTGCAATGGCCGGGGTCGTACCATTAATCTGGCTGCCGTATGCTGCGAGATTAAGAGGCAGTTGATAAATATGGATTATATAGAACATGACGAAATTATTTGCGAGGCTAATCCAGATCTTATCAAAGTATTGTCTGAAGATAAAGGCGACCTTGATTACATAGAAAAACGGATTGGCAAAAAGCTGAAATTGACTCCCAAATCAAAGTATGGAACTGCCGAATACAACATTTCTACATCTGCGTATTAAATCTCCCTGGGAAGTAGAGTTCACTTGACTTAAGAGGCTATATATGTTAAATTTGCATTTGGGTTGCATGTTTTGCAACCGCTCAGTTCAGGTTTCATGACAAATGGCTTCGGCCTACCTGCATACTGGCGAGTCTTAATAAACATGGAGGTGCTTATAAAAAAGTGTATGCGTTGATTCAAACAGGTGGAAAACAATACAAAGTAAGTGAAGGTACCATAGTAAAAATCGAAAAAGTAGATGGAGAAGCCGGGGGAAATGTAGTTCTAGATCAAGTGCTGATGATAAACGATGAAAATGGCGGCGTAAAAATAGGCAGTCCCCTGCTGGAAAACGCCACAGTTACAGCCAGGATACTGGAACAGGGCAAGAACAAAAAAATAATAGTATATAAATATAAAAAGAGAAAGAACTATCGTAGAAAACAGGGACACCGTCAGCCCTATACCCGGTTGCTAATTGAGAAGATTGAAGGATAATGTTAGAGGTTGAAATAAAATACCAAAAGGGATATATTCAATCTTTTTCAGTTTCAGGTCATGCAGGGTTCAGCTCGGAAGGTAAAGACATTTACTGTGCAGGAGTATCTGCAGTTACCCAGACTGCGTTACTCGGGCTGATAGAGCATATGACCGAAAAACCTGAATACAGGATTGAAAAAGGCTGGATGAATTGTGAGCTGCCTGCCGGGTTAAGTCAGAAAGACCAGGAAAAGGCGCAGGTGATTCTTACAACTATGGAAAAAGGCTTGTTGTCTATGGAGCAGGCCTATACAGGTTACATGAAAGTGCTGGTTAGGAGGTCTTAATATGTTTAAATTTGATTTACAATTATTTGCCCATAAAAAAGGTGTTGGAAGTTCCAAGAATGGAAGAGACAGCGAATCAAAGCGGTTGGGAGTTAAAAGATATGATGGACAGGTAGTCAGAGCTGGAAATATCCTGGTTAGACAGAGAGGTACCAAAATCCATCCCGGCAACAACGTTATGAAGGGCGGAGACGATACCCTGTTTGCAGTTGTTGATGGTAAAGTAAAGTTTGAAAGAAAAGGCCGGGACAAAAAGCAGGTCAGCGTATATCCGCTGGAAGAAATGGTAAGTGCTCAGGCCTAGTTCAAATATAACCTGGAGTGATTGAACCCCTGGAGTTTTTCAGGGGTTTTTGCTATTATTAGTTAACTGAGGAGGAAGAGCATTGGACGAGGAAAAAACGCTGGATCTTTTAAGAAGAATTAGACATGATTTTGGCAATCACCTGCAGGTAATGCTTGGATATATAGATCTGGGGAACCCAGCCCAGGCCAGACAGTACATAATAAACATGGTTAATGAAATGGCTGCCGAACGCGTAATATTCGAACGTACTGATCCGGAAATAGCTTTATATTTATATGATCAGCTGTTATTATCCCGGGATTTAAGAGTAATACTAAGGTATGATGAGATACAGCTTAAATCTAAACAAATGCTGATAGAGAACAATGAACCTCTGCACAGCTTGGAGCAATTGCTGGGCAGGTGTGAAAATGAGGACCGTGATGAAGACCTGGTAGTGTACCTGGAGATTTACGAAACAGCAGATGGTGTTGATCTACTCTACAGTTGTGAAAGTATGGAAGAAGGCTCTATAGTGATAGAAGTCAGGAAGTGAGTATATGTTTATTGATCATGCCAAGATTTACGTTAAAGGCGGCGATGGGGGTAATGGAATCGTAGCTTTCCGACGCGAGAAATATGTGCCCAAAGGGGGTCCGGCAGGTGGTGATGGAGGCCGGGGGGGAAATGTAGTATTTATCGCTGATGAAGGCTTGAAAACTCTAATGGATTTTAAATACCGAAAACATTTTAAGGCTGAGCGCGGCGTACATGGACAGGGTAAGAATATGCACGGTGCCTGGGGTGAAGACTTGTTGGTCAAGGTTCCGGTGGGTACCCTGGTTTATGACGATGATACCGGAGAGGTAGTGGCAGACCTTACCCGACCGGGTCAGGATGTTAAAGTAGCCCGGGGGGGCAGAGGAGGCCGAGGGAATGCCCGATTTTCTAATTCCACCAATAAGGCTCCCTCATACTCGGAAAATGGTGAGCCTGGTGAAGAACGGTGGCTGCGGATGGAACTGAAACTGCTGGCTGATGTGGGCCTGGTTGGTTTTCCCAACGCTGGTAAATCTACTTTTATATCCAGGGTTTCTGCGGCTCGGCCCAAGATAGCAGATTATCCATTTACCACTCTGGTTCCCAACCTGGGAGTGGTAGTGACCAGGGATAAAGATTCTTTTGTAATAGCTGATATACCAGGTTTGATAGAAGGGGCCAGTGAAGGTACCGGACTGGGCCACGACTTCCTGCGGCATATCGAACGCACCCGGGTTTTGCTGTTTATACTGGATGCAGCTGAAACTGAAGGCCGTGATGTCATGGAAGATTACCATACCTTGCGTTACGAGCTGGAAAAATTTAATCCCAGCCTTCTGGATAGGCCCTATCTCATTGCAGCTAATAAAATGGATCTGGCTGAAGCTAGGGAAAATATAGAAAAACTCCGGCAAGCCTTTGGTGAAAAACTATATTGTATATCAGCAGTAAGCGGAGAGGGTATAGATATTCTAGTAGAAAAACTAAACCAAATGCTTATGGCAATGCCGGTAGAAAGCGTCCCCACTGGGGAACAAGCAGTCATCACACGCTATGAGGAGGAGGAGCCTTTCCAGATTGAATTGATAGATGGAGTATGGGAAGTAAGCGGAAAAAGAATTGAAAAATTACTGGTAATGACCAATTTTAATAGTGATGAAGGTTTGAGCAGGTTTCAGAGAACTATAGATAAAATGGGTTTGGAAGAAGCTCTCCGGGAAAAAGGAATTCAAGAGGGTGACACGGTAAAAATTATGGATTTTGAATTTGATTATAGTGAATAGAAGGCAGAGAATATTGAGTATGAACAGGGTGAGAGGTGGATAATGAGAAAACGAATTACCCATGCCAGCAGGATAGTAGTAAAGGTGGGAACCAGTACCCTGACCTATGCTAACGGGCAGTTGAATTTGCAGACAATTGAAAGGCTGGTTAGAGAAATAGCTGACTTACATAATCGAGATCTGGAAGTTATTCTAGTCACTTCTGGTGCTATCAGAGTAGGGGCAAATAGGATGGGAATGAAAAACATACCTAATACCCTTCCAGAAAAACAGGCTCTGGCAGCCATAGGTCAGGGTGCTCTGATGCAGCTTTATGAGAAATTATTTTCAGAATACAGCAAAACAGTTGCTCAAGTGCTCTTAAGCAGAGGGGATATGGATGATCGTATTCGCTACTTGAATGCTACTAATGCACTCCTGGCCATGCTGAATATGAATGTTATTCCAGTTATTAATGAAAATGATACAGTTGGAGTTGAAGAAATCAAGTTTGGTGACAATGATACTCTCTCGGCGATGGTAGCTGGACTGGTAGACGCAGATCTGCTTATAATACTGTCTGATGTGGATGGACTATACAGCTCCGATCCCAGGCAGGATGAAAAGGCAGTACTCATAAGCCGGGTGGAAGAAATAACCCCGGAGCTGGAACAGAACTCAACTAATCGTGGAAGCAGTTTTGCCAGCGGAGGTATGTTCACCAAGCTTAAAGCAGCCCGCATGTGTATGGCATCAGGAGCAGCGATGGTCATAGCCAACAGTGCAGAAAGAAATATTATTCGGCGGATAGTAGCCGGAGAGGAACTGGGAACATTTTTTGTTCCCCGAGAAAAGAAAATGCATGCCCGGGATAGATGGATAGCCTTTGGGCGGCTAGTGCAGGGTAGGATTACTATAGATGCAGGAGCTGGCAATGCTCTTATGAAAAAAGGGAAAAGCCTGCTGCCTTCCGGAGTAGTTGGTATAGATGGCGAATTTGAGCGGGGAGCAGTAGTAGCGGTAAGCGATAGCGAAAAGAATGAAATAGCCCGGGGCATCACTAATTACAGCTCGGCAGATATCTTTAAGATCCAGGGAAAAAAATCTTCCCAGATCAAAGATATACTGGGGGAAAAAGATTACGATGAGATTATACATCGGAACAACCTCTGGGTGGAGTAGGGACAAGGAGCAGGTTCTTGTCCCACTTATAATAAAGGGAAACTGGGACAAGGAACCCTTGTCCCTATTAAGGAGCGATGATCGATGGATATTCAATTACAAAAAGTGTTGATTGAACAGGGGAAAAAAGCCCGACAGGCTGCCAGGATACTTGCTACTACTCCAACTTCATTAAAGGATCAAGCTTTAATGGAGATGGCTGAGGCTCTGGTTGAGAACAGTGCTGAACTTATGACCGCCAATAAGTTGGATTTGAAAAATGGGCAAACGATGGGTTTAACTTCGGCTCTATTAGAAAGACTTATGTTGAATGAGCAGAGAATTGAGGATATGGCCCAGGGTCTGAGAGAAATAGCTGCACTCCCTGATCCGGTAGGAGAAGTGCTGGGTATGACCCGGAGACCCAACGGACTGGAAGTAGGGAGAATAAGAACTCCCATAGGAGTGGTAGGTATCATCTATGAATCACGTCCCAATGTAACCGCTGATGCGGCTGGCTTATGTTTGAAATCAGGCAATGCTATAATCCTCAGGGGCGGTGAAGAGGCCCTGAATTCTAACCGGGTAATTGCCCGGGTCATTTCCGCTGCCGCTGTAAAATGTGGACTGCCTGATGGGGCTATACAGCTGGTGGACAGTGAGGACAGAGAAGCGGCTGTATTCCTGATGCAAATGAATGATTACCTGGACGTACTCATCCCCCGGGGAGGTAAAGGCCTGAAAAATGCCGTTATGGAAAATGCCAGGGTTCCTTATATTATGACCGGTATGGGTAATTGTCATGTTTTTGTAGACCAGTCTGCTGATCTGGAAAAAGCACGCCAGATAGTGTTTAATGCCAAAGTACAGCGGCCTTCGGTATGCAATGCGATAGAAACCCTCCTGGTGCACAGTGAAGTAGCAGAAGATTTCCTGCCTCTTATGATGAAAGAGCTGCAGGAAGCCGGAGTAGAGCTGCGAGGCTGTGCCCGCACTATTAAAATTGTGGGCGATATCAAAGAAGCAGTAGCAGAAGACTGGGATGAGGAATATCTGGACCTGATCATTGCGGTCAAGGTAGTGGATAACCTGGAAGAAGCAATAGAACATATCAATGTTCATGGAACCGGTCACAGTGAAGCTATCGTGAGTGAAAGCTACAGTAACGTGCGCAGGTTCATGGCTGCAGTCGATGCTGCCGCTGTTTATGCCAATGCTTCCACTCGTTTTACCGATGGAAATGTTTTCGGTTTCGGAGCCGAAATGGGTATCAGCACCCAGAAGCTGCACGCACGTGGTCCCATGGGATTGACAGAATTAACCACCACCAAATTTATCGTTTATGGTGATGGACAGGTCAGAGAGTAAAACGAATTTGTCAAAGGGGACGGCATTTGCCTTGCATCTAGTTTTGGATAAAGATGCAAGACAAGAACCGTCCCCCCTGGTTTGCGAGCTATTCTATTATTTCAAAATCATATTGGGACAGCTTATCCAGGTCTTCCTGGCTTAACTTATATTCCCTGTCCAGCATGGTACGAGTATCCTCGCTCTCACAAAGAACTGTTGACAGGTAACGGAGACCGTTATCATTGATAATGGTAACGATACATTTTTTGTCCGGATGCTTAAGGGAGACCTTCTTGGCAGCTCCTACATTACATCCTGATGATATGCCACAGAAAATCCCCTCTTTGGACGCCAGTTCTCTGGCAGTTGCAATGGAATCATCAGAACTAACCAGTACAATACCATCCACATACTCCAAGTTCAGAATAATCGGCAGTATGCCGTCCGCAATTCCCTGAACCTTATGTTGGCCGATAGTTCCTTTGGAAAGCATAGGAGATTCCAGGGGTTCAGAAATATAAACCTTGATATCAGGATTCTTTTCCTTTAGATACTTGGCGGTTCCGGTAATAGTACCACCAGTTCCCTGGCACATAATGAATACATCAACCTTACCATCCGTCTGCTCCCATATTTCGGGACCGGTATTATCAAAATGGGACAGTACATTGTCGGAGCGAAAGAATTGGCCAATTTCAAAAACCTGCTTGCCGTAGCTGCCTTTGATTTTTTCGACTTCTTCCAGCACCAGATCCACGTCTGTTTCTGCTCCAGGGGTGAGGACCAAATCGGCTCCGTAAGCCTGTATAGTCTTTTTACGTTCATCGCTCATCCCTTCCGGCATGACTATAATGACCCGATAACCTTTGGCTGCCCCCACCATGGCGGTAGCGATGCCGGTATTACCAGTGGTACCTTCCAGGAGTATCATGCCAGGTTTTAAATCTCCTCTTTTTTCAGCCTGCTCTACGATCGAATGTACTACCCGATCCTTTAAGCTGCCGCTGGGATTAGTATATTCCAGCTTCACGCATATATCGGCATTAATATCCGCAGATATCTTATTTAACCGAATCATAGGAGTACATCCGATTGCCTCCAACACATTATCCAGTGTTCTCTGTTTGCTGCTCCAATTCATATCGCATTCCCTCCCTAAGTAAGTCATGGGGACGGTTCCCTTGACTCATTTCGTCCTTTTAGTAAGATATTCTATACTAAGATGCATGACTCGCTAATGAGTCAAGGGAACCGTCCCCATGACTCACTTGGCTACAACGGCCATTCTTGTCCCAAATAAATCTGCCTTCTAATGGTAAACCGTTCCACTGGCTTACAGGATGAAAAGAAATTCGGGAGCTGTTGGGTTTCTTTTTCAAAAATGCTTAGAAGTTCAGTGAAAAAACGTGGCCTTTGTTCTTCATTTCTGAGCGTAAGGCCCTGGGCTTTTAAAACTGCGGCAATTTTATTATTTAGTTCAATCTCATAATCTGCCAGCTGACTGAAAAAAGATTTCCAGTGACTCATGCTTTCCTCATATTCCCAGCCGATACCAGGACATACAAAATGGCGGCAGATTGATTCCCGCTGTATCTGTTCCAGGCGGCATCCATTTTCACTGCTGTGAAAATGGCATTTATAACTGTCACCATCAATAGAATTATTAACTGTTAATGAAGCATCCAGGATAGTAACGTCCTTAATAGACATAATATAATCAACTATCTCAGGATGGTTTTTGAGCAAATAGGCGAAATCACTGGGATAAAAAACCGGTGAATAATTGCCGCAGCAGCCCTTGCCATCCTGCCGGGGACATTCTATACACAAGTCTACTTCGATATAGCTGCGCAAACCCTGATTATGGAAAATTACTTCAACATTTTTGATCATGATTTGTACCTTCTTTAATAGCCAATAACTCTATTATATTATAGTTCCGGCAAAAGACCAGAAGGAAAAGGGATTGGTGAGCAGAAATGTGATAAGATGGGGGATACAGCACCATCAATATTTGCATTTTTGTTATCATACGGTTATTATTTAGCTTGGATGCTAAGAAATTATGCTTATATAAAGGAAGAAATGCTATATGAATGTTACATCCCTGGGGATAATGGGAGGAACTTTTGATCCTATACACTATGGGCATCTTATTGCTGCTGAATGTGCCCGGCTGGAGTTCGGTTTGGACCGGGTTATTTTCATTCCGGCCCGAATCCCGCCGCACAAGGATGCCAGTGGGATACTGAACGAAGATATACGTTATCACATGGTGGAAATGGCAATATTAAATAATCCCGCTTTTGAGGTATCTGACCTGGAAATCAAACGGGGGGGGATTTCTTATACCATTGATACTATCGAGTATTACCGGAGTGCCTATCCTGGCTGCCGTATATTTTTTATTATGGGACTGGATTCCTTATTCATTATGGATACCTGGAAAGATGCAGAACGTCTGGCAGGATTGTGCCGATTTATTGTGGTGACCCGGCCAGGTTACAATATTAAAGATGAAGAACAAATGCGAGAGAAACTGCCTCCAATATTTTGGAAACATACCGACTTTATACAAATACCGGGTTTAGATATATCATCCAGTGATATCAGAGAAAGAGTATCCACTGGTAAACCTATCAGATATATGTTACCTGAAGAAGTGGAAAGCTATATTCATAACAATAACCTTTACCGGGAAGGACAAGTTTAATGCAGGCTGATAAAGCACTGGAAATCGTCAGATCAAGACTTTCTGAAAAAAGATATCAACATTCTCACTGGGTAGCAGATACTGCAGTACAAATGGCTAAGAAATTCGGCATTGATGAGTCCCAGGCATATTTGGCTGGAATTCTGCATGATTATGCCAGAGATCTGCAGACAGGCGCATTGCTGGAAATTGCGGAAAAGAACCACCTTATATCTCATCAGGTTGAAAGAGAGGTTCCTGACCTGCTGCATGGACCGGTAGGGGCCTTCTTGCTGGAGAAAGACCTGGGATTAAAAGATAAAGAAATATTGAGTGCTATCAGACACCATACTCTAGGGTCATTGCAGATGAGTGATCTGGGAAAAATAATTTTTCTAGCTGATATGATCGAACCTGGCCGAAGCTATACTGGGGTAGCAGAACTTAGAGAACTGGCTTATATAGATCTGGACCAGGCTATGTTATCAGCTTTGGAGAGCAGTATCAGACATTGCTTGGATTCCCGGAAAATTCTGCATCCGGAAACGGTAGTGGTAAGAAACTGTTTTTTACAGAAGGTGAATATCAGTGAGTAAAATGCAGGTGTACTGTGATAAATTAAGAAATATGAGAGATTGGGATGATTACCTGCTTCAAAATTCAGGTCTTCCCGGCCCCCGGGGCAATCTAGAACTTATGATGGCAGTGGTACGGGAGGGGGATAAAAAGCTTTTTGACCGTTACCTGGGTTATAACGAGCAGGCAGCGCCAGAGAATTCACCGGGAGTATTTCTGGCTATGTGTGGAACGGTCGGGTATGGTAGACTAATAGCAGAGGGTGATCATCAACTTCTGCCGGTTTTGCGCGGTTTAGCCTCGGATAACAGATGGAGGGTAAGAGAGGCGGTTGCCATAGCTTATCAAATAGTTGGAGAACATGATTTTGAAATGCTGCTTAGTGAGGCAGAAATACTTGAAGAGGGCAATCCCCTGGAGAAAAGAGCTGCTGTTGCAGCCCTTTGCGAACCTAAATTGCTGAAAAATAGGAATGACGCCTATAGAGTATTGGAAATTATGTATTATATTACCCGGTGGCTAGCGGATAA
The DNA here is from genome assembly GCA_016841245.1 of Syntrophomonas sp. Taxonomy (GTDB): domain Bacteria; phylum Bacillota; class Syntrophomonadia; order Syntrophomonadales; family Syntrophomonadaceae; genus JAAYJK01. The sequence continues at coordinate 25,858 of JAENZN010000031.1, forward strand.
TGCTCAAGTGAGCAAGACTGAAGAATACCGGGTCTTGAAAAAGGGTCTGGCATATGGCTGGAGTGTCGCAGTAGCGGCGTTTCCCTGTGAAGGCAAACCTGTTTTTGAAAAATGGTTGGAGAACAGCAGCCGTGAGGTAAGATGGGTTATGAAAGAAAACCTAAAAAAGAAACGTCTGCTAAAGTTAGATCCCATTTGGGTAGAAAAATGCAGCAAAAGACCTTATGATAACTAATCAAATATTACAAAAAGTATATGAGGAGGACTGTGCTTGGAAAAGATTAAAGAGCTGGTAAAATTGATGGCCGAGGCCTGTGAGGATGAAAAGGCAATAGATGTAACCGTACTAAATGTTCACGAACTTACCGTATTAGTTGATTATTTTGTAATTGCCAGCGGCAGGAGTATTATTCAAGTAAAAAGCATAGTAGAACATGTAGAAGAAGTCCTGGAAGAAAATGGGGTAGTTCCCTTGCGACGAGCTGGACATGCCGAAGGAAAATGGGTAGTACTCGATTATGGCTCCATAATGCTGCATGTTTTCCGCCAGGAGGAAAGAGAATACTATGATCTGGAAAACCTCTGGGGAGATGCCCAGGTAATGCAGTTTGAAAGCGAAGAAGCGGTCAGGTCATAAGATGTGTTTAACATTAATTATAAATAATTAAATGTCAGATGGTTTCATGTAACTGGAAAAGTAATAACATGTATAATATGCATATTTAAAATGTGAGTTTTTTCACTGCCCTGCTGGTATCAGCAGGGTATTATTTATTTGCGAAATTCACGAGGCCAATTAGTTTCCCACCACTTTAAAATATAGACTACTTTCTAAAATAAAATTCACCCTCAATAATTTTCAATCAAATTTACGATATCGTGTGCCCCAGGAACAAATATGGAGGATATTTGCTCCACGGACACACAAAACCACGATCTGTCATGAAAAAAAAGGAGAGTATTTTAAAAAAGAGAACGGAAAAAATTTTGGGAAGACGTATTTGAATAACATGGTGAAGGGAATAAAAAACAAGAAACTTATTTCAGAAGAATATTTTTGTCAAATTAATGAGACTTCCAACAATGTAAGACTTGGGTAAGTTGGTTGACTGTGGGGACATTCCTGCGTCAACTGGTGTGTCCCCGTTCCTAAGCCCCTGACCTTAGTCTGAGACTTCTAATAAAGTAAAGGGTTTCTTAAGAATGCACGTTAAGAAAATTATATCGATAATGAATCAATGTAAATCATAATAAACCAGCATCATTATTGGCGACCAACGGGAGCATCAGTGGTGCCCGCAAGGGTGCATCATTATTGGCGACCAACGGGAGCATCAGTGGTGCCCGCTTAGGGTTCGTCTATTTTGTATTTTTAAAATATTCAGCGTCGAGCATTTTGACAAATTCATTATGTTTCCCTCTGCTCAACCAGGCAATCCTATCATAATCATGAAAATGAATCTCATAAACCCGGTCACCGGTATTATTTACTGGCTTGATTTTTCGCAGATTAACAATAAAAGACCGGTGGCTGCGAAAAAATGGATATCCCAATTCTTTTTCAATATCGGTTAAACTGCAGTGAACCTGGTATATTTCCGTAAGAGTATGGATATGTAATTGTCCTGAATTATTTTCGCAAAAAATTATATCATCTTTAGTTAAACGCAGTATTTGATTATTACGTTTAATTAGTATTTCGTTTTTCTCGAAGCCAGAACTAATTTCCGGTGTACCGTTATACATTAAATGCAACCCCCTTTATCCGGTTCAGCTTCGCTCATTAAAAAGCAAACTGTTATGAGTATAATTGCTGAAAATGTCTTTCGCATCTTTTCGCTTCCTTATAAATAAAAACTCTCATACTATACTCGATTTAGAAGACCAAAAGGTTCCATGGATTTTATAAAAACATAAAAAGGGGAAAATAATCCTATTGCAAATTAGGATTAAAGTAACAGATTGAGGGGAGGAAACTGACTGCTTAGTAGAGATGGTTTACCAAAAAGATATAAACAGTTAGAGGTAACTGTAATACCACTGTTATTAGGTAGAAAATTAGTCTTTGCTCAGAGTAAATAATAAGTCATATGGGATTTCAGGTACCAAATCCGGGATTTCAGACATAAACCATTTACAATGATATGGTAATATATTACTTTATAGTAAAGCTTAAGCAAAATTAAATAAGCTGTCGGCAGATATTTGGGAGGTGGAAGCAATAGATTAGTTACATAAGGATTTGATCAAATGATAACAGAAAAATATTTTATTATTTTAATTTTTCTAGGTGACCTCATTATTTATTGATTATGAGCAAAGTAATTTTATGGTTAACGATAATACTGTATCAGAATATGACTTTTCAGCTGAAAGTTATGAGCAGGTTTTAATCCAGATAGAAACTAATAATCGGCATTTACAGAAATTTTTAGTAGAATAGTCGAACCCTATCCATTGTAAAAGTAATATAAGAGATAATTTCTTAATATGTCGGGAAGGCGGTTATTGATTGGAGTAATTAAAAAACAGTGCTCTAAGGAACAACAGCCCTCGGTGAACAAAGGCGGTTAACCACATTCACCGAGGGTGAGTGCGTACCTTTTGTGGAGAAAGGTACAAGTATACTTATTGTATGCCTGATATCATACTTTTGTAAAGGGATGGCAGCGAAAATGGAAGGCTGTAGCTTATATGTTTTAAAATCGTTATCGAACAAGCATGTTAAGTACAGCCCTTAAGGTGGGGATCTCATTGAAAAAAATCTTGACCTTTGTAATAGCCGTAACCATAGTTTTTTCACTATATGTAATTTGGCTCAAACGAAACATAACTTGTACGACCTGCGGCCTTGGCAGTATCGGTTTACCGGTTAGCCAGGTTCACTTAGCAATCCTCGCATTTGTTGGCTCAATAGTTATCGCTATCAGTTATTTCTTTTCTCAAAGAGAGCGGGGATTACAGTATGTAAGCCTGTTTATTTCAGGACTTTTAGCAACCGTTGCGTCTTTTCTGATGGCGGCGCAAATAAAGCACATTATCTGCTGGTCTTGTTTCACGACAGATATTTTGTTTTACTTGATCTTCGTTTTGATGTTATTGGATGTTTACCGAAGCAAAGTAAAAATTATTAAACTACAAGGAGGATTTCAAAATGAGTAAAATCTTTAGGAATTCCGGGCGAGGAATTATTGTGGCTATATTGACTATTGTTTTACTGGCAACACCGGCGATCACAGGCTTTGCCACCGCGAATGTGGCCGTTTCGCCTTCTAAAATTTCGGTTCCTGAGAATAACAAGGATATCAATGTTCTATTAGAAATCGTGAATTCTAACTTAGAAGAGAAAGCTGCGATTAACGAGGATGGCACAGTCAACAACTATTATTCTTCCGCGGCTAAAGCTGGCGTGAGTAAAGAAGCCTTCCAAGAGTTTGAATCGATGCTGGTGTACATCAATGAAGAAGTTAAAGCTGGTAATATAGAATTTGGTGATGGATTATTTGATGCCAAAGTTAATGAACCTGAAGCTGTGACAAAGGATATCGATATGTGGTGCTTCTCAAATTCGCAAGTTTCCCGCGCTTTGAAGTTAATTGCAGGTGGAGCTGCTATTGCTACCATTGCTGCTTATTTGGGTGTACCTTCTTGGGTCGCTGCAGGTTTCGTTGTCTTATATGCAGCGGGTGATCTCTGCAATTGGTGTGACCAGGGCTTCTGCATCATGCATTGGATAAATAGTTGGAGCTGTATTCCAATATGCTAAATATTAGGCAAGGGATATTTTGCCCCTTTACTGTTTCAGTGTACATGACATGATGCTCTTTGTAAGATGAAGCAAAGGTATCCGTGTTGACGTGGAATCTGAACCCGGAGATTAATCTTCTTGAATGAGGGTATAATGGATATTATATGCGGATTATCACCGAAGAATATATATTGCACAATGCAAACGAGAGAGGCCTTGTAAAGGGTCTCTCTTCGCAAGCTGATGGTTAAGGAAGGTGTCGTGCCTCGTCCGAAGAATTGTAGTAAAGGAACGGTTATAGTTATGAGCTTAAAAACAAGAATCTTGATTGTTCGTATTATTATGGTGGTTGTAGCTTTAGTAGTTATTGGAGTTGTAATAGCAACCTTCGAGAATCCTGGTAAAACAAAATTTCTATCTGTTGGGGTAGGAACTTGTGGATTACTAGCCGTTATTCATGGATCACTTGTAAAAGAATTTAAAAATAAAGAATAGCAAAACTTTGGCTGCCGGCGATGCAGATGGAGAGTTATTCCTTGGTAGAAAACCCCTTATCGGTGAATAGTTCGCCCTGTAAAAACACTTGGAAGATTTGCTGGTTGAGTATCTGCCCCAAGATGCAAGGAAAAGAGTGAAATATTAAGTTCCCTGGAGCATATTAAAACCGATCAAAACGTAATACTTGCTTGTAATACGGGGACTTCAGGATCAGCCTATACTCGTTCTGCTTTGAGTATCTTGGGTGGAATTTTCCTGATTCGTTCTCTTTACAGAAGTACATAAAATGTTGGGGCAGGAAGATATCAGTCCTGGATATATTTGTTGTTGGTTTTATGAGGATTTGCTTCTTCCAGTTGCAGCATATCCATTTTCATCTTAACTCCCCCGGGGCCGGAAAAACCACCCGGTCCGTTTGCTCCTACTACCCGGTGGCAGGGGATGACCAGTGGGATGGGATTATTGCGGTTGGCCTGCCCTACTGCCCGTGAGGCTCTGGGGCTGCCGATGGCTTCTGCAACTTCACCATAGGTCATGGTTTTGCCATAGGGAATACTATAAACATATTCCAGGCTGCGGCGGTAAAAAGGTGGCAGGTTGGAGATGTCCGGTTTTACTCCCCAGTCGTTTATTACCCCTCCTGCAAAATAATCCCGTATCTTATTTATTAGGGAGATCGAAGCATCACTTTCCAGGACGTGAGTGATTTCAAAGCTGCCGTCATTATCTTCCTTCAGCATTTCTTCTATATCTGAAAACGAAGGCAGTATAAGCCGATAGAGGGTATTCCCCTCCATGAGTACGGCCATACTGCCCTTTATGGTCTTAAAGCTATACCAGCGCACAGCAATATCCTCTCTATTTGGCTACGATATTGACAAGTTTCTTAGGTACTACGATGATCTTGCTGATTTGTTTTCCCGAAGTGAGTTCTTTGATCTTTGGTAACTCGACTGCTATGGTTTTCAGTTCATCATCGCTTATGTCAGCAGGTATCCGAATGTGGTCTCGTACTTTCCCCATGAGCTGAATGACTATTTCGATTTCGTCCTGCACCAGGGCTTCGGGGTCATATGACGGCCACTGCTGCTGGCAAACGCTTCCTTCGTTTCCGCAGATCTTCCAGAGTTCTTCACAGATATGAGGTGAAAACGGACTCAGTAGTATGAGCAGCATCTGCAGGGCCTCTTTTACTACTTCCAGGTTTTGCGGTTTCTTATCTTTGTAAGCGTAAAGGGTATTGGAAAGCTCCATAATAGCACTGATGGCGGTATTGAAATTGAAACGTTCCCCTACATCTTCGCTCACTTTCTTTATCGTGGCATGGGTTTTAAAACGTAAGTCCCGGGAGTCATCATCCAGATTGGGAAAAGTATCAGGTATTGTTATGTCCTGGATGGACCTGGCGTAGTCTGTTATCAAACGCCATATACGGTTCAAGAAGCGATATGCTCCCTCTACTCCCTGATCGCTCCATTCCAGATCCCTTTCCGGTGGGGAAGCGAAGAGGATGAAGAGACGCGCTGTGTCAGCTCCATAAGTTTTTATTATCTCCTCAGGGCTGACTACGTTGCCTTTGGATTTAGACATTTTGGAGCTGTCTTTTAATACCATGCCCTGGGTAAGAAGATTTGTGAACGGTTCTTCACAGGACAGCATGTTGATGTCATAGAGGAATTTGGTGAAAAACCGAGCATACATCAGGTGAAGAATAGCGTGTTCTACTCCTCCGATGTACTGGTCAACCGGCATCCAGTAATCAACTGCCTCTTTGCTGAAGGGAACATCTTTTTCGTGAGGACTGCAGTAACGATCGAAGTACCAGCTGGAGCATACAAAAGTGTCCATAGTATCAGTCTCCCGCCGGGCTTCCCCACCGCAGTCAGGGCACGTGGTACGGGTAAAGCTTTCCACATAATTAAGCGGTGACTCACCGGAAGGTTTGAATTCTACATCTTCCGGCAGAAGTACCGGCAGCTGCTCCTCGGGGAGGCAAACGATGCCGCATTTTTCGCAATAAACCACCGGAATAGGTGCTCCCCAGTATCGCTGCCGGGATATCAACCAGTCACGCAGCCTGAAATTGACTGTTCCGCTGCCGATATTATTATCTTCCATATATTTGATTACTGATGATATTCCATCCTGAACACCAAGTTCGTTAAAAACTCCAGAGTTTACCATTACGCCATCGCCGGTGTATGCCTCGGTCATTTCTTCAGCATCTGCAGGAGAATCATCACTTTTTATTACCACCCGGATGGGAATATCATATTTGCGAGCGAATTCAAAGTCTCTCTGGTCATGGGCCGGGACTGCCATTATAGCTCCGGTGCCATAATCCATCAAGACATAGTTAGCAATCCAGATAGGTATTCTTTCGCCGTTCATAGGATTAACAGCGTAGGCACCGGTGAAGACCCCTGCTTTTTCAGCATCAGTTGCAGTCCGGGACAGATCAGACAGGCTCTTCATACCCTGCACAAAGGTTTTTACTGCTGATTCTTCCTCCTTACCGCGGGAAATTGTCTCTACCAGCGGATGTTCCGGGGCCAGGACCATATAAGTAACTCCGAATACAGTATCAGGGCGAGTAGTAAATACTGTCATAGAATCTTTCAAACCCTCTATGGGCATAGAAAACTCACAGCCTTCACTGCGGCCGATCCAGTTTCTTTGCATAGTTTTAACTTTTTCTGGCCAGCCCGGGAGTTTTTCCAGGTCATCCAGAAGTCTCTGGGCATAATCGGTTATTTTAAAGAACCACTGCTCCAGCTGCTTTTTCTCTACCTCTGCCTCGCAACGCTCACAGGCTCCATCTACTACCTGTTCGTTGGCCAGAACCGTCTGGCAGGAGGGGCACCAGTTTACTGCTGACTTCTTTTTATAGGCCAGGCCATTTTCAAAGAGCTTTACGAACATCCACTGGGTAAATTTATAATAATCAGGTTTACAGGTAGCCAGCTCACGATCCCAATCATAGCTGATCCCCATAGTTTTAAGCTGCTGCTTCATATTCTCAATATTTGCATGGGTCCATTTAGATGGGGGGACTGCGTTCTTAATAGCTGCATTTTCAGCTGGAAGACCAAAGGCGTCCCAACCCATGGGATGCAGCACATTAAAACCATTCATGCTCTTAAAACGGGCCACTACATCGCCAATAGCATAGTTGCGTACATGCCCCATATGCAGATTGCCCGAGGGATAGGGAAACATTTCCAGGTCATAATATTTAGGTTTATTGGGATCTTCACTGACCTTAAAAAACTTATTTTCTTCCCAGTATTTTTGCCATTTTCCTTCAATAGCTTTAGGATCGTATTTGGTACTCATAGGCAACCTCCTTGTCAAAATATCAGAAAATAAAAAAAACTCATCCCCGGCAAGGGACGAGAGATGTTTTCCCGCGGTACCACCCTTATTGACAGATACAATAATGGTGGAGCTAGTGGGATTCGAACCCACGACCTCTTGAATGCCATTCAAGCGCGCTCCCAACTGCGCCATAGCCCCACGTCATGTCCACTCGAATTTATAACGGAATTCCCGTCACAGGCTGAATATCACCTGTGCAGCTCGCCGGTGAGTTCAACTGGCCTTATATCGTCTCACACCATCCGACGATTCTCTGAAAATCGCCTGTCTACTACTCCGGTTCAAGGCTTTATTTTATGAAATTGATTCAATGACTCGCAACTTATTATAATTAAAAAAAGCATCAAATGCAACATAATTATTCAGTATATTTTTAATTTGCAGGCAATTAAAATAAAAAAATATTAATTCCGATATTTTATTAAAATAATCTGCATAAGAGGGCATATATCCGAAAAGTCAAAATAGTCACAATATTCGAATAAAAAGAAGGGATTAAGATGTTTATGTATAATATTTTAATAGGAGGAATTTTGTATTAAAATCCCGAATTTGACAGTTGGGAGAAGGAAAACGCTCGGAGAACCCTGAAAAATA
>JAENZN010000006.1 GCA_016841245.1 Syntrophomonas sp.
AAGCCCTTTTCGGGCTTCCCAAGGCTTTTTCTTCTATTCAACTGTCAAAAACCCGCGTTGGTTGCAAAGTCAATAAATTAATAGGAACTGGCTTAACCATCCTATTAGGGATTAAAAGGACTTCCTGGAGTCCTTTTAATTTTTGATCATATTGACCAGCGTGACCATTACTAATACCTGGGATAGAAAGGAAACTCGAGGATAGCAAATATTTTATTGCATTTCATATCCGGCTTCTATATAATTATGATAATGATTATCATTATATAGAAAGGATCTTATGGTTGTGGATGTTATCAATGCAAAACTGCGTGAAAGTAGTTATCGTCTTACTGGGCAGAGGAAAGCCGTTTTAAACGTGATGTTGGAAAATAAAGGACGACATTTATCTGCCGAAGAGGTACTCTGGGAAGCCAGAAAGATATCGCCTAACATTGGTATTGCTACGGTTTATAGAACCCTGGAAAAACTAGCCAGCCTGGAGGTTTTGTACAAATCCATGTTTGAGGGTAATAAATATCGCTATGAACTGGCCGAAGATGAAAAGCATCATCATCATCATGTGCTGTGTCTGGCTTGTGGGTTGATATCCGAAGTATCAGGTGATTTGTTACATGAATTGGAAAGTGATCTGGATGAACAGGGATATAAAATTATTGATCATGAATTAAAATTTTATGGCTACTGTCCTGCTTGTAATAAAAAAAAATAATCTATTTTATTTAATTCAGGGGGCGGCTTATGACAATAGTTATTATAGGAAACCCGAATGTAGGAAAAAGTCTGGTATTGAACCGCCTTACGGGGAGCAATTTTATCGTTTCCAATTATCCCGGCACTTCTCTGGAGATTAGTGAGGCGACACTTAAATTACCTAACCATGAAATAAAAATAATTGATACTCCAGGTGTTTATTCGATATTCACCATGGGACAGGATCAGCAGGTAATTAAAGATTTACTACAAAAAGAAAAACCAGAATTGATATTAAATGTGCTGGATGCAACCAACCTGGAACGCAATCTGCTTTTGAGCTTTGAGCTTAAAGAACTGGGTATTCCAATGATCGTGCTGGTAAACCAAATTGATCGAGCTAGAAGGTCAGGAATGCAGATACAGCGAGATAGATTGGAAAATATCCTGGGTGCTCCGGTAGTATTCTTCTCTGCACTCACCGGGGAAGGTTTAATGGAATTAATGCAGATGTTAGAGAAGAATATTGATGAAACTGCATGGCCCAGCAGTATAGAATCTTTTTTTGAGCAGGGGAAAAAACCGGAATGTGTTTTCCAATGTCGGGAATGTTCGATTGGATCAGAAAGCTGCTTGAGTTCTGAAGACTTCAGAAGGGCAGAAATGGCTCGGTACACAGCCCAGCTGGTTGAACATAAGCAGAGTGAAACCCAGCGTTACTGGATAGACAAGGCAGAAAAATTATTAGATCGACCCTTAACCGGAACAATATTACTGTTGGCCCTGGTATTTCTGGGATTTTATATTCTATTGAAGTTTATTGAATTAAGTGAAGGACCTATAAGTGCTCTCTTAAATCCGCTAAATCTTATAATAGAAAATTTTGTTGCTAATCTATTGCCCCCAGGTATAGTTAACACTGTACTTTCCAAAGCTATCCCAGAAGGCCTTATTATACCTTTTACCATTATTATGCCAGCTATGTTGATGGTGAGTTTTTTAATGGCTATTCTGGAGGATAGCGGGTTTCTTCCCCGTTATTCAGTGGCTTTGGAGAGAGTGGGAAGGCTGTTTGGAGTATCCGGGCAGGCGGTAATACCTCTGTCCTTAGGCTTTGGATGCCGAACCCCGGCAGTTCTCGCCACCCGCTTAATGCCTACTATAGCAGAAAGATTTATTGTAATAACTATTCTCAGTATAGTTATACCCTGTGCTGCTACAATAGGAGTTATGGCGGCTGTAATATCTACTTTCCATGCTTCATTGATGGTACTGGTTATTACTATGCTGACGGTATTAATGGTATTAGGCTTTATCATCAGCCATCTGATGCCCAGGGAAGAAGTATTTGTATATGAACTTCCTCCGTTACGTATTCCCACTAACAAGAATGTTTTGAAGAAGGTCAGGCTCAGGTTTGCAGGATTTTTTACTGAAGTGCTGCCTTTACTGTTGGTAATGAATATTATCATCAGAGCATTAATGGAATCCGGTTTTTTTAAGCTGTTTCATTCCATGGAAGGATTTACCCGGGCATTATTTGGTATCCCAGCCGATGCCTTTGTGGCAGTACTGGTTACCATGTTTCAACGCTACCTGGCACCCTTAGTCTTATTGAATATAAATCTAACCCCCAGAGAGGCCACTATTGCCATTGCCATGATATCACTATCGCTTCCCTGCCTGCCAGTAATGGTGATGACGGTCAGGGAAATAGGGTTTAAAGGATTAATCAAAATACTGATAATAGGATTTATTACTTCTTTTATAGTTGGTGCAGCACTGAATATAATATTACCTGGGTAGGAGGGCAATTATGTATTTAAAGGATATGCAAACAGGCCAGAGGGGACTGGTGGTAAGAATTAATAAAGGACATGCTGCTGAAAGGCGTTTATTTGAAATAGGACTGGTTCCTGGGGCAAGTGTGGAGGTTGTCTCCCGTCATCCCTTTCACGGACCCTTGTTATTGCAGGTTGGTAATACCAGAATAGCGGTAGGGCAGAGGATTGCAGAAGCTGTGGAAGTGGAAATGAAGAGCAGTACAGGAAATACCCCTTGATGTACGTATACTTGCCGAGACGTATCAGAAAGGGTATTTTGGGTAAATAATCCATTAGTAGTTGGATGATTGAATTATTAGACGTATAAACTGCAGTTATGATAAAATATATTCGAAATTACGTTTCTTATTAGCAGTGGAGGGCAGTAAGTATGTTAAAGCTTGAGAACCTATGCATGACAGTCAACGGAGATAACGGACAGGGCAGAGAAATTATACGCGGACTTAACCTGGAATTTGAAAAAGGCAAAATATATGCTATTACCGGGCCTAACGGCGGAGGTAAAACTTCCATCGCCAAATTGGTGATGGGAATATTCAAACCCAACAGTGGACATATATATCTGAATGATGAAGAAATAACCAATCTTAGCATTAGCGATCGGGCCCACCGGGGTATAACCTATGCTTTTCAGCAGCCCCCACGCTTTAAAGGCCTGACTATTGAAGACCTGATTAAGATTGCCCGGCCAGGCATAGATCAGCTGGCATTACGAGGTGCCATGCGAGATGTGGGGCTTTGCCCTGAAGACTACTTGATGAGGGATGTAGGCCCAGGTTTAAGCGGGGGAGAAATGAAGCGGGTTGAAATAGCTCAGGTTCTAGCTAGGAATGCAAAAGTGACGATATTTGATGAACCGGAGGCCGGGGTTGATTTATGGACTATTCAGAAGCTCATAGGAATTCTTTACAACAAATTTAAAGATAATCCGGAATCTATTACTATAATAATTACTCATAATGAAAATATACTGCGTATATGTGATGAAATTATGGTGATTCAGAATGGTTTGGTGCAGGCACGAGGAACGCGGGAAGAGATATGGCATTTAATCAAAGATGATGTGGAATGCAAAATGAAAGAACAGTGTGGAGAGTTGTTAACGTATGAAATTTGATAATCTAAGCCTAGAGCTATTGAACACTATTAGTAATCTAACTAAAATCCCAAATGGAGCAGCAAATATAAGGGTGGATGGAGAAGCTGTAGTTTGCAGCTCTTCTGCCAACGTTACTATTACTCCCAGAGAAGATGGGCAGGGATTTACTCTAGAAGTAAAACCAGGTACCATTGGGGAGACTGTCCATGTACCAGTTCTGCTTACCCAAACGGGTCTGCAGGAGACAGTTGCCAATACTTTTATTATTGGAGAGAACTCTGATATTACCATTATCGCTGGCTGCGGCATCCACAACCCCAGTCACAACGATTCCAGGCATGATGGTATTCATGAGTTTATAGTGAAACCCGGTGCCCGTTTAAAATACGTCGAAAAACATTATGGTCAGGGTCAGGGCCAGGGTAAAAGAATAATGAACCCGACAACCAAAATCAACCTGCAAAGTGGAGCATCAGCCGAAATGGAGATGACCCAGATCAAAGGGGTAGATGACACCTTTCGTTCTACCATAGCCCGTATTGAAGATAAAGCTAGCTTAAAGATAATAGAAAGACTTATGACGGATGGAGATCAGTCAGCTGAATCTGATGTACAAATAAACATTGTAGGAAAAGCCGGAAGCGGTCAGATATTATCCAGATCAGTGGCCCGGGATAAGTCTATCCAGGTGTTCAAGGCTGCATTGGTGGGCAGGGTGGAATGCACCGGCCATGTTGAATGTGATTCGATAATAATGGATAATGCACGTATAAGTTCTATTCCTGAGTTGGTTGCAGAGGACTCCGAAGCGGTATTGACCCATGAGGCAGCTATTGGCAAAATTGCAGGTGAGCAACTGATAAAGCTTATGTCCCTGGGATTGACCGAACAAGAAGCCATAGATGTAATATTAGACGGTTTTCTGCGTTAGAATTCTTTAATAAGATATTATTCTGGTTCAGAAATTTTGGACGGGTTGGTGGATGTATGAATCTAAACCTATTTAAAACTTATGTAAGGGTGGTAGAAACCCAGAATTTATCCCGTACAGCCAGTGAGTTTGGCTTATCTCAACCTGCAATAACCAAGCAGATACAGGCTCTGGAAGATATTTACGGAGTTCTGCTTCTGGAGCGATCTGGAAGAAGATTGAAGACTACCGAAGCTGGAGAAGCCTTATACAATTGTGCCCGAGAAATTATTAAGGCGGTTGAGAAATCGGAAAGCATTATGGAAGATGTTGTGGAAAGTCGTAAGGGTTATATTTCCCTGGGAGCCAGTACGATACCGGGAGAATATATACTGCCCATATTAGTAAAAAAATTCAAGGACAGCAATCCCAGTATAAAAATCAGTATGGATATAGGTGATACGGAGAGAATATTTAACAAAGTAGCTGAACGAGAACTGGATCTGGGGGTTGTGGGGGCCTGGTATAATAACCGCAAGGTGGATGGATTCCAATGGGTTGAAGATGAACTGGTCATCGCAGTGCCTGAAAACCATAGGATGGCGGTCAGGGAGAGTGTAAAAATATCAGAACTGGCATCTGAAAGATGGGTATTTCGGCAAAAAGGATCAGGAACTAGAAAAGTAGCCGAGGAAATAATTAATAGCAGTGGCTTGAAGATGGATGATATAAATATATATATGGAGGTAGGCAGTACAGAAGCAGTACTAGCTACAGTTGAAGCCGGAATGGGAATATCCATGGTATCTGACTGGGCGATTCAGCGACTGGACTCGCATCGGAAGATAGTCAGTATACCTATAGCTGATCAGGGAGCCAGGCGCTATTTCTATATAATTTATCCTCACCAGAAGAAGAGGCGCAAGTCGGTAATACAGTTTATGGAATTCCTGCAAAACATAAAAGGTAAATAGTTGGGTGCCAGCACCCAACTTATTTTTGCTTGTCGACTTTTGGCGACAAAATATCTACCGATGATAGAAGCTCCCAGGGGATTACCCCGTACCGGGGCAGCTGGTGTGGCTTTCATTTCATTGCGGTATCACTATAGGTGCAATTTCTGTTCGCAATGCTCACAGATGATTAAGGTTGCAACGTTGGGCTGGTTGTGTTCGAAATAGTAAATAAAGCCTGCAATTGAGGCGTACCTCGGTACGTTGATTGAGCGGGGTTTTTTATAATAATGCAGAGATTGGTTTCCGAATTAATTGTGAGCCTTAACGAACTTAAAACGATTAGCCTGTTAAGGGCCTCTATCGTTATAAATAAGTTGGGTACCTGGACCCAACTTATTTATGATAATATTTTTATTTTAAATTCTAGATGGTTTGTATATAATATATCTGTTTGGATAATTAAACGGGGAGGATTGGCAATGTTACCGTTACCTAAAAAATATTTCGTTACCGCTGCGGCTGCAGAAGGTGACACCGAACTTACTGCTTTTGATGGAGCATTATTAAAAGCTCGGGTAGGAAATACTAATCTATTAAAAGTCAGCAGTATATTACCTCCAGGTTGTGTATATGATCCAGAACTGGTAATCCCTGAAGGTTCCCTGTTACCCATTGCTTATGGGGATATCGTTTGTGAAGAACCTGGTACAAAAATAGCTGCAGCTGTATCGGTAGGAATTAAAAAAGACAGTTTTGGAGTTATTATGGAGTTTTCTGGCAAGTGCAGCCGGGAAGAAGCCGAAAAAAAGGTGAGTGATATGGTTAAAGAGGCTTTTAGAATTAGAGGTTTGGAGTTAGAAGAAATTAAGATAGCGTCAGTTGAACACGTAGTCGAGAAAATCGGATGTGCTTTTGCAGCGGTACCATTGTGGTATTAAAAGCTTTTAAAATCTCATTATTAATTGAATAAGGGAGGAACTTTATTTGGAATTGTGGGTTACAGAGTATCAAACTCCAGCCATAGGATTTAGCTGTAAAAGCACAGAAACCATGAGAGTGGAACAAACTCCATTTCAGCATCTTTCGGTTATAAATACAGAACAATTTGGTAAGATGCTGCTACTGGACGGTATGGTAATGACCACCGAAAAAGACGAATTTGTATACCATGAGATGATAAGCCTGGTAGCATGTAATTCTCATCCCCAGCCGGAAAATGTACTAATAATAGGTGGGGGAGATGGCGGTACCCTAAGAGAAGTAGTTCGCCATCCAGCCGTACAACATGGAACCCTGGTTGAAATAGACGAAAGGGTGGTACAGGCATCTCGTGATTTCTTTCCTTCTTTATCATGTGCATTTGAGGATGCTAAGAGCCAGGTGCTGATAGATGATGGGATTAAATATGTCAAAGAACACAAGAATTGCTATGATATAGTTATTGTTGATTCAACAGATCCTGTGGGACCGGCAGTAGAACTTTTTTCAAGGTCTTTCTATGAAAACGTATTTGAAGCACTAAAAGATGATGGTATGCTGGTTGTTCAGAGTGATTCTCCCTATTACCATCCCAATGTTGTAAGGATGGCATATGAAGGCATAGCGGGTATTTTTCCGCTAACCAGGCTATATCTGGCCAATATACCTACTTATCCGAGCGGTCTGTGGAGTTTCACCATAGGATCTAAAAAGTATGATCCGGAAAACCTGACGCATGAGTATGATGAGGGATGTCGTTACTATACCCGTGATCTGCATCGGGCGGCTTTTAATCTGCCTGCCTTGGTCCGGAAGATAATTGCCAATGGGGAATAGGTAAGGTATATGGATAAAGAAATGAATTTAATTGAACAAAAGGCAGTCTTCATGGCTGCCTCTAATAAATTAGAACTGTGTGAAAAAGTACTCCTGGGAATTCCGTTTGATGCTACTACCAGCTTCAGACCGGGTACACGTCTGGCTCCGTACCGCATCAGGGAAGTATCGGAAGGCATCGAAGAATACAGCCTGTATCAGGATAAATCGCTGGAAACACTGGATTTCTACGATGCCGGAGACATCGTATTGCCGTTTGGCAATGTTAATGAGTGTTTGCGGCGCATAGAGGATGTTTGTAAATGGTTTTTGAACAGGGGCAAAAAGGTATTTTCTATAGGGGGAGAGCACCTGGTTTCCTGGCCGCTGATCAAGTCCTATCATGAATACTATCCTGATCTGGTAGTGGTGCAGTTGGATGCTCATGCTGATTTAAGGGAAGAATACCTGGGGGAAACTCTGTCACATGCTGCAGTTATGCGCCGGGTGGTGGAGTTACTAGGCGAAAACAGACTTTTTCAGTTGGGGATTCGTTCCTGTACTCGAGATGAGTTGAGTTATGCAGAGAAAAACACTCAACTATATGTCGATGTGCTGATGAATGTGATTGATGAAGTGAAAAAGAAAATTCAAACTCGTCCGGTTTATTTCACTCTGGATGTTGATGTTATAGATCCAGCCTATGCTCCCGGTACCGGGACACCTGAAGCAGGAGGGTTTTCATCCCGCGAAGTACTAAAACTAATGCAGGAAATGAAAAGCCTTAACGTGGTAGGATTTGATGTAGTAGAAATATCTCCGCCTTATGATACTGCAGATATAACCGCCATCCTGGGTGCTAAAATAATACGGGAGGCCCTATTAGCTTATTAATTAATGAATCGAAATGGGTCAGGTTTTTATTGTTGTTTGACCAAAGTTATAGAATAATAAAAACCTGACCCCTCGTATACTAGTAAATAGTCAGCCGGTTGGAATATATATATATTAGATTGCTGTTGGGTTTTTTATTAAAAGTAAACAAGTCCACCAGGAGGTCGAATATTTTATCCAGTTCTTCTTCAAGATTATTGCATTCTTCACTTAATTCAACTTCGAAAACAGATACCGGGCTTTCCAGCCAGTTTAAGAGTCGCAGTTCCTGCATCCCTTCTCCCAGGAACTCCAAATCACTTATGGGCATGGAAAAGGGCGCTCGGGGCTTACTTTTTATATGAGTTTCTAGTTTTTCAATAAAAAATTTAAGTTTTTCTTCTTTCTCGGGGTCAATCACATACTGGAATAAAACATCATAAAGGTTTTGAACCAGTAGGATTGAAGTGGTATTGGGCAGCATGATATGCTGTTCCTGCTTTAGATATTTTAGCTTAAATTTCCTGGTATCCTGCAAAATTAATCACTCCTAATACTAGATTTTATTAGATTTTACCTGTTTACGCTATTTTTAACAACTGTGCTGCGTATTACTCCAGCAATTTAGAAAGCTATACCGGTAGCTTTATTAGGATATAATACTAACATATATCTTAATTAAGGAGTACTCGGGATGCATCACCGTAAAAAGGAAAGTAACATTAATAAAGAAGAAGAAGCCATGCGTATTGATAAAATGAGGTTAAAATACAATCTGCTTGGAATTATGGTGCTGATTTTAATGGGCGTCCTGGCTTTTGACCTGGGAGGAGTCAGCACCTGGATAAATCATTATTTTGGGGGCTAAATATAGTATATAAATATATAGACTTTGGAAAAAGCCTGTTCAAGTCAGTTTTTGTTCTATATGCCGTCCCAAAATCATGTATACAAGAAATAGCTTGACTACTGGTACTTTGTCAGCAGCAAGTATAATTGATTATAATGATAATGATGAATAACAAAATATAATATAGCGGTATTTAGCAATTCTCATACGCCTAATCTCTAGTAGATTGAGTAAAGGAGAGCGGGGGAACCATTAATTGGGGTGAGTTTCCGGTTTGTGCCGGGATAGGGCGGCCCTTAGCCCGAATCCGTCAGCTAACCTCGCAGGCAAAGAGGGGGGAGAATTGGATGTTATGCTCTATTTTTCCGTGTAATTCCCAATTTACATTGAAACATTTACTGCCCGCATTCAAATCCCTTATCAGTTTTAAATGCCACCAAATATTAACGAATTTATCGTTTGGGAAAATTATTGTCCATTTTTGAGTATGGGCATTTTTAACTTGCACATATTAAGTAATAAAGGAATGATGCTATGATCGAAGTAAAAAATCTAACCAAGATTTATGGTAATAATGTTGACAAGGCCCTGGATATGGTAAAAAAGGGCATTAGTAACGAGGAAATAAAAAATAAAACCAAGCAGGTAGTAGGAGTCAGGGACGCCAGTTTCACCGTGGAGGAAGGTGAAACCTTTGTTATTATGGGTCTTTCCGGTAGTGGAAAATCTACCTTACTGCGATGTATTAATCGTTTAATCAAGGCCAGCGCTGGTGAGATACTGATTGATGGCAGGGATGTACTTACCATGCCTGCCAAAGAACTGGAAGAACTGCGTAAGCGAAAAATGGCTATGGTTTTTCAGCGCTTCGCCCTTCTTCCCCACCGGACTATACTCGAAAATGTTGCCTATGGATTGGAGATTCAGGGGCTAGACAAGGAGAAACGCGTGGCCGAAGCTACAGAGGTAATAGATTTGGTTGGCCTCAAAGGCTGGGAGGAGGCGTATCCTCAGAACCTCAGCGGGGGCATGCAGCAGCGGGTAGGGATAGCACGGGCCCTGGCGACAGATCCGGATATCTTGCTTATGGACGAGCCGTTTAGCGCTTTAGACCCGCTGATCCGCCAGGATATGCAGGAGGAACTACTGGGTATACAAGAAAAACTGCAGAAAACTATTATATTTATTACTCACGACCTTGATGAAGCTCTTAAAATTGGGGATCATATTGCTTTGATGAAAGATGGGCAGATAGTGCAGATAGGCCAACCGGAAGATATTCTTCTCTCACCCGCCAGTGATTATGTGGCTCGTTTTGTGGAAAATGTCAACCGTTCACTGGCCTTAACAGCTTCCTCGGTAATGGTCAGGCCTCGCTATGTGGTTCATCCGAAAGACGGACCCAGGACGGCCCTGAATTTTATGGAAAAACATGGGCTCTCTACCCTGTTCGTCCTGGATCGTATTGGAAAGCTCAAAGGATATATCAGAGCCGAAGATGCTTCTGAAATAGCCTCACAGGGAATTAAAGATCTGGGAGGCATCATTCAGACCGATATGCCTACTACCGGACCTGATAGTCCATTGGCAGGTCTACTGGAAGTGATGGCCTATACTAAAGTGCCTATCGCTGTTGTAGACGAAAACAATAAACTTCAGGGAACACTGGTAAGAGGATCTGTTATAGCGGGACTTGCTGGTGGAAGGGGGGAAATGAATAATGGATAGCATACCAAGGATCCCGCTGGGCGAGTGGACTGATTCTTTCATTGCCTATTTACAGATCCATTTTGGTTCAGGTACTCAAGCATTTTCAGATGGATTGGAAAGCCTAATAAAAGGACTTCAGGGATTTTTAATTTCCCTGCCTCCGGAACTCATTATTATAGTTGTGGTAATTCTAGCCTGGTGGCTAGCCGGGAAGAAAATCGCTCTATTTACGGTGCTGGGTTTATTCTTTATATACAATCTGGGCTTGTGGTCGGTAACCATGGAGACAATTGCCATGGTAATTTCAGCGGTTTTATTTTGCATGATTATCGGGGTACCCCTGGGAATATTAGGAGCTAAAAACAATACTGCTCATAGAATTATAATGCCGATACTGGATTTTATGCAGACCCTGCCTGCTTTTGTATATTTATTACCTGCTATTCCTTTCTTTGGACTAGGGGTTGTACCCGGGGTAATTACTACTATTATTTTCGCTATGCCTCCGGTTATAAGGCTGACGGACCTGGGACTCAAGCAGGTACCTGAGGAACTTATTGAATTAGGTAAATCTTTTGGTTCGACTTTTTTTCAAATGCTGTTAAAGATTGAGCTGCCCCTGGCTCGCACCACCATACTGGCTGGTATCAACCAGTGCATTATGCTTTCTCTTTCTATGGTGGTTATTGCATCGATGATCGGGGCTAAAGGTCTA
Source organism: Syntrophomonas sp. (assembly GCA_016841245.1). Lineage (GTDB taxonomy): Bacteria > Bacillota > Syntrophomonadia > Syntrophomonadales > Syntrophomonadaceae > JAAYJK01. The sequence goes on from JAENZN010000006.1 coordinate 11,445, forward strand.
GGGGGCGTGGTTTGGAGAGCTATTCAAACCCTGAAAATGGGAATGGGTTTTGAGGCCGGGGTAGCGATAGTGATTATCGCCATTATCCTGGACAGAATAACTCAAAATTTGGGTAAATCAAAATAATGGAAGGAGTGGATTTAGCTTGTTTAAAAACAAAAAGCTGATTCTGATGGCAACTTTGCTGGTATTTGCCATGTTTAGTGTGGTTGGATGTGGTGGGGATACAGGTGAGGAGACCGGGGACCAGGCCGCGCAAAGTGTAAAAGACAAATTTGATGGCAAGATCATAGGAATCGATCCAGGTGCCGGTATAATGAAAGCCACGGATACTACTATTGAAGAATATGGTTTGGATTATGAACTGGTAGAAGGCAGCGGAGCAACTATGACTGCCACATTAAAGCAGGCCATCGATAATAATGAATGGGTAGTAGTCACTGGTTGGGCACCTCACTGGATGTTTGCCCGCTACGATCTAAAATTTCTGGAAGACCCCAAGGGTACTTATGGAGAAGCCGAAACAATCAATACTATAGTAAGGTTAGGGCTCAAAGAAGACCTGCCAGAGGTTTATGAAGTATGTGCTAATTTTGCCTGGGATAGTGGGCAAATTGGCTCAGCCATGGGAATAGCAGAAGATGTAGGAGATGACGTACTTGCAGCCCGGCAGTGGGTAGAGAAAAACACAGATCTGGTTAACAGCTGGCTGCCGGAAGGTTATGATGCAGCGGTTACAGTTGATAGTCCTACTAAAGAAACCGTCACTCTCCTGTATGTTGAGTGGGCTTGCGCAAGGGCTGAAACCCATGTAATGGCTGATGTGCTGCAGAATATAATGGGTTACCAGGTTGAACTGCTTCCTGTTAGTGCCGCTGCTATGTATGAAGGCCTTGCTAACGGAGAAGGGGATGCCATATTTACTGCCTGGCTGCCTTTTACACATGGTGATTATATGGAACAGGTGGGAGATAGGGTGGAAGACCTTGGACCCAGTTATGAAGATGCAAAAATCGGTCTGGTTGTACCTGCTTATGTAGAAATTAATTCCATTGAAGAATTGAACAATTAACAATCCATCTACTATAGTAATAAAGGTGGTTCGCCAATTAAGAGGTTACACGGGACAAGGGGAAAGGCTCCTTGTCCCGTTTATTTAACAGTTGACAGGGACCAGGAAACTGTCAACTTGTCCCTGCTAAATGGGGATTTCGTGATCGAAGTAATTGATGTGCATTGCTTCACGTACATCCACCATGGTTTCTCTGGCTGCAGAGTGAGCCTTCCTGGTGCCTTCCATAAGGATTTCTTTAACCAACTCAGGAGCGGTTTCATACTTCCTGCGTCTCTCCCTCATTGGATCTAGAAGTTCATTCAGTTTTAGGCTAAGTTTGTTTTTGCAGGCTACACAACCTATGCTTCCATTACGGCAGTCTGCTTCAATTTCTTTTACTTCTTCCGGGTTAAATACGCCCTGATATTCAAAAACGGTGCAGATTTCCGGATGTCCGGGATCAGTTTTTCTAATCCGAGCCGGGTCAGTAACCGCATTTCTTACCTTCAAATTGACATCTTCTGGAGTATCGGAAAGGAATATAGCATTGTTCAGGCTTTTACTCATTTTTGCCTTCCCATCCAGCCCTACCAGGCGGGGAACATCGCCTACCAGAACTTCAGGTTCTACCAGAACTGGCCGGTAGAGATCATTAAAACGTCTCACTATCTTCCTGGTCAATTCAATATGCGGTACCTGATCTTCACCTACCGGCACCAGGTGAGCTTTAAAAATACTGATGTCAGCTGCCTGGCTCACCGGGTAGCCCAGAAAGCCGTAGGTCATATCTTTAAACCCATGTTGGGAGGCTTCGGTTTTCACGGTAGGATTATGACGCAGAACATTGACCGAAGTGAACATGGAATAGTACATGGTCAATTCATGTATTTCCGGAATCATACTCTGAATAAAAAAAGTTGACAGTTCCGGGTTGAGTCCAGCTGCGAGATAATCCAGAGTTATCTGGTATACATCCCGGGTCAGGTTTTCTTCCTTTTCCCAGTGGGTAGTAAGAGCCTGAACGTCAGCAATGATTATGAAGCTATCGTATTCTTCCTGTAGCTTCACCCGGTTAGCCAGGCTGCCCACGTAGTGCCCCAGATGAAGATTGCCGGTTGGTCTGTCACCAGTTAGGATTCTTTTTTTAACTTCCTGCATAAGATATCTTCCTCCTGATTTTTGGATTTATAAGTATGCATAAATTAAGCCTCCTATCCACCAAGGGACGGAGGCTATCAGCTATCCGCGGTACCACCCTTATTGACAAAAAAATGTCCGCTTAATCCTTTTAACGGGGGAACCCGGCTCAACCTGAACTTCCCAATGTATTCCAGGCGGCAACTCAGAAACCCATTCAATGGAATTATAGTACCGGTTTACAGCTGCTCCGGCTCTCTGTGACTATAATGCTCCCATCTACTATTTTTCTTCATTGTATTTATAAGTATTTAGTGTTTCTAAAATACCATTATGGAATCCTTAATGCAAGTCCAAACTCCAAATTATCATTGGCAGTTGAACTTATATTGCAAATAGTAAAATTATATAATATTATGATTAAAGATTATTTATGAGTGAATAATACTTTTTAAGCGTATTTGTCTTTGTATTTTCAGGTGAAGGAGTATTTTATGGATGAATAGATTAAATGCCTATGTTTGTTTTAATATGCGTGCCGCAATGAAGAAAATTGACCGTTTATTTAGTAATAAACTAGAAGATATAGGAATTAGTATACCCCAATCATTTATACTTTTTTGTTTGCAGGAAGAAAATGGATTGACCCTTAAGGAAATAGGCAGTCGTACTCTTATCGATAGTTCATCCATGACCGTACTGGTCGATAAACTAGAGAAAGATGAACTGGTAAAAAGGCAATTAGATTCCCTGGATAGACGAGCTATAAGGGTATTTATTACCGAAGCCGGTATGGAAATGGCTGAAAAGATTTCCAGTGTAATATCGAATTTGAATACGGTACTGTTTGATTTACTTGGTGAGGGAAATCAAAAAGAATTTATCCATGGATTAAATAATATTGTTAATGGAATAGAAGACTAACGTAACAAGGGGACGGTTCTATTGTTACACTAAATTCAAAAAAATGTAACAACAGAACCGTCCCCTTGTTACGTTTGGTGCTTCATCATCATGAGCAGAAACGGCATTACCAGGTAAATGCTGGTAGTAGAAGCTGCTACAATACCAGAATCATTTACGATTAAAGCCACCAATGCTGCAGTAACTATTCCAACAAAACCCTTAAGAATAATAGGGCGGCGGGTAAAGAGATCTTTCATGGCCCCTACCGGAAAATAAATAAATGTAGCCAGAACCAATAAAATTACTATAAATACCCGGCTCCAGATGGTGTATCTAATGAGTTTAATATTAACCTGCAGTTTACGCGTTATTATTGTGAGGGCTTCCTGCCAGCCTCCCCCCATGATCTGACTGGCTGCTCTGCCAATATGAGACTGGAGTTCGGGAGGGCGATTCATATCATAATAACTAACACCGAGCACGGTCAGTATGATGATTCCTGCTATGCTCAAGTAACCTATGAAACTCAGTCTTATCTCGCTGAAGAGATATAAACTAACCAGGAATGCCAACGGAGCTGTAATTACTCCATCTGATTGAGCTCCCAGGGAAGGCATGCCAATTAGATAACATTGGGCGAAAAAGAAAAGTGCAATACACAATAATGTCCATTGATTTTTGCGTTTCTCATATAGAGCTGCTCCAGCGGCAATGGAGGCCCCGATTAATATTCCCATATATTCGTTGCCTATCCCATAATAACGAGCTCCTGACATAGGATCATATCCCAAGACTGAACATTGAATCAAATGGGTGCCAGTTAAAACATCCATATCTAAAGCCAGTACGGTGACAATACTCAGTACCACAAAAGCCAGAAACCCATTTCCCTTACACAATAAGAGGGATAGAAAAGTTAAGATAATTGTAGCCAGGATGGCTGCCATTATGTATAACCAGTCATAGGCCAGGTTTAACAGGCCCAGGAATAATAAAACCAGGGGAAAGCACACCATAGCTATGATTAGAGGCTGTAAAATGTACTGCAGCTTTTTGAACTTCAGTATTATTATAGATGCAATTAATAATATGATAATCAGTGCTCCCACATAACCTTTTATCAAGGGTGTTCTTAAACGGCTGGTAGTACTGGTATGGTTGGCTAATTTCTGGGCTTCATTCAGGTTATCAATATTCTCCGCCGGTATACCCTGGATAGGTCGCCCTATCATTGAGTTATCAGTGTTTTTCAAATTGAAGAAGTTTAGAATGGTTGGAGCTATATCGGTATTGGCTATGATGTATTCACGCTGGGTGGCAGGAGATGTCAAATATCCCTTATTGATTCCAAAACCACTGGCAATTATAGGAGCGAAATTATTCTTGTTGACGGTCTCGGTCCGGGAACAAGAAGGACTAACTATAAGCAGTAAATCCCGGGAAGAGTCCATTTCATTATTTATCCAGCCAGCAAAGGAATCTATTTCACCCAGTATCTGGCTTTTCTCGTTTTGAATCACTTCTTCGAAGGTGGGAGGCGAATTTTCCAGCCGAGCCAAATCAGTCAGATCAAGTATTATCAGGTCGGATTTTTCTGTTGAAAGGACCGTCTGTTCTTTAAGGTATTCATAGTTAGTTTTATAACTTAATATGCTATCCTGAGGACTTAGACGGGTAGATCCCCCTACATCTCCTAAAGCTACTTGACCGCTGGCATCCATGCCCAGGGCTACTGCAGGACGCATTAATTCTATTCCGTTATCTGCATTTCCCAAAACACAAGTTGTAAATCCGTTATCAGCCAGTATCTGCCCCATAGCACCTGGGATAGTAGTCACACTTTCGCTTTTCATGCCCGTGAGTATATCCGGTAAATTTACCAGCAGGCAGCTACTATCTCCTGGTTCCCAGGAGGTCATGTTTTGATAAAAAACTGAAGCGATTTGATGCTGTTGAGGAACCATTTCATCTTTATTAAATCCCATCAATCCACTTTTGTTGGTACGAGCCAGATTTCCTGACCCAATAGTAAGGTAGGTATTCATAGTATTGTATCCTTTGAGGGTACGGGTACTGCAAAGACCAACTGCTCCCTTATCTATTATTTCTGTCAGTTGGGGGGTAGTGGCTATATTAATATCATTAATAGAAAGTTTATCTATCACCAGCAGATACACCTGACCGGTTTTCTGCTGCTCAGGTACCGATGCGTATAAAGGTGATAGGAGAGGAATTATAAATAAAAGTATAACTGCCATGCTAAGTACAATCTGCCGCCAGCAGCTTTTTATTTTAGTGGAGTTTAATGTTAAATTTATAAAATTGCTATTTTTTGGTCCTGGTCGGAATAGTAAAAAAAACATCTTTTCCATAGAAACTCCTCTGCAGCTGATATTAATAATTTTGCTCACTTCTTATATATTCTAGTATAAAAATACCATATTGGCTAAAAAAATATGGCGGTTCCTATTTGAATAAGGAATTACATAAAATAATAAAACATTTATAAATCCCGGTATACAAAAAAATGCATACTACAGTAATTAAGAAATATTTGTTTTAATTATGCTATATCAGGGATATTTAATGGAATTTCAAGAAAAATAGAGTCATTTATTGACATGCAGCAGAAATATGCTAAAATTCTACATGTGCAAATAACAGAGAAGTTCATAGTGAATGAAAGGGAGGTTTGGGAAATTAAAAAAAACAGAGGGAGGCGGTATTATTGCAGTCTTTAGGGCGTCATGTACTTGCCGAGGTGTACGGATGTCGGTTTGATGTGTTAAATGATATCCGGCAGGTCGAGGCTATCATGGTTAACGCTGCTTTGGAGGCTGGCGCTGAAGTCAGAGAAGTCGTATTTCACAAGTTCAGCCCGCAGGGCGTAAGTGGAGTAGTTGTGATTTCAGAGTCCCATCTGGCGATTCATACCTGGCCCGAATTGGGGTATGCAGCTGTGGATGTCTTCACATGTGGGGATTCAGTTAATCCATGGGATGCATGTAAATATCTCCAGGAAAAATTTGGAGCAGATTACGTGGATGCTTCCGAAGTTAAACGGGGATTAATTACAAAACAGGAAGAGCGTCTGGCGGTAAATATTTAGGAGGGATACTATTTTAGTAGACCGATGTAGGTTTAGATATAGTTTTAACTATCACTAATGAGCCTTACTTGAATTTAATGACTGCAAGTAAGGCTTGTTTTTATGGTAGCTTTTTCCCTGATCAGACAATAAAAAATTTTGTAAGAAGATAGGAATTTTCCTATATAATATAAATAAGTAAAATGAAAGTTAGGCTGGCTAATGATAATGAATATCAATAGCACCTAGGTTTTACCCAGGAAGAAAATACATGGAGAAGATTTAGGCGGTCAGCTATAAAATAGATATAGAGGGTTAACAGGAGAGGGAAAGAACAATAGGAGGATCTGAGGGGGATATTTATGGTTTTTCAATTTACTAGGGATTTGAGTTCTGAATTACTAGATATGGATGAGGTGTTTAAAGCAAGTATACTGCCCTGGTGGCAGGAAATACAGACCTACCTGGAATTAATAAGATTAGATCATACATGGAGAACACTCCCGGCAGTTGTGTTCAGTATATACCGGAGCACAGGATTAAATCGAGAATTTTGTATATCAATGGCTAATATTTTTAAAATTCTTTATTTATCGGTTTTTATTCATGAATTAATTAAGGATGATAATGAAGGACAAGAATATAATCAGGATATGCAGTTTTCAATATTGATAGGCGATTATATGTTTGGCCGTATCTTAGCGTTGCTTATTGAGGCAGAAGCGGACATGTTATTACCTATATTTGCGGATATGATATGTGAAATTAATGAAGGAATGGTGAACAGGTATAAACTTGGTGGGAGCCAGGAGAAGTTTGTAGAGAGTACCAGAGCCTCATTATATAAAAATGCATTTTTAACTGCAGCCAATTGTGCAGGGAAAAATGTTGAAGAACAAGAATTTTACAGACAGGCGGGTTATAAGCTGGGGATGGCCATAGAATTCTTCAAAGAAGAAGTATTGCGAGAAGAAGCTTTATCCTGTCTGGAAGCGAGTGAAAAATTATTGAACCCTGGCCAGGGAGGTAGAATTCGTACATTAATGGAACCTATTTATGAGGAAATGCGGAGCCTTCTTTCTGCTGGCAGCAAACTGGCTGCAGTATAGAATAATAAATATGCAGTTGGTGACCGAAATTTATTGTAGATTAATCCTTTTATGAATGGCAGGCTTGGAACAAGCATGCCGTTTATTATGCAAACAGATTAGTATGGGGGGATAACTGTGGCGTATAAGGACTTGCAGGAATTTATCCAAGTATTGGAGAATAATGAAGAATTAATACGCATTAGTACTGAGGTTGATCCGGAGTTAGAAATTACGGAAATTACCGATCGAGTCAGTAAAATATTGGGACCGGCCTTGCTGTTTGAAAATGTAAAAGGATCTGATATGCCGGTATTAATAAACGCATATGGCAGCAGAACCCGTATGGCCTTAAGCCTGGGTGTTCAGAACCTGGATGATATAGCTGCCGAAATTTTGGAATTCATACAAATTGCAGATAATGTACCTGCTTCAATGCTTGATAAGGTTAAAATACTCCCCCGCCTGGCTCAGATATCCTCTTATATGCCCAAAATGGTCAAAAACGGGTCCTGCCAGGAAGTAGTGGATCATAATCCTTCCCTGGATAATTTGCCGGTTTTAAAATGCTGGCCGGAAGATGCCGGACGATTTATTACTCTGCCTCAGGTTTACACTAAAAATCCTGAAAACGGCAAGAGAAATTGCGGCATGTACCGCCTGCAGGTATTTGATGCCAGGACTACCGGTATGCACTGGCATATCCATCATGATGGAGCAGATAATTATCGGAAGAATTGTGAATTGGGTAAGCCTACCGAGGTTGCTGTAGCCCTGGGTGGTGATCCGGCCATAGCTTATGCTGCTACTGCTCCTCTGCCCAAGGATATCGACGAATTAATATTCGCCGGATTTTTAAGGAAAAAACCGGTAGAATTGGTTAAGTGCAAAACTGTTGATCTGGAAGTGCCGGCAGATGCGGAGATAGTAATCGAAGGACACGTTGATCCGAGCGAGCGAAGAATTGAAGGGCCATTTGGCGACCATACCGGGTACTACTCACTGGCAGGTGAGTATCCGGTTTTTCATATTAACTGCATTACTCACAAGAAAAATGCAGTTTATCCCACCACCATTGTAGGTAAGCCTCCCCAGGAGGATTGTTATATGGCCTTGGCTACTGAACGCATATTTCTGCCATTGTTGAAGTTCCAGCTTCCTGAAGTTATCGATATGCACTTACCTATGGAAGGAGTTTTTCACAACTGTGTGCTGCTTTCTATTAAAAAGAGTTTCCCCGGGCATGCCAGGAAAATAATGAGTTCTCTCTGGGGGATGGGACAGATGATGTTTGCTAAATTTATCATAGTGGTTGATGAAGACGTTAATGTTCAAAATGTTTCTGAAGTGATGTGGAAAGTATTTAATAATGTCGATCCGCGGCGAGATACGATGATAGTTGACGGTCCGCTGGAAGTTTTGGACCATTCCGCTCCGCTGCCATTACTTGGTTCCAAAATGGGTATCGATGCCACCAGGAAATTCCCAGAAGAGGGACATAATCGGGAGTGGCCCAAGGATATAGCTATGAGCGAGAATATCATTGAAATGGTGAATAAAAAATGGAGCGAATATGGGATTGACTAAAATAGGCAATTTTTTTAAATTAATAGACTTCAACCATACTCTTTTTGGATTGCCATTTGCATATTTAGGTGCTTTTTTGGCCGTTGGAGGTATACCGACTTTTTACCAGTTATTATGGATTACGGTAGCTATGATAGCCGCCCGTACTGCTGCCCTTTGTTTAAATCGTCTGATTGACAGGCACATCGATAAAGCCAATCCCCGTACTTCGGGATGGATCTTGCCATCTGGGCAGCTATCCATACCCTTAATCTGGCTAATGGTTTTCTTCTTCCTGTTCTGGCTGTTTTTTGCAGCAGCCAAACTCAATTTGTTATGTTTGAAACTTGCTCCCCTGGCTGTGATAGTCCTGTGGGGCTATTCTTATACCAAACGTTTTACCTGGTGGTGTCATCTGATATTAGGTATGGCTATAGGAACGGGTACAGTCGGAGCCTGGATTGCTGTTTCGGGTACCTTTGAGTGGTATCCTATAGTACTGGGCATGGCAGTTGCTTGCTGGATAGCTGGCTTCGATACCATGTACGCTTGTCAGGATATTGAGTTTGACAGAAACAAGCATCTTTATTCTATCCCGGCTCGCTTTGGCGAAATAGGTGCCTTAAGGTTTTCGGCTATATTTCATTTTTTTACCCTGTTGTTTTTGTTTGTCAATGGAATAATTATGGATCTGGGTGTCTATTATTACCTGGGGGTAGTTTTTACTGCAGTGATACTCACCTATGAACATATAATCGTTAAACCGGGAAATTTGAGTCGGGTTAACTTTGCGTCTTTCAAGATAAATCATTATGTCGGACTTATAATATTTGCAACTACGTTAATGGACATACTAATATAAACTTTTATTGAGAGTGAACATGGGGGATAAAATTGGGGAAGTATATTGTAGCTATAAGCGGTGCCAGCGGGGCAGCTTACGCTATCAAATTGCTGAGGGAATTACTGGTGCGGGATAATGAATTACATGTACTGGTGAGTGAGCCGGCCTGGCTGGTGATTAAACATGAGTTAGGCTGGGATTTAAATGATTCGGTTGAAAAGACCTTTAGAAATTATCTGCCAGAGGGAAATATGTATTTTTATGATAATAATGATATTGCGGCTCCATTAGCCAGCGGTTCATTTATTACAGATGCTATGATGATAATTCCTTGCAGTATGGCTTGTGTTTCAGGAATAGCGGCAGGAAGTGCCAGAAATTTAATGGAAAGAACAGCAGATGTAATGTTAAAAGAAAAGCGGCCATTAATATTGGTGCCCCGGGAAACTCCATTAAATTCAATTCACCTGCGTAATATGTTAAGTTTATCTGATCTGGGGGTGCACATTATTCCTGCTATGCCTGCTTTTTATCATAAGCCTGAGACTGTAGAGGATATGGTAAATTTTGTAGTAGGTAAGGTAATGGATTCACTAAATATATCCCATAATATTTTTAACAGATATGAGTAAAACAAACAGGTAAAACAAGAATTGATTGGAATCTGTTAGAATTAGCTATATAATATATGTTAATTCGCATTGGAGAGGGAAACCATGCAGCATAAACAAATGTTCAACCCTATTGCCAGGGAACTGGAAATGGTGGAAAACAATTTAAGTCAAAATATAAATTCTGATGTTGATGTTTTAAACCAGGCTTCTATGCATTTAGTTAAAGCGGGCGGGAAACGAATAAGGCCGGCCTTCGTATTGCTGGCAGCCAGATGTTTCGTGAATAACCTGGAGAGTGTCATTACTCTGGCTACTGCCCTGGAACTGATCCATTTGGCTTCACTGGTTCATGATGATGTGATAGACAATTCTAATCTGCGCAGGGGCACTTATACTGTAAAACATGAGTGGGGAAATCGTGTTTCTATCAATGCAGGAAATTATATTTTAGCTCGTGCCCTGGCATTAAGTTCTTCCTATGATAGAAAAGATATTCTTGAGGTGCTGGCTGATGCTAGTATGAGAATTTGTGAAGGCGAAATATATCAGATGGTGAGTTCTTATAACGTAGATGTAGGGCTTAAGAACTATTTGCGCAGAATAGAACGCAAAACGGCCTTATTAATATCTGTAAGCTGCAAGCTTGGTGCCATGATTGGCAATGCCTCACCAGAACAGGTCAGAGCCCTGGAGCGTTATGGATATTATCTGGGGATGGCATTTCAGGTAACCGATGATATCCTGGATTTTGTGGCAGATGAAGATGTATTAGGCAAACCTACCGGCAGTGATGTCAGGCAGGGAGTTATTACCCTGCCGGCCATATATGCTTTGCATCACAGCCCTCATAAGCAGGAATTAAAAAGATTATTAGCTTCTCCTGCCAGGTGTGCTGCAAATTATGAGCAGATATTGGAGATTATTATAGATTCGGATGGAATTGACTATGCTTATTTTGTTACCGAACATTTTGCTCGTAAAGCCAGAAAACAGTTAAATTATCTGCCCGATAAGCCGGTAAAAGAGACCTTATTTGAAATAGCAGATTTTATGCCGGCCCGTGAGTATTAGCTCAAGAATAATAAGCAGCCTGTAATCAGGTTATATTGGGGGGAAATTTGTGGCATTCAGAGATTTATCACCAGAAGACAAACAGACTATTCTACAGCATTTGGAAGATCTTCGCAAAGCGTTAATAATTAGTATAATAGCAATAATTGTTGCGGCGGTTGCTTCGTTTTCCTTCAATGAGCAGATCCTGGCTATAATTACCTCGCCTTTAACCAGCCTGGACGAGAATCTTGTGGTCACCGGGGTTACAGAAGCATTTTTTGTTAAGTTAAAGCTGGCTTTCCTTTCTGGTTTTATCATAGCTTCCCCTATTGTTTTATGGTCCTTCTGGAGTTTTTTCAAACCGGCCTTGTATCCTTCGGAAAGAAAGTATATATATGTATTGCTGCCCGTAAGTATGCTTCTTTTTGCGGGAGGGGTTCTGTTTTCGTATTTTGGCATATTGCATCTGGTTTTGAAGTTCTTTATCTATATTGCCGGGGATACCCTGGAGACCATGTTTAAAGTAGACCAGTACGTTGCCTTTGTGCTGGCATTTACCATCCCCTTTGGGATGGTTTTTGAACTGCCGGTAGTAGTCTACTTCCTGACCATAATAGGTGTAATAAAATATGAAATGTTGGCCAGCAACCGTAAATATGCTTTGTTGGTTATAGTAATTCTGGCTGCTGCACTGACTCCTGGTCCAGACCCGGTATCTCAGATGATGATGGCTGGGCCGGTATACCTCTTATTTGAGATTAGTATATGGATATCGAAATGGGCAGGCAGAAAAAAACGGGCCGCCAGAGAAGCTGAGGAAAACAATGGAGAAAATAATGGTAAAAGTGATGATTTAAAATAATTATTGCTGCTGGATGGTAAGTTAGGGATCGGGTCTTAATTCTTTACAAAAGAAGGCCTTTTTGTCATAATAGCAATATATATGGGGAAGGTATTTAAATAAAAAACCAAGCATATCAGTCATATAACATATAGATGCCGAAACATTCGAAGTAAAGGAGGGGAATGCCTTGTTTGGCTTAATTGGAAATTTTGGCCCCTGGGAACTGGCCCTCATTTTGGTTATTGTTTTGATCGTTGTGGGCCCGGGAAAACTGCCGCAGGTTGGTCAATCCGTAGGAAAAGCCCTGCAAAACTTCAGAAAAGCAAAAGACGAAGATCTGGAAGAACTAGAAGAGAAGAAGGATGAATAATTGATTGATAGGTCTGGTTGCAGGCCTTTTTTTCATAAGTTCGGGGGCAGTGATGGCGAATTTATATCCTGTTTACATTGATTTGAATAATAAAAAATGTCTGGTAATCGGGGGAGGAAAGGTTGCTGAACGGAAAATTGACAACCTTCTTTATTATGGATGTTTGATAAGGGTGGTAAGCCCACAGGTAGAAGAGAATATCGAGAGATGGGCTGATAAAGAGCTTATAGAATTGCACAAAAGAGATTTTGAGCCGCAGGATTTGGAAGACAGTTTCATGGTCTTTGTGGCCACCGATGATAATAAGATAAACGAGCAGGTAAGTGCGATGTGCCGTGAACGCGGCGTTATGGTTAATGCAGTCGATGATCCTCCAAACTGTGACTTTTATGTTCCTTCTATAGTGCGGCGTAATTCACTGGTTTTAGCTATCTCAACCGGGGGGAAGAGTCCGGCTTTTGCACGCAGGATACGCAGTGAAATAGAAGAAATAATCACACCGGAGTATGGCGAATTTGTGGATATTCTGGGTGAACAAAGGGAATTAATTAAAAACCATATTAAAGATATTGAAATGCGGAAAAAAATTTTTGAGGACTTGGTGTATTCAGATATACTTGACTTGCTTAAGGCGGGGGAAAAAGAAAGGGCTAGGGAGAAGGTTGAAAAATGTATGTCCTACTGGTTGGATTAAACCACAGGACGGCTCCAGTTGAGATTCGTGAGAAATTGGCGATAAATGGAGCCGTTATGGATAGTGCTTATAAATATTTAAAGCACATGGAAGATATTGAAGGTGCTGTAATACTCGCAACCTGCAATCGCACCGAGGTTTATGCGACTGCCCGGGATATTGAGAAAGGGATGGAAGCATTAAATAAATTCGTCCTTAAATTTTCAAATTTTGATCCTGAAGAGCTGGGTAAATACCTATATAGACCTAACTGTTATGATGCCATTATGCATCTTTTCAGAGTAGCATCTGGACTTGATTCTATGATATTGGGAGAATCCCAGATTATAGCTCAGGTTAAGGAGGCATATAAAGAAGCCATTGCAGCAGGTGCATCGGATGGCGTTTTAAATGCCTTGTTTCAAGAAGCTATAAGTGTAGGTAAGAGGGTTAGAACTGAAACGGACATTGATAAGCATCCAATCTCAGTAAGCTCGGCGGCAGTTGAGCTGGCGCGCAGCCAGCTAGGTAATCTCAAGGACAGAAGTGTTGTTGTAGTCGGTGCTGGAGAGATGAGTGAACTTACTACTCGCTATCTTATGCAGTACGGATTAAGCTCAGTAATTGTATCTAACCGGTCTTATGAAAAGGCGGCAGCTATGGCGGAACTTTTTTCGGGACGGGCGGTTGGTTTTGATATGCTGACTGCCGAATTGAACAGAGCTGATATCGTAATCAGCTGTACTTCTGCCAGTCATTATGTGCTGAGTACGGAAAACTGTGGTAACATTTTAAAATCCCGACATGGACAGAGAATAATAATGATAGATATTGCGGTTCCACGTGATATAGACCCTGCTTTAAAAACTATAGAAGGCGTACAAATATATGATATTGATGATTTGCAGAATGTTATTGATGAGAATTATCTTGAACGAAAAAAGGCTTCTCGTCAGGCAGAGAATATTATTGCGGAAGAGTTAGAAAAATTTAATGAATGGCTGGCTAGTTTGTATGTTGTACCGGTCATTTCTGCATTGAAAATAAAAGGCGAAACTATAAAAAACCGTGAATTAACAAAAGTATTTAACCGCTTGGATGCAAGTGACTACGAAAGAAAAGTAATATCTTCCATGGCCAACCATATTATCAACCAGCTCCTGCATGATCCGATAGTAAATTTAAAAGAAATGGCCTGCAGCAATCAGGGACACTTGTATGCTGAGGTGAGCAAAAAGTTGTTTGATTTGCAGTTAGAGATGGGAGAAAGTGATATTGGAGACGTTAAGACTAGGCACCAGGGGTAGTAAGCTGGCCCTGTGGCAGGCTGAGCATGTAAAGAGCGCTTTAGCGGCAGCTATTCCCAATCTTCATGTAGAAATTCATGTAATAAAAACCACCGGGGATAAAATTTTAGATGTAGCCCTGTCTAAAATAGGCGATAAAGGGCTGTTTACCAGGGAAATTGAAAAAGCGCTTCTGGAAGGAACTATCGATGTAGCGGTTCACAGTATGAAAGACCTGCCATCCCAGATCGAGGATGGACTTTGTATCGGGGCAGTCTTACCCAGGGAAAATCCGCAGGATGTTTTAATATCAGATATCAAAGGCCGGCTTATTGATATGCCGAATGGCGCTGTTTTAGGTACCTCCAGCCTGCGGAGGAAAGCTCAGATAAAGCATATACGCCCAGATATTCAAGTAGCAGACCTGCGGGGCAATGTGGAAACTCGCATCAGGAAAATGAGAGAAGAGGGCATGGACGGTATTATACTGGCCTATGCAGGTGTAAAAAGGCTGGGTTATGAAAGCCTGATAAGCGAATATTTAAGCTATGACCTGTTAATGCCGGCTGTCGGGCAGGGGGCCATAGCTATTGAAATGCGGGCTGTAGATCCGGAAGTATTGAATATTATCCAAATGATCAATGATGATCAGACCCAAATACAAGTGCAAGCAGAAAGAAGTTTCCTGGCTGAACTGGAAGGGGGATGCCAGGTGCCCATAGCAGCTGTAGCGGTTATCAAAGGCAACTCTCTGGTAATCAAAGGGCTGGTAGCCTCCCTGGATGGCCAGGATATTTTGTGTTCAGAAATGGTGGGAAGCAAGGATCAGCCAGCTCAGCTGGGACGAAATCTGGGTCGGCGCTTGCTTGATTCTGGAGCAGGGAGAATACTGGATAGCATAAAACAAATGGGAGCAAGTGAATGAGCAAAGGAATCGTTTATCTAATTGGAGCAGGACCGGGTGATCCGGGATTATTTACTCTTAAAGGGAAATTGCTGCTGGAACAGGCTGATGTAGTAATATTTGATCGTCTGGTAGGAGATGAAATATTATCCTACGCCCCCCGGGAAGCGGAATTTATATATGTAGGTAAAGAGTCAGGCCGACACGCCTTATCCCAGGATGAAATTAATGCCTTGCTGGTAGAAAAAGCACGGGAAGGTAAGCGGGTGGTGCGTCTTAAGGGAGGAGATCCCTTTCTGTATGGGAGAGGTGGGGAAGAAGCGGTCTATATTAGAGAACAGGGTTTTGAGTATGAAGTAGTCCCTGGAATCACCTCTGCGATAGCTGTTCCCGCTTATGCCGGCATACCGGTGACCCATCGTGATGCTACATCTAGTTTTGCAGTAATAACGGGTCATGAAAAACCAGGTAAAACAGATAGCTCCATTAAATGGGATAAGATTGCAACCGGAATTGGAACCCTGGTATTCTTAATGGGGGTAGAAAATCTTGATTATATTTGCTCCCGATTGATGGAAAATGGAAGGGAATCAGCTACGCCAGTAGCTTTGATTCGTTGGGGTACGCTTCCAGAACAGGAAGTTCTAACTGGTACTCTGGGAAACATAGTGCAGCGAGTACAAGATGCTGATTTTCAACCTCCGGCTGTAATAGTGGTAGGTGAGGTAGTCGAAATACGGAATAAATTGAGCTGGATGGAGAATAAACCACTGTGGGGGAAAAAGATAGTTGTTACCAGGTCAAGAGAACAGGCCAGTGTCTTAGTTAGAAAAATAAGGGAATTGGGAGGTGCCCCGCTGGAGTTTCCTACTATAGAAATTGTAGCAGAACCTGATTTGAGTCAATTGGCAAACGCATTCAGGCAAATACAGGATTATCATTGGATAATTTTTACCAGTGTAAATGCAGTAGAAATATTTTTCGAACAGATGAAATTAAATGAGGTTGATATTCGCGATTTATACGGAGTAAAGCTGTGTGCAATAGGTCCGGCTACCCGTAAACGAATGGAAGATTGGGGAATGAAGGTTCTAGTTATGCCTGACGAATATCGGGCAGAAGGTGTTTTAGAAGCATTGGAGGGGATGATTTCCCAAGGAGAGAGGGTTTTAATGCCCCGCGCCCGGGGAGCCCGGGAAATATTACCTGGAAACCTGCGCAAACGGGGGCTGCAGGTTGATGAAATAAACATATATAGTGCGGCCCTGGCAGTTGGTAATAATGCTAATATACCTGATGATATAATCAATGGTAAGGTGGATTATCTGACTTTTACCAGTTCTTCTACCGTGACTAATTTTGTTAAAATAATGGGTGTGGAGAATATCGCCAGACTCAGAAACCAAATTAGAATCGCATGTATAGGTCCAATAACAGCTAATAAAGCCAGGGAACTTGGTTTTGAAGTAAAAATAGTTGCTGAAAAATATACCATCGATGGACTGGTCCAGGCTATTCTTAATGATGCTGAGGACCATCAGGGGGGAGCGAACAATTAATGATAGGATGTACTAAACTGCTTTGCGGAACTGCTACTGTATCGGAGGTAATTAAATACAGCGGGGAAGGTAATATACCGCCGCAATTGCTGCAGTTTTCTGATGTCAACCGGCCTCTGGTAGTATGGAATATGACTAACCGCTGCAATCTTAGATGCAAACACTGTTATATAGAAGCAGAAGATCGCAGCTATCAAAATGAGCTGAGCACTGAAGAGGCCCGGAAATTTATTTATGATCTGGGCCAAATGAAAGCACCGGTCTTGCTATTTTCAGGCGGAGAACCACTTATCCGCAAAGACCTGTTTGAACTGGGAGCCCTGGCAGTGGAACAGGGATTAAGGCCTGTTATCTCCAGCAATGGCACTTTAATTGATGATGAAGCAGCCAGAAAAATTAGAGACGCCGGTTTTCAGTATGTAGGAATTAGTATTGATGGCGGGCGGAAGACGCATGATGAGTTCCGCAACCTGGATGGGGCATTTGATATGGCTTTGCGGGGCGTAAGGGCCTGTAAAGACAATGGAGTCAAAACGGGTATAAGGTTTACTGTCAATAAGTATAACCAAGATGATCTTCCGGAAGTTTTGGATATTCTGGAAAAAGAAAATATACCACGTTTTTGTATGTATCATCTGGTTTATGCGGGCAGAGGTGCAGAAATGGCAGCAATGGATACTACTACCCGGGAAAAACGTGAAATTCTGGATTATGTGGGCAGGAAAACCCTGGAATTACATCAAAAGGGTATTGAAGTGGAAATATTGACTACCGATAACCATGCCGATGGTATTTATCTGTTGAATTATATAAAGAAACACGACCCTCAGAGGGCTGAAGAAGTAATTAACCTTTTGAAAATGCATGGTGGTTGTTCCGCTGGCACTAAATTTGCCAATGTAGACCCGCGTGGCAATGTTCATCCCTGCCAATTCTGGCAGGACTATACCATAGGTAACATCAGGGAGAAACCATTTAGCGTAATATGGACATCTGATGATGAGCTAATGGTTAAACTCAGGGAGAAGGAAAAACATGTAACCGGTAAATGTGGAGCATGCAATTATAAGTCTTTGTGCAGCGGCTGTAGGATCAGGGCCCGAGCAGTATACGGGGACATCTGGGCCGAAGACCCGGCCTGTTATTTAAGCGAAGCGGAATTAAGTGCTGAGATATAGAAAACGGGTGCCTCCTGCTTCCGAATTAGCAGGAAGCATAGATAACAATGTTGTTTGGTTTAAATTCAAACGAGGTGTTTATGGATGGGATTTCCTGATAACAGAATGCGGCGACTGAGAAGCAGTGAGACTATACGAAGGATGGTAAGGGAGACTGCGATTTCGGCAAATGATTTTATTTATCCATTATTTGTCATTCATGGGCAGGACAAGCAAAATCCCATAAAATCTATGCCAGGAGTTTTCCAGTTTTCCGTTGATGATAAACTGAAGAGGGAAATTAAAGAAATTGAATCCCTGGGTATTCCGGGAGTAATTTTATTTGGCATTCCGGAAGTAAAAGACAGCTGTGGCAGCAGTGGCTATCAAGATGATGGTGTAGTACAGCAAGCTATCCGTTTGATAAAAGACACTTCCCCAGAAATCGTGGTTATTACCGATGTATGCCTGTGCGAGTATACCGATCATGGTCACTGTGGATTAGTTGATAAGGACGGTACGATCAATAATGATGCTACCCTGGAACTGCTGGCGAAAGAAGCCTTGTCCCATGTCCGGGCGGGCTGTGATATGGTGGCTCCTTCAGATATGATGGATGGTCGGATTGGGTATATTAGAAAATGCCTGGACGAAAATACTTATGATAATATACCGATAATGTCCTATGCGGCTAAATATGCCTCAGGATTTTACGGTCCTTTTCGGGATGCTGCTGATTCAACTCCGCAATTTGGAGATAGAAGAACCCATCAGATGGACCCGGCTAATATAAGAGAAGCCTTAAGAGAAGTTGCTCTGGATATTGAAGAAGGTGCAGATATAGTTATGGTTAAGCCGGCTTTGGCTTATCTTGATGTTATTAAGGCCATAAAAGACCGCTTTGATCTGCCGGTTTCAGCTTATAATGTCAGTGGGGAATATTCTATGGTTAAAGCGGCCGCTGAAAATGGCTGGCTGGATGGAGATCGGGTAATGATGGAGATTCTTGTGTCCATAAAAAGAGCAGGTGCGGATATGATTCTAACTTATGCCGCCAAAGAAGCCGCCCGGATGTTGAATGATATTTAATAGGCAAAACCACAAACAAGAGCAAGTTTTTGGGGTGGAGGTGAATCTTGATAGTATGATACTATCAAATGATTATGTTAATTTCATGGAATAGTACTAATCAATGTAATTTATACTGTGAGCATTGCTACCGGGATGCCGGAGCCAGACTGGATCAGGAATTGTCAACAGCGGAAGCACAAAAAATGATCCGGGAGATTAAGCAGGCCGGCTTCCAAATCATGATTTTCAGCGGTGGCGAGCCAGTAATGCGGCCGGATATTTGTGAGCTGATATCTTATGCCGGAGCACAAGGCTTGAGAGCAGTTATGGGGACCAATGCCACCCTCATAACCCCGAAAGTCGCCGGAAGGCTGAAAGAGGCGGGTATCATGGCGGCTGCAGTCAGTCTGGACAGTTTGGACGCCGAGAAACATGATAAATTCCGCGGAATGCCCAATGCTTTTAACCTGACTCTGGCAGGAATAACTAATCTGCAGCAGGCCGGGATACCCGTTCAGATAAACACCACCGTAATGGATTGGAATGTAGAAGAAATTGAATCTGTTTGCGATTACGCTGTACAGCTGGGTGCCGTTGCCTACCATGTCTTCTTTTTGGTTCCAACCGGAAGGGCTATTGATATTGAGGAAGAAGCATTACGAGTAAGCACCTATGAAAAAACCATAGCCCGGTTGATGAAAAAGCAGCAGGAAGTTGATATCGAAATTAAACCCACTTGTGCTCCACAGTTTTTGAGAATAGCTGAAATGATGGGAATGAACCTTCGCTTTAGCCGGGGTTGTCTGGCAGGAATAAGCTATTGTATTATCAGTCCTCGCGGAGATGTACAGCCCTGTGCCTACCTGGATATACCCCTGGGGAATGTTCGGGAAAAACCATTTGATGAGATTTGGAAGGAAAATGATTTATTAAAAAATCTCAGGACTATGGATTATGCAGGGAAATGTGGAGTATGCGAATACAAATTAAAGTGCGGAGGTTGCAGAGCTCGGGCCTACTATTACAGTAAAGGAGACTACATGGCTGAAGATGAATGGTGTCTTTATAAACCTAAAGGGGTCAGGGATAATGGATAAGCTGGAGGATATAGATAAAAAACTGCTGGATATTTTGCAGAACCAATTTCCTATTACAGTCAATCCTTTTCAGGTCATAGCTGATGAACTGGATATCAGTTTTTCTGATGTTGCAGGGAGGATAAATAGTCTTAAAGAAAAGGGAATTATCAGACGAATTGGAGCAGTTATTAATGCCAACAGTGTTGGCTACAAATCTACCTTGTGTGCCTGCAAGATGCCGGAGCATAAGATAGGTGAATTTGCAGAAGTGGTTAATAATATTCCCTATATTACTCATAATTATGTTCGTGACCATGAATTTAATATCTGGTTCACCCTCACCACACCTTCAACTGAGGATCGAGGAAGAATTATCAAGGAGCTTGAGGAAGCATTTCATATTATAATTAGCTGTATGCCGACCCAAAAGGTGTATAAGATCAAAGTATCCTTTGAAATGGAGTAAGCTTATGAATTTCGATAAGGTTGATAAAGACATAATTAAAATTATTCAAAGAGATGTTCCTGTATCCGAACGACCCTATAAAGCCTTATCAGACTCTATTAATATTTCTGAGCAGGAAATATTAAAGCGTATTAAAATAATGCAGGAAAAAGGTATAATTAGAAGGATGGGTGCTATTTTACGCCATCAAAAAGCCGGATACCTGGCTAATGCGTTGGTAGCCTGGAAAACTGACTCTGATTTCGCGGATCAGGCTGGAAGGATAATGGCCGAGTATAAAGAAGTTAGTCACTGTTATTTCAGGGAAGTACCGGAATCATTTCCCTACCCGTTATTCACGATGATTCATGCCAAAACTGAGGAGCAGCTAGCAAGCTTAATTGATAATATTGCAAAAACAACAGGACTTCATGATTTTTCAGTTATAAAAAGCAAACAGGAATTAAAGAAAACCAGCATGGAATATTTTAATGATTAGAATGTATATATCAGAATATATTGATATGGAGGTGCAGCATGAACGATCCGATAAAGTCCCGTGAGAGGTTTGCCAGAGCTCAGGAACTAATTCCTGGTGGCGTGAACAGTCCTGTGAGAGCCTTTAAAGCGGTCGGGCTTGATCCTCTTTTTATTGACCAAGCCAAGGGGTCAAAAATATATGATATTGATGATAATGAATATATAGATTATGTATGTTCCTGGGGACCGCTGATTCTTGGACATGCACATCCGGATATAGTTAAAGCTATTTGCCGTGCTGCAGAACTTGGAACCAGCTATGGTGCTCCCTGTGAAAAAGAAATAGAATTAGCCCAACTGATATGTGAAGCTATACCATCTATAGATAAAGTCCGTATGGTTAGTTCCGGTACCGAGGCTACCATGAGCGCTGCCAGGTTGGCCCGAGCTTATACTGGCAGGGAAAAAATATTGAAATTCGAAGGCTGTTACCATGGACATGCAGATTCATTTTTGATTAAAGCAGGTTCCGGATTGTTAACTGCTGGGGTGCCAACCAGTCCCGGGATTCCGATTGAATATGCCGGGGGTACACTGGTTTCAAGCTATAACGATATTGAGTCCTTGGAAGATATTTTTAAGATATCGGGCAGGGATATTGCAGCTGTAATTGTGGAACCAATTGCGGGCAATATGGGACTTATTATACCTGAAAATGAATTTCTGGTGGAACTGCGTAGAATTACAGAACAATATGGAAGTTTGCTGATATTTGATGAAGTAATAAGCGGATTCAGAACCTGCTATGGAGGTTACCAAAATTTAATTGAAATAAAGCCGGATATTACTACTCTGGGAAAGATAATCGGAGGAGGTTTGCCGGTTGGTGCATATGGTGGCCGTCAGGACATTATGGATTGGGTAGCTCCGGAAGGAGATGTTTATCAGGCTGGAACCCTATCAGGAAATCCGGTGGCTATGGCAGCCGGATCGGCAACCTTGAGACTATTAAAAAAACATGAATATTACACTTATATTAATGATCTCGGCCAATATATGGTTAATGGGATTAAAAAGCTTCTGACTTCCTGTGGGCTTGAATATCAGATAAACCATATGGGCTCAATGTTCTCATTGTTTTTTACTGAACGTCAGGTAAAAGATTACAGCACTGCGGTTATCTCTGATACCAAAAGATTTGCAAAATTTTATAAAACTTTGTTGAGTGAAGGAATTTACTTTCCGCCCTCACAGTTTGAAGTCTGTTTTATATCTGCTGCCCATACCCTGCCAGATATAGACAGAACATTGTCTGCGATAGAAAAAGGGTTATATTGGAGTATGCAGGAGGGGTAAATTATATGCCGGCAGTGAAAACATGGGAATGGTTCGTAACTAATTTTGAACAAATAAGTAAAATTGACCTTACTTTTTACAAAAGGCCACAAATGGAGAGACGTATAAGCAGTTTTATGCGTTCTCTGGAAATAAATGATTACGAAGAATTTATTCTTGTTTTGAGGAAAGACAAAGATGTCCTGGAGCGATTTGTACTTCATATAACTATTAATGTATCTGAATTTTTCAGAAATAATAATCACTGGCAGAAACTTTCGGGTGATATAATATCTGATTTGCTTAAACAGCGTAATAAAATAAAAATTTGGAGCGCAGGATGTTCTACCGGAGAAGAAGCTTACTCGCTGGCGATGCTGGCGCTGGCAGACAATCTACCCCTGGATGGTAAGATACTTGCTACGGATATTGACCGAGGAGTATTAGAAAAGGCTGACATAGGGCTCTATAGCAAGAAAGCGGTAGAAAATGTCCCGGCCAGCTATCTAAAAAAATATTTTACCCAGCAGGGCGATTTCTATCGTATCAATGATGAAATAAAAAGCATGGTCACTTTTAAGCGGCAGGACTTGCTAAAAGACAGATTTGATGATGGATTTGACCTTATTTTATGCAGGAATGTAGTAATTTATTTTACCGAAGATAGTAAGAATCTTTTGTATAAGAAGTTTTCGGGTGCGATGAGAGCCAAGGGAGTATTATTTATTGGCAGTACGGAACAGATATTTCAGGCCCAAGAACTTGGTTTATCATCGGTAGCCACATTCTTTTATCAAAAACAATGATGGAAAATAATAATACGATTTTCAATAAAAATATCTTGAAAATGGTGCAAAAGTAAAAAAAAAATCGAAATGTAGAGATAAGCAGGAAAAGCTGTATGGGCATAGAAATAATAAATTGGATATTCGTTTATTTTTCTGTTGGCGGTAAACTGCCGTAGGCAATAATAATATATACAATTTTTCGTGGGGGTGATGGATACTATCACAGCACTCTGGAGTTAAAAAATCAATTATTAGATGAAAAGGAGGAATGGACTTGAAGGTTCTAGTTTGTGTAAAGCAGACATTCGACACCGAAGCCAAAATCGAATTAAAGGATGGCAAAATAGCAGATGCAGGGATTAATTTAATCATTAACCCGTATGATGAAGTCGCGGTAGAAGGTGGTATCCAGTTAAAGGAAAAGAAAGTTGTAGATGAAGTAGTTGTACTATCTGCAGGATCTGACAAGGCTATGGATGCTATTCGTACAGCTCTGGCAATGGGCGCAGACCGGGGAATTCTGGTGAAACAGGACACTAGCGCTGATGAATATGCAAGAGCAGTTGCTCTTGCTGCTGCCATAAAAGAAGAAAATCCTGACATTATATTAGCAGGCCATGTTGCTGCTGATGATGGTTCATCACAGGTTCCAACCCGTATTGCTGAAATTTTGGGATTACCGCACATTAATGTTATTACCGAAATAGAAGTTGCTGGCGGAAAAGCAACCTGTACCTGTGAAGCTGATGGTGGTACCCTGGTAGCAGAAGTTGCACTGCCAGCAGTTATTTCTTCTCAGGTAAGCTGGAATGAACCGCGTTATCCTTCGATGAAGGGTATCATGCAGGCTAAGAAAAAACCCGTCACCACCGCTGATGCTGCAGCAGCTGACAACAAGGTTACCATCATAGAATATGCAATGCCTCCTGCAAAACAGGCTGGTATCAAGATGGAAGATGAGCCCGAAGTATGTGCTACTAAGCTGGCTGAATGGATGAAGAACACCGTTAAAGTTGAAGTTTAATAGTTATGATATAACGATTACTTATTAATAAAAGGAGGGTAATTGATGGCAGGAACATGGGTAATTGTAGAACAGAGAGACGGTAATATTCGTAAGGTTACTTACGAGATGCTGTCAGAAGCCAAAAAGCTTGGCGATGAAGTTAGTGCGGTCGTTTTTGGCAAAAGCGTGGAGGGATTAGCTTCTGAATTTGCTAAATATGGTGCAGATAAAGTTTACGCTGTAGAAGGCGATTTGTTTGCAGAATATAACACCGGTGCTTATGTTGCACAATTAGCTGCTATGATAGCAGAATACAGCCCCAATGCGGTATTGTTTGCTCACACATTTAATGGCAGGGATTTTGCTTCCCGGCTGGCTCAGAAACTTGAAGCAGGGTTAGCAACCGACGCTATAGCTGTTGAACTGTCTGCAGGCAAAGGCGTATTTACCAGAGCCATTTATGCTGGTAAAGCTTTAGCTAAAGTAGAAGTCGCTACCAATCCGGTTATGGCTACCATCCGTGCTGGGGTCATGGAAGTAGTAGAATCCGCAGGTGCCGGAGCAGTTGTAAAACCAGCGGTAGCTGCCACTGCCACAGATGTTTATCAGAATATTAAGTCCTTCGTCCCCACTGTATCAGCCAGACCAGATCTGACTGAAGCAGAAACTGTTATATCCGGTGGACGTGGATGTAAAGGCCCGGACGGAATTAAGCTGGTTGAAGATCTGGCAGACTTGCTGGGAGCAGCTGTTGGTGGTTCACGTGCATCAATCGACTCAGGATGGTTAGGACATGAACTGCAGGTTGGTCAGACCGGAAAAGTTGTCTGCCCGAATCTGTATATCGCAGCTGGTATTTCCGGTGCTATCCAGCATCTGGCGGGTATGTCCTCCTCCAAGTTTATTGCGGCTATTAATACTGACCCTGAAGCTCCCATATTTAATGTGTCGGATTTCGGTGTAGTAGCAGACTTATTTAAAGTAATACCCACACTTGTTACAGAACTGAAAAAATAGTCATTCTTGCAGGGGTGAGGAAAGGGCGTTTACTGGATATACCACTGGTATATCCAGTAAAGCCAGCTGTATTTAAGGAGGGAATTGTACAATGATTTTTGGATTTCATCCAATAGAAGGTGGCTATAATGTCCCCATGCGTATGGTGGGGGCTAACGTTCCCTACGAATGGCTGATTTATATTTTCATGTTTATACCTATTGGTATTTTTCTTTATGGATTTTATAAAAGGTTCCAGGTTTGGACGCTGGCAAAAGGCGAACTGCATCGCAATGATAGAATCGGTGAAAGAATAGTCTCATTATTACTATATAGCTTTGCTCAGGCTAAAGTTATCAAAAAGCCGCTGGCAGGGTGGATGCACTTCTTCTTGTTCTGGGGATTCTTACTATTATTCATAGCAGCAGGTGTTGATGCAATGCATAATGCCATTCATTGGCCGCATCTGGAAGGTTCAACTTATATAGGGATGTCATTCATCGTTGATGTATTCGGCTTTTTAGCTTTAATTGGTGTTGCTGTGCTTGCTGTTGTCAGGTACGTACAGAAGCCAGATCGTTTAAATGATACTAAGACCGCAGATGGATGGGTTATATTACTCATATTTGCCATATTATTAACTGGTTTCTTTATTGAAGGTTTGAGAATAGCCGCACAGATTATCCAGTCAACTACTTTGGCCCAGATTGCATATGAACAGCAGGCATCTCCCATAGGCTGGATTTTTGCCCAGTGGTTTGTAAACGGACAACTGGAATCACTGCTTATGTGGCATCGGATTCTCTGGTGGTTCCATATGGTGATTGCATTCATGTTTATTGCGCTGGTTCCATTCACCAAACTGTGGCATATTTTTGCCAGCATGCTCAACTATACTTTCCGGGATTTGGAACCTTCAGCATGCCGGATGGTGGATAATATAGAGGAAGCTGAATCTTTTGGGGTAGAGAATATCGAAGAGTTCGGTTGGAAAGATTTATTGGATTTGGATGCTTGTATTCGCTGTGGAAGATGCCAGGAAAATTGCCCGGCATATAACACCGGTAAAGCCTTGAATCCCAAACTTACTCTAATACAGGCCATGAAAGAACATCTGGATGCCAAGGTTCCTTATTTGATTGCTGCCAAGGATTCTCCAGAAGAAGCTGAAATGATGGCTATGACTGAAGAAGCTGAAGAAGCGGTAAATCCGATGGAACAGAGCCTGCTTTATGACGTGGTAACCACCGAGGTAATCTGGGATTGCACCAATTGCCGTGCATGTATGGAACACTGCCCGATGTTTATCGAGCACATTCCCAAGATTGTCGAGATGCGCAGAAACCTGGTTATGTGGCAGGGTGATATGCTGGGTGAGGCACAGGCGGCATTTACCAACATGGAGCGTAACTACAATCCATGGGGTGTTGGCTGGGCTAGCCGTGCGGAATGGTTAAACGAAAGAGGAGTCAGAGACATCGTTAACCTGCTCCCAGAAGACGGTAAGGAATTTGAATATCTCCTTTATGCAGGCTGTGCGGTATCCTTTGATGATCGCTATAAGAGAGTTGGAGAAGCACTGGTCAAGTTGTTGAATGAAGCCGGAATATCTTTTGGTTACCTGGGAACAGAAGAGTTCTGTTGT
Source organism: Syntrophomonas sp. (assembly GCA_016841245.1). GTDB lineage: Bacteria > Bacillota > Syntrophomonadia > Syntrophomonadales > Syntrophomonadaceae > JAAYJK01. Next base: position 38,433 of record JAENZN010000006.1, read on the forward strand.
GGAGACTCTGCCAGAAGATTGGGTAATGAATATCTATACCAAACTCTGGTACAGCAGAATCTCGAATCATTTAACAACTATGGAGTTAAGAAAATTATCGTAGTTTGCCCGCATGGTTATAATGCATTGAAGAACGAATATCCCCAGATGGGCGGCAAGTATGAAGTATATCATTATGCGGAATTTCTTGCTAAACTTATTGCCGAAGGCAAGCTGAAACCAGGAAACGTTGGTGCCAAGGTAACTTATCATGATTCCTGCTTCCTGGGCAGACATAATAACATCTATGATGAGCCCAGAAAGGTACTGGCAACAGCAGGTTTGAATATCGTTGAAATCGAAAAGTCCAAAAACTTTGGATTCTGCTGTGGAGCCGGCGGTGGTCGGATGTGGCTGGAAGAAGATGCTGTAGAAGGTTACAAACGCATTAATGATACCAGAACCGATCAGCTTCTAGAGCCTACTCCAGAAATGATTATTACCAACTGCCCGTTCTGCTTAACTATGATTTCAGATGGTGTAAAAGCTGCTGAAGCTGAAGAACAGACCAAGGTATTCGATCTTGCTGAGGTAGTATGGCAATCACTAAATAAATAAATAAATTTATCTTAGCCAGATCGGGAAGACCTCTTCTCAAAAAAAAGGCGGGGCTGTCCAGTAGGGCAGCCCTTTTTTAAACAAATAATTGCTCATGTAATAGGTGGAGGTTTAGTCTGTAAATGCTACTTACCTTACTATATGAATAAGTTGCATTAGTAACATTACATCCAGGAATCTATAAATTACTATCATTACAAAAAAAGTAAAAGGACTTATTAATTGAATTTTATGAACCTTTATGATTCATAAATACCCATAAAATGAAATTAGGGGAAGGTGAATATTTATGATGGATTTACAAGTTAACGGTATTGGCGTAACTGTTCCGGAAGGTACGACAGTCATGCAGGCCTGTGCTCAGGCAGGATTTATAATTCCTTCCTTATGTAGTCATCCGGATCTCAAGGTAAAAGATAACTGCAAAGTATGTGTGGTTGATATCAATGGAGAGATTAAAACTTCCTGTGCCACAGAGGCTGCCCATGGTATGGTGGTTAAAACATTTACACCAGAAGTTGTAAAAGCTAAGAAAGAAAATCTTCAAAAAATACTGGAGGTTCACCCACAAGATTGTCTGAACTGTGCCCGCAACCAGAACTGTGAATTACAAACCTTATCAGAAACCCTGATTATGCGCGATGTAGTTAATAAGCCTCAGCAGCTTCCTATTGATGTGTCTACTTTTGCCATAGTACGTGAACCATCCAAATGTACTCTTTGTTTAAGATGTGTAGAAATGTGTAATGATATCCAGACCGTAGGTGCTTTAGAAGTCGTGGATGGAATACCCCAGACAGTAGATGGCAAGCTTTTAAGTGAGACAACTTGTGTAACTTGCGGCCAGTGTGCCCTGGTTTGTCCAGTTGGTGCTATTACTGAATATGAGCAGATGGAAGAATTCCTGGCTGCAGTAGCAGACCCGGATAAGATTGTGATAACTCAGATTGCTCCTGCAGTTCGGGTCGCAATTGCTGAAGAATTAGGAATGGCTACCGGTTCACTGGATATGTTGAAATTTGCAGCCGGGCTAAGGCAGTTGGGATTTGATTATGTATTCCATACCAACTTTACCGCTGACCTGACTATTCTGGAAGAAGGAAATGAATTATTGAAACGCCTTAAAGAAGGTGGTACTCTGCCCATGCTGACTTCATGCAGTCCCGGGTGGATAAACTTTATTGAGACCTTCTATCCTGAACAGCTCGATCATGTATCCAGCTGTAAATCACCGCAACAGATGTTTGGAGCTCTGGCCAAAACCTATTGGGCAGAAAAATCTGGGGTAGATCCTGCTAAGATTTATTCGGTATCAATTATGCCATGTACTGCCAAGAAATTTGAAGCAGCCCGCCCGGAAATGAATTCCTCCGGATATCAAGATGTAGATCTGGTTTTAACTACCCGGGAAATAGGCAAGTTATTCCGTATTGGCGGACCCCATTGGGATAAGCTGGAACCAACTCCATTTGATTCCCTGCTGGGTGCCTATACTGGTGCAGCTGTAATATTTGGTGCCTCAGGTGGTGTTATGGAAGCAGCCCTGAGAACTGTTTATGAAGTAGTTACCGGTAAAACTTTAGAAGATGTTAATTTCACCGGAGTACGTGGTTTTGAAGGCATGAAAGAGGCTGAAGTTGACCTGGATGGAACCAAGATCAAAGTAGCCGTTGCCAACTCTCTGGGATGTGCTCGTAAAATCATGGATGAAATCAAAGCAGGTACTTCACCCTATACCTTTATTGAAGTCATGTGCTGTCCGGGTGGTTGTATCGGCGGTGGTGGTCAGCCTATTCCTTCCACTGTAGCCAAGAAGTGTGAGAGAATTGAAGCCATATATGTTGAAGATGCAGCCTGTGAGCTCAGAAAGTCTCATGATAATCCGGAAGTTAAAAAATTATATGAAGACTTTTTGCATGAGCCGCTGGGACACAAATCTCATGAACTGCTGCACACGCATTATACACCAAGAAATAAATAAGTTATTTAGTAAGGGCTTCTCCAGGAGAGCAGCCCCCAGACCGTTCGAAAAGGCCAATAGCTGCGTTAATACAGAAGGTGCCGCTCAATCGACGTACTCTGTATGGGGACATTCCTTACCCTAAGGGGAGGTGTGTCCCCATTCATTGTTCCGCCTCATTAAGGGGCCTTCTTATTGCCGTGCTCTTGACCTTTTTTGCTCGTTCTGGCAGAGTGTCGACTTATACGACATCCTAGGGCTGCTCGATAGCAGCCTTTCTATTATAAGGTTGATTATTGTGTTATCCGATAAAGATATGGAAAGGATAAAGACATAAAAAGAATCAGTGTTATGGTATGCCATTTATACTTAAATTTTGTTATATTAATTATGAAAAGATTTCTTTATATAAGGTGTTACATATAAGAATACAGGAGCGGGAAGGATAAAGTGAGATTATCAAAGTATCTGGCGGATGCAGGTATTGCATCGCGTCGTAAATCAGAAACATTAATTGCAGAGGGCAGAATTAAGATTAACGGGGTTGTTGTTCAGGAACAAGGTGCAACTATAAATATAGAAGATATTGTAGAGTTTGATGGTATTCGTGTTGGTGTTCAGGAAAAGATATATATATTGCTAAATAAGCCGGCTGGATATATATGCAGTGTCTACGATCCATATGACCGACCAACCGTAATTGAATTAGTGAAAGACATCAAAAGTAGATTGTATCCGGTTGGGCGCCTGGATCTGGATACTGAAGGACTCCTTATTTTAAGCAACGATGGAGAATTTACCAACCTGATGATTCACCCTCGTTATCATATTAATAAAAAATATCAAGCATGGATTAAGGGACATATAACAACAGCAGCGTTAAAAAACCTCACTCAGGGGGTAGAACTTGAAGATGGGCTTACTGCACCAGCCACGGTAACTGTTCTTGAACAGGACCAGCATTCGACCCTGATAGAGCTAGAAATACATGAAGGTCGTAAAAGACAGGTGAAAAGAATGTGCGCGGTAGTTGGATTTCCTGTTATCAGCCTCAAGAGAACTGCTTTTGCTTTTTTAACGCTAGATAATTTAGAAACAGGGCATTACCGACATCTGAATCCGCAAGAGATCGAACATCTATATAAGATGGGCAGTGCTACTACCAAATAGATAGTTCCTGCCTTAATGGCAAGATCGATAATTGATCTTCGGATATCGATCTAGAGCGGTATATAAATAAAATTACTATTGTTTAAAAATCGAGAATAAAAAAGGTCCCTTTAAGGATGAATACATAAGTGAAATTAAGACCCAAGTCGGGTATAATTATACAAAAAGCTGCTTGCAGATAATAAGATATAATAAATTAAAGTTTATGTACTGTAGCATATTCCACAAAAGGAGGTAAACTAGTGGGCAAACTTAAATTTAAGGTGCGTTTCGATTTTGCTGCAGAAAGTAAACCAGGAAAGCTGTTCTTTGGTAACAAGAGCACTGTGGAACAGGCCGAAGAGTTACGCCAGCAAAGAGTCACTCTCTTGAGGAATATACCGATGCAGGGTATAAGTATTGAGGATATCGATATGGGACATGAGATATATTCTATAATAGATGATTATAGCAATAAAGTAACCTACTATGCACCGGTATCAATATTTATTACGGCTGATTCGCTGGAGAATGCCGTTAAATTTACCATGAAGGAAGAATTCAGGACTATCGAAATTATTGATCCTGAGGAGATAAGATTATCGCAGAAGGAAACTGTAAGGCTTATCCAAAACGTGAACGAGGAGATGTTGAATTTTAAGCAAATTCTAGAGAGAAGAATGGATAACTGGAAGTAGCGGGGAGGATTTTAGAATGGGCCAATTAGCTATAGAATCAGTAGTGCAATCGGTGAATGAACTGCCATCATTACCTCAAGTGGCACTGGAAGTTATGAGACTTACCAGAGATCCTGACACCACAGCCCGGGAGCTTAATGATGTAATATGCCAGGATCAGGCAATAACTGCTAACATGCTGAGACTGGCTAATTCTGCATATTATGGATTTCCACGTCTAATAGGTACGGTGGGTGAAGCTGTGGTATTATTAGGCTTTCAAACCTTACGCAGTATAGTGCTTACTGCTGCTCTTGGCGATACTCTTAACAAGGAGGTCAAATCATATTCTCTCGAAAAGGGGGAGCTGTGGAAACATTCCATAGGCGTAGCCACAGCTGGCAGAATGATTGCGATAAGGGCGGGCTATAAGTATCTGGATTTGGCCTACACGGCTGGATTGCTTCACGATGTGGGAAAGATAGTATTAGCAGATTATCTTGAAGAATACTGTAGTGAGGTACTGGAAAAGATAAACACTGAGGAAGTGTCTTTTTCGGATGCTGAATTTGAAATATTAGGCATTGATCATGCCCAGACCGGCGGGGAGGTAGCTAAAAAATGGAACTTCCCAGCGGAGATAGTGGAAGCAATCACGCTGCATCATAACCCTGATATAGCGGTTCAAGATCCCAAACTTACTGCTATTACCCATATAGCGGATATCATGTGTACCGTAATCGGAGTTGGAATTGGAGTGGATGGCCTGTTGTATCAGGCATCCGCACATGCTGTGGAGCTTCTGGGACTGAATGAGATAGTTCTGGAAGAGATAATAGGGGACCTGATAGATGTATTCACAACCGAGGAAAATAGCGATGAATAAATATTAATTAACCAATATCTGTCCAGAAGACCGCTTGTGCAAGTCGGAAATTATTGAAGATTGTATGAGCGTTTTTTATTGGGGATAAATAGATTAAAGTAATTTATATATATAATGGGTTTACAGGTATACTTTTATGCCTATCGTCTTTGTCCAAGCGACATACCTGGTAAGAAAAACCATACTCTTTCTTAGTAGCTGGGCCAGAGCTATATTAGTTAAACATAGGTGAGTGTTAAGCGTAAGTTACCTGTTACATCCCAAAATAGAAAATCTATCTGAATAAGAATTTTATGGATATTCTTATGCTTCCGGGCATAATATAGAGAGAAATAGCTGCCCGGGGGGATGATTTTGAAAAAGTTCATCGAAAAGGTTGAAAAACATCTTATTCGTACCATTGCTTTGGCGTTTATAGCCTTGATCATCGTTCAGGGCTTAATGACCCATGACAATATGCGTCTTTATTTAAGCTGGGGAGAGAGATTAGAAGGTCAAGCTATCGACTATCCGGTAAATTCAGAAGAATCGGATAATGGGATAGAGGAGATGGAAGAAATTAATTCACCCTATGCCATACTGGTCCTATCAGTAGAAAATTTTTCGTCACTACCCAGAGCAGTAATCTTGGTTAATGGGAAAGAACAAGCTTCTTTTGCCAATGATGAAGTACAACTTAAGCTTATGGCCGGGGACGTAGTAGAAATAGATGCTTCAGCATACAATTTTCCAGTGGTATTCAATGTGGAGAAGGTATCCGATAACCTTGCTTTTCCAGTTGCAGATGAAAGCTATGTATGCAATCACGATATAGTAATGATAGGTAAAATTGTAGTAAAATAGACACATACATGTTAAGCAGGTATGACATATAAGCTGGGAGGCTAGAAATGATAATTGGCAGTAAGGTAGTAGCAAGTGCAGCTATCAAAATGGCGGTTACTCTTTCCCGTGATGAAGAAAACATGCTGAAAAAAAACCTTGTGAAAGAATTTGAAGTTAAGTCAGTAGCAGTAGACTATGGAGGAGAATTTATAAGCTCGGTAGGTAAAATAGTAGAACGGGCTGTAGTTGCTGCCAAGAGAGAAGGTGTCATAAGAGACACCCACGCAGAAGAAGGGGCAGTAGCCGGAGCTACCCGGGAAGCAATTAGTCAGATCATGCCCAAGGCATTGGGGTTGAATGTGGGCGGAAAGATTGGTATTGCCAGGCATCATGATCACGTGAGTGTAGCCATTTTCCTGGGTATAGGTTTGTTGCATCTGGACGAAGTCAGTATTGGATTAGGGCATAGAGCGGTATCCTAACTCTAAATGAAAGAGGTAGATATAAGTTATGTTAGTCAGGGGAATACGGGGTGCAACCACCGTAGAAGAAGACCAGGTAAATGAGATACTGGCAGCAACCAGCGAATTGCTGCAAATAATGAAGGAAGAAAACCAGATAGATATGGAAGATATAGGTAGTATTTTATTTACTACCACTTCTGATTTAAGGGCAGCTTTTCCCGCCCTTGCAGCACGTAAGATTGGTTGGGACAAAGTACCTTTGTTATGTTTTCAGGAAATAGAAGTTCCTGATGCTTTACCCAGATGTATAAGGGTACTAATGCATGTAAATACCGACAAAAAGCAGGATGAAATCAAACATATATATCTTAAGGAAGCTCGGCAGTTAAGACAGGATATATCCGGGGAATGAGCCTGATTGTTTGCCCATTATATTGCTCACCAGCCTCTTTCTGAGTTTTTGGCCCATGATATATTAATGAGTTAAAATTATTTTGGGGGTCAGGTGATTTCAGTTTTATATCTCCTAATTGTCAAGGAATTATCAAGTTTTCTGATTACTATCCAGGATGCCATTTCAACAGCTCAAAAAAGGCTTTTTACTCATAAACGGGTAGCTGAAGGGGCTGTACTTAAACTTAAGTTTTAGGTACAGCCCCTTTTTAAGGGAGTTTCTAATCTGGGGTTCTTCGATGCTCCTGCCCTGATTATTCTCCCATTACCTTTATTATTACTCTTTTTCTCCGTTTCCCATCGAATTCGGCATAAAATATCTGCTGCCACGGTCCCAGATCCAGTTCTCTATTAGTAACCGGAACCACTACTTGATGATGAACCAATATGCTTTTCAGGTGCGCATCGCCATTGTCTTCCCCGGTACGATGATGGTTATAATCAGGTCCAAAAGGAGCCATGGATTCCAGCATGTTATCAATATCCATTATTATTCCGGGTTCATTGTCATTTACATAAATACCGGCACTGATGTGCATAGCACTTACTAATATCATGCCCTCTGATATGCCGCTGTTTATAAGGGCATTTCTAACCTTATCAGTTATTCTTATGTATTCTCTGCGCTTGGATGTGTTAAACCACAAATACTCAGTATGAAATTTCACCCCATCCTCCTCCTCTCTGGTTCATATATTACTTCTCTATGCTGCTGACTGGATTATATTTTACATTATATAAGTCGGTACGGCGGTGTTTTAATACCGGAACTTCCTGACGTACCTGCCGGTTGAGGGAAAAATCGAGTTCAGCAAAAACAATTTGTTCCCGGTCATCTGCTATGGCCATTATTCTTCCCCAGGGATCAACTACCATTGAGTGCCCCCAAGCCTGGTAACAAGCTTCTCTATTGGTGGCCGGGGCGGCAGCTGCTACGAAGACCTGCTGGTCCACAGCTCGACTGCGCATCATTAGTTCCCAGAACAGAGGTCCGGAAGTAAGATTAAAAGCGGCCGGGATTATTAGTAAGTCTGCTCCTTCCAGAGCCAGAGCCCTTGAAAGTTCGGGAAAACGTATATCGTAACAAATTAGAAGTCCGAAAGTAATATCTTTGAATTTTATGAGGGTAATATTGTTACCGGGGCTTAAAGTATCAGATTCTCTAAAAGTAATCCGTCCGGGCATATCTACGTCAAATAGATGTATTTTACGATGTCTTCCAATCAAGTTTCCGTTTTCATCAAAGACAAAGCTGCTGTTGTAAAGTTTGCCCGGGGCTGATTGTTCGATAATTGAACCGCCAACAATACCAACTCCTTTTTCGCGTGCCATCATAGATAAAAAGTCGGTGGTAGGACCCGGATATGTTTCAGCATACAAAGGGAATAAGTCAGCTTGATAAGGACAGTTAAAGACCTCAGGAAGCACTACCATATCTACATTTCTTTGACAGGCCTGGTTTATCATTTTCCCGGCTCGAGCCAGGTTTTCTGCTTTGCTGGGACCGGTGACCATCTGACACATAGCGATTGACAGCTGGTTATTCAAAGTATATCCTCCTCGCGTTAACCAGGTTAATTATATAATATTTTAACCTCATTCTTTAATCATTTCTATAGAAGTGTAAATAGTAATGGTAATAATAGCTTAGCATATAAATATATTTTTCAAGCATTAAAGGATTTATGTATTGAATTTTGTGAAAATATAACCGTTGCTTAGTGTTATACTGATAATAAGTGAAAAAACAGATATTATTATAGTGCCAGTAATGCAGATTGTATGTATAAAAAAAACAAAAGATAAATGACACGTAGATATGAGACTAAAGATTAATGTTTTTTGATATAGAAATAGTGGGGGAATGATGGGTATGAGGTCTTTTGCGCTCGCTTCCCGTGAATATAAGGCGCAGGATACAATAGTTGAAATTAGTACTTCCCGTAAAACGGTTTTTATTGGTGAAGGTTACTGTACCATTATTGCTGGACCGTGTGCGATTGAAGGAAAAGAAGATTATCTTACGATTGCACGCATTCTAGAAGCTTCTGGAGCTCACATCCTGAGAGGCGGAGTCTTTAAACCGCGTACTTCTCCCTACTCCTTTAAGGGGTTGGGCAGTGAGGGGGTAAAAATAATTACAGAAGTCAGAGAGATAACCGGATTACCTGTAATAACTGAGATTATGGATGTCAGGGATTTGGACTTGCTGTATGAAAATGTAGATATTTTACAGATAGGCAGCAGGAATATGCAGAACTTCACCTTGTTGGAGGAAATGGGAAAATTAGACAAACCGGTTATGCTGAAACGAGGTCTTTCTGCTACTATTGAGGAATGGCTGCTGGCCGCCGAGTATATTTTAAGCGGTGGTAATGAAAAGGTAATCCTATGTGAACGAGGGATACGAACCTTCGAGCCTTATACCCGTAATACGGTAGATATAGGTGCGGTTGCTCTCCTCAAACACTTATCTCATCTCCCGATTATTGTCGATCCCAGTCATGCTACGGGAAGATGGCAAATGGTTATACCGGTAGCTCGTGCAGCCATAGCCGCAGGAGCAGATGGCATTATGGTAGAGGTACACCAGAATCCGGATATGGCTTTATCAGATGGGAAGCAATCTTTAACTCCAGATAACTTCAACAAAATGTTTGATCAGATTGTACAGCTGGCTGTACTGGATGGCAAAATAAAACCCTGAGATAATAAGATATTGCAAATTTATCTTTAACCATGAATGCCCGGGACATCCCGGGCATTCTATACCAAAATGGTGCATAAAATATGTGATGGATATGCGAATGTCTGTGATATAGCAGAGGTATTTGAATATTTATGGTGGTGATATAGCGATTGGGCAGTGTAAACCGAAACACCTGGATAATGTTCTTCTCCATACTGATGGTGGGGATGGGATTTAGTATTATTATGCCAGTGCTGCCGTTTTATGTTACATCTATGGGGGCCAGTGCCTTTCAACTGGGTATGTTAATTACCGTATATGCTTTGTGCCAGTTTATTTTTGCACCGATCTGGGGTAATTTTTCCGACCGGGTTGGCAGGCGACCGGTTTTAATTGTAGGTGTGATAGGATTTGCCATCACTTTCATAATGATGGGCTTATCTACCCAGTTATGGATGCTCTTTGCTGCTCGTATTGCCGGAGGGATTTTTTCCTGCGCGGCCCTCCCGACTGCTATGGCTTATGTGGGTGATACCACCAGTTATGAAAAACGGGGCTCCAGTATGGGGCTGGTAGGGGCGTCTATGGGGATGGGAATGATATTCGGTCCTGCTATTGGCGGACTCCTATCCGGGTATTATATTGCACTGCCTTTTTTCTGTGCTGGGGGTCTGGCAGCAGTAAATTCGCTAATGGTCATTTTGTGGGTGAAAGAATCATTGCCACCTGAAAAGAGAAGCGAACAGCGGGAAGTAAATATCATTCCGCCTTTTATGGATGGAATCAGAAGTTCTTTAGCGGTGTTTTTCATAGTCATTTTCCTGGTCAGTACCGGAGAAGCGATGCACCAAGGTACTTTTGCTTTATTCACAAACGGATTATTGGGATTTGGTTCCCGGGAAGTAGGCTGGGCTTTTATGGCAGCAGGAACTGGATCGGTGCTGGTGCAGGGGATGCTGGTAGGACGGATAATGAAACGGGTAGGTGAGGAACGAACCACACAAATGGGTATAATCATTATTGTGCTGAGCTTTACCTTATTTCTAAATGCATTTAACCTGTGGAGCACTATTCTTTTCATGGCCATATATGCTGCAGGTATCGGCCTGATCAGGCCCTCCATAACCACCGCAGTATCCCGGAGATCCGATATGCAGCAGGGTAAATCGATGGGTATATTACAGGGATTTGACAGTCTGGGTCGGGTAATCGGTCCTTCTCTGGGAGGCCTTTTATTAGATATTCACTTGAATTTAGCCTATTTAGGAGCGATCAGTGTCTTGACAGCAGCCCTGATAGTGCTCGTGCTATTCTCGCGGCGCAGCCGGGAAGAGAAGATAGTTGATTTTCACAAATAATTCATGAAGGGCCGGAACCCCTTGATATATGTCCGGTTTGTGGAGCGCCTAAAGAAATGTTTGATCCGCTGGCATAACAGAATAATGTTTAATAATCTGAGGTCCCCAGGCAAATGCCTGGGGACCTCAGACCTTCGACAAAAAATCATGGTTTAATTCTAGTGTGAAATGATAAATCATCTTTTTAAAAGAATATTTGTGTAATCTAAGCGAATCAGTTTTAACCATCTGTAAAGATATGATAAAATTATAGGGGAAACTTACAGGTGGGTTGATAGATGAAGATTGCGATTGACGGACCAGCGGGAGCTGGTAAGAGTACGGTGGCCAGGCAGTTAGCAGCTGATCTGGGGTTTGTATATATTGATACGGGTGCGATGTACAGGGCTTTGACCTGGAAAGCTATTCAGGAGTCTCTGGACCTGGATAATGAAGAATCTCTTTATGAGCTAGCCAAAAATACTGAAATCCACTTCGAATACAACTCCCATGAACAAAAAGTAATATGTAATAATCAAGACGTAAGTGATTATTTACGCTCACCGCGTATCAATGCGGAAGTATCGAAAGTAGCGTCTAAAACACTCTTGCGCACGGTTATGGTTGCCCAGCAAAGGAAAATGGGGGAAGTCAAATCTGTAGTTATGGATGGACGTGATATAGGAGAATATGTACTCCCCGATGCTGAATACAAGTTTTTCCTGACTGCCCGAATTGAAAAAAGGGTTATGAGAAGGGCAGAAGAATTAAGGGCCAGCGGCTATGATGTTGATACTGATACTATTGAAAAAGAAATAGTAGAACGTGACCGGACTGATTCCAACAGGGAAATGGGAGCACTGAAAGTGCTGGAGGATTCAATAGTTATCGATACGAGTGAATTGAGCGTTCATGAAGTGATAGCTATAATAAAATCCTACCTCAAGGAGGACTGAAATGTTCTATTATTTTATAAGAGGTCTGGTCAAATTTGCCTTATTATTTCTTGGTTTGAAATATGAAGGAATACATAACCTACCAAAAAAGGGGTCGGCAATTATTGTTGCTAACCATGTCAGTTCCTGGGATCCGTTTCTAGTTGCAACTGTCTTGCCAAGACCGGTTTATTTTATGGCCAAGGCCGAGCTTTATAACAATAGGTTACTGGCAGCTATTTTGGGGGGCTTACATGCTTTCCCAGTTAAAAGAGGCAGTGCTGACCGAGGAGCCATACGCAGGGCTCTTGATATATTGAATGAGGAGAAATTTCTTGGTATATTCCCGGAGGGGACCAGGAAAAAAGATACTGCGCCCCAGGCAGTTCAGACTGGTGCTGCTATGCTGGCCATAAAATCAGGTGCACAAATTATTCCTGTGGCCTGCATCGGAACTGCCGGCAGAATTCCCTGGGGCTGGGGCAGAAATAGACTGCTGGTGCGAGTTGGCAGACCGTTAGATATGGCTGAATACCGGGAGCAAAAAGCTAACTCAGCTATCCTGGAAAAATTGAGTTTAGAAATTATGAAGGAAATAAATCTGCTTTTATCTGAATAAAAGCAGGAATTAAGGGTTATTACACGAAAATATATAAATACTTGTGAGGTTAGTTTATGCATACACTTATAGCCAGCCAGGCAGGTTTTTGTGCTGGTGTTAAGAGGGCTTTTAAAATAGCAGAAGAGACTGCATATGATCAGGGAAAATGGTACACTTTAGGTCCACTGGTGCATAACGAATCAGTAGTCTCCTATTTCAGGCAAAGGGGAATAAATCCGGTTGAAAATCTAAATGAAATCCCAGAATCAGCCGGGATTATTATCAGGTCCCATGGAGTTGCGCCGGATATAATTCGTGAAGCGGAAAAAAGAGGATTGAATATAAAGGATGCAACTTGTCCGCGGGTTAGTCGGGTACATGAAATTGTACAGACTCTGGTAGCAGAAGGATATGATATAGTAATTTTTGGTGACCCCGAGCACCCGGAAGTTAAGGGTATATTAGGTTGGTGCGGCGGACAGGCCTCAGTTATTTCGAATGTAAATGAAATAATAAACCTGAAGATTTCAGATCGGCTGGGAATAGTATCCCAAACTACCAGAGATGAAAAAGAGTTTTTTCAGATAGTAAACGGTATGGCAGGTTTAGCCCATGAAATAAAGGTTTTTAATACTATATGTTCTGCTACCCAGAGAAGGCAGAATTCAGCACTAGAATTGTGCAGCAAAGTAGATTTAATGATTGTGGTAGGGGGGGAATACAGTTCCAATACTACTACTCTTTTTAAAGAGTGTTTAAATACCGGAGTAAGAACTTACCTGGTTCAGGATGCAGCAGATATTAGCCCCCAATGGTTTAAGGGGGTATCAACAGCAGGTATTACTGCTGGTGCTTCAACTCCGGATTGGATTATTAAGGAGGTATTGTGTAGGATGACAGAGTATGAGGAAAAGGATATTCAGAGCCAGGCTCAGGAGCAGGAGGTTAAGGCTCAAGAGCAGGAAAGTAACACCAGTGAACAGTCCAGTGAAGAAGCCAATAATGAATTATTTGCCCGCATGGAGGCAGAAATGGCTGAATATGAAACCCCTGGCAGAGGGGATGTTATAAAGGGGACCATTATACAGGTACTTGATGATGAAGTAATGGTAGATGTAGGTGGGAAATCAGAGGGAATTGTACCCCTGAGAGAGCTTTCTTTAGCCCCAGTTGAGTCTGCTAAAGATTTTGTGCAGGTTGGCGATGAAATTGAAGTAATGATCTTAAAATGGGATGATGATGGTACTATCTTGCTTTCCAAGAAACGGGTGGATTCCAAGAAAGTGCTGGATGAATTAGAAGACGTCTTTGAAAAGGGTGAAACTATTCAAGGCACGGTTAAGGACATAGTAAAAGGTGGGTTAATTGTAGACGTAGGTGTAGTAGGATTCCTGCCTGCATCTCATGTTGAAGATGGTTATGTCAAAAACCTGGATGAGTATAAAGACAAAACCTTCGATTTTAAGATTATTGAGTTTAATCGTAATAAAAGGCGTGGATCACAGGTTGTTTTATCCCGTCGGGAATTGGTTCTGGCCGAAAAACAACAGCAAAAACAGGAATTTTGGAGCAATATCGAAGAAGGGCAGACCCGACCCGGCAAGGTGAAACGGATAGTTGATTACGGTGCCTTTATTGATCTGGGGGGATATGAAGGATTACTGCATGTATCTGAACTGGATCATAAGCGGGTTGAACATCCAGCCGATGTATTGCAGGAAGGCGAAGAACTCGAAGTTTATGTACTGGGTGTTGACCGAGAAAAAGAGCGGGTATCTTTAAGCCGCAAAAAATTGTTAAAGAGTCCCTGGGAGATAGCAGTGGAAACCTATTCGGAGGGTGATATCGTAGATGGAACCATAGTCAGGATCGCTCCCTTCGGTGCCTTTGTTGAGCTGGACCCGGGGGTAGACGGCCTGGTTCATATTTCCCAACTGGCTGATTACCGGGTTGAAAAACCTGAGGACGTGGTGTCAGTAAACCAGCAGGTCAAAGTTAAGATATTGAGCGTTGATGCCAATGAAAAGAGAATCGGTTTATCGATTCGAGAAGCGCAAAGGGATGAGGAACAGCAAGAAGTAGAAGAATATATGGAACAACAGGAACAGGAATAATTATATGAGGTGACACGTAATGCCGATATTTGAATATAAATGCAGGGATTGCGGAAATAAATTTGATCTTTTAATATCTAATTCAGATAAAAAAAATGTCCGATGTCCGGAGTGTTCTTCTACCAAGGTAGAGCAGCAGCTGTCTTTGTTTAACACAGGTGGAAAGCCAATTTCACCTGCACCGTTTAACTGTGACACCTGCAGCATCAGTGGTGGGTGAAAAGTCAATTATTAAGCTGCCTGGGGCAGCTTTTTTTTACAATTACCAAAAGCACCACCGGAGCACAGGAGGGGGATTTATGCAAGCCAGTGGAGTTATACTTTCGGGGGGAAGAAGTTCACGCATGACCTTCAATAAAGCTTTTGCAGATATCTGTGGCAGATCAGTACTGGAAATAATCATAAAAAAGTTTGAAAAGTATTTTGACGAGTTGATGATAATAACCAATGAACCTGAACTATACCATGGATTGGTGTCTGCCGTGTATATCGACGTTTATCCCCGTATGGGACCCATGGCCGGGATACATTCAGGTTTATATCATTCCAGGTATGAGACTATATTCTTGTTGGGTTGTGACATGCCATTTATTAATATGGAATTAGCAGCCTATATGCTGGAGAATTGCGCTGGATATGATTGTGTGGTGCCGGTAATCGATAATAAGCCGCAGCCATTATTTGCCGTATATAATACCAGTTGCCTGTCGGCTTTAGTCGATTGCCTGGAAAATAATAAATTGAAATTGACCATGTTTGTAGAAAGCCTTAACACCAGATATATGTATGAAAACGAAATGGAATATTTCGGTGACATTTCAACCATGTTTTTTAATGTTAATGATTTGGCCGCCTTAAAAAGAGCCAGAGAAATGTCAGGAGGTTTGCAAGATAAGAGGTAAACGCAAGAATGAGCATATTCTTCTGGCTCAGCAAATACCAGACGGACCATGTTCAAGTGGTCTTGATAATATATATCTTATTAACAATTCGGTACCCGAATTGGATATGGAGGATATTAATCTGGGAGTTGATTTCCTGGGTAAAAGATTAAGACTGCCTATGGTAATCAATGCCATTACCGGAGGGACTGATCAGGCAGGCCGCATTAACCAGATATTGTCATCAATAGCTGCCCGGTATGAAATAGCCATGGCGGTAGGGTCCCAGGCTATAGCTATAGAAGATCCGGGTTTGAGATATACTTTTTCTATTGTCAGGGAAGTTAATCCAGATGGGCTAATATTTGCGAATATCTCGGCTGGAAGTGGAATATCAGAAGCACTGGAAGCAATCGATATGATAAATGCTGATGCCCTGCAGATTCATTTTAATATTCCCCAGGAACTGGCTATGCCCGAAGGAGAACGATCCTTTCAAGGCATCCTGCCCCGGATACAGAAAATAACCGAGAATTGTCCGGTGCCGGTTATTGCCAAAGAAGTGGGATTTGGTTTCTCCCGGGAAAGTATCTGCAGGCTTTATGAAGCTGGGGTTAGTATATATGATATTGGCGGCAAAGGAGGCACCAATTTCGTATCCATTGAAGACCAGCGCAGTGGAAAGTTTATCGGTGAATTGGATCAATGGGGTATTCCAACCGCTGTGAGCCTGATAGAAGCTGTTAGTATGGATATGCCCATCCAGATTATAGCATCGGGAGGGATAAGAACTGCTCCTGATGCTGCCAAAGCTTATGCTCTGGGAGCAGATATGGTAGGGATGGCCGCTCCGTTTCTAAGAACATTATTGAATCACGGGTCAGAGGAATTGGAAAGAAAAATAGAGGAAATGATTTACCGATTAAAAGCCGTTTTTTTAATGACCGGTTCTCGTAACCTGGAACAGATTAAAAAGCAGCCCTTGATAATACTGAATGAAACCGCCCAATGGATTGAAGCTCGGGGCATTAATAAGCTCAGGTGGTCGAAGAGATAAAGTGAGAAATAGATTATAAAATTAAACATGCAATATCTGTAAGAAGCCGCCCATCGGGGCGGCTTCTTAGATTATCGACAAAGTCGGTAAGATGACAGGACCAATGCTTAAATACTACATAAAAAGGTGCGGTAAGGGAAACATACTCACATAAATATAAGTGAAAGGATGAGTGAATAATGGCTAATTTTCCCTTGGGGCTTATCTCGCTGGTAGTTGTCTCGATACTTATTTATTTTGGGGTAGCTCATCGGGTATTGGACCGAATGAGGTTAAGTGATAAAGCCGCGCTGGCAGTTATATTTGCCATAATTGTAGGAAGTTTTGTTGATATACCCATAAGCTCACGTATTACAGTCAATCTAGGAGGGGTGGTAGCAGTAGGCCTGGCGGTATATATACTGGCAGGAGCGGGGACGGCTCATGAAAAAATACGAGCAATAGCAGCTGCCGTGGTTACCGCCTTAGCCTTATTTATAGCAGCCAGATATCTGGGTGCTGAACCTGAAACCATGTTTATTGATCCAATTTATATTTATCCTCTGGTAGCCGGTATAGTAGGTTACCTGGCCGGCAGATCCCGTAGAGGTGCATTCTTCGCAGCAGTTATAGCGGTACTGGCTCTGGATGTTGCTCAATATTTCTACCTGGTAAACAGCGGGGTAAGGGGAGTTGTACACATCGGTGGGGCAGGGGCTTTCGATTCATTGATATTAGCAGGTATTCTAGCCGTACTTCTGGCAGAACTGGTTGGGGAGACCCTGGAACGAATACAGGGAGGACCAAAAACCGAAGGCAGGCCGAAAGAATTGATTCAAAACCTCAGGGAACCCGAACCTGCTCGCAAACCATTGGAGGATGGGAATAAAGGGGATGAACCCCCCACTGAACAGTACCACCAGCAAGATGATAAAAAAGAAGGGGATGACTCAGGGGAACGGGGTGATATTCATGCCTAGAAAAAAACTTCTGGTTCTAGCTTTAGCCCTGGGTTTGTTATGGACTATGCTTGCTGTCTCCATGTGTACTGCCAACGAAGAAATGCCCTCTGGTGAATATTTTACCCTGGTTGATGAAAATAACAACATGATTCATAAAACAGGAATAAAAGTCAATGTAGGGGATGAATATATCAGCGCAGATAATGCTCGCTATAAAGTGATGGAAATCAAGGGTGACATTGCTATCTGCTCCTATCAGGGTGAAGAAAGGATGCCGGTAGTTGGGTACGATACTAAAACTCAGGCCTGGGTTTTTAAAGGACAGGATGTGCCGGTAAGTTCTGGAGATAAGAAGCCTACTATAGCAGTCTACCATACCCATAGTGATGAATCATACGTACCTTCAGACGGCAAAGAGAGTATAGAGGGTAACGGAGGTATTTACGATGTAGGTCAGGCTTTTGTTGATGAGCTTAAAAATCAGGGTTTCAATGTTAAATACAATGAAAATAACCATAATCCCCATGATATAAATGCATACAGCCGATCAAGGAAAACGGCAGTCACTTTATTAAAACAAGAAAACCCGGATGTGATTGTAGATGTGCACAGAGATGCAGTACCGGCAGATGTTTATCAAGCTGAAGTTGAAGGGCAAGAGGTGACTAAAATTAAGCTGGTGATAGGCAAACAGAATCCCAACATGAAAACCAACCTGGAATTTGCTAAAAAAATCAAAGCGGTGATGGATAAACAAGAACCAGGTCTCTCCAATGGTATTTATTTAGGCAAAGGGGATTATAATCAAGATTTAAGTCCCCAGGCCATATTGATTGAAGTTGGGGCTCATACTAACAAAAAAGAAGATGCTGAAGAAGGAGTAAAATTATTCGCTGACGCAATGCAGAGTGCACTGGGTGTTTCTGACACCAGCAGCAGCAGTCCTGCATCCAAGCCTTTGACGCAGGACAACCAGGGCTCTCTTACCACCATCATCATTTTAATAGTAGTGGTCGCCGCAGCAGGCGGAGGTTTTTATCTTTTGAACAAAGGTTCCAGCAGCAAGTAATATGGAAAACTATGGTGCAGTAATAGCTGTGGGGATAGCTGCCGGGTTGATAAATAGATGGCTGCTGCTGCGCAGCGATTACCGCCACTACCCTACTTACCCCCATGGGCAGCTGGTCCATCTGGCCCTGGGTTTTATTGCCGCCAGCCTGGGAGCGGTGGCAGTACCAGCCATAGCCAAACCCGATTTTGTAGCAGTAACGTTTTTGGTTCTGGCCGCCCAGCAGTTTCGTGAGGTAAGGAATATGGAGCGGGAAACGCTCATGAAACTTGAAGAGAGCAAGCTGGTCAGCCGGGGTACGGACTATATAGAAGGAATAGCCAGAGTTTTTGAAGCACGCAATTACCTGGTGATCATGACGGCACTGCTGACCAGTGGGGCAGCACAGTTGTGGGGGGTAAAAGCTGCCTTCATAATCAGCCCGGTGAGTATAATGCTGACCCTCAGACTTATGAGCGGCTCGTTCATAGGAGATATTGCCGAAGTAAAAAAGGGGCTGGTACATTTTGAAGGTTCCCTGCTGATGGTAGATGATGTGGTAATTATGAATGTGGGTCTTCCACAAACCCGGAAAAAAATAATGGATGAAGGTCTGGGGGTTATTATTAAACCTGTAGATGATAATGCTCGATTAAACCTGGATGCCCCCGGGCAGCGAAAAGCTATTATTCATGATGTGGTATCCATTCTGGGCAGCAAGGTGGATATAAATGAAACAGAGTTGATGCCCCTGGCTAGAAAGCAGGTTGATAAAGGTTATCTGGCCTTCTTTATAGTAGCTAATGAACCGGATCTGGAAATGCTCATAGAAATCGTAAAAAGGGTACCAGTGCTGGAGTCGACCCGGGGTACGACCCTTTTGAGCTACTACGGTCGAAAGGCGGCAGATTAAATGAATACGGCTTTAAGCGAATATATCCTGGCCATAATAACCTGCGAAACGGATAAGGTTAAGGGCGGCGGCTGTCCGGTATTTTTGGCATCTGACCAGGAAGAGATGGAGAAAATCAGTCTGCTCCTGGCCCGCATCCTGGGAGGGATAGTGCATGATCTGGAAAATGGCATCTACCTGGTATGCAAACATTAATATGAATTAGGTGTAAATAGAAATTTTGCTGGTGGATAAGATGAGTATTAGGGCAGCGAGGGTGAGGTGGCTTTATGAAAGTAATTTATCATTGTTATGGTGGAGCCCATTCATCGGTTATTGCAGCTGCCCTGCATCTTAAAATAATAGGAAAAGAGCGGCTGCCGACGATAAACGAAATGATGGCTATACCATATTATGATAAAACGGTTAACGGAGATTTTGGTTCTATTCGTTTTATGGGTATAGATGACAGCGGCAATGAAGTGTACGTACTGGGCAAAAAAAGCATGGGAGACAAATACACCAAAATTCTGATGGGAGTGGCGGAAATTATGGGAGCCGGGGATCAAATAATAGCCATAGATTGTCTAAACCGGGTTAACCTCAGTATGAAAATGGGCGGTTTTCTTTCGCGGCGGATAGGTCTGGTATTCCCTGGACGTCCGGTATTATTTAGAGGGACCCGGAAGGCTTTTATGACTCTGGTCAACCTGGTGGAAACAGTACGCTTAAAGAGTATTAATAAGTGCAGGTGAGGGTATGAAAATCATTTTTCTTGGGCATACTTCGGTTCATGCTGCACTTATTGCAGCTAATATATACTTGGGGAAAATATCGGATGGTAAATTGTGTATGATTGAAGGGTTTACAGATATGTCCAAAGATGTATTTCAACCTTTATATATAGGCACAGATGCCAAGGGGACTGAGGTTTATACTCTGGGTGGAGGCAAGGACTTGTGGATGGTCAAAAAGAGTATTGAAGACCTTAGAGATATTCTGGGATTTAAACCGGATGACTTGATTATAGAAACTATATCAAGCAGATGGGATTGGATTCTGGCCATGTTAATAAAAATACCACCTTTTATGGGTGGAAGTCACCTGAATTATTTGGCCTCGAAAATCCTGTTGGGTACCCAGGTAAACGAGTTAAATCAGTCAGTAGCAAAATTAAAATCAGCCTGAAAAGGTTTCGGTTCTGCATATTGGGTTTATTAGGAGTACACTAATGGGGACTAGAGCCATAATCAACGCACAATTCCCAGCTGTCGTTAAACTTACTCCTAAAGTAATTCCGATTTGCGGGTACCCCTTTATTGGGGAAGGTATGCCCAAAAACTGCCGGTTTTATACTGGGAAAATTATAAAGATGTAAAGAAGCATCCATTTTCATGTATCAAATGGGGGATTAAATAGATTGAAAACCCATTGCTGATCCTTGACGCGAATTCATTCTTCCGGGGCAATCAATAATTTTACGCAGGTTATTATAAAGGTTCAACTATCGCCTAAAACGATAGTTGAGTCCTATTTGCGCCCAATACTTTCGATTGACTCCTTCAAGAACCGTATCTATTCCATTGACAACAAATGGAACCGCTACCATTGACAACGGTCTACGGTACTGTCTTTTCTTCCTTGCGGATATAATATTTTTAGTGGATAATTGTTTAATAGCAAAGACCGGAGGAAAGTATATGCCAGCAGTGGTTATTGATATAGAAGAAAACAGTATTGCCGATGAAATTGGCATAGCAGCAGGAGACACCCTGTTATCTATAGATGGGAAGGAAATCAGTGATATACTGGACTACCAGTTTTTAATCCGGGAAGAGGAGCTGCTGGTAGATATTCAAAAGGCTGACGGTAAGATATGGTCCATAGAGATAGAAAAAGATTATCATGAAGATCTGGGCCTGATATTTGACGATATACTATTTGACCGGTTGAAGGTGTGCAAAAACCGTTGTGTCTTCTGCTTTATCGACCAGCTGCCGGGTCAGATGCGTAAAACATTGTACATAAAGGATGATGACTATCGTCATTCCTTTTTGTTTGGTAACTTTATAACCCTGACCAACCTCAGTGAGCACGACTGGGACAAGATCCTCACCATGAGACTCAGTCCCCTTTACATATCTGTACATGCCCTGCAGCCCGAGGTAAGATCTATGATGCTGGGGAGCCGACAGGCCGCAAGCATAAGAGAAGATCTGCTCCGTTTAAGTCAGGCAGGAATTGAGTGTCATACTCAGATCGTTGTTTGTCCAGGAATAAATGACGGTCAGATATTAGAAGATACTATAGAAGGACTGGCAGAACTTTATCCTTCAGTAGCTTCTATAGGTATTGTGCCGGTAGGCCTTACCGGGTATCGGAAAAAGCTGCCGGAATTAAGAACTATCAGCTCCGCAGAAGCTAAATTATTAATAGCCACAATCCATAGATACCAGCTGGAATTTCGACGCGACCTGGGCTATGGTCTGGTATATCTGGCGGATGAGATTTACCTTAAAGCCGGTCAACCTATACCGGAGACAGATTACTATGACGATTTCCCCCAGATAGAAAATGGGATTGGCATATGCAGGATACTGATGGATGAATTTGCTGAAGAGGAAAGTCATCTGCCGGATAAGATTGAGGAAAGGGAAGTTTTCCTGCTCACCGGTGAATCAGCACTTAGCATAATGGAAAAAATCTGTAGACGGATGAACCGTATTGAAGGCCTTAATCTGAAGATAATACCGGTAAAGAATTATTTTTTTGGAGGACAGGTTACGGTAACTGGATTGTTGACTGGCCTTGATATCATCGCTGCTTTGGGGAAAAACTATGCAGGTAAAGAAGTCATAGTTCCCGAAATAATATTAAAAGAAGGACAGGACATATTATTGGATGATACTAAATTAGAGGATATTAAAATGGCCAGTGGGGCTGATATTAAAGTTATCCAGGGCACCGCCGGCTCACTGATAGAAGCGGTATTAGGAGAATAAATTCATTCATTGTACAGGCAACGAATTTACACTTGAGGCAGATGGAGGTTAGTAGCATGGCAAAACCGGTAGTAGCCATAGTAGGCAGACCTAATGTAGGTAAATCGACACTCTTTAACCGCCTGGCAGGCAGCCGGAAAGCAATAGTAGAGGATATTCCTGGGGTAACTCGAGATAGAATTTACGATAATTCAGAATGGTCCGGCCGGGAGTTTATTATCATTGATACCGGCGGTATTCGTTTCGGTAAAGAAGAAGATGTTTTTACTCGGGAAGTTAAGATGCAGGCTGAGCTGGCCATAGATGAAGCAGATGTTATACTTTTTGTAGTAGACACTAAAGATGGTATTACGCATGAGGACGAACAGGTGGCAGAATTATTAAGGAGAGCCGATAAACCTGTTATAGTAGCTGCCAATAAAGTTGAGAATTTTGATAAACAGCTGGAATATTTTGAATTTTACAGTCTGGGACTGGGAGAGCCGATACCGGTATCAGCCATGCACGGGCTTAATACCAATGACCTTTTAGATGCTGTCATTAGCAAATTCAAGCCCGAAAGTGAATATAAAGAAGATGAAGATGCCATAAAAATTGCTATCGTAGGCAGACCTAATGTAGGGAAATCTTCTCTGGTGAATTCCTTCCTGGGCGAACAGCGGGTAATTGTGAGTGAAGTCCCCGGAACTACCAGGGATTCCATCGATACGCCCTTTCAATATGAAGGCAAAAAGTATATATTGATCGATACCGCTGGTATTCGCAAGAAATCACGTATCACCGAAACCACTGAAAGGTACAGTGTTATTCGTTCTTTAAAGGCTATTGAGAGGGCAGACGTTGTTCTGATCATGTTGGATGCCACCACTGGAGTGATAGAGCAGGATAAGAGGGTAGCAGGCTATGTTCATGAGCAGGCTAAAGCCAATATCATAGTAGTAAATAAGTGGGACTTGATTGAAAAAGATGGACATACCATGAATGAGTTTGACAAAGACATTCGCAGTGAATTGAAGTTTCTGGCTTATTCACCCCTTATGTATGTATCCGCCTTAACAAAACGCCGGATATTTAAAATATTGGAACTGGTAGATTTTGTGTCTGATCAAAACCACCGACGGATAACAACTTCTGAGTTGAACCGGGTTATTGGTGAAGCCATCATGTTAAATCCACTTCCGGGAGCCGGGAGCAAGAAACCAAAAATATTTTATTCAACCCAGGTTCGCACAGCACCTCCAACTTTTGTCCTCTTTTCCAACCATCCGGAGCTGATTCATTTTTCATATGTCAGGTATTTAGACAATGTGCTGCGAAAAACCTTTGGTTTTGAAGGCACGCCTATTCGGCTTTTGGTGAGGCAGAATACTTCTAAAGAATTTGCTTAGATAATTAAATATTGAAGCTCCATTATTTATAGATATAATAATAATATTGGAATAAAAGTTGCTTCTTGAAGAATATCATTTCAATTGTTAAAGAATTGCAAACAAGAGGAGGGAGAGGAGTTCTGTGATTAAAGCGTTGCTTCTTATCATTATGTGTTATCTTATCGGTTCAATACCGTTTTCGCTTATATTTGGGATGGCCCTGGGTAAAGTAGACATCCGGACCCGAGGCAGTGGAAATATAGGTGCCACTAATGTACTGCGTACTTCCGGTATAGCAGTAGCTATGCTGGCTTTAGGGGCAGATCTATGTAAAGGCCTGGCAGCGGCCTGGATAGGTACAGCTGCTGGCGGACCGGCACTGGCTGCCTTATGTGCGGCAGCGGTTATCACCGGGCACTGTTATTCTGTTTTTCTAAATTTTAAAGGTGGCAAAGGAGTAGCAGCTGCAGCCGGGATAATGGTTTTTCTCATGCCTAATGTGTTGGTGGTGGTACTTATTATATTTATCTTGACGATTACTATAACCCGGTATGTATCACTGGGCTCAATAATTGGAGCGGTTGCCTTTCTTGTGCTTACTGCATTTATATTTCCCCAGCCACTTCCTTATATTATCATGAGCATATATATGGTAGTTCTGGTTTTATACCGCCATAAAGACAATTTTAAAAGGCTTATTGAAGGAAATGAATCTAAAATAACTGACAGGCTGTAATAATTGATGCTGTACTGGATAGCAGTCAATGATTTGGATATGGCTGTTCAGGATCCGGAGGTTTAATATGAATAAACTGTGTATACTGGGAGCTGGAAGCTGGGGCACGGCCCAATCTATACTGCTTACAAAAAATGGATATAAGGTCGTTGTGTGGGCAGGGCCCGAAGACGATATAGATGGCATGAAAGTAAACCGAGAGAACGAACGATACCTGCCTGGTGTGAAAATACCGGAAGGTGTAATAATAACCAGGGATATGGAGGAAGCAGTGGGTGGATCATCAGCTGTGGTCCTGGCGGTACCATCCCAGGTGGTTAGAAAAGTATGTATTCAACTCCAAGATTACATTAAACCCGAAATGCTGTTGATTAATACCGCCAAGGGGCTGGAAATAACCAGCGGGATGCGTTTGAGCCAAGTGGCAGAAGATGTATTGGGACATAATATCAGCCAGCGTTTTGCGGTATTGTCAGGCCCCAGTCATGCCGAAGAAGTGGCCCGGGAGATGCCTACTGTAGTTACAGCTGCTGCGTATACTAAAGAAGCGGCTTTTATGGTTCAGGATATATTCATGTCCCCGGTATTCCGAGTTTATACCAATCCTGATGTACCCGGGGTGGAACTGGGTGGAGCGCTTAAGAATGTAGTAGCTCTGGCAACTGGTATCGTGCATGGATTAGAATATGGTGACAATATAACCGCCGCCCTAATGACCAGAGGGCTGGCAGAGATGACCAGAATGGGAAGTGCTATGGGAGGAGATCGTCGCACCTTCAACGGTTTGAGCGGCATGGGAGATCTGGTTGTTACCTGCTGCAGCAGGCATTCCAGGAACCGAAGAGCAGGTGAATTGATCGGGAAAGGGTACAGCCTGGAAGATTGCCTTACCACCATAGGTATGGTGGTAGAGGGAGCCCATACTGCCAGGGTCCTGTACCATTTAGCCAGGAAATTGAATGTGGATATGCCAATAACGCGAGCCTGCTATAATATATTGTATAACGATATACCGCCCCGAAAAGCAGTGGAAGAACTGATGAAACGGCGCAAGAAGCATGAAATTGAAGAAATCGTCAACGATACAGGAAACTGGTAGAAAAGTGTGATAAATACCACACTTTTCAGACCGACAAAAAACCCGAATAGCTTTGTTATTCAAAAAATCCCGTTCAATCAACGTACCTCATGTACGTTTCAATCACGGGATTTCTTGAACGCCTCGCTCTTCAAATTTTTTGCTCGATCTGACTTAATGACAAGCTGAAAAAAAGTGTGGTAAATACCACACTTTTTTTCTTTTCTGGTTATATTACCGAATATTGATAAATATATTTATAGTGTTATAGCGTAATCGATATTAAGGGGTGTCTCAATTCGGAGGGAGGATGCCTTTTAAATCTGGAACAAGGGAGGGAAAATGCTAAGTGGATAAAAATAGTGTATTGAATGATATTGCCGAACGTACCGGAGGCGATATCTATCTGGGCGTAGTAGGTCCCGTAAGAACGGGTAAATCAACATTTGTTACAAAATTTATGGAACTTATGGTCATCCCCGGCATTACCGATATATATGAAAGAGAAAGAGCTATAGATGAGCTGCCCGTTAGCGGCGCCGGGAAAACCATAACTACTACGGAACCGAAATTTGTACCCAACGAAGCAGCCGAAATGACTACCCAGACTGGATTAACTTTAAAAGCCCGGTTGGTAGATTGTGTTGGCTATACAGTTGAAGGAGCGCTGGGTTACGAAGAAGATCAAGAGCCTCGCATGGTAAAAACTCCCTGGTTTGATTATGAGGTTCCCTTCGAAGAAGCGGCCGAAATAGGAACCAGGAAGGTAATTACCGACCATTCAACTATAGGGATTGTCGTGACCACCGATGGCAGCATCAGTGATCTTCCCCGCAGTAATTATATTGACGCCGAGGAAAGAGTAATTCAGGAATTAAAAGAACTGGATAAACCATTTATTGTAATATTGAACTCAACCAAACCCTATGATGCTGATACCATTGCTCTGACAGAAGAATTAAGTGAAAAGTATGAAGTGCGGGTTCTGCCTTTGGATGCAGCTAAAATGACATTAGAACAGAGTTATGCCCTGTTGGAAGAAGCCCTTTATGAATTCCCGGTGCAGGAAGTAAACATAAAATTGCCGGGATGGGTGGAAGAACTGGATGAAGAGTTCTGGCTCAGAGAAGAACTAGAATCATCAATTCATGAGATATTAAACTCCATTAGTAAAGTGAGAGATATAGAAGGAGCACTACAGAAGCTTTCCGATATAGAGAATGTCAGCTATGTTTTCATGGAAGAAATGAATTTGGGAACTGGAACCGCATCCATTGATATCACCGTGCCCGAGGAACTGTTCTATCGATCACTAAGTGAAGTCAGTGGTTTTGAAGTAGCTGGTACTCAGGATATTATGCGCATTATGAGAGACCTGAGTTTCGCTAAGAAAGAGTTTGACAAAGTGTCTTCAGCCCTGACAGAAGTGAAAGAATCAGGTTATGGGGTAGTAACCCCACGGCTGGAGGAAATGATCCTGGAAGAACCGGAACTGATCAGGCAGGGAAGTCGTTTTGGAGTTAAACTTAAAGCCAAGGCCCCATCCCTCCATATCATCAAAGCTGATATAACCACCGAAATTACGCCTATAATCGGAACTGAAAAACAATGTGAGGAACTGGTACGCTATATGCTTGATGAATTCGAAGAAGATCCCACCAAGATTTGGGAATCTAACATATTCGGAAAATCGCTGCATGACCTGGTAAGGGAAGGTATACAGAACAAACTGCATCGTATGCCGGAAAATGCCCAGGTAAAATTGCAGGATACCCTGCAGCGTATTGTGAATGACGGAAGTGGTGGACTTATCTGTATTATTATTTAAATTTGATCTCAACAAAATTGAAATATCAAGCCGGCCTTATTTTCAGCAGGTCGGCTTATATTTGCTTGTGAGGGGGACACATATTTATAAATATTTAATACCTCTAATTTAGTAACCTTTTTTATTTTAGTTTATTTAAAGTAGTATTAATATTACATATACTTGTTTTTCGGTTTTTAGTTCCTGCAATTTCAATATTCATTTCGTCAATAACTATTGAATTATTTTGGTTAACTAGTATGCATTCAATTCCGTCGTATTTTATTTCAGTTATAAAGTAATTATCATATATCAATTCATCTTTAATAGTTTCCCAATATTCAAGAATATCCTGATTATTAATTCCATTTTGAAGTTCTATTTCATTTTTACGGTTAATCAATAGTACTATAATTGATGATACTATTAAAACTATTAATGATCAAAATAGTATATTTTTTATTCATACTGTACCCCTTGACATCACAGCGACTTAGCCACCGCCATCATTTCTTCCTCATCCAGATCAGCACTGATAATATAATATTTGTCCTGAGTCTGCCATAATAACTTCCGAATGCCGGTGTTCTTGAAACATACCAGCGTAGCCTCGCATCCATCAACTTGAACGGTTCAGCATCATTGCTCCTAAAATTATAGGAAAATGAAGCGGCCTGGCTTATCAGACTTTGCTCGATTATCAATTCGTTCCCTTCAGAATCTTTATAATGAAGTTCCATCGGTGACAGGCTGCTCTTATCCTCCCGTATTAAGACCCCGTCAAAAGTATAAGAGGATGGAATATAGCCAGGAACTGCTATATCATAATCCAGTAAATTTTGGGCTTCTTCTAGAGATCCCAGGACTCTTTGACCGCTCTCTTCATTTATATTTCGATTGCTCACAGCAGGTATTTCATTGGTTTGGGTAACTCCGGTAATATTAACGACATTACTGAAATGAGGTAGATATTACGTATGGATGGTCAACAGGAAGAAGCTGGAACTTTTATACATGGCAGAGAATGTACGTTGAAGGAGAGGATTTTGGGGATGCAATATGGCCAGCTGCTAACACAGCAGGGCAAGGGGATTTGTATGGTTTTGACAGTGGTAATGTTGTAATGCATTCTAACTAAGTTATTAGATACTACAACTTATGCAAAATAATAACGGCAAGAAATGGAGGGAAAATAATGGTTAATAATATAATAAAATATATTGCTTTAGGTATAATTTGTTCTATGGTTTGTATTTTCAAGTTCTATAGTGGCGGAGCGGAGGTTCAAGCTAAAGAACAGACATTGCAAACTGATATATTAGCAGAAGAAATGGGAATTCTAAAAAATAATTTCCCGAATGAGAACGGAATAATAATTCGGGATCAAAGTAACGATCACAGATTAATTTCACCGACAGCTAAATATTATATTGATCTCGAAAATAAAATGGTAACTGGAGTAATCTTTACAGATGTTGAGCCTGTTGGCGATTCCGTAAAAATTTCTGCAAATCAGGCTCAACAAATTGCTGAACAATTTGCAAACACCCACTTTTCACAATTTGATACGACTAATTGCATGAATAAAATGGGGGATGATAGTTGCTATGTGGTTGAAGATGGATCAATTCATGACTATACTAACGCTGTTACCCAGGGTATTTATCTTGATTAGTCTAAGTAAACGAATTATTTTATAAATATACTTGCCTTGTTTTGCTAAATGATAGATGCGGGGATATACTTCGTATTTGTTAATTAGTAAGATGAATATAACATTTCCTATATTGATCTGGGATGTGTTAATAATTCTAACTCAATGGGTCCCTCCCTCCCCGTCTAAGCCAGCGAAGGAGGGACCAAAAAGCTTAGGGCTATGAATGAAGTAACAAAAAAACCTCCTTTGGGTTAGTCTAGAAAGAGAGGGCTGAATAATGCATTGCTTAAAAAAATATGGACTTGTGTTTTTGGTCTTTCTATTATTGAGTTTTTATTATTATTCGCACTCTGCCAGTATCACAAAATTCTATATAATTGAAACAATAACCATCTTTTTCTTCATATTCGCTTATATTTTGTATTTGTTATTTGGTAAACGTCAATTGTTCTTTTGCATGGCCTATTTTTTGATGGCATTATTATACGTGGTGATAATCAATTACTTATCTCTCTTAGATGAGCACATAAAGATTTATGTATTTGTAATTGTTGCCCTGCCCGGCTTATTATCAGCTTATATTCATAAGTTGTTTATGAAGTAACTAAAACCAAGGAGGTTTTCGTAATGAAAAAATTTCAATCTAAGATATTAATACGATTTTAGTTACTGTAATAGTTGTAGGTGGGAGTTTTTTGGGACTTAAGCAAATAGGTGCTTCATCCGATTACCATAATTTAGGCAAACAAATTGCTCATAATACTGAAGTTGAAAATGCTGACACAATAATCATGAAAATAAATGGTACCCCTATAACTAGAGAAGCATTCTTGAATCAGAAGGCAAGACTGGAAATGTCAGCGAGGGATTCTATTAGCTATTCTGAGGTGAAAGATAAAATTATAGAATATAACGTATTGTGGCAGGAAGCTAAAAAGCGCGGACTTGAGGCTAGCCTGGAAGAGACCCAAGAATATGTGAATAATACAAAACAATTATTACAGCAATCAGTGAATGATTCAGAAAATACCCCGGATAACAGTGATATGATTGTAGAATACATTACTGCTACTGGAAAAAGCCTGGATGAATTCCTTGCGGATACTATTCCAGAATACCAGAAAATGCTAAGCATTGGTAATTTGCGTCATAGTATTTATAATGAAGCAGCCAACCAATCGACCGAAAAAACAAATTCCCCAGAATTCATCGAAGCTCAACAGAAGGCCTTTGAAAATCTAAAACAGGAATTGTGTAAAGAAGCTGATATTGAAGAACTAGAAACCCTAGCCAACTGATAAAAAAACAGGCAGAATAGAGTGGGTTTTATCATTTACCGGTATTGGTGGATGATAAAATCTTTACTGATTTTACAACAAATAGGTGCTGGTAAGGCCGGCCCTAATTATAAAACAAATAAACTGTTATTAGAACCGATTTAACCGCAGGGATGATCCCTGCGGTTTCATATTTCTTTGGGGGAGAAGCTGTTACTTGAATACGAGAAGAGTCAGGATCTTTGCTTGCTTTAAACGCCTCAGATAACTATAATGGAAAAAATCCCTGATGGAAATTATAGGTTATTATGTGCTGTATTGGGGAAATGTATGATAGTTTGCCGATAATCATTGGGGATAATCAGGAGACATGAAGTTTTCTAATTGCTGTTTTTATTATTTATTGTTATATGAGGAGGTTTAGCCTATGGAGTCCGTTTTAATTGCCAATGATGTTTACTGGGTGGGAGTGCGCGATCCGCAACTACGAATATTTGATATGGTTATGACTACTGATGTTGGTACCAGCTACAATGCTTATCTGATCAAAGGCAGTGATAAAACTGCTTTAATCGAAGTTTGTGAATCCAAGTTTTTCGATCAATACCTGGACAACGTTAAAAGTATTGTTGACCCGGCTGAAATTGATTATCTTATTATGAATCATACCGAACCTGATCATTCTGAAGCTGTAGGACAGTTGATCGATTTGGCCCCAAATCTTACAGTACTGGCCAGTTCTACTGCCCTTTCTTTTCTACGGGAAATCGTCAACAAAAAGTTTAAATCACAGGAAGTTAACGATGGAGATCGAGTACAATTAGGGAATAAGACTCTGCACTTTATCAATGTGCCCTTTCTCCACTGGCCGGATACCATATATACATATCTGGAAGAGGATAAAATTTTGTTTTCATGTGATTCTTTCGGGTCACATTACCCTGACGAACGCTTGTTCAATGATCTTATGGAAAGTGATTTTATGGTTCCTTATAAGG
Source organism: Syntrophomonas sp. (assembly GCA_016841245.1). Lineage (GTDB taxonomy): Bacteria > Bacillota > Syntrophomonadia > Syntrophomonadales > Syntrophomonadaceae > JAAYJK01. The sequence goes on from JAENZN010000006.1 coordinate 69,864, forward strand.
AATACTTTGATGCTATCATCAGCCCTTTCAAACCTTATGTGCTGGAAGCATTGGACAAGATTAAGGAACTTCCCCTGGATATGGTGGCCCCGGGACATGGACCGATATTGCGGAAGGATATTGACCGTTATATAGATCTTTACCGGCAATGGTCCGCACCTCCACCAGGCTCAGCCAATGACAAGCCTAAAATAGTTATGGCATATCTGAGCATTTATGGCTTTACCAAAATGCTGGCTGACAGCATTGAAGAGGGTATCAATACCATCGGTGATTTCGAAATCAAGCGTTATTCATTGATAGAGGATAAGCTGGATGATCCCGAATTGATAAGCCGGGTAGCGGAGGACCTTTTGGATGCCAGCGGTTTCCTGGTTGGCTCCAATACTGTCAACGGAGATGCACTGCCACCCATATGGAAGTTATTAAATTCGTTGTCACCTATCAGCCATGGGGATAAAACAGCCATGGCTTTTGGTGCCTATGGATGGAGCGGAGAAGCCGTCCCCAATATTGAAAACCGTCTGCGCTCTCTGCGTATGCAGGTCATCCCGGGTGTGAAAGTAAACTTCAAACCGAGTGAAGGTAAGTTGGAGGACGCCTTTAATCTGGGCATGGACTTTGCCCGGGCTATCCTGGAGAAAAAGCAGGATAAATCTACTACCCGCTGGCGCTGCCTGGTCTGCGGTCATATCCATGTGGGTTCCCAACCACCCGATGTGTGCCCGGCCTGCGGAGTAGGGCCGGAAAACTTCGTTCAAATATCTATGGAAGATGAGTATATCAATGATACTCAGGAAAAATTCGTTATCATAGGCGGCGGCATCGCTGCTATTTCAGCTGCCCAGTCTATACGCAAACGCAACCGAACAGCGGAAATAATGGTACTCAGTGAGGAGGAACACTTACCCTATTACCGTCCGGCTCTGTCTGACCTTTTAAGTGAGGATATTCCCGATAAACGACTGTATCTCTATGAACAGTCCTGGTATGAGGAAAACAGCTTTGATATCAGGACCGGGACCCGAGCAGAAAAGATCGATACGGAAGGGCATACTGTAATCACTGAACAGGGGGAAGCTATTCCCTACCACAAACTGATTGTAGCAACTGGCGCCCGCAGTAATATAATTCCTTTCACGGGAGTGGAAAAAGAAGGGGTATTTGCCCTGCGCAGCCTGCAGGACGCCCTGCGCCTAAAAGAAGCTATTAAAAGAGCCGGCAAAGCGGTTGTTATCGGCGGAGGCGTGTTGGGCCTGGAAGCAGTGTGGGAAATGGTATCCAGCGGATTGGAAGTATCGGTTATTGAGACTAATTCGCGTATCATGCCCCGTCAGCTGGATGAACCTGCTTCCCTGCGCCTGCAGCAGATGATGACTGATAAAGGTGTGAAATTATACCTGGGAGCAGGTATTGAAGAATTAGCAGGCGAGGATAAAGTGCAGGGAGTACGGCTCAAGGATGGGCAGGTACTGGAAGCTGATTTGGTATTGTTATCCACCGGGGTCAAGCCCAATATTGAATTGGCCCAGGAAGCCGGCCTGGAAATAGACCGTGGTGTAGTAGTAGACAGCAGTATGCGCACCAGCATATCTAATATATATGCGGCCGGGGATGGTGCCCAGCATGGAGAGAGGCTGGTGGGATTGTGGCCGGTATCCCTGGAAATGGGCCGGGTGGCTGGAGCAGCTGCAGCCGGGGACTGGGTAGAATATAAGGCGCCGCTCTTATCTACCATGTTAATGGCTTTTGACATGGAAATATTCTCGATCGGCGAAGTGAATCTTGACCCGGAGAGCTGCCGGATAGTGGAAGTAAACGATCCCGCGGAGAATTTCTTCAAGCGCAGCTATTTTCAGGACGGAGTCCTGGTAGGAGAAATAGTTATCGCTCCCCGGGTGGATACCAGCCAGTCTATGCAAAACCTGGGCCGAGACAGCCAGGGTAAGAAACATTACCAGCGCTGGAAATGCAGGGTTTGCGGCTATATACATGAAGGACCTGAACCTCCTGAGGAGTGTCCTGTATGCGGCGCTCCCAGGGACATGTTCGATCCCCTTGATTAATCTTAACCAAATATTTATGACTGTCATATTCAGCATAAAGCAGCCGGGGCCTGAGCCCTGGCTGCTCTTTCTATGTTTGGCGTTCAAGAGCCTATGGTATACGTTCTTATATCATAAATTGAAATTACTCTGATGAACGCTGGTTATTCATGGTCTGTAAATGGCGATGGTAATAATATCAGAATTTTTTATCCTTTTTGAATCATCAGCAGACATTCTTTATATTTTAGCCTGCTTATTACTGCTGACCGGTCATATTATAGAAGCGCACAGCACAGGATCTGCTCCTGTACTTGATTACTTTCTGTTGGATTTGAAAAAGAAAATACAAGATCTTGAGCTGAAATCTGCCGGGCGGATTTCTGATAAAATTTTTCAAATGGGGTGCCCTTGAAACACATATAGAGGATATTCGCCTCCCGGGAACACATTTGCACCAAGTGGTGGGAAAAATTCGGCAGTGAAAAAGCGATGTCAAAAAATAAAGATACTTATTCAGATTGTGCCTGCCGGTTTATATGTATGGAGACAGGTGAAATATGGGGGGCCTTTCTTTAAACCATGCAGTCTCCCCAAAAATGCAACAGGATTTTGTATACTTTTCCAGTATTAAAACGTTATATAAGCAGGTGTGAAGAATGCATTCGGTTCCATCAATCATATTGTGAGGGGTGAAGATGGGTAATGAATTAGAAAAGCTGTTTGCAGATAAAATGGCTGTCATTTACAAGTATCTTATCAAGATAGGCTGCAGCCGCGCTGATGCTGAAGATATTGTCCAGGATACTTTTTTAAAAGCTGTTATTTACCTGGATGCTATTGATTCAAGTAAAATAGATTCCTGGCTTTTTAAAGTAGCGCTGAATCATTACTACGACTTATGCCGGAAAAACAAGAGGCATCCGCTGGTTTCAGTGGAAATTGAAAGTGTTTTCAATGATATACTGGCTGAGGACTATCTGCCGGAAAAATATTGTTTGGATAATGAGAAACGGAAACAGGTATCCAGGGTGCTGGAGGAGTTAAAACCGACATACAGGAACCTGCTGGTTTTAAAGTATGCAGTAGGACTTTCTTATCGTGAAATTACAAATATTGTGGACGTTAATGAACAGACCGTTAGAACCTACCTTTACCGGGCCAGACAAAAATTCAGGGATATTTGGAGGGGGTTTAATTATGAATGATGAAGAAAAATTGGAAGAGACTTTTGATTTCAACAGTGGTGAAACCAAAAAGATATTGCGAAAAGCCAGGTTATTTACTCTAATTAGAAGCGCTGCTGTCAGTTTGCTGGTTTTTATACTGTTAAGCGCAATAATCTTGATTGCTAACATGTTGTGGTTAGACTATATTGCCGAAAATAAATTAATAGATGAACGGCTCCTTGACCTGGTAGCCAGGCCGAACACATATACTACTCACGCCCAAAACAATAACGGTTTTCTGGCAGGAGAGGCAGAGTTTGTTACTTATCGGATTGTAGGCGACAGACCGATCTATAACGGCACTTATAGAATCGGTTACAGTATTCTTCCATTTATTCAGGGCTTTCACGGTACCAGCAGAGTTCAATTAATCGAAATTATGAAAAATGAATTCTATGCTAATGAGGGTGAATTTAGTTTTTATGACTATAATTACTATAATAAAGTCGGTAATAGAGAGATGATATTCTACCACCCCGGCATCGAATATGAGAACTACCCGAATGACATGGCCCTGCTGGAGGAAATCGCTGACGACAAGTGCCTGGAAATGGCATTTTCATTCGATCAGGATTACAGCCTGGAAGAAGTACAGGCCATGCTTCCCGATGAAGTGAAGACCGTCTGGTACTGGGTAGATACCTACAGTGAGAAAAACCTGGATAGTATGAGAGGTCATTATGCAGACTTCATCGGCGCAGACGGGGAACCCACTGGTGAAAAAAAATACGTGGAACCCAGGCTTTTGCCTGCCAATCAGGTTTATGGGATGAAGGCAGTTGATTCCAGCGGAGACAAAAAGGATGATCCCCGGAGCCAATTTATTGGTGGTATAAAATTAGGCTTTAATAAAGAAACAGGTCGTTACCATAAACTTTTTCAAGACCTGTTTGAGGTTTTGAGTAATGAGAATAATGAAATTACTGAGGATAACATTAAAATTATAGGTGCGGTGGTTACAGGTGATGCAACTTCCATGAAACTGCTTAGAGACCATGATTTTATCCGGACCTCAGCTTTGGGAATAGTAACAGATAAGTATTAATTGAGCACAATTAAAGGATGCCCTGTTTTATTGGGCATCCTTTTTTAATTATATAGATATCTCGCTTGTTTACTCAAGCAGGTTCGAGAATTATGTCAGAGGCATCTTCCCCCCTGATTAATACCCCATCATAAACCAAGTAATCTTTTTATTCCCGACTTGACTACAGGGACTATCCCGGCGGTTTGATGTTTGCTTAGTACATGAAATCACAAGTCAGAAGATATTATACCTCTATAACAATATCCTGATCCCCAGCTCTTCATTTGAAGTCCGCGCCGCAGATTTTGAAATATCTCCAAAGGTGTGTCCCGAGAACACATATAGGGGATATGTTTCTTCCAGACACACGTTTTGACCTGCTGGTGAAAAAAACTTATCACCAAAAAATGAAGTAAAAAATAAATGGTATCTATTGACATGCAAATGCGCCTTCGGAATTTTTACCAATGAGAGTATAGATAGTGTGAGGGAACATACGGGAGGTCAAGAGGAGTAATATCCCCCACTGCGGGTATATATTGAAAAAATATGGCAATAATTCCGGCAAGAGGTGATATTATGAAAAAGTACGGTCTGGCAGGAATTGCATTGGGCAGTTTATTAATAAGTTTTGGTCTGGGCTATATGCTGGCCAGTTTTGAACCAGTAAATAAGCCGGCTGTACCGGGACAAAACAAACCTGTGCTAGGAGTTGAGCAGGAAAAGAACATTGTTGAGGAAGACACCGAGATAATTTTTGAACAGGAATACCTGCGCTGCCATCACCTGGTAATATCCAGCTTTCCCAATCAGGATAAATTGCGGGGGAAAAGCTTAAATGAATTGAAGCAGGAATATAGCGCTGAAAAGGGTTATACTCTGACCATGGCTAATAATACCTTGACTATCCGCCAGGAGATAGAGGACTGGTGCCCGGCTGAAAAAGAAAAATGCCGGCTTAAGGAATACCAGGGGAGACTGGCAGTATATAAAGGACCTGATCTGAGCAGTGATACTTTGCTGCGGGTTACGGAGATCAAAATTGAAATGCTGCCGTCCGGGATAGCCGATGATATTAAACAGGGCAACTATGAATTTGACAATGAAGCGGCACTCAATGATGCTCTGGAAAATCTGGATGAATACATTCAGTAGCCGCTTGTAGATTAGAGTCAGGCTTTTATAATCTTATAACTTTGCCTATCGTCTATTTTCATTAGCGCCAGGTTTGAGTTAAAGAACTATAAGAGCCTGGTTTCGCTTTTTCTGTAATTCTTTGAACGTATGTTTGGTATAATGTTAACTAAGGTTTTTCGGTCTGGATAATAATAATAGTTTTTTTACTAATTACGATATTAGATATAGGGTCGGGCTAAATATAGAAAAGGCGGATTTTGGATGATAGTTCTGGGAATAGATCCAGGTACGGCTACTACCGGCTATGGGGTAGTTGAATACCTGGCGGGTAAAGAAAAGCTGATTAAATATGGTACTATAACTACTCCGGCGGCTATGGACATGGCGGATAGACTGGTTGCTATTAACCAGCAGCTGTCTGATTTGATCCGGGAAGTGAAACCGGATGCAGCAGCTGTAGAACAGCTTTTCTTCCATAAAAATACCAAAACAGTTATCACCGTTGCCCAGGGACGTGGGGTAGCACTGATGACTGCGGCTGGGGCAGGGATAGCGGTGAGCGAATATACCCCCTTGCAGATAAAACAGTCGGTGGTGGGATACGGGAAAGCGGATAAGAAACAGGTACAGGTTATGGTGCGGAAGATACTAGCTATGCAGGAGCTGCCTCGTCCTGACGATGCAGCAGATGCACTGGCGGTTGCCATCTGTCATATTCACTCCTGCCGTCTGGGAGCAATATATAAATCATGAACCCGGCGATTTTCAGTCTTGGTAAAATCCATCTGCGGAGCTCACATTTCGCAGAGAAAGGTGGAGGACTTTTATGATATCCTGTTTGAGAGGAGTCCTGTTTGAAATTGGAACGGAATCCATAATTATTGATGTTAATGGAGTGGGTTTTGAAGTCCTGCTTCACCAGCGTGCCCTGACCGGGCTGCCTCGTTCCGGTGACGGCTTATTCCTTTATACCCACCTGCAGGTGCTGGACAATGATTTTAAGCTGTACGGATTTTTGGATAAAGAAGAACTGAAGCTTTTCAAAAAATTGCTGGGGGTATCGGGCATGGGTGCCAAAGGGGCTATGAATGTATTAGCTTTTATGGAGCCCTTTAGTTTTTATCAGGCCATAGCCAGTTCGGATGAAAAGCTCCTGACTAAAATACCTGGCATCGGTAAAAAGAGTGCTGGCCGGCTTATATTTGAACTGCGGGAAAAGATTGGCGAGCTTAATATTCCCGCATCTGTTGATGCTCAGGGCATATCGGTGGAAGAAGTGCTCCAGGCTCTGGAAACCCTGGGGTACGGCCGCAGTGAAGTTTATTCGCTAATTATGGAATTAAAACAAGCTGGAGATTTGGCTGACAGTGTGGAGGAAAATATAAAGAGGGTGTTGAAGATTAAAGCCCGGCAGATGAAATAAGGAGATGGAGGAATAGCTGTGCAGGATGACCGACTGATATCAGCTCAGGTACTGGCAGAGGATGATACAGCAGAAACCTCAGTCAGACCTAAGCGACTCGAAGACTATATAGGTCAGAATAAGGTGAAAGAAAACATTTCCATATTTATATCGGCTGCCCGGGAAAGGGGCAGCAGTTTGGATCATGTACTGCTCAGCGGGCCGCCTGGACTGGGTAAGACCACCCTGGCCACAATAATCGCCAATGAGATAGGTAAAACTATTAGAAAGACATCCGGGCCTGCCATTGAAAGGCCTGGAGACCTGGCGGCGATTTTGACTAACATGGAACCGGGTGAGGTATTGTTCATCGATGAGATACACCGGCTGAACAGAGCAGTAGAAGAAATTATGTATCCCGCTATGGAAGACTTCAATATAGACATAGTTATCGGCAAAGGACCGGCTGCCAGGACCTTGTGCCTGGACATTCCTCCCTTCACCTTGATTGGCGCTACCACCCGTCCGGGCTTGTTGAGCTCGCCTCTACGGGACCGCTTTGGTATAAATCATCGGCTGGATTTTTATGAAGAAAATGATTTGACCGAGATATTAATGAGAGCGGCTGGAATACTGGGGTTGAAGGTTGATCCGGCCGGGGCCCGGGAAATTGCACGCCGGTCCCGGGGAACTCCCCGGGTGGCTAATCGGCTTTTAAGAAGGGTTAGCGATTATGCACTGGTCAAAGGGGATGGAAGTATAAGCTGCAGTATGGCCCGGCTGGCTCTGGAGAAACTGGAAATCGATGAATTTGGTCTGGATAACGTAGACCGGATGATACTGGACGCTGTTATCGCTAAATTTGGAGGAGGTCCGGTAGGTCTGGAAACGCTGGCGGCCGCTGTATCAGAGGAAAATGATACTATCACCGATGTTTACGAACCATACCTATTGAAACTGGGCTTTATACAAAAAACCCCCCGAGGCAGAATAGCAACCGAACACGCCTACCGGCATCTGGGCTATACGGCTGCTGGAGGCGGGGTTAAGATATCCGGCCTCTTCGATGAACACTAAAGGTAAACCGTCCTGAGCAGTTGGAGATTGATCCATATATCCTCCATATAACTGCTGGAGGTATAAGATGTACCTGGAGGAGCCTGCTAAATAAGGATTACAGGGAGTATAATTGGGACCCGTGGGTCATGATTGGATAATGAGTAAAGCTGGCCGCCATTAGCAGGATGTTATCAAGGACTAAAGTTAAATAAGGAGCTGAACCTATGTCCAGGGTTTTACTGCATATATGCTGCGGACCATGTGCCACTTATCCAGTTCCCCAGCTTAGAGAAGAAGGTTTTGAAGTAATGGGATATTACTTTAATCCTAATATACACCCTTATACTGAATACATGAAAAGAAAGACCGCCCTGGAGCAATATGCCGAAATATCGGATTTAAAGGTTATATATGATGAAAAATACAACCCGCTGGAATATTTTCAAAGTATCGCTTACCGGGAGAGTAGGCGCTGCTTTTTATGTTATCAGATTCGATTGGAACAGGCGGCACACATTGCTCGAAGAGGAAAGTTTGATTATTTTACGACTACCTTGCTGGTAAGTAAATATCAGAAGCACCATTGGATTCAGGAAGTAGGTGAAGCGGTGGGTCAAAAATACGGGGTTCCCTTTCTCTACCGAGATTTTCGGGTGGGTTTCAAGGAAACCGGTGAACTATCCAGGGAAATGGGGCTTTATCGTCAGCAATACTGTGGCTGCCTTTACAGCGAAATGGAGCGCTATGCCCCCAGGGAGTTGGTAAAAGAAGTATTTAACAAACAAAATACCTAACCTGATTTTGTGATAAACTGGGTTGTTAAGGTGCCTGCTTGGGCGAGCATGATGCGTTGTCCCGCCGTCGGCCGGTCTTATCCTGGTAAATGGAGGAATGTTGTCTGTACACGTAATGCATGTGCCTTGAGCCTTTTTAGACGCTGTGAAGCGCCTTACCCTCCTTGTTAAGACAAAGCATCATACTTGCCTTATTTGGAAATAATAGCGTTTACAGATGGACGGTCATTATATCTGTTTCCGCCGTCGGTCTATGGGTACTATCCCAGCCGTATATCTTTATGATTAAATATTAATGGAGTGGTTGATATGAATAATATGGAGGCCATAGCCCGGATAATGATATGGGCAGGCCTGATTATTATTTTGGGAGGTATACTGCTGTATGTTTTCTCTAAAATTGGTGGAACCGGATTCAGACTTCCGGGTGATATATACATCAAAAAAGAGAATTACACCTTCTATTTCCCCATAGTAAGCTGTATTCTTTTAAGCATAATAATAACTATAATCTTGAATATTTTTAGCAGGAGATAAAAGTATGAACAAAGGTAATACCATAGATGCTCATAAATTGGCGAGCTATCAGTTTGAATTGCCAGAGGAGTTAATTGCCCAGTATCCGATTGAACCCCGGGATTATTCCCGCCTGCTGGTAGTAGACAGAAGCGATGGACATAGAGAAGACCGAACTTTCCGCGATATAATAGACTATTTAGAACCGGGAGATACTCTGGTCTTGAACGATACCAGGGTTATCCCGGCCCGCTTGTTGGCCCATAAAAATACCGGGGCCAGGGTGGAACTGCTGCTCTTAAAAAAGGATGGTGATAAATGGGAAGCTCTGGCTAAACCAGCCCGGCGCTTGAAGCCCGGTGATACCGTGCTCTTTGATAACAGCGAGGTTGAAGCAGAAATCCTTGATGAGCTGCCTCTGGCCGGTGGCAGGCTTATAAAATTCAAAAACTGTGTTGATGAAGCTGCCTTTCTGGAAAAAACCGGACATGTACCCTTACCACCCTATATAAACCGGAGTGATGAAGAACTGGATATAAGCAGATATCAGACGGTATATGCCAGGTACAGCGGTTCTTCGGCTGCACCAACGGCCGGACTGCATTTCACCCCAGAACTGCTTGGCAGGATCGGAGAACGGGGGATAAATATTACCACCATTCTATTGCATGTGGGACTGGGTACTTTTCGCCCGGTGAGCTGTTCCGATATCCGTCAACACAGTATGCACAGCGAATATTACCAGATGGATAAGAATACTGCGGGTTTGCTCAATACTACCAGGAAAGAGGGGAAAAGTATCATTGCAGTAGGTACTACAGTGGTAAGGACTCTGGAAACAGTATATAATGAAGGCTGTGGTTTTGAGGCTTCCCAGGGATATACGGATAAGTTCATCTATCCGGGCTATGAATTTAAAACCGTCGATAAAATACTTACCAATTTCCATTTGCCAGGATCTTCATTAATTATGCTGGCCGCAGCCTTTGGCGGCATGAACCATATCCTTTCAGCTTACCGATATGCGGTTCAGGAAAGGTATCGCTTTTTCAGCTATGGCGATGCGATGCTGATAAAATAGTGAGGTGTAAGGGGTGATGGGCAAAAAGAAAACCAGGTTTTTCTTGATCTATAACCCTAACACAAGTCCCAGACTTTTAAGTATTAAGGAGAGGATGGCAGTAATATGCTGCAGTACGAACTTATCAAAAAAAATACAGATTGTTCAGCCCGGCTGGGCCAGCTAAAGTTAGCTCACGGGGTTATTGACACTCCGATTTTTATGCCGGTAGGTACCCAAGCAACCGTCAAGACTCTTAATTCAGAAGATCTTTATGAAATAGGGGCAGGTATAATCCTTTCTAATACCTATCATCTTTATCTGCGTCCTGGTGAAGAATTGATAGAGAAGGCCGGAGGATTGCACGGTTTTATGAATTGGAAACGGGGTATACTAACTGATAGCGGTGGGTTCCAGGTATTTAGTTTAAGCAAACTACGGCAGATAAATGACGAAGGAGTGTATTTCAACTCTCACATAGACGGTTCCAAACACTTTCTGACTCCAGAAAAAGTAATGGAAATTGAACAAAAATTAGGTGCAGATATAGCCATGTGTTTTGATGAATTAGTGCCTTACCCATGTTCCTATGAAGAGGCAGAAAAAGCAGTCCAAAGAACCACTCTGTGGGCCCAACGATGCAAGGATACCCATAATAGAACAGATCAGGCACTATTCGGTATTATACAGGGAAACGTTTTCCCGGATCTGAGAGAGAAGAGTGCACGGGATTTAAAGGCCCTTGATTTTCATGGATATGGGATCGGGGGACTGAGTGTGGGAGAACCAAAAACAGACATGTATGCCATGCTGGATTTAATGGATAAAATACTGCCGTGGGAAAAGCCCCGATATCTTATGGGGGTAGGAGCACCCGAAGATCTTCTGGAAGGAGTAAGACGCGGTGTAGATATGTTTGACTGTGTGCTGCCAACGCGTCTGGCCAGACATGGAAGTGCCTATACTCATGAGGGAAGGATTACGGTGCGCAATGCATCATATGCCGAGGATTTTAGGCCGCTGGACAGTGCCTGCAATTGCTGGGTGTGCAGGAATCACAGCCGGGCTTACATCAGGCACCTGATAAAAGCTGGAGAAATCTTGGCCCACAGACTATTAACCTATCATAATGTTTATTTCCTGGTTAAAATGATGGAAAGAATACGAACAGCCATAAAAGAAGACCGGTTTATGGAATTTTATCATGAATTTCTGGGAGAATATCAGGTTTAATTAAAGGGTTTCACATAAATTAAGCGAATACATTAAAAGTTAAACATTTTTAAGGAGTTGATTTTATAAAATGCTGAGTAATGAATGGATTTCGTTGCTGGCCTACATCGCCGTATTTGTTGGGGTTTTTTACTTTTTTATTATCGCACCCCGCAAGCAGCAGGACAAGAAACACAAAAGCCTGCTCGAAACTCTCCAAAAGGGTGATAAGGTAGTAACCATTGGTGGGATAAAGGGTGAAATAGCTAAAATAAGAGAAGAAACGGTTTTACTAAAAATAAATGATACTGTTCAAATGGAAATGCTAAAGAAAGCTATAGCTTACAAAGCAGGCGAGGAACCCAAATAAATATGGTTACCCTGAGCGAAATTAAGCAGAACCCGGTTATTAATGCCTTTATTGTAAAGGGCAACGAACATCTGGGGGCTATGGGATACACTGATCATGGTCATCTTCATGTCTCATTAGTAAGTATGCTGAGCCGGGAAATATTATTGAAACTGGGTTATAGGCAGCGCACGGCTGAACTGGCAGGTATAGCGGGTTACATTCACGATATAGGGAATGTCATAAATCGGCAGGGTCACAGTCAAAGCGGCGCTATCATAGCCATGGGGATTCTTAAAAAACTGAATATGGATATGGATGAAAATGCTATAATCTGTGCTGCCATAGGCAATCATGATGAAGGCAGCGGCCATCCGGTTAGTGAAGTGGCAGCAGCTCTTATACTGGCTGATAAATCACATGTACATAGAAACCGGGTCAGGAATACCGGTTTGGCAGCTTTTGATATCCACGACCGGGTTAATTATGCAGTGGAATATTCTATTATGGATATAGACTCGGAAAATAGAGTGATTACTATGGAATTGGAGATAGATATTGAGATATGTCCGGTTATGGAATATTTTGAAATATTCTTGCATCGTATGATCTTATGTCGCAGAGCTGCTAACTTTCTAGGTTGTGAATTCGAATTAATTATTAATGGGGCTAAATTACTATAAAGCAATTAACATAAAAACAGTAGATAGTTGGAAGGGGGAAATACTGGTGCGGACAAAATCCAGTATTATTCTAGCGGTTGTATTAGCAACCTTGGGCCTGCTGGCGTACTTTACTTATCAACCCATATTGAACACTATTAACCTGGGACTGGATTTAAGAGGGGGATTAAGGGTAGTACTGCAGGCACAGGAAAATGATGGGGAAAAGATCACTGAGGATACCATTCAAAAAGCAGTAGGTATAATCAGGGAACGTGTTGACACTCTGGGAGTCAAAGAAACTACCTTATATCCACAGGGAGAAGATCGCGTAGTTATTGAAATAGCGGGAGAAGACGATCCTGAAGCAGCGGTCGATATCCTGAAAAACACTGCCCAGTTGGAGTTTTGGGATGAACAGGGTAATGTTCTGTTAACTGGTAAGAACCTTACGGATGCTCAGGCGCGTGCCCGTTCAGATTCACAATATTTTGATGTTGCTCTGGAATTTGACAAAGAAGGCGGCGATCTGTTTTACGAGGCAACAAAGGCTACTATGGGGCAGCGACTTTTGATCGTTCTGGATGATAATGTCATAAGCGCGCCCAATGTTGACAAAGCTATAAGTGGCGGCAGCGCGGTTATAGAAGGTAGTTTTACGGCCAAAGAGGCCAATGATCTGGCTATTTTGTTAAGATCTGGTGCTCTGCCAGTTACCTTGGAGATAATGGAAAAGAGATCTATCGGGCCGACTCTGGGATCGGAATCCCTTGATAAGAGTATCCAGGCGGGTATAATAGGCATAATAGGTGTATTATTGTTCATGATTGGTTTTTATCGTCTGCCAGGTCTGGTTGCTGATTTATCACTGCTGTTGTATGCGGTAATAGTATTGGGAACCATGAGCATGATGGGGGCCGTGCTTACCTTGCCGGGTATTGCCGGGTTTGCCTTGTCTATAGGAATGGCGGTGGATGCCAATGTCATCATATATGAACGACTTAAAGAAGAACTGCGTATGGGCAAGACCCTGCGGGCAGCTATAGACTCTGGATTCAAACGAGCCTGGTGGACCATATTCGATGCCAATGTGACTACCCTGATAACGGCTATGGTTCTCATGTACTTTGGTACCGGTCCTATAAAAGGTTTTGCAGTGACCCTGTCTATAGGTATAGTCGCCAGCCTGGCCGTTGCATTAACATTCACCCGTTATGTGCTCGTATTACTCGCCAATTTGAGTAATAACGAGAGATTATACGGCGTATAAAGGGGGGCAGCAGGATGCAGATTATACAGAAGAGGAAAATATTCTACATTATTTCTTTATTAATAATTATACCGGGTCTTGTTTCTCTAGTTTTTCAGGGTCTGAACCAGGGTATAGATTTTAAAGGTGGTTCTATACTGCATGTTAAGATAAGCAGTTCAGTGACTTCCGCCGAAGTAAGAAGTGTGCTGTCCGATTTTAATCTAGATAGGAGCGAAGTGCAGAAGAGCGGCGATGAATTCTATATGCGCACCGAGGTATTGACCCAGGAAAAAACTAATGAAATAATGAAGGCCCTGGAAACAAAATTTGAGCAGGTAACCTTCTTGAGTTCAGATACGGTAGGAGCTACTATTGGAAAGGAACTCACCCGTAATGCTTTCTGGGCTCTGGGAATTGCGGCAGTATTAATGCTGATCTATATAACCGTACGCTTCGAATGGACCTTCGGGGTAGCCGCAGTATTGGCTATACTGCACAATGTGCTGGTGGTTCTGGGAGTATTCTCCATACTGCAGTGGGAAATAAACAGCGCATTCATAGCAGCTATACTAACAGTTATTGGATACAGCATAAACGATACTATAGTAATATTTGACCGGGTCCGAGAAAACATGAGAAAAACCAAACGGCAGGATTACCAGGAATTACTTAATAAGAGTATTACCCAGACCATGAACCGCTCTATTAATACCGTTTTAACCTCCGCTTTTACGCTGGTAGCATTGCTGCTGCTGGGAGGGGCTACCATAAAATACTTCGTAGCCGCGATGCTGATCGGTTTTGTGATAGGGGCATACACTTCTATATTTATTGCCAGCCCACTGTGGTATGAGATAAAAAAGGCTGCATAAATTATAATGAGTGACATAATATTGGATATATGATAAAATCGTTGAATGATTACTAGTTACAGTCAGGCATATTGCCGGGCTCTTTTCGAGCAGCAGGGTCATCTGTGGGACTTCATTGTTAAATGAAGTCCCTTTTTATTAAGGGGGAGGGATTCAATGGATGTCAGGTCAAAGGCGGCATGGTTATCGGTAGCCAGCAATATAACCCTTACGACCGGGAAATTAATTATCGGTCTGATGATAGGATCGGTGAGTGTTATATCAGAAGCTATACATTCTGCCAATGATTTGCTAGCGTCTTTTATTGCCCTTTATGCGGTAAGAACATCAGTAAAACCACCAGATAGAGAACACCCCTATGGGCATGGGAAGATTGAGAACATTGCCGGGACTATCGAAGCGGTATTAATATTTATGGCGGCTGGATTTATTATTTCCGAGGCTATAGAAAAACTAAGACATGGCGGAGAAATGCTTGAACCAGGTTGGGGTATTTTTATTATGGGGATATCCGCTTTGTTAAACTTCCTGGTATCAACGTATCTGCTGAAGGTGGGTAAAAAGCACCATTCAGTGGCTCTGGAAGCGGACGGAATACATCTCCGCACCGATGTCTACACATCCCTGGGGGTGTTTATAGGGCTGCTGCTGATTAGAATAACCGGATACCAGATAATCGATCCTATTGCTGCTATTTTAGTAGCCTTATTGATAATAAAGGCGGCCTATGATTTAACCCAAAAGGCCTTTTTGCCGCTGATGGATACCGCAGCCGATGAAGAAACATTAGAGATGGTCACTGCCATTCTGGACGAATATGATGAGAGTATCATTGAGTATCATAATTTAAGAAGCAGGAGAGCCGGCCGGGATATTCATATTGATCTGCATATGGTTGTAAAACCGGAGATGAGCATACAGGAAGCCCACGACCTCTGTGATGAAATAGAAAACCGAATAAAAAAAGAGATCCTATACTCCACCGTACTGATCCATGTTGAACCAGAGGACAGCATTCAAGCATGAGAAAACATTTGTATAATAGAAAGCCAGGAAATATAATAAAGAGAGCTGGTAAGTATTAACGAAAGAGGTGGCGTAAGATGCAGGTATATCTATTTATTGCGCTGGTCTGTCTGATAGTTATTGCCGTTTTTGTTTTCCAGAATCCGGCTCTGGTGGTTGTGCAATTTCTGGGTTGGAATTCTCCTGAGATACAATTAGGAATAATAGTGCTGCTGGCAGTTATAACCGGTGCTTTTCTAACCTTTATGTTTGATACCTTTCGCTACTTTAAGATAGCTAAAACCATACGAGAATTGAGGGTCAGCAATAAAAGGCTGGAAAAGATGAACAAAAGTCTGGAGCAAGTCCGATCAGAAACCATGACCAGTACCGCTAGAGAGGAGGCAGCAGCGGCAGAAGAAAATTCAGAGGTATAAAAAGTATTAGAAAAATCCGGGATTTTTAAGTTCGGATTTTTTTGTATAGGATAAGGATTTTAATCGGCAGGGTTATGTGACATAATAATGGGTTGAATATCAATCCTGACTTTTAGGTTTTATAGCATTTACAATATCTTTTTTGGATACATTGGGTTGAGAAAAGTAAATGCACTGGTTTGAATAATAGTTCAGCCATTCTTCCCATCGGGATTCGTAATATTCTTGATCAACCCAGTCTGGTGTCTGGCGGGAAGTGGCCTGAAGGAAAGCTTTAACTGATCCCAGCATCAGTTCCCCTAGATGGGTGCAGCCCTCAGCCCCCATGATTTTGCTCCGGACGGTCCTGCTGAAACCAGGTCCAATATCTGCCCCAATAATATCTTGAATTTTATCTATCCCTTGATGACATATCTCGAAAGGAACCCCCTCCCCGCTGGCTGCGGCTTCCACGATCTTAAAAGTATATATATTAATAACAATACGAGTCTTCAGGTCATGGATATCGTCTTTCCATTCTCCCCAAACTTCATAACCCTGAGGCGGAACCTCATTAACGGTATACCTTTCTACTTTTTCATACATTGATCTGGCCCTCCCCGTGTGAATATGTATTTTAACATTATAAAGAATATGGAGGGATACATGCAAGACACAGGGGGACGTTTTTCTTGTATCATTAAGATAATATAGTGAAAAACGGGCAGAAAGTGCTAAAGGTATTATGCTTTCTATAATTCTAAAACAGAAAACCCTATTGTTATACGATAATAGAATATTGGGTTTGGCGAAGGATGGCATAATAACTAATCCTCGTAATTTCGATATTAGTATGAATTGCCAATAGTACAACCAAGTGCTGCTTCACCATCCTGATCAAATTAACGATAATATAGATAAGCAGCTACTGCCTCACAAGTGCCAATGTGAGGGCAGGTATGTTATAATGCTTGTATCTTTAAGGAGGAGTATTTACTTGAATATAATAACTTCGCATAATGCTCTGGATTTTGATGGCTTGGCTTCCATGGTGGCCGCAGGCATTCTTTATCCTTCGGCGGTAAAGGTGTTTTCTGGTACCTTATCCAGGCATGTTAAGAAATTTATGGCTTTATACAAGGACTTAATTAACATAAAAACACCTAAGGAGATAGATTTGGATCAAATACAGCGTATGATAGTGGTGGATACTGCCAGTATCAACCGGCTGGGACATCTGAAGAATATTGCGGCCCGTGAAAACATGGAGTTTTATATTTATGATCATCATCCGGAATCTGAAGATAATCTGATTGGAGATATTGTGGAAATACACCAGGTAGGAGCGGCAACTACTATTCTGGTAGAAGAAATAAAAAAACAGCATATTCCCATTAGCCCTTTTGATGCTACAATTTTGGCCCTGGGTATATATGAGGATACCGGCAGCCTGCTGTTTACTTCCACTACTCCCCAGGACATTGAAGCAGCCGCTTACCTCCTGGGAATGGGTGCTAATCTTTCAGTAGTAGCCAACTTTATGGAGCAGTCCTTCTCGGGTGAACAGAGGCAGCTTTTACAGGATTTGTTAAAGAATACCAGGCATTATAATATCAAAAATACGGAAATAATTATTTCTCACACTACTACCGATGAGTTCATACATGGGCTGGACGCATTGACCCACCGCTTGCTGGAAGTAGAGAACGCAGAGGTAGCCTTTGTGGCAGCAGCTATGAAGGGAAAGACTTATGTAGTGGGAAGAAGCCGCAGTAATAATATCAATGTCAACGAAGTGCTGCACCAACTCGGCGGTCGGGGCCATGCTAAAGCTGCCTCAGCAACAGTAAAAGATATGGAATTAGAGAAGATTATTGATACCATACTAAGTGAAGCCGAAAATAAGGCCAAACCTGGACTCCTGGCCCGTGACATCATGTCCAGCCCGGTAAAAACCTTGTCCGGAGATATCAGCATGGAAGAAGCGGGTAAGACCATGCTCCGGTATGGCCATACCGGCATGCCGGTGGTAGATGGAGATAGGATGATAGGGGTCATTTCCAGGCGAGACGTGGGGAAAGCCAGAGTTCATGAACTTGCCCATGCACCAGTAAAAGGATTCATGACCAGTGGGGTATGGACCGCAACTCCAGATACTCCGGTAAATGAAATTCAAAAATTAATGGTCGAATACGATATAGGTAGATTACCGATAGTTGAAAACGGCAGATTGTTTGGTATTGTATCCCGTACCGATATATTAAGGACTCTGCATGGGGATGAATATCCTGAAGATCACGAAGTACTATATTCTTCTGGAGGAGCAGAGCAGGAAAATTGTTTAAATCTTATGCAGGATCGCCTGCCAGCCAGGATACTATCTACTTTAAGAATTGCCGGACAGATAGCCGAGGAAATGGAGTCCAGGGTATACTGTGTAGGAGGATTTGTCCGGGATCTATTTCTAAGGCTGCCTGATTTTGATGTGGATCTGGTAGTAGAAGGAGACGGAATTGTCCTGGCTAATAAATTGGCGGAAAGATTAGGGGGGAAAGCCAGAATTCATGATAGATTTAAAACCGCGGTTATTACCTTGCCAGATGGATTGAGGGTTGATGTAGCAACTGCTAGAACCGAATACTATGAATTCCCGGCTGCCCTTCCCAATGTAGAGCGAGCTTCGATTAAAGAGGATCTATATAGAAGAGACTTTACTATAAATACCCTGGCAGTAGCGTTAAACCCTGATGAATTCGGTGAGCTGATAGATTATTTTGGAGGTCGAAAAGACCTGGAAAAAGGATATATAAAAATATTGTATAATCTCAGTTTTGTAGAAGATCCTACCAGGATTTTGAGGGCCATACGTTTTGAACAGAGATATAAATTTAACATAGAACCGGATACTTTGAAGTTCGCCCGGGATGCTATTGAACGCCGGCTGCTGGATAAATTATCGTATGCACGTATTATGCATGAACTTATATTGATCCTGGACGAAAAAGACCCGGTACCATCACTGGAACGGATGAAGGAAATAGGGGTATGGGACTATGTATTTCCAGAAATTGACCTGGATCGACTGGATTGGAATGAACTGCGCCGTATTCCGGTTATAAATGCCTGGTGGAATGAAAGATATCAGATGACCAATATTAAACCGTGGCTCATATATTTAATGCTTATGGTATCTGATATTCCTAAAGAAAAAGCACTGCCAGCAATACAGAGATTTTTTACTTCTCGCGAAGTAGCTAAATCTGTGGAAGAATCATTCCTGGCTCCGGAACTGGCTGAATATTTCTTGAGTCAGGATAATCTGGCGGCCAGTATCATAGATGAACACATTGCTAACTGGAGCTGGGAAGGTATCATCTTTCTCTTGCGCTGCATCAAAGATGAAAGTACCTGGAAGAAAGTAGTCAGCTACCTGGATTTAAAAAGGGAAGTTAAGCTGGCAACCAGCGGACAGGATTTGAAGGAGCTGGGGTTAAAACCCGGACCGATGTATAGTGTTTTGCTGGCGGAGTTGTATAAGATGAAACTTGACGGTAAAATCAGTACCAGAGAAGAAGAATTGAAAATGTTAAAAAATATGCTGGAGGAGGAAAAATTTATATAATGCCACTAAATTATTTGTTTTCCAATCCGGTTGGATTTGTGCAGGAACTGCTCATAATACTACCTGCCCTGTTGATCGCACTTACATTTCATGAATATGCTCATGGCAAAGTAGCCGATTTACTAGGGGATGATACTCCTTATAATCAGGGCCGTCTGACATTAAACCCTCTGCCGCATCTCGATGGGGTTGGTTTTATAATGTTTGCTCTGGCAGGATTCGGTTGGGCAAAACCGGTTCGGGTCAACCCGGTAAATTTTAATAGGAATATCTCAATGAAAAGGGGAATGATGCTAGTAGCACTGGCAGGACCAGCAATGAATTTGTTGCTAGCATTTATAGGTATGATTTTACTGCGTATAGTTTCCCCATACGCCTTAACCGATTGGGGAGTCATTGCGGTAGATTTAATTAATCCCTTGATCTTATATAATGTAATTTTGGCAGTATTTAACCTTCTTCCGGTACCACCGTTGGACGGATCCAAGATACTCGCTGGTTTGATACCTGATTCGGGGGGGCGTTTGATTTATACACTGGAGAGGTATGGTTTTGTAATTCTTCTAGTGCTTGTATTTACTGGCATAGCAGGAGATATATTTCGTCCTATAGCAAATGGGATACTGGGGATTATGTATACTATCATCTTTTAAATGAAAGCTGGGGATAAAATGGATTATGTGGTCGATCTGGATGCATTCCATGGTCCTCTGGACCTTTTATTATATCTGATCGATAGAAATGAGATAGATATTTACGATATCCCGATTGCCAATATTACCGGACAGTATCTAGCATACCTGCAGGCCACCGGGGACTTCGATTTGGATAAATTAGGCGATTTCCTGAGTATGGCTTCCTATTTGTTGAATCTCAAGTCCAAAATGCTTTTGCCCGTTAATGAAGAAGAGGAATTAGAAGAAGATAATGTTGATCCCAGGGAAGAGCTGGTGAAAAAACTTATAGAATATAGACGCTATAAAAAAGCTGCAGAATATCTAATGTCCAGGCAGACTGCGGATTTTGACCGGGTATTTTACCGTGCTGCTGATGAACAGGTGCCGGAGCATGAAGAGATTGCAGCCGATTTAAAGGTTTTAATCCGGGCTTATCGCAAGGTTATTAAGAGTCTCCCGGAAGAAAGCATAGAACCCTTTCAAATTCCAGAAGGGGATGTTAATGTAGAAAGTAAGATGGAAGAAATCTTAGAGTGTTTAAAGCTGTCAAAAACCGGGCTTCTCTTTCATGAGTTATTTGCCGGACAGAAAAGAAGACGAGAAGTAATGGCTTTGTTTATGGCTTTGCTGGAGCTAATTCGTCTTCAGCAGGTAGTGGCGGTACAGGAAAGCTCTTTTTCTGAGATAAAAGTGTGTTTGCGGGTGGCGATATGATATGTTGATGCGTAATGAAATAAAAGCTGCGATTGAAGCCGTCTTGTTTGTCCGAGGGGAACGGGTAGACCTGGATGAATTGGTGGAGATACTGGAAGTGCCCCTGCTGGACTTAAAGGAGATTATCGAAGAATTAATTGAGGAGTATAATAAGATTAAACGGGGAATACAGATAGTAGCGGTAGACCATGGATATTTGATGTGTACCAGACCAGATTACGGGGATATACTGGCTAGAATGGAGAAAACGTCTCAAAAAAGGCTATCTCCGGCGGCGGTAGAGGCTCTGGCTATAGTTGCTTACCGTCAGCCTATTACCAGATCAGAGGTCGAAAGCATACGGGGAGTGAAGTCAGACCGGGTAATATCCAGCCTGCTGGAAAAGGGATTAATCGAAGAAGCGGGTTTTAAACCGGTACCAGGAAAACCGATATTGTACATAACCGGCAGCGAATTTTTGCGGGTATTTGGGCTAAGTAGTTTGAAAGACCTGCCAGCTGTGGGGGAGGATTAAAGAATGACGGAAAAATCGCTGGAAGAAGAAATAAAGATACAAGCGCAGAAATCCAAGAAACTAGCACGCTATATGAGCAGTACCCAGGATCTAGTAGAAAACCAGATACGTAAGGCCATGGAAAAAGGGGAATTTGATAATCTGGAAGGGGCCGGTCAACCACTTCGTTTTGATGAAAATCCCTATGAACCACCGGAAGTCAGAATGATTAATAAAATTTTGAAAGATAATGATTTCGCTCCTTATTGGATAGAACTGGGCAAAGAAATCGACCGGGACTGGGAGAAACTCCAGAGTGATGTGGAATATTTCAAACGTTACACCTCTATCATGCTAAGCAGTAAACGGGAGAAAATGGCCCTTAATAGATATGAGAGCAAAAAGGCTTACTTTTTTTCAGAAAAACGCAGAGAACTTGAGAAAATCAGTAAAAAAATTATTAATTATAACTTGCATTGCCCTACTTACAGGCTGGGAAGGGCGAATCTACTGGTAGATGATGAGATGTATAAGATAATCATATCACTTGAAACCCTTATCGAAGAAATGCTGAATAAGGATTAGCTGTATAAGCCATGATCCAGTGGGCACAATAGGTAAAAACAGGAGAAAATACCATGCCCTATTTATATTATGGATTAATTGTGCTTATTTTTTTTATTTTTTTGAATAGCAATATTCAAGTTACTTTTAATGCGGTTTATAACAGCAGCGATGGACAGATTAAAGTACAGTTAATGGTTTTTAATCGAATTCACCGGGAACAGAGTTATCCCTTAGGCGGGATGCAGTTTATAATTTCCCAACTCTCTGCTCCCCGGACATCAAAAAACAAGTCCCAGTCAAGAGTGCCCATAAGCCAGTCTATTAAAATGATATCTATATTATGCAAACATCTTTATATTCAAGAATTTAAATGGCATACTATCATCGGTACCGGAGATGCCATGTATACCGCACTCAGTTTTGGAAGTATGTGGGCCTTGAAAGGAACGCTGATTAGCCTTTTTACCTGTTTGAGCACTGCCAAAACAGTAATAGTAGATATACAGCCGGACTTTGATAACAATAGGATATACAGCGATTTTCATTGTATATTTAAGCTCAGGATAGTACATATTATGCTTATAGCCATCCATATTACTTGGTTTAAAATCAGGAGGTATTTAAATGGATACACAGCGGCAGGAAAACCCCAGCCATCCCATTGAAGGCTTAATGAATACCGCCATGCAAAGTATAAAAGAAATGGTTGACGTCAATACGGTGGTAGGTGATGCGGTAGAGACCAATGATGGTACCGTGATCATACCTGTTTCACAGGTAGCCTGTGGATTTGCTGCCGGCGGAGGAGAATATGATGCCAGCGGCAGTGCCGGAGGCAAAAATCAGGAACTGCCATTTGCAGGCGGCAGCGGTGCCGGGGTATCAGTTAAACCAGTGGGATTTCTAGTAGTAAGAATGAATGACGTAAGACTAATATCAACTTCGGGCAATATGCTGGCCGAGAGATTAATTGACATCGTACCCCAGATGGTTGATAAGCTGGAAAACCTTTTCCCTCAACACTCTCACAAGCAATCTGATCACCAATAAAACCCCGGATTTTGAAGGATAGAACCGTTCGCAGTATATCGGACGGTTCTATTTTTTTGTGTGCAGACATACCCTTCAAATGAGAAAGCCTTTGTGGGAGGGATGAATTTGTTGAATGTAATCTGGCTGCTGCTTCTGGCCACAGGAATCGTGGTTGCTGCTTTGAATGGTAATATCGAAGTGGTTACCGAAGCAGCGTTGGGCGCGGCCAAAGGTGCAGTGGAAGTGTGCTTTGATCTGGTGGGAGTTATGGCTTTGTGGCTGGGTATCATGAAGATCGCTGAAAAGGGCGGTCTGGTGCAGAGTCTGGCCAGGTTGTTAAGACCGATAACGGTCAGGTTGTTTCCCAGCGTACCATCCCACCACCCGGCTATGGGAACAATCATATTAAACTTGAGTGCTAATATGTTGGGGCTGGGTAATGCAGCGACTCCGTTTGGCATGAAAGCCATGCAGGAATTGCAGGAGTTAAACCAGGAGTCGGATGAGGCCTCTGAAGCTATGTGCACCTTTCTCGCCCTGAACACCTCCTGTATAACCTTGATCCCCGCTACCATAATTGCGGTTCGTTTTTCATTTAGTTCTGCTAATGCTACTGAAATAGTAGGCGCCTGTATTTTTTCTACGGCCATTAGTATGGTGATCGCAGTATACCTTGACTACTGGTTCAGAACCAAGAGCCGTTGGAGGAAGAAATAGGATGCTCCATACCTTATTAAGCCTGGTATCCAAATGGGCGATACCGGTTTTATTACTTACGGTGCCCATCTATGGGCATATGAAAAAGGTGCCCGTCTATGAAGCCTTTGTTGAAGGAGCCGAAGAAGGATTTACAACTGCGGTAAAGATCATACCTTTTCTGGTAGGGATGATGGTTGCTATATCTGTGTTCCGGGCTTCGGGAGCTATGGATTATCTGAGTATGATCCTGGATCCAATAACTTCCAGGATCGGTGCACCATCAGAAGTTTTACCTCTGGCTATCATGCGTCCTATGTCAGGAAGTGCAGTCTTGGGAATGGCTACCGAACTAATGAGGGTTTACGGGCCGGACTCATTTATCGGCAGGCTGGCATCTGTCATGCAGGGAACAACTGATACAACCTTTTTTATACTTACAGTATATTTTGGTTCGGTTGGAATTAAGAAATACCGGTATGCAATCGTTACCGGACTTACTGCAGATATAACCGGTTTTCTAGCTTCGGTTTATATATGCAACTTGTTATTCAGGTAATCATGTGGTGTGTCACGGGGACGGTTCTTTTGACACACCAACTGGCATTTAGAGTGTGTCAAAAGAACCGTCCCCGTGACACATTTTGTGGAGTGTATGATTGACAAGTTTATGTTTAACAATAGCCTTAGAGAATAAGCGAATCCGAGTATATTCCAAATATTTGACACAAATTGCTGAATTGTGCCATTTTTAGCTTCCAGAATTGTATTCATGTATGATAAATTTATAAAAGTAGATTAAAATAAATAATGGAATTTAGATTTGGTACAGGAATATTATAATCAGCTGGGATTAAGCTGTTAGGAGGTTATAAATTAATGAAGACGGATATCGAGATAGCACAGGAAGCAGACATGAAACCTATTCTGGAGATCGCAGAATCAATCGGATTGAATGAAGATGATTTAGAAATGTATGGGAAGTATAAGGCCAAGGTTTCGCTGGATGTGTGGAACAGGTTAAAAGATAAGCCTTCTGGGAAAGTGGTACTGGTTACGGCGATTAACCCTACTCCAGCCGGCGAAGGGAAAACTACCAACACGGTTGGCTTGGGGATGGCCTTGAACCGGCTGGGCAAGAGGGCCATCCTGGCTTTGCGCGAGCCTTCTCTTGGCCCCAGTTTTGGAATTAAAGGTGGAGCTGCGGGCGGTGGATATTCACAACTGCTTCCCATGGAAGATATAAACTTGCATTTTACCGGGGACATCCATGCTGTATCGACTGCGCACAATCTGCTGGCTGCGCTGCTGGACAACCATCTTCATCAGGGCAACGATTTAAATATAGATCCCAGGCAGGTTGTATTTCGTCGGGTTATGGATTTAAATGAAAGAGCATTGAGAAATATCGTTCTGGGTCTGGGAGGAAGAATTAATGGAGTTCCTCGGGAATCCGGATTTGACATAAGTGTGGCGTCTGAAGTTATGGCCGCATTATGCCTGGCATCGGATTTGATGGACCTGAAAGCAAGATTTAAAAAGATGGTAGTGGCGTATACCTATGATGGCAGACCGGTTACAGCGGATGATTTGAAAGCGGCCGGTTCAATGGCGCTGCTGATGAAAGATGCTATAAAGCCCAACCTGGTTCAAACCCTGGAAAATACACCGGCTTTTGTACATGGCGGACCATTTGCAAATATCGCTCATGGTTCAAACAGCATTGTGGCCACTCAAATAGGGATGAAACTGGCCGATTATATGATAACTGAAGCCGGATTTGGTGCTGATCTGGGGGCCGAAAAGTTTTTTGATATCGTCTGCCGCTATGGTGGGTTTACACCTGATGCCGTAGTATTGGTAGCTACAGTGAGGGCCTTAAAAAATCATGGAGGGGTTTCTAAAGAAAAGCTGGGGGAAGAGAACATGGAGGCGCTGCAGAAGGGTATCCAGAATCTCGAAAAACAGCTGGAGAATATCAATAAATATGGTGTCCCGGTAGTAGTGGCATTGAATGAATTTCCTACTGATACTGCAGCTGAGATTGAATATGTTACCAAGCGATGTGTGGAATTAGGTGCAGAGGTGGCCCTCTCACAGGTTTGGGCTAAAGGAGGAGAAGGCGGAGAAGAACTGGCCAGGAAGGTTATTAAAGCTGCTGAAACTCCGAGTATTTTTAAATTCTTATATGATGATGACATGTCTCTCCAGGAAAAAATTGCAGTGATATGCAAGGAGATATATGGGGCGGATGGGGTGACATACAGTACTGAAGCCCAAAGGATGCTGAATACATACGAAGAACAAGGGTTTGGGCGGCTGCCGGTATGTATAGCCAAAACCCAATATTCACTCTCAGATAACCCGGATCTGAAGGGGAGGCCGCGAGATTTTACCGTTTCAATAAAAGAAGTCCGGCTTGCTGCCGGAGCAGGGTTTATAGTAGCTCTGGCAGGTACAGTGATGACCATGCCGGGTCTGGGTAAAACACCTGCTGCTGAGAATATTGATATCTTAGCTGATGGGCAGATTATAGGCTTGTTTTAACAAGCTGTATGGAATAATCGGTCTGGCTTTTTGACGATTTGATCAACAAGCTGGAAGAAAGTCCATCTAGCAGGCTGGATTTGATATGCTTGGATGGTTTTTGCTGCTCAGCCAGGACTATGATTAACGGAGGATAACGGATGAAAAAGAAGAATATTGATAAAAGCAAAATTGAAGCGGCGATGGCTATGATATTAGAAGCCATTGGTGAGGATCCTAAACGTGAGGGGCTAAAGGAAACACCTCGGCGGGTCGCCAGTATGTATGAAGAGATTTTCTATGGAGTGGATATAGACCCCCAGGAACTGCTGCAGGTATCATTTACAGAGTACCACGATGAATTGGTCCTGGTTAAAGATATCCCCCTGTATTCCATGTGTGAACATCACTTTTTGCCGTTTTACGGGAAAGCTCATGTAGCATATATCCCCAAAGGCGGGAAAGTAGTAGGGATCAGTAAAATCGTCCGGGTAACCGAAGTATATGCCCGCCGACCCCAGCTGCAGGAAAGATTAACTTCACAGATAGCAGATTGTATTCATGACACCTTGAAACCATATGGAGTAGCAGTCATTATTGAAGCCGAACATATGTGTATGACAATGAGAGGAATTAATAAACCTGGCTCGATTACCGTTACCTCTGCTGTTAGAGGAACTTTTGAAACTAGAGCTCAGACCAGGAATGAATTATTATCGTTAATTATGAAGAAATAGTCAATGATTATAAAGCATAATATCGATAATAAAAGCCAGGAATAATAATCCTTCTGATTGAATAAAAGAAAAATTTTGTAAAATTATATTAATATTAGTTGGGACTCTCAAGCAATAACCTTGAAGAGTCCCTGTTTTGTGGGCGATTAAAAGCTCTTCCATTTACTTTGTTCAATTTGTAACTTATAAAATGGCGAGAATCTACTAGAATACACATATATATTAGAAATACTTATAAATTCGCATATAAACTTTGAATAACAGGCTATTTTAACATTTATTATTTGGGAGTGGTGTATTATTGTTAAATTAATTGTAGCCTGGTTAATGTAAAAGGGATTAGTATGTCAATTAACTACGGAAAGGAGGAATGTGAATGAGTTATAAGGAGATAATTGCCAGGTATGCTGAGGTTCCGGGGGGGATTATAGAGGCATTCCATGCAGTTGAAAAGGAGCTTAGTTTCCTGCCAGAAGAAGCTATAGCTGAAGCTGCCCGGGTTTTCAAGATGCCGGCTGCTGAGGCGTTTGGTGTAGCGTCTTTTTATTCCATGTTTTCAACCAAAGCAAGGGGTAAAAATATAATCAGGTTATGTGAAAGTGCTCCGTGTCATGTGGCTGGTGCAGCGGAAGTTGTCGCTGCAATAGAGAAAGAATTAGGTATCAGGATGGGCGAGTCGACAAAAGATGGTCTCTTTGCTCTTGAATTTACCGAATGTGTAGGTCAATGTCAGGCTACTCCAGTAATAACTATTAATAGTAAGCCGTATTTAGATGTAACACCCGCTATCGTACCAAATATTCTTGCAGAATACAAATAGTTACAGACCTTACGGTCGGTAATAGGAGAACTTTTTCTATATATGTAAGGAGAAAGGAGGTCATACAATGGCCGAAGAAATGCGCATTGTGTTGCGTAATTACGGCAAAATCGACCCGCTGAATATAGATGAATATATCGCAGCAGGCGGATATAAAGCCCTGGAAAAAGCCAAAGGGATGAATCAAATAGATTTAATAGAAGAAGTAAAAAAATCCAATCTGAGGGGCCGTGGAGGAGCAGGTTTCAATTGCGGTCAAAAATGGTTTTTTGCTTATCAGACCAATGCGGATCAGAAATATGTCGTATGCAACGCTGATGAAGGTGAACCTGGAACATATAAGGATCGCTTAATAATGCAGGGTGATCCTCAGAGTGTTCTGGAGGGTATGGCTGTTTGTGGTTATGCCATTGGAGCTAATAAAGGTTTTATATATTGTCGTGGTGAGTATCCGTATGTGGTTGACATACTTAACCAGGCTATCGACCAGGCCAAGGCTAAAGGAGTCCTAGGAGACTTTGATATCGAGGTGCGTATGGGCGCAGGTGCTTATGTTTGTGGAGAGGAAACCGCACTGATCGAATCCATCGAAGGTCACCGGGGCGAACCTCGTTTCAAACCCCCTTTCCCAGGGGTAGAAGGATTATGGGGTAAACCGACCATAATTAATAATGTGGAAACGTTTGCTAATATACCAGTGATAGTAGATAAGGGTGGAGATTGGTATGCTGCTATTGGAGCTCCATCTTATCCTGGAACTAAAGTTCTGACCCTCACCGGGGATGTCAACAACAAAACTTTCTTCGAGGTTCCGACTAGCACAACTATCAGAGAAGTGGTATATGGACTCGGAGGAGGAGTTGCTGGAGGCAAGAAGTTCAAAGCTGTTCAGATCGGTGGTACTTCAGGCGGATTTATTCCTGAGTCTCTGCTGGATACGGCTATAAGCTTTGATGCTATGTCTGCGATTGGTGCCACACTCGGTTCAGGTGCTGTTTTTGTAATGGATGAAAGCCGGGACATGGTAGATGTGGTAGCAGAAATTACCAGGTTCTTTGAACATGAATCATGTGGCAAATGTGCACCGTGTCGTGAAGGAACTGCTCGTATGAATGAACTGGTAGGTAAAATAAAAGACGGTAAGGGTTCCGCTGCAGATATTGCCCTGTTAAAGAAACTTGGAGGCGTAATGTCAATAGCCTGCCTGTGTGGTCTTGGTCAAGCAGCTCCAGCTCCCGTTCTTACAACCCTAGGACATTTTGCTGCTGACTATGAAGACAAGTTGGTTTAGGAAGGAGGATTAATGTGAATAACGTAACGATTGATGGTATTAAAACTTCCGTTCCTGAAGGCTCAACTATTCTAAAGGCAGCTGAGAGCATAGGTGTTAAGATACCTACACTATGTAATCATCCTGACCAGGCAGTAAAAGGTAACTGCCGGGTATGTGTTTGTGAAGTTGAGGGAAGCAGGCTGCTGTCGGCAGCATGCGTTATGCCGGTCTGGGAAGGAATGGTAGTAAAAACCAGAACTCCGAAGGTAATTGAGGCTAGAAAAACTATCCTGGAACTTATTCTATCCAATCATCCTCAGGATTGTCTGAATTGTATAAGAAATCAAAATTGTGAACTGCAAACTCTGGCAGAAGAATATTTCATCAGGGATAATCCTTTCAGTCAGAAGACCAGGGGACTGGCCAAAGATTATTCGACCCCGGCTATATTCAGAGACCCGGATAAATGTATAAACTGCGGTCGTTGTATTGAAGCATGTTCTGTAATACAGAATGTACATGCTCTGGGCAAAGTAGGACGCGGTAATAAAGTGATAGTGGCTCCCATGCTGAACGGTAGTCTGGCAGATAGTCCCTGCGTAATGTGCGGACAATGTATCCATGCCTGCCCGGTTGGGGCTATAGGAGAAGTAGAAGAAATAGACAAACTTCTGGCTGCTATTGCTGACCCGGATAAAATAGTGGTTACTCAGATTGCTCCTGCAGTTCGGGTTGCCATAGGTGAAGAAGTTGGTATGGAAACAGGAACTATGCCCATGGACGTTTTTGTATCCGGTCTGCGTCAATTGGGGTTTGATCATGTACTGCACACCAACTTTACCGCTGACCTGACTATACTGGAAGAAGGTAATGAGCTCTTAAAACGCCTGAAAGAAGGCGGAACATTACCTATGACTACTTCCTGCAGCCCGGGTTGGATCAACTTCATTGAAACATACTACCCGGATCTATTGGACAATGTATCAACTTGTAAATCACCTCAGCAGATGTTTGGAGCATTGGCCAAAACTTACTGGGCAGATAAGATGAATATAGATCCTGCTAAAATTTATTCTGTATCCATCATGCCCTGTACAGCCAAGAAATTTGAAGCATCCAGACCTGAGATGGTAGACAGCGGTTTCCGCGATGTTGACCTGGTGCTGACTACCAGGGAAATCGGGAGATTGTTCCGGATGAGCGGAATTGACTTTGACAAACTCGCTGGAGCCGATTTCGATTCCTGGATGGGTGCATATACTGGTGCGGCGGTTATATTCGGTGCCAGTGGTGGTGTTATGGAAGCTGCCCTGAGAACCGTTTATGAAGTAGTGACCGGACAGACTCTGGAAAATGTCAATTTTGAAGTTACCCGTGGTATTGAGGGTATCAAAGAAGCTGAAGTAGATTTGAATGGCACGGTGGTTAAAGTTGCTATCGCCAACGGACTGGCAAATGCCACCAAATTAATGGATGAAGTTCGGGCGGGAACATCTCCCTACCACTTTATTGAGATAATGGCATGCCCCGGTGGATGTATAGGCGGTGGTGGACAGCCCATTACCAAAACTAATGCCAAACGTGTTGAACGTATCAACCAGATCTATGTAGAAGATGAAGCTTGTGAGATCAGGAAATCTCATGAAAATCCTGAAGTTAAGACGCTGTATGAGGAATTCCTGCATGAGCCGCTGGGACATCAATCTCATCATCTCCTGCATACCCACTATACTGCCAAGAACAAAAAGGTTCTTTAGCAGTTAAGGGCAATAATTAAATAATCAAACCATCACTTGTTCCTGATAATAAGGTTAAGTACTGAATTAGAGGGGCACAAAAGGATAATTATGTATCTTGTGCCGCTTATTCCAGGGAGAGTAAGCGGCATTCTTTTGGCTTAACGATGTTTAAAACTAGCAGATCGATACTAATAATAGATATAAGATGAATGTGCTCCAATAATGAGGTTGGATTCTAAAAAAAGGATGATTAGAGCCGCATAAGGCCAGTACAGTTAATAAAGGGTGGACGGCTTTTTTGCCTGATGTTGAAGGGGGCTTGAAATGGAAGAAAGAAGGCTTGGGGTTATTGGGATTGTAATAGAGAGTCGGGAAGTCGTTTCTATGGTTAATCAAATATTAAGTGAATATGCCAGTATTATGATTGGCAGGATGGGAGTTCCTTATAAAGAAAAGGATGTGGCGGTAATTTCACTTATTGTTGATGGATCAACTGACCAGATTGGAGCCCTTACCGGTAAACTGGGGAATATAAACAATGTTACTGTGAAAAGTGCACTGACCAAAGGCAGATAAAAAACCGCATATAACAGTAAACCTGATAATGAGGTTAATTCTGAGTTAGAGGGGTAGGAAAAACTAATTAATGTCAAATCGGCCTGCCCTGAAAAGGGGTAGGCTTTTTTATTAGCTTGTTTATAAATATGTACGCATTACCAAAACAGTGGAAGACCGGTTGAGTGCGGTGGTAAGCATGAACTATAACAGTGGGAATGGCCATTGTCTCATAAGCGGTATTCACTGTGGTATAACTAAACATAATGGGAGGGTAAACAAAATGCAAACAACTGCAGTAAAGGAATGGATGGATAGTGTTGTAAAGCCAGAACAGGTACAAAAATATATGAAGGGTGGAAAGGATTTTATCGATGAGGACTATATCGAAGACACCCTGCTGAAGAAAATACGACCGGAAAAGCAGGAGATCCGGGAAATAATAGCTAAATCCCTGGAACTTAGGCGATTGGAACCCGAAGAAACTGCTGCTTTGTTAAATTGTAAGGATGAAGATTTGTGGCGGGAGATGTATGAGGCCGGGCTAAAGATCAAGCAGCAGGTCTACGGGCGCCGGATAGTAACTTTTGCCCCTCTCTACATAAGCAACCTGTGTGTAAACAGCTGTGTGTATTGTGGCTTCAGGAAGGATAATCAGGAAAGCGTCCGCAAGCAACTCACTATGGATGAACTGCGGGAAGAAGTGAAAGCTTTGATACAGCAGGGACACAAACGCTTGATAATGGTCTATGGAGAACATCCCAGTTCGGATGCAGGATATATAGCTGAAACACTCAAAACAGTGTATGATACCAAAGTCGGTAATGGAGAGATACGGAGGAGCAATGTAAATGCGGCTCCTATGTCCATAGAAGACCTGCGCCGGTTAAATGAGGTTGGGATAGGAACCTTTCAGGTGTTCCAGGAAACCTACCATCACCAGACCTATAAGAGACTTCATCCCAAAGGAATAAAAGCTGATTACCGGTGGCGTCTCTATGCCATGCACCGGGCTATGGAAGCTGAAGTAGATGATGTAGGTATAGGTGCCTTGTTTGGGTTGTACGATTGGAAATTCGATGTGATGGGACTCTTGATGCATACTATAGATCTGGAAAAACATTTTGGAGGGGTCGGTCCTCATACCATATCTTTTCCCCGTATGGAACCCGCAGTAAACACCCCGTATATTGAAAAGAACTCCTATAAGATCGATGATGATACTTTCAAAAAGCTGGTTACCGTAATCAGGTTATCGGTACCTTATACCGGGATGATATTGACTGCCCGGGAAAATGCGGCTGTACGGCAGGAAGTCATACAGGTTGGCTGTACTCAGATTGATGCCGGATCTAATATTGCCATTGGCGGTTACAGCGAAAATAATCCTGATCACCACAAACAGCAGTTTATCCTGGGGGATGATCGCAGTCTGGATGAAGCTATCCGGGATATGGCTTCATTGGGCTATATTACTTCATTTTGTACCGCCGGCTACCGGGCTGGAAGAACCGGGCACATCTTTATGGATATTGCTAAACAGGGCAAAGTAAATAATCTTTGTATGCCCAATGCCATATTGACATTTAAGGAATACCTGCTGGATTATGCCAGTACCGAGACCAGGATAGTGGGAGAGGATTTGATCGGGAAAGAACTGCAGGCTCTGCCTTCGGATAAGATTCGAAATAAGGTCAGCGATATGCTGGAAAAGATAGAAGCGGGAGAAAGAGATCTGTACGTTTAAAAAAGGTGATGATTATGATGGTGCAAAAAATAGGATTGGAAGAAAGCAGCAGAGATGAGCAGCTGCTGAAGTCGATGCAGGAATCACTGCTGCGGGATCATCCGCAGCTAAAAGTGCGCTGGTCACGAATTTTAGGACGGCGCTGGTCTCATATAGGCGGAAACAGCAGTGAAGCCTGGTTGGGCAGCAGGCAATACCGGCTAAATAATGAGTATGGAATTTGTATTGATAATGCTGATGATATCTGCAAGGAAGAATTGGAGAGTATAATCAATCAATTGCGGGAGAATATAGCAGATGAAAGACAGGGGTAACATTACTGATTTATTAAACTCAAAGGATTCTGATGAATTGAAGGCCCTTATTGATGATACTGAATCCATCCGCCGCCAAAAGATAGGCAATAAAATTTATCTCCGCGGCTTGGTAGAGTTTTCAAACTACTGTGACCGGGATTGTCTGTACTGTGGGGTAAGAAACAGCAATAGTCGGGTAGTACGATATAAGATGGACCAAAATGAGATTATTGCGATTATCAAATCTGCTTATCAGCAGGGTTACCGGTCTGTATGTTTGCAATCCGGGGAAACCGATAGTGCGGCCGGGGTTATTTGGTTGACAGACATCGTAAAGAGCATCAAAGACATCAATTCCGGCACGGATGAGCAGGGGATAGGGATCACTTTATGTGTAGGAGAATTAAGCTACCGTCAGTACCTGGAATTGTGGGAAGCAGGTGCCCATCGGTACCTCTTGCGGATAGAAAGCTCTGATCGGGTCCTGTTTCAAAAACTGCATCCCCCTGCTCAGCGTTATGAAAAGCGGGTAGAATGCCTGGAAGCGCTTAAAGATATTGGCTTCCAGGTCGGAACCGGGGTCATGATTGGTTTGCCGGGACAGAATGCGGAACATTTAGTAAAAGATATAGAATTTTTCCAGGCCCTGGACGTAGATATGCTGGGGATGGGGCCCTATATTCTCCATTCTGATGCTCCTTTATCCAGAACCAAAGCCAGGAGCATTCTTGATCCTTATACTACCACCCTGAAAATGATTGCCCTGGCCAGGAGTCTGATGCCGGAAATAAACATCGTAGCATCTACCGCCCTGCAGACTATTAATCCTGAGGGGTTAAAGATGGGCATAAGAGCAGGTGCCAATATTGTTATGCCTGTTTTAACCCCTCCCCGATATCGTGACCAATACCTGTTGTATGAAGACAAAAAGCATACTGCTTTACAGACTATAGCGTCAGAATTAGCGGAAATCGAATACCAAATTGAAACACACAAGTGGGGAGATCCAGTCCACTACTTTAGAAGGTTGGGAAAGGAGGATCCTCACTGCTGATCATCAACCGGCAGGCCTATTGGTCTGCCTCTGGCAATAGTTATAACCGACTCTCAGGTTAAAGGAGGTGGCGGCGGTAGTTGACGAAGGCATTGCTTTAAGTCCCTTGGCCAGCGAACTGGACTAGAAGGGCGGCAGTATCAAAACTGGACGGCTGGGATTTTAATGGCAGCGGTTACCGGCAGATGGTCGGAAGCTTCGGACTTAAAGATGCGAAAGCTGGAACACCTTGATTTATCATCAATGAATATATAGTCGATACGTACCCGGGGAGAGTCAGAAGGATAGGTGTTTCCATGTATCCCGGAATTGTGCTGGAAAGTATCATGAAGATATTCGGAAAGCATACGCATCTCGCGCATTAAGGGAGTGGCATTCATGTCTCCTGCAAGAATGGTTGGGCTAGAAGAGTCCTGAATTATGGGCAGGATGATATACTTCAAATGACGATAACGGGAAACCTGATTAAGTCCCAGGTGCATGTTGAAGATGCTGAAATGAGCACCTTGTGCATCTATATCAGCCTGCAGACAACCTCTTTCGTCACGGGAATCGGGGAGAATATGTTTGGTTTCTTTAACTATCGGATATTTGGACAGGATAGCATTGCCCACCGAACCAAATTTCAAGCGGTGAACAGGCCCGTAGGCATAATTCATGCCTAACAAGCCTGCCAGGGCATGGGCCTGGCGGGATACACCGGCTATCCCGGGTACCATTTCTACTTCCTGCAGAGCTATAATATCTGCAGCTATTTCACTTAGAACCTGCTGAATTTGATTCAGGTCCTTCCGGCCGTCAATTCCCACAGCTCGACGAATATTGTAACTGGCCACTTTTATAACCGGCAAACCGGAAACCTCCTTATGTATTGGAGTATATAAATCTATATGCATCCACTATAGATTATTTAACAAAAAAATCCTAATAAAAGGCAGGCATTTAATGGAAAAACAGATAGTTCATGAAGCCAGGAAAAATTATATCCTCGATCAAGAAAGAACTACTGTCTCGAACAGTAGTTCTTTCTAATTATGATCAATCATTATATTTTCAAGGCTGAATTTTGGAGTAATATTAGCAGTTCTTCATTATCAGGAAGGTTATTAAGGTTAATGGGCAAATATTTTATCCCGGCTGCATCAGCGGCACTTCTGACAAACCTGTCCTCCAGCACCTGCTGTTTTTTACGGGGTTCCCCTTGCCCTTCAGCAATTATGATAAGGACTGGCCGCAATTCATCCCTTTCACAAACTAAAATATCTACATACCTGTTTTTTA
The DNA here is from genome assembly GCA_016841245.1 of Syntrophomonas sp. Lineage (GTDB taxonomy): Bacteria > Bacillota > Syntrophomonadia > Syntrophomonadales > Syntrophomonadaceae > JAAYJK01. Next base: position 105,730 of record JAENZN010000006.1, read on the forward strand.
TGCGGTTGAAATATTCAGTACGGTTGTCTGCTTCAATGGATACGGTAACTACATCTTCCAGGTTTACCCGGGGAAAAGCTGCATAGGGGCTGTTCTGCAGCACACTGGCGAAAAGCTTATATAGTGCCAGTTCTCGCCCGGACAGCAGATAATCCCGCCTGCGGTAAGGCAAGTCATCCATGTTTATCCAAACATTGCTGAGATCAATAACTTCTCCATTTCCGGTTCGTCTTCTCTTCTGGCCTGGAATCGGACCGGTAGTTTGCATCTTTTGCCGGTAATCGTTTAAAATATCCCATACCAGCTTGCCTAGAACGATTGCGACTATGAGCATTATAAAATTTAACAATCCCATACCTCCTATTTGAAGATGGTATTATATAATATATATTAATCAGGAAGGAAAAAATATATATACATATAATATTTTATACAAAACTGGCTTACAGCACTAGCGGCAAATTTATTTCCCTTGGACTGCTAGCTAGTATCTGCTTAACCAGCTTTTTATATAAACTGCCGGTCAGGGGTTTAAAGCAGGTGTATTACAGTATAGAATGTTATATTAGGATTGAAAAGAGGTATTTTTAAGGAGGACTGTTCGTGAACTACAAAAGCAGCCGAGGACAGGTTTCGTATGTTAGTGCAGCAGAAGCTATAAAAAAAGGAATAGCTCCGGATGGAGGTTTGTTCGTTCCTGAATATATCCCGGAATTAAGTGAAGATATCTTTAAGACTCTGGAAGAAATGAACTACCAGGGGAGAGCCAGCAGAATACTTGCTTATTACCTGACCGACTTCAATGAACAGGAAATAAATAACTGTGTGCAAGGGGCCTATAATGCTGCTAATTTCGATAATGCCAGGATAGCTCCCCTGTTCATGCTGAAAGAAAATGTATATGTACAGGAGTTGTGGCATGGTCCAACCTGTGCCTTTAAAGATATGGCCCTGCAGATACTACCTTATTTGATGACTGCCAGTATGCGCAAAACTGGAGAGACCAGTGAAATAGTGATCCTGGTGGCTACTTCCGGGGATACCGGCAAGGCAGCCCTGGAGGGTTTCAGTAATGTGGAGGGGACCAGGATAATTGTATTTTTCCCTGATCAAGGCGTGAGTGAAGTGCAGAAGCGGCAGATGGTAACCCAGGAAGGGAAAAATGTTCATGTAGCAGGGGTGCTGGGAAATTTCGATGATGCTCAGAGCGGGGTAAAAAATATATTTGGCAGTCAAGATTATATTACCAGGCTGGCAGAAAAGAATATGAAGATGTCATCTGCCAACTCCATCAACTGGGGACGCCTCTTGCCCCAGATCGTATATTATATCTCAGCTTATGTTGAGCTGCGAGCAGAAGGCAAAGTAAAAGATGGAGAAAAAATCAACATTGTTGTACCGACCGGTAACTTCGGTAATATCCTGGCGGCCTTTTATGCGGGTAAAATGGGAGTGCCGATAGGAAAGCTCATATGTGCTGCCAATTCTAATAATGTTTTAAGCGATTTTATTAAAAGTGGCATATATGACCGCAATCGGCCTTTCGAAAAAACTATATCACCATCTATGGATATATTGATTTCTTCTAACCTGGAGCGGCTGCTCTTCGAAATAACCGGACAAAATGCCAAGAAGGTATCAAATTGGATGGAAGAACTTAAAATCAACGGAAGCTATAATGTGGGCGAAGATGTTTATCAAGAAGTGGCCCGTTTGTTCTGGTCTGACTGTTGTTCAGATCAGGATACTATAGAGACTATCCGTCATACCTGGCAGGAAAAGAGCTACCTTTTGGATACTCACACTGCGGTAGCAGTCAATGTTTATGAAAAATATCTTCAGGCCACCGGGGATAATACTCTAAGCGTAATCGCATCCACAGCCAGCCCGTTCAAGTTCGGGAGCAGTGTGGCAGCAGCAGTTCTGCCCCCGGAAATGATTGCCGGCCGATCTGAGTTTGAGTTATTATGCCTGTTGGAGGAGCATACCGGGGTACCTATGCCTGATGCGATAAAAGGACTGCAGGACCGGGAGATACTGCATAAAACAGTATGTCAGGTAGAAGACATGGGGAAAACGCTTGCTGATTTTTTGGGTGTCAGGTAAAAAATATATTAAATACGTAAGTTTTGCTGCTGCTAATAGTACTTATTAGTAGGAGGAAGGAAAATGAATATAATACAATTAAATCGACTGCAGCTGGCTTGCTCCCTGATTCTCTTCGCTGCCGGTCTATTGATATTAATAAATAGTCTGGATATGGCTAATGGTGTTATGTCAGAGATGATGACAAAAAATGGAGGCAGTACCATGTGCGGGTTCATTATCCAACAGGAGACGTTCAACGCCATCATAATCGATTATCACGATCTGGTCTCCCTTGCTGCCATTTGCCGTGCGGACACGTATGCCAGGCTCATGGGTCAGGATGATATAGCGGTCATCCATGCGAAAGCCAGTAACATCAAGCGTCGGGCGGGTGGTAATCTGTTCCAATCTTCCGCTTTTGCTGTTGAGTACGTATAGGCCTGCCTCACCGTAATAGCGGCCATATCCTTGTGATTTTACTGTGCGACGGTCATAGGCTTCCTTCCTTTAATAAAAAATTCCATCAGTTTATATCCTTCCAGGAAGAATATACCGTGATCTGCTGATTTTTCGTTATATACCCCGATACTATCAGGGATGGGGTTATTTTTATCAAAAATCATAAATGGAACCGGATCTCTGCTGTGAGTTCTAATGGACAGCGGGGTAGGATGATCTGGTAGTATCATAACCCGTAAATCTTCGAACTGCTCCAGTTGGTCTATTACCATTCCTACTACTTCCCGGTCGATCTGTTCAATACTCCATATCTTATGTTTTAAACTGCCCTGATGTCCGGACTCATCAGGAGATTCAATATGGACATAAACGAAATCCTGGCCCCTTTTTAACTCATCCAAAGCAGCCTGGGCCTTACCGGCAAAATTTGTTTCAATAGCTCCGGTAGCACCTTCGACTTCGATGGATTTCAGTCCTGCACTTATCCCTAATCCTTTTACTAAATCAACAGCTGCCACGACTGACCCCTTCAGCCCATAAAGGCTTTCGAAGCTGTCCATAGCTGGCTTTTTTCCTTCTCCCCAGAACCAGGCTGAGGTAGCCGGATTCTGCCGGTTGGTTCTCCTTTTTTGATTAATCGGATGATCATTTAATATATCATAACTTTTCAGCATCAAATCGAACAAGATACCGCTGTCTTTCCCAGCTGGCAGGTATTCTCCTATAATTCGGCCACTAATATCATGGGGTGGGGTAAGCATAATCCTCTTTCCCAGGGCGTTTTTCCATACTACCAGGTGGCGGTAGCTTATCCCCGGGTGAAAATTTATTTCCTCGCTATCCAGTTTTTCCTGCAGGCTTTTAATCAGTACAGCTGATTCGGCAGAAGTTATTTCGCCCGAACTATAATCCAGCATAGTTTTATCCCGGTAAGCTTCGTCATCTGATAGGGTTACCAGGTTGCAGCGCAGGGACAGGTCAGTATCAGATAACTCAATACCCATGCTGACCGCTTCCAGGGGAGAACGGCCGGTATAATACATTCTCGGGTCATAGCCCATGACTGCCAGATTAGCTACGTCACTTCCCGGGGGGAACCCTTCCGGGATAGTAGCAGCTTTACCTATTATCGAAGTTCTGGCCAGAATGTCCATGTTTGGCGTTTGGGCGTATTCTAACGGGGTCTGATTCCCCAGCTCAGCTATTTCGTAGTCAGCCATTCCATCGGCAAGTATCAGTAAATATTTCACGTAACTTCAACTCCTATCATGATATTGGCATTATTCTACAGTATATCATTAAGCTGAATGGTAATGAAACGAAAGAAATCCTGATAAATCGGCTAGCATTAAAATCATATGATAGTAAAGGTAAGTATTCTATGAAATAGAGCATATATCTTGTCAAATAGAGGTAATTGGGACAACTATACACATTGATGAAAATAGACGGTAAAAGTATAATGAAAGAACAATATTAAGATGGAGGTGTGTTTATGGCCAAGAAACTCGGAATATACAAATGTGAAGTATGCGGGAACATCGTTGAAGTGGTTCATGAAGGGAAAGGTACCCTGGTCTGCTGCGGGCAGGATATGGTTCTGTATCAGGAAAATACAGTAGATGCAGCCATTGAAAAACATATCCCGGTGATCGAAAAAACCTCCGATGGAATAAAGGTGACAGTTGGAAGTACAGCGCATCCGATGATAAAAGAACATTATATAGAGTGGATAGAGGTAATCGCAGGTGATAAGACTTACCGGGAATTTCTAAAACCCGATAATCCACCCGAGGCCGTATTTAAAATATCCGATGACAAAGTTACTGCTCGCGCATATTGCAATATCCATGGACTCTGGAAAGGAGAACTATAATAACAGGGTGAACATTCTTCGATATTTCATATTAGAAAGAATAAACCTCGATGGTATGGTATCGATTAATGATCCTTAATAAGAAAAGGATTTTTCCAATTGAAAGTACAGCTCAGTATTCTGTGGCTGAGCAATAAATAATACCCCATGGCCGGTAATAAGGACATGGGGTTTTTATATGATATTAGTTAATCAACTTTTTACTATCACTTAAAGATACCCGGTAAGGATTTTAACTTCACCGTTGTATTCTTGAATCAGGAATTATGGTGGTGATATTATTTGGACTTGCATTTGCACTCCACATTTTCTAATGGACAGCTGACTCCGCACGAGTTGATCAATGAAGCTTATAAATGCTATCTCAAATAATATAATCTATTTTAGCTCCAGGGAAATGTCGTCCTATGAACTCCGTAAAGAAGATTCTCATTTCCTGGAGCAGTTCTTTCTGATACACAAACTTGCCATAGCCAAACTGTCCGTATTTGTATGTACGGGATTCATCCTCGGCCATGGGCAGAGAGGTATCGGGGAAAACCTCCAGGATATTATTCCTGGCCCTGCGGGTGAAACGATGTGATATCACTTCAAAATGGATATCTCTAGTATCGCCCTTCAACTCATCACTTAAGTTATTTAGCATATCGTGGTATTCCTGTTTCCAGCTGCCGTCTAATATGACCGGGGCTATAATCACACCTCCCGGGTAACCATGTTCCATCAACCGGGATAGAGCTCTTATGCGTTCCTGCAGGGCTGGAGTACGATGCTCATGGGTTTTAATGATCCGTTCAGTGTTAATGCTGAATCTTATCCGGGTATGTCCCCGGTGATCCAGATCAAGCAGGCTATCGATGCCCGGGAATTTGCTTACGAATTTCAAGTAACCGTATTCCTGGGTGGCAAAAAAATTAATCGCTTTAGCCAGAGCGCCAGAATAAGGTTCTACCGGTATAGGGTCGGATGTTGCAGCGGCTTCAAAGACAGTTTTCTCCGGCTGTCGCTGTTGAATATATTTTTCCGCCTGGTCCAGGATTTCATCGATATTGATATATACCCGGGTATACGGTTTTTTCCCCAGTTGGGTATTTAGATAGCAGTATTCACATATACCCTGACAGCCAGTAACCAGCGGTAATTGAAAATGGGCTGAGGGTTTGCAGGCAGCGAAATCCAGGGTTTTTCTAACCCCTACAACCAGAGTGTTTTTGCCCTGGAAAAATGATTCCCGCGGTGTTTTACCAGGGATATTGGTGACCCGGTTGTGGGACTTGAGAAAATTTATTTCATGTCCTTCTGCTTTTAGGCGCTCGTACATTTCTTTTCCCAATGGGTAATCCAGAGCATCTGCTTCAAAATAAATTCTTTTTACTTGTAAAGCTGTCACGGTCATTTGTCTGCCTCCACCAGGGTAAAATAGATAAACATCTTATTATACTATCGTTTCCCAATCAAAGCAGCCAATACCGGGTAAAGAATGCCAATTCATATTGGGGTCAGGCACTAACTTACTAACTTAAATTAAACATAAGTTAGCAAGTTAGTGCCTGACCCCATAGTGATCAATTGTGGAGGTACTTAGAAAAAACATTCATATCCTCGAAACCGCCGCTAATATTACAGTTATTAACCAAGGTTCCTGAATATTGATAGGCTGCCAGCGAAAATGTTAAGTTCATTCCCAGTGAAGTACTGCGAGCAATGGTATATAAACAATTAATTCCCATAGCAGAAAGCTTATGTTCTAATTCTTTAAGAATTATTGAAGCCAGCCCCTGTCCTCGTTCAGATGGTAGGGATGCAAAATCAGTCATTTCCGAATTAGCGTACTTATAGTTTATTTCCGCAGCTGCAGCCGCCACCAGCTTATCATGTTTGTACACCAGTCCATAGATAGTATTAGCCAGGTTTGATTCCAGATATTTTGGATCAAAAATTGGATAGGGGTAAGTTGCAAACACCTGGCGGTATAGGGCGGCAAGAGCTGTCAGATCTCGTTTCTCAGCGTATTTAAAAGAGCATCCTTCCGGCAGATGTCTGCTCCGGGGAGCTGTGGAATCGTAGTCTTTAAGCTGCTGAAGAACCCGACTATTGGTATCAGCTGTATCAGAAGACTGGCGTTGATCAAAGAATCTGGAACATATCACGGCATCCTGCTGCTGAGAAAAATAACCTCTGATATCGGCTTCAGCTATGAAACCCTCCTCAAGAAACAAGGCTTTATCTTTTTTGAGTATTTTGCCCCATACCTTGGTAAAGCTCTGCCGGGTACAGATGGTTTCCAGCAATATGTTCAGAGCTTTCGGGCCTGCACTGCTATTAAAATGATAATCTAAAATGCTTATCCTCTTATTATACGGAGAAAAATCAAGCTGGGCGGAAAATCCATCCCCACGAAGCTCTTTATATATCGCCCGGGGTGAAGTAATGTCGTGCCCGATTTCTTCCAATAGTGCCATAACTGTCATTATTCCTCTGCCGGCTCCCTTCTAAGTGACCGCACATTCCCTTCTGGAATCAGGCTGACTATATCATTATCGTCACTGTATAGTATTTCCAGCCCGATTGGTTCCTGCTCTTCACTGCATTTTTGTTCACAAAGATTGCAGCCTGGGGGACAGGAACTAGTTTGATCCTCAGGTTCGGTGTAAACACAGATAACCCCTTCATAGTTCCTTAAAATGGTTTTGCGGTTTGAATACGAAAGTAAATAATTGGGCTGCAGAGGTATTTTCCCGCCGCCTCCTGGTGCATCTACTACAAAAGTAGGTATTGCATAACCTGAAGTATGACCGATAAGCATCTCCAATATTTCTATCCCCTTGGATACAGGAGTTCGGAAATGTTCTATACCATGAGAAAGATCGCACTGGTAAAGATAATAGGGGCGAACCCGATTCTTAACCAGCTTCTGGACCAGCTGTTTCATAATTACCGGACAATCATTAACTCCACGCAGTAAAACCGTTTGATTCCCGAGAGGAATTCCAGCATTAGCAAGATCTGTCAGTGCACGGCTGGCTTCGGGAGTAATCTCCCGGGGGTGGTTAAAGTGAGTATTAATCCATATAGGATGATATTTTTTTAACATAGATATAAGTTCATTATCAATACGCATAGGCATTACTACCGGTGTGCGTGTTCCGATTCGGATGATCTCTACATGGGGAATCTTTCTGATGGCCGAGATGATCTTTTCCAGTTTTCTAGTACTCAGTAAAAATGGGTCTCCTCCGGAAATCAAAACATCTCTTACATTTTCATTACTTTTTATATACTTTATTCCTTCGTGAATATCAGACCAGGAGATCCCAGACTCTTCTTCTCCGACCTTTCTTTTACGAGTACAGTGACGGCAGTACATAGAGCATTCATTAGTAGCCAGCAGCAGGACTCTATCCGGATAACGATGAGTCAATCCGGGTACCGGTGAATCACTATCCTCATGCAGGGGATCTTCCAGATCATACTCCGTTGTCAGCAGTTCTTCTACGCTGGGAATAGCCTGCATACGAACCGGGCACCGGGGATTGTTTTTATCCATCAACGAAGCGTAATAAGGAGTAATTGCCATAGGAAAAATATCGGCCGCTTTTCTAATCCGGGCTTCATTTTCTCCTGTAAGCTTAACAACATTTTTTAAATCCTCAACTGTAGTAATTTGATTTTGCAGCTGCCAGTGCCAATCGTTCCATTTATCTTCTGCACCGCATACTGCGCCTGTGATTCCGATTGTTACTCACCTCCGAAGATAAGGCGGCTTTTAAAAACCGCCTGCCGTATAACAAAGAAATGTGTATAAATATTTATAAATTGCTAAAAAAAAAGGTAGGAAAGTACTGATTGGTCAAACAATTATATGAACAATCTTATTATAATATGAACTGCTTGTCTGCGGCAAACGCTGTATATGAGGCTTATCTATAGAATAAAGACCTATACTGGTGACAAACGGGATGGCTGATAGCAGATATACAAATACTACCATATACTTTAATATGAGAGTGAATACTTCCTTTGTCATGGTGAAAAAAGGATACCATTAATAGATAAAAACCATGCCAAAGGGTGATAATACAGGTATCAAAAACTAAGGAGGATTAATATGACTGATGACATGTACGATATAAGTATTTTAGGCTGCGGCCCGGCCGGATTATCCGCTGCAGTTAATGCATTCATACGCAACAAAAGAATAATAGTGCTGGGAATGGAGGTATGCAGTCCACCGCTGCACAAAGCTCAAAAGATAAACAATTATCTCGGCTTTTACGGGATTAATGGGCAAGAATTGCTGGATAAATTTTTAGAACATGCCCGGGCCATGCAAATCGCAATACGTCACTCCAAAGTGGAATTGATCACTATTAATGAAGATGGCACTTTCAATTTGCTGGTAGATGGGGAAGTGCTTAACAGCAGGTCTATAATTATAGCGACTGGAATACCCTATAAACCAACTTTACCCCGGGAAGAAGCTTACCTGGGAAAAGGCCTGGGTTATTGTGCTACCTGTGATGGCCCCATATATCGGGATAAAGATGTAATCATCGTGGCGAATGATGCAGAAGGGGAAGCCGAAGCTCAATATATGGCAGAGATATGCAGGAAGGTATATTACCTGTCGTTGTATAAAAATATAGGGAAACTTGATTCAAGAATAGAAATGATCCGGGATAAACCTTCCGAGATAATGGGGAATGGATGCGTAAAAGGCTTATTATTGAAAAGCGGCAGGGTTATAGAAGCTGAGGGCCTATTTGTTCTAGGGGGAGAAACTGCTCCTGATCGGGTAATTCCTGGACTGGAAATTGTAGAGAATCATATATTAGTTGACCGAGATCAGAAAACCAACCTGCCAGGAGTGTTTGCAGCAGGAGACTGTACCGGAAAACCTTATCAGGTGGCCAAATCGGTAGGAGAGGGACAAGTAGCCGGATTAAACGCCAGTCAATATGCTGGTTCCCGAAATTAAAAAAATACCGGGCCAGGCCCGGTAACAAATGAATTTCGAATTACACTTCTATATGGGTATCGGAGTAGACTGGCTCATCCTGACCTGATTCCTGTCCAGCTTGTGTTCCCTGCCAGTACTGCTGACCTATCTTATTATACTGGCTCAACAGTACTTCGTCATCGGAGTAGTCGGGTGAATCATACTGCTCAGGCTCACTCTGTTTCTGTTGGGACTGCTTTTCATTCCCGTCTGCATCCTCGGTTCCCTTTTGCGAGGCTGGTTTACTTATAAGACCAAATTCATAGAAGAAATTTTCAATCGAGGCGAACAAATCATTAGCCAAACTGGTTCCGTTTTTCCCTTTGGCTTGTTTTTGGGCTTCACTTTCTGGTTTTTCGCCTCCATAAGCAACGTCTTTAGGCATTAAAACACCTCCTTAAAAGTAGTATTTCACCCCGAGAATAAAATATTGATAAAATTAGGAATGCTAGTATTTACCCTGGAAAGAAATTTACAGGCAAATTTTATATATTAATGATATCTACGATGTTGACTAAAATTGCAGTCGATGCTATAATTATCTTCGTTGCGGAGCCGTGGTGTAGCGGTTAACATGCCGGCCTGTCAAGCCGGAGAGCGTGGGTTCAAATCCCATCGGCTTCGCCATATGCCTCGGTAGCTCAGCTGGTAGAGCAGCGGACTGAAAATCCGCGTGTCGGTGGTTCGACTCCGCCCCGAGGCACCATATAATGCGGATGTAGCTCAGCGGTAGAGCATCGCCTTGCCAAGGCGAGGGTCGAGAGTTCGAATCTCTTCATCCGCTCCATATGATAGAAAAAGCGTTACCGAGGTAACGCTTCAAATTTTATATGACAGACCAATGACAAGAGTGAAGATCAAGGCATAAAAAAAGTCTGCGACTGAGGCGTACCTGAGTACGTTGATTTAGCAGACTTTTTGAAATAACGCTGAGATTCACTTTTGTCATCGGTCTGAGCGTTACCGGGGTAACGCTTTTGCTTTGTAAGGAACAGGTCAGTTTTTCTTGCAATAAAATGTGAAAGTTGTTATAATAATTTGTGCGCGAAAGCGCCTTAAATTAACATTAGGGCGGATGGCGAAGAGGCTAACGCTGTGGTCTGCAAAATCACCATTCGCCGGTTCGAATCCGGCTCCGCCCTCCATATTTGCTTATACTCATGCCCGGGTGGCGGAATAGGCAGACGCACGGGACTTAAAATCCCGCGACCTTTATCGGTCGTGCCGGTTCGACCCCGGCCTCGGGCACCAAAATTTAGTATCAAGCAAAGGATTTACCGAAGGTTTAAGACTTTCGGTAATTTTCTTTTTCTGCGGGAATTTTACTGCAGTTTGAGAAATAAGCGAAAGGCTCATGAATATTTCCTTATCAGCTCCCCAACTTACTTTCTAGATAAAAATATTTAGTAGGTGTTTTTCAGTGGTTTAGAATCGTCCTCCTGACTTCTTGGTTCAACGGTCAAATTCGAATTCGAAATATTAACCCCTATGGCTCCCAACAAGACCAGAAGGCCTCCTGCCAGTTGAATCAAGCCCAGGTGTTCATGGAAAAGAACAGTGGCAAAAGCAATAGTGGCAAGGGGCTCAACCATGCTCAATACCGATGCGCGGGTCGAACCCAGTAGCTCGATGCCCTTGTATAGGGCAAGAATTCCTATAACTGTTGCGAAAAAGCTGGTGCCAAGTATGGGCCACCAGGCAGAACTGCTAAAAGTGAATTGCAAGGTGCCGTTAAAGAGCCCCAATATCAATAACGATGATGCGGCAAAAAAGGATACAAATGCTGAAGTGAGCGCGGGAGACGCGTTCTGCAGCGCATGTTTGCTCATAATAATGTATATGGAATAAACCAGTCCGGTCCCAAGAGCCAGAAGCACTCCCATAATATTGAGCGACTGAAGGGAAGTCCCCAGTACCAGAGTCAATCCCAGCAGAGATATTATAATTGCTGCGGCCATTTTTCTTCCGAATTTCTCTTTCTCAACAAGGATAGAAAGAAAAGCTACAAAAATCGGATAGGAATAAAAAAACAACGAGGCCAAGGAAGCCGGGATATATTTAAATGAAGAGAGATATAGATTGGATTGTATGGTGTAAATTAACCCACCTATTACTAAAACAGATAAGAGGTAGGAACGGGTAATAACTGCTTTGTCAATGGTTATGGCGCTATAAACGAAGAGAATTATGGCGGCTATACTGAAACGAAGGAAAAGCACAGTATGAACGCTGGCATTCCCCTGATACGCATATAGCGAAAATATAGGCAATGTGCCCATGCTTATTGCTGAAATTAACACCATTAATATCCCAAAATAATGTTTATTCAAGTTCTTCACCTCATCCAGATTAATTAATAAAATTTAGCAACGAGAAAGAATGACGTTTCGCTTTTTTGAATTAGGGAGTACTTTGTGCCAACGTCAGGCCAGTTTTTGAGTCCAGCCAGGATTTTTCCGTAATCCTTAAGGACAGCACTATTATCAGAAAATATAATTCAGCAGAACAATTTTTTGTAGTCATCATCAAGATTCTCATCAGTAGCTGTGACCTGGGAATCGACGCTTGAGTTATTTATCTTGGGAAAATCATTTTCCCCTTTAAAAAGAAGCTTCAATAAGACCCTATCTTCAATATTTGCAATAACAGTGCCAAGATCTTAGACTATTCGCAAATAATTTGCTTGTATCCAACTCCGATAATTTTCATGCCATCCTGCTGTATAATTTTAGTTTTTCCCTCAAAAACCAGCTCACAATCTGGTTTGCTTGTCTATAATCTAAAAACCCCTCTACCCATTTCTGGTACAACAATTCGAAAAAAGCCATATTATTTTTGGAGCAGCTGTTTCATTATGGAACAATGGTTCATTGCGAAACACTTCAAGCCTGCTGGTTTTAAGGCTTGATTGTAATGATATGAAACAGGAGGGATGAAAAAGCAGATGACTGCTGGTTGTTTGCAATGTGAGGCCTGGGAAATATTGGAATGCAAAAAAAGACGAAAAGCCCGGGATTCCTGCGATACCGGGCTTTAATCTTAAACTGGCATATAATTTGCAAATTATATGCCCGGTGCGCACCAGAATAAATAAGAGGGAAGGAGATCTACGATTGAAACCACTTGCAGGAATACGAGTAATTGATTTGACTCAGGCTTACAGCGGTCCGTTTTGTACCATGCACCTAGCTGATTTTGGCGCTGATGTAATAAAGATTGAACGGCCGGGGGTAGGAGATCAATCTCGAACCTGGGGACCGATGAAGAATGATTACAGTGCATATTATGCGTTTCTTAACCGCAATAAAAAAAGTATAACGCTAGATTTAGGTTCCCAGGCAGGCAAAGAGATTCTCTTAAAACTGGTTCGTGATAGTGATGTTATTTGCGAAAACTTCCGTGTAGGTACCATGGAAAAACTGGGGGTTGGATATGAAGAAATCCAGAAGGTAAATCCCGAGATTATTTATGCTTCTATCTCTGGTTTTGGATTAGAGGGACCATTATCCAAATTGCCGGCCTATGATATTGTTGCTCAAGCTATGAGTGGGATAATGAGTATTACTGGATTTCCCGATAATCTGCCAACCAAAGTAGGCCCATCCATTGGCGACAACTATACCGGGACTTATTTGGCGCTCGGGATCTGTATGGCATTGTATCATCGGAAACAAACGGGAAAAGGACAGCGGCTGGATGTAGCCATGGTGGATACCCTTTTCTCTATATTGGAAAATGCTGTTGTTGAATATACGGTGGCCGGAAATATCCCCATTCGAAGCGGAAATGCCGACCCCGGTATAGCACCATTTGATTCTTTTGAGGTCAAAGATGGCACTGCAGTTATGGGTGTCGGAACGAATGCCATGTGGAAAAAATTGTGCGAATTGATGGGAAGACCTGAACTGATCAATGATCCCAGGTACAATACCAATGATAATCGGTGCAAGAACTACATGCCCGACTTAAAAAGTATTGTGGAAGATTATACCCGGACCAAAACCAAAGTTGAACTGGAACAGATTATGAACGAAGCGGGAATTCCTTTTGGACAGATACTCAATGTGGCAGAGGCCGCAGATCATCCACAACTGAAGTCAAGAGAAATGCTGGTAGAGGTTGATGATCCGGCTCTGGGCAAAATAAAAATACCTGGTATTCCCATAAAGATGCATGATACACCAGGAGAAGTAAGGAAAGCAGCTTCTCTGCTGGGTCAGGACACAGATGAAATACTAAGTAGTTTAGGGTTATCTAATGAAAAAATCAAATTACTTCATGAACAAGGATTTGTATAAGAGTTAAGTTTAAATGAAAGGAGTACTAGTATGGAGGAAAAAAACAATTCTAGCAACATGACCTTGCCGGTTCTAGTACTGGTAGCAATAGGTGCTTCCATATTCGCTATGCATTACGGTGCTTCCTGTATGCTCTGGCCTACTACCTGGGGAAGAAATGCAGGGACAGCAGTTATACCTACGTTTATAGGGTTTGCTATAACGGGATTGTTACTGCCGTTTTTGGGATACTTTGCTGTACAAAAAGGAGGCGGACCGCTTTTCGTCCTGGCCAGCAAGGTGGGACCGAATTTTGCCCAAATTTTTGGGGGCTTTACCGTTTTAATCATGGGACCATTCTTTGTTATTCCCAGAATGAGTGCTGCAGCATGGGATGCTCTGAGCAAGATTTTCGGATTGGAAGCCGCTCCTTGGGTAGTACTGTTGATATTTACCGTTATGTACTATACCATAACCTACTGGTTTATTTACAACCAGGCACAAATAGTGGACAAAGTGAGTAAAATACTGGTTCCGCTGTTGTTGCTTATGGAAATCATTATTATTACCAAGGCGCTGCTGTTTCCCATTGGAGAGCGCGTAGCTCCCATTTTCAGTGAGAATCCATTTGCATATGGCTTTATTAATGGGTACCAGACTATGGATTTGCCTGCCGCCTTAATGTTTGCCGGGATCATATTAGCTGACCTATCTCGGAGGGTAGGGAGCAATAAAAAGGCGATTTTTGGCAACCTGGTTAAAGCTGGAATCATTGGCTTTATTATACTGGGCGTAATTGAGTTGGGGGAATTTATGCTGGGTGCATCTACTGGCAGTGTGCTGGGCGATCTGGATTATGCCAAATTGTTTGCTACTGTTGTTTTAATGCAATGGGGAGTTGTTGGTGCATCAGTCTTCAACGTAGCTTTGGTATTTGCAGCTATGACTACGGCCATTGGTTTGACTGCTGGAACTGCGGAATACTTTGTCGATGCATCCAAGGGAAAGTGGAATTATAACAAAATAGCCATTATTACCCTGGTTGTAAGCACCTTGATCAGCGTATGCGGGTTGGATCAGATAGTCAGATGGACAGCACCCATATTGAATATGATTTACCCACCATGTATTGCCCTGATACTCTTTATCGTATTTTTACCGCCCAGATTCCTCGGAGCAATGAAAGGAGCCTGCTATGCTTCTTTAGGTTGGGGTGTTGTTGAAGCCATTAAAGGTTACCTGGGGCTTATAGGAGTGGATAATGCGCTGCAGGGTCTCTATAATATTGTGCCAGGTGCCAATATAGGGTTTGGATTTGTAATTTTCTTTGTTGTCGGTGCAATAATTGGCCATTTCGTGTTTAAAAACAGTGATGTTGACATTGGAGAACCGATGGGCCCAGATGCCAGCGCAGTTTAATGAAATTATAATAATTGGAGGTATTTATTATGAAAAAAGCAATGATCAGACTAAGGATGAGTGAACATGATGCTCATTACGGCGGAGGATTGGTTAATGGAGCAAGAATGCTGGATCTTTTTGGAGATGTAGCTACCGAACTGCTAATATGGAGCGATGGAGATGAAGGGCTATTTAGAACTTACGAACACGTCGATTTTCTAGCTCCAGTTTACGCCGGAGATTATATTGAAGCGGTAGGCTGGTTCACCAAAATCGGTAATTCTTCTCGGGTAATGGAACTGGAAGCATGGAAAGTAGTACAACCGATTAAAAATGGGGAATCGCCTTCAGCTTGTGAATTGCTGGCCGAACCCATTTTGGTTGCCAAGGCTACCGGTATTTGTGTGGTCCCAAAAGAAGTTCAGAGAGGAGCACAGATCCCGCACGACGAGTTGCTGTAAAAAGTACTGAGGCTTATTGCGAACAGCGGTTCAATGGTAATTGAACCGCTGTTCCTGGCAGTTAAAGAACAACAGGATTCATGCGGAATTATTGCTTCAAGGGGATGCAAAAGATTGGCCGGGCAGCATTAAGCTGCCAATGGAGCACGGCCTTTTACAGCTTAACTTTCGTTTATTAAGCAATACATGAGAGGTGATGATAATGGTCGTAAGTGGACTTGTAGTGATTTTGTTGCTCGTCCTGACCCTCCCATTTTTTATAAATAAAATCGAAGAAAATTTGGAGCTATTTCTTTTTTCAATGGGTTTGGCTGCCGTATTGGTAGCGGGCAAACTAAACAGCGAACTGATACTGGAAGCCCTTAAAGAGCCGGTGATGATAGCCTTGGCTGTACTTGCCGCTGGGACACTATTTTTTATTTTCAAGAAGCATTTTGCCAAGTTAATGGCTTATCTGTTAAAGGCTATACCGGTTGGAATGGTAGTTTTTGGGGTAGTGCTAATGTTAGGGCTGCTCTCAAGCGTAATAACAGCCATAATAGCATCGATAATTCTGGTGGAAGTTATTTTTGTACTTCCCATGCACAGAGAACAGAAAATTGTCGTCTGTGTACTGGCCTGCTTTTCCATAGGCTTAGGTGCTTCATTAACGCCTTTGGGGGAACCGCTGGCTACTATCGCTATCTCCAAATTAGATGAGGAATTTTTTTTCCTGTTAAAACTACTGGGAAAATATATTGTTCCAGCAGTGATAGTGTTTTCAATTGCGGCAGGTATTTACAGCAATCAAATCATTAAAAGCAATAATTGCCTCATGGAAGCAAATGTATCCAATGAAGGGGAGGCAGGACTCCAAGAGAATGATTTTTCCCAGGAAGAGGATACCTGGAAAGGAATAATAGTCAGGGCCTTAAAAGTATACCTCTTTGTTATGGCATTGGTCTTTCTGGGCGAAGGATTCGAACCATTGATTAATGCATATATTCTTGGTCTAAGCCCCAAATTACTATATTGGGTTAACATGGTATCTGCAGTTCTAGATAATGCAACCCTGTGTGCCGCTGAAATAAGTCCTGCCATGAGTAAACTTACCGTAGAGGCGATTCTTATGGGGTTACTGGTAAGTGGTGGCATGTTAATACCCGGCAATATACCCAATATTATTTCGGCATCTAAACTCAAAATTACCAGTAAGGAATGGGCAGTAATTGGAATGCCTGTAGGGCTATTATCACTGGTAATATTCTATTTGGTATTACCTTTTTAAAAGAGGCAGCACTCAGCAGCTAAACATTCAACAAAATATGATAAAATAATCTAAATTACTGCTACAGGTTTAAGGGTTCTCCGAATGCTTAATATATCATCCTCACAGAGAAATGCTTTGATGTTTGAATGGCTCTCTGGGGGAAAGAGTCCTATTACCATGCCGGCTAATACGTTTGGATCATTACTGATTCTTGTTAGCAAAGCAAAAAGACCATCATACAGAAGGCTGGTTTTAGAATGAAAAATGAGAATGGCATCAGGAAAGATCTTAATAAATTATCCGCAAAACAAATAATTGATAATTCCTTGTCTGAATCCCAAGATATTGATTCCGGGATAAACTTGAACGTGCCATTGACTCACCCAGAAAAGCATGCCAACATTGAAAATAACTATTTACTATACATCATTGAGAGCATGAACGAAATTATTAATGAGAGTTCAGTTATAAACAGTGAAATTGTTATTACTGACCAGTGGGGAACGGTTCTTTTTACCAGGAAAGGCACCGATGAAACCAATCAGGGTTATATTGCTGAAGGAACCAATCTTTCTATCGAAAAAATTGGCTGCAATGCTCTGGGCCTGGCGTTAAGGCATGCTATGTTTTTCAAGGTAACAGGCGATCAACATCATCAAATGGCTTTGAAGGATTACGTTTCAGTCGGTATTCCGATAATGGAAAAAAAGGTACTGCTTGGATGTGCCGGGTTTATAAGCAGTGTGTATAGTCCCAATGTACATCTGAATGCGCTGGAAAACGTAATAAGGACTGCGGTTGCGGCGGCCTTAAAAATGTTAGAAGCCAGACGCCATTTGGATAGTCTCTTCCTTCTTAAGAAATTCCTCAATAACAGTGATAACAAGCTGCCGATGATGGTAGTAGATTTGGCTCTGAATATTGTTCAAATTAACAGAGAAGCTGAAGTTTTGCTGGGAACAGCCAAGGATGAAATAGTTGGATATTCGTTGGCAGGGTTAATAGTTGACAAATTTAACCCTAATAGAAAGCAGACTTCTCAGCAATATGAGTTATCATTTAAATCTTCCTACGGAGGTATAAGGGTACGCGTTGATGCTATTTCCTGTTATACAGATGCAGGAAGGCTTATCGGGTGGCAGATGATTTTTTTAAATGCTGTACAAAAACTTGGTTATGAAGATTACCGGAAATCCTCTTTTTATGAATTTAAAGATATCATCGGCAAAAATCCTGATTTTATGCGGATGCTGCAATTAGCACGTGCAGTAGCCCACAGTCCTTCCAGTATTCTGATAACCGGTGAAAGTGGAACAGGTAAAGAGCTTATTGCGCAGGCCATTCATAATGCTAGAAATGATAAAGATATAAAGCGGCCGTTTATTGCAATCAACTGTGCAGCTATACCCGCCGAGTTGCTGGAGACGGAGTTGTTTGGCTATGTCTACGGAGCTTTTACCGGTGCCAGAAAAGGAGGCATGAAGGGAAAATTTTTGCTTGCTGATAAAGGTACTCTATTTTTAGATGAAATTGGTGATATGCCCCTGGAGTTTCAGGCTAAATTGTTAAGAGCCATACAGGAGAGAGCAGTTACACCTGTTGGCGGAAATCAACCGATCCCGGTAAATATAAGAATAATTTCCGCAACTAATCAGAATCTTGACCAACTGGTGGAGGAAAAGCGTTTCCGTAAAGATCTGTACTACCGCTTGAATGTTATCAATTTGCGACTGCCTTCACTCTCTAAGCGAAAAGATGATATTCCCCTTCTGGCTGAGCATTTTATTTATGAATATAATTACAAACTTAACAAGAACATATCGTCTATTTCCCCAGAAGCACTGCAGATTATTGAAGAATACAACTGGCCAGGTAATGTCCGAGAATTAGAAAATATTATAGAAAGAGCAGTCAACCTGGCCGTGGATGTAATATATCCCGAACATCTTAATCCGGATACCATGTTTACCAGCCAAAGCACCGCTAAGCCTAAAATCGCAGATGCTGAGGATGATGAAATTATTTCGCTGGAAGAGATGGAAAAAAGGCAAATTATAAAAACCATTAAAGCATTTGAAGGCAATATATCATATACTGCAAATGCTTTGAACATCGGACGCACAACATTATATCGGAAAATAAAAAAGTATGGTTTATTGCCGTATGTCAAAGAGAATGATGATTAAAGGGGAGTGAAAACTGTGCTGCAGGGTATTCAACAGAAACTTCTTGTCTGTATATTATCAATAACAACCCTGTTCCTGGTAGGAATCAGCATTATAAACTATATGTGGGCTCAGGATACAACTGTGGAGCTCAGTGAAAAAGCCGCTGCTGCCCGGGCGGAAAGTGCTGCTGCTAAGATTGAGGGGTATCTTCTGCAAAAGGGGCAAAATGCCTGGACCCTGGCTCTGAATGAGCAGGTCCATGCATTTATTGAAAAAGTCAACTCGAGTCAGGTGGATCTTGATAATGACAGGGACTACCATGAAATGATGACATCGTTTCAACGTATAGTAGATAAGAATTCAGATATTAAACATGTTTACATAGCGATCAGCGAAACGGATCGTTTGTATGCCAATGTAGAGTTTGACTATCCTGCCGGATATAAAGTGAGTTCCCGTCCCTGGTATCAGGCTGCAGTACAGGCGGGAACCCTGATATTTACTGAACCATATGATTGTCCCTTGACTCACAACCGGGTAGTGAGTGCTGCGGTTCCCATTTACAATAATAACGGCAAATTACTGGGAGTGGCCTTGGTGGATATATTGGCCGAAAATATCGAAGATATTGTGAATGAAATAAATATTTTTGATCGAGGCTACGCCTTTATGATTGATAACAAAGGGATGGCTATCGTTCATCCACAAAAAGAATATTATATGCAATCCCTGGTTAATATGCAGCAGTCAGATCCTGACATGGCTAGAGTGGCAGAAGAAATGATAAAAGGGCAGCCTGGTATAGATGAAATGACTATCCATAATGAGAAAAACTATGTATTCTATTCTCCTATTTCCCAAATTGGCTGGTCCATAGGAGTTGTTGTTCCAGAAGATGAGATCCTGGCTCCCATCTATAATTTGGGACGGGTTTCCTTAATGACCGTTGCAGTAGGCGTGCTGGTAATCTTGTTGATAATCATCCTGTTGACTTCACGTATCACCAAACCACTAAAGGAATTTACCAATTTAATGAAAAAGGTTTCAGATGGAGACTACAGTGTCCGGGCGCAGGTAAAAACCCATGATGAAGTTGGCAATTTGGGCAATAGTTTGAACCATATGCTTGAAAAACAAGAGATTTTAATCCGTCAGGTGATTTCTACTGCTTATAATATGGGCATTGCGGGCAATGAGTTGGCAATTATCGTAGGCGAACTAAAAACAACTTTACCGGTAGTCACTTCTGAGCTCAGTGATTTTATGGGGAAACCAGGAATTGGGGAAAATGTGAAAAAATCACATTTTTTCGACCAGGCAAACTCCACCAGATTATTGCTGGAAAATCTCATTACTGTAAATTATAATAACCGTTTAGTCATGTCAAACCTGAACGACATTCAAAGCACCATCCAGGGGCTGAATGAAAGCATAACTAATTGTACACTGGATAATGATATAAGCAAAATCAACCAGCAGATGGTCGATATCTGTCAATTAACAGAAGATATGCAGCTGGATTTTGTTGAGCTTATCTCTGCTATCGAAAATGACAGCCAAAATATAAATGATATTGTGCATACGATGAATAATGTCCATAAAAAAGTCACCAGTTTATCATTTATACAATCTGAATCTATTAATAGTGCCTCTGTGACTGCTTTGGAACTGGTTAAGTGGTCCCAGATATTGCTGCAGCTTACCGCTTTTTTTAATCTGGATGTAAATTCGCATGATAATTAACTCGAATTCCGTAGTAATGCACTGGGACATTTTTCAGCGGCAGCACATGTTGGTAGAAGGAGCGGTTTTCTCCTGCTTTACATTGTATATATTTAGAGATATTAAAATGCTGCCGATAATAATGATTTGAGAAATTTATTCGGACTTATCCGTCTGCAATGGCAGGAACACCTCGAAGTATCATTTCCCCGTCTTTCTTTGGTATTTCCACAACCTTAACTGCATGGGAGCCGGAACCATATTAATCAAAAGTTATAGGATCATGCTTAAGGATAAGGGGAAGTGATTTAGCTATAATTGCACCAGAAACACGTTCAATCATTAAAATTTTCTTGGGTGGGTGGGCTTTTTCTATTTACTATTCTTAAAGCTTATTGCTTAAATACCCGATATTATAATCTGTACCAAAAAGCGAAGGGGGCGAAAGAGATAATCTGGGTAATTCTAATTATCACTATTTATATGATGGTGCGTTTAATTCGTAAGCTGTGGAAAGAAGAAGATTATGTTATAGATAAAAGGCAGCGCAGAGTAACCTTTACGCCCGTCACCACAGTAAATACAAATGAACAACTATAAATATTAAAAGAGAGCCGGGGGGCTCTCTTTTAATCGAGTAAACAAAGAGCCTTTACCTGTTGGCCTAAAATGTTAAAATAGAAATGAAGTAACTTAAAGACTTTAGGTGACGTAAAAAACACCATATTGCAGCAGGTGATAAAGAAACATGGAAAAATGTAATCATAATAATTTGCAGGAAATATACTCGCACAAAGAAAATGCCAGGATGATGACCATACCTGAGGCGAGAAAGATTCTTGAGGGTTCTATCTGCTACGGATCATTTAATGGTCCGGATACTACCTTGTATAATAAAGGTGACCACTGGTACCAGGTGATTGTACCCTGCCTAGCCTGCCTGGGAGTAAGTGAATATGATGACATTACCCCGGTAGTTGAAATAGTGGAAATCGATTTGGAATCATTATTGGAGAATTAGCTGATTGCCAGTGGGCAGCTGGACAGCATTTTAGGCTCTGGTTCCAGTTCCACAATATAGTTTTTATTCTTACCATTCAGCACAACTCCCCGGGATATTCTTATGTCAATCAGGGGAGCAGTATTGGTATCTTTGTATTCGATTTTTCAGGTAAAGGTTAGACCCTGTTCTTCGCAAAAGGCTATGAAACGGCGGGAGGAGTAATAATGAAACAGCTTATACAGGTATGCGGCGATCCAACCGTAGACTGGTTTAGGATTCATAATGAAGATGTAATAGTGAGGGGTGGAGTATATTTCTGGCAAAAGCAGCAGGAAATATCCAGGGTGCGAATGAGTTCCAAGCCTGGGGGAGCAGCTATTGTCTTACAATTATTGCAGGAAATGATACCAGAGGAGTCAGCAGACATAGAAGGGCTATTTTTGGATGAGGAACTGCTGCAACGTCCCAAGGATGACCGGATAACAACTTCCTGGACCTTATGGAAGGAGTTTGCTAATCCAGGACTTAACACCAGCTCGTTTCGTCTTTCAGAGTGGCAGGAATTCGAGCCGGGGTGCTGGGATTATGAGGCCCATAGCTTGGATGGATGTCCCAATTTATTAGTGATCCTGGATAGTGGATTGGGATTTCGTACTTGCAGGGATGGATGGCCGGAAGCCTTATCCGGAACAGCAGATAGGCTGCCGGAACACATTATTCTCAGATTAGGACAGTATAGTGATATACCAGAGAATCCCTTGCTGGACAGAATTGAAGAGTTGGGGTTGTCGGCTCATACTACCATCGTCACTTCCTTAAGTGATTTACGTTCCTGTCCGGTGAAAGTGGGAATATCACTATCATGGGAACGGATGTTGGAGGAGGTTGTTGCTGCGGTACGGAGTACGAATTGTCCCTTCTGGGATGAGAGTTCCCAAAGTCTGAAATATAAACAGGTGCTTGTGACTATCGGTGCCAGCGGAGCGGTTATGGTCGGGAATGAGGTCAATACGCTGGTATTTGATTGCAGAGGACAGGAAGGCGATTTTGCAGCTCAGTATCCGGGCCAGATGATCGGTTATAACACCTGTGTCATAGGGGCTCTAGCCGCAGGCTGGATCCAGAATCCATCCGCTCCCGATTGGACCAGGTCTGTATATCGGGGGATAGCTCTAGCGCGGATGCTGCATATCAGAGGTTTCGATGTTGTAGAAGAGGGACCCTGTAAATATCTTCAGTATCCATGTGCCATGCTGGGCCAGGTGTATCGGGGGTGGAATGATCAAGATGAGCAGCATACATGTCTGCCCATAATAGGCGGTATAGCTGATTTAGGTATATTTATTGATGATCAGGGGTTGGCGAGTAATCTTAAAAGGCGGGGCAAATGGACCATATTGGAAAATACTCTGTTAAAGGATATCAATCCAAGAGATTACCTGGAAAATACTCGCAACATTGAAGCAGTTAGTGAATGCGCGAGAAATATCGTTATTTATGGACCGGGGACAGCATTGCCGGATGTACCCATTGAAATTGTAGGTTCCTGGTATAGCGCTGATCGCCAGGAAGTAGAAGGGGTCAGAAGCGTAAATAATTCCATGAAGAGTTATTTACTGCTCAAGAAACCGGAAACTCCTCTTTGTGTGGCAGTATTTGGACCTCCGGGAGCAGGCAAATCTTTTGTGATAAAAGAGATAGCTAAGGGGTTGGGTATTGATGCCGATGCTCAGCTTACCTTTAACCTATCCCAGTTTCAATTTTCCAGTGAACTTCAAGCAGCTTTTCACCAGATTCGCGATTTGAACTTAAAAGGTAAAACACCGCTGGTGTTCTGGGATGAATTTGACACTCCCTGTGAAGGTCAGGCATTAGGGTGGCTGCAGTATTTTCTCGCTCCTATGCAGGATGGGGAATTTGCCGATCAGGGGAGAACCCATCCGCTGGGCAGAGGGATCTATGTTTTTGCCGGAGCTACCAGACCTTCCTTTGAGGATTTTCGGGCTGGCAATGATGAGCAGGATCGCAATGCCAAAAAACCTGATTTTATAAGCAGACTGCGAGCTTACATTAATATAAGAGGAATAAATGGAGATCCCAACACGGTTGAAGACAGGCTTTATATGATTCGCCGAGCCTTCATCCTCAGACAATATTTAGAGACTGCTGCACCGCAGATAAAATCGGATGGACATATTGAAATCGAAGCCGGGGTTCTGGATGCTTTTCTGCGTATCAGTGAATATCTGCATGGAGCTCGCTCTATGGACAATTTAGTAAAAATGAGCAGTCTATATGAAAAAAGAAAGTATGAATTATCAAGTCTTCCGCCTGATCATATAGTGAAAATGCATGTTAACATCGAAGAATTTAATGCCTTAACCCGCTTGGGACATCGGGAAATGCTGCGTATTGGGATTTCAGGACATATTAATCTGGATCTCAATCAGATGGGCAAACTGCAGCAAGCGGTACAACGAGCCATTGATTTCATTGAGCAGCAGTTCCCGGAACATTATCTTACTGTCTTTTCACCGCTGGCGATAGGTTCTGACCGTCTGGTAGCCCGGGAGTTGCTGAAAAAGGACAACTCTCGGTTGATAGCGGTATTACCGGTTCCCCAGGATGAATACATCAACGACTTTGGACTTACTGACGATTATTGGCTTGATAAACAGGGTGCAGAATTGAGAAAGGAGTTTAAATACTGGTTATCTGAGCGAGCCACGGAAATTATTAACATTCCGCCTTTACCGAGCAGAAAGGAAGCTTATCTAAGAGCTGGCTATTTCATAGCCGAACACAGTGACGTTATGATAGTAGTCTGGGATGGACAGAGTAATCCAGAGAGTTCTGTTACCGCCCAGATTGTTGCCCGGGCAGAAAAACTCCATAAACCCATTTGTCACATCTGGGCCCGCAACAATAAACTGGATTCCTCCTGGATCAACGGAATAGATAAGCATGGCCAGGTAAGATATAAACGCTTTTCCTGCGCAGATTCCAGAGATTGGCAGGATATATGATGCGGCTGCAAGAATCACAGCTATAATTTGAGTGGAAGAAAACAGCCCTGCTGCCGCCATATTCCGGAACCTCCAATTCGGTATGTTTATGTCCTCTTTTTGCTTATGTATTGAGGGATAATCAGGTAACTAACTTACTTCCACCCTTGCTTCGTTATCAAAAGGGTTGGTGCGCAGGGCCAGTGAATAGAGGTAAGGATAAGAAGATTGCATGTGCTGCATATAGTCAAGCCACTGGATGATCAGCAGCTGGTAGATCCTCTTCAGATCTCCTGATAGATGCGCAGTATCCGGCTCGGAAAGGTTGTAGAGGTCGGATCTGAGTGCAAGTTCATCCTGCAGATGAAAGATTGCCCAGATGAGGTCAGTAAAATGTTCGTGTTCCAGCAGAGAAGGGTTTTCCAGAAAGGACAGCAGATGCTGGCGTTTGCCAGACAAATAATCATGTAGACCGTGTAAAGAATTTTCCTGCAAGTTAGGATTGAAGTCAAGATCGGCAACATTTTTCCTGGCCTGGGCAAAATCCTGGCTGGACCATTTGTTTTCCGGCACTAGATTTTTCCGGTTCTGAGCCAGATTCTGATCGTACCTGGATAGATTACCAAGCAACTCGCTGCCCAGATCACTGAAGAAGGCACCTATGATCATATTGAGCTTCTGCATGCGAACTCTTTTATCCCGCCTGCTCATCAGCTGATTTAAGACGATGGTTACCAGAAAAACATTTAAAGGCAGAAAACCCAGCTGGGCAACAAGGTATTTGAATATAAAATAAGAGTCTCCAAAAATCATATAATGAAAGGAATAGACTGCACAAGAGGTACCCAGGAAACATACCCCCAGGAGCATAAGCCAATTCATCTGTTTCATAACAAAAGCCTCCTCATCTCATACAATTACCCTCATGCTAATGCAGGCTATAATTCTGTGCTTAGCCAGGTGGACTAAGTCTGTATCAGGTAAAATTCCTGCCATAATAAATCTCTAACATTTCCTTCTTAAGCCGCTGTTTGATTTTTTCCAGTTCTGTTCCAGGCAATTTATCATACGAGGTGCCGAACAGATAGTTATCAAGATTAAATTCCTTAAGGAACATCTTGGTATGGAATATATTCTCCTGATATACGTTGACATCGATCATCTGATACAAGTCTTTAATACTATTCGGGATATAGTTTTGAATAGAGTCAATTTTATGATCCAGAAAAAATTTTCTTCCGTTAACGTCACGAGTAAATCCACGTACCCGGTAGTCCATGATGGCAATATCGGGTTTGAAGGTGTTCATCAAATAATTTAATGCTTTCAAGGGAGAAATCCGACCGCAAGTTGACACATCGATATCAGCCCGAAAGGTTATTACTCCCTGGGATGGATGACTCTCTGGATAGGTATGAACAGTGATGTGACTGGTATCCAGATGTCCAACAATACTCTCCGGGCCGGGGGACTCATCGGCGCCATGTTCAGGCTGCTGGGATAACTCTTCCTCGGCAATGAGCATGGTCACGCTGGCTCCCTGTGGTTCATAATCCTGTCGGGCAATATTTAATACACAAGCACCTATAATATTCGATACATCTGTTAATATCCCCGCTAATCTTTCGGCGTTATATTCTTCGTCCACATACTCTAGATATTCTTTGCGCTGTTCTTCATTGGTAGCATAACAAACATCATACAGGTTGAAGCTGAGACTTTTAGTTAAATTATTGAAGCCATATAACCTAAGTTTCTTTTTTATGGGCTTAATTTTCATTAATATATACTCCTTTTTTCTTTCACTATGTTTAATGATTAGTTTAACGAATATCATGAAAAGTTATTTGAGTGCTATTTATTAAAACTTTCTCTCCCGGGGCTCTTGGCCCAATCCATATAGGTGTTATTTATTAGTAACCATAATTCTACACCTTTGTCGCTGGCTGTACCATAAAAATAGCCATGGTGTAATGGCTCCAAGTCATTTTTCTTCCTTTGTGCCCAGTATAAAGGCCCATTATTCGAAAAATAGGCTGATCGAGTTCAGGTGAACTGCTTAGCTGTATATAAGGTAGGATGATTTCAAGAATTCTTTGCAATTAAGTTTGGGGGGCTAGATGTTTATTCCCATTGATAGCAATATAAAGCTTCTTTTTGATGGCGAGGAATTGGGACGGCTTCGGGTTGATGCTTTTCATCTTGAGGATAGGCCGGTAAGCCGCGAATTGAAGGATGGAGAAATACTTTACTCTTGATATTATCTCAGCATACAGACAGTTTTTTAATAAGCAAGGAGTATATAAGCATTTGCAGAGGTTAATCGGTTAGGATATGTAGGCCAGGAGGGAGAATTTTATTTCAGGATATGAGATATATAGATTATGAATGAAGACTTAGCCTTGTCATGACGGCAGCCTTCATTCATATCTTACTCATTTATTGTGTTTCTTCACGGATCAGCGCCCAGACATCTCGAGCCTGTTTTTCTATATTAGGGTAAGTTTTTATATTCTTACTGTTAAGAGCCTGATTAAGCCATACCACTGCTTCATGATAGTGGCCCGTACGACGTTGGATATCACCAATAATATAAGCCAGCTGTACATCGGAGAGTTTTCCGTCTGCTTCATTGGTATAGGCATCAATATAACATTCCAGAGCCTGGTTAAGGCACCGTTGTTCAATATCTTTAAGGCCAGATTCGCGTGCAATCCAGGCCATACTCAGCATCAGCCCTGCCATTTGACTTGACGGCAGTTTTTTCATCCGGGCTGATTCTATAGACAGGTTAAAAGTCAGCAGGCTTAAGCTCAAATCCCGAAGTCCCCCCAAAACGGGCAGGTCCTTATGGGTTTTATTTTCTTCTAGTATTTTCTGACATATATGGTCTGGGAGTGGCTGCTCAAACTTACTGTATGGTGCTGCATACAGGCAGGAGGGACATACTGCGATAGTATAGTGCAGTGGGCTTGGGCCACGGTAAATAATATGGTGATCCGATTCAACTTCTGCTGTATTTATAGCAGAAGTGCGCACACTTTTGGATGTGAATTGCTTGCTGCAGACCGGGCAGTTAAAATGACGATCAAATAAAGGGGACTGATTCAATATTAATGTAGGCCTCCTTCTAAACAAAATGGGCGATTAGTCCTGAATAAAATAATTATATAATATAATTGTTGCAAATACTAGAATAAAAGCCAAAAAAATATAAAATATCTAGGGCCTTTCAGTCTGAAAGAAACACCGCTTGAGGAGATAAAAGGCACGATTAATAGCTGTTTTTGTGAGTGTCATGCAATACCAGAGGAGAGATTAAAATCTGGCTTGAATCCATTAATCATTGTATAATTATGTAAATAGACATATAAGAAATATAAGGGGGGTAATTATTATGACCGCGGTCAAAATCGTTGAGGGGGTTTATTGGGTTGGTGTTCAGGATCCTGATTTGTGGGTCTTTGACATAATTATGGAAACTGAGTTTGGCACCAGTTATGGTGCTTATCTTATCAAGGGCAGGAACGGAATAGCATTGGTAGATACCGTGAAGGAAAAATTCTGGGATGAATATATTGAAAATATTAGAAGTGTAGCTGATTTATCCGACATCAAATATTTAATAATGAATCATACCGAACCCGATCACTCGGGCTCAGTAGCCAAACTGCTTCAGCTAATACCAGGGCTAAAGATAGTAGGCAGCGGTACTGCTATGGATTTCCTGCAGGAAATATGCAATCAAAGCTATGAGCAAGAAATAATTCGCAAAGGTTTGGAACTGGACCTGGGAGGAAAAACCCTGACATTTATCAGTGCCATGCTGCTGCATTGGCCGGATAATATTTATACTTATCTAAAGGAGGATAAGGTTTTATTCAGCGGCGATTCTTTCGGCAGCCATTATGCTGATGATAGAATATTTAACGATCTAATAGGGGGAGACTTTATCCCGGCCTACAAGTATTATTTTGATAATATTATGGGGCCATTTAAACCATATGTTATAAGGGCTATGGATAAACTATCCAGACATGAAATTACTATTATCTGCCCGGGCCATGGACCAGTGCTCAGAGCAAATGTCAGCGCTTATATGGAGCTGTACAGGCAGTGGGCTGCACCCGAACCTCTTAGTAATGAACGACCTAAAATTGTTTTGGCTTATGTAACTGCCTATGGTTATACTGAACTGCTGGCACGGAAGATAGCTGAAGGAATTAATGAGAGTGGTGATATTGATCTGAAACAATATAACCTGCTGGAATCTCCAGAACAACAGGTATTAGAAGAAGTGCAGTCTGCTGATGGAATTTTGATAGGATCTCCTACCATTAATAAGGATACTCTGACCCCGGTATGGAGGCTGTTAAGCCAGCTTTCACCGATAGCATGTGAAGGCAAAAAAGCAGCTGCTTTTGGTTCTTATGGCTGGAGTGGTGAAGCTGTTCCCAATATAGAAGCCCGTCTGCGCATGCTCAGGATGAGAATCATGCCCGGGCTAAGAGTGCGGCTTAACCCTGACCGGGTAGGTCTGGAAAAGGCGGAAAATTTCGGCCGCGATTTTTCTCGGGCGGTTTTGGGAGAAGAGAAATTATTTGAACCTAACCTGGAGTACCAGATACGAATCAACCCCAACCGTCCTTTTTATCTTAACCGAGAAAAATACCCTATCAAATATAGCAACAAAGACATTGTTATCTATTGGAATCCGGCCCAGTGTACTCATGATACTAACTGTTTCGGTAGCCTGGGAACAGTGTTTAACCCTGAAAGACGCCCATGGGTTAACGTCAATGGAGATGAGCCCCAGAAAATTATAAAAACTATTAATGCGTGCCCATCCGGAGCACTGAAATACTCTATTCCGGAAGAGTCTGATTTGTTTCCTGATCTTATTCCCGGCCCAGGCTCTATTGATTACGATTCGGATAAGAGAAAAGAGTCTTAATATTATTGCTTTAAGCTTATGTGGGGAAGGGTTAAGCATTGCCTTTACAGATTTAATAAAGAAAGTTGGAGTATAAAAAGGTGAATGATATTATGATCGAATAAGACTAGCGGAGAGCAAATTTATTAGTAATCATGTTATTAGGAGGTAGATAGAATTGAGGACTAGTCGCATAAATCCACCTTTCTACTTTTTAATTCTATTTATCGCAGCCCTTGGTACTTATTTGATAATAGATATCAAAACATTGATATATCCTCCTTATTCTTACGGAGGTGTTGGTCTAGTATTATTAGGCAGCATCATTACTATTTGGTCAGACTACCTGTTTAAGAAATCTGGTACTACAGTAAAACCCTATGAGAAGGCGTGTTTTCTGAATGTTTCAGGGCCGTTCCGATTCAGCCGTAATCCCATGTATCTAGGGTTTACCGTCATATTACTGGGGGAAGCAATAATTATTGGAAGCCTGCTGTCTTTTGTATTCCCCTTACTTTTTATGATGATTTGCAAGCTGCTGTATATCCCGATAGAAGAAAAATTCCTGGAAGAAATATTTGGAACCGACTATACTGATTACAAACGCAGAGTGAGGCGATGGTTGTAACTGTTTACCAACCTCTACCCGCGTAGAATGAGAGAATTGATTCCAGCTAGAACCTGCATAGAACCTGTGGCAGGATAAAAAGGATAAGCGCTGCCCGGAGTAAAGCAGCGGGTATTATGGAGGTGATGAAATTGGCCCCATCCCTTTCCCCGGCTCTCGAAGATTACCTGAGAGCCATTACTGACCTTTCTGAACAGGAGCAGAAAGGAGTAAGAGTCAGCGACATTGCAAATAAGTTGAATATTGCCAAGCCCAGTGTAATTCAAGCCATAGGTGATCTCAAGAAAAAAGGCCTGGTGAAGCAGGAGCCATACAGCCTGGTATATTTAACCCGGGAAGGCTTGAATAAAGGGAGGGAAGTGATTTACCGTCATGAGGTAATTTGTGCGTTTCTGGAAAATACTCTATCTGTATCGCCTTTCACAGCAGATCAAGACGCCTGCGGGATAGAACATATTATTAGTGAAGAGACTTTCCGGAATATGGAGCAAAGACTGCGAGGATTAAACCTGCCAGTTAAGGAAGCATCAACCGGCATTAGCAGTCTGCCTCTAACCCTGGCCGAGATGCGTCCTGGACAGAAAGGAAGGGTGAAGAAGCTTGGAGCCAAGGATGCCGTCCTGAGGAGGCGCCTGTTGGACATGGGGGTGGTACCTGGTGCTGAACTACTGGTGGAAAGGCTAGCTCCGCTGGGTGACCCAATAGAGATAGAGATACGAGGATTCCATCTCAGTTTGCGGCAGTCCGAAGCAGCGATGGTTATTATAGAGCCAATATAAGATCTTAATTTAAGGTATTAAGAGAAGAATGGCTCAATCAAATAAAAAATAGTATAAATTGGCCATACAGGTAGCAAATATATGTTTATTCCTGTTAATGTCCAGATAAAGAGTGTCCTTGGGGGGAGGGCTTTTCCCGGCTAAGGGTTCCGGCCAGCACAGCGGTTATTGGCACTGATACTATCAGGCCGATACTGCCTGCAACCGCACGCAACACTTCACTGGCGATGAATTCAGTATTCAGCCAATATACTGAAGGAGCCTGGTACGAGATATAGAGTACCAGAAATGGCAGAGCTCCACCTGCATAGGCCAGTATCAAGGTGTTGGCCATGGTACCCATAACATCTCGGCCTACCTGCATGCCCGCCCGAGTGAGCTGTGCCGGGGACAGATCCGGATTAGCTTTCTTGACTTCCTCCACTGCAGAAGCCACGGACATGGCAACATCCATAATGGCTCCCAAAGCACCCAGCAATATACCGGAGAAAAGAATCCCCTGGGTATTAAGGTGAATATTTTCTATATAGAGGAGCATACGCTCTTCTTCGGTTCCTAATCCTTGTAGGGAGGCTAGATCACCACCAATTACTACTGCCAGCAGCCCTGCAACTAACAGGCCCCCGGCAGTACCGAGGGTAGCAGCCAGAGCCTTGCGGCTAAACCCAGCCACCACCAGCATGGTGAGCAGGGTAATTGCTATCAGCACCGGCAGGGTTACCAAAAGTGGCGGGCGTCCCTCCGCTAAGGCTGGCAGCAAGACCAGAAATATTCCAGCACCAGTAAACCCCAGACCGACCATAGCCTTTATTCCTTGTATCCCCCCGATTAGTACTAAGAGACCCATAAAGATTCCCAGCAAGATTTTATAAGAGTTGCTGCGTACTTTCTCGACGACGTATATCTCCGCAATTTCAGGTTGGGTATCGGCCGTCAGTGCCATTTCACTGATATAAACAATAACCTGGTCACCTTCCTGTACAGATATATCAATTCCAGCACTACCGGAAAGAGTGTTGCGGGCAGCTAGAACCTGACCGGCGTATTTACCATTCAGGATCTTCACTTTTACTAACTGTTCCTGCATCATGGGGATGTTATCGTGTGGGGAACTATCATCGAGGGAATCTATCTCCAAAACCTTGGCTTTCATATAATATTCCTGCACAGTATCCTGGTCCATGGTGGAAGAATAATTTTCAGCGGCACTGGCTGAATTAACAGCAAACATAAAAAATAGCAATAACATCAATACCGTTTTTAAATGTCTTAACATAACGGCCTCCCCTGTTAATTATTGACTAAAACATAATATATATATCTTGTTAAATTATAAATGGCTCAGCCATTTTTGGCAATGCTACGGCCTAAATCAGGGCCAGGGGATGTGGTAGTGAACAGTTGAAAAATACCTTTATCAGTCATGAGTGATCTATTATACTGGTAATAACTATTAACAGAATCTGGAGGTGCTGTAATGGCTAATACCGATGTTTCAGGGTATATGCAAGATCTATTAGTATCAGAATCATTAAGAGAACCAGTACTTAAAACTGCATTGGTCAGCTTGAATCTACCAGCTGATAGTTACGGGTTGGACGTGGGATGCGGCCTGGGATTGGTTAGCCGCTTATTAGCGAATATGATTGGTATTGGCGGACATGTGACCGGACTTGATGCAAATCCGGCATTTATTGACAAGGCACGCAGTCTGGCCGACCATACAGCTCACAAACAAAGGATTACCTTTCAGGCAGGTGATGCCAGCAAGCTGCCATGGGATGATAACACCTTTGATTGGGCCGGCAGTGTGGATTTTGTGGGCTATGGTAATATGAATACAATCTGCTTTTTAAGAGAAATGGCGCGGGTAGTTAAAGCTGGAGGACTGGTATTCCTTATGGCTTGGTCATCGCAAGTGCTGCTCCCTGGCTACCCTTTTTTAGAAGCAAGTTTGAATGCCAGTCCTGCGGGAATAGCACCATTTAGTACCAGTATGAAACCGGTCCAGCACTTTATGCGCGGACGCAGCTGGTTTAGCCAAATCGGTATCCCCCTGGCTCAGGCCCAAACCTTTGCTGGCAGTGTAAATGCCCCATTGAACAGCGAACTGCGTAAAGCCATGATCAGTTTACTGCAAATGCGATGGAACGATAATCAATCCGGCCTCTCTTCTCAGCTGAGGGAAGAATACCGGCGTTTGTGCACACCGGAATCTCCGGACTTCATCTTAAATCTGCCTGAGTACCATGCATTTTTTACTTATACTATGGTCTATGCCCGGGTTCCGTTAGATTGAAGAGTCCGGGATTTAGTCTAGTAAACTTCGTAATAATTTACTGCTTAACTTAATCTTCCGGTTCATATTATATGTTCTTTTATTACCAGGAGAGTTTTTTATTTAGCCGTTTTTTGATATAAAATAGGGGACACCGATTAATTTATAATCTTGACAAACACAGAACATAAAAGTATGATAATAACAGCATTGCATGATAATGATTATCAATATTACCGTTATATATTCCGAGAATCAAAAGGCATATTAATTATAAGTAACATGTTAGGATTGGCTAACATTGCGGAAACAGGCAAACCGCTAGTACGCAGCAGTATTGCTAGTAATATGGGGGTGTATAAGTAATGAGAGGTCCAATATTGCCGTTAAGTATGCTTTCATCTGGTAAAAATGCACTAGTAAGAAAACTTGCCGAAGGGGAAAATGCTCGAAAAAGATTGATGGCAATGGGTTTTATCCCCGGTACTGACCTTAAGATCGTTCGAAATGATAGACGGGGCCCTTTGATTATATCCCTGTTGAACAGTCGTGTTGTTATCGGACGTGGAATAGCTCAAAAAATCCTGGTAGAGGAAATTGTAGATTGAGTAACCGACATTCGTATTTTACAAATAAATAATTGCCTAAAAAGTTAGGTATGACTAATAATATTAATTTCAGACAGGGAGTGAGATATATGGAAAAACTTCTAGTTGCCCTGATAGGGGCCATGGCAATTGTGATAATCATCAGGCGACTTAAAGGAATATTAAAAGAAGGCAGTTGTGGCTCTTGTGGGCAGGACTGCAGCTTATGCCTATATAGCAAAGAGAATAGGGCTGGAATTGCTTTGGAAGAAAGGGAGGTGAATATAAATGAATGGGAAAAACCTGAAAGACCTGGAACCAGGACAAAAAGCCCGAGTGAAAAAAATTACCGGTAATGGTTCCATAAAACGGCGGATTCTTGATATAGGTTTGGTTCCTGGGTCTGAGATAGAGATGGAACGTTACGCACCGTTGGGTGATCCAGTGGAAATCAAGCTGAAGGGCTATCACCTTTCGCTAAGAAAAGAAGAGGCGGAAAACATCATCCTAGAATAATAGACGGGGAGGGGAAAACGTTGAAAGAAAAAATTACTATTGCTCTGGCGGGCAACCCTAATTCTGGAAAAACCACTATTTTTAATAATTTGACCGGAGCCCGTCAGCATGTAGGGAATTATTCCGGGGTTACGGTAGAAAGAAAAGAAGGAAATCTAAAACACAAAGATTATGATATAAAGGTTATTGATCTGCCAGGAACTTACAGCTTGACTGCCTATTCACCGGATGAGGTAGTGGCCCGGAATGTTATTATTGACGAAAAGCCTGATGTGGTAGTTAATGTTGTTGATGCCTCCAATTTGGAACGCAACCTCTATCTTACTACTCAGTTAAAGGAACTGGGTGTGCCTGTAGTGGTAGCCATGAATATGGCAGACATGGCAGAAACACAGGGCATTAATTTTAATTACCAGATATTATCTCAGTTGCTGGGAGTAAATATTGTTCGTACGGTGGGGACCAAAAATTCGGGTACCCAGGAACTACTGGATGAAGTAATCCAGGCAGCTTCCGGTCAGGCTGAAATAACTGAGAAGCAGGTTAGATACATTAATGAACTTGAAGAGGAGATAAGCAGGGTACAGGATCTTATAGCAGAAAATTCCTCAGCAACACTAGAGGCGGCTTCTAGTGCTGCTGAGCCATTGAATATGGACGGTGATTATCTAAGCCGCTGGTTGGCTCTGAAGCTTATTGAGAATGATAAAGATGTTATACAAAAAATAAAATCTTTGAGTGGGGGCGGGAAGGTCCTGGAACAGGTGGCAAAAAGCCAGGATCATCTCAGGAAAATAGTCGGGGAGGATCCGGAATTGATCGTAGTTGATGGGCGGTATGCCTTTATCCGCGGAGCCTGTCAGGAAGCTCTCACTTATACTCGACAGGATAGGATTTCAACCACTGAAAAAGTTGATAAAATTCTTCTGAACAGGATGCTGGGGCTGCCAATATTTTTAGGTATCATGTGGCTTTTGTTCCAGCTTACTTTTACTCTTGGGTCTCCGCCTATGGATTGGATTGATGCCGGTTTCGGTTTGCTGGGGGAATGGACTTCCGCTCATATGAATGAAGGACTATTACAATCATTAATAGTTGACGGTATTATTGGAGGCGTAGGTGGTGTAGTTATTTTTCTGCCCAATATTATATTGTTATTCATGGGCATTGCCTTTTTGGAAGATACCGGTTATATGGCCCGGGCAGCCTTTGTAATGGACAAATTGATGCACCGGGTAGGACTGCATGGCAAGTCTTTTATACCTATGCTGATTGGTTTTGGATGTACCATACCGGCGATTATGGCTTCCCGTACCCTGGAAAACGAACGGGACCGACTGGTAACTATGCTGGTATCGCCCTTGATGAGCTGCGGAGCCCGTTTGCCGGTATATACCCTTTTGATCGCAGCCTTCTTCCATGAAAAAGTGGCGGGCAATGTACTGTTTTCCATTTACCTGATTGGTATTATCCTGGCCATGATAATGGCGAAAGTTTTGAAAAAATGGGTTTTGCCTGGCGAATCAGAACCATTTGTAATGGAGCTGCCTGCTTACCGTCTCCCAACCCTGAAGAGTGTTTTGATTCATATGTGGGAACGTTCCTGGCTTTACCTCAAAAAAGCCGGTACCATCATATTGGCGGCATCGATCGTTTTATGGATGCTTTTCACCTTTCCGACCGTTGATTCTCAGGGCAATGAATTTGCCAGTTCGTCACTGCAGATGGAACAGAGCTATGCAGGGCGAGTTGGACACGCTATTGAGCCGATTATTGCACCCCTGGGATTTGACTGGAAAACCGGAGTTGCACTGGTAGCCGGTTTTGCAGCCAAAGAAGTGGTAGTAAGTACCATGGGAACATTGTACAGCATTGAAGATGAAGATGCACTGGCCGAGGCAGAAGAAGCAAGCGTTAAAGGTTTTGCTGACCGGGCCCGGGAACAATCTGGCTACACTCCTCTAGTAGCCTATGTTTTAATGCTGTTTACCCTGATCTATGTGCCGTGTATGGCTACCGTTGCGGTATTAAAGCGGGAAACCAATGGCTGGAAATGGCCGTCGTTTATGGTGGGATATACACTGGTATTGGCCTGGGTGGTGTGCTTTGTAGTATATCAAGGAGGTTTATTGCTGGGAATAGGGGTATAATACCTGTTGCTAAATCAAACCACTACTTTGAAAAGCCTGTTGACAACTTCAAGTCAACAGGCTTTTCTTGTGCTTCTGAAATGGGGGGCATCATTGGCCGTAACATAATAAATAATTATATAATATATGCATAGAAGGAATATAAAGACTGCGTGTCGAAATAAAAATTAGGTAATTAGCGCCACTGGCATTATGGCTATAATAAGCCTTTTCTGTCGGGGTAGCTGAGTTCAAATTCTTATTAAATAGTTGAAATAATTGCTAAGGAGGTGAGAATAATGCCATCAACTTCGAGACAGGTGCAAAAGCTGATTGTAAGTAGGTGAGGGTTGAACATACCAGTGGTTCACTGGAATCAGCATATTGCTACAGGGCTAAAACTGAAAATGCATAGCTGCTGGGATTATTCTTGCCTGCTGTCCTCCTATTATTCTCCTGCTCGTACATAAACCGGTCAATAGTTTATCCCTCTCTAAGCAGCAAACATAGTGAAGTCTATTTATCCCTGATGGACTCGATTTGATGGTATGAAAACTTAATAATGCTTGTTGTATTCCGATTTATTAGAAAAGAGGGATGAATTCATGAGCACACTAATAACCCGCCGCCAGTTATTGAAGGGAGGTGGGACATCTATTGCTACAATAACAATTGCTTCAATCTTTGGCTTTCAGTTGGATTCAGTCCGTGCGGCTATACCAGAGTTGAGAACCAAGAACATTAAACCTGTACCTACCATATGTCCATATTGTGGTGCCGGTTGCGGGCTTGTAGTCTATACCAACGAAAACGCACCTGCAGACAGTCCCCAAGTATTGAGCATTCAGGGAGATCCTGATAACCCGATTAACAGAGGAGGTGCATGCCCTAAGGGTTCTGCACTTATGAATCTGAGAGAGATCTATAATTCGGAAACAGGTGAACAGGAAATAAACTCGCAGAGGATCAAAAAACCACGTTATAGAGCTCCCGGAAGTGACAAGTGGGTAGAAAAAGATTGGGATTGGATGTTAGAAAATATAGCTGAGAGGCTAAAAGAAACCAGGGATAAGCATTTTGAACATGTAGATATAAATGGCATTTTGGTTAATCGCTGCGAAGCAATTGCGAGTCTGGGCGGAGCTGCTTTAGATAATGAAGAATGTCATCTTATTTCTAAGATGAATAGAGCTTTGGGTATAACCTTTTTTGAGCACCAGGCCCGTATCTGTCACTCATCGACAGTCGGTGGACTAGCCCCTACATTCGGCCGTGGCGCCATGACCAATCACTTTGTTGATATGCAGCATACCGATTGTGCACTGATTATTGGCAGTAATTCAGCAGAAACTCATCCAATAACCTTTAAGTGGCTTACTGAGGCCAGGGATAAACGGAAAGCAAAAATTATCAATGTTGATCCTCGTTTTACCAGGACATCAGCCCGTGCTGATATTTATGCACCCATGCGTTCTGGGACTGATATAGCTTTCATAGGAGGAATGATTAATTATATTCTGGAAAACAAATTTTACCATGAAGAATATGTGAGATGGTATACCAATGCTACATTTATAGTCGGAGAGAGCTTTGGCTTTGATGATGGTTTATTCACCGGTTATGATGAAGCAACCCGTAGTTATGACCAGAGCAAATGGAACTACGAAATGAATGCAGATGGTACTTATAAAAAAGATATGAGCATGGAAGATCCGCGTTGTGTACTGCAGCTCTTAAAGGAACATTTTTCCCGTTATGACATTGATACTGTATGTAAAATAACAGGAACTCCCAGGAATAAGTATATGGAAGTGCTGGATACCTATTGTGCAACTGGTGCACCTGATAAAGTTGGAACCATAATGTATGCTATGGGCACCACTCAGCATACTGTAGGAGTTGAGAATGTTAGATCTTATGCCATGCTTCAACTTCTGCTGGGCAATATTGGCAGAGCAGGCGGAGGAGTAAACGCGTTGCGCGGTGAGTCTAATGTTCAAGGATCAACCGACTGGGCAATGCTCTACCATATACTGCCCGGTTACCTGAATACTCCTGAAGCTAAGAAGCATCCAGATTATGCTGCTTATAATGCGGTAGAAACTCCCAAAACAGGTTACTGGAAAAATAAGCCTAAATTTTTATCCAGTCTGCTGAAATGCTATTGGATGGAAGATCATCCAGCCATATCCTATGATTATCTTCCCAAACGTATTGACGGGAAAGACTATTCACATATCGCATTGTTTGAAGCTATGTATCAAGGAGAACTTGAAGGATTGTTTATCTGGGGGTCCAATCCGGTGGTTGGTGGACCCAATGCTAATAAGGAACAGGCAGCTTTGGCAAATTTGAAGTGGATGGTAGCCGTAGATTTGTGGCAGACTGAGACTTCTGAATTCTGGACTTATAAAGCTGTAGAGCGCCCAACAGATAGGGATGAATATGGAATAAAAACTCCTGATGAGATTGAGACAGAGGTCTTTTTCTTACCCGCCTGTAACTCCTATGAAAAGGAAGGCACCATTACCAACAGTGGCAGGTGGATGCAATATCGCTGGAAAGCCTGTGCTCCTGTTGGTGAATCCAGAGCCGACCTAGAAATAGTTAACGATTTAATGAGCAGGGTAAAGAAGCTTTATGAAGGCAGCACTAAACCCCAAGATGAACCTATTAATCGTCTGACCTGGGAATACGGAAACAACGGTCATCCAGATATTGACATTATCGCTCGCGAAATAAATGGTTTCACCGTGGTAGATGGTAAACCTGGACCTCAGGTGGCTAATTTCACTAAACTGATGGATGATGGTACTACGGCATGCGGCAACTGGGTTTATTCTGGTTGCTATCCGGCGGATCAATACCTGGCTAGGAAAAGGGATAACAAAGATGTTGAACATGAAGGAAGCAAGGCTATAGGAAGCTACCTAAACTGGTCCTGGTGCTGGCCGGTCAACCGACGCATTATCTATAACCGCTGCTCATGTACTCCAGAAGGTCTTCCCTGGGATGCTAACCGAGCTTCCATCTGGTGGAATGGTGAGGAATGGACTGGAAATGACATTCCAGACTTTGGCAAAACAACCGACCCTAATGGTGCCGGAGGTCGAAATGCATTTATTATGCGTCCAGAAGAAGTAGGATGTATTTTTACTAAGCGCAATGAAGGACCATTCCCGGAACATTACGAACCGTGGGAAAGCCCCCAAGAGAATCTGCTGAATAATCAGCCGTTTAATCCAGCCATAACAGTCTGGGAACCAGATAAACGCGGCACTATTAAGGATTATCCTATTGTTGGTACTACCTACCGCTGTATTGAACACTGGCAAGCTGGAGCAATGACCAGAATGCAGCCCTGGTTAGCTGAACTCATGCCCAACTGCTTTGTGGAAATGAGTGAAGAATTAGCTAAAGAAAAAGGCATTGGGAACGGCAACGAAGTCATTGTGTCAACTACCCGGGGTGATATGAAAGCTCTGGCGTGTGTTACCAAACGATTCAAACCATTCTTAATAAATGGAAACTATGTTCACCAAATCGGAATGTTGTGGCACTTTGGGTTTAATGGATATGCATCTGGTGAACCGGCTAATCGGCTGACACCGCATATCGGTGACGCGAACACGACGATTCCAGAGTATAAAGCATGGCTGTGCGATGTAAGGAGGGCGTAACTATGGCAAGAATGACTAATTTATATGATGTCAGCAAATGTACCGCCTGCCGTGGTTGCCAGGTAGCATGCAAAGACTGGAATCAACTGCCGGCAGTTATTGAACCTTTTAAAGGTAACTATCAGACCCATGAAGACACCAATGGTGATACCTTTACTATTGTTAAATTTATGGAAGGAGAGGATCCGGTGGATGGTGTGTACTGGAACTTCCTCAAATATCAGTGTATGCATTGTTTTGATCCGGCCTGCATGAGTGTCTGTCCGCAGGGAGCTTATTCCAAAACCTCCTGGGGAGCCACCTTCCATGACCCGGACAAATGCATTGGCTGCCAGTACTGCACCTATGCATGTCCCTTTGAGATTCCCAAATACCGTAAGAGAGAAGACAAAATAACCAAGTGTACTCTCTGTGTGGACCGGGTTGAGGAAGGATTGACCCCCGCCTGTGCTCGGACCTGCCCAACCGGAGCTCTAACGTTTGGAGACCGGGATGAACTCCTGCAGATAGCAGAAGAACGGGTAAAATTCCTTCGGGCTAACGGCTTCCCCCGCGCCACTATATACGGCAAGCTGGAACTGGGTGGTTTGAACAAGTTATTCGTTTTAACTGATACTCCAGATAAGTTCGAATTACCCATTGACCCCAAGGTGCCAGGACAGATTACCTTCTGGCAGGATTGGATACAGCCTTATTTTGGATGGCTTATTCCAGTTGCCCTGGCAGGATCAGCAGTCAGTTTTGTAACTACCAGAATATTAGCTAATAAAAATGGAGACCATACGGAAGGAGGTCATGAGTAATGCAATGGATTCCTGAATACAAAGGGGATGTTCCTCGAGTAGAAAGATTCAATTTCCTGTCCAGGTTTACTCACTGGGGACATACCGTGACCTTTTTGCTCTGTCTCTTTACCGGTCTGGCACTTTTCCTGGATAGTGCCGACTGGCTGGCCGCGATTTTCGGCGGCTTCCATGGCGCAGGCCTGGTACACAGGATAGCTGCCGTAGCAATGACCATAGTAGTAGCTATATTCGTAGTAGGAAATTTCAAAGTATTAATCGCCTGGATCAAAGATATTCTTCGCTTTGGTTTAAACGATATTATCTTCATTATGAAATTTCCCTTTGAGTTTCTGGGCTTCAAAGTAAAGATACCTCCCCAGACCAAGTTTAACGGGGGTGAAAAAGGAAACTCCATGCTGACTCCAACTGCAGTAATATTCTTGATATTGAGCGGTTATATCATGTGGTTCCCGGCAATTTTCCCAGCTGGTCTGGTAAGACTGGCTTATCCCATCCATGATATCAGTATGGTACTGGCTACCTTTATGGTATGTATGCATGGATACCTGGGATCTTTCCATCCCGGCTCCGGT
Source organism: Syntrophomonas sp. (assembly GCA_016841245.1). Taxonomy (GTDB): domain Bacteria; phylum Bacillota; class Syntrophomonadia; order Syntrophomonadales; family Syntrophomonadaceae; genus JAAYJK01. The sequence goes on from JAENZN010000006.1 coordinate 147,346, forward strand.
GAATCCTTCTGGGGTATGTGGAAAGGTACGGTTAGAGAAGATTGGGCTGAACATCACCATAAAACCTGGTATGGCGAAACCTATGGCGATAAAGCCAGTGGTGAATAAAATGTGGGAATCGAAAGTGTGGAAGCAGGAGAAGTTCTCCTGCTTCCCTATTCTCGTGTCATAGACTGGGTTGGCTGTCATCTGTTTCGATAACCAATTCAATGAGGTTCCTAGTTTATTGAAAGGAGGTGTTAATGTGTCTAATTATATGGATATCATCGCTAGCTGCCAGGACAAAGCAGGCGGTATCATCGAAGCCTACCATGCAATCCAAAAAGAGTACAATTATATTCCGGAAGAAGCGCTGCGGGAAGCAGCCAAAGCCTTCAAATTATCGGAAGCCCAGGCTTTTGGGGTAGCAACTTTCTATTCTTACCTCTCAGTTAAAAAAAGAGGCAAATATATCATTCGTATGTGTGAAAGTGCTCCCTGTCATGTTGCCGGAGCGGATGAAGTATTGAAAGCAATGGAAGCTTATCTGGGAATTAAGGTGGGAGAAACAACTCCTGATAACAAATTCACCCTGGAGTTAACCGAATGTGTAGGTCAATGTCAGGCAACCCCGGTAGTAACCATCAACAGTGAACCGGTCTTTAATGTCAAACCGGATATGGTGCCTGGAATTCTGGCCGGATACAAATAACAGGAAGGGAGGGAAAAATTGTGGCACAGGAATATCGTGTTTTGCTTGAACATGCCGATAAAATAAACCCTGAAAGCGTAGCCGAGTACGTGAAGGTGGGCGGATATAAAGGTCTGGAAAAAGCGCGCAGCATGAATCCCAAAGATTTAGCTGAAGAAGTAAAGAAATCCGGACTTAGAGGCCGTGGCGGCGCAGGGTTTAATGCCGGCATGAAATGGAGTTTTGTACCCCAGTACCCGGAGACCAAGTATGTAGTATGCAACTTTGACGAAGGGGAACCGGGAACCTATAAAGATAGAATAATAGCTCAGAAAAATGCCCAGGCCCTACTGGAAGGAATGGCCATCTGCGGTCATGCAATAGGCTCCAACAACGGATACATATATTGTAGAGGAGAATATCCGTTCGTAGTAGAAATGCTGAAGAATGCGATTGGGAATGCAAAAGAATCAGGTGCCCTGGGAGAATTCAATATAGAAGTGCGTATGGGAGCAGGCGCCTATGTATGCGGCGAAGAAACTGCTCTAATTGAATCCATAGAAGGGCATCGAGGAGAGCCGAGATTTAAGCCCCCGTTTCCAGGTGTAGAAGGTTTATGGCGTATGCCTACGGTAGTCAACAACGTAGAAACCTTCGCCTGCCTGCCCTATATCTTAACCAATGGTGCAGAATGGTTTGCCGGCATAGGAGCCAAGGGTTATCCTGGAACCAAGGTGCTTACCTTAACCGGTGATATTGAAAACCCCACCTATTTTGAAGTGCCGACTGATTATCTGCTTAGAGACGTAATATATGAACTGGGCGGCGGAGTAAAAGGCGGCAAGAAACTGAAAGCAGTTCAAGTAGGTGGTACATCAGGAGCATTCATTCCACCCCAGAATCTCGATACCCCGATAGACTTTGATTCCATGGGTGCTATTGGAGCAGCTTTGGGTTCAGGGGCGGTATTTGTAATGGATGAAAGCAGAGACATAGTAGACATTATCAACCGGATTGCCAAATTCTTTGAACATGAATCCTGCGGTCAGTGCACCCCCTGCCGGGAAGGCACCCATCGCTGCAAGGAGATCATGGAGAAGATCAATACTGGGAGAGGAAGCCTCAAGGATATTGAGAACCTCAAAGTACTGGCCCGGGTTATGCAGAAAGCATCACTATGCGGTCTGGGACAGGCAGCTCCGATTCCGATAACTTCGACTCTGGAACACTTTGAATATGAATACTTGAGAAAACTGGTGTAGATAGAAGGAGGGAGGGAAAAAAGATGGATATAAAACTTACTATAGATGGCAAAGAGATAGAGGTGCCTCAAGGTACTATGCTTTTGGATGCTTGTCGAAAGGCAGGAGCAGATATCCCCACATTCTGTTATGATCCGGATTTAAAACTGGCCGGCTCCTGCCGGATGTGTGTGGTGCAACCCAAGGGATGGCGCAACCTGGTAGCCAGTTGTGTTACTCCAGCGCAAAACGGTATGGTTATTGAAACCGAAAGCCCGGATGTCATAGAGGCCAGGAAAGTTATACTCGAACTGATGCTGGCCCGGCATAAACTGACCTGTCATACCTGCGAAAAAGATGGAGAATGTAGGCTGCAGGATTATTGCTACCGTTATGGAGTTACCGAATCTCGCTTTGCAGGAAAAGTCCATAACCTTTTCAAGGATGAATCTAACCCATTTATTGAACGTGATTATGATAAATGCATAATGTGTACCCGCTGTGTAAGGGCCTGTGAAGAAATTACCGGGGCCCGGGCCATCAACGTAATGGAGCGCGGATACCATGCGCATATAGCAACTGCTTTTGACGGCGAACTGGCCGATTCCCCCTGTGTATTCTGCGGGCAATGTATTATGGTATGCCAGTAGGAGCACTGAGCAGCAAGATAGCAGCCGGTCAAGGCAAGCCGGCCCAGAATGATAAAATACTGACCACCTGTACCTACTGCGGTACTGGATGTACATTGGAATTGAATATTAAGAATGAAAAAATTGTCGGTGTGACCTCCAATAGAGATGCAGAATGGAGCCCGGTCAACAAAGGTGCTCTGTGTGTAAAGGGACGTTTCGGCTGGGATTTTGTAAATTCTCCGGAAAGACTGACCACACCGCTGATCAAAGAAAATGGTGAATTCCGTCCCGCTTCCTGGGATGAAGCCCTGGATCTGGCCGCAAAGAAACTGAACGCGATAAAAGAAAAATACGGTCCAGACAGCCTGGCCACCTTTGCTTCGGCCCGGGTAAGCAATGAAGAGAATTATCTGGCCCAGAAATTTGCCCGCGCGGCACTGGGTACTAATAATATTGATCACTGTGCCCGTCTCTGTCATTCAGTTAGTGTGGCTGGTATTGGAGCAGCCTTTGGAAGTGGAGCCATGACTAATTCTATAGAAGACTTGGCCCAGGACGCTGCCTGTACTTTTGTTATCGGAACCAATACTACTGAAAACCATCCGGTTATTGGTTACAAGATCCGGCAGAATGTTGTGAAAAACGGAGCCAAATTGATTGTAGCCGATCCGCGCAGAGTTGAACTGGCTGAAATAGCAGATGTACATATGCAGTTCCGGCCGGGAACAGATGTAGCACTTTTGAACGGGATGATGAATGTGATAATATCCGAAGGCCTGCTTGACCAGGAATTTATAGAAAAACGCACCGAAGGCTTTGCAGAATTAAAAGAAATCCTGGAAAAATATACTCCGGAATACTCAGCCGGCATCACCGGCGTACCTGCCGAGGACATTCGTCAGGCCGCCCGTATTTATGCTGAAGCTGAAGCTGCCGCGATTTGTTATTCCATGGGCTTAACCCAGCACAGTACTGGGACTGACAACGTCAAGTCGGTCTGTAATCTGGCCATGATAACCGGCAATGTTGGAAGACCAGGGACCGGTATTAACGCACTGAGAGGCCAAAACAATGTTCAGGGAGCCTGTGATATGGGGGCACTGCCAGTGGTTTTCACCGCTTATCAGAAAGTAATTGATGATGCGGCCCGGGAGAAGTTTGAAAAGGCCTGGGGTCGTCCTTTATCTGGCACCAATGGATTAACTGTTACCCAGACTATCCATGCAGCTTATGATGGAGTCATCAAGGGCATGTTCGTTTTTGGTGAAAATCCCATGGTCAGTGATCCGGATATTCAACATGTTGAAGATGCTCTGGATAAGCTGGATTTCCTTCTGGTCCAGGATATCTTTTTAACTGAGACGGCTATGAAAGCGGATATAGTCCTGCCTGGAGTATGCTTTGCTGAAAAAGACGGTACCTTTACCAGCACTGAGCGAAGAGTGCAGAGAATAAGAAAAGCAGTTAGTGCCCCTGGTGAAGCCAGGGATGACTGGTGGATCATTTCTCAATTAGCTTCACGCATGGGTTATCCCATGTCATATGATTCGGCTGAGGAAATATTCGAGGAAATGCGTGCCCTCACTCCGTCTTATGCAGGAATGACCTACGCTCGACTGGAAGGACCGGGACTTACCTGGCCCTGTCCGACTGAGGATCATCCTGGAACCCCTATCCTGCATAAGGAACAGTTTACGCGTGGTCTGGGACTTTTCCATGCGCTGGATTTTAAAGAACCAGTCGAGCTGCCAGACGAAGAGTATCCTTTTATTTTGAGTACCGGCCGAAGTCTATACCATTATCACACCGGCAGCATGACCAGAAGATCGTCCGGTCTCAATAGTCATATGCCTGAAAACCGACTGCAGATCAACTCTAGAACAGCTGCCGAGCTGGGTATTAATGGCAATGAGCACGTTCGCTTAAGTACACGAAGGGGTAGTATTATTCTGCAGGCCGAAATAACTGATATTTTAAAGGATAAGGTATTATTCACCTACTTCCATTTCGCTGAAGCTGCTGCTAATAGACTGACTGATTCCCATGCGTTAGACCCGGTCGCTGGTATCCCGGAATTCAAAGTCTGCGCTGCTAATCTGGAAAAGATTTAGCAAGCAAGAGAAATTTAAGATAGGTTTTCCGGTTCAGGTCAATGACCTTATGATACCCAACCTTAAAAGAAACTGGTGGTTATAAGGCATCAGTTTAGCAGAAAACATGCAATCAACGAGAGGCTGCCTCGGAATGAGCAGTACTCTGCAGGCAGACAGCTAATATATAAATTAAGCAGCCTTGGTTCGAACCGCCATCGGACTGAGGCTGTTTAACTTCCTGTAATCTTTCGTAATTAAAACATAAATGTAATGATTTATAGTTTTTTTAAGGGCTTGATCCGGAATCATCCTCGGTGGCATCCAGTCGATAGAAACCCCAGCTTTTCCATTGCCACAAGGTAGGTTCTGAAGCATCGGAGTTTAAGAAATAAGATAGGAAAGAATAGCTGCCTTCTTGTATGAGCAGCTCATTTTTACCGTCCTCGTTCATGTCTTGTATCTGCAGGGATATGATTGGCTGGTCGAGGGCAGAAGACATCCACAATGGTTTAGCCTGATCTCCTGCCAGATCAAATAGAAAAAGGTGGCAGTGTATATGCTGGTCATTTAGCTGAAGCCAAAAGGGCATATCGTTTCCGAAACTTCCCTTTTTCCATACTACCATTATCAGGTCTGCTTGCTTATCATGGTTGGCATCACCTATCACGAAGGAAGTCACCCGCCAGTCAGCGGGGGACTTCCATATTACTAACTCATTTTGCATAATTTTAAGGCTGTGGTTTTCTAATATGTATGATTCTAAATGCCCATCATTATTAAGATCATAAGGCTCTATCAGAGCAGTCTGTCCTCCGGTGAGGAAGAAGCTGTAACCCATCCTGTAGGTCCATATTAGGCAGGCAACCAGGAAAAGCCCTATAAGAATTAGGATCCCGCGTAATCCGATTCGTAAAATATTCGGCATAAACATAGCTATCCCTTAAGGGATTACAGAATAACATGGACCCGTTGCGGTAAAAACCTGAGTCCATGCAGGAGATTCGGGAGCTGCCTGGTTTTGCAGCATTTCACGCCATTTCTTATCGCTAAGGCGGTCAGAAGCTGCCCAGGGAAATTCATAATAAGAGTAAACCCCGCCCCGGGCTATCCTCAGTTTTCCATCCACCGGAACGACCGCGTATATTTCTGAGATAAAGCCGGTTCCTTCTTCCAGTACCGTATCCGGCGGAGCAGTAGCTACATCAGCAACTAATGCCGCAGGATTATCCCAGAGCTGGGAACGTGACTGGACATTATCGTCTTTTAACGCTTCCAGCCAGAAGTGCTCCAATTGCCCGCCGAAACTGCGAATTAAATCATAATCTTCATCTGCAAGAGCAGTGTTACTTAGTTCTTTTTCAGATATTTCTTTCAATGAAAGAGCCAGATCTTCCATGCGCTCCAGACTGACCCGGTCTTCTTTAGCTAAGAAATCTCTATTATCCAGTCCCTCCCGGGTCATTACCGCCAGTGAGGCCAGGCGGCCATATAATTCGGGGTTTGGTTCTACATAACCCCGGTCATCAACCTCTCCTTCTATTCCTCCGCCCATCTCTGCATATACCTGCTTAGCATATAGGATAGTATCATGCTTCAATTCGGTCCAACTGCCCAGATAAGTGTTCAATTCTTTTAGATTCCAGGCCTGATTGAGCATGAAGGAAGGGTACCCTTCGGTTTTACCGGTGCTTAAAGGCTGTAGAGTGTAGAGCCAGCTCCAGTACAAATTTTGAGTCCAGGTGTTAATATCCAGTTTGCTTACATAAGACTGCATATTACTCATATTTTCCGGGTAATTAATGTACTCGGTGTCTCCTGATTCCTGCAGGATAGAGTAGGCTTCGCTGCTGCCCATAGCAGCTGGAATATCCAGCCCCTTGGGCAGTATTCTCCTTTCCCCACCCGGGTTTTCTTTTACTTCACGGTAAACCAGCCGCTGAAATATATCTGCATCCAGCGTATACCTTTGTCCCAGAAAACGGTAACCCTTTATTTCATTTTCCCGATCTGGCTGTAGGTTTTCATCGAAAATGGGGATGGAATTTATAAGCGGAGGGTTCAGTTTCTGCGCTTCGTTAATAAAACTGGTCCATTTATCAGCTGTCTTGGGAAGATCCTCTATCTTGATTTCACTTCCATATATCTGATGGAGGAGCTTATTATACTGGTAATATCCGAGATCATCGCTTTTTCCTACGAAAAAGCAGGTTGGCTCATAAATCTTTTCCCAGCTCTGCAGGTTGCTGTCCTGGTTGAGAGCCAGCGTGACCAGTGCTGCGGAACGAGTCTCATCTTCGTTTTTAAGCCGGAAAGTCAGACGTCCGTACCACATCATAGCCTGAAAATAGTTCTGCAGCTCTTCGGATTTGGTGTAGTGGCCGCGGGGGATATACTGGGTATAGTCTTCCTTTAAATCCTCCAGAACATCCTGTTCAGTTTTACCGATATTCATAATTGGTGATAAAGCAGTTTCTCGATGCTGCTGGATTAGAGCCAGTTCCTTTTCAACTTCCGGCTGAACTGCTGCCGGTATGGCTGCCTGCGGGTCCAGGAGTAAAGTGCCTACTGAGAAGAAGGCCAGATTGCGCCGAGCAGCGTTTTCCCAGGTGCTTCCTTTTAAATTCTCATATTGCTGTAAAGTCTCATTTAACATTATGCTATTCAAATTAACTAATTCAGGGACCATGTAGTCTTTTTCCATGCTCTCCAGCAAGTGGTTAAAAAACAGGTGATAATTGTGCAGCATGGCATCTGTAGTAATAAAATTAGGAATACCATCATAACGGTTGGGTTCATACATCATAAAAAACTCTACTCCAATGAAAGGTACAACTACAAAGCCGTTCTTAATTAGCAATTCCCGTGCCTCCGGGGAAAACTCAAAGCGAGTGCTGTTTTCCACGTTGCTCAAGTCCTGAGCTACCTGATAAGGTGAAACAGCAGGGTTAATAGTAACCGGAAATTCTGAATAGGCCGCAAACTCAGCAGCCTCAGCTGTCGGGTTCATTTTAACCTCGGTATCACTTGGGGTATTTTCCGAACATCCGCTTAACATTAAAGTCAATATCAGAAGAATAATTACCAGGGTACAAAATTTATTTTGTCTGACAAGCCGCATAAATTTTCTCCTCCTTTATGAATCAGGCTTCTGTTTGTTGCCTTAATTAGAACTGAAATATTAATTACTATATTACCATACGATATGCCAGAATATTCCTTTCATTTGGATTAGGCATGTAAAAATTCCTTATTATATGGAAGAGGTGATTCAGCGTTTATTATCGGGAAAAAGAATAAATATATTTTTGGTAATATAAGAAAACACGGATTATAATAATGTAGAAGAACAAACATATTGATACAGGGTACAGTCCTAGGGAGGAAGCCTAACGCTATTCCAAAAAGTCGCAGTTGCCGGTTCCAGTTTATTTTTTTCTGTGGTAGTAAAAACTATGAAACACCAGCAGAGCTGCAAGAATAGTATTTTAGAATGCTTGATGTCCCCAGAGGTAAGTATACGGTATGGTTCGAGCGTAAGTGGGATTATGAAGATGCTTGGGAAGATCGTGTGCGTGTGCTGCTATTTCATAGAAAGGAGAAGCATATTTTATGCCTGTGCATTAGTGTGCTGAAGCTAGATGATGCTTGATTATATCAAAGTAATAACAGAAGTGAAAAGTTGGGTGCGGGAGGTCGGGGAAATTCAAAAGGAGCACCTGGGTAAAGATATGATCATCAACACTAAGTCAACCGGTGTGGATCTGGTAACTGAGGTGGACCGATGGTCGGAAGAATATCTTATGCATGCTATTCGGGAGACTTACCCCGGTCATGCCATCTTATCAGAAGAATATGGTAAACATGATATAGCATCAGATTATTTATGGGTTATAGATCCACTGGACGGGACAACCAATTATGCTCAGGGATTGCACGTATTTGCCATCTCTATAGCCCTTCAATATATGGCTAAAACCATGTTGGGTATAATATATGTACCGGTTTTGGATCAAATGTTTGAGGCAGTCAGGGGGCAGGGTGCTTATCTTAATGGTAATGTGGTCCGGGTCAGTGGTAAGGAGAATTTGCCGGAATGTGTGCTGGCTACTGGTTTTCCATATGACCGGCTGGAAAACCCTGACAATAATGTAAACTATTTTTCCAGAATAACACCCCAGGTCAGAGGGATAAGGAGAATGGGATCTGCTGCCTATGATCTGGCCAATGTATCGGCCGGTTTGCTGGATGGATACTGGGAATTGAACCTTAGTCCCTGGGATGTAGCAGCAGGAATATTGATTCTGGAGGAAGCAGGCGGAAAAGTGGTATATTTGCCTGAGAAAAGAGGTATTTCACTGGTAGCCGGGAATGAAGCTGTATGCAGGAAGATCCTGGATGAAATAAGAATTGTAGACAGTATTGACACATTACTAATATAACTAATTGTCAGGAGCTTCTTTTTGCATGGGCCCCAGAAGGTAGAAGTGCGGATGACAGGGGAGACTTGAGAGATTGTACGGGAGTTATTAGGCAGTGCTGCCAGGATTAATTGTTCATATAGTATGCACCTGGATTATTAACCGGAAAAGGGGATGAAAAAATTGCCCGGCGAAAATGAAGCAAAAAAATCACCCGAAAAAGGACTCTTAATGGTAATTACCGGCAATGGGAAAGGCAAGACCACATCTGCATTTGGTCAGGCTTTACGGGCTACTGGCCAGGGACTTAGGGTATGTATTATTCAGTTCATGAAGGGACGCGAATATGGTGAAGTTCTAGCAGTTAAAAAGTATTTACCCGAGTTGACTTTTTATCAATATGGGCTGGACAGGTTTGTAATGCGGGATAATCCGGCATCTATAGATCTGGAATTAGCTGAAGAGGGATTTGCCAAAGCAAAAGAAGTAATTCAGAGTGGCGATTACGATATGGTCATCCTGGATGAAATTACTGTGGTTGCGGATTTCTGCCTGGTTCCTGAAGATGATATTATCGAGCTGATTAAAAATAAGCCTCCAGAGCTAGATCTTATTTTAACCGGCAGATATGCTTCCCAAAGCATACAAGATCTGGCCGACATGGTCAGTGAAGTAAGAGAGATAAAACATCATTATAATGCCGGTATTAAAGATAGAGCAGGCATTGAGTATTGATATTGTGCGAATAATTACCTTACAGTGATGAATACCTGGCTGCTTAATAAAGCTGGAGTTGAAAAAACCTCTGTTCTGCCTGATGATCCAGGTATTATTTTCTTAGTATAATATTTTACTATCCTCATAAGTTGCTGTATAATTTCTTTGAATATAAGGTTTTAAAATTAAATAAGGTTTATTAGGCAGGAACCCGGGAAGCCGGTTAGAATCCGGCGTGGTCGCGCCACTGTAAAGGGGAAGTGAATCCACAAAGATGCCACTGGATACGAGAAATCCGGGAAGGCGTGGAGGAACGATGATCCTGAGCCAGGAGACCGGGGCCTGTTGAAAGAACACCATTGTCTACGCGGAATAGGCGAGTGTTCCCATTACTTGATATGTGCCCTTCTCAATAGGAACTCCGTTTAAGCTACCGGGGTTCCATTTATTTTTAAATATGGAAAATAATTACGTTTAATTACTGTATTTAAATCTCCAGGGTTGGCAAGTATGGGACTAAAATTACCTAGCTATGAGCTGGGTAATGAGTAAGTATTCATATTTTGTAAAACTTGATTGGAGGGATTACTTTGTTTAGGAGAAAGAGACAATCACTATTTAATCAGTTGGCGGCTATTGTTTTTATAGTCAGTTTATTAATGCCTTTTATTAACCCGGCTTTTGCCCAGGCAGACGCAGCTGGTGATGTTGACGATCTGGCCTTACAGGCGGTACGGAACAACTATGGATTCTATCGAGATGGACAGGCAGTAGATGGGGTTTACGGAAATTTCAGCGCCTATGATGCTTACATACTGGAAGCAGGTGGAGCTGACCTGGCCAGTTGGATATACGACGGGGAAGACTTTACATCCCGGGTAATCAGCCTGATAGACAGCAGCATAGCCAATGAAGGAACAGATGAACAATCTTCTGCCAAAAGAATAGCCGGCGAATACCTGGCTTCCCGGAGCATGGGAGAAAATGACCGGGCCGATGAACTGCTGCAGATACTGCAGGAACGGCAGGCAGCAAATACAGACGGTTCCTTTGATAGCAGCGCCTTTAGTGATGTACCAGCCTTAGAAATGGTGGGTAGAGCCGGAGATATAGATGAAATTGACATCGACTCAGCAATAGATTTTATATTGGGAGAACAAGATGGTGATAGCGGAGCCTGGACTTCGAGCTGGAATGACTTAATGACCACAGCAGAGGCAGTTAGAGTATTAGACTACCTGATACCATATGCAGGAGACCAGGAAGAAACTGTCTCTGAAGCCGTATATAAAGGGATGGTATGGTTAGAAGCACGGCAGAATGACGATGGGAGTTTCCAAGACGATGGCGGCTGGGATGATCCCATAGTAGACACAGCCGAAGTGATATACACTCTTGAACAGCTGGGAATAGATCCGGCTGATTGGACCAGCGGGGAAGGAAACAGCCCGGTAGATTACCTGTGTAACGGGGCAGTAAACGGTGACGGTACCTTTGGAGCCAGTGCCAATATAGCAGCCAACACCTGGGTTCTGGATGCCTACCTGCAGCTGGGAGCAGTTATAGACAGCGATTGTGTCCTGGGCATAGAGGTGAGTCCCTCCAGTGCCACTATAGATAGAGGTGAAACCCAGCAGTTCACGGCTGAAACATATACATTGGCCGGCACGACCGAGGATGTAACCTCCGCTGCCACTTGGGCGGCAGAAAACCCTGATATAGCCAGTATAGATGTGGGTTTGGCAACTGGCGAAGCAGAGGGAGCAACAAACATTACAACGGGTTATTGCGGAACATCTGATTTCGCTGTGCTAACGGTAGAAAAATCCGGCGGTTCCGGCAGCAGTGATGACGGTATCAAGGTGTATATTGCCCTAGTAGGAAGCGATGGTGAACTTCTATATTCACCGCGGCGGGTTAGCGTTGACCCGGATGATACCTGGGGATTGACTGCAGTAGGAGCCCTGGATGCCACCGGCCTAAGCTGGTCATATACCCCGGGGCTGGTTACCGAAATAGAAGGTCAGAGCAACGAGGGCATGAATGGTTGGATGTGCAAAATAAATAAGGATCCTTTGTCCATATCGGCATTTGAAAGTGAAGTAGAACAGGGTGATGAGGTGATCTGGTGGTACAGCTACGACCCATATTCAGATGGACCGGATTGGGATGACCTGCTCGATGATGATTCAAATTCATCGCCAACGATGGCAGCCGGACAAACACTGGAAGCTACCTGGGATACTATCAAATCATATAGTGAAGAACTGGGACAGGTACAGGACAGTATTTTAATAATGAATGCTGACCAGTGTATGTTAGCAGCAGATGTGGATGAATTAAAGGATGATCTGGACGGGAATATTGTTTCACGATCTGCAAGTGCAGGCCAGGGGGAAACGCGTATTACTGATGAAATACAAGAAGTGGCCCTGCTGATACCAGAGAATTCTTTTGAGGATTCATTAAACATTACTATTGAAGAGTTATCAGATACAAAAGATATAGAATATTTTGAACAGTTTGCTATAAAGTTAGGATCATCTGTATATGAATTTGGTCCAGACGGTACTCAGTTTGCAGAACCGGTGACTATCTGTATTAAGGTACCGATTACCGGGGATGTGGATATAAGCAGTCTTAGCCCGGCCTGGTATGACGTAGATACCGGGCAGTGGGTATCTGTTCCAGGAGTAATCGATTTAAAAACCGGAATGGTAATTTTTCAAATTAATCATTTCACGTCTTTTGCCGTAATTGAAATACCGGTAAGGGTATCTTTTACAGATGTGGGTGATGATATCATCTGGGCTCGAGACGCAATAGAAATCCTGGCCGGGCAGGGAATTATTGAAGGTACCGGCAAAGGATTTGAACCAGGCAGATATATTAGTCGGGCAGAATTTGTGCAGATGATAGTAAAAGCTCTAGGTCTATCCTCTATATCCGATTCAGGAATAACATTTACCGATGTAGAACCTGGTGACTGGTTTGCCGAAGCCGTTGAAATCACCTGTGTCAACGACATTATTAGCGGGTACCCGGATACTGCTTTCAGACCGGATAAGCCGATCACCCGCAATGAAATAGCCAGTATTCTCCAGAGGCTGCAGATAGATAATAATTTATCCGGGGTTGAATTAGATTATGCGGACCAGGGTGCTATTCCAGCCTGGGCACTACCGGGTATTAGATTTAGCTGTCAGGCTAATTTGATGAATGGGTATGAGGATGGAACCTTTCGGGGAAACAATTCACTCAGTCGGGCTGAGGCTGCAGTTACTGTATACAGATATTTAAATTATCTGGTTAGCACGGGTTATAAATTGTAATGCTGATATTAAACCCTTTATTAATAACATGGAGGGTAAGGAATGGTAAAGAAAAAATGGTTTTTAATATTATTAATAACGTTAATAATAATGATGGCTGGTTGTGCTGTTACTCAAGGTGACAGCACTCCAGCAGCCCCAAATGATAAACAAGAGCATACTGGTTCATCTGAAGGGGAGACAGCTGATACCGAAATAGTTTCCCCTGCGAAAGAAAATAACAGTCAGAGTATTGAAAATCAGACCGCAGATAATAATTCTGCAGATGAACCTGAGGCAGCAGAGCATGATAGTGATGAATTATTACCCATGGCCGACAATAACCAGGTTAATAAAGTTAAGCTGCTGGTAACCCGGAATTTTGGCAGTCAGGCCATATTACAGGAAATGGTGGGTATTGAAAAGAACTGGACTGTTATGGATATTTTGAAGAATAAAATGACAGTTGAAACCAGGTATGGAGGAGGCTTTATTGACAGTATCAATGGAATTAAAGGTTCCAGTGGAGGCTTAAGTGGGGAAATGCAGGACTGGTTTTATTATGTAAATGGTATCTGCCCGAATGTTGGGGGAGCAGATTACCTGATTAGTTCGGGTGAAGTAATATGGTGGGATTATCATGCCTGGAAAGCAGGGCCTGCCAACGCCGCCGTAGTTGGATGCTATCCAGAACCATTTCTGCACGGTTATGAGGGAGAAATTAAATCAACCACGATAATGTGCCCCAGTGATGACCTGGAAGCAGGATACAGATTGGAGCAGGCTTTAAAAGCAAAGGGAGTAGGTAGTGTGAAAGTGATGCAGATTGATGAAGGACTGTTGGCCAACCGCCCGGGACCCACTATAGTAGTGGGTGAATGGGAGGAATTAAACCGAAGTCCATTTCTTCAGGATTTTAACCAGGCTTATAAGCGCAATGGTGCCGGGGTTCATTTTAATGAGAGTAAGCTGGAATTAATTGATATTCAGGGTCAGGTGAAGAGGAGCATCGATGAAAGTGCAGGAGTTATAGCTGCTGCCGGCAGTGGTTTGGGTGATTCTTGCCCCTTGTGGTTAGTATCCGGTACTGATCTATCGGGTTTTCAATGGGCCTTAGATATACTGCTTAATACTCCAGAAAAAATTGCCGGCAAGTATAATGTTGCCATAACCGCAGGAGAAATGATTTCCCTGCCTTTGTACTAACTGAGATGGGAAAAAATTTATGCTTACTTATCAGTTTAAAGATAATTTTATATTTAAACTGCATCCGTTTACCCAGATGACCTTTATTGGAATCGTATTCATATTGTCACTAATATTTTCTCATCCGGTATATCTGCTGGGTTTATTGATATCGGTATGGGCAGTTATTGCTGCCGCGGGCAATCTGTCTGAATGGAAAGGTTATATGAAATTCTGTATCATAATGGTGTTATTTATCGTGGTAATTAATGCCCTATTTGCCAGGGCGGGTACTACTATTATTTACAGCGGTCCGGAAATACCAGTGATTGGGTCTCTGGAAATAAGCGTGGAAGCTCTTGCTTACGGGCTGGGGATGAGCATACGGTTACTGGTTATAATAAGCATATTTTGTTTATATACTTATGCAGTAAATCCCGACAAGGCTCTGAGGCTTTTCAGCAGGCTGGGAGGAAAATCAGTTCTGGCCATAACTTTATCAGTGAGATTGTTTCCGTTGATGATGAAAGACTTTCAGAGAATCAGTGAAATACAGCGCTGTCGGGGAGTTAAGCTGGTCACTGGCAGCTGGTGGAAGCGGGCCAGAAATTCGATTCCCATTATCAGCATAATGCTGTTATCTGGCCTGGAAAGGTCCTTACAGTTGGCGGAATCAATGTATGCCAGGGGATACGGGAGCAGTCCCAGGAGCTATTATGATAAGGATTTATGGCGTCCCCGGGATTATTTTATTTTGATTGTGACAGCAATTGCCCTGGTTATTGGAATATGGTCGGCAGTGATGGGTTGGTCTGCCTTTAGCTATTATCCGGTACTAGAGCACATAAATCCGCTGGAATTAATTGGAGCTGGCATTATTGCTATAACCCTATTAGTCCCTGCTATATTAAACTGGGGGTGGATGAAATGGCCGATATTAAAATCCAGGATTTAACTTACTATTATCCAGAGACTAACAAACCTGCCTTGAAGAAGATAAATCTTGAGATTATCGAGGGTCAGTTTGTCATAATAGTTGGGAACTCGGGAAGTGGGAAATCAACCCTTTTGCGCACTATATCAGGTCTTGCTCCCGGTTTCTATAATGGAACTTTAATGGGGAAAATATTTTTAGATGATGCAGAAACAGCTCAATTGAGCCGTTATGAATTGGTGCAGGAAGTGGGTATAGTATTTCAAAATCCAGAAAGCCAGTTAGTGATGATGAATGTGGAACAGGAAATAGCCTTTGGGCTGGAAAATCTAGGATTACCTTACAAGCTTATGAAACGCCGGGTTATGGAAATGAGCAGTTCATTGGGGTTATCTGCCCATTTAGACAGTTATGTTGCGGAATTATCCGGGGGGCAGAAGCAAAAAGTAGCTCTGGCTGGAGTTTTAGCCATGCATCCTGGAATTTTGCTGCTGGACGAACCTACTTCCCAGTTGGACCCGGTTGCCGCCGAAGAACTGCTAAATATTATCAGAAGATTGAATGAAGATAACGGGACCACAATTATCATGATTGAACAGCGGCTGGAACGATGCTGCCATCTGGCAGACAGGATTCTGGTCATGGAAAACGGCGGGATTTCTGCTGATTTGAAAGCAGGAACCAGAGCTAATAGACTCTGGCTGCAAAAAGCACCCGCAGCCTACCTGCCCCCACTGCCCAGGTTATTTGCCAGTGCCGGCTATGAAGAGCTGCCCCTGACGGTTAAACAAGGTCGGCAGCTTATTAAATCCTATATTCCTGATAGAAAGGCTGGAAGTAAGATTAACTGGTATCCGGATGAGCCGCCAGTTTCAGGTGTGGACCCAAGAAAGGATCTCGTTGATATACGTAATCTATGGTTTAGCTATCCGAATACCGGTGAGGCTTTAAAAAACATTAATCTGAAAATTAGGGAAGGAGACTTCATTGCTGTACTGGGAGAGAAT
The DNA here is from genome assembly GCA_016841245.1 of Syntrophomonas sp. Classification (GTDB taxonomy): domain Bacteria; phylum Bacillota; class Syntrophomonadia; order Syntrophomonadales; family Syntrophomonadaceae; genus JAAYJK01. Next base: position 163,554 of record JAENZN010000006.1, read on the forward strand.
GGAGCTGGAAAAACCACCCTGCTGAAAAATATTAATGGATTATTAAAACCCAGTAGAGGAAGCATCCAGGTAGCAGGAAAGGATACCAGAGAACTGACCATAGAAGAAATGGCCCTTTCGGTTGCTTACCTCTCCCAGGATCCTAATGATTACCTTTTTCTGCCCAGTGTGAGAGAAGAGATAGATTTTACCATAAAGAATCTTAAATTGAGTGAAGATGGATATAGTGAAGAGATAATACGCGATTTGAAGCTGGATGGATACATCCAATGTAATCCAAGAGATTTAAGTGCTGGTGAACGGCAGCGGGTGGCCCTGGCCTCTGTTTTAGTAAGTAAACCCCGACTGCTGCTGCTGGATGAACCAACCAGGGGGCTTGATTATCAGTTGAAAGAACAGTTGGGTAAGCTTTTGCAGGAGATTAATCAACAGGGAACAGCCGTGATGATGGTAACTCATGACGTTGATTTTGCCGCTGAATATGCTCAAGATATCTGCTTAATGTTTGATGGAGGGGTTATAGAACGGGGAAGCAAATATGAAGTGCTTCAGCACTCTACCTTTTATTCGCCGCAAATAGGCAAGTTGTTTAACAATATTGCAGATGATGCAATAACTGTTGATGAAGGGGTAAAAGTTTTACTGGAACTGACCAGATCTATTAACAACGAAAAAGTATCAGCTTTATAATTAGGAGGAAGGCATTATGATCGTAAACAGGCCCAAGATTATTATCATAACTGTCCTGCTGTTAGTGTTTTTCAGCAGCTATATACCGGTATCGGCATCTCAGGCAGGATCATTGACCCCAGAGATACAGAAAACCATAAAATATTTGCACACTATCCAGAACCAGGATGGTGGATTTCCTTATCGAGAAGGGCAGGACAGCAGTCAGTCGGTTACCTGCTGGGTTATTATGGCTCTGGCTGGTGCAGGAGAGAATATTAATGCTGATGTATGGGCTCCGGGTGGTAAGAATCCGGTAGATTTCTTGAATAATTGTGAAGAGGATTTAAAAAACACCTGTGATTATGCCCGCACCCTGCTGGCTTTGAGCTCAGTGCAGCAGGGGAACGTATATCATGGTAGTGATCTGGCCCAGAGTATCCTTTCTTTCCAGCAGGAAGATGGACAATTCGCATATATTTCTCAAGGAGAAAGGGGCTTCATAAATTCACATATGTGGTCTATCTTGGCTCTAAATTCTGCCGGACAAGAAATACCAGATAAAGAGAAAGCCAGGCAATGGCTGATAAACCGCCAGAACAGGGACGGAGGATTTGGCTGGTGCGAAGGCATACCCAGCGATGCTGATGATACGGCAGTAGCCATACGGGTTTTGATAGTGCTGGGGGAAGAGCCCCAAAATTCGGAAGTGATAAAAAATAGTCTGGCCTACTTAAAGACCTGCCAGGGAGAGGATGGGGGGTTTAGTTCTGGATATCTGGCCGGAACTAAGTCTAATGCCAGTTCAGATGCCTGGGTAATACAAGCACTGCTGGCATCAGGTGAGTCCCCTACTGATAAAGTATGGTCGGTAAAGGACGATAATGCGGTGACTCATCTGTTGGAGCTTCAAAATCAAAACGGGTTTTTTTACTATATGCCAGGCGTAGTTGCGGGTCCGATCCAAACTTCTGCCACAGCCTTGATTTCATTATGCCAGATTTCCTCTTCCTCAGACAGTAATCAAGCTCAGCCAACACCAACCATGGGTCCGGTTTTAAGCGATGTATCTGAAACTTACTGGGCCTATCAGCAGATAAGTGAATTGGTAAAAGCAGATGTGATAAACGGCTACCCGGATGGAACATTTAAGCCTGAAAACTCGGTAAATCGAGCCGAATTTGCTAAAATTATGGTAAGGGGGATGGAGCTGGCCATTGATGAATATAATGGCGATACCGGATTTCTAGATGTGCCACAAAGTTTTTGGGCTTCCAGCTATATAATGACCTGTGTTAATAATGGATATGTTAATGGGATGCCTGGTAGAATCTTTAGTCCAGGGCAAAGTATTACCGGAGCTCAGTTGGCTGCCATATTGGTAAGAACTCTGCCGCTAGAAACTCCGGCGGTTGGTACAGGACCAGACTGGTATAAAGAATTTGTGAAAATTGCAGGTGAAAACGGGCTGCTATACCCGGGGTTTGAGCCGGATTCTGCAGCGAGCAGAGCTGAATGCGCTTACAGCATAATGAAGCTGAGGGAAATAGAAAAGGTGAATTGAAAGGTGCGTCAGCATAATGATCAAAAATAGTATCATATTCCGCAGCAGGTATGTGTTAAGTATCTTGATTGTTTTTGTGCTTCTAGCTGCAACCATAATTCCGGAAAATCCTTTATATAATCTTAACTGGACCCTTCTCTCCACCGTGATCGTTTTTATGGGCATCATGGCATTTTTTTGGCAGTTTGAAAAGCAACAGGTGAGTTCAAAGATGATTGCCTTAATTGCAACCATGTCCTCTCTGGCAGCGGTATCAAGAATTGCCTTCAGCGCAATAGTGAGCCTTCAGCCAGCTACATTTATTATAATGATAACCGGTTATGTTTTTGGTGCCCAGATTGGTTTTATGGTAGGAGCTATAGCTGCTCTAGTCTCCAATTTTTTTCTGGGCCAGGGTCCATGGACACCCTGGCAGATGTTCTGCTGGGGAATGTGTGGAGTTTTCGCTTCCATACTATCGCTTAAAGAAGAAGAATTCAGACTGATCAGCTTTACTGTACTGGCTGGATTATGCGGGCTTTTTTATGGCTGGGTCATAAATATTTGGCACTGGGCAGCCTTTATGTATCCCTTGAACGCCAAAACATTTCTGGCTGTTTATGCTTCCAGTATAGTCTTTGATGGAATTCATGCTGTAGGGAATGTAGTTTTTTCCATATTGTTCGCAGGGACATTTTATCGCATATTATGTCGTTTTAGAAAATATGTATAACCAGGGAATATTTAAGTTCGACTTCTTCCTAATGTTTTTTGAGTTATTCTCCTTCCTTTTAAGCCTTCTATTTCATTCTTTATATGAGTAGTAAAGACTGCAGGCAGAACTTTTTTAAGTATAATAAAAAAAATATTCGGCAAGCAAGACCATATGAAGCATAAATCCATCTTTATCGTGCTCTCAGGCATTCTCATTTTTCGGTCAATTTGTGTTTTTGTACAAAAAAAATTCATATTGCTTCATTTATCAGAGGATGTTATTATTATATCGTTCCTATTATATTAACCGCTTTGCGGTTTTTTTTGATTCTCTTTTTGTCAATAATAACAAAAAGACTCATTTTATTTAATCTTGTAATCCGAATCTGGCTTTTTAGATATTTCTGGTAAATGTCATAGGTTCCTGACCCAGTTAACTGAGAGCTCTTGAACCTGGTAATTTAGCTGCGGATTTAGAGGTTTTATTACAACGAAGAATTAAAAGTGAGAAAATGATTCAGGGTTGAATTCGGCATTAAAACAAAAACCATTCTTTACGGAGCTTGGTATATAATTTCAAATCGTGAAGCCCGCACTAAGCCTCAAAACAATACAAAAATGAATCAAACCAATGCGGTAATGAATCAATATGCTATTGGGATACTTAGGTAATAGGTCTCTGAATTTGTATCAAAGACTTACTTTCGGGGTATTGATTGCTATATGGTATATGATTTAACCTGGCATAAAATTTGCATAATACTTAATTAGGATCTAGACATAACTATAATTGTTATTTGGAAATCATAGAACCAAGTCTGAATTATTTGGGGACAAATTGTTATTAATTATCTGCAGAGAATTAGTAAGTTAATTTATTTTGCAATGGAGGACTGGAGAATGGATATTTCTAATGTAACTAATAATGAAGGGGCTATTGTTGGGGCGATTATAGACGTTGCAACTACTGGCAATAATTATTTTATTGATGAGATAATCGAATTGGGAATTATACTGTTTTCTTATAATACCCTAACGAAGAATATTGTTATTATAGATGAATATTCTGGTCTGCGTGAGCCTGCCTGTATAATCAATCCTGAGGCCAGCAGAGCTAATGGATTAACATATAATGACGTTAAAAATATGAAACTAGATTACCCCCAAATTTTATACTTATTAGATCAAGCAGAACTTATAATAGCTCATAATGTTTCCTTTAATTGGAATTTCGTTACACAAATGATTCCAGAAGCGACACAAATACCTTGGTATTGTTCTATGAGAAGTATTAACTGGACGAAATATGGATGTAATTCCAGGTCTCTTCAATATCTATTATCCGAGCATAAGATAGATGTTGAAATAGCTCAAACAGTTCATTCAAACTGCTTATCCTTGTTTGATTTGCTGTCCCTTAACGATGCAAATTATTTGTTGGAATTGTTAAATAACCAACCATTTGCCCCGTCTACTTTATTATATAAACAGGACTTATTCAAATCCTTACGTAAAACAGCAGTAGTTTAGACTTCTTTTAAATTCCGAGATGATTGAAAACGAAGGTGGAAAATGCAAAATAGTGCCGTGAACGCCATTAATTATCTAATAGTTGAGAGTGATGCAAATCACTCATAAATTGTGTACTAGCAAGATAATTTCATGCAGGATAACCACCGAAGCAATTTTATCTTTATACGACTGGATGATATAAACCTAAATTAGGAGGCGAGAGCAATGATAAAGAAAAATGATAAATTTATTGATAATTGGACTGAAATATATCTGGATACTTTGGAAACATTATATGGCCCTATTGACCTACATCCACCAAAAACGATGGAAGAAACAAATTTAGAATGGCTGGAAGTATTTATGCCCTTGGATGAAAGCAAGCAGAATTTGCCAATGGAAGAATGCACTGAATACCATATTAATATATATGCAATACTGTACAACCTTGACCTAATCATACTCCACGTACCAATGGACGTAGAGGAGATGAATGAAAGATGGATAGAGATTTTTTTGGAAGAGACTCCGATTATGAATAACATCCATCATGCAGCTTAATAGCGAAGAAGCCATGTGGTAATACATGAAGTTACATTATATGCTCTATTATACGTATCTCTTCCTAAAACCCTGGTCTCAAATAGACCAGGGTTTTTTCATTAGATATCTTAAATCAATTTAGTTTAAGTAGTCTTGCTATTAGAATTTGTGCAGGAAAATGTAGAGTAAGAATAGAATTATTATCTAAGTCAATTAGAGTGTGCATTGGTTAATTTTTAAAAGGCGGAACTATGATAAATCGAGTAATAGAATTTTTAAAAAACAATAAAGTGGGAGTTATCGTCTCTATCTTTACCTTAATGGTTGGAGCTTCTGCGTTGTTTATTTTTGCAAAAATATTAGAAAAAATCTAATATTTAATTCAGGATTTAATAGGTATTTATATTATGTAAAATATCTTGATATGGTGTCTAAATTAAGAAAAAGAAAACAATCACTATGTGAAAATTGTCTGAAAACTCATTGACATATTTTGATAGAATGAATAGAATAATACTAAGGTTAGTTAAAATATAGTTAAAATCATCTGGGAAGTGAAGTTTAGTTCTCAAAAAGGTAAACTTGTTAACAAAAAAATGGGGTTTGTACGACTGTAAGTCGTAGCCCTAAAACTATTAAATTAGCCTTTTAGAACTAAGGGCGGAGCTTCAGAGGGTGATAAAATAAAATAGGGAGGTAATGAATGTATAGCCAAAAACCTCCAAAGTAAAAGAGCTGGCAAAATAAAAAATGCTGGCTCTTTTACATACTAATAAGCTATCCTTTTATCAAAGATACATTAGATGAATTAAAAACAGCAAAAATCTGATCTCCTTCTTCAAGTCTCATATCATGTGCTGCTCCAGAAGTAATTGTAGCAGTAACCGCTTGATCTCCGATATCCAGAATAACTTCAGTCATATCCTGTCCTGATTTCACTTTAATTATGGTGCCAACAAGTTTGTTGGCATCGCTTATTCTCATATAAATTCGCTCCTTTCTGCTTATAAGTTGTACCATGATCATAAACTTTATTCTATCTCCTGAGCTTATCGGAAAGATGAGTATTCTGGAGCAGTTTAAGAAACCAAAAACTCGTACCCTTTGCTGAAAAATTTCAACAGCAAAGGAAAAAATGGTGGTCTCCAATAAGTCTATCAACTTAAGGAATCTGCTGATATCAGTTATTGGAAGATACACCGAAAAAAACGGATTTCATATAATATTGTAAAAACATTCCAGGGGGTGGAGCATCTGAATATGGACAACGATAAAGAGTGGAATTTGATCATGCAGTTGCAGGAAAAGGTAGATAAAGCTAATGAAAAGATAGATGAAGTATCTGTTAAAATAGAAATAATGCAGACCTTAATCCGTGATTATAACGGGATTAAGGATAGGATAGATATTTGTGAGAGCCGTCTGGATAGAAGTGACGCCAACCGGGAGGGAGAAAGAAATACCAATAGGAACGGATGGGAAAATATGGGGTATATTACTGGATTGGTCGGCGCAGCCAGTGCATTGCTGGCAATATTTTTAAACAGGTAATATTAATAGAGATTTTTGTATAGAGGGCAGTTTCTCAAAATATAAAGGAACGCCCTCTTGTATATGGCAAAATAAAAGTACATAGAATGGCAGCCTAAAAGTACATAAGCC
>JAENZN010000032.1 GCA_016841245.1 Syntrophomonas sp.
GGCTTATGTACTTTTAGGCTGCCATTCTATGTACTTTTATTTTGCCATATACACCCATTCTCAATGAGATACAATTATTAAGTACAAGTACACATAATTTAACCAATTTTTTTATTGATCAATTTTTATTATTTTTTTCAATGGGATTGGTAGTAGGCTTTATTGATTCCTTTATCCCGGAACTAAACAAATCTGGAACTTGGAGAATCAATGTTATCAAATTAGTTGTATGGGGTGTTCCATTGGGGTTGATTGCATTAACCAACGTCGTATTTCGATTTCCCATGCTTGGATCACTACAACTGTTTCACATATTAACTAGCATAGGTTTTGAAGAATTGGTTATTGCTAGTCAAATATTATTTGGTTATACAGTTACTTCAAGTTTCTATAAAACTAGTGGTAATTTATGATAATATAGGGATTATTTAATATCTGGCGATTTTGTATATGAACCCGTGCTTTTTAGATTATGGCTCACACACTCCAAACGCACATAAACAGCTGTTTCGGAATCTTCCTTAGAATCAAACCAAATCTCATGCTGTACACTGCTCACATGTCGGAAAACAGTGCTCAGTCCCTCCAGCAGCCAGCTGTCAATGACAGGCTTGTAAGGTTCCAGCTTCGGGCACAGCCTCTGCTCCGAGTCAGGCGTTTGACCAGGTTTATTAAAGTTGTTTGATCTACATACTTCTGAACGGTTTTCCAGTCTAATCTCATTTCTTTTGCAAGCCTCGATATGCTTTGTCCTTAAAAGAATTTGATCCGTTGTGAGCAATTTCCATGTGGTAAATACAAGGATATTAGTTTGGATTTTTGCCCACAATGGATTTTGCATTTCTATGGAATTTCCACTTTCAATTTTATAGATTTTCATTTGCGAAATGTGGTATTTTTTAGCCAGCTACTAAAGAGGGCTGGGGAACCCATCCTGGGCGAACATAGATGAAACCTGCTGACATTAATATACACGAGGTACATGTAAGCCCCCTGCTTTTTTGGTGGAGGTTTGAGCATTGATCGGAAGTTAAGGGTATGAAAGCATCCTATCATGGATGTAGGAGTTTTCTTGTGAAGTTTTATTGTGATAGGATTAGATAAATAAGGAAAAACTGAATCCTAACCAGGAGGATATTATCCGGGCCAGTTCAGGTTATTTCTGACCCAGGTTCTGGAATAAGCAGGATTGCAGATATAATTAAACAAATACTATTGCTCAGCACTGCCATGCGCAGGAAGCAATATCAAAGGGGGACTCGACATGGAAAAAGCGGTAATCAGACAGCTGGTCAGGGACAGCAGCAGATATGAAAAACAGGAAGTTGAAATCAGTGGTTGGATACGGAGCAATCGCGACCAAAAATCTTTTGGCTTCTTAACCTTAAACGATGGAACTCATTTCAATTCTATCCAAATAGTATATGAAAAGGAGTCATTAGCTAATTTTCAGGAGGTAGCCAGGTACAGAGTGGGTGCTGCCATAAGAGTCCAGGGAGTTTTGCTTATGACCCCCCAGGGTAAACAACAGTTTGAAATTAAAGCCCAGGCAGTTAATCTGGAAGGTGATGCCCCCGAAGACTACCCCATACAGCCCAAGAGGCATAGCAGGGAGTTTATGAGACAGGTGGCCCACTTGCGTCCCCGGACTAATCTGTTCACGGCCGTTTTCCGGGTTCGCTCGCTGCTGGCCTATGCCATCCATATGTTTTTTCAGGAACGAGGCTTTATTTATGTGCATGCCCCCATCATTACTGCCAGTGATGCGGAAGGTGCCGGGGAGATGTTCCGGGTAAGCATTTTTGATCCTGAAAAGCCACCCCGGAGTGAACAGGGCCAGGTGGATTTCTCCCAGGATTTTTTTGGGCGCCGGACTAATCTTACCGTCAGCGGCCAGTTAGAAGCTGAAGCATTTGCTCTGGCCTTTAGAGATGTATATACTTTTGGACCAACATTCAGGGCTGAGAATTCCAATACCGCCCGCCATGCGGCTGAATTCTGGATGATAGAGCCGGAAATAGCTTTTGCTGATCTGCAGGATGATATGAAGCTGGCCGAAGATATGGTGAAATTTGTGATAGCATATATACTGAAAAATGCACCTGAAGAAATGGCGTTTTTCAATGACTTTGTAGATAAAGGGTTAATGGGAAGACTGCATAACGTGGTGAATTCTGATTTTGCCCATGTAAGCTATACTCGGGCGATTGATATCCTTAAAGAATCGGGAGAAGAATTTGAATATCCGGTGCAGTGGGGCTCGGACCTGCAGACTGAGCACGAAAGATGTTTGACCGAAAAAATATTTGCGAAACCGGTGTTTGTAACCGACTATCCCAGAGATATAAAAGCTTTTTATATGCGGCAGAACGATGATGGAAAAACCGTAGCAGCTATGGATCTGCTGGTTCCTGGGATTGGGGAGATAATCGGCGGCAGTCAAAGGGAAGAAAGACTCGAGGTATTAGAAAAGAGGATGATCGAACTGGATATGGAAAAAGAAGATTTGTGGTGGTATCTGGAGCTGAGGAAATATGGCGGTGTAAAACACGCCGGTTTTGGACTCGGTTTTGAAAGGCTGATAATGTATATAAGCGGAGTAAGCAATATAAGAGATGTAATACCATTTCCACGCACCGTTAAATCCTGTGAATTCTAGGCTGACAGGGGAGAGTTTCCCTTGTCCCTCCAGGATATATATGCCTTTAAACATTAGCAGTTGGTCTGAGCAGATGTTTACAGTACTTTACATTTTGAAGGTGAAGTTGATAATATATTACCTAATACCTTCATAAAAAATACCTGGGGATGTGTTAGCACTTTACGATAGACTGCAGATTATGAAGGTGGAGGTGAGATAAATCATGAATGGTCCCCTGCAAAAACTCCATCTATCTTTAAGAATTATCGATGGTCCTATCAAGGAAATGCTGAACCAGCAGTTGTGGGCTAAAATGCTGGCAGCCATGATCCTGGGAGTTCTAACTGGTTTAATCATCAGCCCCTCTACAGGCTGGTTTTCATATAATGCCGGTTCAATCATAGGAAATTGGCTGGCTCTGCCGGGCCGGATTTTTCTTAGCTTGATACAGATGATAGTAGTCCCTCTGGTTTTCGCATCCATTATCCGCGGAATAGCCAGCAATGAGGATATTGAATTTCTAAAAAAGATGGGTATACGCCTGGTAATTTATTTTATTGCTACCACCAGTCTGGCCATTTTGATTGGAATATCTATGGCCGTGATTTTAAACCCTGGACAATACATAGATAAAAATATGTTTGATGTAAATCAAGAGATGTCTGCTACTGCCGCAACAGACCAACCTTTACTGGACACCAGCATTACCAGTATTCCAGAGTATTTTGTTAATATTTTACCCAGTAATCCCCTGCAGGCTATGGTGGAAACACAGATGTTGCAAGTGGTAATATTTGCGATAATCCTGGGAGTTGCTTTGGTCAGCACCGAGGTTAAAAATTCACGGCCCCTGCTTGAACTTATGGATTCAATACAGCAAGTATGCATGACCGTGGTACGATGGGCGATGCTTATCGCTCCCTTGGCGGTCTTCGGTCTGCTGGCCCAGATTACTATAAAGGTGGGACTAGAAGCCCTGGTGGGTATGGCGGCATATGTGTCTACGGTACTTCTGGCATTATTCTTATTACTATGTATGTACTGCATTATAGTATTTTTTGTGTCCCGAATGTCTCCCTTTACTTTTCTAAAGAAGATTCGTTCAGTCCAGCTGCTGGCCTTTTCTACCTCCAGCTCAGCAGCAGTTATGCCTCTGTCCATCCAAACTGCGGAAGAGAAACTAAATGTTCGTCCGGCGGTTGCACAATTTCTGATTCCCCTGGGTACTACTATAAATATGGATGGTACAGCCTTGTATCAAGGAGTTGCGGCAGTATTTCTGGCCCAGGTGTTTGGCGTCGACCTCAGCTCTACAGCATTGCTGCTGATCCTGGTTACTTCGGTAGGAGCATCAATTGGTTCCCCGGCTACTCCGGGGGTGGGTATAGTTATTCTGGCCACCATACTTAACAGTGTGGGAATACCAGCCGGGGGGATTGCAATCATACTAGGAGTGGACAGGATTCTGGATATGAGCAGGACTGCGTTAAATGTCACCGGGGATCTGACTGCATCAATGGTGATGGATCGATGGATTGGTAAACAAGATGAGCCGGAGATAAAAGATAGTATGCTATGATTTAACTTCCACCGAGATTCAAGGCTAATTATATATACAATAATACAGGTGTAGTGGTAATGGGTTTTTGGAAGATAAATATCAAAACGATTAGTAATACAAGATAAAGGTTTATATGTTCTGCATTTAATGTGGTTATGAAAGCAGGATTGATGTGTATAATTTTGATGAGGTAATTGAGCGCAGGAACACAGATTGTGCCAAATGGGATATTTTTAAAGATGAAGATATGCTGCCTATGTGGGTTGCAGATATGGATTTCAGATGCCCCCAGGAAATTATAGATGCACTGCACAGGCGGGCAGAGCATGGGGTTTTTGGTTATGCCGGGGCTTATCATTCATACTATACCTCCATAATAAACTGGATGAAGAAACGCCATAACTGGGAAATAGAACTGGACTGGATCTGTTCAAGTCCAGGAATAGTTCCGGCTCTGGATATGCTGGTGCGCGGACTGACTCAGCCCGGGGATGAGGTTGTAATCCAGACTCCGGTATATCATCCTTTTTTCTCCGTTATCAGCAACAATCATTGTAAGGTAATTGAAAATGAGCTGGTTTTAAATGATTATCGCTATCTCATGGATTTAGATGACCTGGAGAAGAAATTGAATCCCAAAGTTAAGCTGTTGATTTTATGCAGTCCGCATAATCCGGCCGGAAGGGTTTGGACTAAGAGTGAACTTGTAAGATTAGGGGAATTATGCCTCAAACATAATGTCCTGGTAATATCTGATGAAATCCATTCCGATCTTGTTTTTCCCGGACATGAACACCAGGTTTATGCCTCGATATCACCTGAATTGGCTCGGAAGTGTGTGGTCTGTAATGCCCCCAGTAAGACATTTAATATTGCTGGAATACAAGCATCCAGTATCATCATTCCTGATGAGAGTATCCGGCAGGTATACCAAAATATGGCCAGGAATACCGGGTTGGGACTGCCCAATGTATTTGCCATCACTGCCCTGCAGGCAGCTTATGATCATGGAGGAAAATGGCTGGATGACTTAAAAGTCTATTTAAAAGATAATTTTGATTATCTGCAAGATTATATTCGAGAAAAAATGCCCGCAGTAAAAGTAATCTCCTCAGAAGGGACTTATCTGGCCTGGTTAGATTTTCGCGGCCTAAATATTGATGATATGGAGCTGGAAAAATTAATAAAACAGGAAAAACTGATGCTGAGCCCGGGACGTATATTTGGTAACAATGGATGTGGATTTCAGAGAATCAATATCGGCTGTCCCCGGGCAACTTTAAAAGAAGGATTATATCGGCTGGAAAAGGCTGTCAACAACTTTTGCCAAATGGAAATGAAAATGAATAATAATCCATAAAAGAACCTATTTGTATATTGGGAGTGGTAAAATCATATTTAAGGTTATTATGGTTGTTTAGTGCTGACAGATAGTGTTTTCCGGGGCAGCAGATCATATGGTTTTTAATGCCAATAATATAAAAGACCAGGTGCGACTATAGCAAAATTTTAAAGGGGAGGATTTATGTATTGCTCAAACTGTGGTTTGGATTTACCTGAAAATGCTAAATTTTGTAGTGCATGCGGAAACAACTTGCAATCATCAGATCCGGATATCAAACCTCAAGCCACTACCGGCCTGATTGGGTATTCGCTCAGGATAAATGATCCAGCTTTCCAAAAATATCAAACTGCTTCAAAAAAATGGGCGCTTATATTTTCGCTGATTCTTTTTGTTATAGCTGTTATAGCTTTTCCGATTTATGGCCAGGTGAGCGGAGAAATGGAGATGCCCTACTCACTTTACTATGGTATGGGAATCGGTGGTATATTTGTGGCTATAGCCCTTATACAAAATATCAGTAAAAACGCTGACAGTACCTGGGATGGCGTAGTGGTGGACAAAAAATCATATAAGAGGACCCGTTACGATAAGAACACCGATTATCATACTACCTATACCGTGTACGAATACCAGGTGAAAAGAGACAATGGCAAGATATACTCCCATCGAACCGAGGATGATGATACGGTTTATAATTATTATAAAATAGGTGATAAGGTACGTCACCACAAAGGCTTTGGATATGAGAAATATGATAAGTCCAGGGATTCTTTTCTGTTTTGTACGGCCTGCGCATCGATAAATGACATCTCCAACGATGTGTGCTTTCGCTGCAAATGTCCGCTCTTAAAATAAGTTATAATAATCAAGAATATGTATAAATTATGAGGGGAGAGGTGTAAATGCCCAAAGTGGGAATAATACGCTGTCAACAAACCGAAGACCTATGTCCTGGTACTACGGATTTTAGAAATGCAGGAACAGGCCAAATGGCTTTCGAAAAAACTGGTCCGGTTGACATAGTAGGCTTCGTTTCCTGTGGCGGATGCCCCGGAAAAAGGGCAGTGGCAAGAGCGCAGCTTATGGTTGATAGAGGAGCAGAGGTTATATTCCTGGCCTCCTGTATTAGCCGGGGTAACCCTATAGGTTTTCCTTGCCCTCACTTTGAAATGATAAAGGATGCCATTACCAAAAAGATCGGTCCGGATATAACATTGATAGATTGGACTCATTAGCAGTCAGGGGACATTAACAGATTATAATTCGAATAATATGGAATTGAAAACTCGCTGGTGACCAGCGAGTTTTTAACAGCGTAGGGTTCATATGCCTGACAGAAAGAACCGGGATACAGAAGATTCACGGCGCTGGGGACAATCAGTCCCTTCATAAGCCGGAGCAGAGTTGATTTTCAGTTTATTCTTCATTGTTCGATGCCCTGGTGGTAAAAGTGATAGTAATCTGCTTAGCTAGTGTTTCACCGGCCTTTGAGGTGAGATTCTTTTTGATGACCAGCTTATAAGTGGTACTGGTTCTAAGACTGTTAACCGGCCTCACAAAAATTTCTCTGCGCCTGCTGAAATCTACTGTGTCTGGAATTCTGGTTACATTGATAGAAACGGGGGTGGTTCCCCTGAACAGTTGGAATTGTCTGCGATTGTTCTGCCACACATTGTCACTGACAACATTCTTATCAAAGTAAAGATGCAACAACGGTTTTAAAGATACATTTTTAGAACCGCTTGAAGGTATTGATCTCACAAAATTAAGAGGTCTCTGACCTGGTTGCTGATTAACGGGCAAGAGGCGATCCTCCTTTCTATATTAGAAATACAGGCAAATCTGCTTTATCTTATGAACTTTGCAATATATTGGTTCATATTACACGTTCTTTTAGGTGTGGAGTATGTTGGAGATGTCAACGGTAAGTTTCTATTTTGATGCGCATAGTTTACATTTTTTTGATTAAGCAATTCGGAAGATTACGATAAATTATTCTATGAGATGTTTTATAACTGCTGCCACCTCAGCACGGGTGGATAAACCTAAAAGTTTAAATACCTTATTACCACGGTCAAAAACAAATATTGGAATAGTCAAGTTATTATCTGCATAAATTTGCTATAGTAAGAGTTCTGACTATTAACAAGGGAAAAAGCTCTCTATGGGCAGAAAGAAGCCCAGAGTTTTAGGTTGAAGGAGCAATATTTTGTTGTGATATACCTGGAGCGAAAAACCTTTCTTGTGCAACAAATACAGATGCAGCAGAATCAAGAAGAAGTTATTAACACTATTATGGAAATAACAAAAGACATTCAAATTGTAAGCTTCTCCAGTACTTCTTTTGAGTATCTTGGTTATGGAGAGGATCTTCTTCTTTACAGTTCTTTGCCGGTTGTGAAATTTAGTCCTGACAGCAGCCCCGGATTCCTTTATCTGTTTGACGGTCCGGGTTATAACCCTAATACCGTCTGATAACAGGCTGGGATCAGTAGGATAGTGGATATCCGCAGGAACAACTGTGGTATCAACCCTGAGGTTTCTGCCCCGTATAATTTTTTCCTCTGCTGCTTTTTGGACCAGAAGATTGTTTAGTTCCTCCACCATCTCAGCACCATAAAGCTTGGTGAGCTTGATCAGGGTAGTGGAATGAGGAACCTTTTTATCCAGTGCTATGTGACAGAACTTCCTCCACTTTATGCTATCGCTTACCTCCTGGACCAGAGTCTCAGTAGTAGTGGTCCAAGGGCAAATCACAAAATTATTGACAGACTGATTGCAGTTTCAAATGCCACACCTTTGAGTTTGGGCATTTTCAATTTCACCTCACCTGCGGTAGTGGTCAAATTACGTTCGTAATGACCGGAGCGGTAACCTCGGGAAGCTTATCTGGTAAAACAATATATGCAGGAGACCAGGTTTGCTGAGGATTTTCTCTCTTGATTTCGGTTGTAAAATCACGTATCTGCTCCAAACCTTCCGGTGAAGCGAAATAATCCTTTTCATAACCCAGCTGATTGTTGATCCGATTGCTCGTTCATATGTTCCGAGCAGGTAAGCAGAAACCCCGTATCAGTCTTCACTCCATGCCTGGTAGTATCCAAAGCGCTTACTTCTACAACCGTTCCGGAAGTCGAATTTGAACTTGAAGCTGTAATGCAATAGACCACCAGCCCTGCTGCCACAACTGCTATTAAGGCAAGGGCAATACAGAGCTTTTTGTTCATTATAATTTTATTAAGCATTGATTTTATTTCTCCTCTCCGGCATTTTGCTCCGTTATTTAGTCAGTATGGATATAATAGAAGGATATTGTATTGTTTCGTTTTGACCTCATGATAATAAAACCTTAATATAAGCGAAAAATTGAATTACACTCATATGGATATCATGTTGGTTTATTTATTGTAATTTAATGGAGGTAGCAATATGGAAGTTACGAAAAAACATAAGTTTTTAATCGGCTTGATCCTTGTGACAGTCCTTATAGGTTCCACCCTGTTTATTTGTCAAACTCAAAAATGTCAAAGCGAAACTTATATCAACTGTGTAGCAGGATTGCTAAGCAATAATAAAGACGGCAGCAGTTTTGTGATATATAACACCAAAACTTGGAAACCAGCTGTACTCATGAATTTACCAGAGGTTTCACCGGATAATTACGGGGCAATATCTGCTGATGGTAATTATATTGCTTATACAAGGTGGGATGAATACTATGCCCGCAGATACGTGGAAGTATACACTGTACCGGATGGTAAGACAAGAATTTTTTTTCAGGATTTGCCGGCTAAAACTGAAATTATAAAAATATCATGGCTGCCGGATAATAAAACACTGTTGTTTATTAGAAATGAGGCTCCTTTCTATCAGGAAATACAAACGTTGAATGTTGAAACTGGAGAGCAAAGTACGCTTGTAAAAGGTGAATTATGGCAAGTCCGTTCTATAGAAAATAGTGGAACAACGGCGAAAGACTTTTATTTAAAGGGACATGATGCCTACCTAAAGGTAAAGGAAAAAAACCCGCCTGAAATTCATGATCCTGAACATCCTATTAATTATGATGTAGAATGGAATTATTATCTGGATCAAAATGATATCAATGATATTTACCGTTATTACGGGGGAACTGGTACATTTGCCATAGCCAATGTGCCAGGTATGATGTATGTGGATTTTTCTCCACCCAAATGTTCAAATGATGGGAAAAAAATCATTTATAGTGCTACTTTACGAAGAAACAGTGCCCCAGGCATAGCAACCCCCCTTTGGATGTGTTCAGCCATATGGGAGTATGACATGAAAACCGGTAAAAATGCAATTGTGTACAAGCAGACTGATACTGCCGCCATTGGTAGGGTTGACTGGATTGATACAAATAGGATCACTTTTATTTCCTATTATGACTGGCAGGGCAGCAGAGATTCAGTTAACTATTTGGATCTGTCTACAAATCAATATCGAATAATATTCCCATATTCAGATGAAAACTATAATAACGTAACCCTTCTTCCGGTTGGAGACCAACGGATAACCTTTACTACATCTCCTAAAAATGATTATTATATCAATTCAAGTACCATCCTCTATGATATTGATTCCCACAGTTTTCGAAAACTAGATGTAAAATTAGGGGAAGACAATGTTCTTTTGGAAAACTTCATTTTTACAGGTTTATCGTGCAAAAATTTTACTAAACTTGGAATCGGGGATGAATAGCGTTCTATACAGATACCTAAACCTTTTACAAGAAAGGTAACCCAAGAAGCTAGAATTGCCATTTATGCGTCTATATACACAACCTCCATTGCAGACTCTAGATGCCTCACATGATAAACATTCTTCCGAAATAGAACGGACTTTATCACGAAAGGAAATGAAATAGTCCGACAAGACTATTTGATTGAATGTTTGGCTGTTTATATCGCCCAGATAACCTTCCGCATTTCCCATATACACATTACAAACCCATACTTTCCCGCCAGCACTTACACATATTGTGTTGGGACAATCATTACCCCACTCACAAGGTATTGGCATTTGCAAACAGTCTGTAAGTTTTTGCCGTACATATTTAAACATGCGAATTTCTGGGTCTAATCTATTCCCTTTTGTCCATGCATCAAATAAATTGCATAAAAACTGCTCATACTCCTTGGGTGAGATTATTGGACCTTTATCAATGCAGGGTGTAAATGAAATGGATTCAGGTGAAAGCGAACATAAATATTCCAGCATATCCTGTCCTTGTCCGACCGAACTTGAGGTTGCCACCATTAATACTCCGTAACTGACTTTTTGCCTGTTTATTGCTTCCAGGGATTTTTTTAAAACCTTGGATACTTTTCGGCTGTCGTTCCGAAAGATTCTATAGCGATCAGTTAGCTGAGGATTTCCATCAATACTTAGACCGAGGCCAATGTTGTTTTCTGCGAAAATCTGACCCCATTTATCATTAATTAGTTCCCCCTGAAAAACTCCAATTTTGAGTTAATCGGGGAAAATAGTTCTTTGATAATGACCAAGATCTTGCCTGTAATATCTGATTTTATACCTTCAACGCAGCGATTCTTTTCAGGTTATAGGCTAAAATCCCGTAGCCTACCCAGGTTTCAGTACCATTTGTCAGACGAGACCGACATCGGTTCAACCCATATTTGCGTTTGAGCAAGCTGATGATGGCTTCACCGCCAGCTCGCCAGCGCTGCAGTCGTTTGAACCATGGCTGCGATTGGTATCGTTTGCGTTCATGTCCTATTTTCCCCTTACGGGAAAGAGGCTGTCGGGACTAGCACAGGGGTTTTTAACCGCCGGGTAAACTAAATTCTTTATCGTTCAGAAGTAATCGCCTATTTAACGCGGCGTATATGCGCGGTTTCAAGCTGTAAAACATCAATCTTTGCTTCAATGCGGTCTAGGGTATTTATTACTTTTTCGTTTATATCGTTCTGTACTTCACGGAAATCATAAAGACCACGGACTTTTTCAATAATTTCATTTTCCATAAGGAGTTGGTTGGAATCTACTTTACCCATATGATTGTTTATTGTATCTAAGCGGGTGTTAAGTTGATCGAATTGCTTAACTAAAAAATCCTGAAATTCTTTATCGTTCATTTTCGGCTCCTTTTATGGTATCCAGCAGGGCTTGTACCGCTGCTAATTGCTCAGGGGTTAGTTCCCTGGCGGCTTTAAGTAATCGGCGCAGCTGAGGAGACATTTCGGGTGTTTCTTCTTTGAAAAAGTCAGCAAGAGTAATTTCCAAAGCGGCACAAATACGCTCAAGAGAATCGAGGGATGGCTTAGTGCTATTGCCCTCGATTTTATATATTTGTGAAGGAACTAACCCAGCTTTTTCCGCTAGAGCCTTACCTGTAATGCCATTAATTTCTTTAAAATATTTTAGCCTACTACCATAATTCATAAATTTACTCCTGCATTAACTATTTCTATTAATTATAGCCGCATATCAAAGAACAAAACAATATGAATAAAACTTATATTTAGGCATTAACAAAGAGAATATCACTGGATGGAAGATAAACAAGTTTTTGAAACCAAAAACAAAATGGATAAGGAAAGGAAACTCACGATTTTCTGGCTGTGGGACTTTAACTGGTCTGAAAACGGCAACCATAGTAGGAGAAGATTACACGGTTAACATCAAACAAGGTGAAACAACGACCCTTAACCTTGGCGTATCCGTAATCCAAAAGGGAATACCGAAAGAGAAATCCAGGTAAATCTAATCGGGTAAAAATCGCGGTTTGGCAATTCCCATCCCCTTTAGGGGATTGAGAGTGTCACGGTAAATGTGAATATATGGTAAAATAAATTTGGAGTTGCCGTTTGTGCGGTTTGGTCCCTCTTTCTCTCAGGAAAGGGGGTGGTGCCTATGGTTTCATGGCTTGAACTTTTCAGTTTTTGCCTGTTGATCGCAGGGATTATTTCCTTATGTTTGAAACATAAATGAAACAGACCGCCTTTTGTGTAAGGCGGCCTAATACGATTTAGGACCTACCGCCGATCAAAAGCGGTAACTCCTTTATTTAATTATATGGTAGCATCCAGAATAATATACGTCAATAAACTTTAAGCCCGCTGAGAGTATTAACTTTTAGTGGGCTATTTTTGTGAGGTAATTAAATGAAAAATGAAAAAGGACAGGTATTAATAGAGTTTGTTTTATGTTTAATAGTGCTCGCTCTGTTTATATTCGGCTTAATCGTGATGGTCTGCGGAGCGTGTGCCAGCACTAACCACGAAATTGTTCAGTTGAGCGGGAAGGGAAAGGTCGTTACTTTTACTACTTCTTTTATCGCATCCGAGGGCCGCGAAAACGAAGTACCGTACACCATTGTAACGGTAGAGCTGGATGAAGGACCATGGATAATGGGTAATCTGGTATCTATGGACAGTACGGATCAGCTGGCAAGAAACCTGGATCTTATAAAGATTGACCGGCATATGGATAAAAAAATGGAACAGGAAATACTTAATATCCTTGCTGAACTGGGCTACATAAAAGTTGATAAATGATTTCCATCCTACTTCCGCCTGCTGATTTTTGCCTGAAAAAATAATGACTAAAATTTTACCATAATTTAAGGGTGTAATAACACCAGCTACATTGGTATTTAAAGTTTGTTTCCTATGATGTATTAAAGATTAAATATTGGAGGTGCATTATGTACGCAAGGAAACACTCAACGTTTATTGTATCCATTCTCGTTGTTGCTGCTTTACTGATATCTTTTGCAGTGGCCCAGCCCAACCTTGGAGTAGCCAGGTCAACTAAAGAGGAGGTCTATAATGGCAAGACTCCCAAATATGTTTTTATGTTTATTGGTGATGGGATGAGCTATCCTCAGGTTAGCAGTGCAGAAATGTTTCTTGGTGAACAATCCATGCCTGGCCAGGTGACTCCCCAACAGTTGAATTTCACTCAGCTTCCCGTTCATGGCGCATTGATGACTCAGGATTCCACTTCATTTATTCCTGATTCTGCTTCTACCGGAACTTCCCTGGCATCAGGCTATAAGACATATTCCGGCATAATTAACATGGATGAGTCCAAAACTAAAGAGTACACACCGATCACCGAAGATTTAAAAGAGAAGGGCTATAAAATCGGAATCGTAACCAGTGTTCCTATCACCCACGCTACTCCGGCTGCTTATTATGCAAAGGCAGCTAATAGAAACAGCTACTATGAAATTGGGAAGCAGCTGGCAGCCAGCGGATTTGATTATTTCGGAGGCGGTGATTTTGATCAAAAAACCGGCCCGGATGGAACAGATCAGAATATTTATGAAATTGTTGAGAATGCAGGCTATACCATAGCAAATACCAAAGAAGAAATCCTGGCGTTAAACAATAATACAGGTAAGTGTGTAGCCATCGATCCGGACGATTACGAGAGTGCCCTGGACTATGAAATTGACCGCGATGAAGACGAACTGGCCCTGGCTGATTATGTGAAAAAGGGCATAGAAGTACTGGATAATAAAAAAGGTTTCTTCATGATGGTGGAAGGCGGCAAAATAGACTGGGCCAATCATGCCAATGATGGTGCGGCTTCTATTTATGATACCATTGCCTTCGATGATTCAGTGAAAGTTGCTTTGGATTTCTACAACCAGCATCCCAATGATACCCTGATTATTGTTACGGCTGACCACGAATGCGGAGGTATGACCATTGGTTATTCTCTGACCGGCTACAGCACTAATTTTGAGAAACTACAGCCGGTAACGATGTCCTATCAGGAATTTAATAAGGTTATTGAAGCATACAAAAATACCAATCCTGTTGACCCGAAATTGGATGACCTGGCCGATGAAATATCTGCCGGCTATGGATTAAATATCAATAGCCTGACGTCTTACGAATCAGCCTTGCTGGAAACCGCCTTCGATAAGACTATGGAGGGTACAAAACCTTCCAATGATCAGGAATTAGTCCTCTATGGTTCTTATAACCCGCTATCTGTAACCATTTCTCATATAGTTAATAATAGAGCCGGGCTTAGCTTTACAACCTATTCTCATACCGGAGTGCCGGTGCCGGTTTATGCCGTAGGAACAGGTGCCGAAATGTTTGACGGCTACTACGATAATACCAAGGTTTACTGGAAACTTTCGGCCATCACCAGCTAAGGTGTGCAGATGAACAATAGCTTTATAATTACCACTTAATCAGAACTAATTCACACCATCCTGAGCGGATAAATTCGCTCAGGATTTTATTCTGGGTTTTACCGGAGGGAATGCAAATGGTAAAGAATTTTTGTAAAAAACATATGAAGAAAGTCATTAACGACAGAAAAATGCCTTCAGGTGAAATAATATTCAATATTGTGGTAATGATCTTGGCTGCCTTACTTGCGCTTATGCCTACCGGATTTCCGGAGAATATTTATCCCGATAGTATGAGGGCGGTAGTTAAGGTGCTGGAGGTAAATAATGATAACGTTTTGAATACCATAGGTTTTGTCATGGAAGGGGAACAAGTATGTAAAGTTGAAATACTGGAGGGTCCTTTTAAGGGGCAGCAAACTTATGCCAGCAACCGGTTCACCGGCAAACTTGAAATAGACAAGGCATTTACTACAGGAGATAAAGCGCTGGCGGTTATTGACTATACTGGTCAGACGATTAGAAATGCGACGATGGTAGATCATTACCGAATCAATCTGGAGAGTATTCTAATCGCTATATTTGCTATCTTCCTGATCATATTCGCTCGGTGGATTGGAGCCAAAGCCCTTCTGTCTTTTTTACTGACGGTGTTAATGATATGGAAACTACTGGTACCATTGCTGCTAAAAGGATGGAATCCGATTATAATTTCCTTATATTTTGTTATTGTAACCACTTCCGTAATCATTTTTATGGTGGGAGGGCTGAACCGAAAATCTGTTGCGGCTGTGATGGGTTCACTTTCTGGAACTTTCCTTACCGCTATTCTGGCAGTAATTTTCGGCCACCTTTTTAAAATCCATGGAGCAGTGCTGCCTTATTCCGAAAGCCTTCTTTATGCCGGATATGCCCACCTTAATTTGACCGATATCTTGATTGCGGTAGTCTTTATAGCTTCCGCGGGCGCTCTGATGGACATCGCTATCGATATTGCCTCCGCTGTGCACGAGGTGGTGGAAAAGAAGCCTGATATCACTGCGGCCGAAGCAATAAGCTCCGGAATGAATGTAGGCAGAACGGTAGTTGGAACAATGACGACTACTTTGCTGTTTGCATATACAGGAGGGTATATATCCCTGTTGATGTATTTCATGGTTTTGGGAACTCCAGTGCTTGACATTTTTAACCTTAAATATGTCTCTATGGAGATACTGCATACGATTGTAGGCAGTTTTGGCCTTGTGGCGGTTGCTCCTTTTACAGCCATTGCCGCCGGACTTCTATTAACAAAAAGAAAAAAGGAAATGACCATCATTTCCTGATGTATTCTTCAGCATTCTGTGATGCAGCCCCTGCTGACATAAATATAAACTGTATACCAACAGCAAAGAAAAGCGTATCCTCGAAAACATCATATTACGCTTTTTCTATAAACGGAGGAAAGGGTATCGCTTAATAACCAGTAATATTCATTTATTTATTCAATTATGTATTATTAAGCAGGATTGTTAATGTTTTTGTAGAATTATCTGCATTAATGAGATGGCATGAAGCTGTCTATATTCTATGGAGTAAAGTATAAACTGATTTTATATATTAATTAAGCAGGACTATGAAGGTCTTTCTGTGTTGGAAAAGATTGGCGTAGTGCTGCTTTTTTGGCGTTGAGCAACGATAAACGAAGTATTAGTAAAGGACTGAATTCATGCTCACCTATATAAGCAGACGTTTGATGATGCTGGCAATAGTAGTACTGGGAGTAACGATAATGACTTTTGTTTTAATGAATGTTGCTCCAGGAGATCCGGCAGAAATGGTCGCCATGGCTCGCTATGGTTTAGAAAACCTTACTGTAGAACAGGTAGAAAATATTAGGATTAGTGAAGGACTTGATGCCCCGGTATGGATACAATACATGCATTGGCTGGCACATGCCCTTAAGGGAGATCTCGGACGTTCTCTGGTCACCGGAGACCCGGTGATGCAGGAAATAATGGTTCGGGCTCCAGCTACATTGATACTGGCCTTGGCATCTCTGGTGGTTTCTTTGCTTATTGCCATACCGGCGGGGATTATCTCAGCTGCCAGACAAAATACAATGCTTGATTACCTGGCGAGAACCGGAGCTTTGCTGGGAGCCAGTATGCCGAATTTTTGGCTGGCATTGCTCTTGATACTTTTATTTTCCGTGACCCTGGGATGGTTGCCGGTATTCGGGTATGGAGAGTTTCGCCATATTATCCTGCCGGCTGTAACGTTAGGTACAGGACTGGCTGCTATTACCACCAGACTGACTCGTTCCAGCATGCTGGAGGTTCTTGAACAGAATTATATTATAACAGCCAGGGCGAAAGGGCTGCAGGAAGGAAATATTATTTTTCATCATGCTTTTAAAAATGCTTTTATCCCGGTTATAACCATAATTGGTCTCCAACTGGGGCATCTTTTGGAAGGTACGGTGATTGTGGAATCCATATTTGCCTGGCCCGGATTGGGAAAGCTGCTGGTTGATTCCATATATGCACGTGATTATGCTGTGATCCAGGCCTGTGTGTTATTATTTGCCGTTTTGTTTGTTGTAATAAATTTACTGGTGGATATTCTGTATGTATATATTGATCCCAGGATTCGCTACGAAAAGAAGGGATAGCGGTGATGAACATTTTTAAAAATAAGCTGACCTTAACGGGTATGATTATCATCCTGGTTTTGGTTGGCACGGCCATATTCGCGCCTATGCTGGTCCCTCATAATCCTAACGAGCAGTGTTTGAACCAGGCACTCAAGGGTCCATGTCTGGAATATCCTTGCGGGACCGATGAGTTTGGGCGCTGTATCTTTAGCAGGATTATTTTTGGAGCCCGGATATCTTTGGAGATAGGTATTGCAGTAACAGCCGTGTCTGCTGCTGTGGGAATCGCACTTGGTTTGGCTGCCGGTTTCTATGGAGGAGCGGTAGATGAAATAATTATGCGGATCGTGGATATTTTCCTGGCATTCCCTGGATTGATCCTGGCTTTAGTAGTAGCAGGGCTGCTGGGGCCCGGTATATTGAATGTTATGGTGGCTTTAGCCCTGGTAGGGTGGATGGGCTATGCCCGGGTAGTACGAGGAACGGTCCTGGCCGAGAAAGAGAGAGAATTTATTGAAACTGCAAGGTCACTGGGGGCAAACGATTTATACATAATGTTTCGGCATTTGCTGCCCAATGTTATTGCTCCGGTTATTATCATGGCCAGTGTCGGAATCGGTTATGCCATTCTGGCATCTGCCGGATTGAGTTTCCTGGGTTTGGGGGCTCAGCCTCCGACTGCGGTCTGGGGATCTATGCTAAGCGATGGCAAATCATATTTGCAAACAGCACCGCATTTGACTATCTTTCCGGGATTGGCAATTTTAATTACGGTTTTGGCCTTTAACTTTTTGGGAGACGGTTTACGGGATTTACTTGATCCCAGGCTCAAAAGGCAAAGCGTGGAATAGGAGGAATAAAATGGCTCTATTGAGCATTCGCAATTTGACGACAGTTTTTAATTGTCAGGAAGGTATGGTAAAAGCATGCAATAATGTAAGCCTTGATATAAATCAGGGGCAGACCCTGGGACTCATAGGGGAGACGGGCTGCGGCAAATCTGTCCTGGGGCTGTCTATCTTAAAACTGCTGCCGGTCAATGCAGTCAGCAGCGGGCAAATTATTTACAATAATCAGGATCTGCTGGCTCTGTCGGTCAAGGAAATGTGTCAAGTAAGAGGAAGTGAAATTGGTTTTTTGCCTCAAAGTCCAGCTACTGCACTTAATCCTGTACTGAGAATAGGAGAACAGCTTACGGAAGGGCTGCAATTACATCAGGGGATGGTCAAAGAGAAAGCGAGAGTTATAGCCATGGATATGTTGAAATCCCTTGGCTTGAAAGATTGCGATAAAAGGGCTGCAGACTACCCGCATCAGTTGAGCGGAGGAATGAAGCAGAGGGTGGTGGCCGCTATGAGCATTACCGGGCAGCCGTCACTTTTGATTGCCGATGAACCGACCAAAGGACTGGATGCTGTGAACAGGGCTCAGGTTATTGATCTCCTGCGTCAGTTAACTATAAAGACCAAAGCTTCCTTGCTCCTGATTACCCATGATCTCAAGGTGGCAGTTGCTCTTTGTGACGAGATTGCAGTGATGTATTCCGGAGAAATCGTGGAGAAAGGTTCGGCCGATCAAGTGCTGAATAACCCTTTACACCCGTATACCCAGGGGTTAGTGGCTTCATTGCCGGAGAGAGGTTTATTTCCTATCCCCGGATATAGTCCCAGTTTACTGGATGATATCCCGGGCTGCAGATTTTATTCACGTTGTCCTATTAGAAATGAGAACTGCAAGCATCAGCCGGTAATAAACAGGGAAGTAAACGGAGTTCATGTGAGGTGTCTGTACGTTGATCAGAGTGGAGGAACTCAGCAAAGAATATACGGCCGGGGTTTTCAATCGGAAGCGGTTTAAGGTTCTGGATGGAGTTAGCTTTTCGGTAAAGCCAGGCGAAACACTCGGTTTGGTTGGAGAGAGCGGCTCCGGCAAATCTACTGTTGCCAGAACCATGCTTGGTTTGATTCCGCCTTCTTCAGGCCGGGTTCTTTATCAGGATCAGGAGGTTTTATCGCCTAAAGGACGGATGAAAAAAGAATTTTGCGGTAAGATGCAGATTATCTTTCAGCATCCGGAAAGTGCTTTGAATCCGAGGATGAAAATCTGTGAAAGTCTGCTTGAACCGATGATTATTCAGAAAAAGGATTTAACCCGGAAGGAAATGAAGAGCAGGAGATGGGAATTATTGCAGCAGGTAGGACTGAGTGAGGAACACTTGAACCGTTATCCTCATGAGCTGAGCGGCGGGCAGATACAGCGAGTGGTTCTGGCGCGTATCCTTTCCTTAAGTCCACAGTTTCTTGTTGCTGATGAACCTACCTCGATGCTCGATGTTTCCGTCCAGGCTCAAGTATTGCGAATGCTTAAGCAGATCCAGGCGGAAAACGGGATTGGGTTGTTGTTTATTTCCCATGATATAGAGGTAGTAAACTGGATGAGCGACCGTATTGCGGTTATGTATAAAGGGCAGATAGTGGAGAGTGCACCGGCAGAAGAACTTTGCCAAAATCCGTTTCATCCCTACAGCCGTTTGCTGGTAGAGTCTTTTTCGTCTTTAAAGCAGTATTCAGCGAAGAGGGATTGGGTGGAGAATAATTATACAGGTGAGGCTGGCGGATGTCATTACTATTCCCATTGTCCGCAGGCGGGACCAGACTGCAGGCAAAGGCCAGTATTAAAGGAAACGGGAGCAGAGCATTATATAGCCTGCTGGCTGACTTAGTTATTTGCCAATTAAAGGAGGGTAAATGCTTGGAAACACCAGAAATCAATGTATTGCAAGCGCAAGTAGATGGGAAAAATCTCTTAGGCTTGATACGTGGTTATCAGCAAGCTAATTTTCTCTATCAGGCGTTTACGACCGGTATATTTGAGTATTTAACAAGTGAACCGCAAAACCTTGAGGAGATTGCTGTTAAGATGGGCTGTCAGACCGACAGGATGAGGTTTTTTCTTAATGCGCTTACAGCAATGGAACTGGCGGCAAAAGAAGGAGAGCAGTATCGGATAACACCACTGGCTCAAACCTACTTATGCAGAGACAGTCGGTTTTATCTGGGTGATTTGATGAATATGGAATTTTCCCTTAAACAGGGCAGTGCCTGGGGAATGATGGGTTCATGGCTTAAAGGAGATTCCAAAGAGGAAGGCCATAACCCGCAGGAAATATTTCAGGCTTCTTTTGTAAGAGCCATGGCTCAGGGTGTACTAAGTGATAACAGCGTTGTTCAGACGGCGGAGCTGATTAGCCGACATCCTTGTTTTGCCGAGGCCAGAAATATTCTGGATTTAGGCGGGGGACATGGTCTTTTTCCGATGGCACTGCAGAGAAAAAAACCTGATTTGAAAATCACCATTTTTGACCTGCCTCAGGTTAAGGAAGTAAGCCAAGAATATAAGGAAGCTTTTGGAGGAGCGGTAGATTTTCATCCCGGTAATTTTTATGAAGATGAACTGCCGGGCAATCAGGACATTATACTGGCTTTTGATATACTCCACCCCGTAGAGCCGGCTAAAAAGGAAAAAGTATTTGCAAGAGTGTATCGTGCTCTGCGCCCGGGAGGTTATCTTTTTTATAAGCTCTGGTTTCTGGATGATGCCAGAACCAAACCACGGAGGGCAGCTTTGTTTGCAGTAAAATGCAAAATAACCAATAGCCATTCACATGTTTATACTTCTCGGGAAGCGATAGAGATGCTGGAAAAAATCGGTTTTGAGGTAGAGAATATTTTGCCGGTCGGTGATAATAGTACGACTATGCTGGTCGCTCGTAAAATATAAGTCATATTTAAATAAAAAACTTAAAGGAGTGGAGAGTTGTGAGGAAAAACAAATGGGTGGTATTTTTAGTTATTCTCTTGAGTGCTGTCCTGGTGCTGGGGGGATGCAGCAATGAGGCACAGACGGAGAAACAGGAACAGGAACAAGTATTAAAAGTAGCTATCGGTACCGATATCAACACCTGGGATATCGTAAAATTCCCTGATGGTGATGCCCGGTTTGTATGGGCCCAGATCTATGAGACCCTGGTGAGGCTGGATACGGATCTCAATTTAATACCTGGATTGGCTGAATCATGGGAGCCCCAGGAAGATGGTAAAATATGGATATTCAATCTGCGTCAGAATGTTAAATTCCATGATGGCACCCCCTTAACCTCAGAAGCAGTCGTATACTCTTATGGGGACCGGGCTTATGTAACTACAGTCAAGACACTGCAATTGGAAAAAGTGGAAGCAATCGATGAC
The DNA here is from genome assembly GCA_016841245.1 of Syntrophomonas sp. Lineage (GTDB taxonomy): Bacteria > Bacillota > Syntrophomonadia > Syntrophomonadales > Syntrophomonadaceae > JAAYJK01. The sequence goes on from JAENZN010000032.1 coordinate 21,569, forward strand.
TATACGGTTAAATTTACCTGTGCCAAAGCGATGCCGTTGCCCACTTATCTGACCCATATTGCCTGGCCGGTAGTAAGTCCCAGCAGCGTTAATACTGAGGGCGAATTCCAGCAGGCAATAGGAACCGGACCGTTCAAATTTGCCAGCTACAGCAAAGGACAGGAAGTAGTACTTGATAAAAATGCGGATTACTGGGGTGATGAGATTAAGCTGGATCAGGTGGTCTTCAAGATTATCCCAGAAGCTTCCACCCGGATTATGGCGCTTAATTCCGGAGATGTGGATATGAGCATCAAGATACCTGAGAGTGATGTTGCCAGTCTGGAAGAAAATCCGGACATTAGCGTGTATAGAAAACTGACTACTTTTACCGATTTTCTTCAGTTTAATTGTGCCCAAGCGCCTTTTGATGACTTGAATGTCAGGAAAGCGGTGGCAAATGCTATTGATACCGAAGGGATCGTCAAGAACATTCTGGACAATATTGGCGTAGCTGCTCAGGGTCGGCTCTATTCTCCAGTTATGATGTACAGCAGTCAGAATCTTAAGCTCTACAGTCAGGATCAGGAAAATGCCAAATCTTTGCTGGCTGCTTCCGGTTGGAAAGACGAAAACGGTGATGGTATCCTGGAGAAAGATGGGGAACAGCTGCACATCAGCATGCTGGTCGGACAATCCTGGAGTCCGCGTGAACAAAGGATTGCCGAAGCCTGCCAGGCTCAACTGGGCGAAGTCGGTTTTGACGTTGAAATCAAACAGCTGGAAACAGCGGCTTTGAGTTCGCTGGAAAAAGAGGGAGACTTCGATATGATCATGCGGACCGGCTACTTTGTCTGGGGACCTTATCCGCATCACGTTAAAATGCATTTCTCCAAGAATTACACCAGTCATTACAATAATCCTGACTACGATCAACTGGTTATGCAGGGTGAAAGTGTAAACGACGAAGCCCAAAAACAGCAGATTTACGAGGATATTCAGCAGATGGTCCTGGAAGACCTGCCGGCTTTCTACATCGTGCATGAAGAGAAAATCATAGCTGCCAGGAACAATGTGCAGGGGTATGTGATATCGGCAGAAGACCCCTGGCTGGAATTAAAAGGAATATCACTTAAATAAGATAAAGGGGGGAGTATTATGTCAGAAACACATCGTACTTATTTTAATGAAAAAGCACCTGCCTGGGATCAGATGATGGCTCACAAACCTCATGAGAAACTGAAAGAAATTTTTGGAGCTTTGGAATTTGAGGCCGGCAGTACGGTTCTGGATGTAGGGACAGGAACTGGGGTTATGCTCCCCCTGCTGAAAGACATAGTCGGGCCTTCCGGGAAAATTATCGCTTTTGATCTGGCTGAGGAAATGCTGTCAATGGCCAAAATGAAAAATGGGGAAGAGAATATTGAATATATTCAGGGAGATATCGCAGCTTCTCCTTTTGAGGATAATACTATTGATGCGGTTATATGCAATTCCTGTTTCCCTCATTTTCTTGACAAACAAGCCTCTGTCACTGAAATGGCGAGAATTCTTAAGCCCAATGGCCGGGCGATTATCTGTCATCTCAGCAGCCGGGAGGAGCTGAACGCCATGCACCAGTCTCTTGGCGGTGTTGTGGGCAATGACCTGCTGCCGGATAAAAATGAGATGATGCTTATATTCAATCAGGCTGGATTCAATGATATTAGAATTGAAGACCTGGCGGATAGGTATGTTCTGACAGCCACAAGCATACCTTAGACAGGGGGACGGTTAGACAGAAGAACCGTCTTGTCTACAGCTGCAGCTTAAACCAATTCCTTTTATAATCGATAAGCCCGTCCCGCTTCATCCATGACAGCTCCCGTGACAGTGCGCTGCGGTCCACATCGAGATACTCGGCCATAGCATTGCGGTTCATGGGAATGCTGAAAGAGCGTGATTGGGCATCATGGGCAAAATGCGCCAGGAAGGTAAGAACCTTATCGCGGATAGTGGGCTTGATGAGGCAGTCGTTACGGTCGTGGAGGATAAGCGCCTTCTCCGCGATACCGTCCAGCAGATTGCCCATCAACCTGGCGTGGTGGGGGCAGCAGCTCCTTTCGAGAATATTACGTATGGGTATGAACAATACAGCCAGATCTGCGGCAGCCCGCACCGTAACGGGGCTGGTACGGTCATGACTGGCGGACAGAAGTACGCCGATATAGTTTCCCGGTTCGATCAGCGTCACGATCACCAGCTTGCCGGTGGCATCGGTCTTGGTAGACTGAGCCGAGCCTGACAGCAAAATGCCCACATTTTCAATTTTGTCGCCTTCACATACGATACTTTCATTTCTTTTGTATTCTTTGCGCGCGGCGGAAACACATGTCAGCACATCTTCCAGATCGCTTGGGTCAATGCCCCGAAACAGCGGCGACTTTTCCAGTATGTCTTCTGTCATCTTCTTCTCCTTGGCGGGTTGGGGAAATTACCGACGAGTAAATTGATAACTGATATCAGATGGTTGCATGTGCAACGGACTTTTCAATTGTTATTATACTATTCTTTTTATAGAAATCCCAATTGAAAAGGATGATTAATATTGAATCGCGGCTTTCGTCAATATGGGCTAAGCGCAGCTTGAAGGGGTGTTAGATGGACGCTGTATTTACCTACATACTTTACGGCATTTCCCTGGGATTGCTGGGGCTGTCATTTGTAAAAGACAAAAAGAAAACAGCCATGTCCCTAAAACGAGCATGGCGTATGTTCCTGAACGTTCTGCCTCAGTTTGTGGCCATTCTTTTCCTGGTCGGACTGCTGCTGACCGTGCTGAACCCGTCTGCCATCAGGCAGATTATCGGTGTGGATTCAGGTTGGGGCGGTATGCTGATAACCGCTTTTTTAGGTGCGGTAACACTGGTGCCGGCACTGATTGCATTTCCCATTGCAGCGGAACTGCTCAGAAACGGCGCCGGCCTTATGCAACTTGCCGTATTTATTACAACCCTTACCACCGTGGGTTTGGTTACCCTCCCGCTGGAGATCAAATATCTGGGGAAAAAGGCTGCCATCCTGCGTAATGTGCTGGCATTTCTTTTTTCGTTCACGGTGGCGGCAGTAGTTGGGTTGTTGCTGTGATGAAAGAAGTAATCAAGAGATATAAATATCTCATCGTTGTGTTGGCGCTAAATCTGCTCGTGATTACCGTCCGGCCCGAAACAGGTATAGCCGCTTGCAGCTTTTCCGGCCGGAACTTACTTAATTTCCTGGTCATACTGGCGCCGGTTTTTATTCTCATTGGCCTGATGGATATCTGGGTGGAACGCGAACTCATGATCCGTATAATGGGGAATCAATCCGGTCTGCGCGGCATACTGGCTGCCTTTCTGCTCGGTACGATTACGGCGGTGCCGCTCTATGCCCTGCTGCCGGTGGCCGGAGTCCTGCTTAGAAAAGGCAGCCGGATTGCCAATGTATTAATTTTCCTCTGCTCCAGCGCCGCTGTGCGTATCCCGCTGCTGTTGTTCGAGTTGTCCTCCCTCGGATGGGAATTTACCTTGGTGCGTTGTGCCGCTAATATTGTTGTAATTTTCGCCATCGCTTTCATCGTGGACTGGCTTCTCAGTGAAGAAGATAAGGAACAGATGTATGAGAGCGATGACTTGGAAAAATATGCAAAAAACTGAATATGGTTAGACAAGGCAAAACATGCGTTTGGACAGGAATTGATCCTGATGGTAAACGTAGAACTTGCACCATCCATTCTAAGCACAAAGGAAATAGGATAAATATACCTCAATAAATATTCTATAAAAGAAAAGACATTAATAACCATTATAAAGCAGTTGGGCAATATTTATAACATGGATACCTTATACGAAACGCCCACCTGCCGTATTTGCTGAAGCCTTCACACTCGCCTGAGGATCGGAATATTCTATAGCATGATCTGTAAAATATTACCATTAAAGGGAGTGTAAGCAGAATGGATGTTGTATTATCTGACCGGACGCCAGCGCAAATCGCGTCCGAGATTAACTTAATAAAAAGCCGGACCGACAAAATCATGCTCCAAAACTGCGTTCAGATCGGGCGCTGCCTGACGGAGGCCAAGGCAGTGCTTCCGTATGGGGAATGGGGGAAATGGCTGAAAGAAGAAGTCAGTTATTCCCAGCGAACAGCCGAGCATCTGATGCGGATTTACCGGCAATTCGAATCCAAAGTCGCCTCGGCCGGAGAGGGCTTGTCAGATTCGAATCCGTATTCGAATCTTAGTTACTCCCAGGCGGTCATCCTCCTGGGGATTCCGGCGGAGGAGCGGGAAGAATTTATGGCCTGCCATGATGTTGCAAATATGAGCAAACGGGAACTGCAGGCGGCTGTTCAGGAAAAGAAACATAGCGAGGAACCGGTCCCGGTCTTAAAGGTATCCCAAAAGCTGAGAAAAATACCGCCCAAGACCGTGCAGCCAACTGCCGAAACCTACTCCGAAAGCGTGAAGTGCGACGAGCAATTTACCCTGCACTGCAACAACCTGCTCAGCGCCTATAGTGAGCTGCTGAAAACACTCGCTGCCCAGAGCAGGATAGATACGGCGCGGAAGGAAGTCAACCGGAAAAAAGCCTTGGAGATCGCGACCAACATGGTTAACACGCTGAAGGAATATCCGCCCGCGGTTACAACGAATATGGATATTAAAACCGATGACCCGGAACCTTAATAAAGAAGATGGCCGCTGAAAAGAAAAACAAAACCTGGATATAAAAAGCAAAAAGTTAATTGATACGGCAGGGAATTTAGAAATTACTGGTACAAGCTGGGATAACCGTCTATTATTCTCTTTTTAGGAAGTCAAACTATATCGCTTTTTGGATCTTTCTTGGTGCAGTATGATAATTCTGGTATATAACATTAACCACCCAGTTGGGCTCATGATATTGTATGCGGTATTCATACCATGGCATTGGGCAGCCTCCTATTTGAATCATCTATGGAGCGAATACTGTGGCACTCTCAGAGGAAACGGAGAGCAACTGAGAAAACAAACCTACTCCTAAGGTTCTTCAACCGGAGCAATACACCGAAAAGTCGGATAACATCAATCCATGATATAATTGTATAAATAAGGCAAGGAGGGAACTAACGATATTCCCTTAAACGGTTAATGCTACTCAAAGGGGCAAGATGTTATGTTATAGGACTGCCACAAAGCAACAACTTGGTTATATTGATTCAAGCCAATCGGTACTTCGTTTGGTGCCATCGCTAACACATTCTGCCCTCCATGCACCTTGTGCCAGTGCTTGGTTGCTACATCGGATGCGTCCCCTTCTTTGTATAGCAGGAGAACCCCTTCGTTCGGGGATATCCGCGAACATATATCCAGACTAGCTCCACAATCGACCACAACAATCGAGAATTTATCCTTGATCTGGTCAACTAATGCCTGGGGATCATGGCGCACGGATATGTGTTTATAAGGGTCTATTGGCCATACATATACCCCGGCCCACTTAACCGGTGCATTGGCTTTCAGTACTCGCCAGTCTGATGTGATAAGCTTTTTTTCGGGTATTCCTATCGTCAATGCTGCCGTACTCTCAGATGATGCACAGACTAATGCCGAGTTACTTATTGAGTTTGCCAACTTAACAGATACTTCCCCGGCAGCTGCCGGCCTTGGCGGACACACTATATACAACGTACCGTTTTTGGGAATGGTATGGCTTTTCTCAAAAGTCCTTACTCCGGGTAATACCTGCAAATTGGTTTTTGGTTTAAGTTTTTCAATTATCTCGGCTATCGACATACATATAATTGCATCTTCCCGCTGTTTCTTGATTGTCCAGTCCGATAATTGCCCGGTCCCGATAACATACAATGGAAGTTCTTTCGGTGTCCTCCCCCAGGAGAACTCCAACTATCCGTAACATATATTTTTACATTTAAGGTCGATGGAGCTGTAGATGAAACCTTATTAAATTATGAGTCGTCTACAGACCCTGCTTCAACTAATGTTTTGCTATTTAACAGAATCAAAGCCTGAAGAAATATCTATTTACACGACAATAATCGAAGCGGAGAATGGTTTTGTTATCTCGTACCAGGGTGTGAATAGTCAGAGAAATGCCAGATAATATTCAGACCGCTTAATTTGCCACTTCGTTTGAGTATGTTGCATAAACAGTGTTATAATTAACACATAAAACAACACGCTAATCATATATTATTGGTAAAGGAGTGAAGAAAGGTGAGCGTGGATATTATGAATAAGAAAAAGATAGCAACGTCTCAAACTCTTAATTTTTTGAAGGATAATGTATTAACGGTTACTGACCTTACTCGCAGCAATAGGTTATCAGAAATTCTTAATAAATATGCCGGGGAAGAAACATCGGAGATTTATGTTATACAAAACGCAAAGAACCGGGAAGCTACTGCGGTGTTGGTTGACCTGGAGCACTATGTACGTTTGTTAAAGATCCAGGAAGTCTTTGAAAAAACCTTGGATGAACATATGTACCAAATAGCCCTACAGCGTAAGGATGAAAAGGCAGTATTATCCCTATCCGAAGTAATTGACGCGAACGATTTTGAATTAGATAAACTAATTGATAGCATTACTAATTTGCAACTGGATGATGAATAATGGTTCAAAGTAAGATAGAACAACTCAATGCACTGATTCTTGAAAAGTACAAAACCAGGGTGTTATTCTCATCATCCGCTATGCAGGATTATAAATCGTTCGCGACCGGCAAAAGGAATGATATTTTAAGGCTGATTTTAAAACAAGCTGAAAAAGGCGCTCTACTTAAACCTGAAGGTAACGGGAATCGTTGTGAGGGGCAATTACACCAGTTTGGCAAGATCAAAAGCAAGAGTCTGAATTTAAGAATAATATATCGCCCATCTAAAGAAGATGATGGCATTGTGGAGATGGGTATTATAGCTATTGGTCCTCGTGATGATTCTCGAATCTACAAAATGGCTATAGAAAGATTGAGTGAATTGGATTGATATTTGTACCTATTAGGCTATTTCACCTCGGTCAATGAGTTATTGGGAGGGAAATTAATTTGTCGGTTGAATATATAGTGCGAAAGAATACTCAATTAGCAAAGCCTGGCAAAGTAATAGAAGCAGAAGTATCAGGGACTAAAATCAGGATTTTGCTCACACCATTGCAGGGTATTTCCGAAATAATGAGCATCATGATAGAAGATTATCATACTCTCGTAACCCTCTTAGATTATCCATTTACATCATACCCACTTGATCTGCCTTTGGCAGAGTATGTTAAGAGTGGTTACATATTGGAAAAGTTATATTTCTCTGATCAAAGGTATGCTGAGAAACTCTGCTATCTGCTGAAGGAAAATACTGTAGTTTAACATTGTGTCAGAGAGAGAGAAGTATTTAGTTGAAATGAAACAAAGAGGGGAGATGTGTAATTATGGCAGTAGAAATGAGAGAAAAGCCAGTATTAACGGGAGATGATGCGCGTAGATTTATTGAAAGAGAACAGGCGGTGGATAAAAAGAGGAAATCGTATGTGAAGACAAAGAAAAAACAGTACGAAAGAGTAAAAAGCGATTTAACAAATGAATAATCAAGCTCAATTATTAGTCCTCTGTAAAGGAGGGCTTTTTTATGGTGCTGTAAACGCTTCATTAAATGGGCCAGAAGCTGATGGGAATTTTCTGGAACTGGGGATATAAGGATTTTTAAAGGCGGCAGCCGCTCGGTATCCAGGATTATGGAGATGTGTGAGGGGATCAATGTTAGCGGAAGAGGACTGGAGGAAGATGGGCTGAGAATAATTATTTCATTAGATCGCATAATATTTATAGATTAGAGGGGGGATATAAATTGAAATTTGATAATGGCAGCCTTATACTGGAACCTTCCGATTTAGAAATGATGTTATCCGAAATTACCAAAGGGCTCACTATTAAAGATGTGTTTTTCAGCAGATTATTTTTATCGGGAATAGACAAGGCCGATATTTCTGAAATTCAGGCCACTGCAATTAGTTTAAGTCCTTATGAGAATTTAATTTATTCAATAATTAATTTGCTTTAAAGACCTGATAGGGAGCTCAGAAGCAACTTGAAGAAATTACCAATTATATGTCGAATTACCTCTTAATGACGAGAGGTGATTCCGTGAGCAAAATTGATACAATCAAAAGAATTATGGAAAGGGCTTTTAATTCATTTGAACCGTACATTAGATATATTCGGTTTCCACATTACAGGCAGCTGTTTGATGGAGAAAAGATTGACTTTAAATTTCCATTAACTGTGCTGGTTGGACCAAACGGATGTAACAAGAGCTCAGTTTTACAGGCTTTGTATGGTTGCCCTGATCGTAATAATACAGGTTATTTTTGGTTTTCAACAGATGTCGATATTATTAATGAAAATGATGGGCGTCATTGTTGTATTCATGGGTACTGGTTGGATGGTGAAGGCGAGGTAGAATCACTAAAGACAAGAATTAATAAGAAAGTTAGTCCTGACTATTGGGAACCGTCACGACCTTTAGTAAAATTTGGAATGAAACCGATACCTCAAAATAAAGGTGAAAGGATAAAAGGTAGAACAGAAACCCGTTGGAAAGCCATTAGTAAAAATGTAGTTTATCTGGATTTTCGAGCAGAGATTGGAGCCTATGATAAATATTTTTGGCATGGCGATTTACATAGAACTGAAACAATAAAAAGTAAGCAGGATTATATAAGACATAAATCTAAATATTTACGTACTGTAATCAATAAAAACTTGAAGACATATGCATATTATAGCAAGGACAGAATTCGCAAGAATGGGAAGTCAACACTTTTTCGGACAGTTTGCTAAGCCACTAATTTGGAAGCCTGTCGCTGCCACTGATTAAGCCATTGGATTGGACTGAGGTACCCCAGCCGCTTTTGCACTCTTTGTCGGTTATAGAAGACCTCAATGTACTCAAATAGTACTTGCCTGGCTTCGTCAATTGTCTTGAAGTGCTGCCAGTGTACTTGCTCCTTCTTCATGTTGGCAAAGAAGCTTTCGCTCCATGCGTTGTCTCCCGGCATCCCCACTCGGGAGAAGCTTTGCTTAAGCCCGTATTTCTTTAATAAGTTCATTACCGCTTCAGATGTGTACTCGACTAAAGAAAAGGGATTACTCCCTTTCCCTCGTCTAAGAACCGTACGTGAGAGTTTCCCGCTCATACGGCTCAAGCATCTCTTCACCATTTTCAGGCGGCAACGAGTGAGCGAAGTTTTATCCTTCTTTTGATAAAATATTCTGCATCAAGAAAAGGTGTTTTAGAAATCTGTAGTTTAGGATGTCTGACGATATGTATTCTTCTAAGATTTATTAGTGAATATTCGTCAGTCATAAATACCCATGGTTTACCGTTTTTTTCATGCCAATATCTGTTTAATCGCCACCAAGTATTCTTATTCGGATGGCGATGTTTGGCCCATCTTTGCAGCAGCAGGTAGAGGATGTTGTTTACATATGAGAATGCTTGACTTGCGACCACATGTTTGTGGTAGTTTGTCCATCCTCGGATTATTTGGTTTAATCTGCGGATCAAATCTGATTGAGTACTTGCTTTTCCTTCTTTCAGTATAATTGTTGAGCATTTCTTGATTAAACTTTTGATAGAACTCTTTGAAGGCTTAACAATAAGCTTCCCATTGAACTTTCTGAATGTCCATCCGAGGAAGTCAAATCCTGTATCTATATGTGTTATCATAGTCTTTTCTTCAGATAACACTAATCCTCTAGATTGGAAGAATTCACTGACGATGTCTTTCAATTCAACAGCTGTTTCTTTCGAGTTTGCTGTAATGATAAAGTCATCAGCATATCGAACCAAATTTACTTTCGTTTTTGCCCGATAATGGTTTTCAATGTTACCTTTGGAATTTCTGTGATATTTGTCTTGTATTACTTTTTCAAGACCATCCAGCGTCATGTTCGCATATAGGCTTGAGATTGCGCCTCCTTGTGGTGAGCCAGTGTCCGTTGGAAATAGCTTGCCCTCATAAATAAATCCTGATTTCAAAAATTGTTTCATGATTCTTTTGTCCATAGGGATATGTTTTAGTAACCAGTCATGATTGATATTGTCAAAGCAACCTTTGATATCTCCTTCGAGTATCCAAGTCGGAGAGCATTTTCTGGCAAGAACACAAAAGATTTGTTCACACGCATCTTTGGCGCTTCGCCCTCTGCGAAATCCAAAAGAGATCGAATCTGCTTTTGTTTCTGCAATGGGTTCTAATGCAAGAGCGTATAAGGTTTGCATGGCTCTATCATACATAGTCGGTATTCCTAATGGACGTTTTTTGTTTTTACCTTTCTTCGCGATGTAAACACGCTTGAGCGGTTTGGTGTAGATTCTCAAATATAAGACATAGAAAGGCTTAAGATAATATCAGATTAAATA
>JAENZN010000033.1 GCA_016841245.1 Syntrophomonas sp.
GGAAGTCAACCGGAAAAAAGCCTTGGAGATCGCGACCAACATGGTTAACACGCTGCAGGAATATCCGCCCGCGGTTACAACGAATATGGTTATTAAAACGGATAACCCGGAACCTATGTAAAGAAGAACCATTTTCAACGACCGTAATGCGTAAATGGGGGAGTCTCATGGTTAAGTGACATGAAAATTTAGTAATTCCTGAACCGTTAAAGATGATTGAATTTATAGGTGATCGATTACTAGGAGTCAATTCCTTTGCGTAATGAAATAGCTTCACCATATCTCTGGTACTATACGCTTGCTGCAAATCCTCTAACAAATGATCGAACAAAAGACTATAGTTGTTACCTATTGTAATTACATGTTGCTTCACAGTGTAACGGTTTATCATCAGGTGCCAGATGACATGATAAGATAGTTAATTCCTTATAAACATTGATAATGTGAGCATTAAACCACATCTTAAACTGTGGTTTTTTTCTTTGGCATCGTATTTGCTTATAATACTGCTAATTCCAAAAGTCAAAAATTGGCTAAATGTAAAGAACGGACGAAAAATATTAGTTACAGCCATGTAGATTGGCTAGTTGTAACCCCTTAAATGGTTAAACCTTGAGCCTGAGCGGAGTATAAATACGTTGAACCTTATAAGAAAACATCAGCAGATAAACAAGAACGGATTTCATGGGTAGTGGGATAGGACCTTTATGAAGGTTTTATTCTCAACAGAAGTGTTGAGCCAAAGGTTGATTTATATGAAGAAGGGGAAACATGGCCAATATTCTGCAGCAAACAGTACCGTAATTCACAATTTGTGCAGAGACTTTCATTATGTATAAAAAGGGAGTATTAGAATGCATAACGTTTTTGAAGAGCTGAGGATCATTGACTTTACCAAGAATGCTGCAGGACCTTTTTCAACAGCATTTTTGGCCGATTATGGTGCAGAAGTGATCAAAATTGAAAAACCTATAGCAGGGGATGATATGAGAGCTTACGCGCCTCAAGTTGACGGTATTGGCATACCATATTTCTGGACTAATAGAGGCAAAAAATCAGTTTTTTTAGACATGGGAGATCCAGAAGGTTTAGAAATAGCCAGGAGGCTAGTAGTTACTGCTGATCTGGTAGTAGAAAGTTAACAGCCTGGCACCATGGAAAAATTTGGGTTAGGATATGAAGATTTAAAGAAAATCAACCCATCAATAATTATGTGTTTTAGTTGATGCTCCCAGGTTCAGTACAAATGTTGATAGGGCTAAGAATTTGGAGCAGTTAGTAGTCGAAATAGAAGGCTGGCTTAAGAATTATCCAAGTGTAAATGAACCTTTAAACCTATTGGAAAATGCGGGGATACCTTGTGCCAAGGTCAATACAGTTTTTGATCTGATCAATGATGAACATCTTAAAGCTCGTGAAATGTTGGTGGAGCTGGAAACACCGGATGACGTAGTTTCATTGAAAAAATTCATAGGAAGAGGCAATCCTTTAAAGTTTTCGGAATTGAAGCCCTTGATGAATAGGCCGCCAGCCTTAGGACAATATCAAGATGAAATCCTGCAAGGCATTGGTTACAGTAACGAAGACATAAGCAGGCTGAAATGCAAGTGGAGTATATCTTAATCAACTGATTAAATTCTAGTGAAAATGCCGCTGTTTTATCAATTGCTGCAAGGGAGGTGATCGGTATAGATTACAGTTGCTGGAAAGCTGAAAGGCTGGCGGCATTTACTTTTGATGAAAACTAGAGGAGGACGCAAAAATGGAATTTAAATTTACTAAAGAACAGGAACTAATCCAGAAAACCGCACGTGAATTTGCCCAAAAACGTATCGAACCGATAATGTTCCAGATTGATGAACATAACGAATTGCCGGATTATATTCCTAAAGAAATTGGTGAACTTGGGCTGGCGGGGATTCCCCATCCGGAAGAATATGGTGGATCAGGAGCAGATTATGTTAGTTATGTACTGGCCCTTGAACAGATTGGCCGCTATTCCAGCGGTGCAGCAACAACTATTACGGGCAATAACCTTTCCATAAACGCTATAAAGATGTTTGGAACTGAGGAACAGAAAGCTAATTGGCTGCCTGAATTATGCCAGGGCAAGAAGTGCTCGACTTTTGTATTTACTGAACCAGCTACCGGATCAGATATGAAAATGCTTACCTGTAAAGCCAAGCTGGATGGTGATGAATGGGTTTTAAATGGAACTAAACGTTTTGCCACTAATGCTGAAAGACCGGGGCCAATGACTGTTTTCGCTGTTGATGATCAATCAGGCTATCCTACTGCTTTCCTGTTTGAAAAACATTGTCCCGGCTATACCATCTCCGAACCCTGGGACAAAATCGGTTATCGTGGTGCTCATACTTATGATGTATATCTGAAAGATGTCCGCATCCCCAAAGAAGATGTACTGGGAGAAATAGGAAAAGGCTTCATGATACTCCAGCAGAATATAGGCTTTGGGAAGATATCCATCAGTTCGCTTGCTCTGGGTCGGGCTCAGGGAGCACTGGAAGAATCGATCAAGTATGCCAAGGAGAGAGTACAGAAAGGCAGACCAATTGCCAAATTCCCGACTCTGCAGTCTCGTTTGGCTGACATGGCTGCAAAAGTGGAAGCCTGCCGCTGGCTGTTGTATAGGTTAGGTTATATGGCCAGCAACGCCAAGACTAATGAAGATAGAATTCAACTGGCCCAGCAATCGGCTTTAACCAAAATGTTTGTTACACCTACATCCCTGGATGTTATCCGGGATGCGGTACAGATCCACGGTTCCTATGGTCTTATGAAAGGTTATCAAGTTGAACTGTTTTATAGAGATGCAGTTGTAGCCGAAATAATTGAAGGTGTATTGGACGTACAGAAAATTCTGGTTGGCAGCAGCCTGGTAGGATAGTTCAGGAGTGAAATTATGGAGAAGTTTGATGTTGTAATAGTAGGAGCAGGTCTGGCCGGCCTAGCAGCAGCCTATACCCTGGCGAAAGACGGTATCGAGGCACTGGTGATAGAACGCGGTGATTATCCTGGTGCTAAAAATGTAACCGGTGGAAGGTTGTATTTGAACCCGGTCCGTCAATATTTCCCGGCAGATTTTTGGGATAATGCACCATTTGAACGCCCGGTAACAACAGAAATAGTTACTATGATGACACAGGAGAACGCTGCTTCCATGCGCTTTCAGGCCCTGGAATTTAATAACCCGCCATATCAAAGTTACAGTGTGCAGCGGAGTAAATTTGATCGCTGGTTTGGTAACCAGGCAGCAGGAGCAGGTGCCATGCTGGTGTCCAAGAGCCGGGTAGATGATTTGATCTGGGAAAATGGCAAAGTAGCGGGAGTTATAGCCGGAGGCGAAGAACTGGGGGCCAACGTGGTATTGGCTTGTGATGGGGTCTTATCCCTGGTGGCTGAAAAGGCAAAGCTGCGTGAACCAGGTAAGCCAGAAGATTTTGCAGTTGGTTTTAAGGAAATAATTGAACTGCCTGAAAAAACTATCGAGGATCGCTTCAATTTACTGCCGGGGCAGGGAGCAGCCCAGCTGTTTATGGGATCCTTGACCCAAGGTCGTTTCGGGGGTGGTTTTCTTTATACCAATAAGACCAGTCTTTCCCTGGGGATGGTGGTAAGCATCCGGGATCTGATGGAAAAACAACCGCCTATTGAAGCTCCTGTGCTTCTGGAAGAATTCAAGCAGCGCCCAGAAGTGGCAGCGCTAATCGGCGATGGAGAATTGGCAGAATATTCAGCCCATGTGATTCCTGAAGCCGGTTATAAAGGGATAGGCAGGCTTTATGGAGATGGGATATTGTTTGCCGGTGATGCGGCCGGATTATCCCTGAATATTGGACTGACCGTAAGAGGTATGGAATTTGCTATTGCTTCCGGTGTTTTAGCAGCCAGGGCTATTAAACAGGCGTTTGATAGAAATGATTACTCGGCTGCTTCACTCTCTGTTTACCAGCAGCTCTTACAAAACAGCTTTGTGTTAAAAGATATGCAGACATTTAAAGAAGCACCGCATGTTTTGGACAATCCCCGCTTTTTTACCTATTATCCGGAATTAATGGGTAACATCTTGAAAGACCTTTATTCTTTCGGACAGGAGCCCAAAGAGGGGCTGGTTAGGACTGTACGCAACAGGTTGAGTTTTTCAGATATTACCGGAATTCTCAAAGATGCATGGGGAGGTAGAAAAATATGAGCAGGTCAATCAGCTTAAAAGAAAAACTGGGTTTTAATGTCTTCAAGCACAGTGCCGAAAGCCACATAAGAATTATTCCCGGTGCCGAAAAGAACGAACGACTCAAGCTGGCTGTCTATGTCTGTCCGGCAGGTCTTTATTCTCTGAATGAAAACGGAGATGTGACAGTTACGGTTGACGGCTGCTTGGAATGTGGAACATGCAGAATCGCCTGTGGACCGGAAATCCTGGATTGGTATTACCCGGATGGGGGAACCGGAGTCCAATTTAGATTTGGCTAACCGGAAATATCCAAAATTACTAATTTATCTATACATGAGGAGGATAAAACGTGAACATTATTGCCTGTGTGAAACAAGTGTTCGACCTGCAGCAGGTCAGGATAAAAAAAGAAACGCGAGAGCCTATTATGGAAAATATCCCTCTCACCATTGGAGATATTGATAAAAACGCTCTGGAAGAAGGGGTAAGGCTCATTGAACAACATGGAGGAAAGGTTACAGTTGTTTCTGCTGGCTCTGAGGATTTGGAAGAAACTATCAAAGAGGGCTTAGCTATGGGTGCTGATGAAGCAGTGCTGGTGATCGACAGCAGTCTTGACAGTGCTGAGAGTGCAGTATCAGCTGTGGTATTAGCTAAGACTGTCAAAAAGATAGGGGAATTTGATCTCATCCTCCTCGGAGAAGGTTCGAGTGATAACTATTCGGGTCAGGTGGGGCCGAGAATGGCTGAGATTTTGGACCTCCCCCTGGTGAGCTTTGTAAAGAGCCTTAAAGTAGACGGTCATCGAATTCAGGCAGTACGCAGCCTGGATGATTGTATGGAAGTGGTAGAAGTTGATATGCCAGCAATCGTTATGGTCATGAGTGAGATTAATGAAGCCAGGATACCGGCTGTTACCCAGATATTAAAAGCTGGACGCAAACCCAAGCAGGTTCTCAGTTTAGATGAGATAGAGGTCGACCCAGCTGAGATGGAGACAAAGGTTGAAACCTTAAGTAATTTAGCTCCAGAGCAAGACCGTAAGCAGGTTATTTTCAAAGAAGACGCAGACACAGCTGCTGCTGATTTGTTCAATGCACTGCAATCTGAAGGATTCATAGGGAGGTAGTAATAGTGGGTAATATTCTCATCTTTAGTGAAAATGATAGGGTAGCTTACAGTCTTTTAGGGAAGGGGTTAGAAATAGCCAGTGAGCAGGGTTCAACTGTTGGGGCTGCTGTTTTAGGTGCAAACCTGAAAGATAGAGCAGATGAATATGTGAACCAGGGGGCTCAAAGAGTCTATCTTCCTGCTCAAGGTAAGGAAATGCTGGAATCCAATGATGCAGCTGCTTATGCTGAAGCGATTGCTCAAATAGCCCGGGAGTTTCAGGCAACCGTTATTTTATTGGGCTGTACCCGGCAGGGTAAGGAGTTGGCCGGCAGGCTTGCACAAAAATTGGAGGCCGGTTGTATAAACGACGTAAATGGTATGGTGCTGAGGGAAGGGCAGATATTATGTGAGCGCTATGCTCTGGGAGGAGCGACAGTGATGACTCAAACTGTAACTGCTTCTGCAGCAGTAATTTCGGTAATGCCGGGGACTTATGAAGCAGTTTCCCCAACTGCACCTGCAGGTGAAATAGTAGAAATAAACTTAAATCTCAAACCGGACAAAATCCAAGTAATGGAGAGACAGACTAAAGCAGCAGACTCAGTAGATATAGCTGAAGCAGAAATCCTGGTTTGTGTAGGTATGGGATTAGGTGATAGCGGTAAAATGCCCATGATTGAAGATCTGGCAGGAGTGTTGGGAGCGGAAATAGGCAGTACTAAACCGGTGGCAACTGATCAAAAGTGGGTATCTGAAGAACGTTTAATAGGATTATCCGGGAAAAAATGCAAACCACAGCTGGCCATTTGCCTGGGAATATCCGGGGAGATACAGTTTGTGGTCGGAATTCGAGAAGCAAAGACCATTGTAGCTGTCAATACTGATGAAAATGCTCCTATTTTCAGTACAGCCGATTATGGCATTGTGGGCGATTTGAATCAGGTAGTACCAAAACTTACAGCTTTAATTAAAAGCTGAGGTACTAATGTATAAATTCTATTTCGAAAGGAGTTGAAGATAGGGTGCAGCTTCCCTTAACTGGTATTAAAGTATTAGATCTGTCTACCCTGCTCCCAGGGCCACTATGCTCTCAAATTTTAGGCGACTTTGGAGCTGAAGTGATTAAGATAGAACAGCCTAAGGGCAGTGATCTGGCTAGGATGGCAAAACCTGTAATTAAAGATACAAGTGGTTTATATCTTCTGGTAAATAGAAATAAAAAGAGTATGACCTTAGACCTAAAGAAAGAAGAAGGAAAAAAAATCTTTTATGAACTAACCCAAGAAGCAGATGTGGTTATTGAACAATTCCGCCCCGGGGCAGTAAAAAGAATAGGAGTTGATTATGAAACACTAAAAGAAATTAATCCTGGATTAGTTTACTGTTCAATATCGGGCTATGGCCAGGACGGACCTTATGAACAAAAATCAGGTCATGATCTAAATTATCTTAGTTATGCAGGTATCCTGGGCATGACTGCCAGAAATGGAGTCCCTGCTCTTCCTGGTGTTCAAATTGCAGACATTGGCGGAGGCACGCTTATGGCAGCTATTGGAATACTTCTAGCTCTGATGGCTCGGGAGCGTGATGGTAAAGGTCAGTATATCGATATTGCCATGTTAGACGGAGCTATATCATGGCTTCCTATTGTCGCCAGCAATTTCTTTCCTACCGGGTTAGATCCCAAACCGGGTCAAACCAAATTAACCGGAAGAAACGCCTGCTATGAAGTATATGAAACTAAAGATGGCGGTTTTATCAGCTTAGGTCCTATAGAACCTCACTTATGGGCTAATTTGTGTCGATACTTCGGCAAAGAAGAATTTATAGCCTGGCAGAATGAAGATGCCAAACAAGATGAGATGTTTGCTTATCTACGCCAGCAGTTTTTGCAAAAGGATCGTGATGAATGGATAGAAACATTAGACCAGGTTGATGTGTGCATCGCACCTGTTTACAGTCTCTCAGAGGTATTCCAAGATCCCCATGTTATCCACCGTAAAATGGTGTTTGAGATGGAGCATCCCCGTCTAGGTAAAATAAAACAGTTGGGTTTTCCTATTAAAATGTCGGAGACTCCGGCTCAGGCCAAACAGGCTCCACCTGATCTGGGGGATAATACTGATGAAATAATAAAGCAGCTTGGATATTCCCCTGAAGAAATTGTGAATTTACATCAACAGGGCATTGTCTAGGAAATCTCCCTCATTATTGGTGCAAGAAAAGAGGTGGATAAGGCAGGGATATAAGTTGATAGGTAGGATAAGTAATATGCTTGAAAAATATCACTTTATATTTGTTTGGTATTGAGCGCTTAAGATGACTTGATATGAGGAATAGAGTTGGAAGATTAGATGGAAAACTTAAGCATCACGGTCTAAATAGGTTGGATAGAGTAAGGGAGGAATGAAAAAATGTCTGAATTAAAACCCGCAGAGAACAAGGTTAATGAATCCAATAACACAAAGCTCTACCTGCAGGTATTCGGTATGTTAGTGGGAGTTATTATTGGACTTATCATAGCCAAGGCCGCACCACCTGAAGGTTTAACCCAGCAGTCGATGATAGGATTAGGTATTTTCATATGCACTATTATATGGTGGATCATAAATCTTATACCGGATTATGTCGTAATTTTGCTAATGTGCAGCTGCTGGGTACTTTTTGGCGCAGTAGACTTTGGAACTGCTTTTGCCGGATTCTCCAATAAAAATGTATGGCTACTGATAGGTGCATTTGGTTTGGCAGTTGGTGTGAGTCAGAGTGGCCTTTTAACAAGACTGTCTTTATTTTTAATGAGTTTATTCCCTATAAATTTTAAAGGACAAAGTTTGGGTCTGATGATTACCGGAACAGTATTGCAGCCTTTGATCCCCAGCGGGTCAGCTAAGATTGCGGTTGTAGCACCGCTAACTGCTGAGATAAGCAAGAACATGGGTTATGCTCAAAAAAGTAAGGGAGCCTTAGGATTGTGGTCATCAATGTTTATCTCTCTTGGAACAATGCATCCCTTGTTTTTAAGCGGATCATTTTTATGTTACGCCATGGTTGGACTGCTGCCG
Organism: Syntrophomonas sp.; assembly: GCA_016841245.1. Taxonomy (GTDB): domain Bacteria; phylum Bacillota; class Syntrophomonadia; order Syntrophomonadales; family Syntrophomonadaceae; genus JAAYJK01. Next base: position 8,371 of record JAENZN010000033.1, read on the forward strand.
GCTGAGACGCAGGGGGATATCACATGGATGACATGGTTTATTAACGCACTGCCCTGGGGTATTGCTATATTCGTTTTAGGTTATCTGAGCATATTGTTTATGTACAAACCTGAAGTGGATAATGTTACAGCCAGTGAGATGGTTAAAGAGCAACGTGCTGCATTAGGCCCAATAAAGAGGCAGGAATGGATATCAATAGCAGTATTGGCTGTTGCTTTACTTCTATGGATGACTGAGAGGATTCATGGAATCCCAGCTGGTGTTGTAGCAGTAATAGCAATGTGTATATTGATAAGTTTCAAATTAATCGACCGTACCAGCTTTAAAGCAAAAATCGCTTGGGATGCTCTTGTGTTTATCGGCTGTATATACGGCCTGGGTGGGGTGTTTAAGGTTATTGGGCTAACGGATTATATAGGAGGCATGGTCGGACCTTATATAATTCCTATGATTTCTGGAAACATCGTTTTATTCCTCATCGGATTGGCTGTTTTGATTTATCTGGCTAGATTCTTAATGGCATCACAATTAGCAATGTTCTCAATTATTACTGTTTTACTTGCACCGCTCGCTATAGAAGCCGGCATACATCCATGGATAATCGGTTTTGCCTCTTTCGTTTCAGTTAATGTATGGATATTTATGTACCAGAATGCTCAGTATTTGGTAGCATTGTTTGGTGCTGATGGCGGAGAAATGGTTGATCATAAGCAGAATATTAAACTGTGTCTAGTGTATATGGTTATTTCAATAATTGGTTTGATTATCAGTATACCTTTCTGGAAGCTAACTGGAATGATTGGCTAATGTACTCAAATAGCATTGATAAGGAAAGCTGGATTGGCGTAAAGGAGGAATAATTTTTATGGATCGTATATTACCATTTACTGACGAACACAAGATGTTCCGTGAAGCGTTTGGGAAATTTTTAGACAAAGAAGCAGTTCCCTATTATGATCAATGGGAAAAAAACGGAACTGTACCCCGTGACTTCTTCAAGAAGATGGGAGACAAGGGCTATATATCAGTATGGCTGCCCGAAGAATACGGCGGCCCTGGTGGAGATCTGCTGTATATGATTATTCAAACAGAGGAATATACCGCACGGGGCCTAAATGGAATTTTTGTCCGGCTGCATGGTGATGTGATTGCTCCCTATATATACAGGATTGGTACAGAAGAGCAAAAAAAACTTTGGCTTCCTCTGGCTGCCAAAGGAGAAAAGATATTCGCTATAGCTATGTCTGAGCCCGATGCTGGATCTGATCTGGCCAATCTGCAGGCCAAGGCTGTTAAGGATGGAGACTATTATGTTTTGAATGGAAACAAGGCCTTTATATCCAACGGTATGCTGGCTGATATGATAATAGTTGCCGCTAGAACCGACTTTGAAGCCAAACCTCACAAGGGAGTTAGTCTCTTTCTAGTAGAGACTGCCAACTTGGAAGGATTCAGCCGTAAACGCCATAATAAAATCGGGCTCAATGCGCAGGATACAGCTGAACTGTCATTTGTGGACTGCAGGATTCCCCAAGAGGCTCTTCTGGGTGAAGAGAATAGGGGTTTCTTCTATCTGATGGAAAAATTGCAGCAGGAACGCCTGGTGGCGGCAGTTAATGCATTAGGACAGGCCCGACGCAGTTTGGATGTAACAATACCTTACGTACAGCAGAGAAAAATGTTTGGTAAGACTTTGGCCAAATTCCAGAATACCCAGTTTGAACTGGCAAAAATGGCTACTGAAATCGAAATGGCGCAAAGTTTTATTGATCAGCTTACTATCGAACATATGGCTGATAAAACGCTTACCAAAGAAGTTAGTATGGCAAAATACTATTGTTGTGAACTGGCCTCCAGGGTATCCACAAAATGTCTCCAATTCTTCGGGGGATATGGGGTTTGCGAAGAATTTCCCATCTCCCGTCAGTTTGTAGATACCAGATTCCTGAGCATTTTAGCTGGGGCATCAGAAGTGCAGTTGGTTATAGTTGCCAGAGAGATGGGTTTGTAAAAGAAATTATATAATGCATCTTTAAGATCCCGGAACATGATTGGAGGATATTTTCCTTCAATCATACTCGGGAGTAATTGTCAGCAGCAAATGAATGCTGTCAAATTTCAGATGAGGAGAGCAGACAATGGAATTTAAGCAAACCGCTGACAGAGAATCACAGGCAATATTTGAACAATATATGCAGGTGCTACCAGTGTTGAGTGAATTGCTGGATGTCTGTCTTTTAATGGTCGATCATGAAAAATATTTATTTATAAAGCCGAGCACCACTTATATTCCGAGCAATGCCAGGATTGGCGAACCATATTTAAAATCGGGGTCATCTGTCAGGGCCATGCAGGAAAAGAAGAGGATTGTCAGCTTTGTCGCCAAAGCTGTAGCAGGGACTGATATGTCATTTATATCATCGGCTATTCCTATATACAAAAAATCCGGTGAGATTATCGGGGCAGTACTTGCAATTGAGACAGTAGGAAAACAAGAAGCAGTTTATGAATTGGCGGACGAACTGAATCAGGCCATCTGTTCCCTGGCTGCCAATACTGAAGAAGTATCAGCGCAAACGCAGGAGATCTTCGGAGTTATTCAGGAACTGCTGGACAGGATAGTTGAGTCATTCCTGAGTGTACAGGAAACCAGCCGGGTTGTGGAGTTGATTGCAGATATTTCCGCCCAGACTAATCTACTCGGACTTAATGCGGCAATCGAGGCTGCCAGAGTGGGTGATCAAGGGAAGGGATTTGGAGTAGTGGCACAGGAGATTCGTAAGCTGGCTGAAAATACGAATGAATCAACTAAACGGATTGATAAAATCATAAAGACCGTTCAGGAAGATAGTAAATACAATCAAAATCAACTGGAACACATAGTTCAAGCTGTTTCAGGTATCGCTAATGCCGGAAATGATACGGCGATTACGGTACAGCAGATCAGCTTATTGGCTGGAAAGCTGAACAATATGGCGGAAGAGATGTTTAAGAATGTATAAACTTCAGGGATAGACTGAAACACAGTACTATGAATAAGCTGGAAACATGAAACTGCCACAACAATGAGCAGAATTCCAAGGAGGATAATAATATGGGCAAAGTGATTGCTTGTTATAAATGGGTGCCGGATGAGGCTGATATTAAGATTAATTCGGACCATACTATAGATTTGAGCAAAGCAAAATGGAAAATAAGCGATTATGACAAAAACGCAATAGAAGCAGCAGTACAGGCTGCACAGGTGCTGGAAGGAAAAGCGGTCAGTTTGACTTTTGGTGGTGCCAATGCCAAATCATCGTTAAAAGACGCACTTTCAAGAGGGCCGGATGAAGCCTGCTGGATAAATAGTGACCTGGCATCCGAAGCAGACGGATTTGTAACTGCCACAGTCCTGGCAGCTGCAGTAAGGAAAATGGAAGATGTGAGTTTAGTGATATGTGCAGAAGGAGCCAGCGATACCTACGCACGTCAGATCACACCCCGTCTGGGAGCGGAACTCGATTGGCCGGTAATAACCTCGGTAAGCAATATCTCAATAAACGGTAATACCATTAGGGCAGAAAGACAGCTGGATGACTGCATTCAGACCGTTGAAGCAGAACTACCGGCAGTGATATCAGTGCTGCCAGAAGTCAACGATGCACCTCTGCCGAGTTTAAAAGCTGTTATAGCAGCATCTAAAAAACCGGTTACCGAGTTAGGCGATAAAGATTTGGGGATTACTGATTTGACTAGTAAAACCAGAGTGCAGTCACAAAAAGCCTACGTCATGATAAGAAAGAATATTATTTTTACCGAAGGCGATGCCCTCGACCAGGTGAAAGAACTGGTAGGAAATCTAAAGAAGGAGGGTATTTTATAATGGCAGGTATATATATTTACAGTGATAAAGGGCCTTTAGCGGCAGAACTGGTCGGGTTTGCCAAAACTACCGGGAAAGCAGTCAACATAGTAACCTTTGACCAGAATAGTGCTGCCTCTGCGGCTGAATACGGAGCAGATAAGGTATATCTTTTGGCAGGAGACAGCCTCCTGGTTGAAAATAATGCCAGGGCAGCAGCGAAATTTTTAATGAATGAAGAAGCAGAGCTTTTCTTAGTAGGTTCTACTCCCAGAGGAAGAGATATAGCGGCTCGAATCGCCGGTTATCTGCAATGTGCCATGGTCAGTGATGTATCCTCTATAGTTATTAATGATGGGCAAGTAAGCACCGAGCGCATGATATACGGAGGAGCTGTGATCCAGTCCGAAATGATAGATGGTATGGCTGTACTTACTATTCCACCGGGTAAATTTGAAGCAGCGAGTGGCACCGCTGAGATAGCAACAGTTAATATCAATGCTGACAGCAGGGTATCATTGATAACTACTGCACCTATAGTGAAAAAAGGGGTAGATATCAGCGCTGCTGATAAAATAGTCTGCATCGGATTGGGTATGGAGAAAAAACAAGATATGCAGATAGCTCAGGATTTGGCACAGGTGTTGGGAGCCGAAATCAGCTGCACTAGGGGTATAGCTGAAGAAAGACAATGGCTGCCGCAGTATATCGGTATCTCAGGTGAAACTGTAAAACCATCTCTCTATTTATCCATGGGAGTCTCCGGTCAAGTCCAGCATGTAGTAGGAATGAGAGAAGCCCAAATAATAGTGGGAATTGACATAAATGACAAGGCACCTATATTTGATGCTGCTGATTACGGGATAGTAGGTGACATGTTCGAAATTGTACCTTTGCTGATCCAGGAGATCAAAAACATCTAAAGATATATTTTGCAGAGTTGTAAACACAGCAGTGTTCGGAGGGAGATAAAATGTATGGGCGTGAAACAAATGGAAGCAGCCGAACTATTAAGTCTGAATAAATTTAATGTCGACGAAGATGAACCCCATATAGAATTGGATAAGGAAATATGTGGACAATGCGTAGAAAAAGCCTGTTTGTACGTATGTCCAGCAGTACTATACCGGCTGAATAAAAACGATGAAATAAGCTTTGATTATGCAGGATGTCTGGAGTGCGGCACCTGTCGGGTGATGTGTAAAAATAAAGGAATTATAAAATGGCTCTATCCGCGCGGTACTTTTGGGGTGAATTTTCGTTATGGCTAATAATCGTATTAAAAGTATAACGGGGGAGGGCTAAGTAAAGATGTCAGCCGAAGAAAAATTTGATGTGATAATAATCGGCGCAGGGCCGGCAGGAAGTGCGTGTGCTTATATCCTGGCCAGAGCAGGCAAAAATGTACTGATGGTGGAAAGGGGTTCATCGCCTGGTAGTAAAAATGTGACCGGTGGGAGGCTTTATACCTATGCATTAGAAATGGTAGAACCGGGTTTATATAAACAGGCACCGCTGCAGCGTAGAGTGGTTAGAGAACAGATCATGATGCTGGGTGAAAATAGTGCAGTTAATATAGATTATGTTAATTATGACTTCGGAGAGGATGTTCCCCAATCGTATACCGTACTAAGGGCACCTTTTGATGAATGGTTTGCTAATGAAGCGGAAAAGCAGGGGGCATTTGTAGCCAGCGGAATTTTGGTTGATGGACTGATCGAAGAAAATGGCAAGATAGTCGGTATCAAAGCCGGTGAAGATGAGATGTATGCCGATGTGGTGGTAGCAGCAGATGGAGTCAACTCTTTCATCGCCCAAAAAGCTGGATTGCGGCCGGATATCCCGGCTCATACTCTGGGGATAGGAGTCAAAGAAATCATAGAGCTACCAGATGAAATCATCGCTGCTCGTTTTAACCTGCAGGGTGACCAAGGGGCGGCTAAGGTAGCAATAGGCTGTTCAGACGGCATTGCCGGAGGAGCATTTATTTATACCAATAAAGGCAGTATTTCACTGGGGTTGGTACTTAATCCAGAGCAGGTCGGACAAAAAGGAAGGAGTATTCAGGAAATCCTCCAGGATTTTAAAATGCATCCTGCCATTCTGCCTCTTCTGGAAGGTGGTAAAACCGTTGAGTATGGTGCCCATCTGGTTCCTGAGCAGGGTTACCAGGGAGTACCGTCCAGGCTTTATCGGGATGGACTTTTAGTAGTTGGAGATGCAGCGGGTTTTGTTATAAATACTGGAACCATAATACGCGGTATTGACCTGGCCATAATAAGCGGTGCAGCAGCAGCCAATGCAATTCTTAATAGTATTGAAGGAACTCATGCAGGTCCTCTATATATGGAAGAACTGCAGAAATTAGCTCTGCTGCCAACAATGAAGATGTTTGCCGGCTGGCACAGCATAATTTCTATACCGCGTATGTATAAGGAGTATCCTGAGCTGGCCAATGATGTGATGAGGTTTATGTTTACTGTTGATGGTCAAGTCCCAGAGAAAATGAGCAAGGCCATGATGAATATTGCCAAAAGGCATGTTGCTGTTAAACAAATGCTGGGTGATGGGTGGAAATTATTCAAGTCAGTATAGCAGGGACAACTGTACTGTTAAGGATATCGTGGATTAATGCGGTATTCCTGTTGTACTTGAGGTCACAGCAAAAGTTGAAGGAAAAAGGAGGAAATATTTATGAACAATTTATTCGAAGGATTGCGGGTAGTAGATTTTACCAACAATTACGCAGGCCCAATAACTACATGCTATCTGGCCGATTTTGGAGCGGAAGTAATTAAAATTGAAAAACCTGGTAGTGGAGATGACAGCCGGGCATTTAGCCCTCAATTGAATGGTCTGGGTGTTCCGTTCATGTGGGTTAACCGCAATAAAAAATCAATAGTGGCTGATATGAAGGATCCTGAAGGTAAAGAACTAGTACAGGAACTGGTTAAGACTGCTGATATTGTGGTGGAAAGTTTCAAACCAGGTACCATGGAGAAATTAGGTATGGGATATGAGGAACTGAAGAAAATAAATCCCAGCCTTATTATGTGTTCCATATCAGCTTTCGGTCAGACCGGTCCTTACAGTAGAAAACCAGGATATGACATAATAGCCCAGGCATTGAGCGGAATGATGGATGCCAGTGGGGACCCCAATGGAGAACCTACCCGAATTGGATTTGCAATAGCTGATTACAATGCTGGAGTACATGGTTTTGCAGCTATTGGGGCTGCACTTTATTACCGCAAATGCACTGGAAGAGGACAGTATATAGATATGGCGCTGCTTGATTGCTTGACTTCATTTAATGGTTTTGTAGAAACGGCCGGATTGGGAGGCAGACCAACCAGAACCGGTAATCTGCATGGTCTGCTGACACCATTCGGAGTATACCAAGGATCCGAAGGCAGTATAGTCATAGCTGCTGCCAATCAGAGATTATGGGAAAAATTATGCCATCTTATGGGCAAAGCAGAGCTGATAGATGATCCTGAGATCAAGACAACTGCAGACAGAGTGAAAAACCAAGATAGAGTAACCCGGGAATTAGAAACTTGGCTGCAAACCTTTGATAATGTTGATGGGCCATTAAAGATATTAGATGAGGGAGGAGTACCCTGCTGCAGAGTTAATACCGCCAATGACTTACTGGAGAATCCCCAGCTGATAGCTAGAGGTATGATGACTGAATTAGAAACACCTGATGGCGTTATGCCAAGAAAACTCAAGGCTAGAGGGAATCCATTTGTATTTTCGGAGGTAAAACCAAATTGGCAGAAAGCGCCTATTTTGGGTCAGGACATGGACGAAGTATTGAAAAGCATAGGCTTTGATGAAGGTGTAATTGCCAGTCTGAAACAAAAATGGAAAGTTTCTTAATACTTTAACTGAAAATAAATTAAAACGAAGGGCATGAAATATTTATGACATTTATTAGTGAAGAACAGCAGTTGATGATCAATATAGCAAAAGAATTCGCAGTCAACGAAGTACGTCCTCGAGTAAAAGAAGTCGACAGCACTGACCAACGTCCCCAGGATCTGGTTGATCGTGTTGCCGAGTTAGGACTGAGAGGAATCATGATTTCTGAAGAGTGGGGCGGACTGGGAGCCGGACTTACGACTCAAGTAATGATAGTGGAAGAAATGGCTAAAGAAGGGTATATAAGCGGCTCACTGATTAATAATATGATGGCTTTGCCTTTATTAAAAGTTGGTACTCAGCAGCAAAAAGAAAAGTATCTGGAAAAGCTGGCAGCTGGAGAATATTATATGGGATTTGCCTTCACCGAGGCTTCTGCAGGATCTGATGCATCTAATATTCAGACTACTGCAGTAAAAGATGGAGATGAATGGATTCTTAACGGAACCAAAATCTTTATAAGTATAATACACAGTGACGCTTTTCTGGTCTCTGCCAGAACCAATGAAACACATCCAGGTGGTATTTCGGCCTTTATTGTTGAAAAAGATTACCCCGGATTTTCCACTGGTGGCCATTATAAAAAGATCGGACTGCACGGTTCAGATACAGGAGAGTTATACTTGAAAAACTGCAGAGTACCGGCTGAAAATATGATGGGCAAGGAAAACAAAGGACTTAATGTAGTATTTACTGCCCTGGATGTTGGCAGGATGAATATTGCAGCGATTGCACTAGGTATGGCCCAGGGAGCTTTCGACCGGGCTACAGCTTATGCTCAGCAGCGGATACAATTTGGTCGACCAATTTCTCAATTTCAGGCAATCCAGCATTATGCTGCTGATATGTTAGCGCAAATAGAAGTATCAAGGGCCATGATTTATAAGACAGCCCAGATGTATGACTCTGGCGAGTCCATTGCTCGCGATTCTGCTATCTGCAAATTATATGCGACAGAAATGGCATGCCGGGTGACCGATAGGGCAATTCAAATTTGCGGTGGCTATGGATTAACGGAAGACGGGGAAATAGAAAGATATTTCCGTGATGCCAGGGTGCTGCCTATTGTTGAAGGAACCAGTGAAATTCAGAAGATGATCATTGCCAGGACGATATTTCCTAAAAAATAGAATAAAACACTAATACTGGATTAGGCTCGGACTACCATAGACGGTATAAGCAAAATTTACTGCTATGGCAGCTGAGCCGGATAGAAATAGCATCTAACCGTAATTCATTGTTTATTAATACAAAGCAGCTGGACAGGGCTGGCTAAGGGAGAAAGAAAGAGAGTGAAGCAGTTGTTTAAGACCAGGATAACAGAGCTATTAAATATTGAGTATCCCATCATGCAGGGAGGAATGCGCTATTTTGGGGTCCCGAAATTGGCAGCTGCTGTATCAAACGCAGGGGGATTGGGGACTATTACTGCCGGAAACTACAGCAGTGCAACTAAGCTGCAGGAGGCAATAAGACAAATAAAGACTCTGACCGATAAACCATTTTGTGTTAATGTATCCCTGATACCTGCCTTAGTGCCTCCAGAGTTAACGTCTTCTTATTTCCAGACCATTGTCCAAGAAGGAGTGCCGATAGTCGAAACATCTGGAAACAATCCGGTAGATTATGTGCCTGTGCTTAAGGAGGCCGGAATAAAACTAATTCATAAAGTACCGGCAGTTAAGTACGCTCAAAAAGCTGAAGCATTTGGAGCGGATATCGTTACTGTAATCGGTTTTGAAGGGGCTGGGCGTCCGAGTCCGGATGAAGTAAGCACTATGATATTGGGGAATAAAGCAGCCAGAACTCTTGAAGTACCTATTTTCATAGCTGGAGGAATTGCAGATGGAGCTGGGCTGGTTGCCGCCCTGGCCCTAGGCGGAGAGGGCATAGTAATGGGAACCAGATTTCTGGCTACCGAAGAATGCATTATACACTCCAACTTTAAAGAATGGATAGTTAAGGCTGCTGAAAACGACACCGTTATTATACTGCGCTCCATCAACAATATGATGCGGGCTATGAAAAATCAGACGACCCGACAGAGTCTGGAAATGGAGAAACAGGGAGTAAGCCGGGAAGATCTATTGGCCATGAATTCCAGCGAACGTGGTAAAAAATGCCTGGAAGAAGGGGACACCGAAGGAGGTGTGTTTTCAGTCGGACAATCGGTAGGTTTAATTGATCGGGTGAAAACTATAAAGGAAGTGATGGACGACATCATTAAGGAAGCGTCAATAATAATGACTCGTCTTAATCATAGAATTCAGTAAGAACTACTAATAAGGCATTATGAAATTTGCATCTTAAAATATGTAAGCTGAACTATCAAACGAAGAAAATAGTACGACTTATTATACCTAAAATTTAAAAGGGAAATAAAATATATTTCTGAGCTTATAATTAAAAAAGAAGGTTGATAAAATGGCTATAGCAATGATGATAGGGTATCTAATGGTAACTATGTTTATTGGCTTGAGTTTATTAAAGAAAAATTCAGGTATTGCAGAATATCTGGTAGCAAAAAGGAACATGGGGGCGTTTCTAGTAGCGGCACTGCTTTTCGGAGAGTTGTTATCTGGTGCTTCATCAGTAGGTAAGGCAACAGAAGGCTTTAACTCTGGTTTCTCTGCTGTTTGGATTAACTGGGGAGCTGCCCTTGGCTGTTCCATGGCGGTAGTCTTTGGTGTTACTAAGTTATACCGTGTTTTTGGAGAAAAAAAGGGGATAATGTCGGTGCCTGAAGCTTATAGACTTTTATTTGATCAGAAAACGTCTATTGTTATGCTGGTGATTCTGGTGCTCGTTTACGGAATTATTTTTTCGCTTCAGCCGCTAGCTGCAGCGAGTATTTTAGGACCTATGTTTAGGATAGATATAAAGATTATGGCGATAATAGTCGGACTTATCCTGACTGCAATAACCTTCAGCGGTGGTCTGAGAGGACTTGCGACAATGAACGTTGTACATGCTTCAGTTATGTTTTTTGGAATGGCAGTGGTAGCAGTATCATCAGTGAACCATGCTGGCGGCTGGTATTCTCTTGCTGATAATCTTCCGAATTCTTACTTTAGTTTTCTTCAGCCTGATATATGGACGGTTATCGCCTGGGCTCTTGGGACAGCTTTTTCGTTCCTATGTGCTGCCAGCCTTGCTGGGACTGCACTGGGTGCTAAAAACGAAGGAGCTGCGAATAAAGGTATAATCTGGGCATCTATTATGGTGATCCCATATGCTATAATGCCGGCTTTAATCGGAATGGCAGCTAAAGTTGCATATCCTGATATGAACCCTGCTACTGCTCTTTTTAGTATGGCAAATGCTGTTTCGCCTATGATGGGAGGGATAGTAAGTATAGCGGTAATAGCTGCTATATTTTCTACTGCTCCCTCGCTCATATTAATTGTGTCTACCGTTTTGACTCGGGATTTCTATAAGGGCATACTGAATCCTGAAGCCACAGATAGGCAGCAATTAGTTTTTTCCCGTTCCCTGGTAATTATCATAGGTCTTTTTGGTACCCTGCTGGGAATGAATGCAACGTCTATACTCAATACAGCCCTGGGAGCTTTTCAAATCCGGGCTTTTGCTGGGGTAATTCTGATAATTATGCTGTTTTGGCCCCGGGTTACTAAAGATGCTGCCTTTTGGTCTTTACTCGTCGGTGGTAGTTTAGCCGCAATCTGGCATTTTGCCGGTAACCCATTTGGTATACAGCCCTTGTGGCCATCTTTTGGAGTGGGACTAATACTTCTAATGGGGTTAACTCTGCTAAGCAAAGAGAAGGTATCAGAAGGTTATAAAACATACCAAGAATGCCTTGAAGAATACAACAAGGAACAAGAGGCGGTTTCTGAAGCAGAGTGATTTTAAAAATGAAGGAAAGAATTGAAACTGATGACTATGATATGCTGCCGTCGGTAAGAAAACTGGGAAGAGTAGTAGTAAGCTGCGAGGGTATTGATTGTTTATGAAAAAAGGAAAAGGCTTTACAGCTTTAAGGAAACGTCTGCCTCAATTCAGGGGTAAAAATCTATGAAAGTCGTTTCAAGTACAATCTAAATACTAAGTGTTCAGTTACGTTACAATGTACTGTAGAGCTGTAAGTATAGCACTGCAGTACATTGTTGTGCAATCCAGCTTAAAAAAATAGAGGCAAAAGTGCAGTGCGATGAAACCTTTCACAAATTCAATAATGAATAAACTTTGGAAAGTAAATCAATATTAATCGAATGACGTAGATAATACCATGAGATTGAAATAGATATTTGTATAATAACGATTATTTGAAAAGTACTATCCATCCCATAAGGGATTGTTTTTGTAAAAAATAGTGCCTTATGCCCTAATAGATTATTATATGTTTTTAAAGAAAATGCTATTTATATCATAAATAGGTTAAAATATATATTGAGAATAAATTTATAATATTGTCGAATAAAGGGAAGAAATAATGAGATTTCAAGTTAAGGCTAATGTGGGGAGGGGAAAACATGGAAGTATTAAAAAGCACTGACTGGAGTAAGATTAATGAAGCCTATCAAGTGTTTATAAATACTGGAGAGATATTGCCCGATTCAGTTAGAGATGAAGTGGCGAACTCCTGGCGAAGAAGTAAAAATATAAATCCCTGGCAGCCAAGGCCTCAACCGATTGATGAAGAAGAATTTGAAGCATTACTAGAGGAAAATCAACAGCTAGCTGAAATTGCCCGTCCGATTATGGAATATATGCATGCTACTAATAGTATAAAGTTTCAGGATAATCTTATTAACCTGGCTGAAAAAAGCGGAGTAGTACTTGATTTTCAAACACGTTTATGCACATTCCCCAGTCCATGGAAGAAAAGAGTTTGCGAGTCTAGCATAGGAACGTGTATAACAGCAGTAGTATTGGCTGAACAGAAACCGCTTGAACTGGGTGGGCCAGAACAATATAGTGTTTGTTACCAGACTCTTTATGGGGGAGGAGCTCCGATCAACGATAGTAATAATGATGTTATAGGAGCTATACTATTATACAATAACTATGGAAAAATACCTGAGCAGCCTATAGAATTTGTGGAAGCAGCAGCGCTATTGATAAGTGATTTGCTCCAGGATGGGGAAGAAGCCAGGAAAAGACCAGTGGAAAATCATGAATTATTCACTAGAATGATAAATTATATTGATTACTATATATTGGTTGTTGATAGTAAAGGTAAAATTGTTAACGTTAACGATAGAGTTGAAGACCTTTTTGGTCTGAGCAGAGACAGGCTGGTGGGGAGATATTGTTATGATTTTGGGATTAAACTGGAAAGGCTTATCTCTGATAACAATTATATGAATAAGGATTATTTTTCTGTAAAGGCAGATCAGCAGTCCCACAAATGTCTATTAGAGAATAATAAGACAGTTAAATGGCTTAATAATCAGGAACACACGCTACTGATGTTCAGTAGTATTGATACCGCATCATTGGATTTTGATGTAGGTTCTGATGGAGAAATTGATACTTTTCAGAAAATTATAGGACGCAGCCCATCACATGGGCAGTGGATGAGCATAGCAAAGAGAGCTTCTACAGTAGAAGCTAACGTACTAATAGATGGGGAAAGCGGGACAGGTAAAGAAGTGTTTGCCAGGGCTATTCATAATGCCAGCAAAAGAGCATCTAAACCGTTTGTAGCTATTAACTGCGGTTCTCTTCCAAAAGAAATCCTGCAGAGTGAACTTTTCGGCTATGCGGAAGGGGCGTTTACCGGAGGGAAAAAAGGTGGGCAAATTGGCAAATTTGAAGCAGCTGATGGAGGTACTATCTTATTGGATGAAATAGGAGAGATGCCTTTAGAGATGCAGGTTAGTATGCTGCGTTTTCTGCAGGATAAAACTGTAGTACGATTGGGAGAAAGTCAAGGCAAAAAGGTTAACGTTAGAGTTATAGCGGCGACTAACCGAGACCTGCAGAATATGGTAGATGAAGGGCAATTCAGACAGGACCTATTCTATCGCTTAAAGGTGATTTATATAACATTGCCTCCATTAAGAGAAAGAAAAGATGATATCAGTCTGATCACTGATTATTATATTCAGCATTATGCCAGGTTTTATGATAAAGGTAACATAAACATCACTAATAAAACACGTGATCTATTATATCTGTATAATTGGCCGGGTAATATAAGAGAATTGGCAAATGTCATTGAGAATGCAGTTATTTTTGTTGATGGCAACACGATAACACCAGATTTGTTACCTGTAGAAATCTTAGAATATGAACCAGGACTGTCTAAGCTGAGTGGAGAACAATTGAAGCAGCACGAAAAGGAAATAATTACTAAAGCTTTGATAGCAGCTAAAGGTAATGTCTCTGATGCTGCTAGATCAATCGGCATATCACGTAATACTCTATACCGGAAAATAGATAAATATCATCTTGAGTTTCTTAAATAGACTTAGGTCTTATTCAAGAAAAATGGGAGGAAGCCAGCCTCCATGAGGATAGTCTCAAGACAAGAGAAGTTGCATTATGGAGGAACTTGGATATATTTACTCTTAAATATCGTCCAAGGTGTTGCCATTCATGTTGACCATTAAATCAACAAATTTAGCATTTCTTCTTCTGAATAGGGCATATTGTTTTCTAGCCACCAGCCGTCAAGGAGCGATAAAGGCTCCTATATAAAAATCTGCGACAACAGGTATGGGGATAGTATAAGGTTCCTTAATATTGTTGTCTTCTAATGTTAACGCCGTCCTAAAAGGTCCGAAAACACTGCCAGGATTGCCTGACCGGGAATTGATGGGTATACTGCCCATATCTAAAGGGAAGATCTTCTGTATCCTGTATTCAGATATAACTGCGGCTTTGATGTTTTTGGTAAAGTACCCAGTATTTCTACCTTTAGCCGTTTCTATGATTGGTTAACTAACTCAGAGTCACTACAGGAACTGTTTCAGCAACAGGTACAGCAGGCAGAAGCGATGGGGCTTCTTGACACCAGATCCATTGCCATAGATGCTTCTAAAGTAGACACTGCCGAAAAGTCAGTTCCCCGTAAAGATATTAAAGACGATGGCCAGTCAGCTAACTGGGGCAGTAAACTTGATACCAATGGCAATCAAACAACCTGGTTTGGCTACAAGTTACATATAGCTACTGACGTTAAATCTGAATTACCAGTAGCATTGAGCATAACCCCAGCCAGTACCAACGATGGTATAATGGCCGAAAGCATCCTTAAAGAATGCCATAATAACTTGAACAACCCCAGTATTATTTCATGGATGCCGGTTATGATCAAAAGTCAATATACGAACTAATCCGCAAGAACTACAAAGCACAGGCAATAATACCACTAAATCACCGAGGAGCAAAGGAACCTCCAGAAGGTCTGGATTGGGATGCAACCCCCATATGTTCAGCGGGATAACGCATGACTTATTGGGGCGGCAGCAATGGGGTTAACAAATTTCGATGCCCTCATGTTATGGGTAAATGTGATTGCCCTTTTGGTACCTCCTGGTGCTCAGACAGCAATTATGGAATGGTTGTTAAAACCAGAGCCAGACAAGATTCCAGGTTATTTACAGTGCCTCATCGAGGCACTTCAAACTGGAAGCTGCTATACAACAAAAGAACCAGCGTAGAGCGATGTTTTGGGCGCTTAAAGGAGCATCTGGGACTTGAAACCGGACTCAATGTACGAGGCATCAAAAAGGTCAAAACCCATGCATACCTGAGTGTTATTACCATGATTGCTTCGGTTGTTGCCATAAACAAAGACAAATCGTCCGCAGATATAGCTGCATAAAGCAAGCAGAAATCAAGGTTTTTAAAGGAAAGGGGTTAACCTGCTCATTTTTAGACAAATCCAGTAACCTTGTTGATACTAAAGACATAATTAACCAAAATTTAACTGGTTATTATGCGCTAATACCATATTTGAGTTTCAAAGAACGTGATTTTTGCCATTATGCAAAAGTCTCAATTAAGTGAAGTGAGTTGCTGATTTATAATCCCGCATGACAAATTTTGTCATGCGGGAAGGATTAATCAAAAGTTAAATTCGCTTTCCCAGTCGAAATAGCCAGATTCTTCACAGCTCTTTGGCCAATGTTTACACCACTGGGGGACAGAAGGTGATTCCACACGGTCAAGACTGGGGACATAAGGTTTGATATCTAATACGGGGCTATTATTGTCGGCATCAATGTACGCCAATCCGATCACAGCGTTCTCCTTGTCTATATAGGTTACCTGAGAACAGGATAGCGCCAGAGGGTTGGGGCGTTCCGGCGAACGAGTTGCAAAGGTGCCGAGGACTGTTGGACCATGGGTATACGGACTTGTTTCAGAAAGTTTTCTGCGAGAAACTCCATTGTCACAGCCGCTGAACCACCAAAGCACCTGTATATGCCCAAACCCATCAAGTCCCTCTAAAGCTGGCAGATATGATTTGTTTAAAGCAAGATGAAATTCGCCCTGATTATTAACAATTTTTCCAATAGGTTGCAGTGCTATTTTTTCCATAAACAACTTCCTTTCTTGGTTTATTTACGGTACCGTAATTCCAGTATAGCTATAGTATTTTATACTTCAATGGAATTTTAAAAAAATATAAATCCCAGCTACATCTTTTCATAATTAGTAGGGAATTAAGCGGTAGTAATTTAATGCTGATGATTTTATAACAGATTGAAGCTGCGCAATACAACGAAAATACGATACAAAAAAATAACGAACCCCGAGCCGCTCAGATTGAGCGGCTTTTTTAATAAGAAATTTAAAATTAAATCTCGCGAATTATGCGAGGAAAGGAAGTGAGATAATGCTAAAAAGTAACTATAGTTGAATCTTTTCCCAAAAACCTATTTCCTTGGTTGACTATTAAAAGGCATATTGCAGGAGATATTATTCAAGTCACCCTGCCAAATTGCCCGGCTGCACAAGCACAAATAATAGCTTCGATCAGGTTGGCTAAAAAGGACGGAGATGGCAGCATAGTATTACCGCTTAATGCCAAGGGTGTTTTAGATATGTGGATAAATACTGTTACCGGAAGAAGCATAACGCAGTAAGGTTTGTGAACTACCCCCACTTCTTAGTGTAAGTGGAGGTAGTTCACGTACTAACAATTGAATGGCACCAGGGCTTCATATATAATTAAAACATGGAGGTGGGACCATATGTCAACTCTCGAAAAAGCGATAGTGCTTTTAAAGGGCTTATCCCCGGAGAAACTTGAAATAGTAATTTATCTTATGGAATCCTTAATGGTAAAACAACAAATAGAATCCATGAATATTGAAGAGGTAACTCCTGAAGACGCGATCATTATTGATGCCGCTCTGGCCGAATTAGAGGGTGGTTTAGGAGTTGATGCGGAAAGTGTCTGGAAAGAAGCCGGAATATAAGCAAATTGTCTTTGCTCCAACGGCTAAAAAACAATTTCTTAACCTTGATAAATCGATACAAATAAGAATTAAAGCCGGCATTCAGAGATTGGCTATAGTTCCGCCCCAGGGCGATATATCAAAGCTAAAAAACCGGAACGGCCAATATAGGTTGAGAATCGGGAATTGGCGCATAATCTTTAGATTAAAAGACGTAATAGAAATCGTAGCCATTCTACCACGAGGACAAGCATACAAATAAAAGAAGTAACCCTCTATCATACATAGAGGGTTTTTATATTTTCTGAGGTATAAGTTAAAGCTATTAAGCACAAAGCCCGATAGTCTTTTGTGTAAATGTCATTTAATGGGGGAATTGGTAAAAACACTTATACATAGCATTATGGCCAGCAGGTGGGTAATGGCTGCCTATTATAAACAGGGTCCTCCTGTTATGGTAGTATCGTCGTCGAACAACCAGGCCGTTACTAATGCGATTGATAGCTTTGGACAGGTATTTAAGGCAAGTGAAAACTTATTTGAAAGACGGTGGCTGCCAGAAATAGAGAGCTATGGTTTATACATGGCTTCCCCGTTTAGGCTTAACGGAGAGGCCGGCAAGGAATTAAAAAAGAAATATCATGTTGTAGACCCACGAGGCAGTGAATTTCCCTCAAAGATCAATACCCAGGAATATGTGGAACGTGCGAAACCTTATTTCCTTAAATTGTTCAACAGTTATTTCGAGCAAGCAGAATCTGATATCGGGAAGGCCGAATCATATATTCATAAGAAATTAGTTGCAGAAATTGCTAAGATTCAGGAACCAATAAAAGAATACATTGAAATAGAAAAACTTATCTCCGAGTTAACGGCAATATTTTTGCCATTGAATAACGAAAGCCTAAGCGAAGCTAAAGAGCGGTGGTTAAAAGAGAAGGACAAGAAAATCGGGCAATACAACATGGAGATCAACTGTAGTAAAGAAGTTATCGAGATAAATCAAGGCAGAAAACAGCAGTTTGGGTGATGTGTATCAGATAGAACCTGTAGGAGCTTCGTCACCTCCGGTAGATGAATCGTGCCTGAAAAAATATGGGATAATATCCAAAGCAGAGGATTTACCTGCTATTCGCGACTTAGGGGTTGTTTCTTCAACCGGGAACGTAATGAAGGTTGCCCAAGTCGCTTGCGGCTTTAAACTGGAAGGTAATAATGAGCCGGGTGTATTTCTTGCGCAGCATAACCGCTGTGAAGATGAGATCATTGGTATATGTAATGACCTAATATATAGCGGAAGGCTTGAACCGAAAAAGAAATCCAACCGGAGGCCTGATTCACTCCCTCCGCTTGTGTATTGCCATGTTAATGGCCAGAGCGCCCGTAGTGGTACCAGCCGTTACAACGAACTGGAATTAAACACAATTATAGGCTGGTTACAACACAATCAGTTTAAGATCGAAAAAATATATGGTGATGAAGGCAAGAATATTGCTGATATTGTTGGGGTGGTAACCCCCTTTTATGCTCAGGCAAAACGCATTAAGGCAAGCCTACCCGCTCAACTTAAAGGGATCACTATTGGAACTGTGCATAGTCTGCAGGGTGCAGAAAGAGAAATAGTCATCTTTTCTACTGTTTATACCCGAGATATCTCAGCAAGAATGCTAAATGACAAACCCAATTTAATTAATGTCGCTGTTTCCAGAGCCAAGGAATGTTTCATGGTGTTTGGAGATACAAAGATTCTTGATTCAGACGCTTCCAATTATGCGGGTATTTTAGGTCAGCATATGTTCAAAAATGGTGTTGACTTAAGGAAATTAGATGGTTGGAATAATCTCTGATGGGTTATTCCCCGTAGGTGGGAAGGGATAATTCGTAGAGCAGTCTAAGACAGAAGGAGATATAAAAGCAGTTCATAACAAAATGTTGATATTAAGAGGAAAGGAGTTGTCAATTTGGTAAAGTACAAAGTTTAGAAGAATTCGCATAACGGACATACCGGAAGGGTAAAGGACGGTTTTAACTGGGTGGTATTGTTTTTTGGGCCGTTGTGGTATTTATTTAACGGATTGGTGGCGCAGGGAATTTATCTCTTTCAACAATTAAATCGGCGCCAAAATCTCCCGATATTGGTGTTCGTTAAACCCTATAGCCTTGTTTCCTAAAGAAACTTTCCAGGTATTTCTCGAAATTCTCGCCCGACATCTTATCAATTTCTATGGTACTTGACTTCGCTAGCTTTTCCTTTTGGTAAATCTTAAAGGCCACTATAACTGTGGCTACTACAAACGCGGTCAAAGCACCATAAATTATTGCTGAGGTAAATTGTGTAACTATTAGGTATAGAAAGAACAATCTGTTACTGCTCCCCCATAATGTCCGCACCCCCCAATAGACGGCATATGTTGTCCAGAAGTTGACAGGATCAAGGGCTGGGATATATAGGCTCGCAATTGCACATTTACAGAGTAAGCGCTCAATAACAAAGTGCCTATGAAAATTAGACCAGACAAACTATAATGAACTTATCCGGTTGGACCTATATCATCTACACTACAACTATTCTAACATATAGGGATCTTATTGTTTTTGCCAAACGATTGCATTGCCTTTAGATAAAAATACTTGAAAGATACCCGCATACATTATTCAAGTATTGTGCATAACACAGTCACAAATTCTTCAGAATATTTTTCTTCATCACTTTTTAATATGCCTATTGCCGCATCTATTGTTTGAGCCGATTTATAAGGACGGTTGGAGATGATTGCATCAACAACATCGGCTATCATTACAATTTTAGCATTGCGAGATATTTCATTTCCCTTTAGACCCTTTGGATATCCTTTCCCGTCAAGTCTCTCATGATGCTGCAAAACTATATCCATACATTCTTTGGGAATATTGAATGGTTCAAGAAGACTAATACCCAATTCACAATGCTGTTTCATATAATCCCTTTCGCTATCATTAAGAGGCCCGTCCTTTTGAATAATATCTCTGGGAACCAAAAGTTTTCCTGCGTCATGCAGAAAAGCCCCTAATCCCAGCTTCCACAGTTCCTCCTCACTGTATCCCCATTTAGCCGCTATCATTAACGAAATAGCAGCAACTTCTATCGAATGTGTATATAACCAATCTACGTAGTTGTTCAAGGTATTAGCGAATATCCACCAAGGGTTTAATTTAGACCCAAATATGATAGTATTTAATACTTTGGTTGGATATTTTAGAACATGCTTGTTACGAATATTCATTTTTTCCCCAAATGTAATCAATGGTAACGCTTTGCTTTGTTTTAAATGAGAATTGATTAGCGCTTCCTGCTTATGTTCTTCATTTTTGCTCAGTTCTTCTATAATATAATCCGTCGTTTTTGTGCCTTTGGCCAGCAACAAGATTCCATTTTGATTATAATAATTTTTTTTTGCATAAGTCACAGCCCTATTAGCTCCTTTCTTTTATCTTGCTATAGCAACTGTTGACTTAGTAATATTGCTATTACAAGCTTTCTGCAGATTTATAAGCAAATCGCTACTAACAAGTGCTTGTCCCTAACTCTGAGATATTTTTACATCAATGTTAATTATGAATTATTAAGAATAATGCAACAATATCATAATAGTGTTACATTTAAAAATTTTATAAATTCAGTAATATTGGATTTTAATCTACCTATCTTAGAAATATGAATAAATTTTAAGTATATATCATATTATCTTTTCATATAATATAATATTAAAAAGATACATTAATAGGCGGTGATAATTATGGTTGTTGAACCTATTAGAGAAAAGAATAAAATTAAGCATCTTTATCAATATTTGAATGGAAGTGATCCTAAATATGCATTGATTTTTAAATTTGGTATTAATACAGGATTAAGAATCAGTGATATTATACCTATTAAAGTGAATGATATTTTTTATGCGAAGTGGCAATTCAAGGAGTATTTTGTTTTAACTGAAAAAAAAACAGCCAAACAGAAGAAAATTAAATTAAATAATACCCTTCGCAAGTGTATTTTAAATTATGTGAAATCTCAGTATCTTGCTTTAGACGATTATCTTTTCCCAAGCCAAAAGGGTGGTTATCTAGGAAGAGTCCAAATTTATAGAGTACTGAAAGAGGCCGCCACCGTATTAGGTATTGAAAACTTTGGCACCCACAGTTTAAGAAAAACATGGGGCTATTGGACCTATAAAATTTCCAAATACAATATAGGACTTATTATGGATACTTTTAATCATAGTTCACCCAGTATTACACTCCGTTATATTGGTATTAACCAAGATCAAAAAGATGAATTATATTCTATTGTTCAATTATAAAAACGATTGAACAAATTCATTAATTTAGGATATAAGTCGTTAATTATTGACATTTTTCTGCTAAGACTATAAAATTGTTAATTAGAACATAATGTAACACTATTATGATGTTGTTACATTATTTGGACAAGTTTACCAATTATTTTGCATTTTGAATAATATTTTTTATGATAACTGTAGAAAGCTTTATGTACTTTATTTTGTATTCACGGCTTTTTTAGTATTCATTTTTATAAGACATACTTCCAACACTAAAATGCAGACTTCTTCATAAAGTAGCGATATACTCTCGGCATTGAAATGCCGGGCTTCTTTCAAGGTTTTAAGCACAAGCTTGTATCAGGCACTTGTTATAGTGCCCAAAAACAAATTTGAACCACCTGTAGAGATTAATCGCGGCATTTTCGTCTTGTCTATCCGCAATCCGCATTTTTCTCATCTGAATATGCGGATTGAAGGATATAGCTTTTCCCCCATGTGACCGCAATTATTACAGGTATTGGCGATTCTTTCCTCATTGATTTTTTTACCTGCTTGCTTTTTAGCTCGGCTTTATATTTCAGGTAGTCAATGAGCCTTGATAAATGGCAGCAGGTTTTCACCGGGTGGGGATGCGGACAAAATCTTGGACTCAAAAAGAGACACGAGGAAGTCCGAGCCCGCTGAAAAAGTAGCCTTTTCAAACCGTTTGGACGTCAGATCCAATCCAAGCTGGCCGGATAATGATTATTTCACGACTTCAGCCGCATCCCTTTCGGGTTTTTAGCAACACCGATATTGCCTATCAGCAACATTGATATTTTGTTAGAGCAACGCCGGTTGGCAATACGCTGTAGATATCATTATTTTAATCTTTGTTTGGAGCAGTACTCTCTAATGTTAAGATTACCTGCATAAACCCAGACAGCGTTGTGTACGATGCGGTCCATGATAGCATCTGCATGAACACACCTCCTCCCAGACGTGAGTGCCAGTCTTCTTTCTTATACTGAGTGCAGAAGATAGTAGATGCCGTATCATGCCTGCGCTCAATCAGTTCAAACAGAAAATGCTGTTCTTCATCCGATAAGTCATCCAGAAGCCATTCGTCAAGAATCAGGAGTATTCCATCAACTTTGCCTAAAACTCTAATTAATCGTTCTGTATTCCAGAACAAATCCCTTGGATCTACCAAGTGACACCCAGCACCAAAATCAGGCATACAGGCAAAAGCACCCTGAGCTGTTTTACCAAATAGCACAAATATTCCTGATCTACTCTCAATTCTAATATCATAATGAGTCCCATAGTGCATTATAAAGAAGATTACGAAAGAAGGTGTGATAATGAGTAAGGCAGGAGCAA